>CAWIWD010000001.1:0-128070 GCA_963839785.1 uncultured Nitrospiraceae bacterium
CATCTCGTCGATCTTCTGGCGGGCTTTTTCTTCCGGCGTTGGCATTGTTCGAATCCGAAATGAGGTGGCTCTCGGTTCAAGTCGCCGCAGCATACCCTTTTGCGCCGAGGGCCACAATCGTCCGACGTAGATTTTCTTAGGCCCGTTCAGTCTTCATCCTCGTCCAAAATTGCACGTAAATTGTTGTACGGCGGCCCCGGCTCGCCTACCCACCAACCGGGTTCGTTGCCGGAGTCCGCTTTCTCACCGCTGACCAGGACCCGCACGGCGATGCAGCGGCCCTGTTCGCGATGCCGGCGAAAGTCCTGCTCGGTCATGGCCAGGTGCACGTCGCGCTCGCAGGCCCCGCAATGCCGGACCCCTTCGTCGGCGGTCGGCTGCAGCCCTTCCCACGTCCGCGGGCACTTGAAGCGGAATTCACAACTGATTCTGGCTTCTTCGTTCCAACTCGTGGCCATTCGAACCTCCATTCCTCGGGTACGGCCCTGCCGCCCGCTCGATCGCTACCGGCATTATCCCTAGGGCCCACCCCGTGACATGCCTAGAGCCGTAATCAGTCGCGCGAGACTACCACGCCCGCGTGACATTCCGGGTCACGGTATGGGCAGAGCTGAGGCCGATGCAGACGAGTCACCCGTTTCGGCCCGGCTCGGTCCCGCTGCCTGCTCTCCTCGAAATCCGTTGCGGAGGAACGCTCCGCCTTTCGTTGGCGGCGGCGATGCGGGTCCGACGAGACGACGCGAACGGTTCTATGGACGAAGCGGGAACCTTCGTGAATGTTTCTTTGCTCTCGGTGGCCCCACTCGTTAAGATGTGATCTATCTAACGGGGGCGAGACATGAGCGACAACGATTCCGTTCCTCGACTGCAGGCCGACGACGATCCGCAGGAAACCCAGGAATGGCTGGATAGCCTCGAGTACGTGCTCGGCGCCAAGGGGACTGACCGGGCCGGGTATCTGTTCGAGCGCCTCCGCGACCGGCTCGGCGCACGCGGCGCGCCTGTGTCCGCCCCCTTTAACACGCCTTACGTCAACACGATCCCCGCAAGTGAACAACCGCCCTACCCCGGCAATCTCGACATCGAACGGCGGATCCGGAGCTTCATCCGCTGGAACGCGATGGCGATGGTGGTGAAGGCCAACAAGCAGCGCCCCGGCATCGGCGGCCATATTTCGACCTATGCGTCCGCGGCCACCTTGTACGAAGTCGGCTTCAACCATTTTTTCCACGGCAAGGACGCGCCCCAGGGCGGCGATCTGGTCTACTTTCAGGGCCACGCGGTGCCCGGCATCTATGCGCGCAGTTACGTCGAGGGCCGGCTGCCGGAAGAGGCGCTCCACCACTTCCGCGGCGAGCTGAGCGGCGGCGGACGAGGCCTGTCTTCCTATCCGCATCCCTGGCTCATGCCCGATTATTGGGAGTTCCCCACCGTATCCATGGGTCTCGGGCCCATCATGTCGATCTATCAGGCGCGCTACAATCGCTATCTGCAGGACCGCGGCCTCAAGGATACGAGCGGGCAGCGGGTCTGGGCCTTCATCGGCGACGGCGAAACGGACGAACCGGAAAGTCTCGGCGCGATCACGCTGGCCTCCCGCGAACAGCTCGACAATCTGACCTGGGTGGTCAACTGCAATCTCCAGCGGCTCGACGGACCGGTGCGCGGCAACGGCAAGATCATCCAGGAACTGGAAGCCATTTTCCGCGGCGCCGGGTGGAACGTCATCAAGGTGATCTGGGGCAGCGACTGGGATCCGTTGCTCGCGAAAGACCACGAAGGCCTGCTGGTGAAGCGGATGGGCGAGGTGGTCGACGGCTGGTATCAGAAGTACTCGGTGGAAGGCGGCGCCTTCATCCGGAAACACTTTTTCGGCGCCGATCCGCGGCTGCTCGCGATGGTCGAGTCCTACTCGGACGAACAGCTCCATAAGATGCTGCGCGGGGGCCATGATCCGCGCAAGGTCCATGCGGCCTACAAAGCGGCGGTCGAACACAAGGGCCAGCCGACCGTGATCCTGGCCAAGACGATCAAGGGCTACGGCCTGGGCGAAGCCGGCGAAGGGCGCAACGTCACGCATCAGCAGAAAAAGATGAACGAACATGAGCTGCGGGAGTTCCGCACGCGTTTCGGCGTGCCGGTGCCCGATGACCAACTGGCCTCGACGCCGTTCTTCCGGCCGCCGGACGGCAGTCCGGAGGCGGCCTATCTCGTCGAGCGGAGCAAGGCCATGGGCGGGCAGATCCCGGAACGGCGCGTGAAGGTGGAATCCCTGCAGACGCCGCCGCTCGAGGACTTCAAGGAGTTCGTGGAGGGCTCCGGCGACCGTGCGGTCTCGACGACGATGGGCTTCGCCCGCATGTTGGGACGCCTGCTCTCCCGCAAGGATGTCGGCAAACATCTCGTGCCGATCATTCCCGACGAGGCGCGTACGTTCGGGCTCGAGGCGCTGTTCCGCCAATATGGGATCTATTCGCACATCGGCCAGCTCTACGAGCCGGCCGACAAGAGTTCCCTGCTCTATTATTTCGAAGCGACCAACGGGCAGATCCTGGAAGAAGGCATTACCGAAGCCGGCGCGATGTCGTCCTTCATCGCCGCGGGCACCGCCTACGCCACGCATGCGCTCAATACCATTCCTTTTTACATTTATTATTCGATGTTCGGGTTTCAACGGGTCGGCGATTTGATCTGGGCCGCCTCCGACATGCGGGCCAAGGGGTTCCTGCTCGGCGCCACGGCGGGACGGACCACGTTGGAAGGCGAAGGCCTGCAGCACCAGGACGGCCACAGCCATCTGCTCGCGAGCGCCGTGCCCAGGATGGCCGCCTACGACCCGGCCTTCATGTTCGAGCTGGCGGTGATTCTGCAGGACGGCATGAAGCGCATGTACCAGGATCAAGAAGACCTGTCCTACTACATCACGCTTTACAACGAGTCGTATCCCATGCCGCCCATGCCCCCGCAGGCGGAAGAAGGAATCCGGGAAGGCATGTATCGCTTCCGTCCGTCCCCGACTCCCGGCGCGCATCGGGCGCATCTGCTGGCGAGCGGGCCGCTCGTCAACGAGGCGCTGCGGGCGCAGGAGCTGCTCCTCGAACGGTACGGCGTGGCGGCCGATGTCTGGAGCGTGACCAGCTACAAGACGCTGCGGTTCCGGACCCTCGAGGCCGAGCGCTGGAACAGCCGGCATCCCGACGAAACGCCGCGCGTGAGCTACCTCCAAAAGACCGTCCCGGCGCTGGACGGCCCCTGCGTCGCGGTGACCGATTACGTCCGCCTGGTGAGCGAGCAGATCGCCCCCTGGATACCGGGCGGGCTGCTGGCCCTGGGGACCGACGGCTTCGGCCGCAGCGATTCTCGCAAGGCCCTGCGCCGTTTCTTCGAGATCGACGCCGAACATCTCGCGGTGGCCACCCTCTACGCCCTGCATCGGCGGGACGGGAAGATCGACGCCAAAACGGTCAGGCAAGCGGCGCAGGACCTGGGTGTCGAAGGCGACGACCTGGCGCCCTGGCAGCGCTGAGCTCGCGCAGAGCGAACGAAAGAAATGAGGATCGCATGAAGGTGGAACTGCCGTTTCTCGCGGAAGGGATCGATGGCGGCGATGTCGTTCAAGTCCTGGTCCACGAGGGCGACCAGGTGACGGAAGGGCAATCGCTGATCGAGCTGGAAACCGACAAGGCGACCGTCCCGGTGCCGTCGCCCGCTGCGGGCAAGGTCGGCAAGGTGCTGGTGAAAAACGGCGACCACCTGAAGGTCGGCCAAGCCCTGATGGAATTGAACGGCGATGGGGCCCAGCCGGACCAACAGAAGGCCTCGTCAAAGAAGACGGAGCAAGGAGACTGACGCTGCACCGGCCAAGCCGCAGGCGACCGACAAGAAACCCACAACGGACAAAACATCCGCGCCTGCCAAGGAATCAGCGCCCTCACCCCAGCCGGACCCCGAGGTCGAAGCCGCGCATGCGGACGCCGTGGAAGAAAAAGAAAAGCCCCCGGCTCAAGAGACGGACTCGCCGGAGAAGAGGGAGAAAGAGGCCTCCGCACCGGCCCAGCCAAAGGCGGCCGGCAAGAAACCAGCAACGGACAAGAAATCCGCACCTGCCAAGGAACCAACGTCTTCGCCTCAGCCGGAAGCCGACGCCGAGGCCGCGGATGACCAAGCCGGCGACGAAGAGGAAGATCCCCAGGCTCAACCCGCTGCCGCCCCGAAACCGGCCGCGGTTCAGCCCTCGAAACCCGAACCCCAGGCAGAGGAGCCGCCTCCGCAGCGAACCAATCGGCCCGCGACGTCTCCGCAGACCCGGGAGTGGCCGCCCCTCCCTCGGTGCGTCGCCTGGCGCGCGAGTTGGGCGTGGATCTCACGCAGGTGAAGGGGTCGGAAGCCGGCGGCCGGATCACGGCCGAAGACGTGAAGACCTACGTGCGCGAGCGGACCAGGCGGAGCGGCGCGCCTGCGGGCAAGGACGGACAGGACAAGGGCTCGAACGTCTTCACGACGATATACGGGAACGAGCGGCGGGACGCGATCTCCTCGCTCCGCCGGAAGATCGCGGCCACGGTGACGCAGGCCTGGACGACGATCCCGCACGTTCATCAGTTCCAGGAGGCCGACGTCACGGATCTGCTGGCCCTGCACAAACGGTATGCGCCGCAATTCAAGCAGAAAGGCGCGACGCTGACGCTGACCACCCTGTTCCTCAAGGCCGTGACGCACGCGTTGAAACTCTATCCGCAGTTCAATGCGACGATCGATCTGACGAACGGCGAAGTGATCTACAAGGACTATTACAACATCGGCGTGGCCGTGGAGACACCGGCCGGGTTGATCGTGCCGGTCGTCCACCATGTCGACCAGAAAGATCTGCTCCAAATTTCATTGGAGATCGCCGACTTGGCCGAACGCACCAGAACCCGCCAGATCAAGCTCGAGGAGCTGCGGGGCGCCACGTTCACGGTTAGCAACATGGGCGGGCTCAACGCCGGTCCGTTCACGCCCATCATCATGCCGCCGCAGGTCGCGATCCTGGGCGTGGGCAAGGGTCGCCGGGTGCCGGTCTACCGCGACGGGCAATTGGTGCCCCGCGTGATGCTGCCGCTCTGCGTGGCCTACGACCATCGGCTGATCGACGGCGCCGACGGCGCGCGGTTCACCAACGAGATCGTCAAGGTGCTGGAAGATTTTCAAGCGATGTTCATGGGCTTATGACCAGGGAGAAGGACGCCGATGGCTGATACGACGTATGACGTGGCGGTGGTCGGGGCGGGACCGGGCGGATACGCCGCCGCCTTCAAAGCCGCGGACCTTGGATTGCGCACGGTCGTGATCGACCAGGAACCGAAGCTGGGCGGGGTCTGTCTCCTGCGCGGCTGCATTCCCTCGAAGGCGCTCTTGCATGCGGCCCGGCTGATCACCGACGCGGAGGAGGCCGAAGGCTGGGGCATCCGCTTCGAGAAACCCAGCCTCGACCTCGATGCCCTGCGCCGCCGGAAGGAGACGATCATCGGCAAACTCACCAAGGGCATTCAGACCTTGGCGGGCGCGCGCAAGGTCGAGGTGATCCAAGGCCGGGCGCAATTCAAGAACGCGACGACGCTGATCGTGTCCGGTCCATCGGATCAGACCGCGCAGCGGGAAATTTCATTCGCCCAGGCCATCCTCGCCACCGGTTCGCGGCCGGCCATTCCAGGTTCGCTCACGCTGAACGATCCGCGCGTGCTGGATTCGACCGGCGCGCTGGACCTCCCCGATATTCCCGGCCGCCTGCTCGTCGTCGGGGGCGGCTATATCGGCCTCGAGCTGGGCACCGTGTACCAGGCGTTGGGATCGGAGGTGACGGTCGTCGAAGCCCTGCCGCGTTTGTTGAACGGCGCCGACCCCGATCTCGTGCGGCCGCTGCAACTGCGCCTGCAGCGGCGGTTCAAGGCGATCAGGCTCGACACCTCCGTCGAGAAGCTCGAGGCCAAGGACGACGGCATCGCGGCGACCTGCAAAGGTCCGGACGGACAGACCACCGAGGTCTTCGATCGCGTGCTCGTGGCCGTCGGACGGAAGCCGAACAGCGGACAGCTGGGGCTCGAACAGACCAAGGTTCAGATCTCCGAGAAGGGCTTCGTCCAGGTCGACCGGCAGATGCGCACCGCCGAGCCGAGCATCTTCGCCATCGGCGACGTGGTCGGCGAGCCGATGCTCGCCCACAAGGCCTCGCATGAAGGATTGGTCGCGGCCCGGGTGATCGCCGGGCAGCCGGACGGCGTTCGATGCGACGATTCCCGCCGTGATCTTCACCGATCCCGAAATTGCCTGGTGCGGACTCACGGAAGAGGCAGCCAAGGCCTCGGGGCAGGCGGTGAAGATCGCAAAGTTCCCCTGGGCGGCCTCCGGCCGCGCCACCACGGTCGGACGCAACGACGGCCTCACGAAATTGGTGTTGGAGGCGGAATCCGGACCGCGTGCTGGGGATGGGTGTCTGCGGGGCCGGCGCGGGAGAGCTGATCGCCGAAGGTGTCCTGGCGATCGAAATGGGTGCGACGGCCGAGGACGTGGCCGCCTCGATTCACCCCCATCCCACGCTGAGCGAGACCGTCATGGAAGCCGCCGAAACCTTCCACGGACAGGCCACCCACATCTACCTGCCGAAGCGGTAGCCGGTGCGTCCGCTGCGCCTGCTCGACCTGACCCTCCCCTCCCCCGTGGAAAACCTCGCGCTGGACGATGCGCTGCTCGACGAACTGGATGAAGGGGGCGGCGAGCCGGTCCTGCGGTTTTGGGAAAGCGACCGCTATTTCGTCGTGCTGGGCCCCGGTTGCCGGCGCTGCGACGACGTCCATGCCGCCGCCTGTGAACAGGACGCTATTCCGGTGCTCCGGCGCGCCAGCGGCGGCGGGACCGTGCTGCAAGGCCCCGGCTGTCTCTCCTACGCGTTGATTCTGCCCCTGACGCTCCATCCCGACCTGTCGGATATCCGTGCGACCAATCGGCTCATCCTCGAACGGATCGCCCGCGCGCTCCATCGCTGGGAGCCGGCCACCGCCTTTCGCGGCATCAGCGATCTGGCGATCGACGGACACAAAATCTCAGGGAATGCTCAACGACGAAAACGCCATGCGCTCCTCTTTCATGGCACGGTGCTCCATGCCATGCCGGCCGATCTGATCGCGCGTTATCTGAAACAACCGGAACGGCAGCCGGACTATCGCGCAGACCGGCCGCACGGCACGTTTCTCCGGACGATCGATGTCCCGTCGTACGATCTCAAGCGGGCGATTGCCGGGGCATGGGATGTCGGCTCGCCGCTCGACCGCTGGCCGGAAGCCCGGATGCCGGGCTGTATACGACACGTGCTGGATCGGACGGGCAACGAACCGCCGCCGCGCGCGGGCGACGGACCGCTGAAGAGAATGGCTCGCTAGCTTGCCTCACGAGCAGAACACCATTCGCACCGGGCTGAATGCAACTATTCTGGTTCCGTAAGGCAATGGGGAACTTTGCTTCGCTGGGGAGCGCGGAGTCGGCTTCTCCGCCTTCTCACCCGCATAGGAGACTTTGCCATGAACGCCTCCACCTCCTTTTCTTTCCATTCATGCTGTTCCTCCTCTCTTCATGCCGGCATCGGCGGAACTGCTGGCTCTCCTGAAGTGAGAGCCAGGCGGACCAGCCAGTCAGACGCGAAGGCATTGCGATCATGGACCTCGATCTCGATTCCGCCGACGACGGGAAGATTCTGATGGAGATTCCGCTGCCGTCCGAGAACTGCTTTGAGGACGCGTGAGGACATGGCGGCCCCAGGGAGTGAGGGCCTCAGAGGACTCAGATTTGGTCGCGCTCAACCGGGGCGGCTGCTTCCACGACCTTGCAAAACAGATTCAGCAGCATCATTTCTTCCAGCGACCCTGGGATCGATCCTGCGATACGGGGATCGGCCACGACCACCGCCAGGCATTGGGCGCGCGAGATCGCCACGTTCACCCGGTTGCGGTCGAGAATGAAGGCCAGCCCGCGCGAGCCGATATTCGCCGTAACTGGAACAGAGCGACAGGATGCAGACCGGCGCCTCCTGCCCTTGAAACCGATCCACGCTCCCGACGCGCGCGCCGTTCGGCAAGGCGCTTTGCAGGGCGCGCACCTGGGCGTTGTACGGCGCGATGAAGAGAAAGTCTTCCAACGCCAGCAGCTTGGTGCTGCCATCTTTCCCCGTATACAACCGCCCACTCAATTCGTTGTAAATGGCCAGCACTCGCGCGACCTCTTCGTCACTCTGTTGGATGTTGCCGTCATGCTCGACGCCGCTGAACACGATGCCGCTGTCGCTGGTGACAAGATTGGATTGGCCCATCGGAACGGCGATGCTTTGCCGGCCGCAGTCGGCGTGCGACCCGAGACGGCCGCCGTAGATGCTTTCGGAAATGAAGCGGCAGACTGAGGGATGCATGCGACGGGACTCACCGAGAAAGAGTCCGGCATCGGGCGGCACGACGGCATGGAAAAGCGGCGCATCAGGCCGGCTGGCTTCTGTGTCCTTCAAGGCATATTGCAGGGCCGACAATCCCGCATCGCCGGGATGAGATCCTTGCACCGGCTGTTCGAGTTGCATCTGGTCGCCGAGCAGTACCAGGTTATGCGCGCATCGCGCCATGGCGATCGCGTTGGCCAGGGCCACCTGCCCGGCTTCGTCGATGAACAGGAAATCGAGCGCCCCTTCCCACTCGGGCCTGGTGAAGAGCCAGGCCGTTCCGCCGATCACCCCTCCCTGATAGAACGCCTGAGCCGCGCTGCTGTCAGGGGCATGATGGAAGCCGGGATTGTCGGCAAACAAGGGACCCCCCGTCTCCCCGCCGACCTTGACTCCCTGCAACCGGCCGCCGCGCTCCCTCACGGCCTCGCCGCAGGCGATCAGCAAGTTCACCACCGCCTTGTGACTGTTCGAGGCGACTCCGATCTTCTTGCCGGAGGCCAGCAGCGAGGCGATGACACGCGAGGCGGTGAAGGTCTTGCCGGTACCAGGCGGCCCCTGGATGACCAGACATCCCCCGGCCATCGACGCGGAAATTCGAATGGCGGATTCGGTGGGCGTTTCATGGTCACGTCGCGACAACCCGGCAGGCGGCAGACGATTCAGGAGCGCGGCCACTGGCTTAGGCAGAAGGTTGGCCAGGTGCTGCGTGGCGACCTCGGCCAGCGCCGCCTGAATGACTGTCGCCGAGACATGCTCGTGCGGCAGCAGTGAACCCTGCCTGCGGAAATGCGCCCCCAAATTTTTCGCCCACACTTTTCTTGCCGAGCTTGAGTTCTAATCGACCGGCGGACGCATCCAGCGACGACAACGTCAGCTTGGCCTCCAAGTTATGCGTGAACATCACTTTTGAACTGTCGCCCGCCGCAAGTTTGCATTCCTGCGAGGGATCGAAACGATAGGTTTGCACGAGGGATTGTTTCTCGGGCGCCGGAGATCCGACCGCTTCCAGGCCTTCGATGCAAGCGGGATCGTCGCGGAGCGCGTCGGACGTCGCCTCGGCGCGATCGAACATCCTCCACCACATGGGCTTTTCTTCCCGGCGGTGAAAGTCGATCACATCGGCCAGAACGGCCGAGACCGCATCGCGTTGCCGCCGGAGCTTGGCGGCCGTATCCAGCCGCGCGACGACCTCCGGCGACAGTTCGCGCGGCGGCGGCGGTTCAGAGGGGATGCCAGTGATTGCGACGGGATGTTGCGTTCGAGCGCGACCTGCCTGAGCCAGGTGAACAATTGGGCGGTGGACCGGCAATCGTCCTCGTTGTAGTCGCGGATGCCTTTCAGGATAGGGCTGCTCGCGCCAGTCACCCGGCTCCCCGCTCTCAATCCAGCTGTGCATATTGGACGATGGAGTCGCCGGCCGTCGCCACCTCGGTGCTGCGCTTGGGCCGATAGAGCCGTTCCACCGACTTGATGCGAGTAGCTGTCCTCGCCGATGCGCAGGCCATGGCGAACGGTCTGATAGAGATCCACGAAGACGCCGTGCCGCAGCAGCTCATCGACCTCGTCCTGGCGTGTATCATGTTGTGTGCTCAGTCGTCGCACGGCGCAGACCTCGTAGGCGGCGTAGTGGTAGATGTGCAGGCCGGGGTTGTTCGTCCAGCGCGCGAAGACCCAGTCAACGAAGCCCTCGAAGGCCAGCTTCTCCTCCGCGCGATCGTGCGCCCACCAATCCCTGAACTCCCAGGTGTCCGGTTGAGCCGCGCGCGCGCAGACCCCGAACAGGTATTCCAAACCGCCAGCCGCGAGCGGATAGCCCTCCATATCGAAAAACACGTCGGCGGGGTGGTCCGGCGGCAGCGTGGCCAAGCCCACAGGCTCGCCGTTCGAGGCCTCTGTGCGGCAAGGTTTCGTAACGCGGTGGAGCGTCCTTGTTGTCGTGGCGATCGGCTTGCGTCTGCCATTGCAGGCGCGCCTGCGCGGCAAGCTTCTCCACCGACTGCTGGTCGAGTTTGGGCACCGATCGTCCGGTGGAAGCCGCGAGGCCGGTCACCGTGGTGATGCCTGCCCTTTTCAGCTTCTTGATCTGACCGACCGTGATGCCGGCGACTTGCACGAGATGGTCTGTTTCTTCGAAGAACCCCTCGGCATGCGAGGTCCAGCGGCCGTGGTCCGCTCGCGGCAACGGCTCGGGACGATCGGCCAGCTTCCCGGTGAAACCTCGCTGCAGGGCCAGGAACCGGTTCTTGATATGGCGATAGTAGTGCACGAAGTCCTCGACGCGGAAGTCGGCCCGCTCCTGGGTGCCAAGGATGATCCCGAATTTGTCCGGCATGTACCCGCCGGTCATAGCGGCGAGCATCTCCGAATAGCAGCAGAGTTGAATGGCATAGAAAGGTTTCGGCGAGCGGGCGAGCTTGGTGTCCCAGACCTGATAGCGGCCCGATGCATCAAGCAGGAGAAAGTCGGCATAGCCTGAGAATGGCCCGCTCTCAAGCGCCGCCTGATAAATCACCGGCACCTTGGCCGCGAGCGCCGCCACGGTCTTCTGTTGTGCCTGCGAAAAATTGCCGGTTCGGAATCTCCACGACCTGGGCGTGCAGTCGATCGAAATTCCTGCAGCACCACGCTGTTCATGCCGGTTGCCGCTCTGCGCGATCAACTCGGCATCGTCTGTAGGCCTCATCGGGCGTGACGGCTGCCGGCTGTTCGAGGTGGTAGCGATCCATCCAGGAGGCGAATGGCGAGGCGAGGTACCGAACGAGGTCGCTCGGCGAGTAGCGCAATTGGCCGGATGCATCTCTCTTCAACGATTCACCGGCTCCCCTCGATCTTCCACCCCTGCCCATAGGGGTTCTTCGGCGAGTCATGGCGAAAGGGGCTGCCGGCGCCATAGGGGTTGTTCAGCGACTCCGGAGAAAACGGCGAGCCGTACCGGCCGAATTGGTTGCTGGTCGAATCCGGATCGTAGGGGTTGCCGCCGAGTTTACCCCGATAGTTTCCCTGCTGATCGTACAACTTTGGCGCGTCGGTGGCGAAAGGGTTCGTGGCCGATTGGTTGCTGAAGGGACTGCCGTAGGGGCTAAACGGATTGTTCACTCCATTCGGCGCAAAGGGACTTCCCTGCCCGAATGGATTGGCGGTGGAGTCCAGAGCGAAGGGATTGAGCGCTCAGGTTACCGAGATCTTCGGCTTGAGCTGGTGCAGTGAATGCTGCGCACAGACAACAGGCACATGATCCATCGAGAGATTCGCATGCGGTCCTCCTTCGTCCCATTTGTCTGACTGATGCTGTCGCTCTTCAGGGCCGGCACGAGGCTACCATGGCTGCGTGACATCGGAGGTCACGAACCAGATGAATATTTTCCCGAGCAGCCATTCCCTATGGAGCCTTACAGGAATAGTGCGAGGGTCATTGTCGTTCAAGTATCCGTTGAGCTTCCTGCTGCACCGATTGGCGCTAGCGCTTGAAGAGGCGCACGTATCTTTCAAAGACGAATAGACGGTTACGCTTCTGTCCGGTGAATTCCTGCAAGATACCGAGCTTCACGAAGTCATCGATGAGGGCAGCCGCAGTATTGGTTTGTGCCTGAATCAACTGCGCTACGGATTTGATGCTGACCATCGGATTTTGGTAGAGCGCCCGCATGAGTGCCTGGGCATTGGCCTGGCGGCGCACATGAAAGGTGGGCATGCTCTCGCGTTCGATCCCCTCCTTGAGCGCGAGGATGTCCTTGAACACTTGGATGGACAACGCGGCAGTCTCCCGCATGCCAAGCAGAAAAAAACGCACCCACGGCTCCAGCTTATGTGTGGTGCGCACGGCCATCAAGTGCTCGTAATACTCGCCCCGATGACGCTCGAAAAAATCAGACAGGTACAGAGCCGGCTTGTGCAAGAGGCCGAAGCTGACCAGGTAGAGGACAATGATCAGTCGTCCCAGCCGGCCGTTGCCGTCCAGGAATGGGTGGATGGTTTCGAATTGATAATGGATCAGCGCGATTTTGAGGAGGTGCGGGACGTGGATTTGATCATTGTGGATGAACTTCTCAAGATCGCCCATGAGGGCCGGCACCTGCTGATGATGCGGAGGAACAAACGCGGCATGCTTGAGGCTGACGCCGATCCAGTTTTGGCTGGTGCGAAATTCGCCGGGCTGTTTATGCGTACCGCGCACGCCCTGCAAGAGCACGGCATGCGTCTCGCGCAGCAGGCGATTCGACAACGGCAGGTGACGCAGTTGCTTGACCGCGGTATTGATGGCCTGGATGTAATTATGGACCTCCTGCCAATCGTTACGCTTTTCAGGATCCAGGTCGCCCTTCTTGACGAGGGCCTCTTCGATGCTGGTCTGGGTGCCCTCGATGCGGCTGGAAGTCGTGGCCTCTTTCGTGATGTGCATCCGAATGAAGAAATCGACGTCGGGGATGAGTTGGGAAAACGCGTTCAGTTCGCCGAGCAGACGATTGGCATCTTCCAACAGCGTCGCGATCTGCGGATCGGAAATATTCCATTCATGATTGATGGCGGTAGGCAGAAAACTTCGGTACTCATACTGCTGTTGATACGCCCCGGCTTTGAACTCACTGATATTCATCGGTCCTTGAACACATCGCGGCGGAATTTGACGCTGACTGAATTCTTATGTCAAATACACCGGCGTCAAATTGATATAAACAATTTCAAATGTCAAATTGAGACCATCGCTCAGCCGCCTCGCGTCACATTAGGACTATTCGGATTGTGCAAGTATCCGTTGAGCTTCTTGCTGCACGGCTTGGCGGAGGCTTTCCGGCGTGAGGACCTTGACCCCACTGCCGAAACTGAGCACCCACCCGACCAATTCCCTGGTATCGGCCACTGACAACGTCATCCGCAGACCCCCGTTCTTGATGCGCTTGCTCTGCTGCGTGTCATGCCACAGGCGGTCTTTTACCCAGGCGGCCGTCGCGCGGTTGAATTCCAGTTCCACTTCGATGCGCGGACCGCGCATGACCGTGAGCGCGTCCTGCACGAAGGCGTCGAGATCGAAGTGCAAAGGAATTTGATATGGATGGTCGGTAGGCGTGACGGACTTGATGCGCTCCACGGCAAACATGCGCGGCTCGCTCCGCAAGTGGCAGTAGCCGATGAGGTACAGGCCGCCGGTGGCATACCAGAGCCGATAGGGATCGACTTCGCGGCTGAGTGATCCGACCGCGCGACGCGCTGTCATACCGCAACTGAATGGTGGTCTTGTCGGCGATGGCCCTGGTCAGCCGATCGATGGTGTCGCGATGTTGCCGATACCGTTTGTGTGGCCCGAGACCGACGCTGAATGTGCCGTCGAGCTGCTGAACAAGAGCGACACCTTGCGGCGGAAGCGCGGCGGCAGCCTTGCCGAGCGCGGATTGCAGCGAGGTGTGAAGTTCCGTGCCCTCGAGCGGGGTGATCAGCCGGCGGCTGAACGTCAGCGCCATGAGTTCGGAGGGCGAAAATCGCACGCCCGGCACATTGCGAAATCCTTCCATGAGCCGCCAGATGGTGTGGCCGTTGATCCGTTCAGTGACCAGCGGATAGCCGGCTTCTTCCAATGCGGCGAGATCTCGACGGAGCGTGCGGGGATGGCGCGTGGAACCGGGCGCGAGCGATTCGGCCAATTGCTCCAGCGTCAGGCCCTGCCGCGAAGCCTCCAGCTGCTTCAATACGACCAACAGACGCACAGCCTGTTCGTTGCGCGGCATACGCGATCCTCAACCTTGTCCAGGCACATTTTCGGCGCTCAGATGATCAGGATGGTTCGGCGCGATTCTCGAAGCCTTACAGCCACATCGTGACCTCTCCGGCTTACGTGGGAATATCCGTCGTGCCGTCATAGGAGGCCCGCGACTGGTGAGATATTTTCAGCACGTCCCCGTCTCTGACGAGAGAATCGAGCGACCCGATTTTTCGATTCACCGTGACCAGCAATTCGCCGCGCACCACGAACGGCGCGAGGGCATCGAGTAGCTCCGCATTGCCTTCGATCACTGTTTTGATGGCCGTCGGTCTCTCCACATCGAGATCCAATTCGGTTTGCTGCACGCGCTCCTGCAGCGTGATACCCAAGATCAGCACTTTAACCATTGTGTCTCCGTTCTCGTTGTCGCCGTATTCAGCATGATTGAACTTTGACGGCATCAGCCGTCGTGAGGCCTGGAGCCTGCTTCATCAGCTCTGAGCCCGCGCGTGACAGTGCAGGCAGTCTTGCCGTCTGGGATGTTGCGCCGGCAATGGGCGGACGCCGGTCGGCACATGGCACGTCAGGCAGTCCTTCTCCAGGATGACGGCCTGGTGCACGCCGTTGACCGGCACCTTGGGATTGCGGTCACGCGGAGAGGGTAACAATGCCACGCCCCCGATCACGAGCAACGCCAGCGCGACAAAAACAATATCCACCCTGCGAAACGTCATTGAGCGGCTCCTGGTCGTTCTTCCGTCCGTTGCGCTCCTGCCTCATAGGCTTCGTTGAGCACCTGCGCGACATGCTTGACTGCCACGCGGCCGCGCATGCCGTTGTTGAGCTGAATCATGCAGGCGGGACAACTGGTGGCGACCGTCTCCGCCCCGCTTTGTTCGATATTCCGGCGCTTGCGCTCGAAGACTTTTTGCGAGGTATCGTAATCCTTCACGAGATAGGTGCCCGCTCCACCCGCGCAGCGATCGGCATCGGTCATCTCCGCATACTCTATCCCCGGCACCTGCGAGAGAATCTGGCGCGGCTCCTTTGTCACACCGGCGGCTCGCAGATGGCAAGAAGAATGGTACGTGACGCGCTTGGTCGAGCCTTCCGCTGACCCCATAGCCGGCTGTTTGTCGGAGCGCGCGACGAATTCCGTAATATGCAGGACTTTCTTCGCCAGGTTCTCTGCTCCTTGCCGCTCCGGTTCGCTCTCGAAGAACTTCTTGTATTCCTTGAGCATGAGGGTGCAGGAAGCGCAACCGGTCACGATTTGGTCGAACTCGGCGAACGATTGAATATTGAAGCGGGCATTGTCCTTTACCAGGTCAACATGTCCATACGTTTCGATCGGCGTGCCGGAACAACGCTGCGGGGGCAAGGCCGGTTCCACTCCATGTTTGCGTAATACCCCGATGACTGCGTCCCCGACTCCGTCTTCAAAATAATTCGCCGCGCAGCCATGGAAATAGGCGACACGTGGCGCCGGGGAATCCTTCAACGCTTGCGTGAGTTCCGGGTAACGCTCACGTAAATGAGTCGTGGCAAGTCGCGGGAGGACCATGTCTGCGGGAATCTTGGCTGTAGGTGCGATGCGTTTCATCACAGGCGCAGCCAGGCGTGCGAGAATGGCCCTGGGCCAGGGACGGTCCCAGAGAGACTGCGTGTTCGCCAACACTTTCAAGATCCCTTCAAATACTGGAAGTTTCGCTTGCAGGCTGAACATCCACCGCGAACCTTGATTGGGGTGCTCGGCGCGCCGCTGGAGAATCAATTCTGAGACGTCGACTCCAGCAGGACAGATCGTCCGGCATGATTTGCAGTTCAAGCAGGCCTCCACGACCCGCTGGGAATTGAGATAGCTGTAGTCTTTGGCGGTGACGATTTCGTACCAGCCGCGCGAGCTCATGTCTTCCGACTGAAACACGTCGTACACCGGGCAGACCGAATTACACTTCGCGCAAGTCGCGCAGGATTTTGAGAGGCGGGTGTAGTCGATGTGCTCGGTGAACGACGCCTCGCTGATCTTGATCCCGGGGTTCATGACGTTCGTGGGGTCCAGCGCCTGCTTGACCTGCACGAACAGCTGATAGAGTTCTTCACCGAACATCTTGCGGACGTATTCGGCCCGCACCCGGCCGTCGCCATGCTCGCCGCAAATCGACCCCTCGAAACGGGTGAGCACGGTCTGATGAATTTCATGGTAGGCCTGCACCATCTTGTCGAAATCCTGCGGGTCGTTCACATTGAGCAACGGCACGATGTGGGCGTTCCCGTTCCCGATGTGGCCGAAGATCGCCACCGGCACATGCTGCCCTTCGAAGAACGTTTCCAGATACCGAATCAATTCGCTGATGCGTTCGGCCCGCACGACCACATCGTCGACGAAGTTAATGGGTTTCTTCCGCGGATCAAATCGATAGAGCGTCGGATAGAGCGCCTTCCGCGCTTTCCAAAGTTGATCGCGCTGCTCCTTATCGTAAGCAACTGTGAGCTCGGCCGCAGAGTCGATACCGCCGGCAGATGGTGGCCATCCTGTCGGCCCGTTCACGCAGGTCGTCTTCGCCCTCATGGCTGTCGAGCTCGGCCAGGAGCGTGGCGGCGGCATCGACGGGAATGCCGTGAGCGGCGCGCCCAATCAGGTTCAGGGTGTTCGCATCCATGACTTCCAGCGCGCTGGGTCGGAGGCTCAGCAAATGCGGCACCGCGTCTCCCACGTCTTCCAGTCGACGAAAATGGATCAACGCCGTGATCGTTCCCTGCGGCTTGGGAACCAACCGGAGGGTCGCTTCGCTCATCACCCCGAGGGTGCCCTCGCTGCCGACGAACAGTTTGGGCAAATCAAACAGGCCCTGCTTGAAACCGTCGGCCAATCCGAACACATTGTACCCGCAACTGTTCTTGCTGACCGTCGGCCGCTTGCTGTCGATCAAGCCACGCTGTTGTTGCACCATGTCGAGGATGGGCTTCAGCGAGGGGTGGGCGGCGAGAGTTTGGTCCAAGGCCGGATCGTTCAGCCCCAACGGAGCGGCCGAAAGCCATGCGCCGGACGGCAGGCAGATCCGCAATGCCCGCACGTTATCCTTGACCGCTCCATAGATAAGGGTGTGGGGACCGGAGGAATTGTTGGCCACCATTCCGCCGAGCTTGCACATGTCTCCGCTGGAAGGGTCAGGACCGAAGAGCAGCTGTCGTCCACTGAGCTGCCTATTCAATTCCGCCAGAACGATGCCAGGCTGCACCCGCGCCCAGCGTTCCTGCTCGTTCACTTCAAGAATGCGATTCATCTTGGACACGTCGAGGATAATGCCGGAACCGATCGCCGACCCGGTGAGATTCGTGCCGGCGGCGCGCGGGGTCAGCGGAATACCTCGTGACCGGGCGAATCGAACGACCGCATCGATGTCGTCCTCGGACTCCACAAGCACCACAGCTTGCGGGGTCATTCGGTAGATGCTGGCATCGACGGCATAGGCCGTCAGCGTGGGAAAGTCGTTCTGAACCTTCGCCCGTCCGAGAAGCTGCCGAAGGTCGCTGGCGACGGAAGATGATGTATCGGGAAGAATGAGGGTCATACGTGTAATGGCGTGGGCTCATTCTAGCAGGATGTTGAAAAAGTCCGCCAGCTTGTTTTCATCTCAGGGGGTGGATCCGTTGTGAACGTCTGGTGATGCACTGCCGACGTTGTCAGGAGTGCAGGCTGCCTGTTTATTCCAAGCCGTGTTTCGTCTCCCGTCTTTCGATCCCCCCGTCGATAGGATGCGTAGAGTTGTGGCGCCATCCACGATTCGCTAAGATATGCGGCACGAGAACGAGGCTCCATGTCTTTGCCCACCCTGTATATCTCCCGGCTTCTCCCCGATCCGGTCATGACCGCCGCGCGTCGGCAATTTCAACTTTCGACGGAGCCTCGGGATGCCTCGCCTTCGCGGGATGCGCTTAAGGCTGGTCTCCGTGAGGCGGATGCTGCCATCTGTACCCTCACCGACCGGCTGGATGCCGCCATACTTGCGGATGTGCCACGACTTAAAATTGTGGCGAATTACGCCGTGGGGTACAACAACATCGACCTTACCGCAGCGACAACGCATGACATCATCGTCACCAACACGCCGGACGTGCTGACCGAATCCACCGCCGATCTCACCTGGGCTTTGATGTTGGCGGTTGCGCGGCGCGTGGCGGAGGGTGACGCGTACGTACGCTCCGGAGCTTGGTCTGGCTGGTCTCCAACTCAAATGCTGGGGGCGGATGTCTCTGGAAAAGTGCTGGGAATTGTCGGCATGGGACGAATCGGCCAAGCCGTGGCACGCCGCGCCGACGGATTCAACATGCGTATCTGTTACAGTTCACGAACGGCTGTCACTCCGGACCGCGCAGTCGACTCCTGGCAACAGTGCCCACTCAATGATCTTTTACGTGACGCTGATTTTGTCAGCCTCCATGTGCCGCTTACCCCCGGCACTCACCATCTGATCGGCCCCGATCAATTGAGCCTTCTGAAACCAACAGCATTCTTGATCAATACCTCTCGCGGGCCTGTCGTGGATGAACCAGCGCTCGTCAGCGCCTTATTGCAGCGCCGCCTCGCCGGCGCCGGGCTCGACGTCTTCGAGCAGGAACCGGCGTTTCACTCCAGTTTGCGAGAGCTTCGCCAAGTCGTGCTGCTCCCACATCTCGGCTCCGCGACGCTGGCGACAAGGGTGCGCATGGGGATGATCTGCCTGGAGAATATTGCGGCGGTGTTCGCAGGGCGATCGGCGCCCAATCAGGTGGTGTGACACTCAGGAAGTTGAGGGAAAAGGGGGATCTCACATGGGGATCTCATGGAGACGGAGCGATCGGGGAAGATCGGACTAAGCAGACCGCTCAGAACTTCCGCCTAGTGGCCGGCAATCGGCGCCGGCGTGGGCGGCTTGGAACCGGAGAACTCGGGATGCTCCACTCCGTTGTAGCGGTTACGCAGTGATTCAAGACGGTGGGGGACATCATGGAACGAGGGAATGGTTTGGTACATGGCAATGGCACGATCGCCCGACCCTGTCTTCTCATACAGCAAGCCGAGTTCATACCGCACGAGCTGCGCATTTCCGCCTCGACAGCGTGAGTCGGCGATAAGTTTTTCGAGCAATTGGATCGCTTCATCAGACTGCCCTTGCTCTTTTACGCAGAGCCCCATCATCAGGCACGAATCGACAAAGAATCCCGAATCCTTCATGGAGAGGAGGAACTCTTCTTTCGCTTCTTCCAATAACCCCATGTCTTTGTAGGCCATACCCAACGCGTACCGGATTTCTGCACCCATACTGTCGGTGAGCGGGTCTACGGTGGGGGGCGCGGCTTCAACGGGAACGACGGGCGAGACTGGCGTCTGAGGAGCGGCTGCCGGTGGAGCCGACGCACGGGTCGATTCGACGACGGGCGGTGGCGAAGGAGCCGGAGCGATCGGAGCCGACTCGGCCGAGGAATCTTGTAGCTTGAACGGCATCTCTACAGCCGGGTTCACGAGCATCGGCGTCGGCAGACCGGCAGGGGGGCGAGGCACTCAGCCGAGACCGTCATCGGCTCGACGGGCTCTGGCTCAGGTGTCGAAGGCGCTGCGACGGCGTTGAGATTGAACGATGGCGCCAGCTTGCGAGCGATGGCACTCCCTGGAGCTAATGCTTGAACCTTCTCAAACAGTTCCGCCGGAAGGGTCGGCATGCCCGGTTCCGGATGTTCCAACAGGATTTCAACTGCCTTGCCGAAATGCTGAGCTGCGGTGACAGGATCTCCCTTTTCTTGGTACAGCTCCCCGAGCAGTTCCAACATCGGTACCGAGGCCGGGTCGACCTTGAGATATTCCACGATGAGAGACTCCGCCATGGCATAGTCTTGTGCGCGAAGCGCCGCTCCAGCCAAAAAACGATATTCACCCAACGCCACTTGAAGATTATTTTGCAGCAGATGCAACCGCGCGAGGAGCTGGCAAATCTCAGGGTTTCCCGGCTCTCGGCTTAACAGTTGCGTCAGCATGGCTTCGGCGCCCGCGTATTGCCCTTCTTCGATCCGACGGGTCGCTTCGGCCATGAGGTCGCAGCCCTCGCCCGCTTTCGCAGTTGCCGTGGCCGGTTTGTCCCCAAGGGCCATCGTGAGGGGCGAGCCGCCGCCCGCCTCGATCATCTGGATGATTTCTTTGGCTTCGGCGTTCAATGGATCCAGGCGAAGCGCCGCCACATAGGCGTCCTTGGCTTCATTGTAGCGTTGAGTAGCGGAACGCTCGCGACCGAGTTGGAGATACATTTTGATGGCTTCATCCACCAAATTTTCCTGCACACAGAGTTCGGCCATGCGTTGCTGCGCATCGAGATTGGACGGGTCTTGCGAGACGATCTTGCGATAGACCTCGAGGGCCTCTTTGCTGCGGCCCTCTTTCAGATAGTGTTTGCCTAAGGTCAGATAGTCTTGCACCGCGCTGCTCAGCAAACCCCGCTCGGCGTTCAAATCGCCGAGGTGGCGATAGATATCCATCCGCGCCGGATCGACTTTAAAATCTTTTTATAGGCGGCGATGGCCTTGAGCACTGACCCTTCGGAGCGGAAGGCGGTGGCGGCTTGAAGAAATGCAGTGACGGCGTCCCCGTTGGCATTGCGCCTCAGGTGGAGGTCGCCGATGGAGTTGAAAATAGTCCCGTCTGCGGGAGAATCGGTGGTCAGCTTTCGCCATTCGGCGATTGCAGCATCGTATTGGCCTTTGGAGGCGAACAACTGCGCGTTCTGAAGCACTGTTCGGCGATCGACAGCCAAGAAGACCCCTCACCTCGACGTTGAGAGTCCACGCTAACAGTGTGCCTATTCTTTGTCAAACAAATGGGAAAAAGCCAGAGCGCTGCAAACGCAGCGTCCAGAGCGGGGTTCAGCGACGAGAGGCCCGCGGCCCTTCAAGACGACAGAGGGGCCGCGGATAGGTTTGTCGTAACCGGTTAGGAAGCCGTGGCAAGATCCTTTAAGACGTTCGCCGCCTGCGGGCCTTTGGCCCCTTGGACGATATCGAACTCGACGTTCTCACCCTCTTTCAGCGTCTTGAATCCATCCCCCTGCAAGGCGGAATAGTGCACGAACACGTCATCACCGCCATCAAGCCGAATAAATCCGAACCCCTTACGATCATTGAACCATTTCACTGTTCCTTTAGTCTTCACACGGTCCTCCTTTCCTTAACGCACAACTATATTGAGCGCGTCAGCTCGTCTGCTGAATCGCGTGGAATGATGACGATAAAAGGAGAAATAACGGCGCGAGCGCGGCGGCTTTTGCGGGGAGTTCAAACAATATTCAACCCGACCCATCTTGACCTGCTGAAAAGTGCGGAGCGATGTACCATGGGGTGAAAATCTTGTCAAGCGGATAGTTTCGAAAACGTGATCTGAGCTGTTTACAAGCGCCTGCCGACTCTTCTATAGTGCGGAAATTGTCGACTTCGATGTAGGATTTCGACCGCCCTCGTGCTGCACACCATCCTTGATCGCTATATTTTCCGGGAGCTCCTCTCTCCGTTTTGCATCAGCTTGGCTGCGCTCTGTTTCGTGATGCTGACCAAAGAGCTCCTCCGACTGGTGGAACTGCTGGTGACGAAAGGGGTCGGTTTTCTCTCGGTCCTGAAAGTGTTCGCGCATCTGCTCCCCTCGTTTCTCGTCCTCACGTTGCCCATCGCCGGCATCATCGCCTCCATCACGGCCTTCGGCCGCTTGTCTCTCGACAAGGAACTCGTCGCGATGCGCGCCGCGGGATTCAGTCTGTTGCGGCTCTCCCATTCCGTCTTTCTCTTTGCGGCGCTGGTCTGCGGCCTGACCATGATCATGGCGCAGTGGGGACAGCCCTGGAGTAACGTGAACCTCAAGAAAGTGGCACTCAATCTGCTGCGGGATGAACTCGTCCTGGAACTCGATCGCGGCGTGTTCAATGAGGCCATTCCTAAAATGGTGATCTATGTGCCGGACGCGCAGCAGGGACAGGACACCAAGGGTATTTTCGTGGCCGACGAGCGCAATCCCGCTGATCCCCGCATCATCGTCGCGCAGCAGTACCAGGTCATGACCGACCCCGCCAGCAGTCAGGTCGCTCTCCGGCTCTACGAACGGCGTCATCCATAGCCGTCCTCAAAACGCCGAGGAGTATCAGAAGATTTCCTTTACCGCCTACGATCTCAAACTCAACGTCAGCACAAGCCTCTACGGCGCGGAGGAACGCACGCCGATGGAGGTGATTCGAGCCAAACTCGAGAGCTCCGGCTGGACGGATACCAACGCGCTGCGGCGGTTGATGGAATACTATAAAGATCTGGCCTTCCCGGCGGCCTCGCTGGTGTTCTGCATCCTGGGCGTTCCAGTCGGTATCGTGTCGAAACGATCGGGCAGCATCGGCGGATTTGCCGTCGGCGTGATCGTCGTGATCGTATACTATGTCCTCAACGTGGCCTGTGAGTTTCTGGTCACGACGCTGTGGATTTCCCCGTTCGCGGGCGCTTGGTTGCCTAACGTGATTTTCGCGCTCGCCACCATCTTCTGGTTTTATCGCGTGAGCCGGCAGTAGCCTATGACCATTCTCTTTCGATACATGCTGCGCGAATACGTGAAGATCTTCGGCATGTGCTTCTCAGGGCTCATGACGATCTATCTCGTCATTGACTTCTTTGAGAAGGTCCGCCGGTTTCTGCGTTACGACGCCCGCGTGCTCGATGTGTTGACCTACTTCGTCCTCAAGATGCCGGCCATTTCCTATCAGATCGCGCCATTGGCGGTCTTGATGGCGACCTTGCTCACCATCGGTCTGTTGTCTCGCAGCCATGAAATCACCGCGATGCGCAGCTGCGGCATCAGTCTGTACTGGATTACCTCGCCGTTTTTGTTTTTTGGCACCGTGCTGGCGATGATCCTGTTTCTGTTCAGCTCCACCGTCATTCCCCTCGCGCTCGCGCGCGCGGAACAGATCAAGACCACCCAGATTGAAAAGCGCACAGCCCCGGTCTCAGTGAAGGCCGCGCAGCCCTGGGTGAGCCTCGGCGGCCAAACGCTCATGAACATCGACAGTATCGAGCCGGGGGGCGCGGTGCTGCGAAACGTGCGGCTGTATCGTCTCAGTCCTACATTTGAGCTGGAACAGATCGCGGAGGCGCAACGGGCAGTCTATTCGCCGCAAGGCTGGGTTTTGGAAGCCGGCATCAGACGATCATTTCGGCCCGATGGTGTCGTGTCGGTGAGCACTTTTCGAAGCGAGCCCTTGCCGCTGGCGCAAATTCCCGACGACTTTACCACCTGGCTGGAATTGGACTCGGAAACGATGACACTGAGTGAAATCCGCGCCTATGTCGACCGTCTCCAGCTCAATGGCACCCTCATGCCTCGCCTGCTCACGGATTATTACGGACGAATCGCCTTCCCTTGCGTCACCTTTATCATGGTTGTAGTCGGCATCGCGTTAAGCCTGCGCCGCACCGGTGTGCGCGGCAGCGGCATGGCGATGGGAATCGGACAAGCAATGGCGGTAGGGTTTTTTTACTGGTCGACCCATTCCGTCGCAATCGCCCTGGGCCGCGGCGGCGCGCTCTCACCGATGGTGGCCGGATGGATGGCCAATATGGTGTTTTTTACGTTCGGCTGTTATTTCTTGTTGAAGGTGCGCTATTAACCAGACGTTGAACATGCCGCTGGCCAGATTCTGGCCTGGTTCAGACCCTCAAGGGACCCAGCCAGGAAGTCTTGCCCCAGCCGCTGCGGGCGGCGGTGAGAAGGCTCGAGCTGAGCATTTTGCGACAGGGTTCTGTTTAGAGTTCAAAGAACGAACGGGTGAACAGCGTCGAATAGCTCGACTGCTGACAGGCTTCCACATTGACTGTGGCGTCCCCTTCCGGTAAGTAGACAGGCCGCGCGAGCAACGAGAGAGGCAACGAACGATTTTTATGCCGGCACGAGTCGTCATCACGGGTCTGGGAGTGGTTTCCCCCATCGGCATTGGGGTGCCGAAGTTTTGGAAAGCGGCGCTCGAAGGACGCTCTGGCATCTCCGCCATCACGGCCTTCGATCCTTTCCCGCTGGACGGCTACCGCTCTCGCGTCGCCGGACGAATTCATGGTTTTTCACCCGAGCTCTATTTGTCGGCCGGCCAAGGTGATCGTGTCGACCGCTACGCTCAATTTGCCCTCGTGGCGGCCAAGGAAGCGCTGGCCGATGCGGACTTTCACATGGAGCAGGAAGATCCTCATCGCGTCGGCGTGATCGTCGGCGCAGGCATGGGCGGCATGGTCATGGGTGAGCGTGAGATTACCCAGCTGTACGAGCAAAAACGGCCGCACCGGGTGCATCCCAATTTTATCCCCGTGATTACGCTGAATTCTGCTTCCGGCATCGTGGCGATGGTGTATGGAGCGAAAGGCCCCAATGTGACCATTTCGACGGCATGTTCCTCCAGTGCCCATGCCCTGGGACAGGCGATGAATTGCATTCGCGCCGGAACGGCGGATGCGGTGATTGTGGTCGGCGCCGATGCCAGTATTACGCCCCTCGTTTTCGCCGGATTTTGCTCGCTTCGCGCCCTCTCGACGAAGTATAACGATGCGCCGGAACGAGCCTCGCGTCCTTTCGATCGCGCACGTGATGGGTTTGTCATGGGTGAAGGCGCTGGCGCCTTAATTCTTGAATCACTGGCCCACGCAAAAAAACGCAAGGCGCGGATGTATGCAGAAGTCGCCGGTTACGCGGCCACGAGCGAAGCCTATCACATGGTGATTCCAAGGGAAGATGGCGTGGAAGTGGCAACCACGATGCGCATGGCCTTGAAGGATGCCGGGATCACTCCTGCGCAAGTCGATTACATCAACGCCCATGCCACCTCGACGACGGTGGGCGATGCGGTGGAGGTCAAAGCCATCCGTCTGCTTGTTCAAGTCGCGAGCTGACAAAATCGCCGTGAGCGCGACCAAGTCGCTCGTCGGCCATACGCTAGGAGCGGCGGGGTCTTTGGCGGGAATCGTGTCGGCCTTGACGCTCGATAGCGGCCACATCCATCCGACGCTCAACCTCGACGATCCGGATCCGGCCTGTGCGCTCCCTGGACTGTCCACCCAGCCGCAGACGCGAAAGGCCAAGGTGGCGTTGGTGAATGCCTTTGGCTTCGGCAGCAACAATGCGGCGGTCGTTTTGAAAAAACTTTCGAGCTGACTCGCGTGAGACAACGAGCGGGTTCGCGCACGAAAGGGGCGCGGCGATGAAGAACAAGGAACGGTTATGGCGAAGACGACAGAGGTTTCCGAAAAGATCATTCAGGCATTGGCCGACTACCTGAAACGAGACGCGACATCCATCCATGCGGACCATCACCTGCGGGATGATCTCGGATTGGATTCAATGGCGGTGATCGAGATGCTGTATCGGATTGAAGAGGTCTTCAATATTCAGATTCCCGATCAGGATCTGGTCGGCTTGACCAACGTCGGACAGGTGATCGCCTACGTACAAGGTCGCGTGGCCCCGTCGCTCACGGCTGGGAAAAAGCCATCGGCCAAGCGTTCGGCCAAAGGCAATAAGGCGTAACAAGATGACGCGCTCCCAGGCGCGATCCTCTCTCACTCCGGCAAATCCACGAATTGACAGGCGGAGAACTGATCGGGTCACCGGACTCCACGGTTATCGGGGATCGCGAGCCTGGAGCAGGCAGGGCCTGAAGACCTCGCCTTCCTGGCTTCGGAGCGCAGCCTGAAAACTCTCCTGAGCGCGTCGATCGGCGCCCTGCTGGTGGGTAGGCGCCTGCCCGACTTTGCTTCCCCGCAACTTGTCGTGGACAATCCTGCCTATGCCTTTGCGCGCGTCACTCAACAGTTTTTTGTGCGGCCTGCCCGCAAGCGGGGAATTTCTTCGGAAATCGTTCGCGGAGAGCATGTCGCCATCGGCGCTGATGCATCGATCTGGCCAGGAGTGACCGTGGGAGACCGTGTCACCATTGGAGCGCGGGTCACGCTCTATCCGGGTGTATTTATCGGTGATGACAGCGTCATCGGCGATGATGCCCTCCTCTATCCCAATGTGGTGGTGCGTGAAGGCTGCCGCCTCGGCGCACGCGTTATCGTGCACAGTGGCACCGTTATCGGCAGCGACGGATTCGGTTACGTCCCGTATCAGGGACGGCACCAGAAAATCCCTCAACTCGGCGGTGTGATCATTGAAGACGATGTGGAATTGGGCGCCAATGTGACGGTAGATCGCGCCACCTTCGGCAATACTCTGATCAAACAGGGCACCAAGATCGATAATCTCGTGCAGATCGCGCATAACGTGGTGGTCGGAGAACACAACATCCTAGTGGCACAGGTGGGAATTGCGGGCAGCACGACATTGGGGCGTTACGTCATGGTCGGCGGCCAAGCCGGTCTTGCCGATCATTTACAAATCGGCGACCAGGTGATGATCGCAGCAAAGTCCGGAGTGACGAGAAGTCTGGAGCCCAACCAAGTCGTATCCGGCGCCCCTGTCATGCCGCATGCGACGTTTCTCAAAGCGCAGGCCGTAATTCCGCAGCTCCCCGAGCTGCGACAACGTGTTCGCGATCTAGAGGAACGGCTCAGCACGCTTGAACAGGTCAGCCGGCCTCACTCGAAGCCCCGCAAGCCCCGTCGCAAATAATCCCCCTGCTTCTGCTCCTCAACTCTTGAGGACTGTTCGCCAAAAGAACAGCTTCGCCCAAAAGAATCCGGCCCAGGGCAAGAAATAGGCGGCGACCGGATAGACTGAGCCATACACCACGCTGGCCGTGGATCCATATAGCAGCAGCGCCAGCCCGGCCATATAGGCGACAGGAGCCCAGGGCGACCCCGTTGGCGAGTCTTGATCCAAGCCACCATCACGTTTGGGTCGTCCACCCTTCTTCAGCGTCGGCTGACGCATGCGTGCAGCGAATACTCCGGGACGATGGCGCAGGATCCATCGATGATACGTCGTCTGCAACCAGCCGAGCAGCCCTCCCAGCATTAACAACGCGGAACTCTGTAGGAACGTCTCCCACGTGTAGGTATCGGTGGCAATGAGTTGATAGCCCAGCCCACCAACTCCCCCGACCATCGATACCAAGCCGAGAATACCGGCTGGAAATAACATGTAGGCTTTCACATAGGCGGTCGCTTTGGCGTCCTGCCCTTCTTGCTGTTTGAGGGTCACGAGTTTTGGCATGGGCGTGATGGTCGTACAATCCCATCCTCAATCGCAAGAGGAAATGCACCCAGCGCCAGGAATACCTGCGGCGCGCCATCCAGTCTCGCACTCGGCCGTTCTCGGAGGCATCGCAGCGGCTTTGTCCACAAGAACTGTGGAGGGGCTGTGCGCAACCGTGTGGACAGACCTTCAATGAGTAGGCTGTGCGGGGCGGTATGCAATCTGCTTAAGGCTTGGGCGGAGGGAATGATCGTTCTCAGTGGCCACAGCCTTGATCACGAGGACGTCTATGGATTGTGGTGGACGTTGAGCGGGCCAGAACCGTCTCAGAGCTGACGTTCCTTTCCGCTGCTACGCCAAAGGCAGGATATCGAAAATTGCCGAACGTTCCACTCGCCCAATGTCGACCCACTGTTGGGCCAACGGAATCAGTGCGACCAACCGTTCCTTCACTGCATCCAACCGCTCGCGCACGGCAGCAGGCGACTGATGTGCCGTGACCCGGAGGAACGTACGCAGGCCATGCAAAAATAGTGTGATGTTTGCGGCTGACACCCGGTCCGCCGCCTTCGACAAAATATCGATATCCTGAAAAATCGGCTCCAACGCTTGGGGAGAGAGGGTGTGCGCCTCATTCGCCCGACCGATTTGGTCCAGCGTGTTGAGCACCACCGGGACATGTGCCTGCATTTGCCTGAGACATTGTTCGTCCAGCTCGTCTAAGTCTTTCAGTATGCGACCGATAGTTCGAGCGTCCACGATCTCTGCACTCTGCGCCATCGAGCGCTCCGCTCGTTGGATGACCGTCTCCAACACATCACGTACCGGTTGA
Organism: uncultured Nitrospiraceae bacterium; assembly: GCA_963839785.1. Taxonomy (GTDB): domain Bacteria; phylum Nitrospirota; class Nitrospiria; order Nitrospirales; family Nitrospiraceae; genus Nitrospira_A. Next base: position 28,163 of record CAWIWD010000001.1, read on the forward strand.
ATCGACCGGCCGCGGGCGACATGCAATTGACGTAGCGCATCGAGAATGGACATGGAAGGTGATTTAGACTTGGGGTCATCTTGATCGGCAACCTCTATCGCCATGTCCGCTTCGGCGTTTTTCAATAGGAATGATTCTTCGCCTGGCGCGCTGGCCGGTTCGGTTGGCGCGAGCGGGGAAGCAGAAGCCTGAGGCAATGTGGTTTCAGTCTGCCCAAGCTCCTGCACCGCTTTGCTGATCTGCAGGAGACCCTCTCGAAGCGAACCCACATGGTGGACTGCCACGGCCCGCTCATGTTTGCCTGCCGCCTGAAGGATTGGAAGCAGCGTCGTGGCCATGTTCTCCACGGCCGTCAGACCGACCGTCGAAGCTGAGCGGGCAAGGTTATTCACGCTCTGCCAGAGAATCGTCGTCAACTTAGCGCGCCGAGGTTGCTCGCTCGTGGAATCTAAGCGCTCCAGGGCAGTCTGGATTTGGTTGAGCCATTCGCGGGCTTCCAGCACGAAAAGACCAAGAATCTCTCGTCGCACATGCGTGGATGGTTCAGGAGCCTCCACGACCGAGGACGGTGGACCGATGAGAGGAACGGCTGTAGTATGTTCCACTGCGGATTGAATCACACCAGCGATGGCATCAAGACTCTCCAGCAATGCGGCAAACTGATCCGACGCGTTGGGGGCCGCTCCTGCCGCTTCAACCGTTGGAGAAGCAGCGGGGAACGTAACCCGATTTAGGGCCGGAGAATCGACGGTGTCAGCCACAGACAGGTGAGGCAAGAGACCCAGGTCGAGATATCGCGGCACAGCGTTTGTGGAATCCTCATGCTCGCCAGTAACATAGATTACGGGGCGAGAAGGATATGAAGGCGTGATGCGAAAAACCACTCCTTCCTCTCCACTATTCAAGCGGACCTTAGTTCCCAACGGGTAGACCGACAGCTGTTCCACCAAGGCCTTCATGATCTCACGTGGAAATGCGGTGCGTTCCGTGTTCAACAATTCGCGGATCGCTTCGTGCGGAAGCAGGCGCCGACGATAGGGACGCGGACTGACGAGCGCATCAAATATGTCGACGAGTCCGATGATCTGGGCAAGCTCATTGATTTCACGGCCCTTCAATCGATTGGGATACCCCTGTCCGCTGCCGCGTTCATGGGCCTGTAACACCACGTCCGCCAGCCAGACATAGTCTTTTCCAAGGCGTTCGATCACCTCGCATCCCAAACGCGGATGTTGCTCGACCAAAGCCCGCTCGTCCGGCGTCAAGCGTCCCGTCTTGGTCAGCAATTGCTGCGGCACGGCAAAAATGCCGATGTCATGCACCAACCCGGCGAGCACGAGTCGTCTCAATTCTGCGCCATAATAGCCGAGGCCAATTCCAACCTTCGTTCCCAGGATGCCGACGTTAACAAGATTGGTGACCAGCGGAGAACCTGGTGGGCTCGACAACGCCTCAACGACAAGCTGATCGTTTTCCTGCAGTGAATCGACAATCGCTCCGGCGCAATGGGTTGTCTCTGTAAGATCTACCTGTTCCCGCCGCTGAACAGCTGAGGCGACCTGCACGAGGGCCGCTTCAGCCCGTCGATAATGATTCTGTTCCGTCTCGCCCATCACGTTCCTTTTCCCGACGACACTTGCTCGCACTCGCTAGCTTCTATTTAATTTATACCAGTCACATTCACATCATATCACCTGCGCGCTCATGCCCGACTGACGGAGGCGCCGGCGCTGGTGGGGGTCGTGAGGAGCGGGGGGACAAGCTCGTCGAACTCGACTCATTCTAAAAAAGGTCGGCGTATGAACTTCGGCCAGGCATGATTCCGGTCAGGCCAATGGCAACAGTTTCCTCATCGCATCCCGCTCCTGTTCTCCAACGGTGATCCATTGCTGAAGTGTCATTAGCACGGCACGGAGTCGTGCATCCACCGCATCGAAGCGCCCGGAACTGATGACAATGTGATGTTGAGCCAGAAGGGAAAAGAAACTTTGCAGGCCAGTCAGAAAGGTGACAAGTGGAGTGGCATGCGCATGCTTCGCCATTCCTTGGAGATGTTCGATATTCTGGATACACTCGCTTAGCGTATGGCTCGACTCTGGCACCGTCGGACCTTCCTTTCGAATTCCATTCAGGTGCTGCATCACCCTGGGCAATTCTTGTCGAATAGAATCCAGATATTCTGCATCCGTTATTTGAAGATCACGCAGCATCTGATGATAATGCGTCGCCTGAATCTGCCCGGTACCTTGCCTTGCCTCATGCTCTAGACGCTGCATGACCTGGGGTATAAGTCTCCGCGGGGAAAGTCCGGTCACGGCAGAGTCCTCCTGAAGGGTTCGGAGCGCGTTTAAGAGCGTGAGAAGATCCGCTGCAGGCGAGGATTGGACAGAAGCCTCTTGAGACATTCCAAGATCGAGCGACAGCCCGGTTGCTGCCGTGACGGACGCGATGACGATACGGAACTGCGCACGGACTGTGGCGTAATCCTGTTTCGTAGCCGTGGTCCGGTCTTTCACGGTGTCGATGAAGGGGAGTAGCGCAAACGTTGCACGTTCCACATCGGAGAGATTGACCGTGGCAGCTGAGCCGCCAAGGCTGGTGATGCCTCTCACAATGGCATCCACCAGTTGCGTATAGCGATCGAGATCCGGTTGATTCTCAAGTTCGTTGAGGGCCGAATGAATTTGAAGAAGCCACTCCTGGGCTTCTTGGCCGAAGAGCTCAACCAGCTCCTTCTGAAAATCATCCTCGGTTTGTTCTGATTCGATTGGCACCGTGGCGTCCTGCTCCGAACTCACGCACGAGTGGATCTACTAGCGTTTTCCGTTCCCAAGTTGCGAGGCGAGTCCGGCAATCTCGCCAAGCTTGCGCGCCATGTCTTCAAATCGCCGATTGGACTGTTCCGCCGCCTGCTCTGCCTCCGTCGCGCGCCTCATCAGTTGCATCGAACGCTCCCGCTCCTCGGTTAATGCCAGGTCAAGTTCTTTGGCACGCTGAACGGAAATCTCCATTTCCTTGGCCTGTGTCGTCACCAAGGCCATCGTCTCGCGCTCCGTCGCCAGAATTCCCTCCAAAGTTGCGATGCGTGCGCGTTCTTCGACCAAGGCTTCCTCGAGCGCCGGCACGCGAGCGGCACAAGTCTCAAACTCGGCGATCTTCTGCCGACAGGCTTCCGCCTCCTCACGTTCACTCGCAAGGGTTGCTTCGAGCTCATGCGAGCGCCGTTCTATATGCTCGAGTGCCGTGAGCTGCTGGACCAATTGGGTCGCAGCCCCACGCTCTGCCGCAAGATGCGCCTCTAACTCAATCACGCGCGCAGCATGGCGTGTGTTGTCTAAGATTTGTTGAGAGAGCTCCTCCGCACTCTGACGAGCTTCGGCCAACGCCGTTTCCAGCTCGTCCACTCGATGAGCTTGTCGCGATGCCTCATCCAGTTGCTCCGCAAGGGTGGCTCGTTGCGCGCGTTCCTCCACCAGTTCCTTATCAAGCGCTGCGCTGCGCGACTGTAAGTCCCGGACTTGCGCCCCCTGTTCTTCCAGCGCGCTTTGCATGTGTTCGATCCGTTCATGGCTCTGACTACGTTCACATGCCAGTGTCTCTTCGAGTTCAGTTATTCGCGCATCCCGCAACGCCAGGATCTCAACACCCCGATTCTCCGCTTCCGTCGAGACAGGAGACTCTGCGGGCGGCTGGCCGGCACTGAACTCCTTTGCCACATGGCTGTTATCCACAAGCGACGACACGTCGGGTTCCTGCGCCAATACCGAACCGGATTCCGGCAATTGCTCACTATCCGTGGGCACTCCGCGAGCCTGGTCAGACTCTACGATGACCGATCCGATCGAAACCTCAGGCGGCGCTTCAACAGTAGGCCTCTCCTCAGACACGTGAGCAGGAGACGGGTCAGGCAAGGGGGCTTGTTTCGGTTGCCGTTTCATGAGCAAATCTAAGACCCGATCCTTCAGAGACGTTCCCTGGAAGGGCTTCTTCAAAACCCCATCGGCCTTGCAAGATTCTGCCTGTCGTGAGACTTCATCGTTCACAATTCCACTAATCAAGAGCACTGGAATATCCGCAAAATTAGACTGTGCCCGTATGAAAGCACAGACCTCATAGCCGCTTTTGTCCGGCATAATGACATCTGACACGACCAAATCCGGACGATCCTTTCCGAGAAGGGCCAACGCCTCTGATCCATTGGCAGCCAGGGTGACGCCCATTCCTGCCTCGGTAAGGAGACGTTCGGCCACTTTACGGACTGCAATGCTGTCATCGGCGATCAAAATCTTTGGCATGTCGTTCCTCTTGATAATGCAGCGCTCATCTCCCTGGACTGAGCGATGAGACCCCGAGAGTCGTCAGGTTAATGATGGGGATTTCTTCCTCGTTAGCCACGCATGTTCCGGTGATGTCAGGGTCATTCCCCGCTCGATAGTGCATTGATGAGCGCGCCAACACATGCAGTGACGGGACCTGAGAATCGACACAAATGGCGAGAGGGCCGTCGATATGTTTGACAATCAAACACAACGATTCGTCCTCATGAATAGTACGGTTGAACTTTGCCGCGAGGTCGAAGACGGGCAAACAACCCTTCGCGTGACAGACAAGCGAGGCGACGAATGGCGTGTCGCTGGGCAGGACCGTGGCGCCAGGCCATGGCATGACCGCATCAATTTCATCGGTTCGAGCAGCCAGTCGTTTCCCTGCCACTGAAAACACCACTATCCCCTGCGTCCGCGCCTCGGCGGTGCTTTTCATACCCGTTTGTGCTTGCCTGCGTAATTGAGCGCGTAACATGGTCAGCCTCGATCACAACTTCGCATGAGCAGTTTCTGCCGGTGTGATGCCTTCGCCGATGGCTAAGGGTGAGTACACGTCTGAATCACAGCCTTCTGCGCGACGTTCAGGGCTCTGCAGTATCAGTGCATCCAGAACATTCTTTCGAGCCGGCAGGTCAACCAGCCAAAAAGGATTTGCAATAAGTGCGATATACGCTGAAGTGGGAAAATATCCCGGCAGTCGGTCTCGCTCTCCTCCTCTAAACTGCGCTGGGAGTGGATGCACCTCAGACCTGTCGATGTCTACAAGGCCCAACACGGCGCCGACCATAAAGCAGCGAACGCGCTGCTCATTGCCGTATAGAACGATGCGTGTCTCAGCAGTTGGAATATCGGGGTGGATACTCAGTCGGCCGGCTAGATCAGTTCTCTCGTAGGAGGAATTGGCCCAGGTAACCACCCCTTCAGTACCTGCTTCGGCAGGCGTAATGATGCCGCGGACCCAATGAGCAAATAAGGCCACATGCATAGATCCGATGCGCGCCACCAAAAATCTGACCGTCCGCCTACCCGTCCCAGCGGAAATCTTATGGCCTCGGAGCCCCATCAGTGATCCTTATTCTGCTAGTGAAACGGCGCATCATCACCACGTTCCTATTGTCTTACTCCGGCTTCACGACTCGTCCATCTCTGAACTTCTTGAATCAAAGCGCGTTCTTCCACCGGCTTGGCTATATAGCCGGACGCGCCGACACTGACAGCCATCTGGCGGTGTTTTTCACCGGCCCGAGTGGTCATGACGAGAATCGGTGTCGTCTGCGTTTGAGGCCTTGCTCGGAGGGCTTGAATGACTTCGTAGCCATTTAACTTCGGCATTTCAAGATCAGTGATAATGAGCTGATAGCTCTGCATCAAGGCCTTGCGACAGCCTTCCTCTCCATCCGTGGCTGTATCAACGGTGTACCCAGCTGATTCAAGCATGCGTCCCACAAATTTCCTAATGCTCAGCGAGTCGTCGATCAGCAGCAGCGGCAGGCGTTTTTCCGGCAGCTGCGCAGGGGCAGGCAAGATGGTTCCGTCGAGCATGGCAGAGGAGGCCATCCCGCTCAGTCTTGTCGGTACCGATTCATGATACTCACGTGTCGTCAGACGACTCACATCCAATACCAGCACAATGCGTCCTTCGGGGTCGATCGTGGCGCCCCCGAACACCGAACGCTCATACGGCTTCAGCGGTCCCAGTGACTTAATGACAATTTCCTGCCGACCCAGCAGTTCATCGACCGCACAGCCAAGCGCTCCTGTCGATGTCCGAACGATCACCACCGGCTTGACGCCATCAATAGAGCCTGCTTCCCTGCGAATGAGACCCTCCAGCGGGAAGACCTCGATCGCTTCGTCGCCGATCTGCATGACCGAACGATCGCCCATCCGTTGGATCGTCGACGCGGTCGACATCGTCACCTCTCGTACGCTGGGGAGCGGTATCGCGTAGCGATCCTTGTCGACTCGCACGAGTAAGGCCGTCGCAATCAACAGCGTGAGTGGAAGATGCATCGTAAACTTCGTCCCCTGCCCGCGCACCGATTCCACTTCGATGTGGCCGTTCATCGTCTCGATGACGCGCTTCACCACGTCCATGCCGACGCCACGGCCCGCTTGGTCGCCGACACTATCCGCGGTGGAGAACCCGGGCAGAAAAATGAATTTGATGACTTCGCTTTCGGGTAGTGAGTCCGCCACATCCGGCCTCACGAGTCCCAGCGTGATGGCTTTGGACTTGATCTTCGTGATATCCAAACCTGCGCCATCGTCTTCCACTTCGATCAGCACCGAATTGCCCCGATGAGCCGCATGAAGATAAATCGTGCCGACCGCCGGTTTCCCTTGGCTAAGGCGTGCGCCCGCAGGCTCAATTCCATGGTAGACCGCATTCCTCACCAAATGAACGAGAGGATCGACAAGACGTTCGACGACGCCGGTGTCGATTTCGGTGTGCTCACCGGAGGTGACCAGGTTGACTTCTTTGCCCGTTGCACGCGCCATCTCCCGTGCAGCCCGACGGAACCGTGTAAAGGGCGTCCCGATCGGCACCATGCGCGCACGGGCGATTTCGTCACGCATGCCTAACGTCAATTGCTGTAGCTGCCCCATGTCGTCCTGAGCGCGGTGTATCGATCCGGTCAATTGTGACATGGATTCGGTGATATCGGCTGTTACTTCGCTGATGCGTCGAGCCAGAATATTGAAGTCATCATATTTGTCGAACTCAAGACTTCCGAAATCACCTCCTGCAGGAAGAGATTGCGGCAGATCTTCACCGGGTGACCGGGGTGACGGCTGAAAAGAGAAGGTATGCTTGTCCTCAAACGTTCGAACGGCATCGATCAGCCGGCTCTTGTTGGCGACGACTTGAGAAGCCAGCTGGTCCAGCGTGCGGAGCCGCTGTTCGAGACGTCCACGATCAATGACTAACTCACCCACGAGATTCAGAAGACGTTCCAGTCGCTCGCGGCTGACGCGGATAACCTCTCGCTCTTCGCCGGTTTTCCCCTCTACCGACTCGAGACGTTTCGACCTCACCAGCCTCCGCTCATGTCTTCAGCGGGGGCGACGTCGGTGGTCATCGGCATCGTTGTTTGTGAGCTGTCGCCTACCGATGGGGCTTGTCCCAGTTGATTCAATTCCTGCAGTGAGGCAGTGAATCGTTGGCGCGTTCGCCCCAGTATCGACGGATCTCGTCGCATGAGGGCACGAATGACATCGATCGCGCGCAACAGCACGTCCGTGTGACCGGGCAAGAGCTGAAGCTGTCCTTCGCGAACAGCGCCCATGAAGTCTTCGATATGATGCGTGAGGTCACCGATGGCTTGGAATCCTACGGTGTACGCAGAGCCCTTGAGCGTATGCGCCGTCCGAAACAGCTGATGAATCGTCTCGGGGTCGGCGGCATCCTTGTCCACGCGCAGCAGGTCAGCCTCTAGGCTCTCCAAATACTCCTGCGCTTCGGGTGCGAAGTAAGACATCACCTCGGCGTCAAGGTTTGGGATCAGATAAGCTTCTTCTAAACCGGTTGAGTGAGACGTGCTGATGGGTGGTGATGCTGAATCGGCCACGGGCGTGACAGACCGGCATCGCCTCTGGCGATCGCAGTGACTGAAGGTGATGCGATGCAGGCATTTCTGCCGGACGCTTGACTCGTACCATTCTCCAGCTCTCGAAGCAACGTTTTGATACGAGGAACCTCTTGTTGCAGGCGGGCCACCGACCCAGCCTCTCGCGCCATAAGGGCGCGCATCATCTGCACTGCATGACGGATCACGGTAATCCAGTGCGGCGCGATAGCCGCATGCCCTTCTCGAACGGCAATCATGCAGGCTTCGATCGGATGGGCGATGTCTCCCACCACCTCAAACCCGACGGTATAGGCCGACCCCTTGAGCGTGTGCGCAACCCGATACAATTGATGAATCGTCTCAGAATCGTTGGTGTTTGCTTCCAATCGCTGCAGCAGCGTTTGAATGGTATTGAGATACTCTTCGGCCTCCGGGGAAAAGTATGAGAGCACTTCGTCATCGAGCTCAGGGATCAAGTAGGCTTCCGTCACTTCGTTCGAGGATCCAGCTGTATGGGCTGACACCGCGGCAGAATCATGGGGTACCAATTCACCGCATCGCCGGACAAACTCTTCGACACCGGATGGGTCCTCGCCGGCGCCACGTCCGATTCGCTCCACCTGATTTCGAAAGGAAGCCACGATGTCACGAATCAATTGAAGCACTTCGGGCCATCGGTCGATGGGAATTTCATGCACCCCCTCTAACGTATCTTCGAGCAGTGCCCCCAGTCGGCCAAGGCCCGCAAATCCATACAACAGTGCCGCACCCTTCAATTTGTGGCCGACAGTGTGAAACTCGGCTACTTCATGCGGTTCCGGATGGGTTTTTCCCGTCGGATGCAACGCCTCCCAGAATCGTTTCATATCGTCGCCGGCTTCGGCGACGAAAATGTTCAATAGCTGGTCGCGATCAAAGTCAGCACTCATTGACCCACTCAACATCCGAGCGGCATTCATGACCGCTCTTCAAGAGGTGCTCTATGCGAGTTTGAACTGCGCGACCGACGAATTCAGACCCTCGGCCAATTTCGCCATATCCTCAATCGTGAGCCGTGTTGAGTCTGTCTGCTTCTGCGTCGCCACGGCGCCGCCGGTGAACTCCTTAATGGCTCGACCGACCTTTTCCGTGGATGACGTCTGTTCCGACGCCGCGCTCGCGATGTTCTGCGCCAGCTCGGACGACCGTTTAGCAATGTCTGAAATATCCGCGAACACGTCACCTGTTCGAAGGGCGGAAGCGGATCCTGCTTCCACTGCCTGCGTTTCATGTTCCATCGCCACGACCGCATCCTGCGTTTCCGTCTGAATCACTTTCACGAGATCGGCAATTTCGCGGGTCGCCTGCGTGGAACTTTCCGCCAACTTTCGGACCTGGTCGGCGACGACGGCGAATCGTGCGCCCGCCTCGCCGGCGCCGGCCGCCTCAATGGCGGCGTTGAGCGCGAGCAGGTTAGTTTGATTGGCGATATCTCGAATCGTCGAGACGATTTGAGAAATTTCGAGTGAACGGTCACCCAGTCCCTTCACCTGCTTGGACATACGTTGCACCGCGGACCGAATGCTCTGCATGTCCCGCACGGTCTCCTGCACGGCCACGTTGCCCCGCTCCGTTGCCGAAAGCACCTGTTTGGCGGAATCGGAAGATGCGCCCGCCGTCGTCGCCACTTGACGCATACCAGCGGCCAGCTGTTCTACAGCGCCAAGTGTACGGACAGATTCCTCCGCCTGTGTCCTCGCCGTGCCGGACATCTGACCGGCCGAATCCCGCAAGGTACCGGCCGATTTGTTGACACGATCGGCGGCCTCGCGCACCTGTTTCAACAATTGTCCGAATCGAGCGATCATGAGGTTGAATCCGTCTGCGAGGTTACCGAACATATCCGCCGTCACTTCACCTCGCTTCGTGAGGTCTCCTTTACCGACTTCCGACACGAGTACAAGAAACTGCATGAGACGTTTCTGCATCGTGTCGCGTTCTTCTTCGGTAGACACGAGGGTCGTAATACGATCGAGCATGGAGTTGAAGGCCGTGGCCATTTGACCCAACTCATCGTGGGACTGAATTTTTGCGCGGGCTTGCAGATTGCCACCAGCGGCCTGAGTCGCGACGTTAGCGATGTGTGTGATGCCGTGCGACAGGAAAGTCGCCAGAACGTATCCGACGAAAATTCCGAGCGCCACGGCGACCAAGCCGCCGACGACCAGAATAAATGTACCGGTGGATGCCAGGGTCTGCGCGTCCTCGTTCAGATCCTTCGCGACCGCTTCGATGCTGCTGACCTGTTCATTGTGGCGCTTGACGGCATTTTCGAAAGACGGCGTCAGGTTGACGGTTAACGCCAGGACGCCGAGCGCCCGCATTTGTTCAGCTTGTCCAGAGGACAAGACGTTGCGGTCGAAACTATCTGTCATCGCGCTGAGGGCGCCATCTGCGTCTTGGAAATATTTCTTCAATGCCGGTTCAAACAGCGCAAGATCTCTCGTCTCATCACGGCCGGAACGCGACGCGCGAAGTTTCGTGCTTTTGTAGTTAGTCAATACCTTCTCAACCTCTGCCTTCAGAGGGGGAAGTTTGGCCGCTTCTTGAGCGAAATCGGCTTGTTTCGTGGCTGACGCAACGTCCAGCAAAATTTGGTGATGCTTGGTCAACGCCGTTCCCATCTGAGCGAATTCGGCCAGCGGCACCGTGTAATCGGCGTACACCGTTTGTGATTGGTTGCTGAGCTGGCGCAGTGTGAATACACCGACACTGGCCATCAGCATGATGATGACGCTCACGAGGCCGAAACTGATCAGCAGCTTCGTCTGGGTTTTCATGTCTTGGAATCGATTTTTGACGCCTTGCCCGATCATGGTGCGCTCCTCCTTGTTCGCTGCATCCCTCAACGTTCGGCGGCCGGTCGCACAATCTCTCCGGTGACGCGCGCTCGCGAAGACTCACATCACTGCTTCTTACGCCGCCGACAACGCAGGACTGCCTCCATCGACTTGCGCAAACACTTGCGAAACCTCCAACACTCCAGCCAGACGCTCGTCCAGTCGGAGCACGGCCGACACACATGGGCGTGCGCCGGCTGGTCCGGCCTGCATGGCCGGCAGCAAATCTTCACCGGCGACGGTATGAATCTCAGGTACGTGATCGACGAGCAGGCCAATTTGTCGTATCCCTTGCCGTATCACCACCGCGAAAGGAAGCGCGGCATTGTCCATCGTCAGACCAAGCATCCCTCGCAGATCGACCAGAGAGACAACCGTGCCTCGAAGATTTGTGACCCCCGTCAGCAGACTCGGCATGCCCGGCACGACCGTCACGGATTCCACCTCGAAGACTTCGCTGACATGGCGTAGACCAACGGCAAAGGGTTCCCCTCCCAACGTTAAGACGCACATGCGGGAGGTCCCTTCGCCGGCGGCGGGGGAGAGTCTCGATGGGCGAGAGCCTGAAACCGGCAATGATTTAGGCGGTTGGGAATGGGTGGTTGGGACGTCACTCATGGGTTAGTTTAGCGCCCGTTTCACGGCCGCCACCAAATCTTCTGCCTTGAACGGCTTCACGACGTAACCGTTCGCACCTTGCTGCTGGCCCCAGAACTTGTCACTTTCCTGCCCTTTCGAAGTGCAGAGCACAATGGGAATGCCCTTGAAACGGTCGTCGCCCTTGAGGTCACGGCAGGTCTGGAACCCATTGCGCCCAGGCATCACGACATCCAGGACAATCAGGTCCGGTTTATCGACCGCCAGCTTATCTTCCAGCTTGTCCGTGTTGGGATACGAAATGACCGTATGGTTAGCGGATTTCAGATATCCCTCGATCAACTGCAGTTCAGCATAGGAATCATCGACGACTACGATCTTGCTCATGAATGCATCCTCCCCTTTGAACCAAATAGATGTGCGAGACTTCTTAACTGCTCGATCAGGCCAATGGTTACCGCATGGGAATCACGATGCTGATGGCGCCGGCCAAGTCGCCTTCATGCCAGCCTTCCTTCTTCGCACCGGTAATGTCGCGCTCTCCTTTGGGACTTCCGTGGCACCCCAGGCAGGTGGAGGCAGCATACTCAGGATCCATCATTCTCAGCACCGGCTTCCCGTCGAGCATTGTGGCTTTGCTATAGGGTTGGCCCTTGGGATGGCGCGTGTCGGCGAATAACCGGAGCACTTCCGACTCGAAATCGTCCGGCCGGTTGCCGGGAAACCGATAGTCGGTGCCTGTCAATTTCACGCGAATTCCAGTTTTACGATAGAACCGTTCTCCTGTTTTCCGGGCAAAGACGGCAGGAATGATGCCTTTAAATCCGACATCTTTCTTGTTGATGACAGGCTGAGCCTCATCGATGACCTCCTTTTCCGACTCGACCATGGCCAGGAAAAGCGGAGCCTGTGGGGTACTGTTTGGACGGCTCAGATCGATTTTCGTCGCTTTGCGAAAGCGATCGATCACTTGATTGGCGACATAGTCCCCGGTGAAGCCCTTATCGCCCTTGCTGGCATCGTTGATCGTCGCCTGATGTTCAGAGATGAGACCGCGACCTACTTGCACAAGTTTGATGAGCAATTCGGCCGTTTCCACCTCAGTATTCGCCGATGCGCGACCGGCCGTACCGACACAGGTCAGCATTAGTGCAGCCACGACAGATATCTTCATAAAAATGTTCGCCATGCCCCCTCCTCCTGCCTGTTTCTGATCGTCCCGCCGAGACGTATGTGCTTGAGACTTAGATGACTCTCTGACAAAGATAGCGCAAAATTTCTCGTTGACAATTTTTGCCACGTGCTCCGCTGCCCGAATGGCAATGAGACGCGGGCTTACTGTGCACGATCGGTGCCAAACAAAATCAATTAGTTAGGATGGGTGAGGGGAAGGAGAATGGAATCAAGGAACTCTGCGATTTCGAAGGTGAATACGTGTGAACGATCAACTATATCCACTATGATCATCGAGCGCAGAATGGCTCATGCCACCGTTCAAGAATTCGACGAAAGCGCCAAAGTTTAGTCGTTGGGGAAGGAGAACCGTCAGGGCGGCTTGAAGAATTGCAATGAAAACGTTTGAACGCTACGCGCTCCGTCTGCCCGGCAGCAATGCCCAAATGACACGCAGGTCAAGATGCTGTGCTACATGGTCAGCCCATCGATCCAGTTCGTCTCGACGCGTATCATTCACCCGCTGTGAATGGAACGAATCGAGACCAGAAAGTCCCTTGCGCATTCGTAATCTATTCAGCCACGCGCGACGAAATACAGGCTCATCGAACAACCCATGAATGTAAGTGCCCCAGACTAAGCCATCATCGCGCACCGCACCATCCAGGTCCTGGTCGTCACGTCCACTCGTTCCGCTGTGGCGCCCGGATTCGTCATTTCGTCTCTGTAATTCAAAGCAAGGCCGATGCTCGTGACGCTGTGTTCTACCCATATGAATAAGATAGCCTCGAACCGGCAAGGCCACCGTCTCACTAAGATGTAACGCTTGCGCCTCCACTTGTTCTGTAATCTTGCTGCTATGCAAAACGGTCGTGAGATGAAGCAGACCGAAGCCATGTCCCGTTCCGCCACCTTCAACCTCGTCTGGATCGGCAATCTGCCGACCCAGCATTTGGTATCCTCCGCATATACCGACCAATTCGCCGCCCCCTTCGATGTGATGGTGTAGCAGCGCCTCGAACCCTTTTTCGCGCAGATAACTCAAGTCTGCCAACGTCGTCTTCGTGCCGGGCAACAGAATAACGTCGGCGCCGATGGCCTCGTCTGGAGAAGCGACATAACGCAACCGCACGTCCGATTCTCCGGACAATGCATTGAAATCGGTAAAGTTGCTCATGTGCGGTACGAGGAGCACGGCAATGTTGACCCTGTCTGCAGAAAAAATGACCGCCCGCCCCTTCGCCACGTCAAGGCTATCCTCCTGATCGAGTGAGAGGTCTCGAAGGAATGGGAGCACGCCGAGAACAGGAATGCGGGCACGTTCCTGTATGAAATCAACTCCATCGGCGAACAAAGACAAATCTCCCCGAAACTTGTTGATGATGATGCCACTCACTCGTGCGCGTTCTTCCGGTGCAATGAGATCGAGCGTGCCAATGATTTGCGCGAACACGCCCCCGCGATCAATATCCCCTACCAACAGCACGTGAGCGTCAGCCATTTGCACGACCGGCCAGTTCACGAGGTCACGATCTCGAAGGTTCATTTCAGCCGCGCTCCCTGCGCCTTCGATGACGATGACTTCATACCGCGACGCCAGCCGTTCATAGCTCTCTCGAACCGCGCGCGACAAGTCGGTATCGTGAGTACGAGCAAAATACGCTTGCGCGTCCAGCGTGGTCAGGACTCGCCCTTGGACAATCACTTGCGACCGTGAATTCGATTCCGGCTTCAGTAAAATGGGATTCATGTCCACATGGGGTAGAATCCCGCAGGCTTCGGCCTGGAGGGCTTGTGCACGTCCGATCTCACCGCCCTCCGGGGTGACGAATGAGTTCAAGGACATATTCTGCGCTTTAAAGGGAGCGACTCGAACGCCGGCTCGATATAGCAGCCGGCAGACAGCGGCAGTGATTAAGCTCTTCCCAACGTCGGAGCCGGTACCCAGCACCGCGATGGCCATGGCGCGAACCAAGTGTGGCGTGGGTTGTGGCATGACGGTAGAGATACGTTACGATCGAGAATGCGAGGCCCACTGCGTCGCGCGCGCCAAGCCTTGGGTAAGGCAGTCGGCCGCGACCCGTCCGATCATGGACCCGATATCGGTATGGGTGCCGGCATAGGGTTGCCAGGGCCCTTGGCCCCTCAAGGCACAGGCAATGACTACGGCATCCGTTCCCGTTCCCGTCGCACCGGGCCGACCAGTCCAACTAGGGACGGCATGGTCACGCAACACCCCGGTCTTACTTTCTGTCGCCACCTGAACAGCACCGACCAAGGCCGAAACCGCCAGACAGGCATTCGTGATCACGATAAGATTGATCGTGCCCGTTGTCCGACCACGTTTCTCCGCTATCGTGCGACGCGGTGGCTCACCGGCCCGTACGGCATTGGTCACACCGACGGTGGCAAAACACTCGACCCAGATTCCATCTTTCGTGTCACGACTGGTCACGACGTGTTTCATCGGAACGGCCGTCATGAGACCGACACAGTCACCGTCCACTCCGAGAGCCGCGGCAATGCGTCGAAGATATCGAGCCGGATCGCCCCAATGAGGCTGAGAGGCATTCGGCCTTGTGATCCCTTGCCGGCCAGGAATGGGAGAGACCTGGTGATTCATAATGTAGCGAGTCGTTCGAAGCCCTCCCCCTTTCGGAGCGGAGGATACCACGCGCATGCGAGTTCCGAGATCGACAATGAGCGTGCCTTTGGCGATGCGATACCGAGTCGAGAGGCGATCGGGAAGAGGCGATTTCAAGAGTCACCATGACAAATGATGGCGGCCAAAGCATTCAGGAGACGATCATTGTCGACCCTCGTTCGCACTGCGACTCGCATGGAGCGAACATTCAACCCCGGCACCTGCGAACAATCGCGAATCAGGATGCCTTGACGACGAAGCGCCGCCACAGCCTCTGCCACCTTCTGTCCAACCGGTAATTCCATCAACATAAAATTCGCCGCAGAAGAGAACACGGTGCAACCTGGCAGCCGGGCGAGTGCGTTCATCATTCGCGTTCGCTCTCGATCCATGAATCGAAGACTTCGGCGGGCATGCCGCACATCGCGCAATGCGGCTTCAGCAGCTCGTTGAGCCAGCATATTCACAGACCAAGGAGGTTGATGTGCCGCAATATGTTCGATGACGCGCGACTTCGCCGCCACGTACCCTACGCGAAGTCCCGGCATTCCAAAAAATTTCGTGAAGCTGCGCAGCACGATCGTGCGCTCAGGCAGAGCCTGCGATAGGATCGACACTTCATGACAATATTCGGCGAACGTTTCATCGACAATGAACCACAGCCGGCGACGACCTGCCTGTCGCGCAAGTCTTCTCACCGCCGCGGCATCGCATCCGTACCCGGTCGGACTGTTGGGATTGCACAAGAGCACGGCATCAATGGGAGGCAAACCGGTTACTGTCTGCCGGAACCCATGCGCAGGAGCAAAGATCTGCTCAAGCGGCGGACGATAGCCTTCGGCGCGATCCGTCATCAACATGCTGACGTGGCCCCCGCAGCGCTTCATGGCGGCCGCATATTCTGAAAACGTCGGACCGACGATCAAAAGGTGCCGGATCTGCAAGGCCCTGGGTAGCAAGTCAATCAACTCGGTTGAGCCGTTTCCGATAAGAAATTCATCGGGTGACTGTCGCCAGTTAGCCGCGAGCGCATGACGCAGATCCCAACAGGCAGGGTCGGGGTAATGCTGCAGCAGACACTCTGCCTGAGCGATTGTCCGCAAGGCGGCGGGAGAAGGGCCTAATGGATTGATGCTGGCGCTGAAATCTAAGAGGCCCTGAACGCCGCGCCCCAGTTCGCGGGCCGCAGCATACACGTCGCCGCCATGACCGATGGGCGTCATGATTGCCACAGAGAAAGCAGGGCGAAGAACAGACCCAGCCCCCAGGCCACCACCGTCATGTCTCTGGCCTGGGCGATATGCTCGGTGGTCATGCACCTTGTGCCATCGCCTATCAGCGGGCGATCCTGCGGGACCCCGTCATAATAGTTTCGTCCGCCGAGTTGCACCCCCAGGGCACCGGCCATGGCAGCCTCCGGTCTCCCGCTGTTCGGACTAGGGTGCTTGTCCCCGTCTCGATGCAGAATGTACCAACTGGCTCGGACCCTCTCCAATTGCCAGGTGGCCAAGCCCGCCGCCATCGCAATGAAGGTCCCGGTCAGCCGGGCGGGAATCCAGTTCGCCACATCATCCAGCCGGGCGGAGGCCCAACCGAAGTATTCATAACGAGCAGTGCGGTGGCCGACCATCGAATCGAGCGTATTGATCGCCTTATAGGCCAATGCCAGCGGCGCGCCGCCAAGGGTCAGGTAGACGAGCGGCGCGATAATGCCATCCGACGTACTCTCCGCAATCGTTTCGACGGTCGCACGCACGATCTCAGGCTCTTCCAACGTGGTGCTGTCCCGCCCGACGATCCTGGCCACCGCCTCGCGCGCACCGGAAAGATTTCCCTGTGCCAATTCGTGGCCGACCACTCGGACATGATCCAACAGGTCACGACCAGCAAGGGTCGTATAGGCCAATCCGATTTCGACCGCATGACCCAGTAGCGGCGAGAATGATTCCGCCTCCGCAATCAGAAAAGTCCCGGTAGCATAGGCAGCCGTCGGCAATCCTATTGCAAGAACTCCCCCTGCAATTCGCAGTGCCTCATCGGTTCGACACAGGGATCGAATCCGGTGGTCATACCAGGCAATGACCGCTCCCATCGCTCGAACCGGATGGGGAAGCCAGCGAGGATCCCCCACCACCGCATCCAAGGCCGTCGCAAGAAGGAGGTCGACGCCGGTCATCGTCCAATCACCAATGCCGGCGCCAGCAGCAAGAAGAGGATCTCGATCAATTCATTCGTCGCGCCAAGCAGATCTCCCGTGACCCCGCCAAACCACTGCCGGCAACCGGTTCGCACCAGGACCACGAGTGCCAATCCCGCCCCCATGGACGCAAGCGCCGAGAGGAATCCGAATCCGACAGCCAGCGCCACGGCCAACACGAGGCTCGACAGCAGCACATGATGCAAGGACAAGTGGGTGAGAAAGGATGCGGCTAGTCCCCCTTCGCTCCTCGCATAGGGAGAAGACCATGCGACGGCGGCCATGGCCCAGC
The DNA here is from genome assembly GCA_963839785.1 of uncultured Nitrospiraceae bacterium. Taxonomy (GTDB): domain Bacteria; phylum Nitrospirota; class Nitrospiria; order Nitrospirales; family Nitrospiraceae; genus Nitrospira_A. The sequence goes on from CAWIWD010000001.1 coordinate 45,842, forward strand.
GGCCCAACGCCGGCATGCAGACCAGGACAGGAAGGCGTAACGACTGGGGAAGGGCCAGCAATCCGGCATACCGCAGCAACAAAGACAAACACAATCCTGTGGCCCCGATCGCGCCGACTCGCGGATCGCGCATGATCGGCAACCGGTCCGCCGGCGTGCGACCACCGGCCAACCCATCCAGCGTGTCTGCCAATCCGTCCTGATGCAAGCCGCGTGTGAGCAGCACCAGCATCACGATCAACAACACATTCACGACCTCGTCCGTCAGCAACCAGCGCAAGCCGATATCAGCCAGCGCAAGCAGGCCGCCGATCAGAAGGCCGACCGTGGAGTACCACGCCATCGACGAAGCCAATTCGCTCGCCGTCGGTTCATGGTGGCGTCGGCTGATCGGGATCGCCGTCAGAAAATGCCAGGCGAAGACAAACGGTCTAGTCATGGAGACAAGGTCAGTCACGTTGCGACACACCCGCTTCATCGAACGTGGCCATCTCGGTGAGAATCTTGATCGACGCTTGCACGAGGCTTATACCGAGACAGGCTCCCGTCCCTTCACCGAGTCGGAGGTCGAGATCGAAGAGAGGCTTCAGGCCCAGCTGATCCAAAATCGCTTGATGTCCCCGCTCCACCGATCGATGCGAGGCAATCACATAGTCCCGGCAGCGCGGCTGCAATCCCGCGGCGATCAAGGCAGCCGCGCCGGCGATGAATCCATCTAACACCACCGGTACCCGTGCCGTTGCGGCGCCAAGTATGAGCCCCGCGAGACCGGCGATTTCCAAACCGCCGACCTTGGCCAACACATCAAGGGCGTCCGCCTGTTTGGGACGATGCCGTTCGAGCGCCTGCTGGATCACCGTCACCTTGTGTGCATGAACCGCCTCGTCGATACCGGTTCCTCGGCCCGTCACCTCGGCCGCCGGGCGACCGGTCATCACCGCGGTGATCGCCGCACTCGCGGTGGTGTTGCCAATACCCATATCACCGGTTCCAATCAAGCCGATGCCCTCGCGCGCGGCCTCGGTGGCCAGATCGATGCCGACCTGCAGGGCCTCCGTTGCCTGCTCACGAGTCATGGCCGGTTCGGCTAGCAGATTTTTCGTCCCCATCATGACTTTCTTCTGAATAAGTCCCGGCAGGGCGTCGAATTCATAGGCCACGCCGATGTCTACGACTCGCACCTCAACACCGACATGGCGCGCGAGCACGTTCACACCGGCGCCTCCCCGAAGAAAATTCAGGACCATCTGAGGCGTGACCTCTCGGGGGTAAGCGCTCACTCCTTCAGTCGCCACGCCGTGGTCGGCGGCGAAGGTAAACACAACCCCGCGTGGCACATTCGGCTTTGCCTCACCCGTGATCGTGGCATATCGCACGGCTGTTTCTTCCAGCCGACCAAGACTCCCCAAGGGTTTGGTCAACCGATCGAGGCGAGCCTGGACCGCCGCCGCGATCTCGCGATCCACCGGTTGAATACGCCGTAGTGCCTCATCGAGCGTCATCAAGTTCCCCATTTTATTTCAATCTAAGCGACTGGCCACTGACGACAAAATAGACTTCGTCGGACGCCTCGGCGATCTGCTGATTCACACGTCCGGCAACATCGCGGAAGGCGCGCGCGCTGCGACTCACCGGCACCAGCCCGAATCCCAATTCGTTACTCACCAACACCACCTTGGCCGGAGCGGCGCGAATGGCCTCCAGCACATCATCGACCCGCCCGATCACGTCTGCGCCTGCGATGCGACGCCCGCAGACATTGCTCAACCAGAGCGTCAGGCAATCCACCACGATCGTGCGATACGCCTTGCCATCCGATCGAAACCACTTCGCCAGCTCACGCGGCACTTCTGCCGTCGCCCAGTCGCTTGACCGCGTTGCGCGATGCCGTGCGATTCGCGCCGCCATCTCTCGATCCAACGCCTGACCCGTCGCCACAAAAGCCTTAGGTCCGGCTTTCCCCGCCTTATCGAGCGCCGCCTGGCTTTTACCGGATGCGGCTCCGCCCAGAACAAGAATGAGACGCGATCGTCCACGCGGTTTCTTTTTCATACCTTCAGTCGACGGACGCACTGGACTCGCGTTGCCACAGAAATTCAGGTTCACCCTGCGTCTTCGCCACCCATCGGGCCCAGACGAACAACGCATCACTCAGACGGTTAAGGTATGTGTTGAGCTCAGGGGCAACTGTTTCCTCGCGCGCCAGCCGGATGCCGATCCGCTCGGCGCGACGGCAAATCGTTCTGGCTTGGTGGAGCGTCGCCGAGACCTTCCCGCCCCCTGGGAGAATGAATTCCTTGAGCGGCTCCAGATCTTCTTGGCAGCGATCGATGATGTGTTCAAGCTTCGTCACATCGTCCGCCGTCACCCTCGGCATGTTCTTGAATGTTTGGCCTGGCGCCGTGGCGAGAATGCTGCCGACATCGAACAGTTTGTTCTGAACCCAGCGCAGGTCTTCTTCGAGTTGTGCCGAGGCGGTCGACACGGTACCGGCTTCGGCATTCATCGCTCGCACCAGGCCGATGGACGCATTCAATTCATCGACCGTCCCGTACGCTTCGACTCGCAGGCAGTCTTTCCAGACCTGTTGCCCTCCCGCTAGCCTCGTTTGGCCCGCGTCGCCGGTTCTCGTATAGACTTTGGTGATTCGCATCGTCGTGTTTTCCCTTTCCCCCGCACTCTATTACCCAGGCCTCAAAGTGCGCCAGCTTCCGCACCCGAAGCCTGGCGCATCACCCAGCGGTTTTCAAGATCGGCCTTCGTCGCAAACTCCGATTCGTAGCCAAGACAGAGGTGCCCAGCAGCTTAACCGGCCTCGGAATACCGAGCACCTGTTTCAGTGCGGCATGATTCAAGACGCTCACCCACCCAATCCTAATCCCCTCGGCCCGTGCTGCCAGCGAAGATTTTGAAACGCACTGCAAGTACTATACAGATCGGTGTCTCTCACCGTCGAGCGCCCAAGGACTAGCGGTCCGCCCCGTTGCCGACTGAGGTTACACAGAGACTCATCAATGATTCTTCGAGACCCTCGAGCTTGAGGCTTCGATAGCGCTCCGCGCGGGACTTCTTGTGCCGCAGGGCCGCAGCCTCGTTCGTCGTATCGAACAGCTGCTTTACCGCGCGCTTCGTCTCACGCGTACGAACGATGACAAAATCCCAGGCTGCATGAACCCCCACCGACCCAGCTTGATGTGCGGCATTCAACGAGCGCGTGAGGACTTTATCGGAGATCGGTGTGGGCAGAAAGGTTCGGCGAACATCCCGACGCTCAAAAATAGCCCGATACACCGCCTTCCGTTCGGCAGGTGAAAATAATTCATGAGGATCGCCAGCTGTTCGAGCCACCATCCGCCGTTTATCACGTGCCATGATCGCCGGGAGCGACGTTCTCCGGCCCCAACGCGCCACTTGCAACCTGCTGCAGACAGGTGGGGCAGAGGCAATCTTGAAAACGCGCCGCGATCCAGTCCATTTGCTCCTCGGTGATGCCCACCGATCCGCACCAGCACTGATAGCCGCCACAGGAGAAAGATTGCCGGCAGTGTTCACAGGTCTTGGTCACCGGCCCTTTCAAAATTCCACTCCCGGCTGCGCTTTGATGCCATTCCGAAAGGGATGCTTGACCTGTTTCATCTCGGTCACCAGATCCGCGGCTTCAAGCAACTCAGGCGGCGCGCCCCGACCGGTAATCACGACATGCTGCATCGGCGGGCGCGCCTGCAACCGGGGCAGGACGTCGTTCACATCGACATACCCCTGGTTCAGCGCGATATTGAACTCGTCCAAAATCACCATGGCAGTAGGAAGCATCGCCCAAGAATTCGCACGCCTTCCCCAGGCCTCCTGGGCGAATCTGGTGTCGCGCGCACGGTCCTGCGTCTCCCAGGTGTAGCCTTCTCCCATGCGAAGAAATGTCACGCGGTCGCCGAAGGACTTGAGCACTCGTTCTTCCGCCGTATCGATCGCGCCTTTGATGAACTGCACGACCGCCACTTTCATGCCATGGCCGAGACAGCGAAACACCATCCCAAGCGCCGCCGTGGTTTTTCCCTTTCCCGCGCCGGTGTAGACAATCAACAGACCTTTTTCGTCCTGCGCCGCTTCGATCCGTCGATCGACCGAGGCTTTCAGCCGTTGCATCTTCGCTTGGTGGTCGTGCTGATCCGTCATGTCATGTCATTCGATGAACGAGCAGGCGGGATTGTGTGATCCATGCGAATTGGCAACTAAAGTCGTGACAACTTCAGGCCGACTCGCGAAGTGCAGATGGCTATAGAGCGCGAGCGTGTTTCCGGCCATTAATCCATCCTCTCCCACCATCTTGCCCTGAACATCCGACAGGGTGCAGGCATAATGCAGTTGGCCCTTCGGTTCGAGTACAGAATAATGGAATTCATGCCCACGCAAGGAGGCGCCGGATCCGCCCAGGAGACAGGGACGAGTCACTTCAACCGATCGATAGCCCAACGTCATGCCGGTGTTCCGCATGACCGCTTCAGCCGGAAACACCCCTACCATCTCATGCCGCCGTGCCGCCACTGTCGCGGATCGCTTCCGTCAAATACATCAGCCCGCCGCATTCAGCATAGATCGCGCCACCTCGTTCGGCATATTGTCTCACAGCTCTGCGCATCGACCTATTGCCGGCCAATGCTTCACCATAGAGTTCCGGGTATCCTCCGCCGAAATACAAGAGATCAGCTTCCGGCAACTCGCCATCGCGTAAGGGCGAAAATCTCACGATCTCCGCGCCTGCCGATTCAAGCAACTCCAGATTATCTTGATAGTAAAAACAAAAAGCCGCGTCATAGGCCACGCCGATGCGAACTGAGACGACCGGCCCGCGCTGATAGGCGCCGGCAGGTCATCCGCGAAATCACCGGCGGATCGAGCCAAGGATTCCACCCGCTCAAGATCGATCGTGTCCGCGGCGGCCCGGGCCAGCCGCGTCATAGAGATCGGTCCGGCCTTGTTCGATGGCGGTCCGCAGACCAAGGTGCCGATCTGGAATGGTCACTTCGGCATCGGGCCGTAGATACCCGACGACCATGAGATCCGTCTCCGCCTCCACAGCATCTCTCAACAGTCGGTAATGCCCTTCACTGTGACACTCGATTGAAAAGCACGGCGCGAACCTGTACGGCCGGAGTCAAACTTCGCATAACCCAACGCCATGGCCGCGGCCGATCTCGCCATGGCGCTTCCGTCGATTACCAGGAGGACCGGCGCATCCAGCTGCTTCGCCAATTCCGCCGTGCTGCCTTGCTCGTGCACCGGCGAACTGCCGTCAAAGAGTCCCATCATGCCTTCGATGATGGAAAGATCCGCGTCGGCAGAGGCACGCGCAAACGTGTTGCGGTTGACGGTCTCCCCAGCATCCAGCCATCCAGGTTGCGAGAGGGCCGCCCGGTCACAGTCTGGTGGTGACCGGGATCGATAAAGTCCGGCCCTACCTTGAAGGGTTGAACCACCAGTCCCCTGGCCTTCAAGCCTGCCATGAGCGCCAGGGTGACGGTCGTTTTGCCGACACCACTATGGGTGCCGGCTATGACCAGACGAGGCCGATGCATCATACTGGTGCTCGCATTTCACTGTTCAGGACTTTCCGCCGAATGCGACCCGCACGCCGCCGAAAATCGATCGGATCGGCGTGCCGGCGCTGGCGATTTCTTCATATTTTTCATTGAACAGGTTTTCGGCCCGCAGATAGGCTTGCAGCCGCTTGTCACGTCGTAGGTCACCGCCAAGGACCAGACATCGAAGGCCCGTAAATTCTGTTGTTCACCGGTGGTATTGAAACGCGACCCCACGTAGCGGCCAATCACCGTGATCCACAAGGGGTCGATGGGTTGATAACTCACGAGAGGCGCTCCACTGGTCGGTCGGCCAGCGGGGCAGGAGCGGGTTGCGTCTCCAAATCGCGAGTCATGGTATTGGTGTACTGTGCCTACGATATCGAAACTCTTGATGCCGGGAAGATCTCTGATAACCGCGTATTAGGACAGTCCGGCCTCCCATCCTTTTGTGCGCCTCGCCCAATTGCTGCGGGCAAAAGCCGAAGCGTACTGAACGGCGCGCAACACGGCCGGATCAAAGGTTGGTGACGATCAGGTTCCGGTAATGGTTCCAGAAAAATCCTGCCGTCAGTTTCAGCTGTTATGGAGAGGAAATATTGATCGACTCCCACATCCATACTTTGGCTTCTTTCCGGCCCGAGACTTGGCGTTGCCGAAATTAGGGAAAAACAATTCGATTCATGCTGGGCGCGCGAAATCCGGTGGCATAGCTCGCTCGGAGCTTGGTGTCGGTTTCCTTATGGTAGATACCCGCCAGTGAGCCGGTAGGTCGTGGCCGTCCCCGAACACATTGTAACTGTCGTGCCTGACGCCGGCCGTCGCGAAGACACGATCCCACAAATTGAACTGGGCCTGCGCAAATCCGGCATGTGACTCGAAATGGATTCGTTGTTAAACGTGTAGTCCCTGTGCCGAGTCTAGATTCTCGCCCTGCTGTTCGCCGAAATTGATATCCCGCGCTCAGCAGGAGCAGCTTGGTGATTTGAAAGTTGTGCTGCCATTCAAGACGATTCGCCACGGTGTTGATCTCGGAACGGCCTCCAAATGGAATGCGAATTCACGCCGGTCAACACATTCCGCTGTAACGTTCCTGGAAAAGAACTCGAGCGTTTCCTGTGATCGCGCAGAGCGTGATGCGACTGGTTCCACCAACTCGTGATCGGCTGTTCATATGAAGCGCCACTGAGACAAATTGCTGACTATTGCTGAAGCTCCCATACACATCGAAGCCCGGTGAAAATCCGTTGTCAAAATGTCGAGTTTCCCATCGGAGTTCATCCCGCAAGTTCAAGTCAAGGCGGCCGTCATGAGGAAGCTCCACCCCGATTCGCCCCGAACCCTGCCAGTTGTGAAAGGCATCTCGCTCCGACGCACCCCGTCGGTAATTCACCGCCGAAAAGCTGGACGTGATCCCAGCGAGAAAGGAGCAGACTAATCGACAGGCCCCTTTTGTCCCGAGACCGTGCCGCCCTCACGAATGGACGCGAAGGAGCCATATTCCAAGAAGGCCGTGGCGGAGAGTCGCGCCTGCCCCTCTTCGTGACGATATTGATGACGCCCCCCATCGCATCCGATCCCCACAACATACTTTGAGCGCCGCGAAGAATTTCGACTCGCTCGATGTTATCGGTCGTCAAGTTGGCAAAATTATAATTGCCCAAGGTCCCGCTGTTCACGATGGCCCCGTCGATCAGCACCAACGTCTGACTCGAGTTACCTCCGCGAATTCTGCACGCTTGATCCTGTCCCAGGCCCGCCGTTAGAGAAACGGTCGAGCCCTTGACTCAGGCGAAGGCATCCGCGACAGTCTTGATTTGTCGTTTTCATGTCCTGCTTCGGTGATCACTTCCACCGCGCTGGTCACCTGACTTACCGGTACCGGGGTCTTGGTGGCCGAGACCACGACTTCTTCTGTCTGGATGACTTCTTCGGTCTCCGCGACCGGATCGGGCTTGGCCGGATCGGACGCCGGTCGCGGTCGGGTCCTGGGCTTGTTCATCGGCCGATACCAACGCCACCCACACCGGCGAGGCACAGATTAGACATACAAGGATCACACGGACGGACCAATCCCTGACAAGACGCAACATGCTTACTCTCCCTTTGACTCGAAGGGATCAGCTGAAACAACCGTCAGTTGGGTCTCCTGACTTGCGGCTCATGGCTTCCCTGCGCCTTCCCATGTGCGTCGCACACAGTGGCAGCATGGCAGGGTCACTCCCCGCTTACAGTGGCGGCACCGTGATGGTTTTGCACCATCTTCCCCGACGCTGACGGCGTCATCCTGATACTTCATTCTCCGATGGTTATGTGCCCTTGTCGGTACACGGGTGAGCCGGGCACGAACCCATCCCGCAACAATCTCTCTTCTATTCACACGGTGAACGGCTGGAGTTGCCTCGGCAGCGTGATCCGCGGAAGGCCTGACTCCGGATGGAGGTCCACTAGGACATCGCAGCCATACACCTCGCGCAAAATCTCGACTGACATCACTTCCGATGGGCTGCCTACCGATGAGACCCTGCCCTCTTTCAACATCGCAACCCGGTCGCAGTATTGGCTGGCCAGATTCAAGTCATGCGACACGATGACAACCGTCAATCCTCGCTCATCCGTCAATCGGCGCAAGACAGAACAAATTTCGATTTGATGCTGAAGATCAAGGAATGCCGTGGGTTCGTCGAGCAGCAGCACGCGTGGCGATTGGGCCAAGGCGCGGGCGATCATGGTTCGCTGGCGTTCGCCGCCGGAGAGATCAGTGACCGCGCGAGCGGCGAGATGGCCAATGTCCATGATGGCCATAGCCTGAGCGGCAGCCTCGCAATCCTCGCCATCCTCCCACCCGAAGCCGACATTCCACCGCGTCCGACGACGATGCGGAAATCGCCCCATCAACACCGTTTCGGCCACCGTGAAGGGAAACATCTGCGCGCTCTCTTGTGGTACAAAGGCGACAATTCTGGCCGTCTCGTCCTGTGAGAGGCCGGCCAGATTGAAACCGAACAACGCGATGTCCCCCTGCTGAGGCACAGCAAGCTTGGCCAGAAGTTTCAGCAGCGATGTCTTCCCTGATCCATTCGGGCCGACGATGCCGAGAATTTCACCTGGTGCAATCTCAAGATTCACGTCTCGGATGACCCAGTGGACGCCCTGCGTGCGTGGTCTGCCGTAATAAAAATGCAATCCCCTGCACCGAATAGGCAGGGACAGCGGTTGGGTCGGAAGCCCCTATCGTGCCTACCCTAGGCCCTGGTCTTCAGACTTGCTCACGCCAGTCGATCCTTTCTCCACACGAGGAGATAGACGAAGAACGGACCGCCGGCCAACGCCGTGATGATCCCCACCGGGACCTCCGACGGTACAAAAGCGGTGCGGGCGATGGTGTCGGCCAGCATCAAAAACATCCCCCCGACCAATGCCGAAGTGGGCAGGAGCAACCGATGGTCCGCTCCCACCACGAGACGAACGGCATGAGGAATGATCATGCCGATGAATCCGATCATGCCGCTGAACGAGACGACCGCGCCGGTCAACAGCGCCGACACCAGAAAGATGGATCGCTTCGTCCGTTCGGTATCGATCCCCAAGCGACCTCGCCGATTCTTCGCCCAAAGCCAAAATATTTAACACTCGAACCTGTTTGAACAGCAGCACGAGACCGACGAGCAAGATAGGCCGAGAGCGCGGCCAGCGTCGGATAGGCTGGCGCCGTGAGAGACCCCATGAGCCACGCCATCATGCCGAACGACCGGTTCGGCTCCATGATGGAGGTGATGAACATGATCAGCGCGGAAAAAATTGCGTTGAGGATGACGCCGGCCAGCAGGACCGAATGAATCGGCAGTCGATCATACGTCGAGGCCATCCGGTAGATCACGAGCAGGGCCAGCAGGCCGCCCATAAATCCGCACAGCGGGAGAACCGAAAAGGCAAGCACGGTCGTTCCAATCCCGAACAACACCGCCACGGCCACCCCCAGCGCCGCTCCGCTCGACACGCCGAGCACATAGGGATCGGCCAACGGATTTCTGAGCAGGGCTTGCAACGCCACGCCGACCGACGCCAGGCAGACTCCCACCAAAAATCCCAGAAGCACGCGCGGCAAGCGTACCTGCAAAAGAATGACGCTGGTCGTTCTGAGTGCTTCGTTGTCACCGGCTGGATCGAAGAGCGCGGATGACAAAGACGCCGGCGAGCTGCCCCAGCCCGATATATTGCGTTCCGAGTTGTAGACAGACGAGGACAGAAGCAGCGCGGCGACCGAGAAACTGCCCATGATGCGCCACCAGCGGGCGGGGTGAGGATGGCGCCGTGAAACAGCCGGTCAGCTCCGGTTGCCAGGAACAGGGACTGCAGTGCCTGCGGATGGGACCGATTGCGAGGGCATGGCGGGAGCGGAAGACGGAGAATGGCCGAGTGAGGGCATCATGGTCGTGACAGGCATTGCCTCCGAGAGGCAAGGCCTCCGGGATGAATGACCCTGGCGAGTTCTTCCAACCCTTCCATCACACGAGGCCCGGGACGATTGAGGGCGTCGGCCGACACTTCGCGTAGACGGTTCTGCCGTACGGCGGTCAGGGTCGTCCAGCGCCGCCATTCCTGCTGTTCGCGTCGAGGCACCGTCTCCACCGACCCCATCGGAAAGATCAGCACTTCGGGATCTTCCTTCAAGACGGTTTCCATCGTCAGGCGTGGATAGGCTGTCGTGGCCCCGGATGCGATATTGATTCCCCCGGCCAGGCCGATCATCTGGTGGATGTAACTGCCAGGGCCGACCGTGATCAACGGCTGGCTGTTGATCACATAGAGCACCCGAATGCGCGGCAGATGTTCGGTTCGACGGCTGATCTCGGCCATCCGGTTCCGCATGGCCGCCGTCATCGCATGGGCCTCGTCGAGCGATCGAAAATCCGCCCCAACGTGATGAATGTGCGAAAAAATATTTTCCAGCGAGGTGGCTTCGAGCAGAAGAACCGGAATCTTCAGCTCATCCAGTTTGGCGAGCACATTCGCGCGGTGAAACTCTCGCGGCGCGACGATCAATCCGGCCGGAGCGCAATGAGAGATTCAAGATTTGGATTGGCATAACCGATCTTGGATTTGGCTGCAGCGGCCGCAGGAAAATCACAAAACTCCGTCACTCCGACGATCTGTTCATCCAGCCCCAATGCAAACAACATTTCCGTGATGCTTGGCGCCAACGACACGACTCGCGGTGGGCGCCTTGGCGACATAGAGTTTTCTGCCCGCATCATCGACGAACGTGCGCGGCGTGATGTTCGCCATGAACGGCATGCCGGTCAGGATGCCTTGTTGCCGACGTTTCATCACTGATTGATCCTCCGGGAGAATCCCCAGATGCGATGGCAAGGCAGGCCAGCAGAACATAGCGACGATTCCGACACATATGGCTGATAACCGGTCAACGCAGGATAGTTCGAATCGGCACGCAAATAAAAAATCCCCAGGGCCTAACGTGGAACCCTGAGGATTGCTCCCGCAATATCATCCTCGCCTATTCCCCAGCCCACGAGGGAATAAAGGGTTCTCCCTCGGGCAGGTCTTCTGGCTCATGGTTCGTCCTACTCCCCGCGCCTTCCCGTTCACCGAACGGTGGGCAGTGGCGCCTGCGGGTTTCGTCCCCATTTACAGCGGCGGGACCGCGAGGGTTTTGCACCCTCTTCCCTTGACCCAAGGTGTCTATGAACAGTGGAAACTTTATGAGCGCATGGCCGACCTTGTCAAGTTGAAACTTGCCGTCACCGAGTGCCGAGGGAACGGCATCCGACATTTGACGCACGTCAGAGACCGTTGCGGTCTACCTACGAGCGATACCGGATCTTCAAGATGAGAATAGCCAGGGTGAGTACCAAGGTAATAAGATTCGCCAGAATGATCGGCAAAGCTCCGAGCATGAGCCCATAGATCAACCAGAGAAAGACTCCAGTCACGAAGGTCAGCAACATTCCCAGCGACACATCCTGCGCCGAACGGGTGCGCCAGGTCTGCTGAAGTTGGGGGATGAAGGCGATGGTCGTGAGAGTTCCGGCGAGCAGTCCGATAAGCGTAACCTGATCCATGCGTGAGACCTCAATGGTCTGAAGCAGCGTGAGCGGCAGAGGACATCCTCAGGAGTGAGAATTCGCCCCAGCAGCTTGTCATGACCTGTGGCGCTATGGTAGCATCCCCTCCCATTCAAGCACTAGTCGTTGAAAGACGCCGCAACAAAGGAGTAGGGCCGTGGCATTTGCCTGTGATCTCTGTGGGAAGAAGCATCAGACCGGAAATAACGTCAGCCACGCAAACAACAAGACCAAGCGCGTCTTCAATCCCAACCTTCAGCGCGTGAAAGCACTCGTGAACGGTTCGGCCTTGCGCATCCGTGTGTGCACCCGTTGTCTGCGGTCCGGGCTGGTCAAAAAAGCCGTTTGATCGTTCAGTTCATTTCTCCCGAAACCTCGGTCATTCCTTGCACTTCAGGTTTGAAGTGAGCCTTTCCAGCTCGCCCTTTTTCCGCTTTCTTCACAGGCTCATACTCAACTATCCATCCTCCTCCCCGCATGCCGCTCTCGACGATGCCTCTGGCCTTCTGTGAGTCGTTCCCGACGCACGTCCTTCAATCCAGGAGACGCAGGGATGCGGGCGGTGTACAATCCCTCGAACTACGCGCGGCTGACATCACATCGTCCTACTCGATTCGGAGGAAGCATGATGAAGAATAATTGGTGGATCGGCATCTTGGCTATCTCCATCATGGCCACGGCCTGCAGTCATTTCCAAACGAAAGAAGGCGCCTATTTGGATTCGGTCAAGGGACGAGGCACACAGACCGAGGTCCGGCAGGCATTGGGCGCCCCAACAGCAGCGCGACAAGTAGAAGGCGGGGGAACCGTATGGGTCTATGACGTCATGGAGCAACAGTCCGGAAACAGATTCACGGCGCCAGGGGTCTGGTGCGAACAATATCTCCTGACGTTTGACGACAAAGCCGTGTTCCAGCGCTGGACACAGCTGTCGCACTTCCACGGCGGCGAACTCATGCCGGCGGTATGTATTCCGGGAGCGGAGCCGATAGGCTCCTGAACACACGTCTGCCCTGGCTTCCTCAGCCAAAGGCCGAATAACTCGCGTCTAAGGATGGCGATTCAGATCGGATATGAGATCAGGCAAGGGAAATGCTGGAGGAGTTTTGGCTGGATATTGGACATCACGTCAGTTCGTGATGCGAATGTACAGGCGGGAGAACCCTCGACCAACCGAGATTGCAATAGGGATTGACACCGCTCACCTGAGCTTGAATGGTTAAGACATGGTCTGAAAGGCATTCGACTGTACCCGTCATACGGTGGCAGGATGCAAGCGTTCTGGGGGAGGTGTGCGCTGGAGGACGTAATCGATCGACAACATCAATCGTTTGGTGCTGCACTTGGCCGCCTTGTGAAAGCAACTCGTCTCCTCAAAAAACACGGTGCCCTTCGGACCAAGAATCATCTTGATCTGATCGCCGAATTTCTTCTGAGCCATGGTGTCACTCGAGAATAATGTGACAGATTTCCCCAAGCGTTTTAGTCTTATGGGTACTTTCGATCACGACGTGCGGACCGGCCTCAGGACCGACATCGGTCAGATAAATGAAGATGGTCAGAGATTTAAAATCCAGCGTATCATAGTGAAACGCATCGCTATCATATTGCACAGGCTCTGCATGAAGAGAGGATAGCACTTGTCGCTGCTCGGCCGGATCTCCAAATGACCACCTGAGTTGAGTTAACCATAAAATCGGCTCGGCACCTAGGTAACGGCGCGCAATATCCATCACCGTTGCGTCATGGGCCAGACGATCGATCGCCTGGCACTCCTTGTGCGGATTCCAATATTTCCTCAACTTTGTGCGTTCACAATAGCCGACGATCTCAGCGACATAGGCCTCGGGGATCTGTCCGGCATTGGCATATCCATATTTATCAATCGTCGCAACCATTTGCTCTACATCAACGTTTTCAAAGATGCCCTGTTTCTCAGAGAACGGCTGAATCTGCGTAAACCGTCGATGGTAACGCACCGCGTAAGGTCTCAATGGACCTAAAATCCACCAACCTCGAAGGACCTGCGTGGAACGGAGCAGCCAACGTTTCTTATGTATGTAAATTCTCAACGCATAATAGGCGTGGGCCAAGACGCATCTTAGTGTGCTCACGGCTGGCCCACCCTCTACTTCCTTGTGTCCGAACGTACTCTTTTGGGAGTGCGCATCACGCCGTATTTCAGCGGCTCTTCTCATGGAGTAAATCCTTCCGTTGTTCAGGGACAGCTGGCTTTGGGAATATCAGGGCCAGACGTCCATGCACACTCCTCCTCCACCACCCGCATCGGACGATTTTATTTCCTTGGCCACGACTTGCGCCTCGGAGAGGTCCAGGGTAATCCCCCCATGGCCGATCTCAAAGTTGTCCCATGAAAGACGAGCCACATGTCCTGTATGGAGTAGAACCACGTCCACATAATTGATTTGTCTCGTCACGGCGTCAAGAATGAGCCGTTTGATAAGGCCACTCTCTTCACCTGCCCGATTGTTCACAATCCAGTTGTCAGTTCCCATGTTCTTCCTCCACTCGCCTTTGCGTTAAATACGATATGGTTTCTGCCTGTCAGACACATTCAGAAGTGATCGAACCGCATGCGGATGCAAGGAGGGACTATCCAATGTGCGGTCTAGATTTAAGCGTTGGGCGTCTGCCGAATAGGCCTAGAACTATTCTGACAGCTCACACTCGGGGAGCCTGAAGCTGGCTATACTCGTAGATGTAGGACGGCAAGGACTGGCCGTTGACGGCATTCAAGACTACATGGAGGGGTTTATTGCTTCTCAGCGAGATGACGGCCCGCTTGACCACGTCATGAGGCGTCGAGTTGGCCCGTACGACAAGGAGCAACAGATCAGCATGCCGAGCCAACACGTTCATGGTTGCCTGAGGGAGAATCGGAGGCGTGTTGAGAATAATATAGTCAAATCGATTCCGAAGGATCGCAAACAAATTGGTCAATCGCTCGGTCTTGAGCAGTTCAGTCGAGTGAACGACGGAATTACCGACCGGCATGATCCAACAGGGCACATCGCCGCATCCTACCAAACAGGCGTCGATGTCGATGTTCTTAGTCAGGTAATCAGCAAGCCCCCACTCGGCATGATGGTCGGCAAACTGATGGAGCCCTGGGCATTTAAAATCGCAATCAATGAGCAGCACGCGTTTCCCAAGATCACGCGCCATCGTATAGCCAAGGTTGATAACCGTCGTCGTCTTTCCTTCTCCTTTCACCGCGCTCGTGACCGCTATCACAGGAGACCATTCGTTGGTTCCCAGCATCGACAATCGCGTCGCGGCGACCCGGTACTGTTCCGAGACGATCGCATTGGGCATCCATTTGGTCACAAAACTGCGATCGAATGCGTGCCCGTTCGACCCGGTGACAAGATTACCGCCGGCTTGCATGGGCAATAGTGACTGGACCGGAATCTGGTTAGGTGATTTCGCACCTCGACCGAAACTGTAATTGGGAATGAACCGTCGCCAGTTGGTATAGGCATATTCCAACGTAAAATCAGGAATTGCCGCCAACAACTGCGGCCCGAACATGGATTCCACGTCCTCGGGTCGTCGGAACTGAGGATTCAATTGTTCGAGCAGAACGGCCAGCCCGATCCCAACCGCACAGCCCATCAGAAGCCCAAGCATCATCACTCGGGGTCGGTTCGGCCGCTCTGGCACCCGTGGAAACTTCGGACTCTCGAGAATCTTTAGTTGGGCGCCCTGCTGTCGTTTCTCTAGATTTTCCGCAACTGATGCATGGAGCCGCTTATCCAGAAGCGACTGGTAACTTCCCTTGAGATTGTCATAGTCCCGCATAAGAGTGAGCAACGCCTGTTCGACCGCCGGGGCCGTTTCCACGCGGCTGTCATACTCCTTTTTCTCCGAGCGGAGCATTTCCTGTCGTTGCTTTAAGAGCATGAGCTCACTCTTCAACTCACTTTTCTGTTTCCTGATGTCTTGAAAATAGGGATCTTTTGTTTGCTCACTCGATCCATTGGAAGCGGAACCATATTGGCTTTTCAGCTTCTGTTCGAGCAGATGGATTTCGTCTTTCGTCAATGTCACCTCAGGGTATCCGTCCCAAAATTCGGCTTCCAACTGCGCCAGTTTGTTTTTCAAGTCATTCAGTCGGGCAAACGATGGATTCGGTTGAACCGGTCCATTGACCAACGCAGGAATGGTCACGCCGAATTCAAGATATTTGCCGAGCGCGTTCTCCACTAAAGCAAGACGGTCAGATTGGCGGTGGATGCTCTCGTTCACCGCATTGAGATCATCATGCAGCCGATCCAGGGCTCGTAAGTTTGCCTCAGTTTGCTGCGGTAGGTGGCCGACGTGTTGGGATTTAAATAGACTGATCTCCTGCTCCTTCAGACTGAGTTGCAAACGTGTCCGATTCACTTCGTTGTCGAGAAATTCAGTCGTTCCTTCCGCGGCTTTCGTGCGATCCTTAAAGTCTTCATCGACCAGCATCGCGGCAATCTTCGTGACGACGTTCATGGCGGTGGCAGGATCTTCATGGGCGAAGGAAACCGTAAACGCTCCAATGGTATTCACCCCTGGCACACTGCCCTTATTGACCGTCGTGACTTCGATCGACGCATTCATTTGGAGCACGGCCCATTCTGGCCCGAATTCTTCCACTTGGGCCGGATAAAGATTCAGCTCTTTACGAATCCTATCGAGTCGCGCTCTATTCCGGACTTGGGTCTCAATCACAAAAATACGGCGATCAAAGTTGCCATTTCCATCGACGTTCGCCTGCACATAGTTTTCCGGGACCTTCTGTTCTTCAATGAGAATGAGGGTATCGGATCGGTACACTTTCGTCGCTACTTTTGAATACACGAAGGCGGCGCCCAAAGAGAGGGCGACCGCGCCGATAAGAATCCATTTCCGGCGTAGAATCATTCCCCAATAATCATGAATGAGACTGACCGATGAATTTCCACCCTGTGGCGTAATGTTCGTTTGAGCCATAGCCTCCACCTTATCTGTAACGAATGACCTGCCGGCGGTAATCATTTATGAACCGTCCCGACAGCCTTGTACCCATCGATGCCGGTTAATTCATCCATGATGGTAGGGGCATCCTTGCTCGAATCCAATTGGTGCGCTCCCGAGTATATGGGCTCTTCTTCGACCCAATCTGTACTCAGGGCACCTCTATCCTCCGCTGTCTCGGAGGGACGGAAATCAGGCACCAGTTCGCGCAGACGCTCAATGGCCTTCGCGGAATTGTTCAGATAGGCCGCAGCTTCGATGGCCATCATCATGCCCGGCACTTTGCTCACATCGGTCATGCTCGTCCGCCGAATTCGCATGATTTTACCCAGGGCGGATCGTTCTGCTTTCTCATCTGTTCCTACTAGTTCCTCATACAGCTTTTCTCCTGGTCTGAGGCCGACAAATCGGATGGGAATCTCCCGTCCCGGCACAAAGCCGGACAAGCGAATCAGATTTCTGCGCGAGATCCAGCACCTTTATTTGCTCGCCCATATCCAATACATATGTGGCTCCCTGCTCTCCCAGCGTGGCGGCTTGCAGCACCAGATGCACCGCCTCAGGTATGAGCATGAAGTATCGCCGGATCTCCGGATGCGTGACGGTCACAGGTCCACCGGATCGAATTTGTTCTTGAAACCGTAAGAGCACACTGCCGTTGCTGCCCAAGACGTTTCCGAATCGGACGGTGAGAAAGCGAGTTGCGCTCCGCGCCGCCATATCCTGGACCACGAGCTCTGCGGCACGCTTGGTCGCGCCCATCACGCTCGATGGATTCACGGCCTTGTCTGTCGAAATGAGAACAAATCGCTCTACTCCGCAGCGGTCGGCTGTTTCGGCCGTGATTCGTGTTCCGATACAATTGTTCTTCGAGCGCTTCCGACGGATTCAGTTCAACGAGAGGGACATGTTTGTGAGCGGCGGCGTGAAAGACGATTGCAGGTCGATATCGAGTCATCGTCTCGGCAAGCCGTCGTCGGTCGGTCACATCACCTAATACCGGATGAATCAGCGTCAACACGCCCCGATCATCCAATTCCTTCGCAATCGTGTACAGGCTGTTCTCGTGGCGTTCGTAGAGCACCACGGCTTCCGGTCTCATGGCGGAGATTTGACGCGAGAGCTCAGAGCCGATGGAGCCTCCGGCGCCAGTGATCAGCACTCGGCGACCGGCCACCATGGCTACCATCACTTCAGTATTCATATGAACCGGCGCACGCGCCAGCAGGTCCTCGACTGCGACACTTCGGATCTGACTCACCACGCTCCGATCACTCAAGAGATCGTGCATGCTCGGTAGTATTTTGACCGATACCTTGAACGTGCCGAGCGCGGACATGATCTCCCGCAGGACGTTCGGCGTGGCTTGCGGCATGGCAAGAACCACCTCGTCCGGACGCTCGGCCGAAAGAATGCGCCCCAAGTCCGCCCGCGCGCCAAGGACCTTCACGCCGTGAATTCTTTTGTGGCGAAGTGCACCGCGATCATCGATGAAACCGATAGGCCGATAGCGAGAGAGTCGGGTTGAGTTTCATTTCGCGCGCGACTCGCTCGCCTCCATCGCCGGCGCCGATGATCAAGACTTTTTTCTTCGGGCGATAAATAACCGCTTCGCGCAACATGCGCCGAGGGAGCCGCACGCCCGCGGCCAAGCCGATGAGCAGGATCGCATCGACAACGAATATTGAGCGCGGATACACAACCACCTGCAGGGCCCAATACACGCATCCGTACAACAGGGCTGTGCTGGTCACTACGCCGACCACGATATTCTGCAAGTCCCAGAGGCTGGTGTATCGCCAGAGACCTTGATTCAGCCGAAAAAGGTAAAATACCGCACTACGAATCGCGACCAACCACGGCAGCACCAGTAAAAAGGCGCCCCATTCCACGTCTGGGATGCTCCCATCGAATCGCAGCCAGAATGCCATGTAATTGGCGAGCATCATCAAGCCAATATCGAGCCCGACGATCAGCGGTCGTCTCCATTTTAGAATAGCCGCGACCATTCGAGGGCCCCAATCTGAAGATTGAGAAGGCCGGGTGACTCGAAGATCAGGCAGCTCACAGACCACCACAGGAATTTTTAAGAGACAGAGAATGGTTTGAGTGACAATCGCCAGGTCTAGGATCGTCGAAGTATGCTGTACGTAAAACTTAGCCAGCCTGAGTTTCTCCGGCAATACGACGTTCAGATACTCGTCGTCGGGATCAGGGGCAGCAGCGAGCACGGCCGATTCATCGATGTACTTTAAGGATGCGAGATCGGTCAGGCCGGGACGCACGGTCAGAATAGCTCCATAGTCTTCTGCAAACAGGTCCACATATCGGGACACCTCAGGCCGTGGACCTACCAGACTCATATCGCCTTTCAAGATATTCCAAAGTTGGGGAAGCTCATCGAGCTTAAATCTCCGCAATATCTGAACCAACCGCCGTGATGCGAGCGTCCTGCCCCACGGTTATCTGGCCACCCTTGGAGTGAGCATCCACCGCCATCGTGCGAAACTTGAACATTACGAATGGACAGCGGTTTCGCCCGACGCGGGTCTGCCTGAAGAACACCGGACCGGCCGAGTCGAGCTTGATCAAGACCGCCGCGACAATCCACAGCGGCCACGTGAGCAACAGGCCGACGACGGACCCGATGACGTCAATGGTTCGTTTCATGATTGCCTGAACTCGATAATGAGCCCTCGCACAGCCTCAATCGTGCGGCATACGTCCGATTCCGACATCTTGGAATATAAGGGGAGCGATACCATTCGCTCGATAGGCCCGGGAGGCGACGGGGAAGTCACCATTGTCATATCCCCATGTCGTTCGATAGTACGGGTGCATGTGAAGCGGTATAAAATGCACGCTGCAACCGATTTGCTTCTCCAGCAACCGCTCGATAAATTCCTGCCGTCCGATTTGCAGCCGCTCTAAATTCAATTGGATCACGTAGAGATGCCAGGCATGCTGCGCGCCCTCCCCGGTGGACAGCGGAACGATCTCTGGAAGATCCCGGAACCCCTCTGCATAAAGCGCTGCGAATCGCTCGCGTGCCTTCCAAAACCGGTCCGCCTTCTGCATCTGCGATAGTCCAAGGGCCGCCGCCATGTCGGTCAAATTATACTTAAACCCTGGCGCAACGATTTCGTAATGCCATGATCCTTCACTGGTGTAACGCTTCCACGCATCACGGCTGAGCCCATGCAGACTCATTCTCCGTATACGATCGGCCCATTCGGCATCGTCAGTCGTGACCATGCCGCCTTCACCAGTGGTGATGTTTTTGGTTGCATAGAACGAAAAACACGTCAGGTCACCGATGCTGCCAATCAGTTTTCCTTTGTAGGAAGCGGGAAATGCATGGGCTGCGTCTTCCACGACGCGGAGATTGTAGCGGCGCGCTATGTCGAGAATCGGGGCCATATCGCAAGGCTGGCCTGCAAAATGAACTGGGACAACGGCCTTCGTCCTCGATGTAATCGCCTGCGCAAGCAATTCAGGGTTCATATTCAAGGTAGTGGGAAGGCAATCGATTAGAACGGGCTTCGCCTTGAAATACGTGACCACTTCGGCCGTGGCGGCAAACGTCATGGTGGGAACGATGACTTCGTCGCCTTCGCGAAGGCCGATCGCCTCCAGGGCGAGATGCAAAGCCGCGGTGCAGGAATTGAGCGCCACCGCATACCGTGCGCCGACTTTGGCGGCAAAGTCATGTTCGAACTGCTTGGCCTGGCTGCCTGTAGTCAGCCACCCCGAGCGGAGTACCCCGACGACGGCGTCGATGTCCGCGTCATCAATATCCGGAACGTGAAAGGGAATAAAATTGGACATTACGTGACTCCTCTCAAGGCGGGGTAAGCCGAGATTGAAATGGCACGGGACAAGACCGCTCTACCCGGTCCTATATTTGAGCGAGGGGACCTGTTGACGCTGTTACGCGATCAGAGATGACGCAATTATCAATTGGGGCAGAAAAGTCAACTCGGCCAAATCGGTGAAGAGGATACGTTTTCGTCAACGACGACGCAGCCGCTAGCCACACTATATGCTCATGATCGGTCCCGCTAGGCGAGCGAGTACCAATAGACCAATGCCCCACAGAGACAGGAAGACGGCCTTACGACGATTGAAGGGGGATGTCCCCTCTGTCGCTCTGATTGCATCGAGTGCATCAGGCTGCTTCCATTGCAGAGCAATCCAGAATAATAACGGCATCGTGAGGCCGTAAATCGCATAACTGAACAAGCGATGATCCGCGCCCACCGCCAGGCCGAAGTGATTGCCGACGATAACGCCGTAGGCGCGAACTCCATTCGCCAGGAGTAACGATCCTCCACACATGGTCAAAAAAAGAATACGCCGGAACGTACCCCGATAGGTGAGTGCGGCAAAGGCGTAGCCCAACGATAGGCCTGGAAGCAAATACCGGAGTCCTCCACAGTCAGGGGCTACCTCCCAGACGGCCGAACCGAGAGTAATGTGATAATCCCGATACCCGTAGGTGAGACCGGAGAAATCAAGCCCATTGAGGATGAGCCAAGCGGTAAGGCTCTGAAGCCAGGGCTCTAGAGAAGTCCCGACCGGAAGCAGAAAAAAGAGAAATCCCAGCGGCCAGGATAGGGTACGGGTGATCTCATGTCCGTAGATCGTCCAAACCCACCCGATAAATATTGCAATCAACGCTGCCTGTTGTAACCAGAGTAATTCGGCTACATACCCCGAGACCCACCCACTGCTCGCGACAAAGAGGGCTGCGAGTCCCCACGCGTTCGAACTCGGGCGCAACGATGCCACCTTATGACGATACGACCAGACTAGATAACCCGTGGCCGGTACAACAAGAAAGCCATGCGCAAAGGTTCGAGAGCTTTCCCACGCGTCGACCATCGATCGTATGGTCGACCAAAACAGTAGAACCATGCATAGCGTTGTCACACACAGGATGAGCGCCGCCGCCTGTCTTTCGGACAAGACTGGCGTCTCGGTAGGCATGACCTGCGGCGAGGCGCCATTCACAACATCATTCATACACATCCCACCGGGGCCATGGACAGGAAGCACGCACCCCAGCCTTAGACAGAGGTACTCAAGAGGGAGCCGATAACACTCGCTGGGTTGGAGAATAAAATCGAGCCAGGAGCGTTCTGGCGTGGCTGTATTCTCGAGGCGATGATCACTTGTCAGAATGTGAGGATCCGAGGGCTGCAGGAAAAAAGCTCAATGCTCCTGACTCTGTGTTTCTCAGCAGAGGAGCGGCGGGCTCCACTCGAGGGACATTGTCCTAACGAGTGGAGCAACACCGTGCACGAACCAAGGAGAAAAGAAGTTCCGACTTCGATCTCTGACTTGATTCTAAGCCGAGGTTACCTACGAGCCTGAACTGCGCGCCAAGTCGCAAGGCCGGCAAAACCGAGACCGAACGCCAGCAACGTGCCGGGAACAGGAACGCTTCCGCCGTTCGTTCCCCCATTCTGGTGTTGCTGCAGCCAGGCCAGCCAATCACTGAGCCAATCTCCCATATGTCCCGTCTTTACGAGGGAGGCAAGCGAGGCCATATGCATGCCCTCAGAGGCATCAGCTTGCGGCGTGAATGCCCCGACAGAAACAATAAGTGCTAACAAGATACTTGATGCAAGACGCAACATAACCCCTCCCCTTCATTAAGGTGAACTAACCGACTCTGACCTACTACCGAACTCATCGACCACTCCGCTCCAATTCCCACAGGCCTTGTACGGCCTGAACCACTGCTTTACGAGTGGTTCACGGATGGAATTATCTCGTTATGAGCGATTACACGTCAAGATAATTTTGGGGTCTAATACTTAGTTGATGATCACTGGACACTTGCAGGACGAAACTGAATTCGACGCAATGCTTTGCTTACATTCCTGAGGCTGCAGATGGTGCAACGGTGGCAGGAAGCGGATCACACGAGGAGCTGATCTGCACCCTGAGCTGGTCCTGAATCGGTCGTACGACGCGGGTAGCTTCCCTCTGCTTCTTCAACCATTGAATGCGAGCCGAACGGGTAGATATTCCTACCCGTTGCCAGACGTAGCGAACCATGGTTGGCGTAACGGCGATACCTTCCCTGTTCATGTGACCCGCAAGCCGGACGTAACTAAAGCTTGGATTTTTGGCTGTTTTCAACAATATAACCGACTCCATCGCAGCGGATGTGCGATTGGGCATGTGGGGCGTACGCCGCAGCCGCGGTGCCAATCCTTCTATGCCATGATCCCGGTAGGCTTTCTTCATGGCATAGAACTGAGAGCGGCTAACCCCGGCCGATTTACAGACCTTGGCCACATTTTTAAGTTCCGCCGCCATCCGGATAATGGTGAGTCTCGCCCTGATCAGCTGCTCGCGACTGGTCATCCGCATGCCTCAAAGATCGCCGGGAGAATTCGGGAACGCGCATCCGGTCCTAACCAAACCCGATGGTTTCCCGTGAGATCGGTCGACCGTCGGTCCAGCGATCTCTCACTAAATACCTTTGTGACCACGCCAATCTTATGACTTGACAAGTAGTGGTCTAGTCGCACCAAGTTATTGACGTGCATCTGACGCACCAAGTTTGAGCAAATTTAGCCAGGCCATTAAATACGTAGAGCAACCATTTAGGCAAGTCCGGATCAAAGTGGGTGGCCACACGGTGCGATGAGACGAATTCGAGAGGCAAGATCAAGATCGACGTGCGAGAGACTCACACACATTCTGCACCACGTAGTGCTGCTGGTCTTCATTCAGTTCCGGATAGATAGGCAAGGCGACCAAGTCACGGCAAGCGCGCTCGGCTTCTGGGTAATCACCCTCTCGATGGCCCAGGGAAAGAAGACATTCCTGGAGATGGAGGGGAACCGGATAATAGATCTCAGTGCCGACCCCTTTGGACTTCAGATAGTCGCGCACCGCCTCGCGCCGCGGAACGGCAAGCACGAATTGGTTATAGATGTGGTAATGGCCGACACCATCCTGCCGATAGGCCGCACGGGGAAGCCGAACACCGAACTCAGACTCGACACCTGACTGCCGGAACAACGTTTCATACAACTCCGCGTGTTTTTGCCGCAGTGTGGTCCAGCGATCCAAATAGGGCAACTTGACGCTGAGTACCGCTGCCTGCAACGTGTCGAGTCGAAAGTTCCCGCCGATGACCCGATGGTAGTACTTCGGTTTGCCGCCTTGCACACGCAGCACTCGCAAACTCTCGGCCAACTTCTCATCATTCGTGACGACCATGCCTCCGTCGCCCACTCCACCAAGATTTTTACTTGGGAAAAATGAGAAACACCCCATCGTACCCATGCTCCCGGCTCGCCGGCCATCTCGATACTCTGCGCCGATGGCTTGAGCCGCGTCTTCCACGATGGCAAGCCCGTGCTTTGTGGCAATCTCTAGAATTGGAGTCATGTCAGCGCACTGGCCATATAAATGAACAGGAATGATGGCGCGGGTACGAGCCGTCACTGCCTCCTCGATCCGATTAGGATCGATGTTATAGGTAACGGGGTCGATATCCACGAATACCGGCGTGGCACCGATCCGTACAATCGCTCCCACGGTCGCAAAAAATGACAACGGCGTGGTAATCACCTCATCGCCAGGCTTCAGATCCAGCGCCATGAGGGCGGCCAGCAACGCATCGGTTCCGGAGGAGACCCCCACTGCAAATCTTGCATGGGAATAGGCGGCGACCGCCTCCTCCAGTTCCTTGACTTCACGGCCAAGAATGAAATTGTTTTCGTCCAATACGCGCTCCATGGCGATGAGCAAATCTTTGCGAAGCGGTTCATGCTGGGCTTTCAAATCTAAGAGTGGAACGTTCATCGAGTCACCTGTATGGCTATGAATTGGTAGTACTGGAAATGCCTATTGTGGATTCGGAAATGGGCGCTGGGGTGATAGGGGACAACTGCCGCAACCGTCCCAATACACGTTGACGCATACTATAAGCTTGCTTGACTAAATTGCGCGCCGGCTCAAGCCATGGGTATTTAGACTTCCTGATCCACGGAATTTGGATTTCCCTTCCCCCGTACTGCCTTTTATATTCTCCACCACCTCCCATGTCATATGTATGAATGCCGTTGGCCTTCGCGTGCCTCATGGCATACCAATGCAACGCTTGATTCGGACGCAGCCTTTGGAATTGGCGCCAACTTGCCCCCCCCCAAAAATGCATCACGCCATTTAGAAACGGAAAAATGCCTGTGGCGATGGACCGGCCGCTTTTATCGCGCGCGCGGAGAAGGAGCAAGTGACCTGTCGGGTGAAGATGCGCGATCAACTGTTTGACACGATCCACGGTATACGTAGGAATCAGACATTGTTTCGCGAAGACGTCTTTCAGCTGTTCAAAATACTCTTCGGCAAAACCCTCTGTCTCGGCAACTTCGATTACTACTTCATTCTTTTGCGCATTGCGAATGCAGCGCCGGCAGTCACTATCTATGTTGACTGAAAAGAACGGTCTCGCTCTGCATCAGATCGACGACAAAGGTATGGAAAAGATCTGTACTGCGTGCCACAGCCCACCAGATCGCTCGTCGTAAGGTTTCGATCCATGAGCTCGAGATGCACACAGTGTAATTGTTCAAACGCGAATACAAAAAGACCTTGAAGGGCTGACCGACGAGATGCCCCAGGGCCAAGTGCAAAACCCATGTAATCGGTGCTCCACCCAGGACATGGACTGCCTAAAATCCGCATCCCCATTCTCTGCACAATCAACCCGGTAAAATATCCTACCGTGCGATCTCCTTCTTTGATCACCGCGACCACGGGTTCGGCGTGTTGCGCGTGGGCTATGAAGGTCAACCATTCGTGTCTCTGATAAATGGTATGGTCAAGACAACCTGCGAGGTCCTCCCATCGAACCTGCTGAATATCGAGACGTTCAAACCTATACTTCGTGCAACGGGACGTCATCATCTTTATTCCTTGGCCAGCCGGCTCAGACACCACATGGAGGAACAGCCCATACCCTGATTCATCAGTACGTCGGCGCAGGACACAAGATCGCTCAAGCGCGTCCGGGCGTCAGAAAAAGTCTTGTTCAATAACCATCGGCGCTCGAGTTTAGCTCCGTTCGGCGTTTGACAGAACAGAACTGCCGGCGACCGTTTGCCATATGCTCCAACAGGGTATGGACAGGGACGAACCATCCGTTCATTTTGGCCAATCGGGTCATGAGGAGTTTGAATTTTTTATTTAGGTTCTGATCTTCAGTAAATCCTACCGCCAAATGCGTGTACATAATGCAGGCGCCACCCTCCGCGAGCAGCCGATCTTGGTTCGCTTCGCACAACATGTCATTGAAATGTGTGACCGTTGGGCCTTCGGCAGAGGCGAACCAGCGGTTCACGAACGGGCGATTCGGATCGTGGTATGGCATGAATGGACAGGCCTTCAGGGTGTTAATTTCGGAGAAGGTGAAATTCCTGACGAATCGTATCTTTTGTCTGCACAGGTCGCCCCAGAACAGAGGGCTTTTTTCAAGGTGTCCCTGGAATTCATTGCGTGACTGTCGCATGTGAAGAACGTCATAAATCATCCGGCGAAATCCCGAGATCCTGGCCCGCCCCCAGTAAATGCTCTCTTTGCATCCTGTATGGTTGGCCATCGTATAGGGATAATGTCCGAATAACTCCAGAAAACGCTCTAATCCATCAGCTGTCTCCTGTCGCGTCGAAGTATGATAAGTGACATTGTGCAGTCCGATCTCAACACCTCTTTTCTGCAGATCAATAACCCAGGACAAATACTCCGGATCATCACAAGTCGCCCCCCCAACATTGGGTATCGCCGTACCTCGAGTGGGCCAAACGGATTTCGTTGTCCGCAGGCCGATATCTGACAAAAAATTGTACACGGGCGAGACGTTACTCACTGTCTGGTAGTCGGTGTCGTCGAAAATCGTAAACGCAAAATCTTTCCCTTCAGGCCACTGTATCCGTCGGTGCATGAATCCCCTCACTCCCCGCGTGTCCGCGCTGCCAATCCGAAGAAATGGCTCGAACCGAAATTTTCTTCCTGGCGTAACCACTCACTTACGCGGTCATCCTGGGTTTGGTTGAATGGCTGCCCGATGATCATTTGGGAAATCGATTGTGAGGCTTCTCCCCTTTTCCATGGCCATTCATCCACGCGACCTGGCCGAGCTTTGTGGACGGCGGACACAATACGGTCGGGCTGCGCCCCCACCAGGCAATTCCATCCGCTCTCAACCGTATCGATCCATTCGGTCTCGTCTCGAAGCGTAATGCAGGGCACCCCAAGCCAGAATGCTTCTTTCTGAATACCGCCTGAGTCGGTCACAATGAGTTGCGCCTTCGCTTCCAGGAGAACCATTTCCCGATACGACAACGGATCAATCATGAGCAACCGTTCGGGATGGTGGAACGTGAGACTCGCAAGCCGGTTCCTGGTTCGCGGATGTACAGGGAAGACGATGGTACGTCCGGACCGGACCAGTGACACGAGTGCGGCGATGATGCCCTCAAGGCGTTCTAGGCGATCCGTGTTTTCCGCTCGGTGCACGGTGGCAAGGATGTAGTCACCAGGTTGAACGCCTAACCGCTTAAAAATGGCAGGATGGTGGGCGGCCTGATCGACCGTGTCCCACAACGCATCGTACATCACGTCTCCCACGAGATGAACACCCGCCACAATGCCTTCCCGGCGAAGGTTGTCCACGGCGGGGGTGGTCGGACACAAGAGCAACGCGGAAAGACGATCCGTGATGACGCGATTGATCTCTTCCGGCATCCTCCGATTGAAGCTCCGGACACCCGCCTCAACATGAGCAACAGGCCTGTGCAGTTGTGCGGCCGCCAGTGCCCCGGCGAGGGTAGAATTGGTGTCGCCATACAACAGCACGACATCGGGACGTTCCTTCTGAAGAATTACCTCCAGCCCCTTCAGCATCTCGCCGGTCTGTTGCCCGTGCGCGCCAGACCCGACGCCAAGATGGTAATTCGGAGCGGCAATATCGAGTTCGCGGAAGAATACTCCGCTCATGCTATCGTCGTAATGTTGTCCGGTATGAACTAGCACCTCGACCGCACCCTGGCGGTGGAGTTCACGGGAAACAGGCGCACACTTGATGAACTGAGGCCGGGCTCCGATGATCGACACCACTTTCATTGCTTTATGTTCTCCCAGGTCGCCGAATGACCCTCTAGTTCTTTGAGTGCAAGTTTCGAAGGGATTCCCGATCGACTCACTGGCATGCAGATAGAAGGGAGCAACGGCCCCGACGATCAGATCGTCGGACTTAGCACAGGGAGTGCGGTGTGCTGAGCCACTTGCATCGCGTGCTCACGCATCCTCACCACACGAAACTCTCCCTTGAGCGTCTCCAACATCCATCCGATCATGGCCTGCTTATTTCTCAGAGGCAATCGCATGCCAGGAAAGAAGGCCACTCCATCGGCCTCGTGGTTTCCGAGAAAATCGAGGGGATGCAGCAGCAACGAGGGCGCAACTCCTGTGGCGCGGCACAACGCCAAGGCAGCTCTGAAATAGGCTCGGGCCAAGGCATGCGAATACAAACTGAGGTACAGCACATAACTGAAGTGAATCGGAATCCGCGCAAACGGCATCGTCGTTACGGGGATTTCAATGAGGCCGTGTGTCCCTATGTCCCACCGGTAGGGTCGAATACGCCTGAAGCCATCGCGCACATTTCCGAAGATGGCGCTTCGGTAGGCCGCTTCCTCTCGGGTGAATGCGCTGGACATAAAGAAGTAGGCGCGAGCCAGCGGGCCGATGAAGGTTGGTAGTGTGGAGGCATCGTAGAGATACCCACGCCGGTTCAATTCTGCCAGTGTCGTTTGCGACAGACTATAGCCCGGCCCTCTAAATCCGATCGGCCGCTGACCGGTCGCTTGCTCGATATGCTCCTCGGCCAAGTCCAATTCCCGAGCCATGTCTTCCTGAGCATAGCGGTGCAGCCAGGGATCGTGATGGAAGGAGTGATTGCCGATTTCATGACCGGAAGCCGCTATGGCAGCGAATTGTTCTTTATTTTTGTCCAGTGCAGCGTCCTGTCCGACGAGAAAAAATGTCGCCTTGAGACGATGTTGATCCAAACAGGACAGTATGCGAGGGACCAGCACATCGAGATAAGAGGGAAGGGTCTGCCCAAGCTGGATTACCATGGGTCTTCATGTAGGCCCACTTATCGTCCAGGTCGCACGACAAGCTGGCGATCGGCTTTTCCATTCTATCCTCTCGGGCCTTCATTGTGCGGTCCGCCGGGAGTGTGAGGGAGCTCGTTGCAGGTGACTTATGCACGATAGGCGTCTACGATATGCGGTGACAATTGGCGAGGTGTCATTCGCATCGCCCGATACAACGTGAGAATACTGCGACCGATGTGCGGTGCGGTCACTTCTTTCTCCATCGCGAACACCTTTTGAAGCGTCGGAATGAGGCTGTCTCGCCGTCCCCCGTAGTGCTCGCTTGCTCGACAGCCGGTGAGCAGAAAATGCCCCAAGTCAAGAATAGGAGAATTGCCCGGTGTGACAAACACCAACACGCCGTCCGGTTTCAACACTCGCGCAATTTCTCCAACGGCCTTCTCAAATGGGTCCATATATTCCAAGCAACTGACGGCCACGACGCAATCCATTGACCGGTCCCCGAACGGCAATGCCAGGGCGCTTCCGCAGAACAATTTGGCCACTACCTGATGACGGTCCAGATTTCGCGATACGGTCGCTCCACGCATGTGTGTATCCGCCCCGTACAGGGAGTCGCAGCGTTTACCTAATTCAGGCAAAAACACTCCACTTCCATATCCAATTTCCAGTAGATGTCCCATGCGTCGGTCCGGTAAGAGCGAGAGAATCAGCTTGAATCGAAGTCGCTGAATAATGCCGAGAAGTGGGTGGAAATTCCATTCGGCCTTATCGACGTCGCTCGTCTTGACTAGGGCACTCTGTGGCAATAGGGTCGGAATTTGGGTAGCGGGAGAGGTCATGCTCATGTGATCCATTCTATGGAACAGAAACGGTTTCCAAAAAACGACCTGATCGATCCCGTGCCTGTTCGAAGCGGGGACCATGTTCTCGTACGAACTCGTTGACTGACCTGATCACAGCATTATTGTTCAGCGTCGAGTTAACGAATTGTGAAGTATTGAGCACAAAGAAATCCCTATGTCGGGTCACGACTTGCGGCACCCGCTTTGAATAGTGCAGCACTTGAAGGGGTTGAACCTTCACGGCCTTATTAATATGGAGACCGATGATCTCGGACGCATGAAGATCGGGAAATAGCTTTTTCACCCATTGCTCAAACAACTGCCTGATCGTGTCGTCGGAAAGCTGAAGCTGAGGATCGCAGGACAGCACATACTTCGGGAAATACGTGAGGTATTGTCCCGCCGTCTCTTCGCTCGAGACGATGCTGCTCATTCCGATAACCCCTGTAAAGGGAACCTCGGGATCGGCGATATTGAGCGTGTAATACGGTACGATCGGTCGCCGCGTGATCAACACGACACAAATCACGCCGAGATATTCGACAGGACCGGCCGAGGGTCCGACTGAGACAAGCCCTTGTGTCACCAGAGGACTGCCTGCATCAATGGGACTGGTCCAAATCACCTTATCAAAGTGCTCCAAGGCCGCCGTTGGACTTGATGGAGATGCCTCCCCCGGGTGATTGCTTCGATGGCTTGGACGGGTGTGTTGAGCCTGATCTCCCCTCCCGCCGCGAGAATCATCTGTTCCAGTCGATTGATAACGGTACGATATCCGCCGGTCACATAGCCCAATTGATTTCGTTGTGCGGTCGTGTCGCGAGCCGAAAATAAGCGGGTGATATAAGACCAGATAAACACCGCCGACACTCGTTTGTAGTGTTCTCCCAACTTCGCCAGAAGGAGAGGCCGCCAAAAGGCCTCGTAGGTCCGGCGCCCGCACATGCGAAGTAACCACTCTTCGACCGAGACCGACTCGAGCTCTCTCCAATCACGGATTCGATTGCACGCCACAATCGTGCGCGCCAATCGTAGTTTTCCCAGCACTCCCACTAATGGAAATCGCAACAAATCGAGCATGCTGCTGACGGAATAAAACCGCCCGTTCGCATAAAGCCCGGATCGGGCCGGGCTCCAACGAAGACAATCTCCGAGTCCAATCTCGTGAAGATACTGAATGAGGTCAGTATCGGATGAGAGGATGACGTGGTAGAAACGGTCCCACCAGAAATGGCCGTAATCGTGGTAGGTCGTCAAGCCGCCAGCTTGACTCTCGCGCTCAAAGATCGTCACACGCAGACCTTTGGACGACAGGCGTTGGGCGAGCGACAGGCCCATAATTCCCCCGCCAATGATTCCTACCCGCACCGGCCCACCTCTTTCTGTACCCACATCCAACGAGTTCACAGCCGGGCGACCGCCTCCTGTAATTGTGGCGGCTCACCGACCAAGGGAATGGGATTCACGAGTGATCGCTGCCAACTGATCGTCTGTAACAGTCCTTCTTCCAGTCCGATTTTCGCTTTGACACCTAGGATCCGTTGGGACTTCTCGATGTCCGGTACTCTTCTCCGGACATCTTCATATTTCCCGCCGGTGAAACTTTCATAGGGCACGAAGGTACATTTGAGTGGCCAAGGCAGTTCCGGCAAGGCGATGAATGGTACGAGCAAGTTCAAGAATGGTGATTTCTTCTGTCGTCCCGACGTTCAATATTTCACCATTGGCTTCGGGCGTCACCATCGCGGCATAGATTCCGTCAATGGTGTCGGCCACATAGGTGAAGCTGCGCGTCTGAAGACCGTCCCCATGAATGGAAATCTCCCGGTCGTTCAAAATTGCATCGATGAACACCGCCTGGGGACCTCCCCACCAGCTCACATGATTTCGTGGTCCATAAGACCCAAAAAATCTCAAGATAGAGATCGGCAGGCCGTACGCTTCTTGATACGCAAACCCTAAATGTTCTGTGAACAATTTGGACACAGCATATCCCCAGCGAGCTACCTTCGAAGAGCCGAAGATCGAGTCATCGTCTTCACCGAACGGCAGCTTGGGATTTCGTCCGTAGACATCGGATGTCGAAGCCAGGACAGATTTGCATCCCATCTTCCGTGCAAACTCCAAGGCGTTTTCACAGCCTCGCGTATTAACCCGAAGCGTGGCTAGGGCATTGCCGTACCGGGGAATCTTGTGGGACGCCAGGTGCACGATACAGCCGACGTCATCAACAAGATCGCCGAAGGCCGCAGGATCGGTCACATCGCGCTCGAGGAATCGAAAATTGGGATTTCCGATATGCGCCGCCATGTTCAACAACGATCCTTTCGAAAGATCGTCGATGCCGACGACCCGGTGGCCGATAGCCAGCAGGCGATCAAGCAAATGTGAACCCAGAAACCCCGCCACTCCGGTCACGAGGATGTATTTAGACGATGCCGATGATTAGTGACATATGCTCTCCGCTCGTTCTTTGGTTGCGCCCGATGTGAAAGCTGCATTGCACAGTCGGGCATCCGATTTCCTCAAATCACCGTCGCCGATCACAGGTGTTCGACTTCCCGAGAATGCCGATACATGGAACTGACGACATGAAACATCTCTTCGAAGTATCGCTTGCTCTGCATGGACAACAGACCAAGGCTGATCAACTGCACACTGAGCATCGAAGACAGTCCTCCTATAATGAAGGTGTGAGGAAAGGCTTGATAGGCCTGTGCCACGGCCAATGAGGCACGTGTCATAATCCAACTCTCTCCAGCGAATGCCTGATACGCGTCGTAAAAATGGATCACCATCCAGACATCGGCGTACACGGCCAACGCGGACAAGCAGCATGCCCGGGAGAAGAAAAAACATGAACGGTCGAAAAATGAATCCTGACACGATTGTCGATAGTACATGCGGAAGCATCTTCATGCTGGACATTCGCCTGATCCCTGCCTCTTGTTGGAGGCTCCAGTCGAGATGTCCGGGGATCTCCTCAATCTGGGCACGTAAGAGAAGGCCCTTATAAATGATTTCCGGGCTGATTTCCTGTCCGCGAGCCCTGAGGCTGACCGCCCGGATGAACGAGCCGTCATACACGCGCACCATGCCCGTCAAGGTAGACAGGTTGCAGCGGGCGAAACCGGCCAGAAACCGGTTGGCCCACCGGCTCATGGTGCGTCGGAGCCACGGAACGTCGCTGACTCGGCCGCCCGTGGCATACGGTGAAGCGACGACAATGGTGGCCTGGCTGCGCTGAATTCGATCGAGTAAACGTCCGACATGTTCGGGCGCATAGCTGAGGTCGCAGTCCAACACCACCACATACTTGCCAAGGCTATGTTCGAACCCGGTCCTGAGCGCCTGGCCAAGTCCGCGGTTCCGCGGGTGATGCGCCACGCGAACTTCAGTGTGTGCCAGGGCGAAGTCATCGGCGACTCGAGCCGTATGGTCCGTACTCCCGTCATTGACGACGACGACCTCCCATCGGTATTGCTCCTCGAGGGACCTCATGTATTGACTCACCTTTGCCAATGTGGATGTCAACATGGCGCCTTCGTTGAACGCGGGGATGATGATGGAAACAAGGGGACGATCGTTCACCGCTTGCTCGGAAACAGATTCCCCGAGTTTCGCATGCCGTGAATCTCCAGCCGGTGCAAACGTGTCAGATGGTTTTGTGGCGAGCATAACGTGCTCCGGTGGGGAGATGGCTAAAGGCAATGTGTGGGGAGATGCCGCACGAATCCGGGAACGAGTAGTTAGTCCGCAGGGTTCACAATCATCGAGAGAGCTATTCGCTTCCGCTCTTCACTCATCCAGGTTTCTGAGCCAGACACACGATCTCGTACCTGCAATCGGCAAGGGCGCTCAATTTCTCAATGGCCCATATCCCCCATTTGACGACAGGGCTCGGGAGCTGAGAATGCTCGAAGAATGCTTCCTGAGAATAACAGCGCATGGCTTGCATGCCGCTTTTTCGGACCATGTCTTTAAACCCGTTTCTAGAAAAGAAATAAGTATGGTAGGTGGGATGAAGCGCTAAAGCCGGATAGAAAATCCTTCCCCCGGATAACCGATAAAGAAGTAGACCGGTGCGGGCGAGGACGCTATCTTCATCAGGAGTACAGAAGAGAGCGACGCCTCCAGGCTTGAGCAGGCGATGGACCTTTTCCAAGCATTCTATCGGATCCAAGACGTGCTCGATGATGTCCCACATGGTAATCACGTCATAAGATTCTGCAGGTAACTGAACTGCTTCGAATGAGGCCGTGATGATCTCCGCCTGCACGGCGCGTCGTGAGAGTTCGCTCAATTCCGGCGACAGTTCGACTCCGGACACCTCCCACCCGCGCTGTTGTGCCACGCTCATGAACGCGCCGGACCCGCAGCCAATGTCCAATAACGTCCCGACCTCCACCATCGATTCAATCGCGGAGAGTGCGTCGACATAGTTGGCATATCGTCCTCTCGCCAACTTTTTGAATGCTCCGACGTCATACGAAAAATAAGGATTTTTGGAATACGCTTCTCCGGTGTACATGGCGGCGATATCGCCGGGAGAATACATGTTGGTGCGCCAGGATCCTCCGCAAGCCCTGCACTTGAGAATGGAAAATTCAGCGAACCGATATGCTGAGCACAGATCGCTACTCTCGCAGAGCGGGCATTGCGTCAGGATGCTCTCGCTCGCTTCGATAGGAGATCGGAGTACGGCAGTGGGTACCATGTCGCCGCCCATGATTAATTCTCCAACACCGATGCCAACGCCGGCTGCTGTTCCTCGACACGGGTTCTCTTCCGGCACCCTCGTCACTCCGGACGGAGTCTTGCGATACCGTGCTCCACAGCCGCAGCGCGATGTCTCCGCTTGCCACGCAAGCTTCGCTCCGCATTCGCACATCCATCCCGAGACTCTCGCAGGCGATCCCATCACGCAGGCATAGTCTGGCACATCCTTTGTCACCACAGCGCCTGCGCCAACAAAGGCATAGCGCCCGATGGTCGTACCGCACACGATCGTGCAATTGGCACCGAGCGTCGCGCCTCGTTTCACCAAGGTGGTTTTGAGTTCCGTCATGCGAGGTATTTCACTGCGTGGGTTGAACACATTCGTGAACACCATGGAAGGGCCGCAGAACACATGGTCTTCGAGAGTGACGCCCTCATAGACCGATACGTTGTTCTGCAACTTCACCCCATTGCCGACGGTAGCGTTCGGACCAATCACCACGTTTTGCCCGATCTTGCAGGCCCGACCTATTTTGGATCCCTTCAAGACATGCGAGACGTGCCAGATGCTGGTCCCTTCCCCGATTTCGACGCCCTCGTCGATAAAGGCCGATCCGTGAGCGAACCAGGACCGTTGCGGTGGTGACGGAGTGCGCACATGTCCGCTCTCCTTTCGCTCCAGGGCCCCCTGGCATCGCTGCAGCACCGACAGTACCCTCAGGCCTTCTTCCCCATCTGTCCGTGGACGACGGCGGCTGTGCACACAATCCAGAAAGTGCGCGCATTCCTCGCGAAGAGGTTCGGCCTTTTCAAGTTCAACTGGCTGGGCTTCGGCCCGATTGGCCACGGGGACCTGGCCCTTCCACTGGATTGAGTGGGGATACAGCAACAGCTTGTCCTTTTTCTCCATGTCATCGAAGACCGCCATCTTGCGATCACCGACGACGATTAACTTTTGTTCTTTGAACGGATGAAGCCAGGACACGAAGATGTGTGATTTGACACCGCTGGGAAACGACAACATGGTGACCGTAGTATCCGCAATCTGCTGATGGAGGTAATTTCCACCTTGCGCCGTAACCGCATCAGGCATTTCACCCAGCAACCCGAGGATGACCGAGACATCGTGCGGCGCGAATGACCAGAGAATGTTCTCTTCACGGCGAATCTTTCCCAGATTCAATCGATTAGAGTACACGTACTGAATTCGACCTAATTCCCCGCCATCGATCAACTCTTTTAGCTTGAGGATGGCAGGGTGGTACCAGAGCAGGTGGCCGACCATGAGAAGGCGATTCTCCTTTCTGGCCAACGCGACAAGCGATCGGGCTTCGTCTTCGAGAAGGCACAGCGGCTTCTCGACCAAGACATCCTTCCCGGCCAGAAGCGCTTGCCGTACCAGCGTCCCGTGGGTCTCGGCCGGCGTGGCAATCGAGACAGCCTGAACATTTCGGTCCTCTAATACGTCTGCAAAGTCGGCCACGGCACGGCAGCCAGGATACTGTGCTGCCAAGGCTTCCCGGGTCGCCTTATCCGTGTCACAGATCATCGCCAGAGCTCCGAGCTCGGCGAAGTTACGCACAAGATTTTTCCCCCAGTATCCAGACCCAATCACCGCAATGTTCGGACGAATGATAGGCGAATTGTTCTCTGTGGCCATCATGGTGCTCAGCCTTTCCTTTGTAGGGAGCCACTCGATCCCATCGAGGGCGATGTGGATGCAATTGCTTTGGATTGAATGATAGTGGCGCTTACCGCGGGTCTTCCCGACCCGTTGCGGTAGAGGCGCTGCCTTGTGCTGCCAGGCAGAAATGATGGATCCGTCCGGAGCACGCAGCGGGAACCGGACCTCTACCGTTTTTGAATGAACCCAAGGTAATGGGTATTCAATATGCGGAGACGATCAAGGAAGTGACACATGGACCAAGACCAGGGGGCGAGAAATTTGGTCAGCGGCAGGACGAGCGAAACACGTTCTAGTGTGATTTCGCAATCGGGAAACAGTCGTTTGATCTCGGCTTTGCGTACACCGCGAACGTTTGAGTTCCACGGATTGTCGACATGAAAATCGTGCCAGATGATGAGCCCGGTGCTTTTAACGACCCGAAGCATCTCATACGCAAGGCGTTGCTTCATTTCATCATCAAGGATCGACGTGAATACGGTCGCTTGCAGAACAATGTCGAAAGTTTCATCGGGAAAATCCAGTGTGCTTCCACTGTTGCATCGCAATGTGACGCCCTGAGGACAGAGCCGCTCCGCAATCGAGAGGGGTTCCTGGCGCAGATCGACGCCCGTCACGTTGTAGGGAGACATTCCCCACTTGATGAACTCGCGAAGCCAGTGTCCGGACCCGCAGCCGACTTCCAGAAAACGCGCGTCCGCAACTGAATCGCAGCCCAGCTGCCGAAATCTCTTTAAAAGCTTCCTCTCCAACTCTTGGAGGTGAAATAGATTTCCCGCATCGAACAATGAATAGTATCCGGAAGGTTTGGATCTCTCCCGATACACTTTCTTGATTCGAGCTTCTTCCAGAGAATCATCGCACTGTATTAAATGGCTCGTCATATGATTCCAATCTTTGAATGGCGTGCACCAACCGATGGTTCAGACGAACGAGTCAAAACAGTCAAACCGTGGGCGGGCCCGCGCCGGAGAACCACAAAATCCCATATCCCGCGCAAAAACCCGAACCCATAACCCAGGTGGTAGCAGGCAAACACGAGCGGCAGTATCGGAAGATAGCGCCAGCCATGCCTGGCGGCGACGGCGAGCGAGATCCCGAAGGTGCAGAAACTATAGGCAGCGAGAGCACCGAACCAGGGCCACCATGCGGGCGACCACAGAAGCGCAAGGACGGGTACGGCAAGCAGGATGAAGACAAATGTGCCGGGCACATATTGGCGTAGCGACGCGGCGGCTTTGCGCTTCTGAACAACCCTGACCCGCCAGTATCCATACTGGACATATTGCTGGAGAAGGGCCTTCAGACTTCGACGAGGTTTATACCAACTCCTGATACGAGGCGAGTGCCAAATGCGGCCGCCATGTTGAATCAAGCGCAGGTTGAGTTCATCGTCCTGATTACGGACGAGCTCTTCGTCGAAGAAGCCGATCCGGTCAAAAACTTCTCGGCAGTAGACACCGCCGAATACGGTATCGGCGGGGCCTTCGTACTGCGGATCATGCCACCGGGCTCCTCCGACGCTAAATCCACTGTGATGCGCTAGAGCAATGGCCTCTTGGACATACGAATCACCTTCACAAACCATGCTGCCCCCGACATTGTCCACCTTGGTTTCTTCGAGAACTTGCACGCTCTGGCGAAGGTAGTCTGAAGCATAACGGTTGTGTGCCCCCATAATGGCAATGTAACGTCCTCGCGCAGCAGCAATTCCGAGGTTGACGCCGCTAGGCATCGTGCGTTTGGGATTGGCGATGACTTTCAATGATGGGTATTCTTCAATCAGGCGAGACAGGACTTCAGACGTCCCATCATCGGAGAGCCCATCGACGACAACCAGTTCCCAAGCTCCTCCTGGCCTCTCCTGGCTGAGTATCGAGCGGAGGCATGCCTCGATGGAATCTCCTTCATTCCGGCAGGGTACGATGGTGGTCACGATACAAGAATCGCCAGACACAGGCGGAGCGCTTGTTTCACTCTCATTATTGTTCGAGCTTATTTGTTTGGAATTCACGGTCACGCTTTCTTTCATACCCGATGCGTTTCAGCCTTCCATTTACGCACGGAACCTGGCACACTCCCCGCTCAGCCCTACACTCCTACGCTCTGGTATTGATCTGAGCGCTCTAAAAGTGGTGCTATCGAGGTGCCTGAGATAAGCAGCGGAACGTCCCAAGCAGAGACGGTTTCTGTTGTCCTCTGAATGGTTCTGCCTACAAGTGAAGAGACTCTTCTCAATAGAGATCAGCTAAGTCATTGATAATTAAGTCACCGCTGACCAGCTACAGAAGGCATGTATTCTGCTCTAGTAGTATGTCCTAGAGTGGTTCGCCCGAGTTGCTCGTATCATGAGGAGACCGAGATGGCACATATCAGACTTTGTAAGAAGAAACCGCGCTCTCTTCATCACTATTGGATTGAGCGTCCTATTCCCCTTCTTTGTTGAAACTCCAACCGTTCATGCCACTACCTACTATGTCGCACCCACGGGCAACGACGCTACATTCAGGATCGGACTTATTACCTTTCAAGACCATTCAAAGAGGGATACGAGCACTAGCTGCAAGCGATACGCTGTACATTCGAGGCGGCATTTATACGGAACGAATCAACAGCAATTCCCAAACTATCCCTTCCGGAAATTCATGGTCGAATGCTCCAACTATCTCCGGCTATTCAGGAGAGATGGTGGTCTTGCAGCCAGTGGGAGGAGGCCGAAGTGGTCAATCTCGCGAGCCCTGCTATCCAGTACGTTGTTTTCAGTAACCTGGTGTTGGATGGAGCCAATCTTCAACGCTCCTGCTCGGGTGGATATGGGTGTAGTTATGGCGTCAGTGGGTACGGTGGAGCTCATCACGTCCGGTTCACCAACGTCGAGATTAAAAACGCTGCCGGATCCGGAGTTCTTCTCACGCGTGGCAGTTCGGATGGCGTTTCGTCTTTTGAATTCATAGGCTGCAATATTCATCATAATGGAACTGAGGCGAGAGACCATGGTCTTTACCTTAGCGACCAGCAGCAACAAAGTGAAGAATTCAAAAATCCATCACAATGCAGGCCACGGGATTCATCTCTATACCGGGAACGCGTCGGTAACCGCCAACAACAACACGATCGACGGAAACGAAGTTTATAACAATGCTCTACTAAGTGGATCTGCGCCAGGAATTCTTGTCGATTTTGGAAGCGGCAATATCGTGATGAATAACATTGTGACAGCCAATAAGAATGGAATTCAGGTCGGCAACCCGTTTTCATCTAGCGCGACCGCTTCCAGCAGCAAAATCTATAACAATACGGTTTACAACAATATGCCCGGTCTCGGGATTGATGTATTTCTGAGTAGCTCGCAAGGCGAGATAAAAAACAATATCGTATATAAAAACGGAGGTGCGATTGGCAACAAAGGCAGTGGAACTGTCGCCTCCAACAATCTGCTGACCGATCCCAAATTTGTCGACGAACCGAACGGCAACTTCAAATTGCAAGCCACTAGTGCGGCCGTCAATCAAGGCGTGGTGCTCACACAGGTTCCTTTCGATATCGCAGGTACCGCACGGCCACAACTCGGAACACATGACGTGGGCGCTTACGAGTATGGGTCCGGCACTGGCGATACCATCCCTCCGGCTCAACCGGTCATCCGATCTGTCAACACGCCATAGCACAGCGTCTTGACGCCGGTTGATGCATCCTGATTAATCCTGCGCAGCCGCTCTCGTAAAGTGAGCAACAGACGTTAGTTGAGGCGTCCGCAATAGCTCACGATAGAATTCGGTCAAGAGGTGCGCACAGTGATCGATCGAGAGCGGACGCATTGCTGCTTCTGCTTTAATTCTCCCAGAATTCATGCGCACTGTGAATAACTTTTCCGCCAAGTTCGCGGGAGCTGGGCTTTGAAAGATAGCAGCCTTCAATTCCCTCAATTCTTTGAGGAACGTCGCCGACTTCAACGGATACAATCGGAAGATTACAGGCCAGCGCCTCCTTCACGATAGTTGGCGATCCTTCATGAAACGACGTCACCAACAAGGCATCGCTGGCGTTAAGCCACACCGGTACTTGGTCGTACCTCACCCCGCACAATTCATGAATCGCTGCATCTACGCCTAACTTCCTGAGGTTGCTCAACGCCGCATAGGCCAATGTCGGACGTTTCACCGGATCGCCAGTATTTTGAAAAAGGATATGAAAAGTCTTTTTTCCCCAGCCTAACTGCTCACAACACTGCTCACGGTCATTCGGCTTGAACATGTTCAAATCGATGCCGCATGGGATCACCTGGGCATTTCGTGCCAGGCTACCGCTTGGCAACAGTCTGCGCAAATGTTCCGCCACGAGAACGATACCGCCGCAACGTGTAGCCGCTTGCTTGGAAGCAAGGACGCCACACGCAGCAAGGAATCTGCGCCCAAAACGTTCAAAAGGTTGTCCTATTAGATCAGAGCCATGAAAACTGACCACTGTGGGTCTATCCTTCACAACCTGAGCCACGAGCCTGGCCATAATTCCACCATACATGACATGGACAAGGTCGGGTTGATATTCAATCATCTTTCTTCGTAACACCCTGGGAAGATCCGCATAAACGCGTATCCCATCTCGACCGCGATCCAGAAATAGGACTTCGACCTCAAGCCCTGTACGACGCAATCCCGCGATCTGCTGCTCAATGAAACGTCCTGCGTGGGGCTTGTCGACCGCAGGGATACATATTCGTAACCGCGAGTACTCTCAACTTAGCGCCTCCGGGTTGTCATTCATGTCCACGTTGCAGCTTACGCTTCGTTCCAGCCAGCAGTCCGATATGCATCCAGTGTTTGTGCAACTAACCGATCCAAACCAAACTCCCGTTCTGCTTTTTCACGAGCCGCACGCCCCATGCTGCATCGGAGGGACGGATTCTTGTGTAAGCGAAGGATCCGATCCACGAGGGCTAGTTCATCGTCTTGGTTAATCATGAAGCCCGTATGTTCATCCTCGATGAGACAAGAAATGTCTCCGGCATCCATGGCAATCACGGGAAGTGCACAGGCCATCGCTTCCATCACGACGTTGGGACAACCTTCACTTTCCGAGGTGTGAACAAGGAACTGTGCCCCTCTTAAAAACGCAGGAACATCCTGAACTGTACCCACGAACTTTACGGATTCAGAAATTCGGAGGTCGGCTGCCAATTTCTCTAGTGATTCACGGAGGGGGCCGGCGCCCGCAATCCTGAATTCGACGTCGTCGTTGATAAGAGCCTTCACGTTCTGAACGGCCTTTAGCAGTCGATCCCACCGCTTGACGGACAATAAAGATCCCACGCCCGCGACGTACGTTCTATCCTGTGGGGGAACATTATGTTCAGAAAAGCAATCTAGATCCAAGGCGTTGCGTACCACTGAGTAGTGTCTCGGAGAGAAGAAAGTAGAGTCTTGGCGCGCGGCTTCGGCGCAAGCTGCGCTGTTGGAAATATGTAGACGCGGCCACCGACCATTAAGCGCCCCTCTAACAACTCCCCCATTTTTTTTGACGGTGGCGAAATCGCTACGTAAGGAGCCAATGGGCACTATCCCCCGACCTCTAGCCGAATAGTAAACAGCAAAATTTGTATGAAATCCGTATGAATGAATGACTTCGGGGGCAACTTTCAGTGCAATGGCACGAAGAAGCTTAAGCTTATTCAGCGGAGCGCAATCAGCAGGAAGACCATAAATTGGAACTTTGAGTGCGTCGATTTCTCGAAAATACTTCTCACTAGGGTTGAAATTCCAAACGACTACGGCCGGCTGATATCGGTGATAATCTAGCCTGGAGAGCAGATAGTACAGTTGACGCTCCAGTCCTCCGATGCCAAGTTGCCCGACAACATACAAAAGTCGAGCTCGCTTAAAGTGTCTATCAACCATACCAGTTTAATGGGACAGTGGCTGCAACACTTCCGATTGCGGGAAACCACCTCGAATCCAAAATGTATGGAAGAGCCAGTGTGCTACCTGAATTGATCCGCAACGGGCGAATACTTAGAGTTCAAATTCGCAGCCACTGGCGTGGCGAGAGCGACTATAGCCCATGGAGCGCCGAAATCCATGTTTCCCGCACAAATGATCAGCAGCGCATAGATGACAAGGGGAAGATGGAACGCACCCTCCGAATGCCGCGACACGCCAGTGCGAAATGCAGCTAGTCCGCTCTGAAGCAGGTAACCACAAAACAAGACTAATGGGATGATTCCTGAGGCCACCGCAAACAAGAGAAAGCTATTGTGGGGGGTGACATACTTGCCCGTGATGGTCACTGCACCGGCGTGAGAGGCGCCATCTCCGATCAGGGGGGACTGAAGAAAGCGCTCAAAAAGCAGCGGCCAAACTAGAAATCGCCCCGTCTCCTCTCCTGCACGAATCGAATACGACCGAACCGCTTGATCAAACACCCCAAGCTCCACAAGGCCCAACCCCAGCCCCGATCAGCAAGAACAACGGAAGTAGTCCTCCCTTGAGCAGACGCACGCTCGCTACGAGAAGCGCCCCAGCTATGGCCAGGAGCGCTCCTCGACTAACGGTCAACGTCACTATATACAGCGATAGGACCGCGATTCCCCAGGCAATCAAGCGGGATGATAGATTTTTCTCCACATATCCTCTAATGACCATGCACACGACGCAAAATCCGAACCAACCGGCCATAGCATTGCCGTTGGCATATCCCATCTCCTGATTCATTTCCACTCGCTGCAACGCTGCACCGTGACTCAACGACATGAACGGCAACATCCCCAATCCCATAACAAATGTGAACCAGATGAATCGAGTCAGGAAATTAGGGCGATGTATGGCGAGAACCTGTACGATGGCCAGGGAGAGCAGCCATGGACCAAATTGATATACATACATCCCGTAAAGTGACTCTCCATGCACTCCAAGTTGAATAAACAAGTAGATACTTCCACAGGCGAGCGGAATCCAAGCTGTTTGCAGGGTCGTGAGCAGCGCCGGACCGAGTGCGACAAAGCAGAGGGCCAGGATTGGCACCAACAGGAACCCCGATCCAATGCTGCCCATTAGGATCAAACCCAGGGGCGCTCCGAGGATGGTGTAGAAAATTACACAGTAGTATCCGTATTCGACGGGGGCCAACGCCGATGACGTTGAAGCGATACGTTGCCCATCAATGGGCATGATGCCTAGTGCATGCATGGACCTGAAAACCTACAGATTTGACTGAACTTCTACAGGGATGGGAGATGGACCGTTGTCCTGCCTAGCGCCTCGAAGCTCTACCTGACATTGCAGATGTTCTAGTGGTTGCTTTAAACCTGACTGAGCTGGAGTTGTAGACCGAAAAACACTGATCATTCGCACGACGCCAACTCCTGCCAATAAGGGGATGACCAGTTCAAGCGGAGCTCGGTATCTTGCGCCAGCCCCGAAAGACACACCACCCGCTAAGGTCAGGACACCGCAAATAATCGACATAGCCAAGAGCCACTTCCTGTCAATGACAACTCCGGGCGGCCGCTCCTGCCAAACATGCCGAATTCCGAAGGCGGCACTCAACAGAAACGCTGCCCAGACCGCTCCCAGCACAACTGTGTCTCCCTGAAAATTCAAGCCCGCCGGGGTCAAGATATTTGACTGGGGATGAACGAATGCTTCGGCGGCGTTAATGCCGACCGTATAGATGGTTAAGAAGGGATGGTCTTTAAATATGAGGATTGCCAACCGCCACCGTTCATCGTCGGCCTCCTGCAAGGAAAATGTCCACTTGTTCTCAGTCTGTTCTGCTTTCCTGAGCATCGTCCAACGATCGCCGGCCGCTCCCGGAACTTGTCCCATCACGCTGGAGCCCAACCATTGCCATGCCGCCTTGCCAGACACATCGCTGAAGCCATGAAACTGAGCCTCTTGAAGGTTGCGCATCTTCCACAGCTGCAACGGGACCAATGCGCAAATCAACATGGCCGACACCAGCAACCAAGCGCGAGCGCGCTTGGCGGGATAGAGAATGAATGAGATTACGGCAACAAGCGGGATCAGGGGCAGAACGGGTCTGACAAACACAACAGCGCTTGTAATCCCCCCGACCAGACCGCCGCCAGCAATGGTCATCCAAAAACTCTGCGTGTGTTGAATCACGAGATACATGACGTAGAGGAGCACGATTAGCAGTAGAAGAAACAGCCCGTCAGAGAGGAGAAATCCTGCCCGCACTGCTCCCCAGGGGGAGAGCGCCGCTAGCAACGCCCCCGTAAAAGCCATCAGCGGCGGAAGGAGTCGTCTGGCTAGCGAATAGAGAACGAGGACACTGAATGACACGAGGATCGTCTGAGCGATCGTGAGGATACGTATATCCGTACCTAAGACGGTCATGAGAGCCGCAAGAAACAAAGGGTACCCGGGTGTACGGGTAATCTCGGGCCTGTGATATTTATTCAGAAACGACCCGGACTGTTGGAGGCTTGTGGCCGTCTCAGAATAAGTCCAGGAGTCCGGAAAGATCAGATGACTCGGGTCGG
This sequence comes from uncultured Nitrospiraceae bacterium, assembly GCA_963839785.1. Lineage (GTDB taxonomy): Bacteria > Nitrospirota > Nitrospiria > Nitrospirales > Nitrospiraceae > Nitrospira_A. The sequence continues at coordinate 90,408 of CAWIWD010000001.1, forward strand.
CACGATAGGTGAAGAAGAGACGAACGGAGAGCGCACATGCCAATATGATCAATGACGCCAGAACGGCGTGACTCTGCAACCATTCGGAGAATCGAGTGAGACGGTCTGTAGGATGAAAAGAATTCATAACAGTGGTCATCTTCTGGTTTAGTCGATCAGAGGTCTCGCATTGGCTCAGCAACTTGAACGGCAGTACTGTCAATCTCAGGAACGACGCAAGGCACAGATAATCGAGGGAGTGTTACTAGTAAGCGTCCGCCATTCCCATTGCCACGATCGACAGCATCTCTCAAGCATCATCTCTAATAGATTGGCGCTGGATGACCAGCTGTACTGTTTCCGAACCCTTTCTCCACCAATCACTCCTCGCTCTCTTGCTTCCTGTCGATTGTTGACGATGGCTTGCAAGCTCTCCACCAACGAATCGTCCGAACCATGCGTAAAGAGCCATCCGCCTTGCGTCTCCACCAAGCTCCGGTTTCCACCTACAGCGGAAGCGAGGAAGGGGACACCGCATGCCAACGCCTCGAGGGCGGCATTCGAATAATTTTCGTATCGGCTCGGCATGACAAAGAGATCCATGGCCCGATACCATTCGGCCAGCGCATCATGTTGCACGTCGGATTCAATGTGCGCGATTCCCTGCTCGAGTGCGCTCTTTCAGCCACAGGCGAAGTTTTGCCTGCTCTTCCCCAGATCCGATCACCAGTAATCTGGCCTGCGGAATGATTTGCCGGATCTTTGCAAAAGTGCGCGCGAGAAGATCAATGCCTTTGATGTAGGCGAGCCGTCCGACGTATCCGATGACCCAATCCTTCGCTGTCCATCCCAACCGTTGGCGGACCCAGGAGGGACCCGGCTTGAATAACTCGCCGTCTAATCCGATCGGAAGCTCAAGAGCATGATCGCCGAGAAGTTCGCGAATCTTACTCAAGGCATCTCCGTTGGCACAGACGACCGGGATCGTTCTGAGCAAGGACGTCAGATCTGCCGACACCGGGCCCGGCAACCGAAGGATCGTGGGTCGATATCGCGCGACGTTACTGGCTAACACGGTGCTTCCATGGACATACACGGCATCAAACTCATGCCAACGACACTTAAACTCGGTTTCGATCCGGCGCGCAAAACGCCGGTCGTGCCATCTGACGGTCCGCCAGCAGAGGGCCTCCTGCGCGCGCTCCCACTGAGTTCGAAGCCCCGTTCCTCCTGGGATCCAACTCGCCATAGTAGAGAGCGTATTCTGCCCCAGTTTCCTCGACCAATGGCCGGCCAATGGAATAGGACGAATTGTCGATGGCAATGCCAGCGGATATTGACCGCTGCTGTTCGCGATGAAGGTCGCCCAGACGTCGTGGCCTCGCTCGGTGAAAGACTGAAAAAGGTTTCGTGTAAAATTCTCACCTCCGCCCCGGAGCACACCAAGTTCTGAATGTATGACTAGAATCTTCACGATAAAGTAACTATTGAAGGGAACCTTCTGTAATTCTATGTAACACGATGGAGTGTCTCTAATTGTGGGTTATTGGCTATTGCGTTGCCTGTGCAAACGTCTCGACCACAACAGCTTCGCTGTGATTGCCGGCAATATATTCACGGGTTCTCGCAGCAATGCGCTCTCGCTCATCAGAAAATTTTAGCAGACTATGCAACCGTTCAACCGTGGCTTCGACAGTCCCGGTGACCGTTCCTAGCGCAAGTCGACGGATAAGGCTATCGGGATCTACCTGTAGGCTGATGGTGGGGGTTCCGGAACTCCAGGCTTGCAAGAAGATATTCGGAAACCCTTCATGGTCTGACGTACAGAGAAGTGCCGCAGCGCCTGAGATCACCCGCTCCGCCTCTTCGGGGGCCACCTGACCTCGATAGTCTATGTTCGGTATACCGCATATTTTCTCAATGATCCGCTGACTGTATCCAGGCTCGGAACGGTGGGTTGTCGCCCCACCGCAAACGACATACCTAAGAGTGGGTGACTGTTTCGCAATGTCAATCAGAAGGTCAGGACGTTTCGGTTGGCGCAACATTCCAACCCAGGCCACATACGGCTCGCGGGCGGCGTGTGAGAGGAAGCCTGCCTGGGCTGGAGTAATGCTCCGAACGACCTGTGCTTTAGGCTTCAACCGTGGAGATAAGTCATCCAACTGTTTCTTGTGTTGCACAAACAGGCGCTCTGTCTGAGAAAGGCCCCACGCATAGAGAGGCCACCACCGTCGGCGCGCCGTCAGGGCAACACGAGGGGACACATCCGTATCAAACGCGGCCGCGAAAATGGTCTGACAGCCGGACACATGAGCAATCTGGACCAGAGGCCCGAAGAGGTGGGACGATCCACGCCAATATAACCAATCCGGGCGTACCGACGAGAGGAACCGATGCCAGTCGAGCAGGTACTGCCCGTGCTGAATACCATAGAATTCAACTCCTTCGATCCTCTGACGCTCCCCTGCCTTCAATCCCTGCCTCAATCCCACAGAAACCGTCCAGCCCGATGAGGCCAGCGCCCTTGCAAGGAGCCACTGTTGCCGCTCACTGCCCCCGACGGCCGACGCATCTGACGATGCATAGCCATAAATACGATCATTGAGAAATGCCACCTTCACATGGACACAGACCGAGCCATCGCCCAACTGAGAAAGACAAAAGGATTCCACAACTCCCGCCCGATTCCCCCGCTCGATATATTTCGCGCGTGTAAGCCGCGCAGATATCGATAATCGAACACATCGATATGCGTCTCACCCCAATCCAACGCCGCATCCACGGCCGGCTTCCAAGCCCCCGACAGAAAACGATCAAGCGGCACATGGAATCCGTGCTTGGGCCTGTCCCACACCTGCTTGGGCAGCAATCGTTTTGCGATGGGCATGAGCAGCGCTTTTAACGTGCCATCGACAATCTTTTTGTTCGCCGGAAGTGGGAGTATCCGGTCCAGAAGCAATTCGTCCAGGTACGGCACCCGTACCTCGAGCGATGCCAACATGCTCGCGCGATCCGTCTTGACCAGGCAATTCTCGCTCAAATAGGTTTCCAAATCGGCCCGCATGAGCAGATCCATGTCGATGTCATCACCATATGACCGAGCCCGTCGCTCCCAGGGTTCAAAGTAGTCGGAAATTTGAGCGGCTTGGTGATAGTGGTCCGCGAGAACCTGTCGAAGATCCTTTCGGAATACGGGAAAGTCGCCATACCGGACCCAGGACCAGCAAATGCGATCTTTCTGGCGTCAGCGTTCGCCAATAGAGATGTGACATTCCCCGGGGCCGCCAGTTTAGGCCTCGCAGAGATCGGTCGAGCATGCGATGACCTGGAATCCGTCCGGAGCGATCATGCCCCATCAGATATTTCGGATAGCCTCCGAACACCTCATCGCCGCCATCTCCCGACAACGCCACCTTCACATGGCCTGCCGTCATCTTTGCGAGAGCATAGGTCGGCACGAGCGGCCGGATCGGCAAATGGTTCATCCAACCGGCCCAAGTAAATCCAGCAACATGTCAGGACCAAGATCTTCGGCTGGAAGCACGGTGTGGTCGGTTCCGAACTGTCTGGCGACGAGGCCGGCAATGGAAGACTCATCAGCTTCAGCATCCTTGAATGCGATAGAAAACGAACGGATCGGTTTTTCACTTTCACGCGACATCAGCGCCACGATTAATGAGGAATCGATCCCACCGGAGAGAAAGACTCCGATCGGCACGTCACTGATCATCTGTCGGCATACTACCTTTTGCAGCAGCTGTTCGAGCGCATTCTCGCTCGGAGCCTTAGCCCAGGGATCGGCGCTGGGTGGGCGCCAGTATCGCTCGATCCGTCGGCAATTCATCCCCAAATCGCCACTGAAACCTACAGCCCGGCTCCAATTTATGAACCCTCTGGAGAATGGATCGCGGTGAGGGAATATAGTCGAAAACCAGAAGATCCCGCACGGCAACCGAATCCACCCTGTCGAAGTCCCGAAGAGCGCTAAATGGTTCTAGCGTCGAGGACACGACAAGTGCATGTCCCGAGACAGCCCAGCATAACGGCTTGATGCCCAATCGATCGCGAGCGCCAAATGCGACAGCATTCAACGCGATCCCATACGACAAACGCGAATATGCCATTGAGGTGATCGACTATTGCTGCGCCCCAATGGGCGAAGCCTTCCAGCAGCACTTCCGTATCGGATTGCGTATGAAACCTGACGCCTTCCCGGCGTAAGGTCTTCGCGAATCTCCGCAAAATTGTAAATCTCGCCGTTGAAGACGATGACATATCGCTTCGTCACGACTGAGCATCGGCTGTTGCCCGGTGGCTAGATCGATGATCGACAGTCGGCGATGGAAGAGCATGACATGCTGTTCACTCCATTCTCCTGATCCGTCTGGTCCTCGATGTGAGAGACGATCCGCTCCACTTGTGCGGTTTCACGGTCGAAATCTGGAGAGCTTCTGGAGTACGGCGAGAAAACCACACATACTTACCTTCATGACCTGGCCCAAACGGTCGAGGTCGATTTACGTTGGAGATGTTAAAAGAATGACGGGATCGTTACGTTTGTGAACGCGATGTCAAGGAAGGACTTCTATTCAGTACGGTTCCTACCGAATGCCATCGGATTTTGAATCGGCTATCGCCCGTTGGACAAGCTTACGCAGATGATCACCCACTGTCCGAGCATCAGGATCCGTTGTCTGCTGATTGAACTCCCAATAGTGAGTGGCAGCACAAAATACCCCATCGACTCCGTGAGCTTCGTCAAATCGTTTCAAACTCTCCAGAAACCTGGACCGCGGAGTGATGGGGCTTCCAGCAAGTTCTCTGTGATCGGCAAGATCGAGCACATACGGCACCCCGGCTAGCCCATGCGATCGCCGCCGTCTCAAGCGCCACCAAGTTCGCACACTTGCCGGCTCCAGCCATGACCAGGCCTGTCGCATGCCGGCCACGCCGCCAAGGTCAAGCCCCGCCTTGGTGATCGCCCTCAAGCCTTTCCTACCGATCGCGTTGTGGGGCGGAACAAAAACCCGAATGGGAGTTTCCAAAAGTTGTTCCAAGTATTGCTTGCCGTCGTGGACCTTTCGCTCCAAATCGGCCCCTTCAAGGAACTCGCGTCGGTTTTCTAGTTCATCGTGATGATAGCCGTGCAGCATTGCCTCATACCGCCCCTTCTCAATTCCACGGCGAAGATATTCGACTAGCGGCCTGTTATCAGCGAGCGGATGGATCGACCATTGCTCGCGGTATGCAAACGGCACTCCCCTGCTCAATCCCGCCCGACAAAACGGAATGATCGCCAGAGACACCGGACCATGCTTGGTGATTTCACCATAGGCTCGTTCCAATTCATCCGGTGAAGTAAAGAAGCTCGTATCGTCATCACGAATGCAAAAATACACGCTATTGTTCCGAATGTACTGATGATCCTGCATGACTCGCTGCAGAAAACACTCCACAGCATGCCGATCAAATCAAAAGGTGTACGGATATTTATCCCGACTATTTGACTCCATAGAGCCAACCTGAGTTGAGCAGGGTATCACGGAGGCTAGGTGGAACGGATTGGGATCCGGGAATGAAAGGTTGCTCTGCCGGTACTCTTTCCAATGCGCGCGCCAAGATTTCCGTCTGACGATCAGAAGAATACACTTCGCATGCCTTACGATCTGGAGCCAGCGAGGACAGCGTCCCTTTACGCCAATGTTCCAGCACTAATAGTAAAACGTCAGCGATCTCAGAGGCAGAGTCGACATCGGCAATCGTTTTGGCACCAACGCGATGTAACACTTTCTTTGTCTCATCTGGAGGGAGCACACCCACAATCGGTCGCCCGGCCTTGAGATAACCAAAGAGTTTGGCGCCAGCGAATAGCTCGTACCCTTTCTTTGTGGCCGGCCGCCCCAACACAAGCAGTCCGTGCGCGGCCCGCTGAAGGGCGGCTACATCTGAATGGGACTTTGCCCCGAGGGTTTGAACGATGTCCGAAAGACCCAAGGCTGCCACATTCCTCGCCAGTGTATCCATCGCTTCACCGACAAAGAGGATATCTAACTGTCTTGCGCGATCAGGATCGGTTTCTTTGAGCAAAGTAAGCGCTTCGAGAAGCGTATCGTATCGATAGTCCGTCACAATTCCGGTGTATAAGATCGTGCAGCGTTCGCCGGCCGGAGCGATGAACTCTTCGATGGGAGACTCGTAGCCGTTTGAAATAATGTACACGCGTGATGCGTCTAACGCGCCGGGATAGGCTTGCCAAAAACACTCTGCCTCCGTATCGTAACGGAATATGACCGCTTGGGCGTTCCGGAGTAATTCAAACATCCTTTTCCTGTCCCGCTTGATAGCCCAGGAAGGACGTCTCGACTCAAAATCATTATGCGTGATGGTCCATGAATCTCGAAAGTCTAGGACATAAGGCACCCCAGTTTTTTGTGAGGCTTTTTGTGCCGCGTAAAACGCACTTACGGGGCCAGCTGTAGCCCAAATGACCGAGACGCGATCTTGCCTGCAGATTTGAATGACTCTCTTCACCGCAGGAGCTGATCCAGGGACTTGCCATATCGGGGTGGTACCACCACGATTCAGCAATACGAGTGAGCTTCACTCAGACGCGTGCGAAACACACTCCGACCTTTATTCTCCGCAGGTCCTGTACCTAAATCCTCACTGTACGATTTTACCCCTTCTGCTCTGCGCCCTCTCCAAAGTTGAAACTCTGCCACACATCGCAATGGTTGATGCGGAAGACCTCTGTATTCAGCGGAATACTCGATACCAATTTCGGATCATATCGCTCATATTGACCGGGTATGGCGGTAATAACGGAGGTGCTCCATCCCACGTGCGGCAGACGCCTAAGGAACCGAAGCGGGCGGTACGCTCCGGCATTTCCCTCCGGAGGGAAACTATAGGCAAGCATCACAAGTTTTGGCATTAGACAATGGACCTGTTTTGAATATGGAACGTGTCCTGCTGAAGACGGTCGAAGGAAGATGAGCGATTACGGCGAGACGGTTCGGCAAGTGCCTACGAGACTGTCGCGTGCCGATATCCATATAAGGTGATTCCCACATTCGGATGATCGGGTCGACTGCCATTGGTACTTCCTATTGAACTATTGCAGGTACCTGAATAGGATAGCCTGGTGATGTAGAGTTAGCCGCAGTTGAAGCGGCTCCTACAATCCGCATCAATGCATGACTTCAAGTTGTATGAGCGCATCTTCGATAAACAAGCAACTTCTCGAGACGTTCAGACCTGCTAACAACCGCGTCGTTAGATCAGCACTTCCCTCCATATGGTCGAGCTGATAACCAATCTCTTTATGGAAAACGACTACTTCTTCTCTTCCTGCCCCCAACCTGAACAATTTAGGGGTTCGGCCATCACCATCAAATGTCTCATCGAAACCACGAAGCTTGAAATCGTAAGCAACCCGACTTCCTCTCGACAAGTTCTTAGCTAGGAATCGCAAGAATTTTGCAAACGTTTCAGCGTTGATGTAAGGCGCGACACCCTCCATGAATACCAATGCTTTTACCGTTTTATTCTTACCTAACCAGGTCTCGAAGTCCGCCCATCGATCCTGATTCAGGTCAATAGAAATATAGGCGAGATTCCCATTGCTTCCAACTCGCTTCGCCAAATCCTGTTTAATCTGGATTGCTTTTGGTTGGTCGCACTCCAAAATTTTGACGTTTTTGTTTCTCAATGCCTGCTCAAATCGATATGCCCGTGTATCCGTGCCGCATCCAATGTTAATGATGTATTGCACATCAGCAGTGATCGCGTTCAGGAATACTGTATCGTAGTATCTTGTTCGAGCAAGGAGATAATAATAGATGGGGTCAGTCTGCAGAGCAGCAATCGTCCCTTGACTAAGCCATCGGCAGCGCCATCTGCGGACGAGGGGCAGAAACAGCCCAACGAGCCTATCGGGATTCTGAAGTTCAGTTCGTTCGTGAATCGATTGGATATACCGTCGTTCTGCTACTTTCAAGGAATTGCTGAATGCTAGCTTCTTCATCTTGTTATTTCTTTTAGTCGTAGTGTGGAACAACGACTGGGCAATAGGGAGACTGGTTGTAACATTTGAGAAGGAGTAAGACAGCTCAGATGCTCTGTTGAGCAGGCACCATTCGCCATGTTTTCTGAAGCGGCGCGTAATCGCTCTATGTCCTAGTGAGACAAGTTCTGCTCTCTCCTTTTCCCGGTTCCGATTTTCGGCCTTCCTCTTCTTCTCTACGTCGCTATCTCGCGGGAGACCAAGGCCCCTCGACCTTTCTGGCAATCTTCACCGAGGTATTAAGAGGATTCAAGGCGAGATCTAGAACCTTCGCTGCCACGGCTTTGGCAATGCGTCCCGACGCTCAATGAAAATCCAAGTCGTTTGAGTGTCGTTCGATGGTACGGCCAAAATTCTTTCTTGTTCTTACGGAACACTTTGGAACCCATGAAGGTGTAATAGCGATCCCACATCCGCCTGTTTTCCCGGCTAAATTCCTCGGTGCTAAGATAATCTCGACCATACTTGAATAGGATTTCAATCTCAGGAAGAAACATGCAAATTTCGTCGAATCTGCTCGCATTTTCCGAAAACACACGCGAGTACGTCAGCACCTGGTGGACAAAACCAAAATCCCGATCCCGGAGGACATCGAAACAGGCCTCCGCATCAGCATGGAAACTCGCTTCATTGTAGAACCTCGGACGGCTCCTCACGACATCGGCAGCGAATAATACTGTTGTGGGTGTGCCGAACACATTGGGACCGCCTAACAATGTGTTTCTGCCCAGCTCTTTCCCATTTGTCACGGTACCAGGATAACGCAACCCGTCACAGATCACCGTATGGTCCTTCAAGCTATAGGCGCCGACAATCCCCACGCTCGGGTTCGCCTCAGCCACCTCTACCATCTTCTCTACGCATTCAGGAAACAACCAGTCAGGGGCATGCACTATCTTGCAATATTTGCTGCGACTCGAAATGAGACGGAACGCGGTATTATGATTCTCCATAATCGGAAGGAACTGCTGGGTCGTAATCACACGCACTCGAGAGTCCTTTGCCGCGTACGAGTCTGCAATTTCGAGCGTCCGATCGGTGCTACGATTGTTCAGGATGCAGTATTCCCAATTCCAATAGGTTTGAGCGAGTACACTTTCGATGCACTCGGCCAGGTACTTTTCGCCGTTGTATACTGGGGTGAGCACCGACACTAACGGTTGAGCGGTTGCTTTCATGATTGAAGACCTCAATTACTGGCAGCAAGGTAGAGGACCGAATTCCCGAGAAAGGGCGTGCTGAAGTTCTGTACTCGACCGCCGGTCGTCGTACCACCGGGAATGCGTTCCCCTGTTCTGATGTTAAACCACTCCACCATAAGCGAGCCGTTCACGGCTGATAGGTCGACGGCGACCATTTTAGTGATTACTTCTCTCTGGAGGAGGAATCGGAGAATCTTCCCTGCCCATGTCCGCCAGACCGATCCATAGTGATCGACCGGTAGATAGACAAGATATTCAGAGTTGGTATTAGCCAAGCAGTAACCGGACGAAGCAATCTCCGTGGACGGCTTCATAGCCGCTAGATGAATTCTTCGGGAGAAGACCAACGTCTGACCCATTGCGCGGCGCGTGGCCTCCCATACCTCTCGATTCTCATTTTTCAAATGCTTGCCGAACTGGACCTCATCCAGGTCCATGAAAATGGGATGATGCCCTCGCACGAAACTTTTCCATACCCACTCTGGAGTGCCTCCGAGCCCCCATAGATGATCTGTATCGGCTAGGATGATCTTGTGCCCGTCGGCAGGTGGAGGATCAGTTTTGTAATTGTACTCGGTGGCTTGTACACCGAGTACGGACCAAGGATTAGGCGACACCCAATCGGCCGGACTGTTGGCAAGATCGGCGTTTTCTCCATGGGGATACTCCACAGTCATGCCCACGGGATGTTGCTTCGGCTTGCCAGCCTCATATTGCTTGATGTATCGAATGACATGATATTGCCATGCCTGCGAGTCACGATGACTTTCGTTGCTGATCTCGTACAGGATGTTGTCAAAGTCGTTCAACGTGTCGATCACTTTCCGGACATAGGCTTCTTGAAACGCCGTGATCGCTTGATTCTTTAGGCTATGAACTTCTTTGCCTTCCCCGTCACCGTCCAGGTCTCCATCAATGCCGTTCACGTTATTGTTGCCATTATAGGGATGGCCGGGCCAGGGATTGGGGCGATCGCCTTTCCCCTCGATGCTAAATCCTTGAAACAGCATCACGGAGACGTAGAGGTCGTGATCTTGTGCCGATTGCACTCGGGACCTCAGTCGATCGAAATACATCTGATTCGGCTTGGTCAGATCAAACTTAGGCTTACCTGAGAGATCGATGCCGGGCCCAGTACGTTGATAGGGCAACGGATCATCCGGCCATTTCCCCTGCAGTCGAGGCACTGCGGAATGTTCCCAGGCCCACAAACGAAAAAAGTTGTGGTTATGCGTCTTAAGATGAGTGAGATATCCCGCGTAGTCGAAAGTCGTCTGTTCGCTCCAATCCTGCAGGTTATTCCAAATGTGCGAGCCGGTCAGGTAGATGGCGTCTCCAGTTCCATCCGTAAAATATCGCGGGTTGGATTCAAGAACCCTGAGGGGACCTTTGCCGGTCCGAGAGGTGAAGTTGCCACCGCTAACCCCTGGCTGCCGAAGAAGGCCATCGTGACAGTTATGGTGACAACGAGACTCGCTCTGGTACCAATTCGATCAACTGTCATTGGAATGCTACCTACCTAAACTCCCTGCTGAAAACTCCGTACCAGCTGCCATCGCCTTCACCTGACTCCGCATTTTAATCACTCGAGCCGGTGAGCCGACGGCAATCGCTCCCGCCGGGACATCGTGAACCACAACAGATCCAGCTCCTATCACCGCCCCTTTCCCAATATGCACCCCGGACAACACAATCACTCCGAAGCCCAGCCATGCACCATCATCCACCGAGATTCTTCCCTTGGTCTTCAACGGCTGCTTTCCGATAAGGAGATTCGGTGCCACGCCGTGATCATAAGAGTAAAAGGCGCAGCCTGACGCAATGTGCACGCCGATCCCTACCTCTATTGGCGCGAGACAAGCCGTGAATTGGCATCGAGGCTGTATATGCGTGTTCGATCCGATTCGAATTGCGCCCCCTTGCGCCGTTTGAAGATGTGAATCACCAAAGATATGCACCCCGTTTCCCACTTCAATGGGGCCGCCGTCCCCATCTTGAAACAGCACGACTCGATCTCCGATAAACACATTGTTGCCCATATGAAGATCTGCGCCGTGACATCGTCGCCTTGAGCGACAAGTACCCTTTCGAGTTGAACCAGGCGAGGCAGGAACGTCCACGATCGGGTGCCACGAACCAGGTCGCACACCTAGTCGCGAACCTTCCGATAGGCCAAACCCAAGCCCACAGCATGCAGAAATGAGCGCAGTAGAGAAAAAATTGTCTCTGAGCACGCATGTGCAAAGTCTTGATGTGTGCCGATCAATGAACTGGCAGCGGATGGTCGGTCGACGTCGGGCGCTCATGCTTGTCTGCGGAGCTGGAAGAGAAATCGACAGCAATCTATCTCCGCGGGGAACAACTAGTCTTTGTATTGTTCCTGTGGCCGCGACAGAAATCCCTGCACAGCAGAAGTTTCCGATTGCGTCTCCCATTTGCAATACGGCCGAATAACCCCCGGCACCGAGTATGGCCATGCCGCCTCGGGCTGATTCTTCATCGTAGGAGTCAGTTACGTGAAATGCGACGGCATCCCGTTCATAGAAATGACAATGCTCGGGATTGAGCGTCCACATCGCCACACCCACGAACATAGCGCCCTCATTCAGCAAATCGCCGGGGATCCAGCCGGTACTGATATAGCGTCCGGCCGGTCGAGTCCGCCGTCTCCAAGTCCTGTCGGTATCCTGGGCCGAAAACAAATGCACGCCTTCGCTGTTGTGAACACTGAAGCAGGGATGAAAGACATGCCCTGGCTTCAAGCACCTCATACTCAATCTCGACTCCCAGGGGCTTCCGAATATCAACCAAGTCTGTTGTATCGCCGTCTTCAGTGCGCGCACGCACCGCGCAAAGTCGTACAACGCCACTACCAGGGGCCCTCACCGGATCATCCCATTCACGCAGTTTGGTGCTCCCCTCATTGGAAGATAGGTATCGAGTCACCATTTGGCCCGCTGGACCATCGCCGACCACCGCACCACCATCGAGCAGAATCACTCGTTCGCAAAGGCGAGTTACGGCCTGCATGTTATGACTGACAAACAGCACCGTTCGGCCTTCTTTGGCAACGCCTTCCATTTTTCCAAGACATTTTTTTTGAAATGCGGCGTCACCGACTGCCAACACTTCGTCCACGATCAGGATCTCAGGTTCGAGATGCGCTGCCACTGCAAATGCCAGGCGCAAGTACATGCCACTAGAATAATGCTTCACCGGTGTATCAATAAATTTCTCGACCTCGGCAAATGCCACGATTTCGTCGAATTTATCGGCAAGTTCCTCGCGCTTCATCCCGAGAATGGCCGCGTTAAGCTGGATATTCTCTCGTCCTGTGAGTTCCGGATGAAAACCCGTGCCCACCTCCAAGAGCGAGCCAACTCGTCCATACAGCGCAACTTGTCCAAGGGTCGGCTCGGTAATTCGTGAAAGGATCTTAAGCAGCGTGCTTTTCCCCGCTCCATTACGTCCGATAATGCCGACGACCTCTCCACGACGTATATCGAAAGAGACATTCTTAACCGCCCAGAACTCGTCATCTCCGGCTGACCCGTCAACGCTCTGGCCAGAAAAAAGTCCATGAATTTTCCGAATCGGTGACCGAAATGCATTGGTGATCGTGTCGCGCAGCGTCGCATACCGCTGCGGCTGCCTTCCGACACGATATTGTTTATAGAGTCCCTCAACGCGCACTGCAAGGTCAGCCATACTCCTCACACCCTGTCAGAAAATGTTGTTTCCATCCGTCGAAAATAGAATGCACCGGTGATTAACACAACCACACTGGCCAAGGCAGAGACGACGACCATTGGCCCCGGCGCATGTCTCGGTGGCTAGCAAGGCCCATCGAAATCCCTCGACCACGCCCACCATCGGATTGAGCCCATACAGCGTGCGCAAGGGCTCAGACAGAAGGCTGCTCGGATAGGCAATGGGAGTGGCAAACAACCATAGCTGGGTAAGGAACGGAATCACGTAACGCACATCACGGAATTGCACATTGAGTGCGGAAAGCCAGAGTCCGATGCCTAAGGATGCAGTACAGGCCAACGCGAGGAAGAATGGCAACCAGAGAAGGTTCACCGACGGTACAATACCGTAATAAAGCATCATGCCCGTTAGCACGATGAACGAACACAGGAAGTCCACCACACCAGAAATGACGCTCGCAATTGGCACGGCCAGGCGTGGGAAGTAGACTTTCTTCAACAGACTGGCGTTCTCGACGAGACTGCCGGCAGACTGGGTAATCCCGTTGGAGAAGAACATCCAGGGCACCAGTGCGGTATAGACAAAAAGCGGATACGGAAGGCCATCAGACGGCATCTTCGCCAGCTTTCCAAAAAATAGGCTGAACAGCACCATTGTCATGACCGGCTGAATGATCGCCCAGGCCACGCCTAATGCCGTCTGTTTATAACGGACTTTGATATCTCGCCAGCAAAAAAAATACAGCAGTTCGCGAAAGTGCCATAGATCCTTCAATCCAAGCTGCTGCCATCCTCGCCTAGGACGGAGAACGAGCAATGGTTCCTGCATTACAACCGCTGTTGCAACCGCTTTCAATTTACCTATCTCCTCCACTTAGAAACGCTGATTGCAGTCCTCACCCACCTATGCCCTACTGACGCAATTCAGCCCTCACTCGACTTAGCATTTCTTGTCGCCCGTGCCTGCTATTTCCATTGTGCCGTCAGTGAGAGCATGACGACATCGCGCTGCACATCGAAAGGTAGAACACCTACTTGCTTAAGTTTAAAATCGCTGTAAGTGTATGAAAGATCCAAAATCATGGCCCTTGTGAGCTTGTATTTTATTCCGGCCGCAGCGTTCAGATTCTCGAACGTGACCGCCTTCCCCGGAACAGTTTCGTTGTACCCATAACTGACGCTCCCCTCGAGGCTGAACCGTTTCGATAGTCGCTGGGTTGCGATCAATTGTCCCACGTTGCTAATAGTCGCACCGCCTACCACAAAGAAAGAAGGGGCGGCGCGACGAGATAGGTCCAGGCGGAACGAAGTTGCGCGCTCGGGATTGGTCGTTACTTCTATAGCAGCAGTCGGAAATCCCTGACTAGACGGCTCAATGAGGGTGGCGCCGCCCCGGATTGTCACCGTCCAATCAGGCAACACACGCGTATAGTTGGCCCATAGCTCTTGCGTATTGAATTCAATTTTCTCGCTGCCATCGGTTAACGTCTGACTCACTAGGCTCTGTTGATAAGACAGCGACAAATGATCAACCGAAGTAATGCGATAGCTGGGGCCAAGGGACCAGGCGTGTACGTTGGTATCAAAGAATGCTGCTCCGCTATTCGTCAACACGAGGATCGAACCAATCCGATAGGTGGAGAAGGAATAGCTGCCTTGCAGACCAACCCCTCTAAAAAGTGGATATTCGCCGTTTACCGCAGCGGTATTCGAGAATGTGTTGGCTCGGAAACCTTGAATTCCACGTAAGAATGGATCTTCAAAAGCCTGGGCCTTGGTCCCTGTCAAGAAACTGGGTTGCTCAGGGGTATAACGAAACCGATCGGATACGAGAAGATGCGCTCCCTCAGTCAGCTGTCCAACCCATCCATCGAGATTGGCATAGGCTTCGGCGTTGGTTGAAAAATAGTTGAGCCCCGTGTTGTAGGCATACGCGTTCCCATCCGCGCCTCCAAGAAAACTTGCTTCGACATCCCTGGTTTTATGAATGACCTGCATTCCTCCCGCAATGGTCGACACGAAATCGCTGCGTCGTTGGCCGGGAGGAAGAAATTCTGGTGGCGCAAAGAAGACATTGGTGTCGTATCGTTCTGATAAAGTTGCCGAGGGAATTATCTTCGTGTCGGCATGCGCTGACCATGGTCTACTGATCGCATCAATTACCACTATTGCGCACATAAAAAATGCGACGAGAGCAATTGCTTGTCGGGAACGTTGATGCGTGAAGGCATGCGTCACTGGCGATGGATAGTCCGCCCCACTCTCGCGCGGTGAAACTTTTATGACAGCGCTTCTTGCAATACAAGCAGGGAACGTCCATTCAAAATACATCGTTTCGCATGGTATTGTGGCTTCATCAGCGGACGCATAATCACATCCGTGACTTCCACTGAGGTCGACAACTTGAAGGGAAGAAACACCGTTGAAGCTGACAACTTCAGGTTGGATCAATCGGTCAGGTTATTGGGCTTCCCGTCTCGAGCATGAAGCCTCTTCCGCGATCTCATGCTGAATAAATTAGAAATCTAATACTATCGCCGTTCAGTGTGGCTAAAAAAAGAAGCCGGAAAGCGGAGGAGGTGTGAATGTATTCTATCGGTCATCTGATTCGAAACGAATAGCGCTTAGTTAAACTGCGGTGTAACTTTGCGCCCTAGTTTTTCGGAGCAGACAGCACTTTGCCCTACGGCACCACAACCGTATCACCAGAAAGCAGGATGATATTGCCTGGTCCTTCCTGACCTGCCAAGAGATCGGCATACCGAACAGGAATTCGAGTTTCATGAAGCTTATTATCTCCATTAAGCCTGTTTCGGACGATCTGCAACCTGTTCTTTTTCGCGTATTCCGTAAATCCCCCGCTCATGGATATCGCTTGCAACAAGGTCACATAGGACTTGGCTTGATACTTACCTGGCTTTGACACTTCTCCCAATACATAGATGGAATAGCTATTGAGCTCCTTCACACTGACGGACACAGCCGGATTACCTGCAACGTTGTGCTTCAGCCGGTCGGCTATTCGGTGGGCGAGGCCGTCTGCCGTCAACCCGGAAGCTTGCACATCACCGATGATCGGCATTGAGATCAGGCCATCGGGGCGAATGGCCGTAGTCCTGGACAAATCTGGATTTTTCCAAACCGTAATCTCCAGGACGTCTTCCGGGCCGAGCATGAATCCGCTCGGGGCCTCATACTCCCTTTCCTGCACAATGGTAGTGCATCCTCCGAGAATGATTCCGCCGATGGCAATGGCGTACTGAACGATGAGGAACGGGAAGGGCCGTAGTGGTTTCATAATCGGTTCTGCCTGACAACGTTATGCTGTTATTGAGCTTGGCCGGGAAATACCACCATCGCTTCACTGGGCACCACGACCGTGTCGCCAGCTCGCAATTCGAGGTTCCCGGCTATTCCGCCGCGCAAAACGATATCATCGTAACTGGATGTTAAGGTTTGCATCCCCGACCCATTCTCGCCAAACCTGAAAATCACAACCTGGTTTCTCGCTGCGACCGGTGTGAATCCTCCCGCGATGGTAATTCCCTGAAGCAAGGTGATTTTGCTTTTGAGCGGATATTTGCCCGGCCTTACCACTTCGCCTAACACATAAACGCTATAACTATTAACTTCTTTCACACTGATTGCGACGACCGGATTCTGTACATACTCCTTGAGTCTGCGAGTAATCTCATCCGCGAGTTGGGATGGGGTTTTCCCGACCGCCACCACATCCCGTATGACCGGCAATGAGAATCTTCCATCTGGGCGAACCTGCACAACCTTAGACAAATCCTGATTTCTCCAGACGGTTATTTCCAGAACATCCTCTGCCCCGATGGTAAAGGCATCGGTGACAATGTTTGAGGCCTTTTCGATGACCTGAATCGGCGGGCCATCGGTGGCATGTGTACCCAGGAAAGGGGCGGAATTGCCAGTTCCCTCGGCAAGCGCTGGTGCCCAGCCTAAACCCGACGATACCGCTAGTACGATGCTATACAACAGGCGCATGATAAGCCCTCCGAAACGTAAGGAATCACTAGGGTGCCGCCCATCAAAGGAAGCGTTAGCACTCTTGTTTGACATCTCTCAATAAAGCGGTTCGAAGGGACGTGTAATCCAGCGCGAGTTCCGCGAATTTACTTTTGAGTCGACGGTTCTCGAGTTCCAGTAAACGAAGGCGGTTTACTGCAGGATTTCTTTTTTCGGCAAGCTTGATTCTCCATCGATAGAGCGTGGTTTTCGAGACCCCGTACTTTTTGGATACCACTCCCAAGAGCGCATCCTGCGTCTATCTCCAGAATCGCGGCCTTGAATTTGATCATGTGAGAAACGGGATTTTGCCATTATGGCCTTCTAAACCTTTTCCGTCCTTCACCCAAGGAGATTTGAAGGATAAATGAAGAGGAGGGTTCAGTGCACTGGAATTACTTCACTCATATCGATGTGGACAATGGCAGCTTGTTGAATGAGGTGCATACGGATGACAAGGCAGTCGTGATTCGCCTTTCTTATCAACTGTCCGCGTAGCCCTGTCAAAGGTCCTCGTGCCACTTCAACCCATGCGCCTTCAGTAAGATAATCATAGGGCTCCAACTGCCGATCGCTTTCACCCAACTTCTTGATCGCGTCCATTTCCTCGTCAGGAATAGACTCGGGCATCACAGATCCGACGATTCGGACAATGCCAGGTGTTTGGAGAACCGCATGACTATTCATCAGCGAAAATCTGGCAAAACAGTAACCGGAAAAAAGCGGGCTCAATGTCCAGGATTTTTCGGTCTGACCACTGACTCAATCTTCTTGACAGAGGAAGAAATGGCTCCACACCGATACCAGTCAAGCGATCCCGCACCATTTTTTCATGCCGTGATCGAGTGCTGACGGCATACCATTGAAGCCCTGTTCGGATTCCAGCGTGTGTAGGATTCAGGATACTGGTGTCCGAACTGGCGCTGTGTGACATAGCTTCGCCCCGTGAGTCCCATTGAGTGAGTCACGGTTATACAGATTCACACGCAACTTCACATCGGATATTGGTGCCTTTTATTGCGCTTCAATTTCTACAGAACGATGGCACGTATGTGCCGATCGAAGTGCTCCGAATTGGCCGAGGCAATACAACAATTTTGCTAAATAGGCGCTCTAGCTTTACTTGATCTGTCCAATTGGGGCCGCATTCAGTCAGAAAGCCTAGGAAGGGCACTAGTAAAGCGTCTCGTACGCCATTGAGTGCACATTAATGTGCACTGAGTAGTTACCGATCTTGATATAACACTAATGCCTGCAAATCGGCTGACCGCAAGGCTTGACGGCTGTGCTATAAAATAGGCACTTAAAATTGAGCATTGCCTGAAGCCCAAATGGTATGCGATCATGCCGCCACATGAATGGATGTACAATCATCTTTTTAACTTAGCTTTGAATGCGTAGTAGTTTCATAACGTACGTAGAGTCTGTGTACAGCTTGGCTACACAATCGAACACACCATCGCGCGGCTCTGAGTAGGAGGGAACATGGGCGAGTGCAAAGAGGAAAAAGCCACCACCGTGGTAGCTATCGTCAGCAGTAACTATCTTTTGCGGCTCGGCCTGCAACGAATCGTGGAAACCGAAAAATGGATTCGCCTCCTCGGCCACGTCACCAATGGAGCCGCGATCGATAACATGCTGTTAGGCGAACAGGCCAATATCGTGATTATCGATACCGAGATCGCACACGATGTCACCGGGCTGATTCAAAAGATTAAGGTTGCCTCCCCACGGATACGAATCATTCTCTTGAGCGGGCTTCAGGATCAGGAATGCACCAGGCAGGCGATTGATTTTGGGGTTGATGGAATTGTGCTTAAGGTGCAACCATCGACGGTACTACTCGCAATGATCGAGTACTTCGCGCGACCTGTTGCGGTTTTCGCCCAGCCGATCGGAGAAGTAACCGCACAACTGACCATAAGCAATGCATCGAATGTCCAACCAACGCTCATCGTAAATCCCCCTCTTCCTAAGTGGCCGAACGGGTTGACTGAGCGAGAGCGCAGCGTCATACGACTGATTAGCCAGGGGCTTTCAAACAAAGACATTGCCGACCGTCTCTGCATCTCAAGCATTACGGTCAGGCATCACCTCACGAATATTTTCGATAAACTCGGAGTTTCCAATCGGCAAAAATTACTTATCCGGGCTCACCAGTACGGAATCGAGGAGCTCACCGCCCTGGCATAATGTTACTCAAGTAAAACTGCAAGGCTTCGTCTCAATTGTTCACAAAGCCGCAAGCTTGATGTTCTCAGATAAACGTGGATCAGAGCGCATCCCTGCGAGGATGAACGCTTCTTGTTAGCAGAAAATACCAAACTGTTGATGGGCTCAGAGCAGGAAGCTCTTGCTCCGTCCCTTAAAGAACTAGTCATGCACGTTACAGCGATACTCCAGATACACATTCGTACAGTGACGCCCTGATTCTGTCGTCCTCACTACGAGCCCTGATCCAACGGCGAGGTGTGTATGAGAGTCTCGGTTTTTTCTGTACTTGTCATGGTGTTCAAATGATTCGCACGACAACATTGCCTCATGAGGTCGGTAGATGCCGGCGAGTCTTTTGACTAGAACGGGTTCGAGAACCATAGTCGCTCGATGGCTTGATAGCTTTCGCAATCGGGGCTTCATAGGAACAGTCTGGCGGGCTGTGTCCGTGCTAGAAGAACGATTGTTTGACTGGCGTTACGGCACAGACACAGTAGCATTCGTGAAAATAGTCCCCGAAACCATCTGCAGTCCGAACGCTTTTGACGGACTAGATTACATGCCAACAAGAATACGTCCGCTTCGGAAAGTGCTCGTAGCATTGAATGACGACCGTGATGGTGTTCTCGTGGACTATGGTTGCGGCAAGGGCAGAGTACTTCTGGTTGCTGCGGAATGCGGATTCAGTCGATGCGTAGGAATTGAATTCATGCCAGAATTGTGCAAGGTGGCCCGTTTGAACGTGGCGCGGTATCAACGAAAGACCGGAAGCAAAACTGATATTCAGATCATACAGACAGATGCTGCCGAATATGATGTCCTAGCCGATCAAACGCATTTCTATTTCTTCAATCCATTCGAGGCCCGAGTGTTACGTTCGGTCCTTGAGCGAATTAAACAATCACTGCAACGGAACCCACGTCGAGCTTACGTGATCTACAACACCCCGAAGCACGGCCAAGTGGTCGAGGCGGTTGGATTTCGTCCGATGATGCAGTTCGAGGGGAACGAGATAGTTATATATAGCAATTTCCCCCACTAGCTCCTGACGTCTGTGGACACGTAGGGAACTAGGGCAGTTCCTCTCAGAGAAGACACATCGAGTGTGGATTCAATAATGACTCAAGTCAACAACTCTGACAGACTCTGAATGGCGAGATGTAGGGAGAACAAACGGTCAATCACGCGGAATGAATGGCGATATTGGAGCGGGCGAGGGGATTTGAACCCCTGACAACTGGCTTGGGAGTGGGTTTAAGTGATAACTGCAAGCAATGCTACGCTACGAGGTGCAACGGCAAGCCCAGGCCTATCAAGGGGTTTGTGGCCTGCCGTTGTTTCTCTTGGTCTGCTGTCGTCTCCCCTAACCGTGACTGTTTTCGGCGTGAACCGTGACTGAAACCGTGACGCGATTTAATAAGTCATCGCGCTTGAACCATCAGACAGTTTTTGGAAGGGCAATGGTTCGCCAGCGGAGTGCTGTAGCTCGACAAGACGGGTGAGAATGACAGGCCGCTGTCCACGGCGAGGAGTTGCTGAGGTGTTGCAGCCATTGTTCAGAGAAAAGCCTTACGTCCCTCTTGTGGTTCAATGGCTCTATCCTACCCACTTGAACCTTTGAGCATCTGACAGCGCGCCCTTCCCTACTGGTAATTCATTTTCCTGTCACACATATTACACCTCGACTGGAATGACAGGCGGGAAGGGACTAATCACCTACAAATAAGGGATTCACCCCATGCAGGCGTGACACACGAATAGTAACATTCATAACGATTCGCATATCGTTCTCACGCTCCGATTCTCCCGCGCGACCAAGGCGCGGGATTTTTTGCGAGAAGCGGCAGCGTTCTTCGCGAGAGCGTCGCGATGAAGTAGGGGATGATCCAACGATGCCGCCCTGCGTTTCCCATCCGCCTGATGTGCCGCTGTTTGCGAGTGTCGCCCAGCGGGTACTACGGCTGGATGACCCGACCCCCGAGTGTGCGCACACAGGAGAACGCTCGAGTACTGACGCAGATTCGGGCCCTGCATGCTGACCAGGACGGCGTCGTGGGGAGTCGGCGGATCTGGGAAGCCCTCCGCTATGCGGGAGAGAGGTGTGGCCGCCACCGGGTGGCGCGCCTGATGCGTCGAGCTGGGCTCCAGGGCGTGCCGCAACGACGGCGGGGGCGGAAGAAACCCGTCGGGGCCCGTCCTCAAGGGACTCGGAATCATCTGGAGCGGAACTTCACGGCGACCGCGCCCAATACCAAATGGGTCACGGATATCACCTACATCCGCACAGCCGAGCATTGGTTGTATCTCTGCGTGGTGTGGGATGTATTCAGGAAGCGTGGTGGGCTGGTCGATGAGTCCGCATCAGGATCGCCAGCTGGTGGTGCAAGCGGTGCTGATGGCCTTATGGCAACGACCAGCCCGCACTCCGGTCATTCTCCATTCGGATCGGGGCTGTCGGTTTACCTCGGAGGAGTACCAAGGATTCCTAGCGGCCCACCAGGTGACAGGCCGTAGGAGGGCGGTAGGCAGCTGTGCCGACAACGCCGCGGCCGAGAGCTTTTTGGGCGTGCTCAAACGGGCACGCGTAAATCGGCAGCACTATCGCACGAGAGCCGAGGCGAGAGCGATATCTTTGACTACATCGAGCGCTGTCACAATCCCCGCCAGCGTCGGAGACTGGAAGACTGCAGCAACTCTTAACTCAACCGTCCGTGCTACCTGCCTCTCCTGTGAACTCGAGACTCCGCTGAGGCTGTGAAAGTTAACAATTCCGTAACATGGCCGTGTTGCTCCGGCAATCTGACTATCTTAACGAAGTATGCCTAGATAGTTCGTTGAACGGTTTTGTTGGAGGCGTGATATGACAATTCTCGAGATGGCGCGAAAGATCCCTCTCACACCATGGGTGATGACCCTTGGCCCTAGGCTGGCATGCTCACTTCTAGTCGCGGCAGGTTCGTTGACTTCCGTCCATGCAGAGCAAGTCGGGCCATTTGCCGGTTTGAGTGTCGATTCGAGCCTTGAACGATATACCCCGACGGCTCAAGTGAATGGCGGCTTTAGGGTCCAGGGGTCCGATACCATGCATGCACTGATGCGCCGGCTCGTGCTGGATTTCCAGGCTCGGCAGCCCAAAGTCTCCATCGATCTTCGTTCCGGAGGTTCAAGCAAGGCCATCATAGAGTTTCTCGATTCGCCCCAGCCAGGACGGATCGTCGTGAAGGAAGAACGCGCGAAGCAGGCCCTGCTCGTAAGTAGCTCTCGAGAATTGACGGATGCCGAGGTGAAGCAATTCTCGGCGCAGCGGGGATACGAACCCCTGACCATCCCAATCGCGGTAGACGCCGTCGCCCTGTATGTGCACAAAGACAATCCTTTGCCGGGGCTCACTCTCGACCAAGTGGACGCCATATTCTCGACCGACCGCCGCCGAGGACATACAAAAGACGTTGTCGTGTGGGGCGATCTAGACCTGGGCAATGGCTGGACAGCCGCGCCCATTCAACTCCACGGGCGTGACCGCAAATCTGGCACCAGAGCCTTCTTCCAGGAGCATGTGCTTGGTGGCGGTGAGTTCAAGGCGACAGTGCAGGAAGCCCCTGGCGCCGCTTCGGTGATTCTGGCCTTGAGCCGCGACCAGCTGGGGATTGGTTATAGTGGGATCGGACTGCAAACCTCAAACGTGCGTCTCGTCCCCTTGGCAGACACTGAAGGCATGCCCTTGATCACGCCGTCTCCTGCCACTATTGCCGACCAGTCGTACCCCCTTCGCCGTCTGTTATATCTCTATTTTGACAAGGAATCCGGTCGCCCCTTACCGTCGGCAGTGCAGGAGTTTTTGGAGTTTGTCAAAAGCCGTGAAGGCCAGGAATCCGTCGTGCGAGCGGGCTTTTATCCCTTGCCGATGGATCAGGTGGAGAAGCTGTCGGTTGCTCTAAAAGCTTCACCCGCGTCCGGTACCACGGCTACACATGAACGCAGGTAGCCTGAAAGCACCGATGTGGATGCCGTCGCGCTTAGGGTGTGGACGGTTTACGCGTGGCTGGTTTTTTAGGTCTTGCAAGATCCGCCTCTCGCCGGATCCTTGTCAGTTCATTCTTCAATTCCTCTAGCTGCTCCGTCTGCTGGTTCAGTCGATCTCGTAAGTCCAGGTTGGATTGAGTGAGTTCACGGATCTGCAACCGGAGATCCTGCGGCGTCTCGGTCGGCTCCGTCGTAATCAGCGGTGCCGTCCCTGTCTGGGTCTGCTCATGCGCGTTCTTTCTGGCTAACCCGCCGCTCCTCACACCGTCTTGAGCCAGAAGCTCCTTCACGTTGAGGGAAAGGTGAACGGATTCAAATGGCGGCCAATCCGGCTCATCCGACGCCGGCAAGGCCGCTGTCCGATAGGGCTCGGCGACGCCAAGCTTCATTCCCTTCGTGTCCCGGACATCCTTTTCATCTCCTCCGGCCGTATCCGCTCGGGCAAAGGCCTTGTGATCCGTCACTACAACGTGCAGATAAGCGCCCCGGAGAAACAGCGCGCCGGCCGTTGCATCACCGTAAGCCGACTTCGGATTTGGAAGCGTAAAGAACACCCGTTCAGTCGGCCGCACCTCTCGAAATGCCTCGGCGATTGGCGATGCGAGCGCGCGAAGGTCCGCTTCATCAAAGAGCGGAATCGAGCGTGGCGCCTCCAACCAACCCACGATCGTTCCGCTCCATCCGCTTACGCGCAAGGCTCCTAACAAAACGAGCAGCTCTTGAGTGGTGAGAGTCGACGGATGCGCGTTCAGTGCAGGGGGCGATGAACGTGGCACGGACAAATCAGGCTCGAGGCCGATGCGGGTACCCTGCTGATCATAAATCACTCGCGTATGGCCGAAGGTTTGGCAGGCCGACAGTGTACAAGACAGCAGGCTGACCGACAGTAAGAGACGAAAGACCGTCTGGTGTCGTCGTCGCGCAAGGATTTCTACTCGCATGCAAACTGGACTCCCCACAGCCGATCCACCCCCATCTGCCCGCGCCAGGCGCGATCGGCTGCCCTGCTCACTTTTGGAATCTCACCTTCCTGAATAATGCGTGAACCTTTCGGGCACTTTTCAGCGATTAGTTGAAACGCATCGCGACGACCGGATGAAGCCAGCACCTCCACCTCGGTTTGAAACGGATAGGATACGAGCCCACCTGCGTCCGTATCACGCACGAAGGTCGCCTCCCCCGTACAACCCACTGCGACGGCGATGAAAAATGCCAGGCCGGTCAGGCCCAAGTAGAACTTCAGCAGGCCCGTACGACTGCTCATGAGGCTCGATATGCCCCCTCATCTCGGCACGCAGTACGTATCCTCCGCCAACGGTTCATATCCTCCGCCGGCATTATAGGGGAAATCGGAAATTTCCCTTCCGCCCGTATTCCAGACGTGCAGACATCGAGCGATGAGCGAGGGCAGGCTCCGTTGCACGTCGTCGACGACCACCGCCTTCGCTTCGTGTGTCGTGCCGATGACAATCAGCCGGTTGCCGGCCCTCAGCCACTTCGGATCGAGTGCGCCCGTGTACAATATGGCAAACTCCCCGGAACGGCGGCCCGTGTCATTCGGTCCGTAGGCCGGTTGCTGGACGATCGGCAACTGGGTAACAATGATAGTCAGGTTTCCATTTGTGCCATTCGCCTGCACGATACGCCCGCCAAGCTGAACCTTCTGCCCGGTCTTGGCATTCGGCATGTTCCGCCATGCGGTAAAGTCAAAGTCCTTGTCCACACCGTCGGTGGTGTCGGTTGGAAACAGTTGGAGCGGCATGCAGGCCGTGACGGCGAGACAGATCCACAGGGCCATAATTCCAGCTGAGCGGGTCATGCGTGTCCTCCTTAGGCCTCCTACGGTTGCGTTGCAACCGTGCGGCAGCATACATCGGCGGTCGAGTAACCTTCTACATAAAGCGGATTTGGAATTGGACGAGGAAGGCATTCTGCGCGAACGCATCGAAGGTCGTATCGTAGGCAACACCAGGTCCGTTGCCCTGATGATGCCGGAATTCGTAGTTGAATTGAATCTTGGACTGGACCTTGGGAGGAAAGTTTTCGAAGTAGTACGTGAGGCCGACGATGGTTCTCGTATAAAGGTCGTTCGACATGCTGGTACTGGGATCGAACTGTTCGTACATGATGGTCGGTTCCCAGTTTTGAAAGAAGCCGTCGGAAATCAGATATTTACCGAGCACATACCAGGTGCGTCGTTGGGCACCCGCGGCTCCCGATCCGCCGCAAATCGTCTGGTCGAGACAGGCGCCATTGGCTGGGCGGCCCACGGTGGTTTGATTGGATCCATCATGGCCCTGCCACCATTCCCCTTGCACCATGAGGCCAGGAATGATTTTCGACGTATAGCGGAAATCTAATCCATACCGATCGAAATTGCCTTTGCCGCGTCCGTTGATGTTGGTGTTGGCGTTATTCGATTCCCCTTGGATGGTCGTAAAGCTGATCCAGGACACGTCCGTACCGAACAGGCGGACGCGGGTATAGTAACTTTTCGGGCCATTCGCTCCTGTCGCATTCGCGTGATAATTGTTGTTGTTCATGATACCGGCCACATATTCAAGCCGGTTGAACAATTTGCCGCGGACATCGACGAATAAATCTCGTTCTTGGAGGAAATCGATAGTCCCCGCCGTCCCCGTCTGGTTGCCGTTGCCGCTCCCGACTGAGGTGAGGTACGGCGAGCTGATGATATCGCGCAGGCCTCCGGAGGTCTCCGTGAAGATACCGAAAGGCATGCGGAAGATACCCATACGGATGAAGTTCATATAGGGCGCCCAGGATTGAAACGGGCGGAAGTCGATATAGGATTCCCGAAAAAACGTGGCGGCAATCGGCTGGCCTGTGGCGGCGCCACTGCCGCCCGTCGGTGTTTCGCGCCCGAGGCTGATGCTTTGAAATTCCATCAGGGCATGCCAGCGCGGCAGCGTGTCGCTGATGCGGCCCCAGAACAGCACTTCGGATCGGCGAATCGAAAAGTTGTCCTGGCTCTTTCCTTCCGGCACATGCGCATCCTGGTGGCTATACAGGAACTGCAGTGCGTTCAACCCGAAATTCACCTTATCCCGCAACATCGGTAGCAGTTCAGTTCTGGTTTTCCAGTCTTCGATGGCATCGATCCGTCTTGCACTTTCTGCACCGCTATACTCTTGCTCCGCTCGGATCTGAATCCACTCGTCCATAGTAATCGAGCCTTTTTGGAGCAGGAGGTCCTCGATCGTGGTACCGCCGGGAGGCAAGACCGTCTGGCCTTGCACTGGCGCCGGTGTGGTCGGTGCCGACTCTGCTTGTGCGACCATAGGGGAGATCTCTGCCGGGCGGCGGATCGTGCGGGCTTCCTCTGCCCAGCCTGGCCCGGCCACGGCCCCCAGGCATAGACCAGCCAGACCTGCGATGATCGCTTGCCGTTGACGTCGTCTCATGCCTGCTCTCCTTTGTGATCGCAAATGAGTTGAAAAACGAGTTGACGAGCTGTCTGTACCAGCCATCGGTCACTGAACCATCGCGGCTTTATTTCAGCATCGCTGGGGTGCGGACATGAGTTATCGCAGCGTCCGCCGCTCTTTGCAAGAATGAGCTCGGCTATGGACTGTCGAGAGCCCGCGAGAGTTAACGTCCCGGTAACATTTCTTTGAACAGGGCGAAATGGACCGGAGTTACGGTGTCTTCATCTTCGAATTACACTTTTTTTAGGACCTTGGAGGAATTCTATGATGATCGCTTCGCGTCATCAGATCTGCATAGGCGTCACGATCACCGTACTGGGGCCGTTCATGACGACCAACTTGTGGAGCGCCGGCACGACTGAGCCTGCCGCTATCACGGAACACGTCAAGCTTGACCAGGATATGAAGCGCTATCACAAAGTGAGCGGGGTCTCTGGGACGATCAACAGCATCGGATCGGACACGCTCAACAATCTGATCACCCTCTGGGCCGAAGGATTTCGAAAACAGTATCCGAATGTGAAGATCCAAGTGGAAGGAAAAGGGTCCAGCACGGCGCCACCGGCCCTCATTGAGGGCACCGCCCAACTCGGTCCGATGTCGCGGACGATGAAGTCCAGCGAGATCGATGCGTTCGAAGCGAAGTTCGGATATCCACCGACTCCCTACCCTGTGGCCGTCGACGCATTGGCGTTATTCGTCAACAAAGACAACCCCGTGCAAGGTCTGGCGATGCCGGAGGTAGATGCACTGTTTTCCAAGTCCCGACGGCAGGGACATTCGGCCGACCTGACCAAGTGGGGCCAGCTCGGATTAACCGGTGATTGGGGTGCTTCGCCCATCAGCCTTTACGGAAGGAACTCGGCTTCTGGAACCTATGGATTCTTTAAAGACCATGCGCTCAAGAATGGCGACTTCAAGGATCAGGTGAAGGAACAACCGGGATCCGCGTCAGTGGTTCAGGGCATCAGCGAAGACCGTTATGGGGTCGGCTACAGCGGGATCGGTTATACGACGTCCGGCGTCAGAATGGTTCCTCTGGCGGCAAAGACGGGCCAGCCGTACATCGAGCCGACCCAGGCCAACACGAAGAACGGTAGTTATCCTCTGTGGCGCTACCTCTACATCTATGTGAATCAAGCTCCCGGCAAACCCCTATCGCCGATCGTCAAAGAGTTTCTCGCCTATGTCTACAGCCGGGAGGGCCAATCCGACGTCATGAGAGACGGCTACTTTCCGGTGGATGCGGCCCTGGCGGAGAAACAATTGACGCAAGATCCGCTGACGATCAGCACGAGACCGACGAATGCTCAAACCGCTTCACATGCGCCCGCTGATCGATCGTTTGGCACGAGCCGTGATCACCATCGGCGGATTGGCGACGATCCTCAGCATTCTCGGCATTTTCTTTTTCCTCTTTCGGGAAGTCACGCCCGCTGTTTACAGCTCCCACCGCCAAATTGGCGCAACGTATGATCTTGCCTGCCTCACTCACGGCGGAAGGGCCGGTTCAACTTGCGGTGGATGAGCATCGCGAGATCGCGCAGATATGACATCCAGCGGTGTGCAGTTCATCGAGCTGGCTTCCGGTCAACCAATTCCTATCGAGCTGCCGGCCGACTTCAAGAGCCGGCGCTTCACGACAATGGCCCAAGGCGGAGGCAGTGCTCCTCGTTACGCTGTCGGGACGGCCGAGGGCGAAGTGCTGTTGCTGAAGATCGGCACGACCACGGAATTTTCTACTTCCGGCGAACGGCAAAAACGTCCGATGATCCGAGCCGGGCGACCACTCCGCTGACAATAGGCCCTATCAGGACCATGGCGTACCGATTCGGCGACCATGGAAGCCTGTTGGCCGTTCTCTCTCAAGAAGGCCGGCTGGCCCTGGTGCGAATACCGGGGGAGGACGCCGCGGATCACGAGCCGGTCATCACAGAACTTCCACAGCCGACGGCTTCCGTCACGTCCTTGGCTCTGGACGGAACGTTCGAGAATCTTTACATCGGCACGGTAGAAGGAAGCGTGCTGCATATCGCGCTCGATTCCGACACGGAGCCGCCTGCCGTGAGAGGCGGCTATGCGGTGACGACACCGAACACGGCGGTGACGGCGCTCGGTTTCCTGAGCGGTGATCGGAGCCTGGTCGTCATGACGGCGGAGGGCGAGGTCTCGAGCTGGGGGCTCATACGGCGCACAGAGGATCAATCTCGGTGGCGGCTCACGAAGATGCATACGCTTCCGATCTCATGCCGCGCCGGTGACGGCCTTTGCTGCCTCTCAGCGAGTGAAGGGGTTTGTCACGGCGGATGCGAAGGGACACATTTTTCTCCACCACGCGACGGCCGACCAAACCTGGCTCACGTTGTCGAACGGCGACTCTCCGATTCGTGCCGTGGCCTTCGCGCCGAAAGGCGACGGGTTGATGGCTTTCGACGGGATTGGGCAACTGTCGCTGTATCAGCTCAACCATGCCTATCCTGAAGTGACCTTCCAGACCCTGTTCGGCAAGGTCTGGTATGAAGGGTACGACCAACCCGCCTACGTGTGGCAATCGTCTTCGGGGTCGGATGATTTTGAACCCAAGCTCGGCTTGATGCCGCTTGCCTTCGGGACGCTTAAAGGCACGATGTACGCGTTGTTCCTGGCCGTGCCGATCGCCATTCTCGCGGCGATGTGCACGTCCCAATTCATGCATCCGGATCTACGCGCGAAGATCAAGCCGGTCATCGAGGTGATGGCCGCCTTGCCGACAGTCGTGTTGGGATTTTTAGCCGGGCTGTGGCTCGCTCCCCTGCTGGAGCGATTGCTCCCGGCCGTCGCTGGAATGGCCGTCACATTGCCGCTGCTCGTCCTCGCGAGTTCTCTTCTCTGGTATCTCGTTCCCCCCGCGTTCAGACGACGCCTACGCCCTGGACAGGAGGCGCTGCTCTTGATTCCCATCCTGGCGCTCGGTATGGGAGCGTGCCTCTGGGCGAACTCGTCTATCGAGGCCTGGTGGTTCGGCGGCGACATCAAGGCGTGGCTTTCGAACCGGCTCGGGATTCAGTACGACCAGCGCAACGCCCTGGTGGTCGGCATCGTCATGGGGTTCGCGATCGTGCCCGTCATCTATAGCATTGCTGAGGAAGCGCTCGCGAATGTGCCTAAGACTCAAATCGCCGGCTCCCTCGCGCTGGGCGCGACTCGCTGGCAGACCGTCCTACATTTGGTCTTGCTCTCGGCCAGCCCCGGGATTTTTTCCGCAATCATGATCGGGTTCGGACGCGCGATCGGAGAGACCATGATCGTCCTTATGGCGACCGGCAATACACCGATATTAGATTGGAGCTGGGCGAACGGATTCCGGACCCTGTCGGCCAATATCGCGGTAGAAATTCCTGAAGCGCCCCACGGGGGCAGTCTGTATCGCGTGTTGTTCCTGGCGGCCTTGTTGCTGTTCATCGTCACGTTCGTCATCAATTCGCTGGCTGAAATCGTCCGCCAGCGGTTGCGGGACAAGTACACTCATGGGTAAACGCGCCGATTCGATGAAAAGTTTCTGGCGGGGCGGTGAACTCTTCGTGTGGATGACGGCCTCCGGTGTGGCGATCAGCCTCTTGATGGTGGGAGCCATGCTCGGTTTGATCATGGTCAACGGGATGGGACAATTCTGGCCCGCCCCCCTGCATCAACTCGTGCTGAAGACGCATGAGATCGTCATCGGCCAGCTGGTGGGACAGGAAGTCATTCCCAATTCGGTGACGCCCGAGCGCCCCAAGGGATCGGAACGATTTCGCTACCGTGTCGGGAATCGCGATGTGTTGGGCTCTGAGTATCGGTGGGTCAATGAGGATGACATCGTCTCAACCAGCGGCCCGTACGACCTCACGTTTGTCGAACGACGCGAATGGGGGCCCGCGTTTGGACGCCTCAGCGTCGTAGCCGCGGATGGCACGACGGAAAGTTCAGAAGGCGACACCTGGTCGGCCATCGGGGCGCTGGTGAAGGAATCGACCGCGCTGCGTCGGCGCATCGAATATCTGGAGCGTGAGGAAATCGGCGCGATCAACCATCGCCTCGAGAAAGCCAGGCTCGCGCGTCAAGCCCTGATGCTTGACGGCCAACTTAGTCCGCGGGAAGCGGAGGCGGACCGCCGGCTGATTGATCAGATCGCTGCACTCGAGCAGGAATACCAAGCCAAAACGATGGTACTCGAGCAACTGCATAGCGAGGCTGAGGAAAAGACACTACTCCTGACCCTTTCCAATGGGCGGCCGTTGCGGCTCACGCTCGCCCAGGTCATCGCAGTCAGCAGGCCGAACGACATGAGTTGGATCGAAAAGGTCGTCGCCTACGTTCATAACCTCTGGCTGTTTATCTCCAGCGAGCCGCGTGAAGCGAATACGGAAGGAGGGATCTTTCCGGCGATTTTCGGCACGGTCCTCATGGTGTTCTTGATGACGATTGCCGTGATGCCGTTCGGAGTCATGGCCGCGGTCTATTTGCGGGAATATGCCAAGCAAGGAGTGCTCGTTCGACTGGTCCGAATTGCGGTCAATAATCTCGCCGGCGTCCCCTCCATCGTGTTCGGTGTATTCGGGTTAGCCTTTTTCGTCTATGCGTTGGGCGGAACGATCGACCAGCTGCTCTTTCCGGAATCGTTGCCCAGTCCCACCTTCGGCACCGGTGGCATTCTCTGGGCATCGTTGACCCTGGCGCTCCTGACCGTGCCGGTGGTGATCGTAGCGACCGAAGAGGGCCTATCCGCCGTCCCGCGCGATTTCCGGGAAGGGTCGGTCGGACTGGGCGCGACCAAGTTCGAAACGCTCTGGCATGTGATTCTGCCTTGCGCATTGCCGGGAATTTTAACGGGATTGATTCTGGCCATGGCCCGCGCGGCCGGCGAAGTCGCGCCCTTGATGCTCACCGGCGTGGTGAAATTGGCGCCCGCGCTCCCCTTGGACACGTACCTGCCTTTTCTGCACCTCGACCGAAAATTTATGCATTTGGGATTTCATATCTATGACGTAGGATTTCAATCGCCCAACGTCGAAGCCGCCAAACCAATGGTGTATATGACCACCCTGATTCTGATCCTCGTGGTCGTGCTGCTGAATTGGACGGCCGTGATGTTGCGAAACCGCCTTCGCAAACGTTTTGCGATGTCTGCGGTGTAATCACTGAGAGGAGTTCGCATGGAAGTTCATTCTATGAGTCTATCGTCCACTCCACCAATCATCCCGACTCGTCCCATCGTTCCGAGCCTTCCACAGTCTCGGCTGACTCGCAACCAGTCACAGCCGGCCTCATCGGTGGACTCCAAAATCCAAGTTCGAAATCTGGACTTTTATTATGGTGACCGACAAGCCCTCTTTCATGTGGTCCTGACGGTGCGATCACACTCGGTGACCTCCTTCATCGGGCCTTCCGGTTGCGGGAAATCCACCTTGCTACGTTGCCTGAACCGTATGAATGATCTGGTAGAAGGGGCGCGGGCTGTCGGACGAGTGGAACTCGACGGAGCCAACATTTACGACCATGAAATCGATGTGACCGATCTCAGGAAACGCGTGGGCATGGTCTTTCAGAAATCGAATCCCTTCCCCAAATCAATCTACGACAATGTCGCGTACGGGCCCCGTCTCCATGGCACCAAGGACAAGCGACGGCTGGACGAGCTGGTGCAACAAAGTTTGCAAGGCGCGGGATTGTGGGATGAGGTGAAGGATCGGCTCATGCAGAGCGCCTTAGGTTTGTCGGGAGGACAGCAGCAACGGCTCTGCATTGCTCGGGCCTTGGCGGTGCAGCCGGAAGTGATCTTGATGGACGAACCCTGCTCCGCGCTCGATCCGATTGCGACGGGCAAGATCGAGGAGCTTATTTTCACACTGAAGGATACCTATACCGTGGTCATCGTCACCCATAACATGCAGCAGGCTGCGCGAGTATCCAACCAATGCGGGTTTTTCTTGATGGGCGAGCTGGTGGAATTCGGCGATACCAAAACTATTTTCACGACGCCGCGCGACAAACGGACTGAGGATTACATCACGGGCCGGTTCGGATAAATTTAGAGGAGCCGCACCATGCAACGACATTTCGACCAAGATCTCGCTCACCTGAAGCGGCAATTGCTGGCGATGGGTTCGCTCGTCGAGTCTCAAATTGAACAGGCCTTGAAAGCCTTGGTGGATCGAGACTCCGATCTGGCCGTCAGCGTGGTCGAACAGGATCACGACGTCAATGCGCTTGATGTGGAGATCGACGACCTCTGCATTCAATTGCTGGCGCTTCAGCAGCCGACAGCCCGCGATCTCCGCTTTATTACCACAGGGATGAAAATTTCGTCAGAACTGGAACGGATGGGCGATCTGGCCGAAAACATTGCCCAGAGGGCGTTGGAGCTCAATCTCGAGCCACAGCTCAAGCCCTATATCGACATCCCGCGCATGGCCAACTGGACGATGCGCATGGTCAAAGAATGCTTGGACGCCTTCGTCAATTCAGACCCCGTGCTGGCGCGAAAGGTCTGCATGGACGATGACTTCGTGGACGATCTGAATGAACAGTTGTTTCGAGAACTTCTCTCCTTTATGCTGGAAAATACCACCACAATTACCCGCGCTATCAGGCTGACGTTTGTGGCCAAGTCGTTAGAACGGATCGCCGACCACGCGACGAACATCGGGGAACTGGTCGTGTATATGGTGGAAGGGAAGAACATTCGGCACATCGCTCCCTCCGCCAGTCGCTAGAGGCTCATGCCAACACTTGCCGTCCTGGACATCGGTACGAACTCCATCCATATGGTCTTAGCGGAAGTCCAAGCGGACTATTCCTATAAGATCCTGGATCGCTTCAAAGACATGACGCGGTTGGGTGACGGCGTCTTCACATCCCGCCGCCTCTCCGACCAGGCCATGATGCGCGGCCTGGATGTGATTCGTAATCTCGTCACTCTCGCCAGGAACAAAGGCTACGAACGCATTGAAGCCGTGGCCACCAGTGCGGTGCGCGAGGCGCGCAACGGCGGTGAATTCCTGGATCATGTCGCGCAACAAACTGGGCTGACGGTGCGGGTCATTACCGGCGCGGAGGAAGCGCGGTTAATTTTTCTCGGCGTGCAGAACAGCGTGGCTCTCCCCGATCTGCCCACGCTCGTGATTGATATCGGCGGCGGATCGGTCGAGGTGATTGTCGGCAATCGGGAGACGGTCTTCCATGCCCGCAGCCTCAAGCTGGGCGCCATCCGACTCAAAGACTTGTACCTGACGAAAACTCCTCCTTCCAAGGCGATGCTGCATGAGCTGGAAGACGCCGTGACCAACCAGCTCAAGAGCGCGCTCGGTCCCTACAAGACCAAACGGGTCGAGCAAGTGATCGCCACGTCCGGAATGGCCGCCAACCTCGCCGAAGTCATCCATCTTCAACGGACGGGGCGTCCGCTTCCGCAACTGAACCTGGCGAAAGTGTCAGGGAAAGACATCGCGTCCGTCGAGAAGCGCTTGTCGGTTGCCACGCTGAAAACCAGGTTAGCCATCCCAGGCCTCGATCCCAAGCGTGTGGACACACTGTTGCCTGCCTCCACGGTGCTGAGGATTCTTCTTGGACTGCTCCGCAAGGACGCGCTCACCATCTGCGACAAAGCTATTCGGGAAGGGATCATTTACGATTTTATCCAGCGACATCACGAAGGGATTCAGGCAGAACGGGATATCCCGGATGTCCGCAAGCGAAACATCATGGCCCTCGCTCGACGCTGCCATGTGTCCGAGACGCATGCGCTGCACGTGGCAGGACTTGCGCTGCGCCTATTCGATCAAACGAAACCATTGCATGGATTTGGGCCGCGAGAGCGCCAGTGGTTGGAGTTCGCCGCGATTTTGCACGATATCGGGTACCATATCAATTCGCGGCAGCATCACAAACATGCCTATTACCTGATCAAGAACAGCGATCTGTCAGGATTCACCTCCGATGAGATCGATCTGGTCGCGAACATTGCCCGTTATCATCGTCGGTCAGTGCCGCACCGAAAGCATGACGAGTTCATTGCCCTCCCGACAGGCACACAGCGTATGGTCAGAGTGTTGTCTGCCCTGCTTCGCATCGCCGATGGCCTGGATCGGAGCCAGTTTTCCGTGGTGCAGGACGTCAAGGTCACGCTTGGGCAAACCGTGATCGTGACTCTACAGGTATCGGGCGATGCCGAATTGGAAATTTGGGCCGCCCGCAGCCGCAGCGATCTATTTGAATCGGTTTTCAAACGACCGGTTCAATTTATGGTGACGTCTCAAGAACCCGAAACCATATGACTCTCATGGTCTCCGCTGAGGAGGGATCAACCGAGCGCGCGTAACTGCGCCGGCGTGAGCCACCATTCAAGATGCCCTTTCGCTGCGCCCACTGACTTCTCGATCTGAATGAGACAGGCTCCCGCTTTCTTCAATAAGATTCCAGCGCAAGGGTTTCCTGCAAAAAGAGTGGCCGCCACCATACTCAGGTGCGGTTCATGACCGACGCACAGTACGACGGAGTCAGAAGGCAGAGTGCCGAGCCGGGTGAAGAGTGCATTCGGCGAGGCCTCAGGAACCAGTGCCTCGCAGATTTGAACGGTGACTTTAGGCCGAACCACATGTTGCAAGATCTCGGCGGTTTCCCGCGCGCGAGCCAAGGGACTGGAGAGGAGATGTGTGGGGGTGCTACGTAGTGAGCGCAAACCCTTGGCGGAACGGCGGGTGCGTCTGATTCCCTTACCGGTAAGGGGGCGATCCTGTTCATTCCCCGTCCAATCCTCACGTTCGACTGCAATGCCGTGTCGGAATAAGATGATTTCCATGGGTCACCGTCCTTCTGTCGTACAACATCCATCAAGAGGGAACGATTCCTCAGCGTTCAACCATCACTTGAAATGACTCTGGGCTCTGCGATGGTATTGTCGAACAGACTGTAAATGATTTATGAACGCGTCATTCAAAAGTAGTCATACCGGATCGAGCTAGGCTTCGCAAGATCCCGTCAGGAGTGCCGTTGCATACCGAGCGACGATGCTCAAGTTAGAGCGTGACAGGATCGATGACCCTGTTCACCTGGCCGGTGCATGCTATTCGCACGCATTGCCGAAGACTTCAAGTATTGCTGGAGATGTATGGTGATGAGGCGCAAGCCGTCGTTTTGACAGAAAGCGGGAGACGGGTCAGCAATTTGAGGTCGCTGCAGGTCTTTCAACGGTAGGCGAGCAAGTCGATAGGTCAGAGATGAGTATTAGGAGGTCGGGAGGATATCCGCTTTCTCTGAATTGTTCACCGTCATTCGATAGCCGCCGCCTGGGACCATGAGGATGTATCCCACTGGGTTCCGCTCTCCGGCCAGTTTCTGATTGAGCTCTTCAATACAACGATCGAGCTCGCCGTCATGCAACAGCTCATCGTCGCTCCAGAGTAGCGCCTTCAGCTCCTCGCGAGGCACGACATTGCCGACGGTGAGGGCGAGCCGTCGCAAGGCTTTCCATTCCTTGCCAGACAGTGCCAGCTTTTGTCCACGGTACACGGCCATGTAGACATTGTCGGCAAACACGAGATCCTCTCCTAACTCTTCCTCTTGCTGTGCGTGATCTTGCCGGCAACGGCGAAGCAGTGCCCGCACTCGCGCCACGAGTTCAACAGCGCCATAGGGCTTGACGATGACATCGTCGGCGCCGCCATCCAGTGCTTCAGCTCGGCGTTCATCGGACGCATAGCCCGACATGACAATGATGGGAATATGTCTGGTAGAGGGATCCTGCCGTAAGCGCTTGCAGATTTCTCGCCCGGTAAGGCCGGGAAGATTGTCGTCGGCCATCACTAGGGATGGTTTGATGCGCCAGACATCCTGCATGCCGGATGGTCCGTCGAAGGCCACATTTGTGCGGAAGGACGCTCCCCGAAGAATCTGATCCAAGTGTTTAGCATGGGTCTGGTCATCCTCAAGGATTTGAATGATTTCCAGGCTCATAAAGACAGTCCCCTACACCAGTATCGGCTGCTGACCGAGGGAACTTGAGAAACGTATGTCGGTGTGGATGATGCTGAAGCTGTTATTTGGAGGCGCCGAGAATGCGTTGCAGCTGGGCCATCCAGGAGGTGCTGTGGCTATCGTCACCGCTGCCGCGTGACGGCGGGGAACGGCGAGCGCTCATGCGTTCGATACGTTCGGCCACGTCCTTAAAAGTGGGTTCCTCACGCCTGATCCAGCGATATTGTTCGAGCGTATCATCATGGTGTCCTAAGGATTCAAGCGTGCGCCCCAGGAGGTAACGCACCTGAATGGCGTCGACCGATGCGCCTGATTGAGCTTGAAGCGCCTGGCGAAAGGCGGTCACGGCCTGCTCCGACCGGCCGGCGGATTTTAGACAGATACCGATCTGCGCCATGGCCTTGAACGTGAAAGCCGCATCTTTAGCAGCCAACGAAAATTGCTCGAGGGCTTCTTTGTACGACCCAATCTTCTTGAGCGCAAGCCCGCGTTCATACCACTCGGCGGCTTCCCGCGTAGCCGAGCCCGCGGAGGATGAAGATGCAGGGGTAGCGGTCTGCTTCTGTGTGACGGATAGCGCCGGAGCGGTTCGGTCAGCGAATGTGGTCATTTGGGTCTGTTCGGCGGCTTCCTGTTCCGTCGTCATCCCAGTCAGGGCATCGATGTCTGTGAGCGGAAGAATGCCCCCTTTGCTGCGATCTTTGGCAGCCTGCGCCACAATCTTTGTAGAGACAAAGCTCGCCTGCTCCGCAAAGCCGTAGATCAATGCCGTATCGCAGAGCTGGTTGATCAGACGAGGAATGCCGCCAGTCAGCCGATGAATCATGTTGCAGGCGTGATGGGTAAAGATGGCTTCCTCGCGGCCGGCCACGCGCAGGCGATGGGCAATGTAACCCAGGCTGTCTTCTTCTTTAAAGGGCTCGAGACTGTAATCCACCATGACGCGCTGGGCGAATTGCGTCAGGTCCTTGCGCTGCAATAGTTGGCGCAGGCCAG
>CAWIWD010000002.1:0-208401 GCA_963839785.1 uncultured Nitrospiraceae bacterium
CGGCCGCTTTGTCTCCTGGCTGGGCCAGACGCAGGTGGTGAAACGTGTGGATGACTGGTGGGGCGTGCAACTGTTGGGACGCGTGGCCGCGCAAATTGCCAGCGACCGGCTCTTCCCCCTTGAGCAAATGCCTGTCGGCGGACGCTTCAGCGTGCGCGGCTATCGGGAGAATACACTCGTGCGTGACGATGCCGTATTGGCTTCGTTTGAATCGAGATTTCCATTGCTGCGCTTTGCATCCGGTGAAGACCGATTGCAGTTTGCACAATTCGTCGATTTCGGACATGCTTGGAACGCCAAAGGCCCCACGCCCGATCCGCAAACCTTGGCAAGCGTCGGTGTTGGAGTACGATGGATGATCCTGCCTCAGGACCGCGCTCGATTTGAACTATATTGGGGCCAGCAACTCAATCACGTACGGAGCGGCGAGGGCAATATGCAGGATCATGGTATCCATCTTCAACTGGTCGTGCAGGTTTTCTAAATGAGACGATCGCGCCAGAGCGGAGTTCAGATGGCCGCAAGGGCTCGTGCCCAAATACCCAAGGTCATTCGGCCTGTGCATCGTCATTCCTGCTCGCGTGTATGAGTTCGCTCGGTGCGGAAACCACGCCTCCGGCCGACGAGCTCATGCAACGGGGGCACTCGGCCGCGCAACAAGGGGCAATGGAGGAAGCACTCGTGGCCTGGAAAGAGGCTGCGCGACTGTACGACCAGGCCGGCCAGACCAAGAATCATATCCAGGCGCTTTCCTCTGCCGCCTACGCCGCCCGCACTCTGGGCCACCTCAACCAGGCCTTCCTGCATCAAGAATTGGCCATGCAACCTCGCGCGCAAGATTGACGATCCCAAATGGCTCACGGTGACACTTTCAGAGCTTGGCAAAACCTATGTGACAAGCCATCAATTCGACACCGCCTCAGAGTATCTCTCACAGGCGGCTGCCATTGCACAGTCACAGCACCTCGGGGCACTGTCGGCGGCGCTCCAAAATGACCTCGGCATTGTCCGGGCGTTGCAGGGCCAGCTCCCGGAAGCGCTGACCGCGTTTCAAGACAGCGCGACGCGTGCGGGAGACGAAAATCTGCCCGCCCTTGCCGTTCGCGCCCGCGTCAACGCTGCGCGTGTGGCTATTCAATTGAAACGATTTGAGGAGGCGGCGGACGGCCCTGAATGAGCGCCGGCGGAATTCTTTCCGCAGCGCCGGCCTCGCACGACAAGGCCGATGGCCTCGTCAACTTGGCCTTAGGGTATCGCGACCTGGCATCGGTTCAGCCGGACTCTCATGAGCGCTCACTCAGACAGGCTGCAGCCCTGCTGCAAGAGGCGGCCACGATGGCGGAGGACGCCCGGTGATGCGCGCCTGGCCTCCTATGCGTATGGACACCTCGGACAGCTCTATGAGGGCGAACGCCGATTGGAAGAGGCGCTTCACTTAACTCGACGAGCCATCTTTGCCGCGCAGTCGGCTCGCGCACCTGAATCACTGTACCGCTGGCAGTGGCAAAGTGGCCGTCTCCTCACGCGCCTGGGCAAGCTCGATGACGCCTTGTCGGCCTATCAGGAAGCCGCGGTCACCTTGCACCCAATCCGGGCCGAAGTCACCTTCGCCTCCCAAACCTCTCTGGAGCCAGGCCAACAATCCATCCGTTCACTCTATTTTGAATTGGCTGATCTGCTGTTGCAGCGTGCGGCCTTGATGGGCGATGACCTGCAGGCCGAACCCTATTTGAAGGCGGCGCGCGATGCGATTGAGGCTTACAAAGCCGCCGAGCTCCGGGATTATTTCCGGGATGACTGCGTCGACCAGATGCAGGCTCGCATTACCAAGCTGGATGCCGTGTCTCCTTCCACGGCCATCATTTACCCGATTATCTTCAGCGATCGCACCGAACTGCTGGTGAGCTTCCCTGACGGCCTCAAACGGCGTTCCGTTGCGGTGACGGCGTCGGCG
Organism: uncultured Nitrospiraceae bacterium; assembly: GCA_963839785.1. Lineage (GTDB taxonomy): Bacteria > Nitrospirota > Nitrospiria > Nitrospirales > Nitrospiraceae > Nitrospira_A. The sequence goes on from CAWIWD010000002.1 coordinate 1,955, forward strand.
CTGACTGAGGAGATACGCAGCTTCCGCCGCATGCTCGAAAAGCGGACCACTCGCGAGTACTTGCCCCACGCCCACCAATTATATGACTGGTTAGTGCGGCCCCTTGAAAATGATCTTCGCCGACTCAACGTCACCACATTGGTCTTTGTACCCGACGGCCCGCTCCGCACCATACCCATGTCGGCGCTCCATGACGGCACCCAATTCCTCATCGCGCAATACGCCGTCGCGATGACTCCCGGCCTCGATTTAACTGATCCTCAACCCATCAATCGAGCCAAAGTCCAACTCTTGTCCAGTGGCCTGACGAAAGCCGTGCAGGGCTTCCCTCCTCTGCCACATGTCGCTGAGGAAGTGGGATACATTCACTCGCTCTTTAAGGGCGAGGAATTGCTCGACAAAAATTTCATCGCCCCACGGATAGAGGCAGAGTTGAAGGATGGCCGTTACACGATCCTTCATATCGCCACACATGGCCAGTTCGCCACGGACGTCAATCAATCATTCCTGCTGACGTTCGACGATAAATTGACCATGACGCAGTTAGAGCAACTCGTGGGCATGTTTCGCTTTCGCCAAGATCCGTTGGAGCTCCTTACCTTGAGCGCCTGTCAGACCGGTATCGGGGACGACCGTGCCGCGCTTGGGCTAGCCGGCGTTGCGGTGAAGGCGGGAGCTCGAAGTGCGCTTGCCACGCTTTGGTTCATCAACGATGAAGCATCTTCGGAACTGGTATCAGAATTTTATCGTCAACTGCATGACACATCGATATCAAAGGCACGTGCTTTGCAGCTTGCACAGCTGAAGCTACTGTCGGAGGGGCTCTATGAACATCCAGCTTATTGGTCGGCGTTCTTGCTATTGAACAATTGGCTGTAAGCTCTTGAAGATTGGTGACACTGTGGCGACCCAACCATATCGCTGCCTGGCTCGTCGGATAGGCGGTGCGGTGCTTCTCGCCGCTCTGCTGGTAGGCCCTGCTGACGGAGTATGTGAAGTACCGCAAGAATTACCTGTATACAATGCGCCTCCTCAGGTCACCCCCAGGGCACGCATCGGGGGAACCTTAAGGGGTAGCAGCGGGGAAGACCCCGGCGGTCGCGGCACTCGTTCCTGACCACGTTGGCTTCACCACCAAACAACATCCTGCACTGAATTGGTTTCTCTCCAGTCACACCTCGTTACCGATCAGATTCACCTTGATCGACGAGCGATCGATTCGCGCATTGGTTGAGCAGTCCATTGCGGCGCCCAAACAGGCCGGTGTGCATGCAGTCAAGCTCGATGACCTCGGCTTCGCGCTGCAGGCCAACGTCCAATACCGCTGGTATATCTCCGTCATCAAAGACGCGGACTCGCCCTCACGCGATATCGTGACGGGAGGAATGATTGAGCGTTGCGAGTTCAGCGAATGCGTGATGTTGGGCGCCATCACGACCTGCACGGCTGAAGCGGCGGCGATGAGCGCCACGAAGGGTTTTTGGTACGATGCCATGGCCTGTTTATGCGAGCTGATTGATATCAACCCCGCGGATATGGGTCTGCGCAAACAGCGCGCCGCCTTGCTGAAGCAAGTTGGCCTGCATGAGGTGGCTGAATGGGATCTGGCGCAGGCTCATGCGCTCCGGCACGAGTGAAGTGTGATAGACCGTCTCATCAACAGCTCCGGGAATGGGAAGATGCTCTCTAGCAGACCCATGCTCTTTGTCGTTGTCACGGCCATTTGGCTGATTTCATGGCATGGTATCGCCTTGTTTCCGGTCACGTTACCTCACGGTGACGCAACCGATCTCGTGACTTCGCTAGAAGTTCCCATGCCCCTGTATAAACCGCGGCAGGACTTCGAGCACCGGGCACGTATCGGCGGACAAAGCAGAAGCGGTGAACTGGAAGAACCTCACCTGACGGCGTTGGTGCCGGATCATGTTGCGTTCACGATCAAGAATGATCCGGCCCTCTGTTGGTACCTTTCCATGCACACATCCCGACCGATGACCATCACCGTGGTGGATTCACGCGGAATTCGTCCCGTTCTCGAACGACCGCTTCCGTCGCCTGTTCGCGCCGGTATTCATTGCACCCGACTTCGCGAGTATGGAGTCGAGTTGAAGGAGCAGGAGGCGTATCGGTGGTTTGTGACGCTGGTGGTGGACCCAAACCGGCCGTCACGAGATGTGGTGGCAGGCGGAGTGATCGAGCGGATTTCATTTGATGAAGCGTGCGCCCTCGACATGCCTTGCACCTGGACTGCATGCAATAGAGAGGCAATTTATCGCTACTCAGAGTCGGGCTTATGGTATGACGCTATTTCCTGTCTTCTTGAACTGATCGAGCATGATGACTGACAAGCAGACCTTGCATCAAATGCTTGATCATCTATTACACCAAACCGGGGTGTACTTGCCCAGCTAGCAGCGTTTCTTGACTCTTCCCGCAAATCATCTAACATTTCCCCAGCGCAGTCGCGCATCGGATCAGATACACCTAGCATCCAATTCGATACAGTCTCTCCCCTGCACCTGTCCGCCATGAGACGGCCATTACTGATTGACCCGCTTCATTCTAGGCGGAAGTTCGCAAAATATTTGCACGAATGACCGGTGAGGGATTTGACACGACAATGGCACGGCTGTTGCTGCACATGTGCCCTGTAGAATATTCAACGTCTCTTGGGTGTTCCCAAAAACCCATGCGACACGGAAAGGATCCTGACATGGACCTGGTCATGGGTGGCCTACTGATTGGAGCTAGCGGCATGCTGGCCCTGCTACTCATCGCGGCACGGAAAGACCCCTCACCGCGGTCTGATACCCGTCCGCCCCACTCGGGAGAATGAGCCCACGGCGACCCTGAATGACCAGCTGACTTCCGTAACTTGATCATGAGGGAGCATGCGAAACCATCGGCGTGTCTTCGTTCGCTCCCGCAAAGGAGTTGCATTATGAACCGATTTGTCTACTTAAGAAGCCCCAGACGCCAGCGAATGACCGTGAGTCTGCCGACCGATCTCCTTGAGCGTATGCGCGATGCTGCCTACTGGACCTCCGGCACCACCATGGCAGGCCTCATCTCATCGGCGCTCCAAGATTTTCTCCAAAATCTTGAGTCGCAGAATGGCCAACCCTTTTCGCCCCGGCTTCAAGACCTAAAACCTGGCCGGCCTCGCACTAGCAAGGCCCATGAACCACCTGTATCTGAAGATATACAGTCTGTATCCAGTCAGATACGCGCTTAGGGCCAACCCTGGATCTTTGTGCTCTTCGTACCAGGAGATCGATAAAACCGCTTTCATTCCCTCAAAGTACGCCCTATTTTTTCGCTCTCCATGCTCACCCCATAAGCACGCCTCTTGCGAGAGATCTTCTTGAACCAGAAGGTCCTCTTTCTCAACGCGCGTCAGAACGATTCGGAAACGGTCGGTAGGGGGCACCCGGTATGCCATGCGCGCTCGTATGCAGGCCTGTCACATCGTTCTACCCAGCGCATGCCCTCCGTCATAGGTTGATCGACGCCCCATGGATGATCATCCCATCACAAACCGTTCGCCACTGTCTGCCCTCCTCATCTCCGGAGGGATCTTAATCTTGTGTGTCGCCATCGCGGCTCACGCTGAGGACGCGGCTCCTCTTTCCTCCCGACAAAGGAGCCGCGTGTGAACCAGGAGCTCGAACTGCTCAAGGAAGAAGAAACCGTGAGCATTGCCACGCGCTACGAACAGCCTATTTCCCAAGCTCCCTCCAACATCTACGTCATCACCGATGAGGACATTCGGCATTCCGGCGCAACCGACATACCCACCGTGCTCCGGCGGGTACCCGGTCTGGACATCATGCAGGTGACCGGCGCCGACTTCAACGTCAGCGCGAAGGGCGACAATCAATTGTTTGCCAATAAGATTTTGGTGATGGTGGACGGCCGGTCGGTGTACATCGACGGCCAGGGTCTTGTCTTCTGGAAAGCGCTGCCGGTCACCCTGCCCGAGATCAAGCGTATCGAAGTGCTCAAAGGCCCCGCCTCGGTTGTGTACGGATTTAACGCCTTCGACGGCGTCATCAATATCATCACGAAGTCTGCGCAAGAACTGAAAGGCACCACCGTGCAGTTCGGTGGAGGCGAACTCGGCACGATTTCCAGCGCCGCCATCCATGCGGGAACGGCCGGCAAACTCGATTACCGTCTCTCCATCGGCCGTGACCAAAATCAGCAATGGCGCAACAATGACGCGCTCGCCTTTCGATCCACGAAGGTCAATGTCCAAAGCCAGTACAATTTCTCAGCCGAGGCCTCCCTGCGCGTCGCGGGAGGATTTATCGACACGAATCGTTTCGATGGACCCGTCTCGAATCTCCAGATTCCCCTCACCCAGTTCAACCAGAGCTACTCGGACGTTCACTATCAGTTTCGTAACTTCACCGTCCGTGGTTGGTGGCAGGGCAATGACATTCCCGTCGAATCCGCCACCCACCCGCTTCTCTCGCGGTTTGTCCGGCAAACCAACGCCATCGGCGGTTCGAACGTTTCCTCCACCACGAACACGTATAACGTGGAGGCTCAACACAGCCTGGAGCTCGGCTCCGCCAACCGACTGAGTTATGCTCTCAATTACCGCTACAACACCGTCGACGGCAGTGCCGTCTCGGAATCGGGACGAGAAGATCGTCTCGGATTCCATCTTCAGGACGAGTGGAAAACGCTTCCTTCTGCAACGCTGCTTGCCGGGGTCCGCTACGACTTGCACACCCGAATCACCGGCACCTGGAGTCCGCGAATTGCCCTCATTTACAACCTGACGCCTGAACACACTTTTCGCGTCAGTGGATCGGTAGCGTATCGCCCTCCGACACTGTTTGAGTCGAGTCTCGATTTGCGGATCTTGCCGACGGTTCCGCCCCTGTTTGCTCCGATCCCCTTGTTTGGATCACAGAAACTCACCCCCGAACAGGTCATTTCCTACGAAGCCGGTTATCAGGGTTGGTGGCTGAAGCATCGACTCCGAACCAGACTCGATCTCTTTTTTAATCACCTGTCGGATCTGATCAATTTCCAAACCATGGGCAACGCCAGGACTCTCGTTAATAGCGGGGAGGCAGATATTTACGGCTCCGAAGCGGGGCTCGAGTTTCTGGCCACCCGCTGGCTGAGCGGCTTTGCCAACGTCTCCTACCACAAAATCGGGCAAACCTTCACCGGCGTCGCACGCCGAGGCGGCCCGGATTGGAAAGCCAATGTGGGTGTTCGCGGCGATTGGGATAATGGGCTCAATGCAGAAATAGTCGCGAACTACGTAGCCAGCGCTACCCACCCCTTGATCGACTTCTTTACCGCCCTGGCGCCCGTGTTACCGACGACTACCAGTCCGACGGTGGAGAGCTTCACCCTGCTCAACTTTCGCGGGGGCTACCGTTTTTGGCAGCAGAAAGCGGCAGCGGGCTATATGCGTGACGCTGAAGTCGCCGTCTCGGTCTTCAACGCGTTGAACCACGAACACAGGGAGCATCCGCTGGGTGACATCATCGGCAGGCGGGTAATGGGATGGCTCACGCTAAGGTTCTAGGGTCATGTGATGCATGTTGGGCTCCAGAGATCAGGACATCCGATACTGGCGGTGGCACTGACGGTCAGCTTGACCGGCCAGGCCCTGGCCGAATCGGCTACGTCCAATCCGCCCGCTCCTGCTCCGACCACTATGAGTGAAGAACTGGAGTTGCTTAAGGAAGAAGAAACTATCAGCATCGCCTCGCGTTATGAGCAGCCGATCTCGCAGGCCCCGTCGAACGTCTACGTGATCACGGATGAGGATATTCGGCAGTCAGGCGCCACGGATCTCCCCACTGATCCTACGCCGAATCCCCGGGATCGAAGTGATGCAAATGAGTGGAGCTGACTTTAATGTGAGCGCTCGAGGGGACAATCAGACGGCCGTGCCAACAAAATGCTCGTCATGGTAGACGGACGCTCCATTTATGTGGATGTTCAGGCGACCGTCTATTGGAAATCAATTCCGGTGACGTTGCCTGAAATAAAACGTATTGAGGTACTCAAAGGACCGGCCTGCCGCCGTATATGGTTTTAACGCCTTCGATGGAATCATCAATATCATCACCAAGTCTCCTGCAGAGATGAGAGGGCACAACACTTCAGTTCGGTGGTGGCGAACTCGGCACCATCAGCAGCTCTGCGATTCACGCTGGACGTTGCAGGCAACCTGGGCTATCGATTATCCATCGGTCGAGATCAGAACCAACAGTGGCGCGACAGGATGCATTGGCGTTTCGATCACATAAATTTAACATTCACACTGAATATGCGCTTCCGAGAGAATCCAAGATCTCATCGTGTCAGGGGGCCTGACGGATATGAACCGATTTGACGGAACTGTTGTGGACGTTTTCCAGTTGGGTCAGAAGTTCGGCCTGGCATATACCGATATCGCTTATCAACGTCCAAACTTTTTCGTTCGTGCATGGTGGTCAACGTACAATTCAGCGGTAGACCTCACTACCCGCTCCAGACGTAGCGCCATTCATAAAACTTACTGATCGCAACGGCAACTCAACCGCCGTTCCCTTCGTGGGCAACACATACAATATTGAGTCTCAACACAGCTTAACGCTCTGGACAGCCAATAAGCTGACATACGGATTTAACTACAGGCACAACACCCTTTCCAGCACAGGAACCACGGGGTTTAATCGGGAAGACCGTCTGGGACTATACATACAAGATGACTGGCGGGCAACCGATAGGCTCACGTTTGTAGCTGGAGCTCGGTTACGATCTCAATACTTTTATCAACCCGACAGTAAGCCCGCGCTTTGCCCCATTTATGTACCGTGCCATTTCCTGAACATACTTTTCGCGCTGTCTGCATCGGTTGCTTATCGTCCCCCTACGATTTTTGAATCCAACAACGTATTGACGTCTTGGGTGTATGACTGTTCCCGCGCCATTTGGTCCATTAATACCATTATCCCTAGGATCGCAGAATTTGGATCCAGAACAGATCATCTCGTACGAAGCCGGTTATCAAGGATGGTTTTTCAAACATCGACTGAGGGCACGCACCGATATCATTCTTTAATCACATCTCTGACCTAGTCGACGGACTTTCGATCTCTCCAACTTTGACGGCTCCCATGCAATGATAGGGGACAAGCTGACATTTATGGTTTGAGGCGGGCACGAGTTCTTCATAACTAAATCGGTTGAGTGGCTTCGTAAATGTATCCTATCAAGAGATCGGCCAAACTTTTACCGAGAACGCCAGACGGGGAGGTCCTCGGTTGAAATTCAACGCCGGTGTTCGTGCTGAATCCGAAAGCGGACTAAGCGCTGATGCGAAGTATCCACCATGTGATGCTGCGACATATCCGACATCGACATCTTTCTCGTCCTTCGCCCCCTTCGGGGTTATCGCCCCCGATCACTCGCGTCGGCAGTTACAATCTCCTCAACATGCGAGCTGGTTATCGCTTCTGGCAGCAGAAAGCTGCAGCCGGGATACATGCGCGATGCCGAGGTGGCCGTCTCGGTCTTCAACGCGCTCAACGACGAACATAAGGAACATCCGCTCGGTGACCTCATCGGCCGGCGGGTGATGGGATGGTTGACTCTCAGATTTTAGCGTGTGAGCCCTCAGGCACTCGGAGGATGCGATGACACCTACAACGTTCCCTCATTCCATCCTTGTGGTAGACGACGACCCGGACATCGCCCTCGGGCTACAAGACTTCCTTGACCACGATGGCTACCACGTGAGTGTGGCCGGAACCTGCGCCGAAGCCCTCATGCAAACCGGGGAGCATCATTACAATGCCGTACTCTTGGATCTCGGCCTGCCCGACGGAGACGGTTCGTCCGTGCTGAAAACATTGCAAGAGCTGCAACCGCAGCTGCCGGTCATCATCCTCACGGCCTATACTAGCGCCGACCGCACGATCGGTTCGCTGACCCAAGGAGCCTTCGCCTATCTCACCAAACCTTATAATCGGGACGAATTGCGTGCGGTCCTGCAGCGAGCGGTCGGCGTCCAGGCATTGGCCGCTAAAGCCGAACATGCCGAACATGCGTTGACAGAGAGTGAAGCGCGGTTCAGGTCTCTGGTTGAGGCCGCTACTGACTCTATCGTGTTGGCGGATCACCACGGCAGTATCCTCTCCTGGAACCGAGCCGCGTCGCGCCTGTTTGGTTACGCCGATGAGGAGGTACGCGGTCGCCCCCTGTCCATGTTGATGCCGGTTCGTCACCGCGCAGCCCATGAACGAGGGCTGGCACGCGTCAGAGAAACCGGCCAATCTCGCCTCATCGGCCACCTCGTCGAGTTGGAGGGTTTACGCAAGGATGGTCACGAGTTCCCGATCGAACTGTCGCTCGCGACATGGAAGACCGACGAGGGCTCGTTCTACAGCGGTATCATCCGCGACATCACGCAACGCCGCCGGGCTGAAGAGATACTCGACCGTCTCCGCCATCTGCACGAAGTGATTCTCACCCAGGCGGGCGAGGGAATCTACGGCCTGGATCGCGCCGGCCTGACGACCTTCGTCAACCCAACGGCAGCTTGGTCGCTCGGCTACGATCCTTCCGAACTCATCGAGCAACCGATGCACGCGCTCCTCCATCACTCTCGGCCTGACGGCAGCCCCTATCCATCCAAGGAGTGCCCGATCTATGAGTCTCTGCGAGACGGCTTGATCCATCGTACATCAAGCGACGTCTTTTGGCGCAAAGATGGCACCAGCATGCCCGTGGAGTATGTCTGCACCCCGATTATCGAGAAGGGTGTTGTGGCGGGAGCCGTCGTGGTGTTCCGTGATATCACCGAACGCAAACAGGCTGAACGAGCCGTCGAGGAAAGCCAGGAGCGGTTTCGCCAGCTGGCGGAACACATCAGCGAAGTGTTCTGGATTACCGATCCCGCTAAAGGTCACATTATCTACATTAGCCCGGGATACGAGGACACCTGGGGGCGCTCCTGCGAGAGCGTCTACGCCTCGCCTCATTCTTGGATGGAGGCGATCCATCCGGAAGACCGGCAGCGGGTGTCAGCCGCCGTCGCTCGGCAGGGACAGGGCATGTATCGCGAAGAGTATCGGATTGTACGTCCCGACGGATCGATCCGATGGATCTGGGACCGCGCGTATCCGATTCGCGATGCCTCGGGAACGGTCTATCGTATCGTCGGCCTAGCCGAGGATGTGACCGATCGCAAGCGTGTCGAAGCCGCGTTGATCGAGAGCGAACAACGATACCGGGTGCTATTCGATGACAATCCCTCCATGTACTTCATGGTGGACGCAGAGGGCGCGGTGCTGTCGGTGAACCGCTGTGGGGCGGAGCGTCTTGGCTATCGAGTAGAGGAACTGCTCGGCACGCAGGTCATGGATGTATTCCATCCGGACGATGGCGATGCAGTACGTCGGCATCTTGCGGCTTGTCTCGCGGACATGAGCCAACCTGGGCGATGGGAGCTGCGCAAAATGCACAAGGACGGCCACGTGATCTGGACGCGGATCACCGCGCAGGGCGTCCCGAATGAACATCAGGGCCCGGTCCTTCTCATGGTATGCGAGGACATTACGGCCACGAAGGAGGCCGAACTGGCGCTGCGCAACAGCGAGGAGTTTACCAACCAGATCCTTCGCAGCAGCGCGGACTGCATCAAGGTGTTGGATTTGGATGGACGCCTGCAATACATGAACGACACTGGGCAAACGCTGCTCAGCATCACGGACATCAGCGCATACATCAATAAGCCATGGGAAGATTTTTGGGACGGCGATGATCGCAATGCTGCGCTGGCTGCCCTGGAAGCGGCAAGGGCCGGTGAGATGGGGAAATTCGTGGGATTATGCCCGACCGCCATGGGAGAGCCGAAATGGTGGGACGTGCAAGTCACGCCCATGCTCGATGCAGAGGGCCATGTCTGCCGCCTGCTGGCCATCTCCCGAGACATTACCGACTACAAACGAGTCCAGGAATCCCTGCATGTCAGCGAGGAGCGACTGGAATCGGTCATCCGCGGCTCGAACGACGGGTTCTGGGACAGTCACGTGCTGCCGGGACGACCCTGGCACACCCCCTCGACTCCCGTCTGGTGGTCGCCCCGTGTGCGTAAGATGTTGGGGTACAATCAACAGGAGTTTCCAGACATTCTAGAAAGCTGGATATCTCGTCTGCATCCTGAAGACCGGGAGAGGGTGGCCCAGCGTCTCTCCGCCTGCCTCGAACCGGGCGGACCTCCCTATGACATCGAGTACCGTCTGCTGGACAAGCAGGGCGACTATCGATGGGTACATGCTCGCGCCGAAGTGGTGCGGCGGGACGACAAGGGCCAAGCCTTACGCATGGCAGGGTCTCTGCAATGCATCACCGAGCGCAAACGCGCTGAGAGCGCGCTCCATCGCAGCGAGGAACTGCTCCGGTCCGTCATCAACAATTCCACCATGGCCATCTACGCCAAGCAACGGGACGGGCGATACCTCATGGTGAATAAGCAATTCGAGCAGATCTTCCATCTCACCGCCGATCAGGTTATCGGCAAGACCGATCATGATCTCTTTTCGAAAGACTTTGCCGATGCATTCCGAACCAACGACCAGTGGGTCCTCACTGCACGGTAAACCGTTTGAAATCGAAGAGTCCGCACCGCACGCCGACGGCCCGCATGCCTATCTCTCTATAAAGGTCCCGATCTTCGACCAGTCTGGAAACGTCTCGGCTATGTGCGGGATCTCTACCGACATCACGAATCGAAAACGATCGGAAACACAACTACGCGTCCGCGAAGAGCGATTGCGGATGGCGCTCATCGCGTGCGAGGTCGGCATCTGGGATTGGGACGTGCGCACCGGTGAGGTGTATTGGTCCGAGCAGGTCGAAGCCCTGTTCGGTCTGGGGGCCGGTTCCTTCCTGGGAACCTACGCCGCATGGATCCATGCCATGTATCTCGAAGATCGAAGCACGGTCATGGCAAGTATCACTCAGAGTCTGTCCGATCAGACGGCAGTCAACATTCGACATCGCGTGGTCAGGCCGGATGGCACCATGCACTGGCTGGCATGGACCGGACGAATCCATCGGGATCCAGAGGGCCGCGCCACGCGCGTCTTTGGCATCGTGCAGGAAACGAAAAGCCCGAGGTAGCCGGCATGACTCAGGACGTGCACATAAGCAGGCGGATGCATCGAGGACGTCACTCGTGACAATCTTGACGATACACCATCACGCGGCCGTTGCCCGTCTCACCGGGCGAGCTATGCCACTGGCTTGTGCTCTGGTTGTTGTTCTGCCCTGCCGTGGTTTCGGCAACGGACATCGTCATTCTCAAATCATCCGACATTGCCGCCTATAACCAGGCGCTCAGCGGGTTCAAAGCCGCCCTGCCTGGCGGGATCGTACTTTCCGAGTATGATCTGCAGGGTGATTTGGAGAAGGGCCGGAAATTAGCGCGCAAGATCCGGGCAGCCGACCCTGCCCTCGTGTTCGCAGTCGGGTTAAAGGCCGCGAAGGCGGCGCAACTGGAGATCGTCGACATCCCAGTGGTCTATTCGATGGTACTGGATCCCGCGAAGTATGGGCTCAACACTCCCAACATGACCGGCATTCTTCTGGAGGTACCAATTGAGCGGCAACTGACGGCCATCCGATCCGTGCTCCCGAATGTAAAACAAATCGGCACGCTGTATGATCCGTCCAAGACGGCGCCCCTTATCGAGGAGGCCAAGCGTTTGCTAAAATCGAACGGCATTGATCTCATACCGACGCAAGTCACGAGCGAGCGGGATGTCCCCAGCGCATTACGCGCATTGCTGCCTTCAGTGAAGGCATTGTGGCTCGTCCCAGACTCCACGGTCGTGACTGATGAGTCCTTTCGTTTTATCTTGAACACCGCCCTGGAAGAACGCGTACCAGTCATCGGATTCTCCCGTGAATTTGCGAGAAGCGGCGCCTTTCTGTGCCTGTCCGTCAACTACGGCGATATCGGACGACAGGCCGGCAACCTCGCCCGTAAGATTATCGACGGCCAGGTCGTGCTGCCCATGCGACCCTTGCACCCCGATCGGATAGAAATGAGCCTCAACCTCAAGACCGCCAAGTTCCTCGAGATCGAGATTCCCAAGGACCTCGAAAATAAGGCCGACGAGTTGTATTGATGAAAGGACCTCCGTGAAGCGCCCGCCATTCACCTCATCAAACCACCGTTCCTCCCGAGCGGTGTGGGAGGATTCATCGGTCTCCGGACGAAATTCGTGGTGTTTTTTAGCCTGATCATTATTCTGACCTGCTCAGGAATGAGCTGGTACTTCATTCACACCAAGCGGATCTCCATGACTGAGCGTGTGCGGGACTTGGGGGCCGTGCTCGTCAAGAACCTCGCCCACAACGTGCGTTATGGAATCATCATTGAAGAACGCGTCATTCTGGAGCAATTCATTGATGGCGTCCTGGGAGTCGATGAGGTGGTCTATGCCATGATCACCGGCGCTGATGGCCAGGTCCTCGCCGCAAAAAGCAAAGGCAAACTCCTCGGCCCGCTCGTGGCTGTTCGCTCGATCGAACAGCCGTTCTACCCTCGTCCCGACATTGCGGAATTGGTGATCAAGCGCCCGCCCACGGAACCAGTGATCACGCGCCTCCGACTCAGTGGCTCCGGTACCATTCCGATCACCGAACCGGACTCGGCGCTCTCCTTCTCGACATCCGCCATTCGAGAGGAGACCTTTTATGATTTCGCAATTCCTGTCCTGAAACGCACGGAATCTCGTCTTGACGCCTTGGCGCTGCAAGACGAGGAGTCCAGGAAAACCAAGGTCTCACAACCGGACCCGCAAGCCTTCGGCGTGGTTCAAATCGGCCTGACCGAAATGCCGATGCAGCGCGAATTAGCAAAAATCCTTCGCAATTTTCTGCTCCTCACGATGGGCATTATCACCACCGGCATTGTGCTCACCAACCTCCTAGCTCGCCGTATCATTACTCCCTTGCACAATCTCGCTGCCGGCGCGCGGAAGGTCGGGGAGGGCGATCTCTCCACATTTGTCGTGCCGACGACACAGGACGAGGTGGGGCAATTAACCACGCTTTTCAATCTCATGACGAAATCACTCCAGGAGCGCGATCAGGCCATTTCCACCAACCTGGATACGATCAGAAGACATGTCACCCAATTGACGACATTGAATCAATCCAGCGCCGCGCTCACATCTACACTCGACCTGGACCGGCTCCTGTCTACGGTCTTGGAGTTACTCAGTAAGAATTTGGGGTTCGCCCGCATGATCTTGTTCCTGTGGGATAACGAGCGCGGCCTTGCGACGGTGGGACAGGTCTTTGGCATGCTCCCCGAGGATGAAGCGACGGTGCGACAATTGACGATTCCCGCCCGCGATGACGGAGGCCTCGCGGCCGACCTGTTGATACACGGAAACCCGATGCTGGTGGAGAACCTGGACACCGTCGCCGATCGCATTTCGCCCACAGTACTGCCGCTGCTGCGTCACATGGGGATTTTCTCCTTCGTCGGGGTGCCACTCCGCAGCAGTCAGCAAGGGATACTAGGATACTTGGGCGCAGATCGAAGGACCGTACCCTGCACGCAAGAAGACTTGGATCTGCTGGTGACGATTGCCAGTCACGTGGCCGTGGCAGTAGACAACGCACGAGCCTATTCTGAACTGGCCGCCTTGACGGAACATCTCGAGCGGCGTGTACAGGACCGAACCCATGAACTGCAGACGGCGAACACACGCCTTCAGGAACACGACCGGCGGCGCTCGAAATTCGTGTCCGTCGCCTCTCATGAATTGCGTACACCCATGACATCCATCAAAGGTTTCGTTGAAAACATGTTGGATGGGCTGACCGGCGATCTCTCCGACCGGCAAAAGCACTACCTGCAGCGGATCAAGCACAATGTGGATCGTCTCACCCGGATCATCAACCAATTGCTGGATTGGTCCCGCCTCGATGTCGGACAAATCGATATCAAACCTGAACCACTCACGATCGGCGAATTTGTGAGTGATGTGGCGGAAAGCTTTCAGACCCTCGCCGAAGAGAAGTCGCTGGTGTTGGAGGTGCCCCCTTGTGATCAGGCGCTCATCGTTCGCGCCGATCGCGACAAACTCGAACAGATCCTCGTCAACCTTCTCGGCAATGCCATAAAATTCACTCCCAAGTCCGGACGCGTCTCCGTGAATTGTGAGCTCCGGAATGGAGGGTTCGTCCTTATTGCGGTATCCGATACCGGGTGTGGAATTGCGCCCCACGAGTTACCCAAAGTGTTTAACGAATTCTCTAAAGTGGAATCGGCGATGCCGACATCGCAAGGAGCCCAGCTCGGCCTCTTCATTACCAAAAGTCTGGTCGGTCTCCACGGGGGGCAGATGTGGGTCGAGAGCCAATTGGGTATCGGTACTCGGTTCTGTTTCACCCTACCGATCGATACCACACTGCCCATGAAGCCGTAAGCCGCTTTCACCGTCGAGTCCAGCCCAGATCCGGACTGTATCTGATCCGATATTGCACGCATTCATTTGGACTGAGGTGCCTTAATCACTGGCACTTAAACGGCCCCAATTTACACTCATCCTACACAGAATCAATGGGTTGCTCTCTGCATTCCAAGCGCTTCAGAGACAAGAATGCGGCATGGGTATTGCGCCCACTGATTGTCACGTCCGTCGAGCCGAACACACTGGTAACAACCTGTGCACACACCGATCCTCATTGTTGACGACGATCCCGATATTCGTGAATCGCTCAGCGACATGCTGTCGCACGAAGGATATATGGTCCAGGGGGCCGCTACCGGCAATGAGGCACTGCGATATGCAAAGCAGGAACAATACGGCGCAGCGCTGCTCGACATTCAACTGCCGGATCTGAACGGACTTTCTGTCCTCAAGGTGATGATGGAATTGGACCCATCCCTTCCGATTATCATTCTGACTGGAAACGCCACGCCTGAAAATACGATCGGCTCTCTGACCAAAGGCGCGTTCGCCTACCTCACAAAGCCTTATAATTCCCAAGAGCTCAAAGCCATTCTTCGACGCGCTGTTTCGGTAAAGGGACTGGCCGTACGGGCCGAACACGTGGAGCAGGCGCTGCATGCCAGCGAGGAACGGTTTCGAGCATTAGTGGAATCGGCGGCCGATGCCATCTGTCTCGCTGATCAGAACGGTCACATCATCTGGTGGAACAGGGCTGCGGAGCAGATGTTCGGTTACAGCAAGCGGGAAGCCCTGGGCTATCCTCTGACCATGTTGATGCCGGAGCGGTTCCGATCGGCACACAATGCCGGCATCGCGCGCTTGGCTCACGGTGGGACCCCCAAGTTGATCGGCACTCCGATTGAGTTGGTGGGCCTGACGAGCACAGGACAAGAGTTCCCCATCGAACTCTCCCTGGCATCCTGGCATGCAAAGGAAGGCCTGTTCTTCAGCGGGATCATTCGGGACATTACCCGGCGCAAGGAGGCGGAGGAATCCGTCGTTCGGCTTAGCCACCAGAACGCCTTAATTCTCGACAGCGCCGGAGAAGGCATTTTTGGCCTCGACCTTCAGGGACGCGCAACGTTCGTCAATGCCACTGGAGCGCGCATGCTCGGCTGGAGTTCTGCAGAATTGATCGGCAAGGCGATGGCGCCGCTACTCTACCGGCCCGAAGCCTCGGGCGCTTCACAGACATCCGATCCCTTCTCTCTGGATTCGGCGATCCGCGACGGCGCGATTCACCGCATCCAAAATGATGCCTTCCGAACAAAGGCCGGCACTCCATTGCCGGTTCACTACACCACGAGTCCCATTCGTGAACAAGATCGATTGGTCGGAGTGGTGGTTGTGTTTCAAGATATCACCGACCACAAGCGGCAGGAGAGCCTGCAGCGGGCGCAGCTTTCCATCAGTCATATTCTCGCTCAGGTTGGCTCGATTGACGAGGCGATGCCGGAACTTCTTCGTGTGGTCAGCGAGATGGGACGCTGGGACATGGGGCTCTTCTGGCACCACTCCATGAAGGGTGAGGCGCTGACTTGTCAGGGAGCCTGGATCCATCCCGCCTATCGGTGGGATGAGTTCGTGACGCTTTGTCGCAAAGGCGTCTTTCCCCAAGGGATCGATTTTCCTGGAATCGCCTGGAGCACAAAACTCCCGCTCTGGATTCCAGATGTGTTGACGCACCCGCAGTTCACCCGTTCCCCGACTGCCTCGCGCCTGGGAATACATGGAGCCTGCGTCATTCCCATCCGCACCGGCGGCGTTATTCATGGCGTGCTCGAATTGTTCTCCGGCACCGCTCGCCCCACCGATCACACGCTCATCCAGATCATGGCCGATACGGGCATGAAGATCGGGCAGTTCATGGAACGCGCGCAGGCCGGACAGGCGTTGCTTGCCAGCCATGACATGACGCATAGTCTGCTGGCCAGTTTGCCGGGCGCTGTTCTTCTCTGCGGACGCGACTTGCGCGTGGAATATGCGAACGATCTGGCCCATCGCTATTTTGCCCCGGATGGAAGCTCTCTGCTCGGTCATGACCTGTCTCAATTTCTGGCTTTGACAGATGTGGCTACTCAACGCCTGGCGCAGGAATGGAGCACCCTATCGCCACAAGTGGCGCGAGGATTGTCGGAACGCGAGTGCGAAGTTGCCAAGCGGGTCTATCGCTATCGATTCTTTCCTGTGGCCGCTCGTGAGGGATCACAGTATCAGCTCGGCATCGTGCTCTGGGATATCACGGATGAAAAGCGGCTGCAGGATCAACTCATTCAGGCCGAAAAACTCTCGAGCCTCGGCACGATGGTGTCGGGTATGGCGCATGAGATCAACAACCCCGCCCAGGCCATTCTCAGCATGGCTGAGCTCATTCAAGAAGAAGAGGATCCCGGCAAGGTCAGGGAATTCGCCGCCGATATCGTGACCTATGCCCGCCATGTGTCCATTGTCGTCCGAGATTTTGCGAGCTATGCCCGTTCAACGGGTCGTGATGGCGAAACGGAAGTCGATGTGGCGGAGCGGCTGCTGGAAGCGGTCAAAATGGTCCGGCGAGGACCCCACTTCGGCTATGTGGACGTCGTCACTCAATTCAATACGCTCGCCTTTATCCGTGCGCGCAAAGGGGAAATCGATCAGGTGTTTGTGAATTTGATCAGCAACGCGGCCCAGGCGATGGAAGGAACCGGTCGCTTGACACTGTCCATCGCGCAAGAAGCAGATTGGGTCGACGTGACCATTGCCGATACCGGTCCAGGCATTCCGGCGTCTGTCCTGCCGGAGATTTTCGATCCGTTTTTCACGACGAAGGAGCCCGGGAAAGGGACCGGGCTCGGCCTCAGCATCGTCCATAAAATTGTCACGAAACACAACGGGACTATCACGGTGGACAACACGGGGTGCCAAGGCACCACATTCCGTTTGCGGTTTCCCGCGATAGTCTGAGCCCATGAGGCATGCCATGTCTGAACAACTACACCTTCCTACTCGTGCATCCGAGGGACGGATTCTCGTCGTGGATGACGAACTGTCTATTCGCAAGCCGATTCGAATTGCGCTCTTGCAAGCAGGATATGAAGTCGTCGAGGCCGGCGACGGCGGGGAAGCCATCACCGCCCTGGGCGACGGAGATAACCCGCTGGCGGTCGACGCGATTCTGTGCGACATCCGCATGCCGCGCATCAATGGGATCGATGCGATCCATTTCTTCAGGACACATTTTCCGTCGATTCCCGTGATTGTGCTGACCGGGTACCCGGATTGCGACCTTGCTGTCGCTCTGATGAAGATGGGCGTACGAGATTATTTGGTAAAACCGGTTTCCAAGCAGGATCTCCTGGCTGTGCTGAAATGCGCTGTCGATAACCACACGCTCTTCAAGGACCAGTTCGTCGCGTAACCGTCGGGGGCCCGGTGCGGACAGTGGATCTGCATACAGCCCTAGTGAGCAGTTTATGCGCGTGAATCGGGAGCGGACCGCTTGAAGACAGAGCGTAATCCGAAGTAGGCGAAGGAATCTTTGAGATTGGAATAGAGCCGCTTGAATGCGCCCATGTCTGGATTCGTGACGTACTCCATCGTCAGCACTATCCGCTCCTCCTGGGCTCCAAGCGGAGTGACGGCATGCCAGAGCTTATCGCCATTGAAGATCACCAGATCGCCGGGGGCGGTGGCGATCTCACGATGAACGGGCTGTTTACCCGGCACGTCTTTGAAGAGATCGCACACCAGCCGGCAGTGCTTCGACTGGTCCAACAATCCCATCAAAATGGTATAGCGGGCGCCTTTGTAATACGACGTATCGTAATGATACCCGATATGATCACCGGCTTCCGTGTAGTAATACAGCGCGCAGGAATGGGGATCATTCTCGGGGCACAGCAAGAGGTTGACCTTCGTCAACCGGTTGAGCAGTGCTCGCAAAGCCTCTGATCGATACAGGTCGATGAATTGCGGTGCCTGGTCCCTCACCGCATAATAACTGACACTCCCGCCCTTCTTATGCCCGGGGATGTAATTGCGGTTCAATCCTGACTTGAGCATCTGCGCCTGCGGGACCAGCATCGCCTCCACGAAGTCTCGCGGCAGAAACGCTGGAATGTAGAGGAATTCGTTTTGATCCCAATAGTCCCGCTCCAACCGATCGAGGTCCAACGCCGCAATAGCCCGTTCTACCGCTTCCGTGGCGCTGCTCGTACAGGCCTGATTCATTCGCCCCTCGCCAAGTCCGAAGTCATCAATCGCCCTGCTCGTTTCGTCTCGATTCACGAGGAACCGAACGTTTCCTGAAAATAGTTCAGTGTGCTCGCAGGATGGTCAAAAAGGCCGTCCGGTGAGACCCCAGCAACCACAGGGCGGAGGAGCACCCTTGCCGTACGTTGAGGCTCTCGGCGATGCAAGAACAAAGCTGGTGGAATTTTTCACCATCCTGCTATGGGCGGCTCAACACCGGCGCCCTCACGATTTCTACATCGGCCGGCGCCTTGAAATCAAATAGCTCATCCTTCAATCCACTATTCGGCTTCAATTCTGAAAATTCGAAGGTGGCGATATTACCGCTGACCTCATGCAATGCTATGGTCTTCAGAAAATAGGTCTTGGGTTGCACTTCAATGACGATTTTCTGTATCGCTCGCTCCGGCTCGGCGCGACCCTGCTTCGGCGTCAGAGACACGAGAGGAATGCCCCCCGCCCCACGCTCTTTGTTAGCAGTGGGTTCGATATCAAATTCTTCGTCCAGTTTGGCCACGCCCTGCAATAATTGCAACGGCGCCTGAGAGGCGGCCATATAAGTAAGCTTCCCGACCAGCACCTGTTTATGCTCCGGCACGTACATTTTGACATCATCTTTGTTGACGTAAATTTCTTCCGTTGCAGGCTCGATATAGTCCCAGCGCAAACGGCCAGGCTTCTTGATGTAAAAATGGCCGGTTGAAGTCACAGGGGTGGAGAACCCTTCGATTCTCGTTTTCTGAGTGAACGAGGCTTGCAAGTCTTTCGTCTTTTCATACCGAACCTGGATTTTCTTCACCACCTCCTGAACTTCCTGCAACGCCTGCGCATCGACCGCCTGTTCGTCAGCCGTGGCCATTCGAGGAGCCACGAGGAATCCACTCCACAGCAGCAGTAGGACCAGTAACCACATCCGCATCATGCCTCATCTCCTCCGACCGGCCCGCGACGACCCAGGACCTCCCGACGTCCATCCCGACCCGCCGCTCCGACTACCCCTTCTGCTTCCATCTGTTCGATCATGCGCGCGGCCCGAGGATACCCCACTCGGAGGCGCCGTTGAATCAGCGATGCCGAGGCCTGTCCGGTCGACAATACCAAATCCTTGGCCTGTTCATACACATCGTCCTTCGCCTGCTCCTCCTCTGCTTCATCCAGCTTGAGCGATTGCAGCTCGCGGCAATAGGAAGGCAAGGCCTGCTTTTTAACGAATTCGACGACCCGTCGCACGTCATCGTCCGACACATAGGACCCATGAATGCGCATCAACTTCCCGGTTCCCGAGGCGAGATACAGCATGTCGCCGCGACCCAGCAAGGCTTCTGCGCCATTGGCGTCGAGAATAGTGCGGGAATCGGTCTTGGAGGAAACCTGGAACGCGATGCGGGCAGGAAAGTTCGCTTTAATGAGTCCCGTCAACACATCGACCGACGGCCGCTGAGTAGCCAACACGAGGTGAATCCCGGACGCGCGGGCCATCTGCGCCAGGCGCGCAATCTTGTCCTCGACATCCTTGGGGGCGACCATCATCAAGTCCGCTAACTCATCGATCATGACCATGATATAGGGTAACGGTTCCGGCGGAGTAGGCTTGACTGAAGCAGTCGGTCCATTATCACCCGCTGGTTCGGCATTTTCTCCCTGTGAAAGTCGCTCTTCTTCAGGAAGGAACGTCAGTTCCACTTGTTCCGCTTTGCCCGACTGCCACACATCCGAGACGGCTCCTTGAACCTGGGAGATCCTGAGATTATAGGCCTCAATGCTGCGCACCCCCGCCTCGGCCAGGAGTTTGTATCGCCGCTCCATTTCCTGTACGACCCATCCCAATCCACGCGCGGCCGATTTGGGATCGGTGATAACAGGACGCAGAAGATGGGGAATGCCGTCGTAACTTTGGAACTCCAACATCTTCGGGTCGATGAGGAGGAGTTTCACCTCATTGGGTCTGGCGCTGAACAGAATGCTGAGTAGCATCGTGTTCAAGCTCACGCTCTTCCCCGCTCCCGTGGCGCCGGCGACAAGCAGGTGGGGCATCTTCTGGAGATCCGCGCTGACGGCGCCGCCAAAAATGTCTTTGCCAAGAGCCAAGCTCAGCTTGGACCGGGATCGAGAAAATGAATCGCTGGTCACGACTTCCTTGAGCGAAACGGTCTCGCGGTGCGGATTGGGCACTTCGATGCCCACGACCGATTTGCCTGGAAGCGGCGCCACGATGCGCAGGCTGATGGCTTTCAACGCTAAGGCCAAATCATCAGCGAGATTGACGATACGGGCGACTTTCGTGCCGGGCGCCGGTTCGAATTCATACATGGTCACCACCGGACCAGGTCGCACTTCCGTCACCCGTCCGTCGATCATGAAACTTTTTAGGGCCTTGGTCAAAATCTCAGATTGCTGCGTGATCTCTGCATCGCTGAGGCGGGCGAGGGGTCCGGATGGGTCGCTCAATAATTCTTGCGGATCCGGCAACACATATCCGTCCGCCACGGAGGGGCTCATTGCCACGGCGGCCGCCGGTTCTTCGGCAGACGCCACGCGTTTCTCCACTTTGATCGGAGGCTGAATTTTTGGCGGAATCATGGGGACTGCTATCTGGTCCACCGCTTCCGCCACGACCTCCACTTCCCGGTCGAACGAGTGATCCTCAGCCTCGCGAGGCACACGTGGCGTCTTCACACGCGACCGTTTCGAAGGGCTTTCCTGGCTGGTCGGCCACTCCGGCAACCAACCTGTCATGTGTTCGCAGGCTCCGGCCCACCACTCGGGAAGTCGCTGGACCAGCACGGTCAGAGAAACAGGCACAGTAAAGAGTAACGCGACCACGAGGCCGGTGAGGATCACAATATGTGCGCCGGTGTTGGCGAAATAGCTCCGAAGGCCGTCGGCCAATACTTGGCCGATTATCCCGCCGGCCATGCCGCGGTTCACCCATCCGCTCGAAATAGTCGGAACCGCGGTGACTTCCAAGTGGAGAAATGCGCTCAAACAGACCATCGCCGCCACACCGCTGCCTGCATTTCTGAGCCTGACGGTGAGTGGAATGGGCATGAAACAGCGAGCGCCGAGCAGCCCGAGCAGAATGGGAAATAGATAGGCGGCTCCGCCGATCGTATAAAAAGACGCCGCCGCTACCAGTGCCCCCACCGACCCGATCATGTTCCTGGGCTGATTGCCGGCTGATCCGGATGCCGCCATCGATTTGGCATCTCCGGGAAAGAACGACACCAAGCTGAGCAGGATCAAAAGGCCGGCTGCGATCAGGAGAACCCCGATCACTTCACGCTTCACATGTGAGGAACGGGAGGGGGCTGAGCGGGCGTCACCGCGCTTTGCCGTGGTGGATACACCCATGCGGCGGATCGTAGCACAGGGAAAAAGGCTTTTCAAACAAAGGGGAAATGTTGCACAGGCTCTGAACCCTCTACGTTTCAAGGCTTACGGGTCAGAGATCACAAAGGATCCGGATCAAATGCGCGTGCGAGCGTGCGGTAGGTGTCGAGGTCCAACATTTCAGCTCTGGCTTGAAACGGCACGCCTGCCGCATGCATTGCACGGACGATTTGCTCCGAGGGAAAGCCTTCATCACGCAACGAGTTCACCAATGTTTTCCGACGATGGGCAAACGACGCGCGCACCAACCGACGGAATCGTTCATGCCGAATCGGATCGAACGCGTCATGGGATTTCATAGCCAAACGCACCACGGCAGATCCCACCGACGGGCGCGGCCGGAAACAATTCGGGGAGACGCGAAAGGCCAATTCTACGTCTGCCGCCTCTTGCGTCAACACCGAGAGAATTCCGTAGTCCTTGCTGTTGGACTTGGCCGTCAGACGAAGGGCCACCTCCGTCTGTAGCATGAGAACCATGCGATCTACCTGAGCGCGGGCATCCAGCAGAGCGAACAAGAGCGGGGTGGAGGCGTAATAGGGCAGGTTCGCCACCACCACCGTGCGAGGCGGCAAACGTGTCGAAAGGAAACTTTAGCGCATCCTCAATTCGAAGATCCAGATTCCGACAATGGGCGAGATTTTGCTGAAGGTGAGGCTGCAACTGCGGATCGATCTCGACGGCAATGACCCGTCCTGCTTCGGCGCAGAGGCCCGCCGTCAGAGCGCCTCGACCAGGGCCGATCTCCAGCACCAGGTCATCGGGACGAAGCGCCGCCGCGGCCACGATTTTGCGGATGATGTTCGGATCGATGAGAAAGTTCTGTCCGAGACGCTTCAGTGCTGGAGGAAAAGGGGGAGCCATGGCCTCGCGTCCACTTCTCAGGACTGCGGAGGAACCGCCGCCCGGAGCCGTTTTGCAAGCGCCACCAGGTAGGAACGATAACACTCCACCTCATCGGTGAATTCCTCGATCAGATCGTTGGTAAAGGCGGGGCCGGGATCCTTGCTCGCCAGTTCATCCGCCTCTTTCTTCCCCGTAAGTTGCTGGAGCAATGTCACTGTGCGGATCTTCCATTGCCCCATGCGTTCGGCGCCCAAAACGGTATTAAAATCTTGTACCGTCCGCTTCGCAATCGCGTCCAATTCCTTCACCTGCTGATCGATAATCGAAGCGGTCTTTTCTGACATGGCGATGCGTACTCCTCTTTTGTTACCGAGACCGGCCCTGGGGAGGCGACCAAGATTGGGCCAACCTGGCCGCGACCTTGACGGCTTCCAGCAGACTCCCATGTTCGGCCAACCCTTTACCGGCAATATCGTAGGCGGTTCCATGATCGACCGACGTCCGGATGATCGGCAGCCCCACCGTCAGATTCACACAGGTCCCGAAGGCGAGCAGCTTCAAAGGGATCAGCCCCTGATCATGGTACATCGCCACGACGCCATCGTACGCGCCTCTGGCCGCCTTCCCAAATAGGGTATCGGCCGGCAACGGATCACTGGCCTTGATTCCGGCGGCACGGGCTTGTCGCACGGCCGGGTCAATGCTGGTCATTTCTTCATTACCGAATAACCCATGTTCGCCCGCATGTGGGTTCAGTGCGGCCACACCGATTTTCGGTCGCGCAATGCCGAAGTAACGCGTCAGCCCCAGATGAGCGAGACGAATAGCCTTCGTAATACGCTCCGTGGTCAACATCGAGGACAGCGAATTGATCGCAACGTGGGTGGTGGTGAACATGATCTTCAGCGGCCCGCCGACAATCATCATCCCGAATTCCTTGGTCTGGGTCAGATCAGCCAGCAACTCCGTATGCCCCGGGTAGTGGTAACCGGCCATGTTCATGGCTTCTTTATTGATGGGCGCCGTCACGATTCCCGCCAGACTGCCCGCCTGCGCAAGCTGGACCGCAGCCTTAATGAAGTCAATGGAGGCGGCTCCTGTTACATCCGCCGCCACACCCATGCGAAATCTCGGCAGCGGGCTGCTTCGAGAGCATCCACCACCGCCACCTGCCCGGCTTTCAGTCGGGCGAGGTGCGTCGGATCGAACTCGACAATCTGGAGCGGCAGCTTGCAGGGACGCGATCGTTCGTTCCATGACGGCGCGGGAACCCACAACCACCGGACGGCACATGCGCGCCAAAGCCTTATCGGCCAACGCCTTGGCAATCACCTCCGGTCCGATCCCGGCGGGATCTCCCATGGTGAGGCCCAAGCACCGGGCGTTGCTGGACTCGTCGGATGCGTTTAGGAGCCATGCGTGTACAGGAATAGTGTGTACCCAAGGTACAGGATGGCGCTGGCGCTCAGCAACCAGGGGCGCCACTGACCGGACCATAGCACTTGCAGCAAATTGATGCCCATAGCGAATACGGCCAGCACCATGGTCGCCAAGGCCGTCGTTCCCAGTACCCATTCCGGTGCCCAGCAATCCGACCGACACGGGAATCATGCCCTGAAAGACCATGGCTCCGGTGACATTTCCGACCGCCAACCGATCCTTCTTCCGATAGAGCCAGAGAAAACTATTGGACATTTCCGGCAATTCCGTTGCCAGCGGCGCAATCAGCAAGGCGAGGATCAGCGGCGAGACTTGCAGTTCCGCCGAAATGGAGTTCGCCGCAGTCACGAAAAGATGCGCTCCTCCGACCAGTCCCAGCAGTCCGACAATCCCTTGCGGCGCGATCACGACATAGGACGGACGAGACGACCGCCGCGCAAACAGGAACGGTTCGAGTGGTTCGCTCCCCCTCCGACTCCTCATCCTCCGCTGAAATTTGAGTCTCATGTAGTACACATAGAGCCCGATCAGGAGCGACGGCAACGGCCCATGAAAGAGGCGCGAGGGAATGACGGCGCAGGTTAATGCCAGGACATACGCTGATGAGGAAAAATATGATATCGACCCGCACTTCGCCATAATTGAGCTTGAAGGTGGCCGTCCGTTTTCCAATCCTGGCATAGAGCAATAACAGGAACGCCAGAATCGGCAAGACAAGCGTGCTGAGCATAAACGGCGCGCCGAGGATCGCGCCCAACCCACTTCCGCCTGCTCGCGACCGGCACCGAAAAAAATCGCGATGATCGGAATCGAGGTCTCCGGCAGGGTCGTCCCGACTGCCGCGAACACACTCCCGACCGCGCCCTCGGAAATGTGCAGTCGCTTCCCCAGCCATTCGATTCCATTCGTGAAGAGATGGCATCCCGCCAGGGTGATAATGACCGAGGCCAGAAACAATCCCGCATAGAGGAGGATCGTCACGCGAGGCCTCGTGGAGGAGAGTGGCAAGGGAGGAGGAGACGGGACAACAGTCTCGACGTTCAATGGCTCACTTTGACCCTTCGCCTTTGTCCTGCGACTGGCGATACATCCGCATCGCCGATTCCAGAATATCTTTCACCGGCCGCCCGCTTTGTTCCGCAATGCGTCTGCAATCTTCGTATTCAGGTGACGCTTTGACGCGCCCCGGCGCCTGGTCCGCCAGTTTGATGCGGACATCGCTGCCCCTCCACTGGACCGAGGTGAACCGACGCGGCAAGACCCGTCGCTGCACCTCGTGAGTCCGGATGCCCAGCGCCGTCGTATCGGCGAATAACACCGCTAACACGGCCTCTGACTTTTTCGCGTGGCGCCAGCACGGAGAGCACATTGCCGGGTCGACCCTTTTTCATCGTCACGGGCGCCAGCGTGACATCGACGGCGCCGGCCGCAAATACCCGATCGAACACGGTCTCATAGATTTGCGGATTGAGGTCGTCGATGTTGGTCTGAAGCTCCACGATCGTCTCCACCGACACCGACCGCCGGTCCGGCTGCGTCGCCGACAAAGACCCGTAACACATTCGGCCACTCTGCCGGGTCGCCGTGCCGGCCCCATATCCCACTTGGCGCACGTCCATGCGAGGCAGCAGGACCGAACTCCTGTGGCAAGGTACGCACTAATGCTACGCCGGTCGGCGTCGCGAGCTCCCGTGATGGGCCTTGAGCATAAATGGGTAATCCGACAGCCAGCGCGGCGACGGCCGGTCCCGGCACGGGCAAGGAACCGTGGGCTGACGTGAGGGTGCCGGATCCCACATTGATCGCGGAGGCTGTCACGCGCTGAATCCCCATCAGGTGCAGGCCCAGCACTCCGCCGACGACATCGACGAAAGAATCGATCACGCCTACCTCATGGAAATGCACCTGTCGACGGCTCGACGCCATGGGCCTTTCCCTCGGCATCCGCCAACCGATCGAACACCGCCTGGCTTTGTTCTTTGACGACGGCGGGCAATCCGCTTTTCTGAAGAATCCGTTTGATTTGCGCCAGCGTCAACGGAGCCCGAAAGCCTTTGTTCGATGAGCACATCGACTTTCGTCGCCGAAAGACGTCCCACGTTCCACTGGCTTCTTCGTGAGACGAAACCCTTCGATTTGCAAGCCGGGCAAGACCGCGTACCAAGTCCTTGAAGGGCAAGCCCGCATCCACCAACGCACCCAAAATCATGTCGCCGCTGATGCCCGAGAAACAGTCGAAATGAAGGTGCTTCGTCACATCGCTCCTGCCATGCTCTCTCGCGCGCGATCGAGCGGCATCTTACCGGAGCCGCATCCAGACAGCAATCATTCCGCTCCTTCGTTGACAGCCTTGCGAGGCTGTGTTATCCCCAGTAAAGGCTTACATCCGATCAGTTCGCCAACTCACTTCGCGCGACGTCGACAATTCATGATCAATCCCGGCCGGATCTCAGCCCATACCACGGACTTGCGAACATCACAGAAAAGACGGTTCGGCCTGCTCATCCTGCTGAGTATTGTCTTCATGCTGCCAGGGACAGCGTGGATGTGCTGGCCAAGACCAAGGGCAAATCGTTGGTCCCCGACCTGAGCCGGAATTGAAGATCCTCACGCTGCACGCCGCGCCGATGCCCTATCGCCCGCAAGATGGACCGTTTCATTTCATCGCCACGGTGCAACTGCCTAAAGACATCAATGAGCAATTGATGCTGGAGGTCTCTGCCCTGGTCATGTCCTCCTCTATGACGTCCTTGCGCTTCCTCTCCATCCGCCAACCGGTGAATGAACACGTTCTGTCGGACACGAATGGCAGCGGGGATCCCGCACAAAAGCGCGTGCACATCGACCTCGCCTGGGACGGCCTCGACCACAACAAACTCCAAGTTCCGATCGGATCGTACGAATATGAAGTGCGAGTGAAATTGCTCAGCAACGGAGAGAAAGGCCAGCGCACTCAAATGTTGTCGTGGCCCAAACGCGGCAAATTTGTGGTGAAGAACTAACCCCGGCAGACATCTCTTCTCTTCAGCGACTCCGCCCGGTCGTCGAAATCCCTGACTCTTCGCCCACCATATTGATCCGATGGGCCATGCAGCCGGCCCCGAAGCCGTTGTCGATATTCATCACCCCGACCCCCGCTGCGCAGGAATTCAACATGGTCAATAACGCCGCCAAGCCGCCGAAGTGCGCCCCATAGCCGCGGCTCGTCGGCACGGCAATCACCGGTTGTCGCACGAGACCGCCGACGACACTCGGCAGCACGCCATCCATCCCCGCCACCACCACCAGCGCTCGAGCCTCATGCAAACGATCCTGCTGACCGAGCAAACGATGGAGGCCGGCCACTCCCACGTCATACAACGTGTCCGTTCGGCTTCCCATAATATCGGCGGTCACGCGCGCCTCTTCCGCCACCGGAATATCGGCGGTACCTGCAGTCACGATCAACACCGACCCACGCCGGACCAACTTGGGCGGCGCAATCGCCACTACCCTCGCCGCCTCATGATAGACCGCGCGCTTGCTGATGCGGAGCAGCGCCCGGGCGACGGACCGCTCCACCCGCGTGGCCAGTAACGAGTTCGTCCTCCGGAGCAGCGTCTTGGCAATGGTCACGACTTGACGTTCGGTTTTCCCTTCGCAAAAAATCACTTCCGGGAATCCCTGCCGCAGTGCACGATGGTGATCGAGCGAGGCAAACCCCAAATTTTCGTACGGCATGGTCCGCAACTGATGCAGCGCACCAGGAACGTCGAGGACGCCACGCTGAACCTGAGTAAGTAACGCCTGCAATTGATCTTGATTCACGACAGGCTTTTCTCCTCTTTGGCTACGCGCTCCATAAATCGCCGACCGCCTGGCGGCACGATTTGTCGGCAAAGAGCACTGCATTCACTTCACGCACGATCGGCATGTCTACGCCGCACCGCAGGGCAAGTCCCAGAGCCGCTTTCGCCGTCCGGACGCCTTCCGCCACCGCCTGCATGCCGGCAATAATGGTCTGGAGGCGCTCGCCCTTTCCTAATCGTACCCCCACCGAGTGATTGCGGCTCAACGGGCCGGTGCAGGTGAGGATGAGATCGCCGACGCCGGACAGCCCGTAAAACGTGCGCGGATCCGCGCCCATCGCCACACCCAGGCGAACCATCTCGGTCAATCCTCTGGTAATGAGCGCGGCACGGGCATTGTGTCCGAGTTCCAGTCCGTCAACCACGCCGGCGGCCAGCGCCATCACGTTTTTCAACGCGCCGCCGAGTTGCACGCCGATCAGGTCATCATCCGCATAGACGCGGAAATTGGGGGTCATGAAGAGACTCTGAACCGTCTTGACGACCTGCGCATTCTGGCCGGCGAGACAAATCGCTGTCGGATGCCCCCGACTCACCTCAGTCGCAAAACTCGGTCCCGACAACACCAGTAAGGACTGCTGCATATGGGCCGGGAGCATATCCTCCATGACCTGGGTCATGAGCTGAAGGGTATCTTCTTCAATTCCTTTTGTGGCGCTGACCAACGGAATCGGATGCGGAAGGACCAGTGCGATCTGTCCCAGAACAGGCCTTGCAACATGCGAGGGTACGGCAAAGATCACGCAATCGGCTCCCGCCACAGCTTCCGCAAGGCTGTTCGTCGCAGACAAGGTCGCTGGAAGCGAGATTCCGGATAAAAACAGCTGGTTTTCATGCCGGCTTTGGATCGCCCGGACGACATCCAGCTCATGGGCCCACAGTCTGACGGAGAGTTGCTTCTCGGCCAAGTGCCGAGCCAACGCCGTTCCCCAGGCGCCTGCGCCGATGACTGCCACACGTCGAATGGATGAAATCGTCATGGAGGCGGATTATAGGAAGGCGCTTTGAAACCTGTCAACGAATCGATCCGCGGAGTGTCGGCTTCGTCGACTCTTCACGCATCTCGATCTTGACGCTGGAATTCCTTTCGCACTCGCGCTAGGCTGCAGGCTCCATTGGAAATCATCTGTTATGAAACCCTGCCCTTCCTGCGGACGCGCCCTTCCTGAGATCAACCGGTACTGCACCGAGTGCGGCGCCGCGCTCGAATCACACATCCCAGCGGCCGTCGCGCCGCACAAAAATGACGCTCGGCGACCGAACAACTGAACCTGAACATTCTCTACGGCATGGTGACGGTGCTGGTGGTCTCTCTCCTGATGCCCCCGTGGGAGTCTCCTCCCTCACAGCCGGCGGCATTCTTGGGGTTCCATTTCATTCTCTCGCCCCCGCAGCCAGACGCCATCGTCAGTCGCTTGCTGCTCACGATTGAGCTCACGACTACCGCCATCGCGGGACTCTATCTGTCGTTTCTTTTTCGCTCACGGTAGGGAGACTGACAGGATCAATCAAGAGCCAGGGTGAGACACTTGGCTGCGCCGCCGGACTTCATAAATTCGTCCAGCTGCACGGCGTACGTGCGATAACCGCGCGCCTGCAGCAGGTGCGTCGTGCGAGGGCAACCGGCTGGGATGACGATGTGTTTGCCGATGCATACCGCATTGCAGGCGAACCGCAGAGCTTCGTCCTCGGGCACGGTCAACCGACGAGCTGTCCGGAACCCGTTGAGCAATGGCCGCTTGTCCATACGCATCGAACGCCGGAGGAAAGTAGAGCAGCTCCCCGCCGCTAAGAGGGCAGAAGCAGGTGTCGAGATGATAGAACCGGGCATCGATTAATTCGAGCGGAATAATTTCCCGCTCGAACAGGTCACCCACTTTGGGAAAAGCCCGAATATCCGACCGCTGCCGATATCCTCCGAACCACGTATCAGGAAACCCCAACAGGTCACCGGCCCCTTCGAAGTAGAGGGTCTTGTCGAGCGTCAGCACCTCATACCCCTGTTCACGAAACCACCGCTCGAAGTGGATTTCCTCTCGTTGGCGCTCTGGGTAACGAAACCGGCTCACCAGGGCGCGACGCCCGACCACCACGCCCGCATTGGCCGTGAAGACCATGTCGGGGAGGCCTTCGAGAGACGGCATCTGCTCAATGCCCGCCCCGACATCCTGGGATAAGACGTCCATCAGCGCGTGCCACTGACTCATTGCGCGTGCTGAGTCGACCGCGTTCGTGCGTCGCATCCAGGGATTGATTTCGTAATTGATCCGAAAATAGTCTGGCGGACAGACCAGGAGCCGACTCATGGGCGCCACCCAAGTTCGCGCGCGAGTTCCGTGAGAAACGAGGCGGCATCCATCACGAGACCGACCGCTTGAAAGCTGCCACGATCGGCTAGTTTCGTCGGAACGGCCGGATTCACATCGACGCAGACCGTTGGGATGGTGGCCGGCAGTAAGTTGCCCGTGGCAATCGCATGGAGCGTGGACGCCACCAGCAGCGCGAGGCCGACTCCGTGAATCTCCGCCCGCATGGCCTGCTGGGCCTGCATCGAGTCCGTCACCACACCGGGCAGCGGACCGTCGTCGCGAATGGTGCCCGCCATGACCATCGTCACCTCGCGCCGCACGCATGCCGCCATGATTCCATCGGTTATGAATCCCGACCGCACAGCCTCTTGAATGCTCCCGATGGCGCGAATCCGGTTAATGGTCCTGAGATGATGTTCATGCCCATGCGGCACTGAGCGCCCGGCGGCCAATCCGTACCCGAGCGAGGTGCCATACAGCCCCGCCTCCATATCATGAGCCGCAAGCGCATTGCCGCAGAACAATAGTTGAATGTAGCCAGCCTCGATCAGCCAGGCCAATGCGTCTCGGCCGCCCGCATGCACGATTGCCGGCCCTCCCGCCAACAGCACCTTTGCGCCGGTGCGGCCCTCCCGATGCCACTCGCGCAACTTCTGCATCCGCTTCGCGATATCGGCAATCACCGGCTGATGCGGGCGCTCCGAGGACACCACGGATTCCATGAACCCAAACACATCGCGCTCGGCCGGACGAACGAGTGGCGTCACCCTGATACCATCTCGACCAATCACGATTAGATCGCCCGCGGTCACGGCATCCATCGGAAGGGTTCGAGCGCGGGCCTTGGCCGGATCGATGCAGATGCCAAGGTCCATTTCCATATTCTCCACGTTCACCCACTCGCCATCGAGACGAATTTGAGTCGGGAGATGCGTCGTGGCATAGAACTCTTCAGGAAACACCCCCCGCGACGGGGCGGGCTCAAATCGGCAATCGGCTTCGCGCTCGATGGTGGCCCCATGGGGCTGGATGGCGCGTAGAATCTCCCCCAGCACACGGCTAGAAGGCGCGTGCACCACGATCCGCGCCTGGGAGGCGGCCTCTCTGGTCGCACCTATATTCACATCCTGCAGGTCAAAGCTACCGCCCATCATCAAGATGGTGTCCAGCACCTTGGCCAGGATCAACGAATCAATGATGTGGCCCTGTAGAAAGACCGTTTCCTGCGATCCTGTCATGATAGACCTCGGGTGAATTTACCTCTGAGAAACCGCGCCCGGAAGCGAGGAGTTGCACTCTGTAGATTCTACCATTTGAAGGAAAAATGATCCGTAGAGCCCGTCTGGTTGGGGAAAGGGTTTGAGATGCCGTACTTGTCAGAGGAGTCAACATTTACATGAGTGCCGCGCAGATGCTCACAAGGCCGTCCAGCTAGGCCGCAGCG
Source organism: uncultured Nitrospiraceae bacterium (assembly GCA_963839785.1). Classification (GTDB taxonomy): domain Bacteria; phylum Nitrospirota; class Nitrospiria; order Nitrospirales; family Nitrospiraceae; genus Nitrospira_A. The sequence goes on from CAWIWD010000002.1 coordinate 33,960, forward strand.
AGCGAAGGCCTGAAGCATAGCCTGGCTTCACGTTGAGGGTCTGAACGACGCGAGAAAGCAGCTGGCAGACTTTTCCAGCGTCCCGCTAAGAATTTGCCTTCACCACTTCGCGGAGCACACTGGTGGCGTAGGACCCAGGGGGCAGCCAAAAGGATAGGGTCAACACAGAGCCTTCAACCGACCAGGTGAGCTCATTGAGACGAATTCTGAGCGTTCGTCGTTCACCTCTGAATCCGCATTCGGTCCCCGCCTTGGACAGTACGTCAGGGGTGCTTCCGAGGTCAGCCACGACCGCACGTTCGATCTCCCCCGCGAAACCCGTGGCCCAAGGTGCACGAGAACCAAAGAGGGGCCCGGTGGGGCTGATTTCAAACCGGTCCGCGCGCGGCTGTTCCATCTCAGGTTGTTCCACGGGAAAGCAGGCCCCATTTTCCATCTTCATGGCCCAGTCACCCAGCAACACACGATCAAGGCTCGCAATCCGTTTGGCCACGATCTGATTGAACACGTGGGATTGATAGGCGTTCATGAACCAGATACGCTTGGCGCGGCTCATCTTGTTGCGGCGCGCGGCATCTTGCAACAACTCGGCACCCAATTGAAAATTCGTTCCCGACCTCCCTTGTCGCTGAGGTCCAAAGTAGTTCGGCACGCCCCGGCGCAGTAACTCATCGAATACCTGTCTCACGTGCTCCTCCGCACCCACTCTCACGTCCCGTATCACCAGTCGGAAATGATTGCCGGCATGGTGTCCCTTCCGGAGGCGATTGCGATGACGCCCTAATATCTCCAGATCCAACACACGCTCGTCGGTGGACAAGGCCGCTACCGCCTCTGGCTTCACGCCCTGCAAGGAAATCATCTGCGTCGTGACGGCTTGGGCGTCCTTCAGCCCGGCCACGCCGATAGATTGCGCTTTGACATGGAGCTGCGAAGAGAGCCGGAGAAGCAGATCCGGAGTGGACAGGCCGCGCTTGGTCACTCGAATATACAGGTGTTCGCCATCGCCACAAGGCAGGTAGAGCGGTCGTTCCTCAACACGAAAATCTTCCGGTGAACTGCGAATCCGGCCGCCGATCGCGGGAACTGCCGCAGTCAGGTAAGGTAAGGTTTCATCGAGCCAGGATGGCGTTGGCATGCGCATTCCTTATCGTGGTGAGAGGTGACATTGCCTTCAGTGGGGATCACACCCGTGTTATACTCGACAGAGACGCTATGGTACCTCAGCGGAGTCCAGAATGAGACCGATGCGCATGAAATCCATCCATAGGAATCTTGCTGCCGGGGCAGTATTTTGTTCGGTCATCGCTACCTTCGCCCCTTCACCGATGGCTGCCCCACAATTGACCGCCATCGATATCTTCAGTCGCTTCACTCAACATATCCAGCGACAGGCCGAGACGGACAAACGGGCATTCGCCATCGCGAGCCAGTGTATGAACTGGTTTTATAAGCAACAACGCCAAAAGCCGGCCCCTCCTGCAGTACAGCGCATCGCCTGGACGGAGGAGGCCGAATCACCCTGGGCTGCGGCAGATTCATCGGAGCAACAGGCATCGGACTGCCGCTCACGGTATCCCAAAGGAATTGACGCCGTCCGAACTGATTTTCAGCGCACTCAATCGCTGTTGTCTCTCAGCCTAACCTTTTACGAGTTCGCCCTGGTGGGTGATGGCGATGACAATGCCGTCTATAACCACCGTGAACTTCAAGACATCCTCGTCGCCCTCGATCTGTCGTCTGAACCCTCGTTGGGATCCACTACCCATCTCCTCGCCCTCATTTCGAAGTTCGATACGCTGCATAATGCCAAAGGCATGGAATCCCTGATGACCGGCATGGGCAAGCTGTACGATCAAGGGTATCGCGCAACCACCGCCGACAGAGCCCGCTTGAATCGGGTCATGGAATGATCGCGGCGCTGATTCGGTGGCAGGAACTGGCGCGGGTTTGGGTCGGCCACTGGCTGAGTCGTCCCTTCCACCACCTGTTCAATCTCATGCCCGGCATTGAGCTCGGGCTATCCACGCCGAGCATTACGCACCTTCCTCTCGTCCATGCCCCGCTTGCCGGACGTCGTGCCGTGCACCTGAGCGACTTGCATTTGGACCGCTATCGCCCACGCCATCGCGCCATCGTTCGGCAGGTGGCCGGATTGGCGCCTGATTGGATCTTTATTACGGGCGATCTGCTGAACGTTCGAAGCGGCCTCCCGCACACCCTTCGTTTTTTGACAGAGTTACGACGTCTGGCTCCGGTGTACGTCACCCTCGGCAACCACGACCACTACAGTGGGGTACGGATCGATGAATTCGCCGAACACTTCGACCGCCGCAAGGTGGTTCTCCTGGTCAATCAAGTAACATTTCTTCCCCTGAAGACAGGCGAGTTGGCAATCGTGGGGCTCGACGACCCTTCACTTCACCGCGCCGATCTCCGGTGTATTCCTTCACCGCAACCTGGGCGGTTCACGCTCCTGTTGGCCCATGCACCCAACATCCTGGATCAGCTGACGCCTCGGCACCATGTCGATCTCAGCCTCTGCGGACACAGTCATGCCGGTCAATGGCGCATTCCCTATGTCCCGACATTCTGGCTGCCGCCAGGCTGTCACGGCCGGACCAATGGACTCTACAGCAAGGACAACCATCGCCTGTACGTCAACCGCGGCCTAGGCTGGTCGGTCGTTCCCGTTCGTGTGAATTGCACGCCTGAAATCGTGGTCCTCGACTGGACTGGCTAACCCGTCTGTCGCTGCCCTCCATCTCAATCCTTCGCAGTCATCGGATACGCTCCAATGCCTCGCGGGCGCGGCTCCGCACGGTTTGATCCCAGTCTTCCTTGCTGACATAGGCCAACTTGTCTTTCGCGGCGGATGCGCGCAATCGCCCGAGACCGAGCGCTGCGCTGGAACGCACGTAGGCATGGTCATCCTCCAACGCCGCCAGCAGATGAGTCACCGCTTGGTCATCGCCGATTACCCCCAAGTGGCTGGCCGCCATTCCCCGCACCCGATGTTGTTTCTCTCCCAAGGCCCGCTGCAAGGTCGACACGAATAAATCCTGAAGCTGCGGCGCGATGACTTCCAGGCCAGCGCGGCGATAGTCGTTGACTTCGATCATCGTGAATGCCAATTCAAGGCGTTTCGGTGATGAGGTCTGCTTCTCCAGCAACGCAATCAAGCGGGCGCGTTCCTTGCGTCTATCAAGCCGTTTCCTGACCTTTCCTATGATGATCCATATCGCTGTCAGCGCCATTAGCGATAGGGCGGCCAAAGGAATGGCTTGATCGATGATGAAGTCCTGTACGTCTAGTGACAGACGCTTCCAGACCCATACGCCCGAGACGACGATGCCCAACAAGAGCAAGATGGCAGTCAGATTGGCTTGGCCGGATTCTGGATGGCGGTACATGGCAGGCGACATGATAGGGGGCAGGTCCTCACGGCGTCAACGCGACATCCTCGGCAACTCTTGACAGGCGCCTGATGCGGTGACTAGGCTGCCTGCGCTGTGGACAGTCCCCATCTCAAAGACGATTCCCATCTCAAAGTTTTACGCCCGCTGGTTGAGGCCTATCTTGCGTTCTGGCGCACTGACAGCCGGCATGTACGTTCCTTGCGGCTCACTCCTTCGCAGTTCGACGTCATTGCGACCTTGGGCGATACAGACGGCCTGACCTGCGCCGAACTGTCATCTGCCACGCTGGTCACGAAGGGCACTTTGACAGGCGTGCTGGATCGTCTGGAGGCCAAGGGGTTGATTCGCCGAATCCCAGTGGCTGCCGACCGGCGAAGCACGCTCATCTGTCTGACCGACAAGGGCGATCGGTTGTTTCGAAAGACTTTCGCGGCACATATCGCCTTCATTCGCCCCTTCTTCGAACGCGCGTTCAGCCCTGCAGAGGCCGATCAGCTGCGCCGGCTACTCATTCGTTTACGGCAGAGTTTCCAGGAGGCGCCGGTGTCATGATTCGGGTCACCGTCCTGGGCTCGGGAACAAATGTGCATCCCACTAGGGCCGCTGCCGGATATCTGGTTGAAACCGATCACACGTTCCTGCTCGACTTCGGACCCCGCACTCTCTCCAATTTGATTCAGACCGGTGTCGATCGCCACCGCATTACACACATTCTGTTTTCCCATTTCCATGCCGACCATTTCGCCGACTTCATCCCATTTTTTTTCGATGCCGTCATTTTTTGCAAATATCAGGGCGGCACCAGACCGCCACTAACTCTTATCGGGCCACGTGGAACGACACGCCTGATGCGGAGCATGCTGACCACGTTCCCAAGTTTCAACGCAGCGCCGTTTCGCGTGACGATTCGCGAAGTCTCCGATCGCAGCTTCCGCTTGGGGGACACCCGCATTCGGCCCGCCACTGTCACTCACGCCCCCCGTCTCCACTGCGTCGGCTACCGGATTGAATATCAGAACCACGTCGTCACCTATTCCGGCGATTCGCTCTATTGCGACAGTCTGGTTCGTCTCTGCAGCGAAGCCAATCTGGCAATCCTGGACTGTTCCTTTCCAGAAAACCGCCCTGGCGCCGGGCATTTGCATGCCGGACTCTGTGGTCGGGTAGCGCAGGAAGCAGGAGTCAACCAGCTCGTGCTTTCGCATTTTTATCCGATTGCTGAACGGTATGATGTGTGTGCACAGGCGGCGAACTACTTCGCAGGAAGGATTCGGATGGCTCGAGACCTGCTCAAGCTACGAGGTTGAGCTAGAGCCCCTCTTCGCGTTGCTCGCAACCCAATATTTCAAGAAACCGTGGCAGGCGTGTTTTTTTCAAGGGCTCATCCAGCTTGCTGTAGATGGCCAACAGATTTTTGATCATCCGGGCCAAAATTGCGCGCGTTGGGCTCTTCTGCAGAAATCGGTCCTCGAACCCATAACCGGCTTCGGTAAGAAAGCGCGCGCAGTTTTTTTCCGTGAGCAGCGCACCCCCGTTGAAACAATCGATAAAAATCTTGTACTTCTCCGAGTCGAACTTGACGAGGAAATGGCCCGGCATGCCGATCCCCTGAACCGGCAGCTGCAACCGCCGCCCGATGAGGAGGTACACAGTCGACAGACTAATAGGAATCCCTGTCCGGCGGTCGATCACACAATTGAGATAGCTGTTTTCGATCTCATAGTAGTTCTTGGTGTTCCCTTTAAAACCGGCTTCCGTAAACAGGTAGCGGTTGAGCGCCTTCACGGTTTCTTCTCCCGAGACCCGAGACCCAATCTGCTCGCGCACATCCTGCGCCATGCGATCCAACTGATGACGGTAGGCCTGCACATCGAGCATGGGATAGGCATAGCGCGCCAGAAGAAAGGCTCCCGTTTCAAGATCGACGTGATCTTCTGGTAAAGCGATGAGGTCGCGAAGTTCTTCCTCCAGCTTCGTCCCGCGAATCTCTTCCAATACGGTGACGATGCGGTCGGCCATGTCCGGCCGTTCGATCTCAGCCTCTTGCAGCAATGGTACGGCCGAGTCGCCGAAATCGATGAGTTTGCCGCTGATGGTTCTGACGATCCGTTCATCCTCATCGCCGAGGAGCCGGATCAAGGCGCGAATTTGGCTTTCATTCACAAACATGGACGGTCCTTGATGCGAAAGTAGAGTCACCCGATCGCCCGACGGAATGCACGCGCTCCTCCATAGAGGCACAATGCATCAAACAGGACCATCACCACGATCACCATTCCAACGTGCGGCAGCGCTTCCGTCCATCCTTGGAGAATCAACGGACGCACCGCATCGATGGCCCAGGTCATGGGATTAAACTGCGCCAAGAATCCCATCCAGCCCGGCATGGCGGCAAGAGGCACGAGGGCCGAACTCAAGAAGATCATCGGCAAGGACAGGAACCCGAGGACGGAAAAGAAGTCGCCGTGGCTTTTCACGGAAAAGGCCATCGCCATGGAAATCGCCGTTAGCCCGACGCCGAACATCATACCGATGAATAGAATCGCCGCCACTCCCAGCAATCCGGTCACCGGCTGCACACCGAACAACCACGCCACTCCAAGGATCACCAGCACTTGCATCGAGGTGAGGGTCATCACAAAAATAAATCGGCTCAGAATGACGGAGCTTCGATGAATGGGTGTGGACATGAGCCGCTCGAGGAACCCGTTCTCCTTATCGAAGAGGAGATCGACACCGCCCGCCAGCCCGTTATTGAGTACGGTCATCACCACCACGCCGGCGGTGAGAAAACTGATATAGCTCGACGCTTGCGTGACCTGCATGTCGGCCGCGCGTTGAAACAAATTACCGAAAAAGATCAGCCAGAACAACATCGGCTGTACGAGGGTAAAGAGCATGCTGAACTTTTCACGGCTCAGCCGCCGCACCCATCGCATCGTCAACGCTCGAATTTCCTGCCAATATTCTTTCATGGAACGTTCCGTGGACTTCCCCGCGCTCGTTACTGGATCGCCTTCCTTCGCCTGATCATCCTTGATCGACCGTCCGGTATGAGCGATAAACACGTCATCCAACCGTGGCCGGTGATAGTCGATGAATTCGAGTTGGCAGGTCAGGCGGCTGGCTGCGTCGAGGATGGCCGGCAAGGCCTTCTCGGGAGAATCGACTCGAATATCCAACCCGTTCGGCTTGACCATCACTGCGCGGATGGCCGGCAAATTCTTCACTGCCGCCGCCAATGCATCGATGCGATCGTGTTCGCGCACCGTCAGCGACACCAAATCGCCACCCAATCCAACCTTCAATTCCGTCGGCGACCCCAAAGCCTTAATCCGGCCACCGTCCATGATCGCGATGCGATCACAGAGCTGATCGGCTTCGTCCAGATAGTTGGTCGTCATGACCACCGTAATGCCTCGATCCCGCATGGCCCGCACGTGGTCCCAAATACGGAGTCGGCTTTGCACATCCAGGCCGAGTGTCGGTTCATCCAGAAAGAGAATCTTGGGATCCGGCAGTAACCCGCAGGCGATATCCAACTTCCGCTTCATGCCGCCGGAATAGGTCTTGGCCGGGCGATCAGCCTGTGGCTCCAGTTCGACCAGCTTCAGCAGTTGAGGAATGCGAATGGATGCTTCTTCGGCGGAGAGGTGATACAGATCCGCGAGGAGTTCGAGGTGTTCCCGCCCGGTCAGAAAACGATCGATGGCGCGCTCCTGCGGCACATACCCGATCGTCTGCCGCACCAGGTCCGCGTCTTTCATCGAATCCAGCCCGAAAATGGTGGCGGACCCCGAGGTCGGATGGAGCAGAGTGATCAGAATGCGAAGGGTCGTACTTTTTCCTGCACCGTTCGGTCCCAGCAGACCGAATATCTCTCCGGCAAACACCTGAAACGACAGATCATCGACCGCCTGGACCTTGTCGTAGGTTTTTCCGAGATGCGACACCTCGATAGCGACCGCCCGCGACATTATCCCCACCCTCCGGCACCGCGCCGCTCAGCCAGCTTGAACTGGATCAAATCACTCAATCTCCTGGCCTGTTGCGGTAAATGTTCGGCCTCCAACAAAAACTGTTTTTCAAGCGGAGTACAGTCAAGATAGGTCGAAAGCGAATTGACGAACACCTCGTCGGTGACGTCTGGACGCGCGAGACTATGCAGGGGCGAGGCCTCTTCGTCCGCCTGGAGATATTCATCGAGGATATCCATCAAATATCGACGTAACGGCGGATCCATCGAGAAGTCCCGGAGCCGAGGCTTGAGACTCACGCGCGCTTCGCGATAACTTTTTTCATAGAATTCCTCATGCACTTCATACCGATCAAGGCCCTGAAGCAAAATGTTCGAGCGGCCATCAGGTAATGCTTGGACACTGGCCAGGCGCCCGACACAGCCCACCGAAAAGATCGGCGGGTTCCCGTCATATTGCTCTTCCCACCCCTCCTTCAGGAGCGCCATGCCGATACATTGCCCTCCTGCCGCCGCATCCGCTACCATCTGACGGTAACGTGGCTCGAATATATGGAGCGGCAAGATAGGTCTTGGGAAAGAACACGACGTTCGGCAATGGAAACACCGGAATGCGCTCCGGAATGGGAAATGGCTGAGCCTTCCTCGACATCTCACGGTGAGGCTGATCGCGTTCCGGTTCAAGAAACATGGCTCACGATAGCTGATGCTTTGCAAAATTGTCAACGCCGTCAGGTCGATTCTGAACTGCGTCATTACCCCTAAAACCATGATGAATACTGACGTTCCTTCAACTTCGCATCGGCACACACCGGAGCGTCTCGGTGTTTTCCCATGATCCATCACATACGTCAGTCAATGAGTTTACAATGACGAAAATTCGCGTTTTCTTCTTCCTGGCATGGGTGTTGATGCTCATGTTATTCCCGCTCGGCGGCCACTCCATCGCCACAGGGAACGGCGACCAGTCCTTTTCTATCGCCACGCCTGGTTATCAGTACCACTTCCCTCAAGACCATGGCGCGCACGAACGCTTTCGCACGGAGTGGTGGTATTACACCGGGCATCTCACGGCGGCCAGTGGCAGAACATTCGGCTTTCAACTCACATTCTTTCGCCGCGGCATTCCGCCTGATCAGGTCAAAACGGAGCCGTCGAAATGGTCGATTCATCAACTCTATCTTGCCCACTTCGCCGTCACGGACCTTAAGCATGAACGATTTCTCTATGCCGACACACTCAGCCGCGCCGGGCTGGGCAAAGCCGGAGCGGAGACTGACCAATTGCATGTGTGGATCAATCGCTGGTCGGTCTCAATGGAGCCTCATATCCCAAATCGGCAAAGGCTTCAAGCCGCGACCGACGACTTTGCGATTGACCTACAGATGCTCCCGCGGAAGCCTCCCGTACTGCATGGTCAAGGGGGGCTCAGCCGCAAAGGCGCCGCGCCGGAGCAAGCTTCGCACTATTACTCGCTCACGCATCTCGCGACCGATGGGAAGATCCGGATCGGGACGGACACCTTCACCGTCACCGGTCTGAGCTGGATGGATCACGAGTTCGGATCCGCCGATCTCGGCCAGGACGTGGTGGGATGGGACTGGTTCAGCCTGCAATTGAGCGACTCCACCGAGCTGATGTGGTATTCCTTACGACGAGCTGATGGTTCGGCCGATCCGGCGTCGAGCGGGACGCTGGTCTTCGCCGATGGACATACGCAGGCGCTCAACGCGCAGGATCTCACCATTGAGCCGATCTCCTATTGGACAAGTCCGCGCTCCCACGCTCGCTACCCGCAACGTTGGCGGCTTTCCGCTCCTACGCTCCGCCTGAACCTGGATGTCGTGTCATTGCTCGCGGACCAAGAATTGAACACGGCCCACAGCACCCGTGTCACCTATTGGGAAGGGGCGGTGTCTGCCACTGGCCAGGCGGGGGGCAGGCCTGTCACAGGACGAGGTTATGTCGAACTGACAGGATACGCCGAACGATTCACTCCACGGTTATAACCGCCCTCGTACCTTCAGAATGCGTGATCTTGACTCGCTCCCTCCGCTATGGTTAGGTCTGCGGCCATCGTGATGTCGTCAGGCAATCCCACTCGTGTCATCGTCGGACCGTTCATTTTTCTGCTCGGCCTGTTCTTATTGGCCTGCGGAACGCGGGAAGCAGCCGTCGTCTCGATCGCGCTCCATCCTTCCAATCCCAACATCGTCTACGTCGCCACGAACGAAGCGGTGCATAAGACCAGGGACGGCGGCGCAACCTGGGAGCAGTTCCCCAGCTTCACCGCCCGTCGCGTGACCACCTTGGCCATCGATCCCAAGCTCCCTGCCACCGTCTACGCCGGCACCATGGGGGATGCCATCTACAAAAGTCCGGACGGCGGCCAGCATTGGCTCCCGCACAACGTCGGTCTGAAAGAACACGTCTCATTCATCAACGAGATCATTTTCCATCCCGACAATACCGAGATCATCTACCTCGCCACCACGGTCGGCGCGTTCGTCACGAAAAACGGTGGCCGGGAGTGGGAGGAACGGATGGCGGGCATGAAGGAGGTGCACATCGTCACCTGCATCACCATGGATCCTCAGCACCCGCGCGTGCTCTATGCCGGAACGACCGGCGGCACCTATCGCAGCGAGGATGGTGGCGGGAGCTGGCAAAAAAAGAATAGCGGGCTCATACCCGACGAGGTCCTGAATGCCGCCATGGCGCTGGGAGTGAATGTCTTGGCGGTCGATCCGCTGAATTCCGGTATCGTGTACGCCGCCACCACGAAGGGACTCTTTCGAACGACCAACCGGGCGGAGTATTGGGAACAAATCGGACAGGGGCTGTCGGCTCAATTCATCAGTAGCGTGGTCGTGCATCCGACAATCCCCGGCATTCTTTATATCGGCGGGCCGGCCGGCGTCCTCAAGACGATCGATAGCGGGAAAACTTGGCAGCCTCACAATCAGGGGCTCGCCACCTTGAACGTGCGCACGATCTCTATCAGCGCAACCGATCCTCAACTCCTCTATGTCGGGACGAATGGAAGCGGGCTGTATCGTTCGACCGACGGCGGAGAGCATTGGTCAGCAATTCCGCTCACGAGCTCCCTCCTGGCCGCTCAATAAGCCCGACGAGCGTCACCGATGCCGATTCTGCTACTCATTCGCCATGGAGAAACTGACTGGAACCGATCCGGCCGCGTCATGGGGGATCAATCGATTCCGTTGAACCAAGCCGGCGAACGCCAGGCTCAGGCCTGCGCCGAAGTCTTGTCCCGCACTCCGATCACCGGCATCTTCACAAGTCCCGTCCTACGCGCCGTGCAAACGGCCGAGATTTTGCGTCAGGGACACGGAGATGCCGCTGCAACTTGTATCAGATCTACGTGAGATAGGAGTCGGCGCTTGGCTGAATCGGTATTGGCGAGACTTCGCCGATGACCCAGCGAAGCGGGACTGGTATACCCAACCGGACGTGGCGCGCCCCGTCGGCGGGGAGACGCTGCGGGAAGTGCAACGCCGAGCGGTCGCTGGCGGTGGAACGAGTCACTCGAGGCCCCGCAAGAGAAGCCCTACGTCTTCGTCTCTCACGGCGACGTCATTCGAGCGATTCTCGCCCATTTTCTGCGCCTCGATTTGGCCGTGACCCGCCATGCCACCATCGATCATGCTTCCGTCAGCGGGCTGGAACTGACGGACCACTCCGCGCAACTGCTGTTCCTCAACCATAGGCCAGGTGTTGACCGACTGTTATGAGACCCGCAAGGTCGGCTTAGAGTCTGGGGCCCTACAGGGGCCGCAGAATCTGTCTTCTTTCCGTAATAGCGACTGCCGTAGTTCTGCAGCTCCTCGGAGAGCCCCGCCCATTCTTGGGCCGTCAAGAGTCCCTTCATCTTAAAGCGAAGGCCCAAGATCTTGGCAGAAGAACGCATGCGGCTATTGTTCAACTCATCCAGGATGTGCGTGAACTCGTCCGGCGACGCCGCGTAGTTCGCATTCAATTCGTAGAGGGCGCGATGGTACTGACGATGTTGTTCTCGCGCCGACTTGATCTCGGTGATAATCTCCCCCATCACCACATTCACCTGCTTTACTTTTTCGGGGTCATGAACATGTTTCTCGACCAGCCCGCTCACATCCTGACCGGCCTTGTTCCAATAGTCGCCCTGCGCGCGGCTATAATTCCCCTGATGGTGAGACGAACAACCAGTGAACACAACCAGAAGCAATCCGCTGAGAATCATCAAATACGGACGGCTCATCTCGACCTCCATGCAAGATAAAAAGACCACGTTCGAATAAAATCGCGTTGCGTGTCATGCAGTTCCTGCCGTAAGCTCCCTCCAATCAACGCGCGGCTAAGGAGCATTGGCATGGGTAGCCATATAGGCCACAATCGCAGGACTGGTCCAGTGGAATCACTTCGGAACGAATTCCGTGAACATCTCGACGATCTTTTACGGCCGACTCAAGCTGGCCGCCCCCTATGACTCGGTCGAAAAGGCGTTGGGCAACTTGGTCACCAGGCTTAACATGCTGTCGCCACAGGAACTTGCATTGCTTTCCACGGACGGCGAGCAGCGATGGGCGCACTTCCGAGAGGCATTCATCGATTCCGGCCTGAGCTTGAAACATCGCGGGATCATCGCCGGCTTGGCACGCTCACGATCGTCACTCGATCTACCACCGGAATTCGATCACCTGCTCGATTTGTACATCTCGCCGCGCTAGGCCTTGCTGGCCTCGTCCAATGCCAGGGCCCGAAGTTCCGTGTACACCTGCATCAATCTTGTGTTTTCGATTCGGTACGCCACTGTCACGGTCAAGAGGCCGAAGGCGACTACGATCAATCCCACCGCAGTAACCCCGACTCCCAGCAGCAACCCTCCCAACGACTCGAAGCCTCCCTCAAACAGATACGTCACTAGAAAGCCGAGCGTGCCAAGCACTACGAGACTAAACCACAAGAAGGTAAGGATGGAGGACGACCAAGGCATCCGCTTCGTGCAGACCAATGTGAGACCATCCACGCCCGATGACCATTGAATAGAGCCCTTCAGCGGCCAAGCCGTGCGGAACCGCATGGAGAACAGCCGGTAGCTCGGACGGATGACCACCCGATTTGCCTCCGGAAAAATCCGCGCAACTCCATGGGGCAAAGCGAGAAAGCCGTTCGTATCGAAGCGCCGCATCAGCGTCTGGACGCTCAACGGGGCAAACTGGTCTTGTACCCGACCGAGCCCGTACCCATAACGGGCGGCGTCCGAGGAGAGGCGGCCAAAGTACATCCAATCTCCGATAATCAACCCCACGAACAATACGATGGCAAACGCCCCGGCTAGTACCATACGGCCAAACTTCCCATAGGGCCTTGCGGAGAAGCAAGCCTTGATGCCATGCGGCCACGCCCCCCTACCTAGAGGAATTTGTTGACTCCCCGTGAGTGCTTTGGCTACATTAAGATGTTCTTATCCGGCGGGTGAGGACGAATCTTCCAGTTCACGGTCCCGCCTTCATAGATTTTTCCACGCTATCGTTCTTATCGTCGCGACTTCCGCACTGCGGAGTGTGCCGGACGGAGAGGCGTGATTTTGCGGAGGGACGATGGATATCGCCAAAGTCGAGCGAGTGTATACCAATTATTCCGGCGTTTATGATCATATTTTTGGAAAAATCTTCCACCAGTCGCGCGAGTCCGCAGTCCGTAACCTCAGAATCCGCCCCGAAGAAAAAATTCTGGAAGTCGGAGTCGGCACAGGTATTGCCTTGGAGTACTACCCGAAGAACTGCGACATCATCGGCATCGACCTCTCCTCAGGCATGCTGGCGAAGGCCCGGCAACGCCAATCTCACTATCACCTGGACCATGTGCGTCTCATGCTGATGGACGCAGGAAAAATGGATTTTGCCGACGATACCTTCGACACGGTGATGGCGGCGTATGTCGTGACGGCCGTGCCCGACTATCGCAAAGTCGTGAACGAAATGATTCGGGTATGCAAACCAGGTGGCCGCATCATCATGCTGAACCACTTCAGCAACGGCAATAAGTTAATCGCCGCCGTGGAAAAAGTGATCTCTCCTCTCTGTAAACATATCGGCTTTCGCACCGATCTCTCCCTGAACACAGTGCTCGAAGGTACCGACCTGCATGTCGCCCGCAAGGAAAAAGTGAATCCGATGAAATTTTGGCATTTGGTGGAGTGTGTGAACCACAAGACAGGTAAGCCTGTCAGCATGAATGGAAACGGGAACGGAAGAAATAGTCACCACAGCTAAATGGGAATGCCGCTTGACCATCACGAGCGCGTCTGATACGCGCGCCCCAGCGATTTCCAGCTAGCCCAGTCGTCGTGCGAAAAGAACATCTGGCCCACCAGGCAGGTTCCGGCAAAGGATTGCGTGACTAGATCGGTCACCAAGTTCAGTAAACGGCCGCCTGACCGAGCGGCGAGGTGATGGAGGCGCATGCGCATTCCAAATCCCGCACCGTCGATCGGTCCGTAGATCTGCACTTCGACTGCCGCGGCAGGTCCCGCATTCACATCTACTGCGGCTACGAGTTCACCCTCCCAGCACATCACCCGATCCTGCGTGGACCGAGATCTTGCCGCTTTCCAGATGCAGGGCGCTCCCGCCTGATCCAGCTGATCCAGTAACCAGGCCACGGTGGGAGCCTCGCCGCAATCAGCCTGAAACGTCCATTGCGCCACCGCACCGCCCATGTCCGCATCGCTCTGGGGCAGCGAGACCTCTTCGAGCAGGCCTTCCTCGCAAACCACGTAGAGTTCACCGTGCGGATCGAACCAAAAACGGAACCTCCCTTCGTTGAACTCCACCTGGATCACGCCAAGGCGTGAAGAATTAGCACCCTCCTGCTCAAAGATGGATAGGTCTGAAACCCCCTGCATCGTCAACTTGGCGACCCGTAAAATGCCTTCCGCTGGGTAGCGGACGACCACGGTCACCGTGTTGCCTGCCAGAATCTCGTGCCCGCTTTCTTCATCGAAGATCCGGCGCTTGGATACGTGCACATCTGTCACCTGGCCGCCACGAAAGCCTTGGGTGTGCGAGAGGAACCAACGGAGATCGTCCTTCGTTTTGATCGTATGGGTCATCCTTGCTCGAGCCCTTTGTTCGTGCGGCTATCGACCGGCATCGCGAATAGGATACCTTATCACGCCGATCGAGCCGGAGACAGGACGACGATAGGCGAAGAGAAGAGAATCTGAGGTAATGCGGTGTTGGTGTTAGAACAGCGGCTCTTGCTGCTTGAGTTCCGCCAGTCGGCGTTCCAGATCGTCCACCCGTTCCTGCAGCCGCTGGTTGTCCAGACGCAACAGGTCGAGGCGATCCAACAACTGTTCGCGTTGGATGTTGGTCCAATCAAGCGTCCGCTTTAGCCCAGCTAGCTCTAGCTGTGCCTGTCGTCCGTCATCGAACCCGAAACCCATGCGTACGCCTCAGTTGATCATCAGCCGCCACTGTTAGGCCGAATCGTACCCCACTCGCGCTTGGTTGCGGAGTGATAAGTAAATAATCGACAGCGGGGTGCAGAAGATGGGGGATTAATCGATTCGGCGGAGTGAATAGGCTGCGTGGTGATTAGCCCAGGCTGGCGGGGGCTGGCAATACATCGGCTCGAAGGTCTTTGCTGCACTCCCAGCGATAGGGAATCAAGACGCCGTTGGCTTCCCAACCCGGCGGGCAAAGCTTGCCCGTTCCGTAGTAGTCGCCGTCGAGCACGGAAAATGGCGCGACGTTTTTGACCCAATCTTGGGCGTGCCCATTCGATTCGATGTAGGATTGAAAAAAATACGCGCCGCCTGTCAATGGCAGCTGAGGGACGATGAAATCGACATGCCCCTCTCCGCGCAAGGTCAACGGCGTAGGATCTACAATATCCGTTGATAGTACAAACAAATCCTGTCCCTTGCGGCCATTCACGGAAATGCTGACTCGGCAATTTGCAAACGTTTTCCCCGAGGTGCATCGATAGTATAGGCGAATCACCGTATCACGTCCGGTGATCGCCGCGGCGACAGCATGTCGGTCGCTATCCAACACCTCGACACGAGTAAGCAGAATTTCGCCAAGTCCTTCCCGATCCCGGCGAGCCTCGATTGCCGTTCCGGCCATGCTCCGAATCGCATCGGCATACCCTTCAACCACCATGTGTGTCTGCCCGACTTTGGCCACTTGCCCTTTTTCGAGAAGAATGGCCCGCTCGCAGAGCCCTTCGATCACCGTCATGTTATGACTGACGATGAGGACCGTCCGTCCACTTCGACTGACCTCTTCCATCTTACCCAAACATTTTTGCTGGAAGCTGGCGTCTCCGACGGCGAGGACCTCGTCCACGATCAAAATTTCCGGTTCGAGGTGTGCCGCCACGGCAAACGCGAGTCGCACATACATGCCACTGGAATAACGTTTCACTGGCGTGTTGATGAAATCCTCGACGCCTGAAAAGGCGACGATCTCATCGAATTTTCGCAACACTTCATGGCGGCGCATACCCAGCATGGCCGCGTTCAGGAAAATGTTCTCTCGCCCTGTGAGCTCAGAATGAAAACCCGTTCCGACCTCAAGCAAAGAGCTCACACGTCCATAAATATCTGCCGTCCCCGTAGTCGGCTGAGTGATCCGGGATAAAATTTTGAGCAAGGTACTCTTGCCTGCACCATTGTGACCGATGATTCCCAGCACCTCACCCCGCTTGACCTCAAATGACACATCCCTCAACGCCCAAAACGAGGCGTCCGAATCAGATTGGCCAGTCCCCCGCCGCGTGAATCCCCTGAGGCGATGCATCAGGTGATCGCGGAGAGTGTTATGCTGAACCGTTCCAGCTCCCAGCCGGTAATGTTTCGACAGACCGTCCGCTCGAATGGCGATATTGCCCATTTAGATCACGTCCGCAAAGGTGCGTTCCATTGAACGAAAATAGATGAGGCCACCCACGAGTACGACGAAGACAATGGCCAGACTGGGCAGGAACACTGAAAAGTCTACCTGAAACCCTGGAATGAGCGCCCATCGAAATCCCTGAACCACGCTCACGACCGGATTTAATGCATAGATTGCTCGCCAAGACTCCGGCACCTTGCTGACGGGATACAGGATGGGCGACACAAACATTCCCAGCTGTATGAACATGGGCAGGATATGTCCGACGTCGCGATATTTGACGTACAGGGCCGAGATCCAGAGGCCGCCAGCCAGGGTAATGATCGCGGCAAGTCCGGCAAAGAGCGGCAACAGGAGGATACGCCAAGTCGGCATAACGTCGAACCATGCCATGAGACCCAGAAACGCAACGAATGCCAAGACCAGGTCGATGAGCGGCGCGATCGTTGCGGCAAGTGGCAGAATGAGGCGAGGGAAATACACTTTACTGATGAGCGGGGCCTCTCCAACCAGACTGCTCCCGCCCCGGCTCAACGCTTGAGACACATAGAACCACGGCAGGAGACCCGCGTACAAAAAGACGGGATACGGAAATCCGTCCGAGGGAATCTTTCCCATCACACTGAAGACAGCCGTGAAAATAAGCATGGTCGCGACCGGCTGGAACATGGCCCAGGCGACGCCCAGTAGAGTTTGCTTGTACCGCACGGTCACATCGCGCCAGACTAAAATGTAAATCAACTCCCGATAATGCCATAAGCTCGACAAATCCAAATCCAACAGGCCCTTGGCAGGCCTAATTTGAACGTGGGTCAGCGCGACCGGATGTTGCTGGTCGACATTCAGCCCCGACATTGCCATATATCCCTTCCTACAATGCCTTCCTGGGTATCAGCAGCAACCACCAGGTGATGCTGATACACCACCGGTGAGCCGCATGCAGATTCATGTAATCTTACCGGCCAACCGTTCAGCATGCCTGAAATGACGATCGGATATCGTCAGAGCAGAGGTCCTTAAGACTCACTCCGATGGCCCCTCAACTTTTATGTCAAAGTTATTCTGGTGGGTCAAGGAATTCATATTCTTCTCCCATTACTTCCCAACTCGTGGACAGGCTGCCTACTAAGCAGGGCGTCAAAGTGGGTGAACAGACGATGCCCCGCGTAACCAGGTGACAATATGCCGACGTCCGTTCCCCTTATGCATCGCCGAGCAGGTAAGGGACTGGCTTGTAAATGCTCAGCAAAAATCTGCCCGAGCCGAAAGGAACTGGGCCCGGCGGCTTGGACTCTTATGCAAACATGACTTGAGTCGGTGATCAGGATGAGCTAGGGCTCGGCTGGTACTTGCGAGGGAGCGGCACGCAACTCTTCATCAGACACATAACGAATGGCCAAGCCAGACATGCGAAGCATCCAGCCGTGTCCGCCGCCGGCTCCTTGAGCAAAACTCCAGGCATCCATTCGGAATGGGTTCCAATACCCGCTGCGATAATTGGCAGTCGACGTGGCGCCCTGAATTCCAGAACCCATGGTCGACTGAAACGTAGGGCCGCGATCGGCAAGGCGACGCACATCTGCCTCTTCAAGGACCACAGCATCAGCCCCCAACTTCTTCGCTCGAGAGAGGATACGATCCCGCAGCGTCTCTTCTGTGGCGTATTCACTCGTCGCCACGATACGAGCGATCTGTACATATCCACGATTGGGCTCTCGCTGCAAAGTCTTTACGTCATCTCCCCCTACCCGAGGTTCAAAGGCCTGGCCGGTCAAGGGATCGACCCGTACCGATACACAGCCAGCGAACAGCGTCAGCAGGAATATCACGAAGAGGCGGAATAGTGGTGTCATGAAAAGACTTTTTCGAGTGTCACAGTACCCGCTCAGCTTGCTCTGTCTTATAGCATCTTGACCCGTTTAGGCCATCCAATTCAACTATAACTGAAAGGCCGCGGAGATATCCAGGCAGTTTAAGCGTCCACTCTCACGGTCCCAGCACGCGCACGGTTCCCAGCACGTTCTATACAACTGCCTGGCTATAATTTCCCTTCAGCCAGAACACGGATGGCTTCCATCCGCTTGCGGTTCACCCCAAGATCACTGTAGCCGGTTCGGGAAGCGGAACGAAACTGCACGGTCTTGCAGTTATCGTCGAACACGAATTCCACATCATCGACGAATCGCAGCAAGAAACTCGTGACCTCCACACGCAGATAGGCCTCCCTTTCTTCAACGAGTACCGCGCGAGGAAGCGAGAGCACAATAGTCTTTAGGGCGGCTATCGCTTCGGGCAACTTTTTCTGATAACGAAAGGGCGCGATGGCGTGCTCCTGGTCTTCAGCCTGGGTTGACACGCAGTTGGGACTCGATGGACAGGGAGACAGTTGCTTCATCGTATTTTCTCCAAGAGTTTCATTCCGATTCTATCAAGTCGCGACCTCTGTATATCAGTGGGCCACAGCGAAGATGTACCGTCACGAAATGCCACATCGTCGGGCGTACCAAGCCGCTAACCTTGAGGGCCAGTCATATCGGCTGGGGACACAGCGTGAAGTGCAGGGACGGAGAAACAGAGGAATGATGTCTTGGGAGAGGCCTTTCCAACGAGCCGTGTCGCCGCTCGGAACGGTCCACTCCCTTGGGCGCCGGCCAAAATTGCATGAGATCCACCTCCCATCACCGGGAGCCATGCCTCCGGCTGCATGGCTTTCCGTTCTTATGGCTGTGTGAGTGCTGGGCCATCGGCAACAGTGGCCCCGAGTGGACAAACGCCGCGCAGACAGAAAGCGGCTTCTGCGCCGCGAGGAATAGCGCAGCCATTTCTCCGACTGAGAGGCTCGCCTCTGGGATGATGCGCCGATGTTTCCATCGACCGTAAACAAGGGATGATCATGGAACGCGAGCTGCGCGTTCTCCAGACTCGTCCAACCCTCAACGGACAAGTGCAGGCATTGGATGGATGAGAATATGGGTGCGGCATGTCGCTGGTCGACCAACGATCTCCCTTCACCCATCGGTGGTCGAGGGGGATCCTTGGACCATTCAACGTCGATCCCCATACGCCACGGCCAGACATGCAGGTCAGGAACCGCCGAATCGGGTCGTCTCAGCAGCACTGGAATGGTCACCCGATCACGGATTGTCTCACAGAGGGCGTGGACATGCGAGAACACTGACATGGGTCGGTTTCTCTCACGAAACAGCCTCCATGTCGCATGGTATGGGCGGCTGGTGATCAGCAACGTTGTTCGAATTTCTATCCGTCAACCTAACCCAAAGGCTTGCAACCATCGATTGGACAGACCCTGAAAAATCATCCAATCGAGCAGGCACCCTCTCGTGGCACCGCTCTCTCACTTCCTTTCCGTTGATTGCAGAACCGTTCCTGCGGTACCCTGCCCTTACTGATATACGCACTGGCGGGCACCCGCTCACGCATCACACGTTGCTGAGCGCCGCCGCTCAAGCCAACAAAGGAGCCCTCACGCATGTCCGGTTTCTCCATCGAATACGCCACCCGCATCAAAACACTGCCGCCCTATCTATTCGCCGCCATCGATAAAATGAAGCAAGAAGCCGTCGCGCGCGGCGTCGATATCATTAATCTTGGCATCGGCGATCCTGATCTGCCGACGCCTGCGTCTATCATCGACAGCCTAGCCCAAGCGGCTAAGAACCCAAAACATCATCAATATCCCTCGTATGAAGGCATGCTGTCCTTCCGAAAAGCGGTGGCCGATTGGTACAACCGCCGATTCAACGTCTCGCTCGATCCGTCCAACGAAGTACTGACGCTGATCGGCTCCAAAGAAGGGATCGGCCACGTCCATCTCGCGTTTGTCGATCCGGGTGATATTGTCCTAGTACCCAGCCCCGGTTATCCGGTCTACCCGGTTGGAACGAGCTTTGCTGGGGGCCTGTCGCACATCATGCCGCTCACGAAGGCGAATGGCTTTCTTCCTGATTTGAACGCGATTCCAAAAGACATAGCCAAGAAGGCCAAGCTGATGTGGCTCAATTCCCCAAACAATCCTACCTCGGTCATCATGACCAAAGACTACTTCAAGCGGGTCGTGGAGTTTGCCCAGGAACATCACGTCATCGTCTGTCATGATGCGGCCTACTCGGAAATCTATTACGACGGCAAGCGTCCAGCGAGCTTTCTCGAAGTGGACGGGGCGAAAGAGGTCGGCGTTGAGTTCCACTCGCTCTCCAAAACGTACAACATGACAGGCTGGCGCATCGGGTTCGTGGTCGGCAATAAGGATGTCTTGACTGGGCTCGGCAAGGTGAAGAGCCAATTGGACTCCGGCGTTTTTGAAGCGGTGCAAGCCGCCGGCATCACCGCGTTAGGCCTCGACGACGCCGTCACCGACGGCCTGCGGAAGGTGTATCAGGAACGCCGGGATACGCTGGTTCCGGGCTTGAAAAAACTGGGTTTGGAAGTCGATCCTCCCCCTGCCGCCTTCTACATCTGGGTGACCGTGCCGAAGGGCTACACCTCTGCCTCATTTACCGCACACCTCTTGGAGAAAACCGGCATCGTCACCACACCGGGGAACGGCTTCGGCGCGCCAGGCGAAGGCTACATTCGAATGACCGTATGCACCACGAAGGAGCGGCTCGCAGAAGCGGTCGAGCGCATTCAGAAGGCGGGGTTCTAAGGTCGTGCGGGGTGAGCTGACCAAGTTTCTCAATAGCCGCCTTACGCCCAACGCCTGACAGGCAAATTTATGGCGACAGCGTTTATTGGCTTTGGTTCCAACATGGGCAACCGAATCGATTTTTGCGACCGAGCGGTGACGCTGCTCAGCCTCCTGCCGCACTCACGGCTCGAGGCGGTGTCCTCTCTCTATGAGACCGAACCAGTCAACGACGGAGCGGCCCCAGGTCCGGAATGGTTCCTGAATGGCGTCGCGCAAATTGAGACCGACATCGCGCCGAAAAGCCTACTCGAGATTTGCCGCGAAATCGAACGGGCGCTCGGACGCGATCCGGAAAATCGCAAGGGCCCTCGGACACTCGACCTTGACCTCTTGCTGTACGATGACTGCGTGATCAACGACTCTGTACTGACAATTCCCCATCCGCGATTGCATCAGAGACGGTTTGTCCTCGCCCCGCTCGTCGAACTCGCTCCCCACCGCCAACATCCGGTCTTCGCACAGAGCGTGCGCGAGCTCTTGCGGACGCTGGTCGATCAGTCGGTCGTGCGACGCCTCGACCCTCAGCCGAATTCTCGGTACGGATCACGGCCCGCCTGCAGTTCATCTCTGACGTCAGAACCCCCACAATGAGGATCATCCGCACTCCGAGGACGATGGCTGCGTGGAGCCGACGGCTCCGCCGTGAAGGGGTGACGATCGGGTTCGTCCCGACGATGGGAGCGTTGCATGCAGGCCATCGCGCCTTGATCCGCGCAGCCCGATTGGCCTGCGATGCGGTCGTCGTGAGTATCTTCGTGAACCCGACGCAGTTCGGTCCGACGGAAGACCTCTCTAAATATCCGCGCCAGCTAGGACTCGATCGGGCGCTCTGCCAGGCAGAAGGTGTCGATGTGATCTTCGCTCCTGAGCAACAGGCGATGTACCCTCCGGGTGCTCAAACCGTCGTGACGGTGCCGGCCATTGCCAGACGTTGGGAGGGCGAGGCTCGTCCGCATCATTTTCAGGGCGTGGCGACCGTGGTCACCAAGCTACTGTGCCTGGTCCAACCCGACAAGACTTGGTTTGGACAGAAAGACTATCAGCAAGCGGCCTTAGTTCGACAGCTGGGGACGGATCTCAACCTGCCCGGCCGACTGATCATCCACCCCACGGTGCGTGAGCCAGATGGGCTCGCCCTGAGCTCCCGCAATGTGTACCTATCCGCCTCTTCTCGTCAGGTTGCGCCTGTGCTGTACCGCGCACTCCAAGCCGGGGCGGCGGCCATTCGTGCCGGAGAGCGGCGTGTCCCACGGATCCAACGTCGCATGGCTCGGGTCGTGGCGCAGGAACCACTCGCGACGACGGAATACTTGGCGGTTTGTGACCCTCTCACCCTGGACCCTCTCACGACACTCCACCGCAAGACCGTGCTTCTCGGCGCGCTCCGAATTGACGATGTGCGCTTACTCGACAATAGGCTGGTTATAGTTCCTGAGGCCTGATGTCTTGCAATGCTTCTGAAGCGGACAGCAACCCGTCGATCGCCGATCGACCATCGGTGTCGTTTTCACGCACGACGGAGGCAGCATTCAGGAAGAGACAAGGCTAGGCGCTGACACGGGGAGCGGTGTTTTGATAGGCGAGGAGCTCGAGAACTAATTGACCCATCCGCTGTTTATCTTCCGGCTGAAATTCTAGAAACTTTACCCCGATCGAGAGCGGTTGAATCGAAGAAATCATAGCCGCATCGATCTTGATGTCAGGCTGTCCGCCGGGAGCATGCAATACCACTTTCACGAAGGTACCCCGCGGAAGTGAGGTGGTCACTTGCAACGTGCACCCCCCCATCGAAATGTCGGACACCAGGCCGTCCAAGGAGGAAGGATCCAAGATCAACGATGCAGCCAAATTCGCTCGTAGCCGCCGATATTCGCGCCGATCGAACTCCTGCGAAGTCTGTCTATTACCGGGCCTGCGAGCTTGGAAACGGGTGGTGCAGAGCTGGCAACGAAATTGAAAGATGTGCACCTGATTCAACAGCTTTTCAATGAAGCCGGACCTTGATGAGACTCTGACACACGGCGTGCCGCACGCCGGACAATGGAGCTCTTTCATCCTATGATTCTGACTCCGTCATTTTCTGTCGCGACAAATTGCCTGACGAATCGGGTTTTGCCGACTGCTCGACAAGAAGGGGTTCCACTTGCGCTGGAGAATAACTCGGACGGCTTTATCCACTTGCCGTCGGGGCGTTTATATCCGCCGACCTTGCTCAAGTTCGAGCGATGGACCTCTCGAAACACGGGATCCATATCCACTCCATAGGACACGGCTGTTCCATAGACCACGTACAGCAAATCCGCCAATTCCTTCGCCACCCCCGCCAGATCCTGCGCGGCTATCGCTTCCTTGAGTTCGTCAAACTCTTCCTGAATCAGCCGCACTCGCAACTGGCGGGTTCCCTCCTCAGGTAGGGTCGGGCCGTCTCCAACGGCAATGTCAAATTTCCGGTGAAATTCCTCCACCATCGCCTGGGGATCCATCATCCTCTCGTCCTCATGTCCTCGGTGGTGAATGAGAGCCCGGCCCTCGGTTCGCTGTCGCACGCTTCCAGCAGCGCGATGTCTTTGCCCGATGAAATCCCGAGTTCCTTGAACTTTCTGGTAGCCGGCAGCACCCTGCTTTCCAACGATCCCACCGCCTTATTATAGGCGCCCACACTCTTGCCAAGAGCCTGGCCGATTTCATTGAGGTGGTCGGTCAGAACTGCCATCCGCTCGTAAAGCTCCTTCCCCAAACGGCCGGCCTGTTCAGCATGCTCGGTCAACTGTTCCTGACGCCACCCATACGCTACCGCACGCAAGAGCGCCATTAGCGTTGTGGGTGTCGCCACTACGACACCCTGGGCAAAGCCATCTTCAATCAGTGTCGGGTCCTGCTCCAACGCGGCGCCGAGAAATTGCTCGCCGGGCAGAAAGAGGACGACAAATTCTGGTGTTTGATCGAACTGCGTCCAGTAGGCTTTCAAGCTAAGCGCATCCATTCTGGTTCGCACTTGGCCGGCATGGCGAAGCAAATGCGCCTGTCGCTGAGGATCGTCTTGAGCCTCATAGGCATCAAGATAGGCCGCCAAAACCGTTTTGGCGTCGACCACGATCTGCCTGCCGCCCGGCAAACACACCACCATATCCGGACGTAAGAGCCCCTCTGCTGATGATACCGTATCCTGCTCGAGAAAGTCGCAATGGGCGACCATGCCTGCGAGTTCGGCCACGCGACGCAACGTCATTTCACCCCAGCGCCCTCGCACGGACGGGGATCGTAAGGCTTTCACCAGATTACTGGTTTCTTGCTGAAGGCGCTGGTGCGATTCAGCCATGAATTTGAGCTGCTGATCCAATCCGCCATACTCTCGTTGTCGAACCTGTTCGGCCTGCCGCAGTTGATCTTCGTAGCGGCGCAGCGATTCTTCTAACGGCTTGACCAGTTCATCGATCGCTTGTTGTCTCTGGGACAAGTCTCCCTTGGCCTCCGCCTGCAACGTTGCAAAGGACGTTCGCGCGAGAGTCCAAGAATGCTTCGTTATTCTGCTTTAAGGCTTGTCCCGATAACGCGTCGAAGGATGTGTGCAGTTCCTGCCTCGCCTGCGCCAGGATGACTTTTTGTTCCTCCAAGTTGCGAGTGACCTCTTCCATGCGCGTTTCGGCCTTAGTTCGACCTTCTCGGGATTCAGCCAACGCTTGCCGTAACCGCTCCACCTCCGCGTTTTGTTCCGCCCGACGCTGCTCCAATGCAGCAGCTAGTCGCATCGGCATGCTGCGCCCGTTCCGTCACCGCCATGACATGGGCTTGTACACGCGCTTGAACGCGGGAGGACACCCACCAACCGGCAAACGAAAACCCCGCCACCAAGCCAATTGCGATGCCGATCAGGAATGTTGAGGAACTTAGATCGATCATGACGCTTCCCTACCACATGCAGTACGGCTGGAGTATTTACTCAACGGTTCCTGTAGGGAAATCGCGTAGAGGGTACGAGAAACGAAAACAAACGTCAAGAGGCCAACCGCGTGACTCTACCTGTCGAACTGGTGATTTGGACCCGTTCGCCATCGCGCAAAAGACTGGTTGCATAGGGCACATTGACCAGGACCGGAAGGCCATATTCCCGCGCGATGATGGCGCCATGCGAAAGCGTGCCTCCCATCTCAGCGACCAGACCGGCTGCGATGCCAAAAAGCGGCGCCAGGCCGGGATCGATCACGGGCACGACCAGAATGTCGCCTGCCTGCACGCGGTTCCAATCTGCCGCGCATCGCACGATTCGCACCGGACCGTTGGCTATCCCCGCGCTAATGGCAATGCCGCGCAAGTCTCCGTCTATTTCGACACCTATCGACTGATCGCGTTGAGCGACGGCGGTCTCATCCCAATCCCGAATCGTGTCGGGAACCTGTACAGCCTCGTTACGAGCCCGTTCATCGCGACGGTCCCGGACCAACTGACGCCAGTCGCGCTGTGAGCTCTGTCCCAACGTCGCACGTTCGTCCAACGTGAGAAAAAATATATCTTCCCGGTGGGCCATGGCGCCCTGCTCCACCATTCGCTCTCCCAGCCGGAGCAAAAGATGTCGCACGGCCGTCGAGTAGTACATAAGATGATGACGGTTGGCCTCTCGCAAGACACAAAATCGGCATAGCCGCCTGTACCACCAACGAAATATCATCCCCCGATAGCGGCGTCGGCCAAATCGCTGAGTGATTTCTGCGATCGCTGCTTCTCGCCGCTTCGTCTGGCGCGCCACAATCTCCGTCGGGAGAGGCGGTCTCACGTGACCGGACTTGCGTCTGAAGCACGGTCAAAATGGCTTCGGGCTGCTCCGCAATTCGTAAGAGACATCACATCGGACTCTCCGACTCCCCGATGCCCATAATCAAGCAGGTAACGTTCGAACACTCGCAGAAACTCCGTTCCCGCGAGTGCTTCTCGAAAACGATGCGCCGACCAGGCCTCCACTAAGAACCAACTTTCAACTACCGGCTCTCTCCGCGCGACCTCCACGAGTTCGGACAGTCGCACAAGTTGCTGCGCACTAATCACGTTCCCCTGCCCTTGCACGGAGGCATTGAGTAATTCCCGCCAGTCCGGCCCAAGCCACCCTGGCAGGAAGGTTCCTAATGCCTGGAGACTCTGCGCCACGCCACCGGCGATTCCGAAGGTGACTTCATGGTCGTCAAGCCATTGGCCTAGGCGGTCGAGTGCCTCAGTTAGGTCCCGTGCTGACAGATGCTGAATGTGATCCGGCCGGTACCTTTCCGACATCTGCTTCATGATGGCGAAATTGAGTGGCGCTTGCCTTGTCACCTTGCGCCATTCCCGCATCATGATAAATCCCGCTCGGAGGAGGGCGGGTGGCCCGAGTGGCCGCACAGGCGGAGTAAAGGCAAGCCGGTCGCCACCCATCTGCTCGGTTAAAAACGCCGGGTTCCCATATAGCTGAACGACCAACGAATAAAACAGGGTCACGTTGAGGTATGGACGTCCGCGCAACACTCGCACCGCTGAAAGTCCTTCGGGAATCGATACAACCGAGTCGCCGATAGGGCGCAATAATGTATGCGTCCATAAAACGCTCAAGAAAGGAAATACTCAGAGGGCTTGGCAATTCCGGCATCGTTTCTTTGAAATTGGCGCGCGTCCATTCACATTCATCGTCTGTCAGCGTCCGGTGACGGTCGCACGGCCGTGATCGGCCGGGCTTGCAGCACCCACAGCCGCTCGATATCCCACACCCATTCGACATCGACAGGCTGTTGAAATGCGGCCTCGATCTGTTTCGACAACCTGGCGAGTTCGAAGAGCTGTTCGATCGGAGAGGGATGATCGCTGTTGGTCGGCGGTCGGAATGAGTTCCGTCCGCAAGCCCTGCGTCGTCAGAACCAGCTTCTGTAGCTTGCGGGTCACGATGCGGCGCCGGATACGCAGCGGCCGGAGCAGATCCCTCTTCAATGTCCACCACATATTGATCCGGTGTGGCTTCTCCGCTCACAAGCAGTCGACGCTAGCCCGGGCACCGCATTGATAGTGACCTGGGAGGTCCGTCCTGTCACAGGATGAATTGAGTAGGCAACGCCCGCCGCCTTCGCGTCGAGCATTGGTTGGACCACCACAGCCATTGCAGGGCAGATGATGTTTGCGCCAGACCGCAGTAGATAGGGAACTACGTGGGCGCCCCACAACGAGATCCAGCAGTCGCGGATGGCATCGAGCACCTCTGGCTGAGACCGGCCGAGCCCCGTGTGATAGAACCCGGCGGCACTCGCCTGCGTCGCATCTTCATTGGTCGCAGAAGAACGTACCGCCCAACGCGTGGAGGGGTCGTCAGCCACATTCGTCAGTTGGTGGTTCAAATCGGCCTGGAATCCTGCCGGCCAGGGCTGCGTTAATAACACGTCGCGAATTCGAGTCTGCTCCTGAGCTCGCTCTACTTCGGAAGAATGCTGTACCTTTTCCCACGCTTCTGCCGCATCAATCCCACCCGCCTTCGAGGCAATGGTGATACAGGGCCGTCGTCACGCAAAATCCTCGCGGCACCGCAAAGCCGGCACCAATCAGTTTTGCTAAACCGGCCGCCTTCCCGCCGACGAGACGCACATCGCGACTCTCCTCCAGGGAAAGAATCAATGGATCAGGCATATGAATGGAGATAGTACCTAGAGCGCGAGGAGGACGTAAAGATCGTTCACGTTGGTCCCGGTCGGACCGGTCATGATATGGCCATTGAGTTTCTTGAAGAAAGGATAGGCATCGTTCGCCTGAAGCGTGCCGAGCAGATCAAGCTTACTCCGTTGCGCCCGCGCAACGGTCTCACCATTCACGACCGCCCCTGCGACCGGGGTCGGCCCATCCGTACCGTCGGTGGCGAAACCGGCCACCCACACCTTCGGTAACCCTGCAATTTCCAGGGCCGCGGCCAATGCAAACTCCTGCGCTCGTCCACCCTGCCCCTGACCTCGCACCGTCACTGTGGTTTCTCCCCCTGCGACCACGCAGCAGGGGCGCCGGGAGGGGCGTGCGCGTGCCACGATTTCCCGCGCCATCGCACCGAATAATTTAGCGATTTCTCGGGCTTCACCGGTCACGGTCGTCGAGAGAACCAACGTATGGAGCCCCTGCTCCTTCGCACACCGCGCAACGGCATCGACTGCAGCCTGATTATCGCCGATGAGCACATTCTGCACTCGACGAAAAAGCGCATCGCCGGCTTTGGGTGTTTCCGCGACAGATCTATTGAGGCCCGCCTCCATTCGCCGTCGTACGGACATCGGAAGACGTGCGGATACCCCATATCGCTCCAAGATCGTCCAGGCCTCACGAAATGTCGTGGGATCAGGTGAGGTTGGACCGGACCCGATCGTCCCGAGATCATTTCCAATCACGTCCGACAGGATGACACTCGCCACACGTGCAGGAGTAGCGGCGGCAAGTTGCCCGCCCTTCATACGCGACAGATGCTTGCGGACCGCATTCATTTCCTGAATGGTTGCGCCAGAGTGTAGTAACAACTTGGTGGTCTGCTGTTTGTCCTTGAGGCTGATGCCTTCCGGGGGCGCGGGGAGCAGACTCGACGCTCCGCCAGAGAGGAGTACGATCAACAGATCGTTAGGCTTCAGCGTCCCGATCAGCGCCATCATCATGTGACTGGCCCGGAGCCCAGCTGCATCTGGAACCGGATGACCGGCTTCCACGATACGAATCCTCTTCGTCGGCGCGCCGTGACCGTACTTCACCACCACGAGCCCCGTCTCGATCCTCGACCCCACTTGACGCTCTAACGCCTGTGCCATTCGGGCCGAAGCCTTACCGGCCCCGACGACCACGATTCGATCGTTCGGCTGAAGCGAATAATGCGTGATTGCCAATGGAAAGCTGGCCGCGCCGCAAACGGACCTGACGGCACACGGTTGCATAAGGATCGACAGCCTTCAATGCCGCCTGGAACAGCCTTGTGAGAAGGGCGCGTGTTCCACGCTGCGAGACGCCGACTTTGATCATACGTACTACGGCAATTTGTCTTGTTTGAAGCAGCGATTCGGACAGGTCTGTCGCGGCACCTTAACCTGGTAGGTTCCCTTTGGCAAGTAGTCCTTCGTAAATTCGGGATTGAGCATTTTCAATTCAAGAAAGTAGGTTCCATACTCCTGAGCGATCAACGTGAGACGCCGTTGCGATTCCTTGATCGTCACCGTCACGGTTTCCGTTTCAAGGGGTGGGTAGAGGTCGTTTCTTGGTCAAACCCAGATATTTGTCAGGCTGAGAGTAGATTTCCTTCGCCGCAATGATCCGTGCGACATATCGCATAGTCTCTCGCGGACCATGCATGTGCCAGAAGTCATTCACATTCTGTTCTTTGATCAACTTCCGAACGCGATCCTCCCCGGCATTGTAGGACGCCATCGCAAGGAACCAGTCTCCTTGCTGCAGGTCCCGTAGATAGCGCAGGTACTTGATGGCTGCTTCGGTGGACATTTCGAGGTTGCGCCGTTCATCCAGCCACCGCTCATTATGCAATTTGTATCGTCGGCCGGTGGAATTGATAAATTGCCACGGTCCGGACGCCTTGGCCCGCGAATAGGCGGCGGCAATGCATTTACTCTCGACCAGCAACATGTATTTCAAATCATCCGGCAACCCGGCATCGGCCAGTTGTTTTTCAGCCGGCGCAAAACAACGGCCAGTCCGTTTTGCCAGGATAATGCTTTCACCCTGGTCCTCGAGAAATTGGTAGAATTCATATTCGATACGCTCCCGTACTTGCCAGTTATCCAAGGGAACCGACTGACCGGCGAAGGTCGAGCTTGTCCGGCAACTTGAAAGAGCTCAAGAAAAATCTCTCCCCATCCCGTTTGATTTCCGGAAGTATCACCAGCCGATCTTCTAGCTCGGATGCACCTTCTGACTCGCCCACCAGGGGAGCCACAGCTCCATCCGGCTCTGGCAAACTGGAAGCCTCATTTAGCCTGGTTTGAGCCAAAACCGTCGTATCCGGCTGATAGAACAATGCCACCACCAGCATTGCAAGCCCCAGCGCGCTTCTCAAGCAAATTCCGAAGGTCCGCATAACCCAATCATTTTTGCACATGCGCATGTAATCCCTTTCGTCTCAGCTGAGGGGCTATGCTATCAATAAGGTCTCTGGAGGACAAGCAACTCGTGGGTTTGATACACTGACGCATCATGATCGCACTCCCGAAGCTCAACGCGGAAATTATCAGCTGCATGCGCTGCCCGCGATTAGTCACCCACCGAGAAGCCGTTGCTCAGAATAAGCGACGGCAATACCGGGATGCTCTTATTGGGGAAAGCCAATTCCTGGCTTTGGAGATCCGCATGCCAGACTATATATCCTGGGCCTTGCCCCAGCTGCGCACGGCGGAAATCGAACCGGACGGATCTTTACCGGGGACCGAAGTGGAGATTGGCTTTACGAAGGCATTGTATCGGTTTGGGTTCGCGAATCAGGCGACTTCCACTCACGAGAATGACGGCCTCAGACTTGCCGATTGCTATATCGGCGCGACCGTGCGATGCGCTCCTCCCGCCAATAAGCCCACCCTCGAGGAATTCACGGCTTGCCGGCAGTTCGTTTTAGGCGAGCTGCGGGAATTGAAGCGAGTAAGGGTAGTTGTCACGCTGGGAAAAATTGCGTTTGATCAGTACCTTAAGGCAATTCGTGAATTGGGTGATGAGCGCCCCAATCCTCGCTCCCCAATTTGGTCATGGGGCAATGTATGTATTGCCCTCGGGATATAACTTTGATCGGGTCTTACCATCCGAGCCAGCAAAATACTTTCACCGGAAAGCTGACTCGACCAATGTTCCATCGAATTTTCTTCGAGGCAAAACGTCGACTATCGACCACTTCATAAAGTCTAGTCGCTCTCATCCCTCTCATGAACCTGCGACTTTTTTCCCCATCGCGTCCCAATCAGCAAGAAACTTCTTCAGACCAATATCGGTCAGCGGATGTTTCACAAGCTGCTGAAATACTGGATAGGGCATGGTGCAAATATGCCCGCCTGCCAGGGCAGCCTCTACGACATGCTGGGGATGTCGCACACTTGCTACTAGAACCTGGGTTTTATAATCGTAATTGTCGTAGATTGTCACGATTTGCCGAATCAATTCCATTCCATCCGAGCTGATGTCGTCCAGGCGACCAATGAAGGGCGAGACACACCACGCTCCTGCCTTAGCCGCCAAGAGTGCTTGGGTCGGTGAGAAGCACAAGGTCACATTCACTCGGATGCCTTCGGCTGAAAGCTTTTTGGTTGCGCGGAGCCCCTCAGGAATAAGTGGAACCTTCACCACGATATTTTTGTGGATCTTGGCCAGTTCTCGACCTTCTTTAATCATCCCTTCGGATTCGATACCAACCACCTCGGCGCTGATTGGACCATCGACCATTTTGCAGATTTCCAGGAGCATGTCTTTAAAACTGCCCCCTTCTTTCGCCACGAGTGATGGATTGGTTGTCACGCCATCGATGAGGCCAAGACTTGCCCCCTCTTGGATTTCCTTTACATTAGCCGTATCAAGATAGAGTTTCATGTAGCTATCCTTTCTTCTTGCGCTTCTTCCATTAATGCTACAATATTATTCTAGGTGGTACTCAATGGACAAGGCAACCCGTCAACCTCTACGTGGTACATTAGTTTGATACAGAGTACGATTGTCATTAAATCTCGCCTCAGAGCAGATGATTTTTGAAACACAATGATTTGTGAATCATGAGGAAACTCGGCATGCGTACATTACCTTGGCTATTAGCAATGGTCTTCGTCGGATCCGCCTGCAGTCACAACCCCTATTTGGATGCCTCTTTGACTCGTTATCAGGGAAAGGACAAGGCGTGGATCGAAAAGGAAGTGGGTTCACCCGATGCTCGCAGCGCTCGATTTTTCGGTGGGGAAAAATGGACATACAACCGAATCGCAGGTGGCAAAGGAGGCCCGCAGTTATTTAACTTTAATGCGACCGAATGCCAGATGATTTTGTTCTTTGACAGGGACGAAATGGTCTCCGACTCGAACTACTCCGGCTGTTAATTCGAGAGTTGTTTCTGAAAGACCTTCGCGCACCCTTCGCTGCAAAAAAAGTACGTCTGCCCTCCAATGTCTTCCCGTACTGCGTTCGCACGCGGTACAAACACTCGACAAACACGGATCTTGTACCATCTGATTTCCTCGGTCACGACCTTTTTCCGGACTAAGCCACCCACCGGTCTCCTTTTGCTTGAGTACGGCCTTGCGGATAAGATAATAAATGAGCATCAACACAAGAGATATTACAATCACTCTATACATAGCGGCCCATCTTAGATGCTCGCCAGTCTATAGCGTCTTTCAGGCAACTTTTGTAATACATGGCTTGCTCCATTTTTTTCCAAAAAAGGAACACTGCACTAACGGGCAACTATAGGACCAAATGGCCTAGGTACCTTTGTGCCCACAAGGGCTTTATACCAGTATTAAACAGTACTTCAGATGGATGGTTTCTCATACATGGCGAATGTTATAAGCCCTACATGCATAAATGTGACAAATGCCGTGGAACGATGTTGCCTGAGCGGGCGGTTGACCTCAATGCTGGTTTAGCGATCACAGTGCTTGCTTGCCTGAACTGTGGACGACGAAAAGCAGCTGATGCAGAACCGAGACCGATCACCTCGCGACATTAGCTCCTCGACGACATAAATTTCAGAGAGCGATCGCCTGCAATGGCTAGCAACCTCAATTATGTGAATTCAGGATTGCTGTACTAGTCCTGAGAACAGGCTTGCCAACTCCCTTAATGTCCGACAGACTCGCCATGAAGCTAGAGCCTGATTCACTATTTCAGTAGCTTTGGTTGCACATAAGCCGATCCATCCACTCAACTTGCATACTCGTCGGCCCCATCCATCGCCTTCGTAAGTCGCCAGTGTGTACGACCTACAGCATCACTCGACGCTCAAGACATCCGCCATATCGTAAAGGCCTGCAGGTTGCTTGACAACCCATCGTGCAGCGCGTAAGGCGCCGCGAGCAAATGTATCACGGCTACTGGCGCGGTGAGTAACCTCGATGCGTTCGCCGTTTGCCGCAAACATGACCGTGTGGTCTCCAACTATGTCACCTGCGCGTATAGTTTGAATCCCAATCTCGCCCTTTTTCCGCTCACCTATAAGTCCCTTTCGGCTGTATACGCCAACCTGCTCAAGATCTCGACTGACCGCACGAGCAAGCACGTCCGCTATCTTTAAAGCGGTACCGCTCGGGGCATCCTTCTTGAGACGATGATGCGCTTCTATCACTTCAATGTCATAGTCTTCGCCGAGCGTCTTGGCCATTTCCGCAATGACTTTATACATCACGTTGACACCTACGCTCATGTTGGGAGAGAACACGCAGGGAATGTGTTGAGAAAATTGTCGCAATCCGTCTAACTCCAAAGGAGAAAAACCTGTCGTTCCAACCACAATTCCCCGCCTGTGTTGTGCCACGATGCTCAAATGCCCAAGCGTCGCCGAGGGCGTTGTAAAGTCGACTACCACCTCGCCACGCTCCATTGTACTGGAAAGATCATCCGTGATCACCACGCCGGTTCGCCCACAGCCAGCGACTTCACCGGCATCTTCACCCACGGCAGGGTGTCCTTGGCTCTCCACCGCACCCGCCAGTGTCAGAAATGCCGAATCCTTTACCAACGCCACAAGGCGAGATCCCATGCGCCCAGCGGCCCCGGTCACCACAACTTTGATCATTGCAACAGCCTTTGGCAGAAACAGACCCGGTTACACCAGTCCGGCTTCTTTCATTACATGAAGAAGTTTTACCCGATTGTCTTGGCTCATGGGACAGAGCGGTAAACGCATTTCGCTCTCGATTTTCCCCATCATGTGTAGCGCTTCCTTCACAGGAATGGGATTGGTCTCATAGAATAACGCCGTAAAGAGCGGGGAGAGTTGATAGTGCATGGCGCGTGCAGCCTCCACGCGTCCGGCGAGAAACGCATTCACCAACTCGGCCATTTCGCGAGGCAGAAGATTTGCCGT
Organism: uncultured Nitrospiraceae bacterium; assembly: GCA_963839785.1. GTDB lineage: Bacteria > Nitrospirota > Nitrospiria > Nitrospirales > Nitrospiraceae > Nitrospira_A. Next base: position 68,008 of record CAWIWD010000002.1, read on the forward strand.
AACGGTGATGACCCCCTTGCCTCCCAGAGCCATAATCGGCAAGGTCAAGGCATCATCTCCCGCCAGCACTGTCAGGCGCTCGCCACAGAGCTGAATGATTTCGGATGCCTGTTGAACCGAGCCGCTTCCTTCCTTGACAGCAACAATTGTCCGGCATGCTGTTAACCGCGCGATAGTGCTTGGCACCATATTCACGCCGGTTCGTCCGGGAATGTTATAAAGTACGAGAGGCAGATCCACGGCTTCCGCAATCGCCTTGTAATGAAGAAACAGGCCTTCTTGTGTGGGTCTGTTGTAATAGGGCGTGATCAGTAAGGCTCCATCCACCCCGGCGGCTTTCGCATGTTTGGTCAAAGCAATGGCTTCTTCGGTACTATTGGACCCCGTCCCGGCCACAACCGGAATACGGCCTCTGACGACCTCCACAGCAAAGGTCACCACACGATCGTGCTCGGCGTGAGTCAATGTGGCAGACTCCCCAGTGGTTCCGCAGGGAACAATCCCATGAGTACCGCTGCTAATCTGCCACTCAATAAGGTCGCCGAACGCTCGCTCGTCCAGTTTTCCGTTTTTAAACGGCGTGACAATGGCGACCAAAGAGCCTGTAAACATGGGACACTCCATCAGGATGACAGTAAAGGCCCGAAACTATGAAAGAAACGCCGGTATCTGCTCGCCACGCACTAAGTCTTCATGAGTTTCACGCGATCGAATGACATGGATCTGCCCCTCATGCACTAACACTTCCGGCACGCGCGGTCGAGAATTGTAGTTCGAGGACATCACAAACCCATAGGCCCCCGCACTCATCACCGCCATCAAATCACCTGCATTCATGTCCGGCATCACGCGATCCTTTGCCAAAAAGTCTCCCGATTCACAGACAGGCCCCACGACATCGACGGTCTTCTTCGCCGCATGCATGACAGTCTCAGAGAGCGGCCTGATGTCATGGTACGCATCGTACAGGCTGGGGCGAATTAAATCGTTCATCGCTGCGTCCACGATTAAGAAGCGCTTGGCTTCTCCGTCTTTCGTATAGAGTACCTTTGTGATCAACACACCGGCATTACCGACGATGACCCGGCCTGGCTCCATGATAAGAACGCATTTCAAATCGCGCACGAGAGGAGAAATCGCGTCCGCCAAGTCTTTGGGCTCGGGCGGAGTTTCATCCGAGTACGTGATGCCGAGACCGCCCCCGATGTTGAGGTAGCGAATTGGAATCCCTTGCTCCGTCAGGGTTTGCACCATAGCCAGCACTTTTTTCAGCGCTGCAACAAATGGCGTGACATCCGTCAGTTGTGACCCGATGTGCGCATGCAGGCCGACGACCTCGATATGGCTGAATGATGCGGCCACTTTGAACTCTTCGAGCCCACGATCGGCAGCAATTCCGAACTTGCTCTTTTTCAAACCCGTGGAAATATACGGATGGGTCTTGGGGTCGATGTCAGGATTGATCCGCAGGGCAACCCGCGCCTTGACCCCAATAGATGCCGCCACCTCATTGATGGCATGCAGCTCCGCGGAAGACTCCACATTGAACATCAGAATATCCGCCTTCAACGCATCCCGTATTTCGTCCGGCTTCTTCCCCACACCCGCGAATACGATTTTCGAAGCGGGCACTCCCGCCTTGAGGGCACGAAAAAGTTCCCCCCCAGAGACGATATCCACTCCGCTACCTTCCTTGGCCATGAGGCGAAGCACGGCTAGATTTGAATTGGCTTTCATCGCAAAGGCGACGATATGCGGAATATTCCCGAACGCTCGGTCATACACACGAAAGTGACGAACGAGCGTGTGATGGCTATAGACGTAGCACGGAGTTCCGACCTCTTTCAGCAATGCGCGAGAGTGGTACATCCTCACAATAGAGTTCGCCCTCCCGATAGTGGAAATCATTCATCTTCTCGTACCTCGGTCAAAAAATTTCATATCCGCAACGAACACCCATTAAAGTTCGTATTCTCTTCATCAATAACGCGGGCACCGCGTCTGCCTCTGCCAACTCCTACCATGCCCGTTATCGCGTCCCCATCTCCCTCAACGGCGGAGTCGGCAATGGGGCTTGGTCCAGGGGGATCAAAACCTCTTCAATGGTGATTCCACTCGGAGCATTTGGCCTCGAAGCCGTGCCCCAGACGGTCGATCCACGAGGCAGAAGCCCTTCACGTCTCAATTGCCGCTCAATCACCGGGGACACCCCGACATCTTCCGGAGGAATCGGCGCACCCAGCACACCACATCCAAGCGAGTTCAGAAACACTAGCACCACGCCGGCGTCGCGAACGCTAAGCGCCGGCTCGCCGCATGAGCATCATCCCTTCAGCGCCTTCTCCAGCTCCTTGATACGCGCCTCGACGAGACGTCGCGCCGTGCCTCCGATTTGGCGCTTGCGATCGATCGCCCCCTGCACGGTAAGGCACTCCAGCACATCTTGGTCGAAATGCCGCGAAAAGCCTCGCAACTCCGTCACCGGTAAACTGTTGAAGCGGTCGATTGCGCTCAAGTGAGGATCGCACAATATTTCCGGTAATGGAATGGGCCTCTCGGAATGGAACCCCTTTCTGTCACGAGGTAATCCGCAAGTTCCGTCGCGAGCATGCCACCGCCCTCGGCAGCCTCAGCGAGAACCGCCTGATTGACGACCAATCGTCGAATCAATTCAGTGCAAAGAACCAGCGATTGCTGCGTCGTGTCCACAGCGTCGAAGAGCGCTTCCTTATCTTCTTGCAGATCGCGATTGTAACTCAGGGGCAGCCCCTTCAGGAGCGTTAACGCGCCCATCAGGTGACCATACACCCGTCCCGTCTTTCCACGGACCAGCTCCGGTACGTCGGGATTCTTTTTTTGGGGCATCATGCTGCTGCCGGTACAGAAGGTGTCGGGCAAATCCACGTAGTGGAACTCTTGCGAAGCCCAGAGAATCAACTCTTCGCTCAGACGCGAAAGGTGCATCATGATCAAGGACAACGCGCTCAGTGCTTCAACCACGCCGTCGCGGTCCGACACGGCATCCAGACTATTCTGGGTGATCGCGGGAAACGCCAGCAGTGCAGCTGTGTACCGCCGATCGACTGGATAGTTTGATCCTGCCAATGCCCCGGACCCTAGCGGCATCACGTTAAGCCGTTCCCGGCAATCATGGAGGCGTCCCCGATCCCGATCCAGCATCTCAACATACGCCAAGAAGTGATGGGCCAACAAGACTGGCTGCGCTCGCTGCAAGTGGGTGTAGCCTGGCATGACGACATCCAGATGCGCGCGTGCTTGCGCCACCAACACTCGCCGGAACTCTTGGATCTGCCCCATCACCGTCGATAACACATCTCGCAAAAACAAACGCAAGTCCAGCGCCACCTGGTCGTTGCGGCTTCGCCCGGTGTGTAGCTTCCCACCCAACGGGCCGATCAGTTCGGTCAGCCGGCGTTCAATCGCCATATGAATGTCTTCGTCCTGCGGCGAGAAATGAAATCTCTCTCCATCCAGCTCGGCCTTCACGGTCCGTAATCCGCGCACCAGCCCGGCTGACTCGCGAGCCGTGAGGACGCCCGCCCGTTCAAGCGTTTTACAGTGCGCGACGCTGCCCTGGATATCATAGGGATACAACCGTTGGTCGTAGGCCAAGGAGGAGGTGAACTGCTCTACCTGACGATCGGTTTGCTCAGTAAACCGGCCGCCCCAGGCTTTTCCTTTGGGCAATGCTCGAGCAGTTCCTTGAGGGGATCGAGAAGACTTGCGCGCGCGCCCGGCGCCGGCTTTTGACCTAGCCATCACTTGCGGGATCGCTTCTTGTTTCGTTGCGCTCGAATCGCCAGTCGGAGAGCATTCAAACGAATAAAGCCTTCCGCATCCTTCTGTCGATAGACATCGTCCTCTTCAAAAGTGGCCATATCCAGCCGATAGAGCGAGCGCGGAGACTTTCGTCCCACCACCGTGCAGCTCCCTTTGTAAAGCTTCACTCTGACCGTGCCCGTCACATCCCGTTGGGCTTCATCAAGAGCCGCCTGAAGCATTTCCCGTTCAGGCGCATACCAGTACCCGTAGTAAATCAGTTCGGCATACCTCGGAATGAGACTATCTCGCAGATGCAGGACTTCCCGATCCATCGTCAGGGACTCCAACCCTCGATGGGCCGCATGAAGAATAGTGCCGCCCGGGGTTTCGTATACCCCGCGCGATTTCATGCCGACATAGCGATTTTCCACGAGATCGACCCGCCCGACACCATGCTCGCCGCCCAACTCGTTGAGACGGGCCAATAACGTTGCGGGTTTCATGTTTTTGCCGTCCACCGCCACGGGATCGCCCGCGACATACTCGATTTCGACTTCCCGCGCCTTGTTCGGCGCCCGCTCCGGCGAGACCGACATGACGAAAATCTCTTCGGGCGGAGCCTCCCACGGATCCTCGAGAATGCCGCCCTCATAACTCGTGTGGAACAAGTTCATGTCCATGCTGTAGGGCTTCGCCTTGGTAGCGGTCACTGGAATCCCATGCTGCTCCGCATACTCAATCAATTCGCGGCGCGAACGCATGGCCCATTCCCGCCACGGCGCAATAATTTTGATCTGCGGATGCAGCGCCATGTAGGTCAGCTCGAAACGGACTTGATCGTTGCCCTTACCGGTTGCGCCATGACATACCGCCTCGGCGCCTTCATTGGCGGCAATTTCAATCTGGCGCTTTGCAATGAGCGGACGAGCGATCGACGTGCCCAGCAGGTAGCTGCCTTCATAGACCGCATTCCCTCGCAACATAGGGAACACATGGTCTTTCACGAACACCTCGCGGAGATCCTCCACGTAGACTTTCTTCACACCCAGGGACTGCGCTTTCTCTTTGATGGCCTTCAGGTCTTCTCCCTGCCCCAGGTCCGCGCAAAATGCGATCACCGTGCAGTCGTACACCTCTTCCAACCACTTCAAAATGACGGAAGTATCCAATCCTCCCGAATAGGCCAGCACGACTTTTTTATACGATGACCGACTCATGCGACTCCTCAACAACGTGAACTGTTTACGTCTTCTTCCTTGGCTTTTTCTTGGCCAAAAGTCTCACCAAAATAGCCTTCTGCATGTGCAGTCTATTTTCGGCCTGATCCAGCACCACCGACTGCGGGCCATCCAACACTTCGGCGCTGATCTCCTCGCCGCGATGGGCCGGCAGACAATGCATGACCAGCGCATCCGGCTTCGCTCGTTTCAGCAATCGCTCATTCAGTTGGTAGGGCGCCAGGGTTTTGAGCCGCCGGGCCTGCTCTCGCTCGCGCCCCATACTGATCCACACATCGGTATAGACCACATCGGCGTCCTTGACCGCCACGAGCGGATCTGCCCCGATCTCAATCACAGCCCCGGTCCGCTGCGCTTCCTCACGAGCCAGATCCACGATGTGTTGGTCCGGCTGATAGCCGGGCGGGCAACCTACGGCGATCGTCATTCCCATTTTTGCCGCGGCCTCGATCAGCGAATTCGTCACATTGTTGCCATCGCCGACATAGGCAATCTTGACTCCCTTCAGCCGTCCTCTTTTTTCCTGAATGGTCAACAGATCGGAGAGCGCCTGGCACGGGTGATTCAAATCCGTGAGGCCATTGATCACCGGAATGGTCGCCTCACGGGCCCATTCTTCGACAATGGCATGGTCAAAGGTACGCACCACGATGGCGTCCAGATATCGCGATAAGACGCGCGCGGTATCGGCCACACTCTCACCGCGGGACAACTGGATATCGCCCATGGGCAGCACCATGGCCTGCCCCCCGAGCTGATTCATCCCAGCCTCGAAGGACACCCTCGTGCGGGTCGAGGGCTTCTGAAACAGAAGACCCAACATACGCCCAGGCAAGAGGGGATGCAGCATCCCACGACGTTGCTTCACTTTGAGCTGTGCGGCTAGACGGAGTAACGCCGTCAGCTCTGCCCTGGGAATTGAGAGCAGCTCCAGGAAATCCTTCCCGAAATCGGCCTTGGTTGTGGCTTGACGAGGACGCCGAGACATATGCGCCCCTAAGGGTTAATGGGTAGAAGTAGTTCGCTGACTAAAAATCTGAGTGAGCGCGTTCAGCAAGCAGGCAATCTCGGGCTCCGTGATAATCAGCGGCGGAACAAACCGCAGGACATGATCGCCGGTGCAGTTGATCAGGATCCCGCGGGCGAGACAATCGGCCACCACGGCTCTCCCGTCGATGTCCAATTCAATAGCCTGCAACAAACCTAAACCGCGCACGTCTTTCACGAGACGATGCCTCTCTTTGAGGGCGGCCAACCCCTTCGCTAAACTTTCACCGGCCCGCCGGCTCTTCTCAAGGATCTTTCCATGCAAGAGGACTCGCAGCACGGCGATGCCTGCGGCGCAGGCCAAAGGATTACCGCCGAACGTCGACGCATGAGTTCCAGCAGAAAATGCCCGGGCCACAACGTCTGTGGCGAGGCAGGCGCCGATCGGCACACCGCCTCCAAGCCCCTTCGCTAAAGTCATGATATCAGGCTGTATGCCGAACTGTTCGTAGCAAAAGAGCGTGCCGGTCCGGCCCATGCCCGTCTGCACCTCGTCGAAAATGAGGAGCACATCGCGCTCCCGACACAACTCCCGCAATCCCTGCAGGTAGCCTCGATCCGCGACATAGACTCCCCCTTCCGCCTGAACGGGCTCCAGCATCACTGCGGCGGTTTTGGGTGTGATCGCTCGCTCGACTTCCGTAAGATCGTTGAACGCGACATAAGAAAATCCGGGCACCAGCGGGGCAAAGCCCTTCTGCACTTTTTCCTGACCCGTTGCCGTCAACGTGGCCATCGTGCGCCCGTGAAAGGAATTGTTCATTGTGATGATGTCGTGCCGATCGACGCCGTACTTCTCGAATGAATATTTTCGGGCCAGTTTGATCGCCGCTTCGTTCGCTTCCGCGCCGCTGTTGCAAAAAAAGACTTTCTGCGCAAACGAGTGCTCGACCAGCATCTTGGCCAGCTCTACCTGTGGTTCAGTAAAATACAGATTCGACGTGTGGATCAACTGCCGCGCCTGTTTCTGAATGGCCAAGACCAAATCAGGATGCCCGTGCCCGAGCAAATTCACGGCAATGCCGGCCACAAAATCGACGTACTCGCGCCCTTCCAGATCATAGACCTTGGCGCCCCGGCCGCGCACGATCGAAATCGGCTGCCGCGTATAGGTATCCATCAAGTACTGTTCGGCGTTGAGACGCAGCTCACCCGTCGGCATGACACACCTCTCCCACGTGAGTCGGCGAAGCTACCATAGGGAACACGTGAAAGCAACCGAAGCAATGCGCATTCGCGGCTCCCAGCGCGGCGAGCGGGCCGCTCCCCACACAGCCGGCACTCATCCTAGTCGTCCCTTGACGGGAACAGACGGCGGATGGGATAAGGTGCGGTATGAAACCCTGCTCTCAATGCCAGCAACAGAACCAGGATGACGCCCGTTTTTGCCACCAATGCGGTGCCGCCTTCGCCATGGAAAGCCAGGAGGCCGCTGGCGAAGCGGAGCCATCGTCACCCCCCCACAGCCTCAGACGGATGCGGAACTCTGGAAGGCCTTCCTGGGCCCGAATGCCGACCGGTATCTGACGACGTTCAAAAAGTTCATGGGCCCCGCGGGACCACATTTCGCCCTGACGTGGCATTGGCCTGCCTTCATTTTTGAGCCCTTCCTGTGGTTTCTCTACCGAAAGATGTATGTGTACGCCGCGATCTATGCCATCGGTCCCGCCATGGCGTTCTACATCACCCAAGACCTCTCCGCCGACATCATCTGGCGAATCATCGCGGGAGCCAGCGCCAACTACATTTACTTTTGGCATGCGAAGGAACAGATCGCCAAAATTAAGAGTGAACGGGCCACGGGCGGGGAAACGAGACAAAAACTCCTGGGAGAACTTGGGGGCGTACAACCGTATGTGGTCTGGGTCGGCGTCGGCCTCCTCGTGCTGAAGATCGGCCTCGTGGTCGCCATGTTTAAGGATGGTGAGCCGGACGGACCGAAAGGGCCTCCTGCCAAGCCTCACCCTGCCAGCCTGACCAGCGTGTGAGCGAAGCTTGCGGCAAAGAAGCTGAGAAAACCTCGCTCGGTATCCAGGGCTCGGGAGTCCCCGTCTAGCTATCAGCCTCAACGGGAGGCTCGTTATGCCATCCAAGTACACGGCGGACGGCGAATAGGTGCGCCCTACGATGTTTTGGTCCGTGCAACTTCCGAGTATGCCAGAGGATACTTGGCTAACTTTCGCAGCCTCTCGCTAGAGTGACATGCGTTTCCGCTGCCATTCGATCCAAGACACGAACCAATCAAAATCCTGCTGGTAGGCTGCGCCGCTCAGGTCGGGCCCGGTTTGAGTCTGCTCAAGCTGCGTGTAGGTTCGCGGCCAATTCTTCTGCCACCAGGATTTGAGTTCATCCGGGCTATACATGTGTCCATTGGGATTGGTGATGCCGGCGGCGGCGCAGAGCCCGGCCACAAGCGGCCAATAGCGATCCTTGCCAATGCTGAGATTTCGGAAGTGCTCGCGTAGCAGAAACACTACCCACAGTTCGGCGCTGTTCTTCTTGTTGTGTTTAAAGGGCTGGGTTTGGCGCAGCGGAACCGGATCAAACGTCTTGATCACCGAGGTATAGTCCGGGCCTCCATAGCTCCCGGCGGATTCAGCGATGCCCTGCAACATATTGGCTAGCTCGACCTCAACGACCGGCGGCTGAGGCGAAACCTGATCTCCCGCGCCCAAGGTCAATGGATTAGCTCCTGTGAGCAGCTCGATCAACGGCTTCAGTTCACGCAATCGCACCGCCGCGGCTTTGAGAATCTGCTCCGATTCGAGCCAGTAGTCGGGGTCGCCTTTGGAGGCACGCTCGCGCCCAGGCGGCGGCAACACGACGGGGATCCAATAGCGCACGAGCACGAACAAGACATACTCGACCTGGCCGCCGACTTGTGCCACACCGACTAAGGCCTGGCTGACTCCAAGCGCGCGCCTAAAAAATGCCTCCACCCGATCTTCAACCTGCAGGCGTCGGCCCATCGCCTGCCACCAATGCTGCAGCGGAGACCACTCTGATGGCGGAACAGGAGTCATTGTTACGATCCACGAATAAGGTAAAGTCGGCGGCATGGTACTGGCTGCCTCATGTGAATGCAACCGCGCCCTTCACATGCGCGAGTGCCTTCTCTGGCGGTGCAGAACGCTTGACAGAGTGAAGGGGAAATCGCATAAGCTGTCGCCACGAAGGTCCATCTTCTCGGAGAAGGAGACAAGGCACGATGAGCAAACTGGTTCTCATTCGTCACGGCGAGTCGCAGTGGAATTTAGAAAATCGTTTTACCGGCTGGGTGGATGTCCCGCTCTCTCCCAAGGGCATCGAAGAGGCGAAGGCGGCCGGGAAGAAATTGGCTGGCTTTACCTTCGATCGTGCATTCTCCTCGATATTGGCCCGCGCCAACGAAACCATGCGGATTATCCTTGAGGCAATCGGTCAGACAGCCATTCCCATCGAAAAGGACAAGGCGCTGAATGAGCGTATGTACGGAGAATTGCAGGGGCTGAACAAAGCTGAGACGGCCAAGAAATTCGGAGATGAGCAGGTCAAAATCTGGCGCCGCAGTTATGATGTGCGCCCGCCGGGGGGCGAAAGCTTGAAAGACACGGCAGAGACGGGTGCTGCCTTATTATGACAGCCGGATCAAACCCTTTGTCCTTCAGGGAGAAACCATTCTGATAGCGGCCCACGGCAACAGCCTTCGCGCCTTGGTCATGCAACTCGAGCAACTGACCAGAGAGCAGGTCCTGGAGCTCAACATTCCAACCGGAGCGCCACTGCTGTACGAACTCGACAATACCGGCAAGGTCTTGTCGCACCGGTATCTGTAACAGGTCGCTGCCAGCTCCCAGTGGTGGAGGACGTTGAAGGCCCTGAACGAAGCGAGAACCTCGCTGGCTGACATGGTTAGAAACCTGTCGTCAGCCTATACGCATTCTCCCAGCAAGGCCTGATACTTATCGAGCGGCACGAGGTCGGGTAGCAACACGAGCAACTTCGGCCGATCCTCAGGTTGGATAAGGCCCTGGTCTTCGAGCAGGTCCGAAATTTCCTCGGATGCTGCTATCGCGCCGCCTTCGAAATCTCCCACCTGGGCATAGAAAGCTCGCCGTTCTTCCATTTCGACCAGGTAGTCCTCCCACTTCACCGTCTCAAGCTTAAATTCAGTGGCCCAATCCGCCTGAATCAACTCCAGCACGCGCTGAAACAGCACCTCGCGGTACTTCCTGGGAATGTGCGCATTGATGGCCGCATTGACCCAATAGAGCGTGAAGGAGAGCACTTCCCGCGTCATATCCTTCGACTGCTCCTCGGTCATTGCAATGCCATAGTCGCTCATCATCTCCACGGAGATCCGGCGTGGAATCAGTTTGTACAGGGACTCCGCGGCCTGATCAGGGGTCATCGGTTCATTGGTCATAGGTCTCCTTCCGTAAGGAGCGAAAGAATACTGCAGGTGCGGGCGCACTGACAACTAGCAGGCTTCCCACCGTGCCCCCGAAGTCTTGTCCGTTTAGCAAGGCCTATGCTACAGTCCGCGCCGCACCCAAGGACTGGATCATGAAAATCAACAAGCGCCTCCCACTGGTACTCCTAACCCTCGTCTGCGTGGGCTTACTATGGCCTTCCCCCGCGAAAGCCGAACCAGTGAAATCGACCGACGTGCAGGAGGCGCGCTGGGGCTTCAACACCGACCTCGGTCTCTGGAGCGGGACCACCAACAACACTACGTTCGCGCTCGGCTTCGGACTCGACTATTACATGGACCAGAATTTTTCCTTTGGCGGGATGGCCATCTTCACGCCGGTCGGCGACCTGACACAGATCGGGGTGGCCGCTGTGGCCAAGTATCATCTGCGCCTCAACAGTGGATTCAATCTCGTGCCGTTCGCCGGGATCGGTTTTCTGCATGCCGATCTGAACCGCGGCAGCGGCCCGTCAAAAATTGATCGCAACGATACCAGCCACTTCATTCCTCTCGGAATGTCGCTGGAATATCAGGTCGGACCAAAAATCGCCTTCGCCACCACTCTTATGGTGAACCTGCACCACATCACACTCTCACCCCCGGTTCCCGATGACAACACCAGCGTGGCGCTTCTGTTCGGTATCCGTTGGGGACCGTAATCTTCAGACCACAGTGTCGAACGCTGAGTTGTAAGTCTTCATCCAGGGCTCCTCTCGCCGGCGTAGACATCCACACGAATCGGCTCCCATTGTAATGAGTCACACTCCCTTTGCCTTCTCAGACGAACTCCATGGCCGATCTCCAAGGCCGAGGGCCATTACAACTGTGACGTCTATCACTGGGGATGGATATCGGAAAAATGATCGAGGGAGAGGTCCGCAAACTCTGAGGGGGGTGCACAAACTGGCTGCCAGCAGGACCGCAGCGATCAAAGACTGAGACCTACTGCGCGACGTACGTCGGAATCTTCAGAGAAGCGAGAACGAAGTTGGAGGCTCGTTCAGCGGCTGCCTAAGCAGCTTGGGCAGGGCGCCACCGCAACCCCACGTGCAGCAATTCCTGCAGCAGATCCTTGTAGGCGAGATTCGCCTTTTCAGCGGAGTCGGCAAAGTCTTCCCCGGTGGCGATTTGAGGATTGGGATTGGCCTCCAGGACATACACGACGCCGTCTCTATCCATTCGCATGTCGATCCGGGCATACCCGCTGAGTCCCAACGCCCGGTAGACGCGTTTGGCCAGGTGTTGAATATGGTCGACGACCCCTTCCGGCAAATTTCTCGCTTCGCAGGACCGGATGCCATATTTCTCTTGATATTTGCGACTCCATTTCACGCGCTCGGTCGCGATCCGCTTCGCCTCGTCAGGCATCTTATCCATCACCAATTCCCACACCGGGAAGACTTGCAGATGCGCATTCCCCATGACGCCGACATAGAGCTCTCGCCCTTCGATGTACCGCTCGATCAAGGCTCCGGTACCGACATTGTCATGGATAAATTTCACTCGCTCTCGCAGCTTGTCATCATCCTCCACGATGGAAGCTTGCGAAATCCCCAGCGAGGCCTCTTCGCTGATCGACTTCACAATTAACGGAAAGGGCAAATATTTAGGCCGGCGAACCATGCGGTGCAGCGGTACCACCATAAACTCCGGATAGGGAATGCGATGGTACGACATGACCTGCTTGGACAGCGCCTTGTCCCGCGCCAGCATGAGGCCGCGCGGGTTGCACCCGGTGTAGGGAATGCGCATTAATTCGAGATAGGACACCACGTTCTGATCGTAGACCGCCATGCCATCGAACTCTTCGAGTAGATTGAAGGCAATCTGCGGTTTCCACTCCTCCACGGCTGCGCGAATCACTTCCAAATCGCTCTTCACGCCGAGAGCCTGCACTTCGTGGCCGAGCTTGCGCAACGTAGAGACCACGTCATACTCCGTCTTCCAGGCCGCCACCTCGAGATCGTGCCCGTTCAATTGCTCCGGCGGAACGAGGTCTTTGTGCATCAATACGAGAATACGCAGTCGTCTCATAACGCCACCTTATGTCGGCCGGTGTGAAGATAGTTCATGGTCTGCACCGTCAGAAGTATCGCAAAATCCAACTTGGCCTGGTCTTTTTGCACAGTCAGGTGCAGTTTCAGCGCCTGACACCGGTCGATCATGCCTTCCAATACTTGATCGATCGTGTAGTGATATTCACCCGTCCACTCCGCAACTCGCCGGCGTATTTCTTTTCTGGTTCGACGAAGAAATTCGGCGGCAGTCGGGTTTTTGACATGGCCCGGCGCGTCGGAGAACAACTTCCTCAAATCTGCGTCGTACGATGGCGCGCGACCGATCCCATAGTGCTTCCGCTTTTCCTCATAGTGGTCACGCAGCGTTTTGTAAATGCGCGGCAATGGGTCCAACTGCTGTCGCCCCGTCACAATCGGTGCTGCTCCGGCCAACTCACCCATGAGCCGCTCCATGAAGTCTAGTTTTTTCATCACCGGCCATTCGCGGTAACGCTCTTTCCAAAGTGAATCGGGGTCGAGCCACACGGCAAATGTTTCTGCGAAGTCTTCGTCGGGATGGCTCTGGGCGTACCAGACATCCAAATGACGCACAAAGCTCCGGCTATAGGGACGCGGGGTGTAATACGTTGGATACGGCTGCGAAGATCGTCCGAAAAGCTTCTGTCGGCGGCGCCGGCGGCGCAGCAGGTACGCATTTTCAATGGCATGGCCGGCCTCGTGTCGCAAAATGCGCATGCACCAATCCAGGGTACCGCCCTCGACCTCCAACATTTGGCTCGCTTCCAATTTCGCCAATCGGGGATGCGCAAGATAGAAGGGCACGGCAATGCCAGGCACGCCGTCCGGAGTGAACCATTCGTCCGAGATCCAGACATACGGCTGGAAGAGCAGTCCTCTGGCGGTCAATTCGCGCTGAAGCTGGGCAATCGGCCTCTCGTAAAAGCTGCCTTCCAATCGCACATGCAGATCACACATGCGCAGATCGAGAAGCTGGTCATCACTCCAGTTTGCCCAATCTGGGACCGAGGCGACCTTACGTGACCGATCTTGCCGCTGAATGTGTGTCCGAGCCATCATTCGACCACCAAAAAGCCCCGTTCGACGCCATTTTGTCTGTATCAAATATAGCATTCCGTTGAAATTATGCCGGGAACCTGTCCTGAATTCGGAACTTCCTGTCAGGAAAACGGAAAATGAGACAGGAGGGCAGGCTCTATTAAGCTGATCCTCTGTCCGTGAAGATTGGCAGCAATAAACATGAGATGTCGCTTCGAGGTATGACCGGCTATGTGGCGCGGGCTCGCAAGAGACTTCGCCTTTGGAAGGATAGGTGCGGGCGGATGGCCTCGCCTGGCTGATTCATTCGCACAAAATGGAAAGATCGACGCCTCCCCTTTCAAGTGGCCAAAATCCTCGACCATGCGCCTCATGCTTGAAGAAGAGCATCCCATTTGCGCCCTTCTTACGATACAATGCCCCGCCATGCCGAACCCCATGACACCGCCACCCCTCATCCCCATACAACGAGCCACACGCCAAGACGACATTGACAAGCTTCAGACCCGCCTCTGCCGTCTGGCTGGGCAAGCCATCGCTGATTACCGCATGATCGAGGATGGCGACAAGGTTATGGTCTGTCTCTCGGGAGGGAAAGACAGTTACGGTCTATTGGAGGTTTTGCTGTCGCTACGCAGTCGAGCCCCGATTCACTTCGACCTCATCGCCGTGAATCTGGATCAGAAACAACCGGGCTTTCCGGCCCATGTGCTTCCCGAATATCTTACTCGCCGCGGCGTGCCGTTTCATATCGAAACACGCGATACCTACTCGGTCGTCAAGCGCCTGATCCCGGAAGGTCAGACCACCTGCTCACTCTGCTCTCGTCTTCGGCGCGGACATCTCTACCGCCTCGCCACGGAGTTGGGCGCGACCAAAATCGCGCTAGGCCATCATCGTGACGACATCCTAGAAACGCTTCTGCTGAATTTGTTTTTTACCGGCAAGCTCAAGACCATGCCCCCAAAGCTGCGCTCTAAGAACGGTCGCCATCTCGTAATCAGGCCGCTAGCCTACGTGAAGGAGGCGGACTTGGAACGGTATGCGACCCTGCTCCAATTCCCGATCATTCCCTGCGACCTGTGCGGTTCACAAGAAGATCTCAAACGAAAACAGGTCAAGATGATGCTGCACGAGTGGAACCAGCGGTTTCCAGGCTCCAATGACAGCATGTTCGCAGCGCTTTCCAATGTCGCCCCGCCGCTGTTATTGGATCGTAATTTGTTCGACTTCTCCGCTCTTCAGACCGACGCCATGCCGGCAGATCTACAGAATGGATGATGCGGCGGACGATTTGCTGTGAACCGGCTGGCTTGCGCAGAAGCGGCGCCTGGCTGCGTACCATCGGAGGTAACAGGCAATACAACGGGCGAACCTGTGGAGTCAGGTGCGCTGGCGGAGATGAGTTCTGCGACCACATCGCAAGCAGCGATAGGGGTAGAGGCCGATCAGGAAGCAGAGAAAGTCGAACAATCCCTGGCGGCGAGAACGCTTCGTATAGCCCGAACACTTGCCACAAAACGACATATTGCCACTCACTATTTCATCGCAGACGTCATCAGAAGACATGGATACTTGATGCTGGAAAAAGTATCCTACGGAAATTCCCTGGTTGGTTCAAGTCTAGTTTGAACGACGGTTGGCGTTGCTGGGAAGTGGGTGATTGAAGGGGAGTTTCAGAAATCTTGACCGCGCTAGGTGCGACGGCGAAGTCGGAAGCGGTACACGCAAATAGTGCACCGAAACGGATAAAACCCGATCACTTGCATGACAAAATCTCGCCAGCCATGACGACTCACCCGTTTGGCACCTCCTGAGCACATCGGACAATAGACCATTGCGACTGCCGCCACGGGCCTTTCTCCACCGCTTGAGGTACAATCACCAGGCTGCACGGGGGCGTGAGTGTGAAGAAGTTTCGTCTAGGACGCAAGTCCCTTTGAAAGGAAGCCGACCGGCGACATGGATCGGCCTGAACCATTCCAGCGACAGGGAGCGGAACCTCCGCTCTGGTCAATCGCTCTGGCGGCGGCCGTGATTGTGTTGACTCCCATGGTGCTGTACTCCATAGCGCCGGACGGACCTATTCGTGAAGGAGATACCGTTTTCTCCAACGGAGCCCACAAGGTTCCGCTCTTCCAGCCCGATCGGTACCACCCACTCGGGTTCGATTCGACTTGTCTGCTCGACCCGAAGGACCCCTTGATTGTGACCCACTCCCAGGCAGAAGGGCCGGAGGGCGACCTCATTGCCCAGGTGCAAGGGAAGAGCACCATCGAATGGCCGTTCTGCCCGCCCCAGGCCGAACTCCTTGTGAAGCGGCACCACATCACCCAACAACTTAACCTGCTTCAAGACCTAGGCGATGGGATCCGGCGACTCTTCAAGGCATCGTAACGAAAATCCTCGCCCCCCGCTACGCTTTGAGGAGCGGCGCAAAGTGCTGGCGAAATTTTGCCACTTTGGGTCCCACGACATAGGTGCAGTAGCCCTGCGAAGGGTTGCGCGCAAAATATTCCTGGTGGTATGCCTCGGCCTCGAACCACTGACTCGCCGGCACCACTTCGGTGACGATCGGATTTGAATACAGGCCCTCACGACTGAGGGTCTCTATCACCTCCTGGGCTATCTGTTGCTGCTTAGGGGTATGATAAAAGATCCCCGATCGGTACTGCGTTCCACTGTCGTTGCCCTGCCGATTGAGCGTCGTGGGATCATGAATCACGAAGAATATATTCAAAAGATCACGGTAGCTGACCATTTCTGGGTCGAAGGTGATCCGCACCGCCTCCGCATGTCCGGTTCGCCCGCCGCACACCTGCTCGTAGGTGGGTGCACTGACCTGACCGCCGATGTATCCGGACTCGACAGACTGAACACCTTTGACCTGGTCATACACCGCTTCGAGACACCAAAAGCACCCGCCTGCCAGGGTTGCCTGCTCTGTCTTCACTTCCGACATGACCAACCTCGCCTTGTCCTGCTGAACCGTTTCGCCAGGAATCCCGCCGAACCTATCATCGCTCACCATTGCCGGCTACTTTGAGACCACCTGCGCCGGCAGACCGCCGCACTGCATCTCCGCTATGCATGGCCTCCATTCCACCATTCCCTTCCCTCACGACGCAATAAGGCTTCCGCCTCGGCAGGCCCCCAGCTTCCACTGGGATAGTTGGGAAAGGCGGCTGCTCCAGGGAGGGATTTCCAGACATCCAAAATCATTTGCACGACCGCCCATCCCAGTTCGATGGTGTCCGCGCGTTGAAACAGCGTGGCATCTCCCGCCATCGCATCGTGCAGCAACGTCTCATAACCGGTATTGGGGGCATTGCCGAAATAGTCGGCATACTGAAAATCCATATCGACCGTGCCGAGTCGGACTGCCGGCCCCGGCACCTTGGCCCCGAAGCGCAGCGAGATGCCTTCGTCCGGCTGAATGCGAATGACGAGCACGTTGGGAGCCAATCGATCGACGTGGGTCTTTCGAAACAACATGAACGGCGCGCACTTGAACTGCACCACGATCTCGGTCAATCGACGAGCCATGCGCTTTCCAGTGCGGAGGTAAAACGGAACATCGGCCCAACGCCAATTGTCGATAAACAACTTCATCCCCACATACGTCTCAGTCAACGACGTGGGAGATACATGGGGCTCCGCGCGATAGCCGACCACCGGCTTTCCATCTGCCGTTCCGCCGCCATATTGGCCGAAGACAACAAACCGCAGGACATCGAGAGAAGTCAGCGGCACCACCCCACGCAACACCTTGGCTTTCTCATCACGCACGGCATCGGCGGCGAAGGAATTCGGTGGCTCCATGGCCAGAAAACACAAGAGTTGCAGGAGATGGTTTGGCACCATATCCCGCAGCGCACCTGCGTCTTCATAGTAGCGGCCCCGGTGCTCCACCCCCAGACTCTCGGCCACGGTGATCTGAACGTGGTCGATGTACCGCCGGTTCCATATCGGCTCAAAAATGCCATTCGCGAATCGCAGCACCAGGATATTCTGGACTGTCTCTTTGCCTAAATAGTGATCAATTCGGTAGATTTGGTGTTCTTTCAGCACCCGCTGCAGTTCGTGGTTAAGAGCCTTGGCCGATTCCAAATCATGACCAAACGGTTTTTCGATGATGACGCGGCGCCACGCGCCATTGCGTTCGACTGTCAGGCCATATTCTCCCAAGTGCGTCACGATCTGACCAAACAAACCCGGAATCGTCGCCAGATAGAAAATGTAGTTGCCGCCGGTGCCGGCCTCAGCGTCGACTTTTTGGAGCCGTTCATTGAGCTGCCGATAGATAAACTCCTTCTGAAAGTTACCCGCCTGATAATGGACGCGCTCCGAGAGGGCTTGCCAGATCGATCGATCGACGTCGGCCGGCAAAAAATCACCAATTCCACGATTCAACTTGTCTCGAAATTCTTCCGTGTTCATCTCCGCACGATCCAATCCCATGATTGCAAAGCCCTCGGGAAGGAAGCGGCCGGCCATGAGGTTGTACAGCGCTGGAAACAGTTTCCGTTTCGCGAGGTCGCCGTCCACACCGAAAATAACCATGATACATGGGGTTCGCAGCTGAGCCAGGTCTGATATGAGATGCTCTGTGGTCATGCCTCTACCTTTCGCCAATCATAAAGCATCCTGCCTGATCCCATCCTTGATCGCAACTTCCTTGCTCGAGCAGGATGACTGGTCCCTCCTCGCGCAGGGATGAGGCGTCTCTTACAAGACACCGCTCAGCAAGCTGGTGGATGAGGAGAGCTGACAGAAGACTAGAGACGATCTCGACAGGAAGGGCACTGGAAGGTGCTAATTGTTCTGTGTCTGCTTCAGCCAATCTATGAACCGCTGGAGCCGTGCGTGCTCCTCGGTGTGAATATGCACGAACACGAGGCCAAAGCCAACGGCATTGGTCCAGCGTACCTCAGCCACTTCGACAGTGAGTGGCTCGTAGGGAGCAGGGAATTCGACATGGAGTGACAGGCACGCACGAGCCGGCAAAGATTCCTCGCTCACCACATGGCACCCCTCACGGGAGAGACTCGTGATCAATCCGCTTCCGGCAATATCACCGCCGGAAAACGTGAGAGGCACCTGAATTTCGTAACGGGGGCTGTCGCGACGCTCCACAAGTGCCTTTGCTGAGTTAGTCTGCCGGATTCGGCCCAGGACCGTTGGAAGATGGATACGCTGTTCGGACACCGAAATCAACCGCCATCCCCCACGGTCACTTGCCAGGCAAGTCGAGTCCGCCGCGCCCCGATCACTTCAGACGGCTCCTCGCGAAGTATCGGTAAGGATACGCACCCGTATCTGTTTGTCTCTTTCACCCGCTTCAATTTTAACTCACCCGCCTTCAAATCAACGGGGGCGACCCAGCCTGCCACATGGATTTTCCCATGACTCGGCATAGGGATTGCTCATGGAAGGTGATATGGACGCACCGTCTCGAAGTCATCGCAGAGGAGAGATCTCATGGAGAATACGTTGGGACTACTGATCACGATTGGCGCATTCGCGGCATTGATCGGGCGCTGGTTGATCGAGCTGCGGCAAAGCACCCGGCAAGTCTTGCCGACGGGACGTCGGCATCGCTGAATCGACTGGGCAATTCGTAACCACATATGATGCGAGATACGAGGTTTCCATCCCATGTTTTCCACCCTGTGGCTTCACATTCACCGACTGGCGGCGGGCAAAGGTATCATGATCCTCGCCGTCATCCTCCTGCCTTTCCCCGTAAGTATTCCGTTAGCCTTGTGGTGGAGTCGACAAGGGGATCGGGACAATGGCCAGCCGTTGCCTCCCGGCATTCCGTCGGAACCATAACCCTCCGACTCGCGAGCGGTTCCCGGTGAAGTGGAGAATTTTGGCGACATTCACCTTAAGTTAGGGAGAACCCCTACCGAAATAGCCTTAAGCTAGCAGGAATCAGATGAAGGCAAGGAGGCCTTTTCAATGGATATGGAACATCGTACTTCGACAAGAGCCGCCGTCACCTACCCCGTCCGGCTTTCCAGCGACTCGATGACCGGCGAGGGGACCGTGATCAATCTTTCCGTGCCAGGCTGTGCGATTAAGACGGACTTACCCGTTCAGCCTGGGGAATATCTCGAATTGCTGGTAATGGCGCCGGATCAGGCGCGGCCCCTCACCGTGGGGCTTGCAAAGGTGCGATGGACGACGAATGAGAAGGTAGGAATTGAATTCATTCGGGTGCGTCGAGACGATCAGAGCCGAATTCGAAGCCTGATTACCCAATCGCTCGAAGAGTCGACCGAGAACGCTGGAACCGCCCTGCCGGAATTGGCCGCCGCATAACCACACCCTTCGCGATCAGGCCACGTTTCGAATTCCTGTCATCCATCCACAGCCGAACAGTGCAGTCCCTACGGCTCGCCAGAACCCGCAGGCTAGGCGCCGGAGAGTTATGCCTCCCCACCTTCCTTCGTCTGGCTTGCCATTCGCTTCATGATGATTTTCCGTCCCACGGTCATCAGGGTAAAGGAAATGCCGAACGCGATCGGGACGAAGATCGCCGTTGCCACGTTGGCATTCTTCAGCCAGCCCACCTCGTAGAAGGCTTTGATCACATAACTCCCCAACCCCGTCAGGTAATAGGTGATCACGATCACGGAGAGGCTTTCGACGGTGCGTTGCAGAATGGCTTGCGCGCGAGTGGTGGAATCCACGCTGATCAGCAGTTTCATGTTCTGATCCTGCAGCCCGATATTCTGCTCCTGAAGCTTCAACTCGATATGGGTCCGAAGCACGGCCACCGTGGCCTCAAAGTCCTTTTCCATCGCATCGATTCGCCGCAGCAGTTGCTGATAGCCATCCGTCACACCGGTAATTTTCCAATTCACATATTCTGAGAGCCGCCGAAGCTGAGCATAGGTCCGCTCCTGGAGGGCGGACAGGTTGCCTTGGACGATGCGATCATAAGGCACCGAGGCAGACAGTCGATAGCGCATCGATTCAGCCAACCGGCTCACCTGCAGCAGGTCCTGCGTCAACACGGTCAGCCACTTCTGCATAATCTGGGGCGTGGTCCCGCCGATCTGTTCGATCAAGACAGCCCGCTGGTACAGATGTCGCTGTTCATAGTCATGGATTTGGTCCACGGCCCGGGAGAACGCCTTCATCGGCAACATGACCAGATGGTAGTAGTTTTCAATCGCGACAATCGTATCGGCGATTTTGGCCACCTGCTGCCGGAGCGATGGCTCTGATGTCGAGCAGATCAGATATCGCTCCCGATCATGTTCATCGGGAGTAAAACTTGTCACGGCGACGATATCGTCTCCCAAGATATAGCTGCCATAGACCATCGCGCCGGGAAGCCGAGCAGGAAGCTCGTGCTCGAGGGGCAGCGCTTGCGGCAAAAACAGCAGGTCGAGAGCATTGACGCGCAACCCAAGCGGGGTGAACGGCATCATATAGCCGGGAAAGGTGATGGGTCCGAAATCGAGCGGACTCGCAGCATCGCTCACCACGTGCCACACCTGATAACTATAATATTCCGTGTGCGCCTCCCACACGACGATCAACCGATCACCGTTGGCGTCGACCTTGAATCCATAGCCGAATTTCTCGTCGATGGCGCCTTCTGAAATTTCGAGGGCCTGGAGCAGGTGCTGGAATTCCCGGCGGCTATTGGGCCGCTCCACGGGAGGATTGGCCATTCGGTAAGCCACATGATGAATGTGCGCCGGGACCCCTAACCACTGGGGAAGGTATTGCTTGGTCGACTGATGAATCCGGTTCAGAAATCCGGACGGACGGCCATCAGTTCCTGTGGGAGCGAGCAGAGTCCATTATGCCGCCGGCCCCTTGCCCGACGCGACTCAACCGCGCCGTCTTCCCTGCAGCGAGCCCTTCGCACCGCACAGCGAGGCCGGATGATGGATCGGGCCGATGCGGCAACAGCCAGGCGCATCATTATTCATCTTCCTCTTCAATGTCTTCGATGCCTTCGTAACTGACGTCTCCTTCATGGATGGAAGCGGCCATCTTTTCACAGGCCGACTCGATAATCTCTTCGGCCTCCTCGGGGGAGTCGGCAGAAATGAGGAACTTCACGGTAATCCCAAAGCGCTGGTTCACAATCATACTCCTTCATACGGGATGGTCGGCGAAAAGCCTGTCACCTGCAGTGGCTCAGATACCATAAGCTCCCGCGTATTGTCACCCTTCTGTGATGGGAAAGGAGTGGGAGGCGGGGAGGTCCCGACGCGCCCATACCCAAAAAACACTCCTGGGCGGCGGCCTCCGGCTAGGAAACCAGCCGCAGTTCTTGGAGAGAAATCATTCAGATTTCGGGGATCAGGGACAGGAAGGATAGAAGAGACAGCGGCAGGGGACGTGAACGGCCTAGGCCCACCACACCCTTGTCCCCGGCGCCCACTCACGGGAAGGCGCCGGGGCTCTCGTTTATTTGCGCAGCAGCATATGGCCACGCCGATTTTGTTGATGGCAGGCCTCGTCATGGTCGGCACAGAACGGGCGGTCCTTGCCGTAGGAGACAATCGCCATCTGCTTTGGGCTCACGCCCAAATCGACTAGGAAGCTCTTGGCCGCCTTGGCCCGCTTTTCTCCGAGCACGAGATTATAATCGTGCGTGCCACGCTCATCACAATGCCCGGAAATCCTGAGAAGGGACTTGGGGTTGTCCTTGAGCCACACGGCATTGTCCGTGAGCGAGGCCGCTCCATCGTTATCGGACACGCTATATCGGTCATATCCGTAGAACACATCTTTGAGGCCTGCTTCCAACGCTGCCGCCTCTTCCCGGCGAATTTCGGCATGCCATTTCTCGTCGCCGCCAACTGGCATCAACATACCGCCGATGCTGCTCCGGCTCAAGCGCTCTTCCCCGGCAATCCCGCCGTTCACCAAGGGCGAAAATCCCCGCAACGCTCCGCCCTCCACCTCAGATTGGCGTTGGCATTGGCATCAGCATCAGACAGAGGATTTTGGCGGCTGATAGACGGATACTGCCCATTTCGACCACCTTGTCCCTGTGCGTGCTCGCCAACCCTGTCGCTTTCCGAAACAGCCGTGTCATCCGATCCGGAGTGAAACCCGCTCATACTGCTACATCCAGGGGCCGCCAGTAAGAGCACGGCCATTCCGCCCAACATCCACTGCGACGCTTCAGGGTACTTCATGAACATGCTCCTTCACGCTTATTGTGACCTTTGCCTCAACATTACAACTATAGCAGCTGCTGTTCGAAATTCAGGCCGCCGCCCTCGCCAACGAGATCGTTGATTTTACAAGCGGTTAGCGGGCTCATTCCCGCAGGATTACCCTCAGGTCTGTTCAGTGACGTGTAAGGGTTCCCGCAATCCAGGCCAGGAAGGCAGAAGATCAGTGGCGAACGGACCAATTGAGAGGAAATTTCGGGAAAGTCGCAGGACGAAGGAAGGAGAAATATCGCTTGGACGATTCAACCGTCTAGCCGGCGACCACTTTCGGCATGCTGCGCTGGTCTATCGGCAGAAACACTGTGAGAGGGATCGGAGAGGATGAAACCTACTCGGACCGTCCAAGGCCGAGCCTATGCTGAGCACGTTGTTGAGCACGAAGTTCGTTCTCTCGGCGATTCTGTTTGAGTTGGTTCAGGGTTCTTTCCAGAGACATGAACGTCTCTTCGATCGAATCTTTGGATTCCTCCAGGCGTACGATCGATCGCGTCAGCAAAATGTCTATTTCATTGCGCAATGAGGTGTCAGCGACATTGGTCTGGTACGCTTCTCGCCGCCCTCGCAGACGAAGCAGCGCCTCATCGGTCCGTTGGATCATCGCCCGAATCTGCGACAATAGCAGCGCTTCCTGAACCGATTTAAGCGCCTCGCGTGGATCAAAAGGGTCGAAAATGAAATCATAGACACCGAAATCAAGCCAGTGCTGGGCGACCTCCCGTTCGTCATGTCTCAACGTCATTAACAATGGGACAGGGGGTCTAGATCGTTGACTCGAAGTGAGGACTGACACCTCGCCCTGGATAATAAGTGGGGGGCTGACAATGACGGCATGGCAGGAAGATTCAAAAAGCCGCCTCTTCGCATCAGGGGCACTCAAACAATGTTCGATTGTCAGTGCCGAAATCCTCGACCGAAGTGCGGTCGACAGTCTGCCGATGAACGACCGGTCTTCATGCAGTGTGAGGAGACGAGCTGAATAAGCGGCGGTGTTGGGATCCATCATCCCGTGTCTGCAACGTTTTTTCTGCGCGGGGAAGAGAGAATACCATCAATAAACCAGACAGGTCTATACTCTGGCGGACCAACACAATTTTTACGCCGCTGCTTGGTGCATCCAATGGCAAGAACCCCCGCCGAACGGGACCAGTCCTGGATGATGAACCCATTCCGCCTGCATCTTCGCAGAGTTTGTATCCTCGAGCGGTCCATCCTGTAAACGTGGACCAGGGCTCATCCTAGGTGTAAAGCGAATGCGCTCCGCTTAACCTGCAGCCTGACCGTACCGAGTAAAACATACATGGCCGCGATGGCATAGTATTCCGGCCCCTCAAAGCGAGTCGGCTCCCGGCGAGCTATCGCTCACGCATTCTCCACGCTGTGGCAGCCAATTACGATCTTGAAACGTCCTCATTCGCCTGCTTAGTGGAAGCAGAGAATTTCTCTTGTGATCATCCCGAGCCAAGCGATGGCTTTTCTCCGAGTGACCAAAAAATCACGGAGGTGACTGATGTACCAGGCAAAAGCATACTCCGCAGCAAGTGCGAAATTGCCGCTACGGCCTACCACGATCGTGCGGCGCGATTTGACGGAGCGCGACGTGCAAATCGAAATCCTCTTCTGCGGCATCTGCCACTCCGACCTCCATTCGGTCCGCGACGAATGGAGCAGCGTCATGCCCACCGTCTACCCAATCGTCCCCGGCCACGAAATCGTCGGGCGAGTGACTCAAGGTCGGTCCGGCAGTCAACAAGTTCAAGCCCGGCGACCTCGCCGCGGTCGGGTGCCTGGTCGATTCCGATCGGACCTGCCCGAACTGCACCGGCGGGCCTCGAGAAACTTCTGCCCGAACCTGACGCTCACGTTCAATTCCCCGGACAAGCACAAGACCGCCCCGGTCACGTATGGCGGCTATTCCGACAGCATCGTCGTCGACGAGCACTTCGTCCTCCAGCGTCCCCACCAACCTCAACCTCGCCGGAGTTGCACCGCTCCTGTGCGCCGGCATCACGACCTACTCGCCCCTGCGCCACTGGGGCGTCACCGAGGGGAAGAAGGTTGGCGTCGTCGGCCTCGGCGGACTGGGTCACATGGGCGTCAAGTTCGCCCGCGCGTTCGGCGCGCAGTCGTCGTCTTCACCACCTCGCCCGGAAAAGACGGAAGACGCGATGCGTCTCGGCGCCGACGAGGTCGTCGTCTCACGCAACGCCGACGAGATGAAGCAGCATGCCGGCAGCTTCGACTTCATCCTCGACACGGTTTCCGCCGAGCACGACATCAATGCGTACATCAACCTGCTCCGCCGCGACGGGAACCTGACGCTCGTCGGCGCCCCGGCGAAGCCCCTGGCGCTGTCCTCTTTCGCGCTGATCTTCGGCCGCCGCAGTGTGTCTGGTTCGAACATCGGCGGCATCGTCGAGACCCAGGAAATGCTCGACTTTTGCGGGGCACACAACATCACCGCCGACGTCGAGGTCATCCCCATCCAGAAGGTCAACGCAGCCTACGACAGACTGCTCAAATCTGATGTGAAATACCGCTTCTCAATCGACATGGCGTCGCTTAAGTCCGAATAACAGTCTCCGCGGCACACACAACATCGCGTTTGCCATCAGTGATGGGAAACTGACCGCTTGCGGGTCAACGACGTGGGCGATGAAAGCGCATGCTCGGAAAGTGGTTGGAAGATCGGCGCGGAGGTTGAGCTGCATGAAATGCTGAAGGTGTGAAGACAGCTACCGTTCCGCGTCCCGCTCAAGATGCGTGATCACTTCTTGACCGGTGGATGTCACCCGGATCCACGCTGACCCATTCTTTTCCAGGAAGGGAATCAGCCCCAGCGCGTCGAGTCGATGCTCAATCGTGGCGTCACTCTTCATCTGCAGCCACTCAGCATTGACCTTCAGGTGAAAGGTACGCCGATCGGCCTTCCTTTTGAGCTGCAGATGTTCAGCATTGGATGAAGACTCAATCCAGAAATCGCGCAAGAAGAGGTAGCATTCGAGGAGATGACATTGAGTGAGCTTCCTTTGGTGGCTCACAGGCACTCCCTCAGACCTTATAAACATTAAGCTTGGGCGCTTCATGTAACTCAGCCATGCACAAAATACCAGCCAGGATCTTGCCTAGGGTATATGTGAGTATCACTAGGCGCTTTGTGCCGGCCCTGCGAACGCTGGGATTAGCTTTGCGGAGGGAGTAAAGCCTTACGGGTGGATCTGAGCCTCGCGAAGGTCTAATAAAGCTTCCCTCGTCGGACAGGTCGATTTTCCCCTGAACCGCAGTACTGGTTCATGTTGCATGCGAGTTTCTGCCGCTGCGGGAGGCTCTTGTAAGTTACGGCACCCTAGTTGCGGGTAGGAAGTGAGGGAGTGAGAGCACGGACGGATGGGCCGGGTAACGTTCCTGTGGAAATTATGCTGCCGATCCACCAGCGCCTGCGCAATGGACTGACATGCTTTGCAGACCCCATTCCGACCAGCACATAGGCTCGAACGATTCCGAACAACCTCTTTACCTCGCTTTTCGCCGCTTCGTAGATCATCTTCAGCGGCGTCAGCATGCTCATGCAAACTCGTTGAGCAGAAGTCCTCGGGACCCTTCTGCCCGTCTGGATAGATCTAAGAGACCTTCCAAGGGAACCTGTCGAATGAGGTCATTCGTCTCCTTGTCCAACACTCGAATGATGACCCGGTCCAAGCCGGAGTCAATTGCAAACCGCACATTAAAATTCCGTTGACCGAATGTATCGTTGAGACGTGCGACAGAGTCTTCACGGTCTTGTGCATTCCGATCTACGACTCGCTCCCGCGCGTCCTCGCGACGTTGGTCCGCTTCTCTTTGTCGAATGGTGAACTGTTCTGCCTGACTCGCTGTCGCGGAACCGGTCCGGTCGGTGCTTGACGCCGGAGCAAAAAAGTCCACTCTGGGATTTCGTCCTGATACTTGGCCGATTGGTGACAAGCTGCCGACTGATGAAATGCCCGTGATACCATTTTCAAGTGCCATGACTGAATCCTCCTCGTTTCCTTGAACGGCCACAGTCAAAATCACAATCCTGTTACCATAGTCTGCGTCTGGCGCGCCGCGCCGTCACCTGGGGCTACCCCGAGGCTCTCAGCCCCGTTAAAGCGCTGCGTCGATTATCCGATCTGTCACTTTATGCAGAGGTGCTTTCTGATAGTGGGCGTTGAGACACATTACGGGAGAGGTGAAGCGTCGACCAGGACTAGGGGTTCCTGCAGGGCGCAGTGGAATGGAAGTGTCAGCTTAGATGTGCGACAGCAAAACCATCGGCGCGCTGGCTGACCATTTGTGCCGTGAAAGCGCACGGATTGTTGCGCAGTGACACGACCCTGTCTCCTGCCTCCTCGCTCCAGTGCAGAGCAAAGTCTCGCGTTCCGTAACGCCCTACACGAAAACATGAGGCGGGTTTGGTTGATCGGCTCGATACGGATGAAAAACAGGATAGAAATGCAACCAGACGCAACCACCTGAGAGAAGCAATCTGGTAGATGGGCTAACCCCGCGCAAACTGGTGCGCCCGGAGGGACTTGAACCCCCAACCCTCGGATCCGAAGTCCGATGCTCTATCCAATTGAGCTACGGGCGCGCGCCGGTATAAGAACCACGTTGATCAGGTGTTGTCAAGATTGCTGAGCGCACCGCCTCCTGGAGGGGACGACCGCAAATTACTCAGCCGGCCCACGAAATACCTGGTGCAAGATTCGCTCGGCCACTTGAGCCGTGGAGGCGCCATCGGTCGATACGACATGGTGGGCTGCTCCCTGATACTTCGGCATGCGTTCCGTCAGCACGTCGCGAATTTCCTCCGTGAAGGATTTTGTTCCGGTCAGCGAGGGGCGTTGCGTATCACCCCCAATGCGGCGGGTAATTGTCGCCACTGTCGCTGTGAGCCACACCAGCGTTCCGCTCCGCCGCAACGCATCCACATTCTCGCTTCGCAGGATGGCGCCGCCGCCGGTATCGATGATCAGCCGCTCCTGCGCGGCAAAATCACGGCACACCGCTGATTCTAAATCACGAAAATGCTCCCACCCGAACTGCTTCACGATCTCAGGAACGGACAGCTTGGCCCGCTTTATGATCTCTGCATCTGTCGACACCAAGGTGCGATGCAGCCTGCGGGCGAGAACCTTCCCCACTGTGCTCTTGCCGGTTCCCCGATACCCAATCAATACGAGATTCAGGGAGGAGTCCTTGAATGCGGGTGGTGTAGCTAGCCCTGGCCGTTGATCGGAACCGGCGGGGGTTTCAGGCTCCAAAGCGAGACTCCAGCACCTGCCGCATCACGTCGGCTGGAGCCGGCTGATTGGTCCAGAGTTCAAATTGCAGCACGGCTTGATTGAGAAACATCTCCAACCCCGAAATGGTCCGACAACCCGCCGCCTGGGCTTCCTGCAGCAATTTTGTTTCCCGGGGATTATAGACGATGTCCATGACCGTGAGTTCCGGCCTGAACAGATTTGCCGGCACACAGGATTCGTCCACGCGAGGATGCATGCCGACCGGCGTACAGTGGATCAAGGTGCGCACGTGCGGGACCCAGTTCCGCAGCGTATCCAATGTCAGCGGGCCATCTTCGATAGGAATTCCGGTCTTCGCTCGAAGGTCCTTCACGAGCTTCTGCCGTTCAGCCTCTTCGATCCCCAAAATTGTCAGGCCGGCGATCCCGGCTCCCGTCGCCAGCGCGAAGGCAATCGCCCGGGCGGCTCCGCCTGAACCCAATATCAGCACCCGGTGACCGTCAAGCAAGGCCCCGCCTTCTTTCAACGCGCGCAACGCGCCGGAGGCATCCGTGTTGTACCCCTTCAATTTTCCGTCCTCGACCACGACGGTGTTGATGGCGCCGATGTGTTTCGCGGTGGGTTCAACCTCGTCGAGAAGCGGTATCGCCGCCACCTTATGGGGGATCGTGACGCTCAGCCCTCGCGCATGGCCCAATGCCCGCACGCCATTCAGGGCGTCAGCCAGGTTTTCCACGCGAAACGCCAAGTACACCAGGTCCAATCCCATCTTTTGAAAGGCTGCATTGTGAATCGCAGGCGACAGCGAATGTTCGACAGGATTCCCGATGATGCCGCACCATTGAGTCTGAGCTGAGATGTCCATACGCGAATACTTCCTACTTCGAGAGCAACAGCGTTAGCGCCACGTACTGAGATCCTTGCGCCTGACGCAGAACGGCCATGTGAGCATCTTTCTTGACCACCTTCACCACGTCCGCTTCGCCGACAGATCTGTGTCGCAGTGAACTTCCAGCGGACATTGTCAAAGTCGTGGTTGTCTTCTCGCTTACCCCTTGCTGATGGTCATGCCGCCGTCGATTGGGAAGGTTCCGCCGGTCACCCATATCGCATCGTCGGATGCCAGATACAGCACCATCTTGGCGACCTCTTCCGGCTTGCCTGGTCGATGAATGGCGTACTGCGCGAGAATCGGCTCGAGGTTGGCAGGATTCGTCATCAAAGGCGCCGCCATGGGGGTATCGATCAAGCCAGGATTGACCGCGTTGCACCGGATATTGTCCTGTGCGTAATCGACGGCCATGGCCCTGGTCAGCGCATCCACACCGCCTTTCGAGGCGGCGTAACTGGGAGGCCGCGAATGCCAACCAGACTGGCCACCGTGGAAATATTGATGATCGCCCCGCCGCCACTCTTGATGAGTTCCGGCACCGCAGCGCGGGTGATGCGGAAGACTCCGGTGAGATTGATGTCCAACATCTTCAGCCAAGTCGCGTCGTCCGTTTCATGCAATCGCTTGCCGAAATCGCCGATCCCGGCATTATTCACCAGAATATGGAGCTTGCCGAAGGTACGGATCGTCTGCGCGACCACATCCTGCACATGCGTCTCGTCCGTGACAGACCCGGCGACGGCCAGCGCCCGTCCGCCATTTACCCCGATGCCCTTCACGACACGGTCGAGTTCTTCTTTTCGACGGCCGGTCACGACGACGGAGCGCCCCTTCATCCGCGAACAATTTGGCGATAGCTTCGCCGATTCCCGCATTGCCACCGGTAATGATGGCCACCTTTCCCTGTAACCGACTCATACTCGCGACGCCTCCCCTTCGCTTTCTTTCTGAGTGTCTTCAGCCGCCGCGTCTGCCATCGCTGTTTTTGCCGCCTGCGACCACCACCCGGCCTCGACCTTTCTCGCCACGGTTAGAAACCCGGAATGCGCCACCATGCGGTGGTCCGGGCGCACACTGCGCCCTTGGATCGACCAGGTTCTTAACAGCGTTTCGAACGTCTCGATCATGCCGAATACCCCGGTGCGTTCGAGCGCATCGACGGTCTGCATGACCTGGGGCACGGTGGGGACAAAGCTGAGATAAATGCCGCCGGAACGCAACACCTTCGCCGCATGCGGCACGACTTGCCACGGTTCTGGCAAGTCCAGCACAAGGCGATCGAATAAACGACCGTCCTCGAGTACGTCAATCCCCTCGTAGGCATTCTTTCGGCAGGGCATGAGCGTGGACACCGGCCCCATGTACCGCTCGATGTTGGTGAGCGCCGTATGGGCGAAATCATCGCGGGCTTCATAGGTCACGACCAGGCCTCTGGGCCCCACGGCCCGCAATAACGCCATCGTGAGCGCCCCGGACCCTGTGCCGGCTTCGAACACCCGGGCGCCGGGGTACACATCCGCCCACATGGGAATCAACGAGAGGTCTTTGGGGTACAACACCTGGGCCCCGCGGGGCATTTTGAGCACATATTCCCCAAAGGTCGGCCGCAATGCTAGAAATCGCTTTCCCTTCGACAGCGTCACGATGGAACCATCCGGCATTCCAATGAGTTCATCGTGCGGAATGGTCTCGCCGCTAAAGTGATAGATATCCCCGGCTTTCAAGGTCAAGGCATAGTGCCGGCCTTTCTTGTCTACCAGATGCACGCGTTCGCTATTTTTCAGTTGTGACATAGTTCGGCATTCTAGGAGACTGCCGACGGGTTTTCAACCGAATGGGCCGCCCATCGTTCTACCTCACTTCTTTCATCCGTTCGTTCCGTACATATCGTTCCGCACATAGGCGAGGCGCCATGCTCCTCTTGACAGTGCGGCGAGCAGCTCTATCTCTATCGTAAGCAATCCAGGTTTGAGTTTGCCTCGTAGGATCTCTCAGCGAGAACACAGATCGAGCCACTGGACTGAATCCTTTTGGAGATCCTGGTCTCTAACGTAATGACGGACGGTACCCTCTTCACGCATTGATATAGCCAACCTCTCCAGGATGGGGAAAAGGGGTAGTCACAATGAAGCATGCACTCGCGATTCAAGACGATATAGAGTCGGCGGCGGTGTCGCAGGTTGACCCGGATGCGGATGACCCAGAAGCCAGCGGCTTGTTGGACAGCATTGCTCAGGAACCCGACGACCAGCCGGAAGCGGAAGCTGACGCTCACACGGAACCGGAAGCGCCGGCGAAGGTATCGCGTTCGGCTTCGTCGCCATTTCTGTTGGAATCGTTATACTTTCGTTCTTTCGGCGAACGCGCCCTGCTTGAACGAGATGAAGAGCTTGCCTTAGCCAAGCAGCTCGATCTCGGCACGCGGCAAATTCGTCAGACGCTCCAGCAGGCGGTCAAAGCCGCTAGTCGCCTTAAACGAACACCCGCCATCACGGAAAGTATCCAGACGCTGCAGACAGTGCGTCGCCTGAGCGGGCTCTCGGCCACGGTTCTCAATCAGGCAGACGCGACGCTTGCGGACCTGCGGCAGAATGCAGCATTACAAGGAAAGGCAGCCGTGACGCAGAAGGAGCTGGACACGTGCCTGGCACAATTACGCGCTTCGCGCGTCACACAGGAAACGGCCAAAGATGAATTGGTCCGCTGCAATCTCCGGTTAGTCGTGAATGTGGCCAAACATTACACCGGACGCGGGCTCACGTTGCTCGACTTGGTGCAAGAGGGCAATATCGGGTTGATGAAAGCGGCCGAACGGTACCAACACCGGAAGGGATTTAAATTCAGCACCTATGCTACCTGGTGGATCCGGCAAGGAATCACCCGATCGCTGGCCGATCAGTCGCGTACGATTCGAATTCCTGTCCATCAGACGGAGGCCTCAAACCGGATCCTGCGAACGTCCCGTCGCCTCGTGCAACAGCTGGGACGTCAGCCGAAGTTAGAAGAAGTCGCTTTCAGCATGCGCATGCGGCCCGATCGCCTGCATGAAACCATTCAGGCCTTCCAGGAACCGGTAGCGCTGGAACACCATGTGGGCGAAGGGGGAACGGAACTCGGGGAACTGTTGCCTGATCATCAGGCGGTACCGCCTGATGCGCTGGTGAATCGCACGGAACTCGCGCGCGAGATGGATCGGATCCTGGGCACCTTGACGCCCAGGGAACAAACCGTCATTCGTCTGCGATTCGGTATCGGCGAAGATCAATCGCGCACCCTCGAGCAGGTGGGACAACACCTGTCAGTCACACGCGAACGCATCCGCCAGATTGAAGCCAAAGCGCTCAAGAAACTCAAGACGCCCGATGGTCAAGGAGATGTTTGCCGCGCTTAAATAAGCGGGCGTCGAGCTGGCACAGTTGACGATACGGGCGAGGTCATCCACCTCGCCCGTATCGTTTTGTGGGCGCTTTCGCCCTCCGCGCTGGTTGTGAGAGAATGCGTCGATGGAGGAACGTGTTCCCCCTATGGTCACAGGCTCCTACAACCGTCCGGCTGCCTACCGATTTTGCGAACGGTGGTTGAGCTTAGCCCTTCCTGTCTTCTACCTCCTGGTGTGAACACCCCGTCTACCGTGTTTGCCCAACAGACACCTTCGAACCAGCTCAGAAGGAATTATCGGTTCCGGCTATCGTCGCGAAGGTCCGCCCTTCCGTCGTCACCATTCTCACTCGCGGCGTTCCCTCAGGGGGGGCGCAACATGGAGCTCCCCCGGGCTCGGGGTCAGGCATTATTCTCGATCCAGGCGGATTCATCCTCACCAATAATCATTTGGTGCAAGGTGTGACCAGCGTCGTAGTAGGGCTTTCGACCGGTCGCCTCACGCCCGGCCGCGTCGTCGCGCGCGATTTTCTGCTTGATCTTGCCCTGGTCAGAATTACGGCTCCCGACCTGGTACCGGCTGAGTTCACTCGAAAGGCCGCGGTCGAGATTGGAGAAACGGTCATCGCCATCGGCAATCCTCTCGCCTTAAAAGGAGGATCTACGGTCACAGTGGGCGTCATCAGCGCTAGCGACCGCTCGGTTCTGACGCCGGAAGGCGAGACCCTATACGATCTGCTGCAGACGGATGCCGCCATCAACCCCGGTAACAGCGGCGGCCCTCTTGTCGATCGCTACGGCCACGTCATCGGGATCAATGTGGCGATCGCGCCGTCTGCGCAAGCGATCAGTTATGCCATCGCCATGGAGGCCATCCTTCCCCATATTCAATCCATGATCGTGCGCGGGGTCGGTGTTGCGTCCGGACCTGGGGTTGATTCCTCTGACCGTCACGCCCAGTGTCGCGGCAAGTTTCGACCTCGAAAGCGATCGAGGGATTCTGGCTCTTCAGGTGGACCCGGCGAAAGCAGCCGGCCAGGCTGGATTACAATCCGGCGACGTGGTCACGGCGATCGACAACCATCCCATCTACAACATCGGGGACTTCTGGCATGCCATACGAAACGCTGGTGACCAGATGGCTTTCCAGATCAGCGCGCAAGGAAAGACGGGTACCGCGACGATCACGGTGTTGCGGTTTCGTCCTCAAGAGCAGCTCCACCCATGATGACCGATCACTTCGTTGAGACAGAACCCGGATACACACACATGCCGTTCGTAGAGCAGAAACCCGACAATCTCGCAGGCCGGGACACTGGTCCTCTGCGAGCGGATTGACTTATGCGGCCGCCTGGAACCTTCAACGCGCTTGCCGAGCCGCACGCGCGTCCGATGCGCTGTCGAGATCTCCTCTTGCTCATGGAGCATCGATCCCGTATTCACTGCGGGACGTACCACTCAGGAGCGGCATTGGCCCGGAGAGGAGCACCTCACGCAGCAGACCGGAATCCCCGTCATTCGAACCGAACGAGGCGGGTCTATCACCTATCATGGGCCCGGTC
This sequence comes from uncultured Nitrospiraceae bacterium, assembly GCA_963839785.1. GTDB lineage: Bacteria > Nitrospirota > Nitrospiria > Nitrospirales > Nitrospiraceae > Nitrospira_A. Next base: position 101,914 of record CAWIWD010000002.1, read on the forward strand.
AGATAATCGGATATCCGATCCTTCGACTTTCCGAGCACTGCGCAGGTCCCAAAGCCTACGTCCATCGGCTGGAGGAAATTCTCATCACCACCTTGGCCGAGTGGGGAATTGCCGGCTATCGCCTCGAGCGCCTGCCTGGTGTATGGACCGGGAGCAGGCCATCCATCGAAAATCGCTTTTATCGGGGTACGCATCTCCCAAGGCATCACGACGCATGGCTTTGCGTTGAATGTCTCCATGGATGTCACGCCCTTTTCTCATATCGTCCCGTGCGGAATTGCGGACTGCCGTGTCATCACCATGGCGGATATTTTAGGGACCGCACCAGACGTACAGCCGTCCAGCAGCGGATTGCCGCCGTCTTTGCTGAACGATTTCATCTGACGTGGACTCAAACCCTCGGCCAGGAGAATTGTCATTCCCTCATGGAACCTTCGCCGGTCTCGCTCGTGACAAGTCCCATCCCTGCGCAATTCAGCCTTGAGGAGAGTGACGCGATGAATGAACTCGATACCCACACCTATCGTCTCGCCGTGGCCCAATTCAACGAGGCGGCGGAAGCGATGCGCCTGGATCCCAACCTCCGTGAGCGCCTGAAATTGCCGCAGCGGTCGCTGATCGTCAGTATCCCGGTAAAAATGGATGACGGGCACGTAGAGGTCTATACCGGTTATCGCGTCCAACATGATACCGCACGCGGTCCGTCGAAGGGCGGCGTCCGGTATCATCCCGAAGTGAACCTCGGCGAGGTCGCGGCGTTGTCGATGTGGATGACGTGGAAATGCGCGCTGGCGGACCTTCCTTACGGCGGCGCCAAAGGCGGTGTAAGAGTCGACCCCAAACTATTGAGTCGCGGTGAGCTGCAGCGTCTGACCCGCCGGTATGCCGCGGAAATTTTCCCGCTGATCGGCCCGGATAAGGATGTGCCCGCGCCGGATGTGGGAACGGACCAGCAAGTCATGGCCTGGATCATGGATACCTACAGCCAACAAGTCGGGTACGCCGTGCAAGGCGTGGTGACTGGCAAGCCGCTGTCAATCGGTGGCAGCCTCGGTCGCGAGGATGCGACAGGCCGCGGCGTGGTCTGTGTCACATTGGAGGCGTTGCGGCATCTGAAGCTCGATGCGATCGACGCCACCGTCGCGATTCAGGGATTCGGCAACGTCGGCTCCCACACGGCCGCGATCATGCAGCAGGCGGGGATGAGAGTCGATCGCCGTGAGCGATGAATACGGCGGAATCTACAATTCAAAAGGTCTCGATATACCCGAACTGCTGCGCCGATATCGAGATCAGCACGAACCGCTCAGCGGAATCACCCTTGGTGATCCCATTACCAATGAGGAACTGCTTCAAATGGACTGCACCGTCTTGGTTCCCGCGGCGCTCTCCGAGCAGATCACCGCCGCGAATGCCGGCAACCTGCGCTGCCGGATCCTCGCCGAAGGAGCGAACGGACCGACAACCCTGGAGGCTGATCGTATCCTGACCGAGAACGGCATCTTCATCATTCCCGATATTTTGGCGAATTCCGGCGGCGTCATCGTGTCGTACTTTGAGTGGGTGCAAGACGTGCAACGCTTTTTCTGGAAGGCCAAAGACATTCAGGACCGCCTACAGGACATCATCACCAGTGCGTTTCACAGGACCTTGCACCTTTCAGTCGAGAATCATACGACGATGCGGATGGCGGCGTTAATGTCGGGAATCGACAAGGTGGCCCAAGCCCATCTCCAGCGAGGACTCTATCCTTAGCCTGATCATGCCTACAGCCTGTCGCTCATACATGACGCGGTATCTCCTTGCGGCTCTTGCCGGAATCTGGATGGCGGACGGTCTAGCCCTGCTGTGCGTTCCCCTGCTGGTCATCCGACGGGTTCAGGAATCGCTTCAACACAGCCCACACCTCCTTCGCTGGCAAGCTGTGGGGGTGTGCCTCGCCGTCACCCTGGTCGTCTACTCCTCACAACTCCCGTATCAGTCGCTTTGGTGGATGGTGGGCGGCGCGATGGGCTTCAAGAGCGCCTTCCTCGCGTGGGGACCCGCTGCATGGCGCACGCCTCTGCTCAACTGGTGCTTCTCGCGCGAGGCGATCGACTATCGATTCGCCGGGCTCGGACTCTGCGCGCTTGCCGTTCTACTTCTGCATGCGTTAGGGTTACTGACGCGTTGACAATTGAACGAGTCAACTCTCGATACAGACATCCATCATGAGTGACCAATCTATCGCCGCTTTATGGGAGGCCCATAGCCGAGCCGGCTGGCCGCAGTTTTCCAGCCCCAATGAAGGGCAGCTGATGACCTTGGATACGGTCATCGGAGGGTGCGCCGTCTTCTATCTCGACGGGCCGGAGGGATTGGACAGTCAACGTATCACGATCTTGGAAGATTGCGTCGCCGATCTTGATGCCTTGCTCGAGGACCTCCACGAAGAGAGCCTGGAATATTTCCGCCGTCTCCGCCAATTGGCGACCGCGCTCGCTCACTCCGATCGACCAGACTAATATCGATCACGACACACCGACCTCGAGGCAGGGGAACGGTCATGCGGCGTTCCCCTTACCCCTCCGCTACGGTATGCCCCTCAGTCTCGGAAGTCCGTAGTCGCAAACCGCCCAGTGATGCGGCTATCTGCCGCAACATTGGCTACAAATTAGCCGTGGCGAACGGAACGTAGCACGGCCATTCTTCCTGACTTCTACGTGCGTTCTCGATTGTCCGGTGAAGCATTGCAACTGATCGAGCTATAACCCTACTTCGCGCCACAAAGTCGGTCTGGCCTACCTCACCAAACGATCGCAGTTTGGCGCCGAGCAGCTTGCCCGCCTCTGCCAGAGCACTATGACAGAGTCGCAGCCCGATCCCACGCAGCCTGTATCGCCCAAGGTGCGCGCGGTGAAGGGCGGATAAGGCGATGGTGTGTCACCTCCTTATCCTTCCGGGGTCGTGAGACTCACCTGCCAGCGACCTTGAAAGTTAGCCTGCCCCTTGGATAAAATGCCCTGTCGTCTGAGCCACTTCTGGAAATCCGACACCCATCTCAGGACGATCCACCCGGTACCGACCCGTTTCAAGGAGGCATTCATGATGCAGCGTAAGTGGGTGTTTACGGCGGTCATGGCGACGATCAGTTCCTTCTGTCTCGCTGCCTTGGCGAGCGCCGAACCATACGAACTCAGCAAAAACGATCTGACCGACCCGAAGGCAATCACGAGCCAAGAGATTTCACTCTTCGGCGTCAAGTTAGGGGATGCGGAGGGGAAGGCCCTGGATGTACTGGTGAATGAAAAGATCGCCGGCATCAAGGCGGAACAGGAAGCGACGTTTATCTTCCTTCTCGATCAACGAAAACCGACCGGTCCAATGGCGGGGGTGCGCGTGCAGGACGGCAAAGTCGATCTCATTTTCATCAACAATCGCTTTGCCTACAAGACTCGGGGCATTTTTCGTAATGTGTTGAACAGTGAAAGCCCCGACGATGTGCGGAAACTACTTGGGAAGGAAGAGTACGGCGACGAAAATGTGATGGGTGCAGTGCTCGCCTACGATAAGCAGGGTTTTCAGGTAAATTACCTCGGCAAAGACGTCAACGTGGAGTTCGCAATTCCCCACTAATCCTCCCGCCTCCGATTAGGCAAACCCTTCTCGCGTCTTCATCGACCTTATCCCCGGCGAGCCCCACCAGGCCATTGAAACAGGTTTCAATGAGTGACCGCTGTGGTGTCGCATCGGGAAGATGTGAATGGACCGCGTCTCGCCGAATGACCCGGCCGCTATTGCGCGCCGGCCCGGCTGTGGTTCAATCGAAGTCCGTAGTTGATGAGGCTGGTCGCGGTATTCCACCGACGGTTTGAATTGAGAATCACAAGAAGCAGATCGCTCCCGCCCTGGGACACCTTAGCAATAAGACATCGGCCTGCCTTTGACGTGAACCCAGTTTTTACTCCCTGCACGCCTGGGATACGGCCGAGTAGACGGTTGGTCGTACGCAAGACATAGGCGCGATGTTCATTGATCGGCATGATGATTTCCCGCTCTTCCCGGACCAATTCCTTGAACACCGGGTGATGCAGAGCAACCTCACTTAATTTGGCGAGGTCTTCTGCGGTGGAATAGTGCCCCGGTGCATCAAACCCACAGGCATTGCTGAAATGGGTATTCTGCAATTGCAGCGCGGCAGCCTTCGCATTCATGAGATCCACGAACCGCTCTTCGTCTCCTCCGACATGCTCGCTGGCCGCCAAGCAGGCATCATTCGCCGACACGATCAACATCGCCTTCAGTAAGTCTTCGAGCCGAAAAATTTGACCCGTTCGTAAGCGCAGATGCGTCTTATGCGCACGCGCGGCCTTCGGGCTGACCGTCACTTCATCGTCAAGATGGCCATATTCCAAAATGACCAACGCGGACATAATCTTGGTCAAACTGGCCGGGGACAGCTTTTTTTCGCTTTCAAATTGATAGAGCGTCGTCCCGGTCTTCAATTCCTTGAGCAAAATACTGTGGGCCGGAACATGCCGCCACCGCAGCGAATGATGGGCCTGCTTGGTGGAAGGAACCGGTCTGGGATCGAACGGAACCGTGATCACCTCATCGTCCACATCGCTGTCGAGCGCCGAGGCCGGGGCAGTCCATACGGTCGAAAGCAAAGCCAGGCACGGCGCTGGCACAGATCGACAGGAGGCGAGGTGAGTATGGCATGCGGATTATCTGTGCTTTCTCGTGACGTCCAGACTCTATCTGCTGTCACAGGGTATAGGTTTCTCTGACTTTCGCACCGCGCAAGCTACTTTCAATCACTTTATGAAAAAAACGCAGCAAATCAGCCAGATCAATCCAGAATCCGCAATTCAAGCAGCGCGCATAGAGTCGGCGATTCATGAGCGTGTAATGACGCTCTACCATCATGAATCCTTTGCAGCGTAGACAATGCATGGCGCGATGAGAACCCCGGTCGACAGGCGCTTCGGTCTTCCTCTCAGACCGATACCAGCGTCGTGTTCCATTTAGCGGAGACGATTGAGGATGAGGGCAAGGCAACCGGCCAAGAGCCCGCCCCCGAATATCGTAGTACCAAAGGAAAGGAGCGCGTCTGCGCTTCCCGTGGGATTGGCCCCAGCGACCAGATCGCGCACACCGCCTTGTACCATCAAGACTGCCAAAGTCATGAGGCAGCCCATGCAAAACCACCAGAAGAATGCTCGCACGAGCCCCCGCGGTCTGTTGGCTGAAAACAGCGCGACTCCATGTCCGGCAACCTTTTCGAACTCTAGCCGAGCCCCCCCAGGGTGTCAAGCATTCTGCCTATCTCCCTCTTCGGTTATAGCGCCGCGAACATAAAGTGGGTTATTCCGCCGGACGGTTTGTTTGAACCTGTCCCTTTCGTCCGTGATGCAAGAAAACCGACACGCTGCCGGAACCATTGTCGGCCGTCACCAAACCGGGTTCTTCTTCATTGTCGGCGGAGACACGGTAACTTGCTACGGTAAATGGACCGGACTTCGTGCGATAATTTCGCGGCGGATACTTGAACGTGCCGTCCCCCCGTCCGAAGAGAATCGAGAGATCCGTCGATTGCAGATTGACGATGGCCACATCGGCGATACGATCGCCGTCGAAATCGCGCGCCAGCCCAAAGTTCGGACTGGCATCGGCGCCGGAATCCTTTCCCGGCTGAAAGGTGGCATTGCCGTTCCCTAAAAACGTCGTGAAACTATCCCCTTCGCCGTTGATTACCAAAAGGTCGAGCATGCGGTCGTTGTTGAAATCGGAAAAGCTCACGCCTAACGGCCGCCGTCCGGTCTTATAATCCCTTGGGTCTCTAAACGTTCCGTCGCCATTGCCGATCCATACTGATACCGCGCTCAACATCGGTCCCCCATTCGTGACAATCAAATCCGGCTTGCCGTCTTGATTGAGATCTCTGAGCGCCACCGAGGTAGGCGTATCACCGTACTCATACTGAGCGCCTGGGCGAAAATCGCCATTCGCGCTTCCGAGAAAAATCTTCACCTTATCGTTGCGCAAGGCCACGGCTAAATCAGGATAGCCATCGCTATTGACGTCTTCGCTGGCGACGGACACCGGCGTGCGGTGCACCGGATACTGAGGCCCCTCCTCGAATTTCCCGTTGGCTCGACCAAACATGAGCGAGACCTGATCGCTGCCTGAGCAGGCCAGTGCCAGGTCCAGCTGGCCATCCTGATTAAAATCGTTGACGGCGAGTGAGCGAGGTTCCTGGCAGACTCGCAGTTGGACCTGATCATGAAAGGTGCCGTCGCCAATACCAAAAAGGATCGAAATCGTGTTGCTTGAGATATTTGTGGTGACGAGGTCGGTAATTTGATCGCGATTGAAGTCGGCCGGCGTCACCGTCGTCGGATTCTTTCCAACTGCATAACTGGCAAAATAATAAAAGGGGTCAGGCGGGACGTAAGGATCGGATTTCGAACAGGCGGACATGATGACCCAGCAAGTCAGCAACGTGAGACCGAGACCCATAGGAAGCGACCCGAGGTCGCACGATCTTCTGCTCATGTCCATCTCGATGATAAAGGCATGACAATTCGGCCAAGTCCATGCTTCGCCGCTCCCGATTTTCACGCGTTGAGCGGAGTATACAGAGGGCGATCTTGCTTCGCAATGAAACCCAGTTCCCACCGTCATCTCGGGGCTCGCAGAGGGGCACTCCCGAATGTCCTGTCTTCGCATAGGCCTTTCGCCCCTTTGAAAAGAGCCGAAGTCTTAGGCTACAATGCCGCCAAGTATTAGGAGGAGACCATGAGCAAAGTAACAATTCCGTTATCTATGTACGGTGTCGCAGAAGTCCTGAAGTGGTGCATCGATCGCAACAACGGTCGCGTGCCCGGTGTCGATACAGAGGGATTTAAGCATATGCAGGCGCTCCTGGCCGAGAAGCCGACCTCGAACGATTATTTGGCGCTGGATCAGTTCTGGAAGAAGCAAGTCGAGCTGGAGCTCACTGAAGAGGAGGTTTCGACCATCGATCGTTGCCTCTACGATATCCCTAATTTTGACAGCGAGCCACTGCCGCAAATCCGGCACAAATTCTGGCCTGGCGCCCTCACGACTCACTAGACACACGCCATCTCCCGCTTCTCCTCAATCTTGATGGTTTGGCGTTACGGCCCTGCCTTTTATTTGATTGAGTCTAGGTTGTTCTTCCCTTGACAACCAATCGGCTGAGGCACAGTTGACGCAACGCTACAGCTCACCGGCATACCGCTCGTGGGGATCTAGAACGTCCATGTTCGGAGGGCGGGGCTTAAAAAAGACGCGGGAAGGCAAGACCAAGAGCTCGACCGACGGCTACAGGGATCCCTCCCCCTTGAGAAATCTCCTGAAGCGTCCCATTAAATCGGCCCCCAGGGTCCCACCGTCTGGCTTTTTGGTGTCGGGATCACTGAAGTGTGACCGAATTTCTTGAAGTCTCTTTTCCGCTTGATCGTTGCCCTGCAGACGTTTCGTTTTTTCCAGGGCCGTGTCAAAGGCGTCGAAGGTGAGTTCATTGTAACCAAATGAACGAATGCGCTTCACGGCTTTCATCATCGCCTGGTTACGGAACGTGGTGAGATGTTCGGAATCGACTTCTGACAGGCCGAGCTTTCGGGCCCTCCGTTCAGCCGCTTTTCGAATTCCGCTACGGACGAAGTCCGGTGAGGTTTGAAGACGCTTCCACGCTTCATCGCTCCAGGTCACGCGCTCCTGCGGGGCATCCCACAAATTCACCACGGCCTGCTCGTCGATCCGCGTGAGTCCCTTTTCCCTCGCCAGCTCCTCCGTGTCGTGCCGGATCATATCGCTGACAAAATCCATAGCGATCGGCGGCGACTCCTTGATCTTCTGCTGAAGCAATGCCAAGGCCCCTTCGGTCCATTCCAACGGCGGCAACTCGCGCTCGCGGATGTCGCCCAAAGCTTCGACCTTTTCAAACAGGTCGACGTTGACTTCCATGTGACCGCCTTTGCGAGCGATCTCATCGGCAATTTGCTTGATCATGCCGCGCATAAATTCGGGCACAGCGGCTAGACGTTCTTTTGCGGCGGCAGTCCAGGGCAATTGGCCTTTAGCCATCTGGTCGGCAGCCTCGGCCATGCCGCCCTCGCCGCCCATGGTTCCCATCATTTGGCCCTTAAACTGGTCGAGGATCTCCTCGGTAATTTCACCGTAGCCTAATTCACGCGCCTTTTTCTCAGCGAGACGGCGAACCATTCCTCGCAAAAACAGCGGGGCGCGTTCCATACGTCTCAGCGCACCCTCGGTCCACCGAACCTCTGGGGCTGTTATGTTTGGTGCCTCTGCCACGGCATCACTCCTGTTACTTATTGAGCAATTCCTTCAGTTCCTTGCCGGCCTTGAAGAAGGGCACACGCTTGGCCGGTACGGCTACGGTCGCACCGGTCTTTGGATTGCGGCCTTCTTTCATGCGTCTCGCACGGAGACGGAAACTGCCGAACCCTCGAATTTCGGTCTTGTTGCCGCTTCGAAGTGAATCACGAATACAGTCAAAAATGGTATTCACGACCACCTCGGCTTGGCGCTTCGTCAGGGTCGTCACCTGCTCCGAAACCCGCTCGATAATCTGCGCTTTAGTCATCGTCCCTCTCCTCGTAGGTGGGAGTTACGTTCGACTGTGAATTGCAACCGCCGACGGCGATCCGGTTGGTCAGAACGCCATCAGGTATTTCAGTTTGACGCCGGTCTCGAACTCCAGCCTCGGAAACACCGAAGACCACCGCGACTCGATAATATCTCGAAAGGAGAACCGTTTGCGCGGTTCCACGACTTTGGGTTCCCCTTGTATGCCGGCAATATCTGCCGCGATATGGATCGCATCATCAAGATCGCCCAATTCGTCGACCAGCCGGGCCTCTTTCGCCTGACGCCCGGTAAAGATACGTCCATCCGCCAGAAGTTCAACATCAGGCAGCTCCAAAGAACGTCCGTCGGCCACAGCCTGAATGAACTGATGATGCACATCGTCCATGACTGACTGCAACAGCTTACGCTCATCGTCGCTCATTTTTCGCAACGGCGAACCGACGTCTTTGAATCGTCCGCTTTTGATCACCACGCCTTCCACGCCGATCTTTTTCAACAGCCCCTCGAGGTTGGCCGTTTCCATGATCACGCCGATACTCCCCGTCAGAGTGCCGGGATTGGCGATAATACGGTCCGTGGCAGCGGCGATGTAATACCCTCCCGAAGCCGCCACCGTCCCCATCGAAGCAATCACAGCCTTGTTGCTTTTATTCTTCACCCGCTTCACCGCGTCATGAATCTCCTGGGACGGGACGACGCCTCCTCCAGGGCTGTCGATGCGCAGCACGATCGCCTTCACCAAGGGATTCTCGCTATAGTGCTTCAACTCGCCGATCGTCGCCTGCGCATCGAGAATCACTCCCTCAATACGAATCAGCGCGACACGTTCCTGTCCCGAAAGATCGAGGTCAGGGAGGAGCGCGTTCAAGAGAAGCAACGCTCCTCCCACGAGAACGATGGACCAGACAACCCTTCGCGCGATGCTTCGCTTGGGCTTTCCGGTAGTCTCTGCTTGTGGACTCATTGAATCTCCAGCCACCTACGCTTCGGAGTCGCTCTGATTCCGCTTCCGGCTTTGCTTGGCGGCTCGCCCCAGAGTCTGATCCAACCCGCCTTGAGTAGCGTGAAACTCATCCACTTGTCGCCGATCACTATCCATCTGGTGATCGCGGAGGCTGAGCGCAATCTTGCGCTCCTCGCGATCGACCTTGATGATCTTCGCCGTCACGTCATCCAGGGGCTTGAACTTGTCTTCCATGCGAACATTCGCATCCAGGCCGACTTCGCTGATATGGATCAACCCTTCAACGTCGCCGTCCAGGTCAATGAAGAGCCCAAAATCAGCGATCTTGCTCACCTTGCCGGTAATGCTATCGCCGACCTGATACTTAATTGGAATTTGCTCCTCCCATGGATCGCGCGACAATTGCTTGTAGCCCAGCGAGAGCCGCTCCTTCTCCTTGTCGATTCGAATGACCACCGCATCGACCTTCTGGCCCTTCTTGAAGAGCTCCGATGGATGCTTGATGTGCTTGGTCCAGGACATGTCGGAAATGTGGATCAATCCATCAATGCCTTCTTCTAAGCCAACGAATGCGCCGAAATCGGTCAGGCTCTTCACTTTTCCTTCAATGCGCGTCCCGGCTGGGTACTTGGCTTCGATCATGTCCCAGGGATTCGGCGCCGTCTGCTTCATCCCTAAGGAGATCTTGCGGCTTCCCGGATCAATGTTCAACACGGCGGCTTCAACCTGATCGCCAACGGACACTACACGCGAGGGATGCCGGACTTCGTGGGTCCAAGACATTTCGGACACGTGCACCAATCCTTCCACGCCTGGCTCCAATTCGACGAATGCTCCGTAATCGGTCAAGCTCACGACTCGCCCACGCACGCGAGTGCCTATGGGGTACTTCGCGGCCACACCGGTCCAGGGATCCGCCGATTTCTGCTTGAGGCCGAGAGAAATACGGCCGGTTTCACGATCATACTTCAACACCGTCACTTCAACCTTGTCACTGACTTGGAACAATTCGGATGGGTGTCCCACACGACCCCATGACATGTCGGTGATATGCAGCAATCCGTCGATCCCGCCCAGGTCGATAAAGGCTCCGTAGTCGGTGATATTTTTGACCATGCCCTGAATCAGCTGGCCTTCCTTCAACGTGGCCAATGTCGTTTGGCGCCGGCGATCGCGATTCTCTTCCAGCAGCACTCGACGCGAGACGACGACGTTGCCCCGGCGATGATTGATCTTGATGATCTTGAGCGGGAAGGTCTTCCCCACCAGTCCGTCCAGATCGCGGACAGGATGCAGATCGATCTGCGAGCCAGGCAGGAACGCCTTGACACCGATGTCGACCATCATGCCGCCCTTGATGCGAGAAATAATCTTGCCCTCAATGCTTTTTTCTTCTTTGTGCAGCTTCTCCAATTCCTCCCAGATTTTCATCTTGTCGGCTTTTTCTTTGGAGAGCACCAGATTGCCGTCGGCGTCTTCACATTCTTCGAGGTAGACCTGGAGCCGATCGCCCACCTTCAGTTGTGCCAACTCCTCGTGTGAGAATTGGTCGCCCGGAATCATGCCCTCGGACTTGTAGCCGATATCGACCACCACTTTGTCCTTACCGATGGCCACGACCATGCCTTCGGTGATGGTCCCTTCCTCAAAGTTGCGGAAGGTTTCCTCGTACATCGCCGCCAAGGCGTCGCGATCGAGTGTGGGTTCGCTTTCTGGTGTGACAGTACTCATGAAAAGATCCTCGTCCTCCGGCTCGAGCCGGGTGCTGAATGTGAGAGCAACCAAATCTTACTCAGCGTTGCAAGACTTGGCCGTTGGCGTGGTATCAAGATCGTGACGCTGCCCGGCTTTCGCCGACCATTCCCCGGGAGTCGGAACTTGTCCGAGTTCCGCAATCTTCCCCATCACCGTTCGACTGACATGTTGATAAAATGCTTTGCCTTCCAACCGATGCGGCATCCGCCGAAAAATCAATCGGCGTCCCATAGGCCACGGTCACTCGGTGAAATCTAGGCCACTTGGCACCGGGCGGCAGCACCTTGAATGTGCCGCCGATATGAGCGGGTATCACCTGACACCCGGTTTGCGCCACAATCACCCCAATTCCTGGCTTCCCAGGTTTCAATGCACCGGTCATCGTTCGCCCTCCCTCAGGAAAAATCGCCACCGGCTTGCCTTCCTTGATGAGGGAGACGGCCTTGCTGAAGGCCTCGCGATCAAGTCGTCCGATCCGCAACGGGATCCAGCCTAGAGCCTGCAACAGTCCGTTAAGCCCAGGCACTGGAAACAAGTCATGCCGGCCCATATACCAAACCCGCCGTAGCACACCACAGCCGAGCAATGGGATGTCCAAATAGCTGGCATGGTTCGAGGCGATGAGAAAGCCGCCTTGCTGCGGAACGCTGCCGACCGTGCGATACCCAAAACATACCCACCCAATCACTCGCGAGACAATCCACAAACAGCCATAGAGTACTGAGATCACAATTTCGCCGTGATCACAGCCATCATGTGTGCAACGACCGACTCTGCGGGCATGCTGGAGGTATCGATATGTTCAGCATCTGGCGCAGGGATCAAGGGGGCCACGGCCCGTGACCGATCGCGATCATCTCGCCCGGTAAGATCCCGCTTGGTCTGGTCGAATGGAACCGAATGTCCGGCCGCTACCAGTTCACGATGTCTCCTGGTCGCCCGAACATCCGGGTCGGCCTCTAGAAAAAATTTAATATCCGCCTCCGGGAACACCCGAGTCCCGATATCGCGTCCCTCTGCCACTATGCAGCCGGCTGCGCCAATCTGCCGCTGGACGGGCAAGAGCCATTCGCGCACAGCGGGAATCGCCGACACCATCGAAGCGAGTGCCGTCACACCGGGTGTACGCAATTCACCCGTGATATCCCGTCCATCCATCAGAACATGCGCCTGTTCAGGGCCGCAGGCCATTCGAAGCGTGGTCTCAGGCAACAGCGCCGCAATGGTCGCTCGATCATTCGCATCCAGCCCTGCGTCGTGCACCTTCCAGGCCACAGCACGATACAGAGCGCCCGTATCCAGGTACAAATAGCCGAGCCGCAAAGCCAACAGTCTGGCGACCGTACTTTTCCCGACGCCGGCCGGGCCATCAATCGCGATGATGAGACCTTGCTTCCCCTGCCTCGACTCAGCACTCTCACTCACAGAATCCTCGCACTATAGACGTTTTGCGGAGGCAGTCAACAGGTTCAATAGGGTATGATCGAAATGCGGAAAAGACGTCTCGATACAGGCTGTGTCCAGGATGGAAGTCGGTTCTTGAGCGGTCAACGCTCCAATCGCAACTGACATGGCCACACGATGGTCGCCGTGACTCGCACAGGTTGCAGCAGTCAGCGCCCCGTTCATTCCCTTACCCCCGAGTCCTTGAATCACCATTCCATCGGGTCGTTCTTCAATGCGCGCTCCCATGGCCCGCAGTTCGGTCGCCATCGTCGCAATCCGGTCACTTTCCTTGACCCGTAATTCTTCGGCGCCTGTGATGACCGTTTCGCCTTCAGCCACAGCCGCGGCGACGCAGAGGATTGGAAATTCATCGATTGTCTGCGGTATTTGCTCTGGTCCAATTCGTACCCCTCGAAGCGGCCGGGAACACACATGTAGATCTGCGACGGGTTCACCGGCCTCTTCGCGCGGATTAAGCACGTCGATTTGAGCGCCCATGTCACGCAGGATGTCCAAAAGGCCCGTCCGGGTCGGATTCATTCCCACGCCGAGAACCGTTACATCCGATCCCGGCACAATCAACGCCCCCACCACAAAAAATGCCGCCGCAGACAGGTCACCTGGCACCACAACCTTCTTGCCGCTCCATCGGACCGACGGACGCCCTTCGATCTGAACCGTGCACCCATCGCGACGCAATGGAATCCCGAAATAGGCAAACATGCGTTCCGTATGATCCCGCGAAAGGCGCGGCTCTACAATGGTCGTCATGCCATCGGCATAGAGGGCGGCAAACAACAGCGACGATTTGATTTGGGCACTCGCGACCGGCGATGAATAGGACATCCCTGTCAGTCGCGTACCGGTAATCGCCAATGGCGCCAGTTCCCCGCCTTTTCTTCCTGCTATCGTCGCTCCCATCGACCGTAACGGCTTCACGACCCGGCCCATTGGGCGTCGTCTGATCGAATCGTCCCCCGTGAGGACCGAAAAAAAATCCTGTCCGGCCAGCACTCCAGTCATCAAACGAATGCCCGTGCCGGAGTTCCCACAGTCAATCGGACCGAATGGTTCCGTAAGCCCCCACATGCCTTTTCCATGTACCAGCAACTGCTCAGCCGTTTCCTCGATCCGCACACCGAGCGATTGAAATGCGCGCATGGTATTCAGGCAATCTTCACCGCGACAATAATCCGAGACCGTGCTGACCCCTTCCGCCAGAGCCGTGAGGATGATTGCACGATGAGTGACAGACTTGTCCCCTGGCACAGTGACCACGCCCTTCAACGGACGGCCCGGTGTGACAGTCAGAGACGCCATGTTCGCTACACCTTCCCCGACATATGCGCGGTCAGCTGTTCCCGCTCATGTTTGGCTTGGTCCAGCTGTTTTTCGATACCGGCCGCGTCCCCTGACGCAATCAAACGCTTGAGCTCGCCAAGATGCCGCTCATAGGTCTCGATCAGAAACACCAGATTGTCCCGGTTCCATAGGAAAATGTCTCGCCACATCTCAGGAGAACTGGCCGCGATACGCGTCGTATCCCGCAAACCTCCACCCGAATGGCCGGCCAGATCGAGTTCCGGCACGCCGTGATCACGCACATCCGCAAGAGCCGTCATCAATGCAAACGCCGCCACATGCGGAAGATGGCTGACGGCGCCGAGAATTTTATCGTGAAGAAAGGGGTCCATTTCCAGCACGACCGATCCGGCGAGCTCCCACAGAGCACGAACGATGCGAAGGGCGTCCGGATCTGTCTTGGCCGTGGGAGTCAGAATGCAGCGCGCGCCGGTGAAGAGCGTCTCGGATCCTGCAGCCACACCGGTTTTCTCCTTTCCGGCAATCGGATGCGCTCCTACGAAGCGCACGGCAGGAAGGCATCAGCGCTTCAGCCCGCATGACCAACTCGCCCTTTACGCTCCCGACGTCGCTCACGATGGCCCCGGGCTTGAGGCAGGTTGACCATTCCTGGAGATGCCCTTCGTACGTGTCTACCGGAGTGGCCAAGACGATAAAATCTGCGCCTTCCACACCTTCTCGAGGGTCCGACACATAGCGATCGATCGCGCCCATTTCGACAGCCGTCTTGAGATTCTCCACACGCCGGCCGATGCCGACGACAGAGTCCGCGAGGTTCTGCCGGCGCAAAATCATCCCTAAGCGATCCGCCGATCAATCCCACTCCAATAATCGCAACGTGCTTAAAATGTGGTCTCATCATTCGACGACTGATTGCTTCAATTAGGCCTAGATCGGTCCTGTCAACTGCTGCCGCAAGCCTCCGTAAGTCAGCCATCAGTTCCTTGAATTTAGAGGGCCGGATGGATTCCTCGCCGTCACAGAGGGCGCATTCAGGGTTGGAATGCACTTCGATCAAGAGTCCGTCGGCCCCGGCCGCGATCGCCGCCTTGGACATCGGCGCCACCAGATCCCACTTACCCGTCGCATGGCTGGGATCGACGATCACCGGCAGATGAGAAAGATCCTTGAGGGTCGGAATGGCTGCCAGGTCCAAGGTATTCCGATATTGCGTCTCGAAGGTGCGAATGCCGCGCTCACACAACATGACGTTACGATTGCCGCGCGACATGATGTACTCCGCGGATAGCAGGAACTCCTTGATAGTGGCGGACAGACCGCGCTTCAACAATACCGGCTTGTCATAGGCGCCCACTTCCTTGAGCAACTCGAAGTTCTGCATGTTTCGGGCGCCGATCTGAATGATGTCGGCTTTCTCAAGAAACAATTCGATGTCCCGCGTATCCAAAATCTCGCTCACTACCGGAAGCCCCGTCTGTTTCTTCGCCTCAACTAAGTAATCCAATCCTTCCCGCCCCAATCCTTGGAACGAATAGGGTGAGGTCCGCGGCTTGTAGGCTCCGCCCCGGAGAATGGTGGCGCCGGACGATTTGACTTCGTGCGCAATCCCCACGGTCAGTTCCAATCGTTCGACCGCGCAGGGGCCCGCCATGATCGTAATTTTTTTGTCGCCGATTTTGACCCCGTTGACATCGATGATGGTATTCTCTTTTTTGAACTCCCGGCTGACCAGCTTCCAAGGAGCCAGGATCGGCAACACACTCTCCACGCCTGGCAAGGCGGTCAACGGTTGATTGTGCAAAATCCGATCGTCGCCGATCACTCCAATAATGGTCCGCTCTTGGCCGGTGGAGATGTGCGACTTCAATCCGAGCTCGCGGAGCCGATCAATGATATGATCGACTTCCCGTTCCGAAGCTTCGGGTTTCAAGACAATAATCATGATCTCGTCTCGCTTTCCTTACCGCGATGCGCGTGTAATATCTTGGAGAGCGCTTAGGAACAATTGATTTTCTTCCGGAAGGCCGATGGTCACCCGCAACATCCGTCCCTTGATATGGCGCACGATGATGCCTTCTCTCAAGAGGGCGTCGAACACCTCGCGGCCATCTTTCCCGACATCGAAGTACAGAAAGTTCGCCTGGCTCGGCAACGCCTCAAACCCAAGCCGTTGCAAGCCCGTCCGTACCTTGTCCATCTCCGTGTGATTGAGCGCCCGACTGGCGGTCACATGCGCCTCATCGGTCAAGGCGGCCAGCGCAGCCCGTTGCGCCACAGCTGTTCGCGTTGAACGGGGGCCGGATTCGATTGAGGTAGTTCGTAATTTCAGGCGTCGTAATCCCATAGCCGATCCGAAGTCCGGCCAATCCGTAAATCTTCGAAAACGTCCGTAGCACGATGGCATGTCGTCCAGCCATGACGTAATCCAGCGACTCCGGATATTCCGGATGCCTGACATACTCGTAATAGGCCTCGTCGAACACTACCACCACGTGTTCAGGCACGCGTGCCATCAACGCTGCTACCTCTGTTTTGGTCGCCATGGTGCCGGTCGGATTGTTCGGATTGCAGATGAAGAGCAGTCGCGTCCTGTCGGTGATCGCCTCGGCCATCGCGGGCAAATCATGATGCCAATTCTTCTGCGGCACTTCGACCACCACGCCGTGCGCCGCCTTGACCTCCATCTTGTAGATGACGAACGTATCCTCGGCCATCACGGCCTCATCGCCTGGCGAAAGAAACGTCCGCGCGAGAAGCCCGAGGAGCTCATCGGACCCATTGCCGAGAATCACTTGGTCCGGGGTGACCTTCCACCGTTCAGCCAGCGCCCCGCGCAAGCGAAACGCCCCGCCGTCAGGATACCGGTGCAGCGTTGACGCCGCCTCGGCCAGCACGGCAAGGGCCTGGGGGGACGGGCCGATTGGATTTTCATTGGACGCCAGCTTGATCGGCGCGAGGCAAGCCCAATTCTCGCTGCAATTCTTCGATGGGTTTTCCGGGAACGTACGGAACCAGGGAGGCAATATCGGGATGCACCTTCAGCGCCATGGTGTTACGTCATCCTCACGAATGGGCGGGATAGGATCCGAGTATTTTCATGAATAAGCAACGACTCTTGACTTCTTCGGCCGCCTTTTTTACTCGCTCCTCATCGATGTGCCCCTCGAGATCGACAAAGAAAATATATTCCCAGGCTTTCCGGCGGGAGGGGCGGGATTCGATCTTGGTCATGTTGAGGCCATGGGAGGCAAAGGGTCGCAAGAGATCATAGAGAGCGCCCACCTTGTCCTTGATCGATAACATCAGCGAGGTCTTGTCGCGCCCGGTCCGTTCAGGCGGCTTCTGCGACAGGACGAGAAAGCGCGTGAAGTTGTTGATGTTATCCTCGATCCTGGCTGTGATGACCTTCAACCCGTACAATTGGGAGGCCAATTCTGAGGCGATCGCGGCAGCCGACGGATCGTCGACACACAATTCGGCGGCCCTGGCGGTGCTCGCCACTTCCGATGCGGGCACGCGAGGCAAATTCGTTTCCAGCCAATTTCGACATTGCGCAATGGCGTGGGGATGCGAGTAGATTCTGGTGATGTCCCCGACCACCCCAGTCTTAGACATCAGATGGTGCGCCACTTCCTGCAACACTTCTCCGTAGATCAAAAGACTGGAGTCGATGAACATGTCCAGCGTGTGGTTCACGACACCTTCCGTGGTGTTCTCGATCGGCACCACTCCAAAATTCGCGCGCCCCCGCTCCACTTCGCTGAATACATCTTTAATGCTGTTGACGGGGATGTACTGCGCGGACGATCCGAATTTCTGCATGCAGGCCATATGAGTGAATGTGGCCCGCGGCCCCAAATAAGCGACTTTCTGCGGCCCTTCAAGTGACAGCGAGGCGGACATGATTTCCCGATACACCGCGCGAATGGCGTCGGTGGGAAAGGGCCCCGTGTTTTGCTGGCTAAGTCGCTCAAAAATCGCCGCCTCACGAGCCGGCGTGTGGAGCGGAGCCTCGGCATCCCTCAATTTCTTCAGCTTGCCGATTTCGATCACAGACTTTGAGCGCTCGTTCAGAAGGCGCAAAATCTGATCGTCGATCCGGTCTATTTCCTGCCGATGTTCTCGTAAATCGTCCGACATGATGGGGGGATGCCCTCCTCGCGGAACCTGCCTCTGGAAAGGAGTAATCGTGAAAAGAGTCCAGGTTCACGGCGTGAACTTTGGCAAGTGAGTATCCTACAGGAGCCACCAAGCCCATTGCAAGGATAGGCGAGAGGATTCAAGGAGTTGTGATCGATGTCGCTTCATCCGAAATGGAGAAGAGATCTTTGTGTTTCTTGAAATGCTCAAAGGCCAGCCTGGTCGCGTGACGCCCCCTGCCGGTCCGCTCTAAAAAGCCCGCCTGAATGAGATAGGGTTCGTATACATCCTCTAGCGTACCCCTATCCTCCTGCACGGCTGCGGACAGGGAGTCTACTCCCACCGGTCCGCCACTGAACTTTTCGATTACCGTCAGGAGGATCTTGCGGTCCATTTCATCAAGACCGGCCGCATCGACAGCCAGCCAGACCAGGGCCTCCTGCGCCACTTGTTGCGTGATGTGCCCTTCGGCCTTGACCTCGGCGTAGTCCCTGATGCGCTTGATCAAGCGATTCACGATGCGTGGCGTGCCGCGAGCCCGTCGAGCGATCTCCGCCGCGCCGGCCGCGTCGATTGGAATATTCAGCAACCCCGCTGACCGCGTAACGATGGCGGTCAGTTCCTGGGCAGAGTAGAACTCCAGCCTATGAACGAGCCCGAACCGGTCCCGCAACGGCGAGGTCAAGGCCCCGGCCCTGGTCGTGGCCCCCACAAGGGTAAACCGCGGTAACTCGAGCTTGATGGTCCTGGTCGACGCCCCTTGCCCGACGACGAGATCGAGCTGGTAATCTTCCATCGCAGGATACAGCGCTTCCTCCACGGAGGCGGGCAATCGATGGATTTCATCAATGAACAGCACATCCCGTTCTTGCAAATTCGTCAGGATTGCCGCGAGATCGCCGGCGTGGCTCAGGACCAGCCCGGAAGTGGATCGAATGGCCGATCCCATCTCTCGCGCGATGATGTGGGCGATCGTCGTCTTGCCAAGTCCTGGCGGTCCGTAAAAAATGGCGTGATCCAGGGCTTCGCCGCGGCGCTTGGCCGCCGCGATACAGATCTCCAAGGCGTCCTTCATGCGTGACTGGCCGACATATTCCCGCAAACTCTGTGGACGGAGCGCGGCTTCGATGCCACGTTCATCGTCGGTCAATTGGTTCGTCACGGTTCGATCTGGCATGAGGCGGTCCGGCGGTTCAACACGCAATGCTATTTCTGTTCCGGTGCTGGTCTGAATTTAGGGGGCGGCGGGCTGGTCCCGATCCAGGAGCTGCCGTGCTTCCACAATCGGGTGGGCACTTCACCCCACCTTGATTTGGATCGGGCAGGCTGGATCCCAGCTGCGTAGACTGACACTGGGACACGAGACCGCCGTCTTTGGCCCCGCAACGCGATGGCACATTCGAATGGCCGATCTCGGAGTACCCCTCCGGGCAGGTACCCCACAGACCGAAAGCATATTGCCACCTAAGGGCACACACTGGACTAATGTCGGCTCGCCATCCTTGCAGATTTCCGGCGCGTTGGTCACGCCCGTGGTGGCATACCCGTCAGGGCAAGCGTCCGCAGGTCTTGCGAATGGACTTGGGCTCCTCTCCTTCAGCTGCATGAGCAGGCCGGCTGCCCACAGGCCATAACACCAATCCGCACAACGCAAGTCCCACTGCGCTGCCCGATCGATATCGAGGTCCATCCTGCACGAGAGCTGGTCGTCATGCATCACCCCTTGGCAAGATCTTTGAGTGCCTCGCGAATCACATCCTTCAGCCCTTGCGCCGCTGTCCCTGACTTCTCGATTCTCTTCAGTGTGTCTTTGACATCCGGAAGCCTTATACCCAAGATTCACGAGAGCCGACAATGCATCTTCATAGAGAGGATTGCTGTCCGCTCCAGCTTCCGGTTCAGTAGCTTCCCCGACCGGTTGGAGTCGCGCCAGCTTGTCTTTCAACTCCAGGGCGATTCTCGCCGCGGACTTTCTGCCGATACCGGAAACCGTTCCCAATTTTTCTATGTCACCTGCCTGAATGGCTGCGGAGAGCTCGCGGACCGACAGCGTAGAAAGGACGCTGAGACCCAATTTTGGCCCAATTCCGGAAATCCCTGTCAGCAGAAGGAATGCCTCTTTCTCGGCTGCGGTCATAAACCCAAAGAGCTGAATCGCATCCTCACGCACGTGGGTATGAATGCTCAGCGTGACCAGCTCGTGCTGATTCGGTAACGAGTAATAGGTACTGAGGGGAATCAACACTTCGTAGCCGACGCCGTGGACATCAAGCGTCACCTGGGAAGGCGCCTTGAAGGCCAAGAGGCCTGTCAGTAAGGCGATCATGACAATCGGCAGCGGGAAGTGAGAATGTCGGACGGTTGAATGCGTTGCGCGAGCTTCGATACTCAGTGCCGATACTCCCGGATTATGCGGTGGCGGCGGCGACCTTCTCCATGACCTCATCAGAAATGTCAAAATTCGCATGAACCTTCTGCACGTCTTCGTGTTCGTCCAGAATTTCCATGAGCCTCAACATTTGTTCGGCCGGTCTCTCTTCCAATGCAATCGTATTCTGAGGGATGAAATTCAATTCGGCAAGCGTGCACTCGATTTTCGCGTCGCCCAGCGCTTTTTTAACGGGCTCAAAATCGTGCGGGCTCGGTGAGCACTTCGAACGCCTTGTCGGTTACCTTGACATCTTCGGCACCGGCTTCCAGAGCAATGGTGAGAAGAGCATCTTCCTCGACCTTCCCTCTTTCGATCACCAAGACACCTTTTTTGTGAAACTGCCAGGCCACGGCACCCGCCTCAGCCATATTACCGCCATTCTTCGTCAGTAAATTGCGGATCTCAGCCACCGTGCGATTGCGGTTATCCGACGTAATTTCCATCAAGACGGCCGTTCCTCCGGGACCGTATCCTTCAAGCGAAAACTCTTCATATGTGACGCCAGGCAGTTCCCCCGTGCCGCGCTGGATGGCCTTCTTCATGTTATCGCCAGGCATGTTGGCTTCTTTGGCCTTAGCAATCGCCAACCGCAAGCGGGGATTCCCGTCAGGATCGCCCCCGGACCTCGCCGCAATCGTCAACTCGCGGATTATGCGGGTAAAAACTTTACCCCGCTTCGCATCGACTGCCGACTTATGACGCTTGATCGTTGCCCAATGACTATGGCCACCCATGGCGACTCCTCTTCCCTGGACTGGCCAACTCACGGCCGGTTCAGGCACGCAGCATACTCTGACATCAAAAAATTACAGCTAACATAGACCCGACAGGGGTGTCAACGCAACGAGCCGGGAACCGGTCGCAGACTGCTGCGCCATGAGCATTTACGACAGGGACCGTCCATGGCACAGACTGGATGTTACTCGGAATAAATGAGCAACTGCAGGCCGATCAGAACCACGAGGCTTGCCCACATGAGCTCCCAATAAGATCGCTCACTCATGAGTTCCCGTCCTCGCCAACCGGAGAACAGCTTGGATGACCCAGCTGTAATAGCCATGGTCCCCATGATCGCATGGTGCAGCGCGATCTTGTAGCGCGGCAGGATGGTCCCCATGAGAATGGCTGAACAACATGAGCCCGCCTACAATCGCAAAGAGCGGTAGCGGCACGGTCCAAGCTGCATGGGCAAACCAGCCAAGCCGCCGCAGGAATTCAATTGTTCCTACCGCGACAGGCCAGGATCCCATAGGTCTTGTGCTGAATGATCTCCGGATCATCGCCGAAGAACGTCTGCGTGAAGGTCAGCGACCCGATCGGCCAGGAATCGTGATCACTCCAAATAAGAAGAAAGATCCCTCCCACCGTAAAGGCGCCCGGAAGCAGGAATCTGGTCCACACAAGCGCGGGCCATCCCAACGCTTGGCGGATTTCACTCAGTCCGATCAGAAGAATGAAAATGCCGGCAAGATGATGATTGAATTCAGAATAGGCGATGCCTCTGGACCGACCCTTCCCAGACGTGCTTGTTCCATTTCCATGGTGATGGGCGTGCTGCTCTTGAACACTGAAGTGGCCCTGTTCCCCAGGCTGGGCCGGTCGGAGGAGGAGCCATTACAGACGGAACGAGCAGACAGAAAACGCTACGAGCCGCAGCCCGAGGAGTCTCAGACACAGAAACAGTCGAGATGAAGAAAATCGGCGGGAATGGAACGGCCCATCCGGACTGCCAGATGGGCCACACACTCGGCTCACGCATGCATTCGTCAGCTACATGAACTTCATGAATTTCTCTTTGGCTTCATCCATCACCTGGGCGGTGATCTCTGTCAGCCCACGTTCCTTCGCAATCCGCTCAATTTCCCGCCGAGCCATCGGCCGAATGAAGTCAGGGATGTTGTCCATCCGCTGCTCGGCATCCTTGGTCCAAGGCACCCGTTGGGCGAATCGTTCTTGGAATCGTCCATGACCTGCAGCGTAATATTTTTATATCCGTGCTTGCGTGCATAGGCTTCGACACTGCTTTGAACCATGGGCTTCACAAACGACGGCAGCCGCTCGAGCTTTTCTTTGGCATCCGCCGTCCAGGTAAATTCGCTCGTCCCGTTGCCATTTTGCGGTTTGCCGCCTGACGGTCAATCCCATGTCCGCCACCATGGCAGAGAATGGACAACCGCCGGAAGTCTTTTCCCCACGGATGCAGATGGGGGAGCGCTAGGTTTTTCTGCGGCACGCTGGCCGGCTGTCCACCCTGGATTTTCTCATTGAGATAGGCCGCCATTTGTCCTGCGCCGGCTTGCGCTTCGTCCTTCAGGGTTCCGCGGGTCATTTCAAACGGCTCAGCCGTCTCTGTACGACCTCCAAGCTTCACACCGAGTGAGGCCACCATTTGCGTCTCGCCAGGATTCGTCACCATGGAGAACTTGGCCTCGCAAGACGGACAGCCGAAGAAGACACCGAGCGAGCCCTCACCGGGTTTTTCGACCTTCTGAAACGTCATGTAGGTCTCGCAGTTCAGGCAAACGAACTTCATAGAATCCCCCTTCCCGGTCGGAGCATTACAGTTTTTCCGCCAGGACTCTTTTATAATCCAGTAACGATTGAATCCGTCCGACGATCTCCTGGTATTTCTTGATCGTGGGATAGTCGGGGTCAAGGAGCGGCTGCCCCTTATCAAACGTCTTCGCCAACTTCCGGTCGAACGGGATACGCCCGAGCAACGGCAGATCCAGGACTTCACACATGGCTTCGGTGTTACCTTCAAACAGCTCATTCTCGGCCCCGCAGGAGGGGCAACGATACTCGCTCATGTTTTCAACGATGCCTAACACCCGGATACCCATATCCCGCGCGTAGGTGACGGATTTCTGCACCACATCAGAGGCGACTTCGGAAGGGGTAGTCACGACGATGGCGCCAGCCAGGTCGGGAATGAATCCCGCGATGACCGGCGGTTTATCGGCAGCCGCGCCAGGAGGAAGGTCGGCCAGGAGATAATCCAACTCACCCCAGATGACATCGGCCAGAAATTCTCGAATGACGTTCATTTCCATCAGACCCAGCCAGACCGGGCTCAAGTCCATCGGTCCTTTCCACCGCACCGGGGAAGCATCATCGAGGAAAAAATCCATCGACGCCACTTTAATGCCGAGCGGGCCGACAGGAGGCAGCGCCCCTTCTGAAGTCATGGTCAAGGACTGGCCATGCATCCCCATCATTCTCGGGACACAAGGGCCGTTCAGATCCACATCCAGCAAACCGACTTTCGCGCCCTGCCGCGCGAGCGCGAGCGCGAGATTGACAGTCGTCATGCTCTTGCCGACTCCGCCCTTGCCGCTCATCACGACCAGCTTCTGCTTGACGCGGGCCATCCGGGCCTGCACCTGCTTCATCTGCGCAGTAATCTGCTGAACGACTTTCGCATCATCCGAATACTGAAGCTTTGTGAGGATCGACTTGAGATCCTTGCCGGCCGCCATGGTCATGAAAAACCCTCGAAATTGTTGATGAAGAACGCTACCACAGGGGTTTCAATGGAGTCAAACAACCTCGCGCGCCGCACTAAATTGAATACTGACTGGTGGACTTGGCGTCCTGATGTTTGAAGCAACACTCCTCGTCGCTTTAGCTCCTCGAGGATTTGACGGGCCGCGCCATCGAAATCCTGCGGTCCAGCAAAATGCAGGTCGGTATTGGGGGGTGCCTCTTCGCCGGCTCTGCTCATATGCACGGCGATGACAGGCGCCGGCTGGACCAATGTTCGAATCATGTCCGCCATCCGCTGATAATTGATGCCGAAGGTTTTGCTCGTCGACACGACAATCAGTACCCGTATCGATCAGGAGTCTCGCAACCTCTCCATACCGTCGTACTCGTTCAGCCGCAAAAGACGGATCGGCGGCGGATAAATCCGCATCCAATCCCTGCAGCAGGTTTTCGCCTTCCAACAAATACGCATGTCGGCTATCGGCGACCAACAACGACTCCACCCGTCTAGCCAAAAACGTTTTGCCTGTCTGTGCCGATCCAGTAAACAGCACGATGGCGGCCCGGTGTCCGTACTGTATGCGCTCGATCCTCTGCCCGTACATCCCCTGTCAGCCAGGCATATTCTCGCTGCCGAGCCTCTTCGCGCAGGCCTTCCTGCTCATCGTGCACCAGCTCGGTAATAATCCCGCCGCCGGCAATGTCATATTCGTCGACCAGCACGAATCGCCCTGTCGATTCGAAGGATGACGACAGATCGAACGCCAACGGGGCCTTGAGGCGTACGGTCAATTCCGCCACTTGGTTCCTGGTCACCGATTGGCTTTCCTGTAGCTGCGCCAAATCGGCGGTATCGATAATGCGATGAATGGCGGCGACTTCGCAGACCACTTCTCGCGTGGCGAGCCGCAACGTATATTTCCGGCCTTTTTCAAGCGGCCGTCTCCCCATCCAGAATAAATTCACGCGAATCGCCGTGGAGACTAACGGAATCGAATCCCGATGCGAGGCGATTTCTCCGCGCTCCACGAAAATTTGCTCGTCGAGCGTGATCCCGATTGACTGCCCGGCTTGCGCCTCAATCGGCAAAGGATCCACGTTGAAGCCTTCAATGGACTGTACCACCGCCGTCTTATTCGAAGGCGAGAAGACCAGTTGATCCCCCACCTTCAAACGACCGGCTGTGATGCGCCCGGCCAGGATACGTCGCGCATCGAACTTATAGACATCCTGAAGCGGAAACCGCAGCGGTTGTTCAGAGCGAACCTGTTCTTTCTTGAAGCAGGACAGCGTCTCCAGAACCGTGGGGCCCTGATACCAACTCATATTGCCGCTACGTAGCGCGATATTATCGCCCTGCTTGGCGCTGACGGGGATCATTTGTTGCGGGACCGCCCCGAACTGGCCTAGGAACTCCCGATACTCCTTTTCAATGCCGTCGAACACATCCTGGCGATAACCAACCAGATCCATCTTGTTGACGACGACTGCAAACTGCGTCACGCCGAGCAGCGACAGCAAATAGCCGTGCTTCTTCGATTGTTCTCGAACGCCTTCCAGCGCGTCGATCAACAGCAGCGCGGCTTCTGCACGGGCGGCGCCGGAGATCATGTTCTTCAAAAATTCTTTATGCCCGGGAGCGTCAATAATGATGTATTGCCGCCCGTTCCACATGAAGAAGGTCCGGGCCGTGTCGATGGTAATGCCCTGCTCCTGTTCTTCCAAGAATGCATCAAACAGGAACGCGTACTCGAACTCCTTGCCCTGCTGGCGACAAATAGCCTGAACCTTTTCTAACTTGCCTTCCGGCAATGAACCCGTATCGGCATACAGTCGTCCCACCAATGTGGACTTCCCGTGATCGACATGGCCCACGATGACGATATTGAGACTCTCTTGCGGCTTGGTCTGATCTTGCTCTGTCATATGATTCACTCGTTCAATGAAGCCCTGTGTTTCCTGCTCTGCATGGCTCCGATTCTCAGGGCCGTTCGACCGGCGAAAGCAATCTCACATGTAGCCCTTCTTACGAAGCATCTCCATGCCTCGACCCGCATCCTGTGCGCGCCCTGCCCGTTCTGCTACATGACTCCCACGGAGTTCCACGAGAATTTCGTCGACGGTCTTCGCCGTGGATTTGATCGGCATGGTACAGGGCGCGCAGCCCAAGCTGCGATACCGCGTCCCATCTCCCCTGTCGAGATAGAGATCCATGAAGGGAATATTCTCATGCTTGATGTACTCCCAGATGTTGATCTCCGTCCAATCGAGGAGCGGATGAATCCGGATATGCGTGCCGGGCGGAAAGGTCGTTTTGAACTGGTCCCACAGCTCTGGCGGTTGATCGCGAAAATCCCAATCGCCATGTTTGTCGCGAGGCGAAAAGTACCGCTCCTTTGCCCTGGTGCTGTCTTCATCCGCGCGCACCCCGAGAATAATGCCCGTGTAGCCCTTCTCTTCGACTAAATCCTTCATCGCCGTTGGTCTTCAAGGCCGTGCAGCAGACATCCCGCCCCAAGGTGTGGTTCATGCCGGCCGCCAAGGCCGCCTTATTTTGTCCCACCACCAGATTCAATCGCCACTCACGTGCAATGCGGTCGCGATATTCGATCATCGCAGGAATCTTGTAACTCGTATCCACATGAAGGAGCGGAAACGGCACATGCCCAAAGAAGGCCTTGCGCGCCAACCACAACAGCACCGTCGAATCTTTCCCCATCGACCAGAGCATGGCGAGGTGATTGAAATGCTTATAGGCTTCGCGAAGGATGTACACGCTTTGATCTTCGAGCTGACGCAAATGTTTCATGATTCACACTCTTTTGTTCACGCAGACATGCTCACCTTCTGCACGGCGCCCGCATCCGATCCCGCGACCGCCACCAGATTCGGCCAGTTTAGCCTTGGCCTGACCTGACTCCAGCGCGCGACGAGCCATTTCAAGATTTCCTGAGATCGAGGTTCCCTTCCCGGAGGCATACAGCAACATGGCGGCATTGAGAAGTACCCAATCCCGTTGCCCTCCCTGAACCTCATTGGCCAATAAGTCGCTTGATCAGATCGGCTTCCCGTTCCCGTTGTTCGACGCGGAAACCCGGCCATCTCACGAAAGGTGGCCATCGTCAGACCCGGCATCTTTCGGCTGAAACGTGAAGGGCGTAATGCGCTCCTCCTTGAGTTCCAGCAACCGCGTCGAATTGCCGATCGAGAGTTCCGGATCGCCTTCGACCCCACGGATCACCAAGCGCGCGCGGACAACTCAACATGCGCAACGCCTCAATCGTCTTTTCAAAATACGGCGGATGCGACAGGCCGATGACCTGCGAGGTGGCGCGAGCGGGGTTCAGCATTCTGGCGACCGGATGGAAGAAGTTTCGCACGCCCAATTCCTGCCGCATTTCGAGAAACCGGCTGACCGGCGGGTGGTACAGCGCCAGGTCCAAATACGCGAAGCCCTTCTTTTCCAGTTCGACCCCGACCAATTTGGCAGTCCGTATCGACCGGAATACCCAAGAGTTTCAGCACCGACGAAATTCCTCGTCGATCCGGAGGACCGTCGACTCCGTGCAACAAGCAACACCGATCCGGCGGCTGCCGCGACAATAGCCGCCGGAATGATCGCGTGAAACGTTTCCCGCTTCCCGGCATAGACCGGCACATCCACCACGCCGAGGCCGGCGCGAACCGGCACCGGAGGAACATATTGCCGGGCCGTGGCGGTGAACGCGGCTAGTTCGGTGACGGATTCAGACTTGAAGCGCATGGCAATGAGAAAGGCTCCGACTTGCGCCGGCGTGGCCGTGCCTTCGATCATCAGCCGCATGGCCTGCTTGGCTTCTTCCCACGTGAGATCTTTCGATGTTTTCTGACCCTTGGCGACTTTGGCGAGCAGATGTTGCATGTGTTGGTAATAACCTTGTCTGATTTCAGGGTGACGATGAAATTATTTGTGCAGTCCGCACTCGGTCTTGCCGAAGTTCTTCCACCGACCCGAGCGAGGATCGTCTCCCGGAAGGACGGGCGCGGTGCAATGCGTGCAGCCGATGCTGGGATAATTGCGGTCGTGCAGGGCGTTATAGGGCACTTCATGAAGCTGGAGGTACATCCAGACTTCTTCACTGCTCCATCGGGCCAGGGGATTCACTTTGATCAGGTTGAATTTCCGATCCCATTCGATGAGCCCAGAGTTGGCTCGCGTCGGAGCTTGGTCGCGCCTGATCCCCGTGATCCATGCCGAATAGTTTGCAAGGATGCGGGTGAGTGGCTCGAGCTTCCTCAGTTCACAGCACTGGTCAGGCTTGCTGGCCCAAAGTGCCGGCCCGTACTGCACGGCTTGCTGATCCGGCGTCACCAACGATTTCATTTGAATGACTTGCGCAGGCTTCAAGTTATAATGCGCAATAATGCGATCGCGAACATCCATCGTTTCAGGAAAGAGAAAATCCGTATCCAAATAAAAAAGCGGCGCAGTCGGGTCGAGGCGATGCATCATGTCTACCAGCGCCACGTCTTCTGCCCCAAAGCTGCAGGCAAGCACAATCCGTTGCGAATAGGTCGTGAGCGCGTATTCCAGCACGTCCCAGGGCTGCTTCGCCTCGAACGAATCACTGCGCGCTTTGAGCTCCTCGTCAGATCGGGCGCGCAGCAGGTTTCTGCCTCTTCTTTCACCCTTCCTACCCCTCGACCTTTTCCACAAGAATTTTGAAATGCTTCGCCTCAGGTTCCAACGGTCCTTCATTGAGGATCTTGTGTCCGTCGTTGCGTAAACTCATCGGCACATTTCGAATGGGTTCCCCGGCATCAAGCCACACTTCGAGCTGTTCACCATTGTCCATCATCTCCAGCTTCAATTTCGTCTTCACGTAATTCATCGGACAGGCGACACCACGCAAATCATACACGGGCGGCTGAGCCGCCGCGACAGGGGCCGGAGCGACTTTTGGAACCGGCGTCGGCGTGACTTCCTCTTTCACTTGCGACAACTTGAGATCTTTGCCCATTTGCTCCGTCGCCGTCCGACACACAACGAGGAACTGCTTGGCAAACGCCATTTTCTCCGTGGCTGCACCGGCTGTCGCATCCTTGGAACCGAGATCACCGACCTTGCGCTCCAAGATTTCTATACGTGGCGGGCACGATACCTTTGTTCGCCAGGCGCACATCGAACTCTTGGAACGTGTCGGCATCAGTCGCCGGGTCGATGCCTTCCGTCACCAGCAAGGCTTTGGCCGCAGCCAACACGGCTCGATACGATTTGTTGACTGACAGGGCATATTGATGTTTTTCGACGAAGAGTTTGGCCTGATAGAGTTCTTGATCGGCCTCTAACATCCGATCGTCGATCATCTCCAAGGCCCCGCCCGCGCACTCGCCGGGCCCCAGATCTTCCAGCACAAATTCAGCCTCGCCTTCCCAATCGTAGTAATAGGTCTGATCCTGATCGTAGGGCGGCACGATCGTGTAGGGAATGAGTTCTTCTTTGAGCGCCACTTTACCCACTCGCGCAATGAAGTTTTGTAGAGTCTCTCCGCTTTTCCGATCCCGGCGATAGACATCCACCAAATGCCGAACCGCTGCGGGGACGCTCTTCGCCGGCAATTTCACGGTGAGCTGTCCGATCTTCGGCGTGCCGTCCACATGTCCGCCCAGATGCAGTTCATAATGCGGGGCCGTGTGTTCGCCAAGCCGCTTGCCGACACCATGCAAACCGATGGTGGCAATGTGGTGTTGCGCGCAGGAATTATGGCAACCGCTGATTTTGACACTCACATCCCTGAGATCTTCCGGCACCTGCCCCGCTGGAAACACTTCAGCCAACGCCCTGGCCATCCCCTTGGAGGAGGTAATTCCCAAACCGCAGGTGTCGGTGCCCGGGCATGCAATGATGTCCTCGACGAGTTCAGCACCTGGATCACCCAGGCTGTGCGTCACCAGTTCGTCATAGAACTCTTCCAGTCGTCCCTCGGGAATCCACCGAATGACCATGTTCTGATTAATCGTCGTGCGGATGTTTCCGTTTGAATAGCGTTCGGCAAGATCGGCCACGGACCACATTTGGTCGCCCGTGAGGTCCCCCATCGGCAGTTTGATCGCTGCTGTCAGAAAACCCTGGCTGACGCTGCGGCACCACGTTGGTTCGCTTCCAAGCTTGAAAGCCCGACGCCCCCTCTCCATTGAGCGAGGCCGCCCCATGTGCATGGCCGTTCCCGTTGGAGATGATCGGGGCTTTGGTCGGCATGAGCAGCGGCGGTTCATCCGCATACTCCAGCAACTTAATGGGCTCATGCGTCGGCACCGCATATCCCATGGCCGCATAGGCTGCTTCCCAGCGTCGTTTGAATTCCTCGAATCCCAATTTCTCGATCACGAACTTCATGCGGGCCTTGTTGCGATTCTTGCGGTTCCCGAGCGTATCAAACACCTTGATGACCGCTTCGATCGTGGGAAGCAGTTCGTCCATCGGCGTAAATTCTCTGAGCACCTGGGCCATGCGAGGGGTCGATCCCAGTCCACCGCCCGCAACCATTCGAAACCCGATTGCTCCGTCTGCCCGTTTCGCCGCCAGCAATCCGATATCGTGGATCGGCGTAAGCGCACAGTCCTGCCGGCATCCCGAAAGGGCGATCTTGAATTTCCGAGGAAGGCTCTGGTTGAGGGGGTTCCGCAAAAGATGCAAGGCCACCGTCTTCGCATACGGCGTTACATCGAAGACTTCGCCTTGACACACGCCGGCCAGATGACAGGCCGTGACATTACGCACCGTATTGGCGCAGGCTTCACGGGTCGTCAGCCCAACGGACGCCAGGAGGCGCATCATGTCAGGGACATGCTTGAGTTCGACGAAGTGTAACTGTATGTCTTGGCGGGTCGTCACATGGCCTACGCCGGTGGCGAACTGGTCGGCAAGCTCGGCTACTTGGCGCAATTGATTCCCCGTTAGCCCTCCGAAGGGGATCTTGATCCGCACCATCTGCACGCCGGATTGCCGCTGGCCGTAAATGCCGTATTGCAACCGAAAGGGCTTAAAAATATCGTTGGAAAGATCTCCACCCAGCACACGCTGGGCTTCGGCCTCGAATGTCTCGATTTCTTCAGCTATATGGGCGGGGATGGGCTCGGTCTTAATCATAGGACGGAGACCCACGCTGTTAGGACTCATGGTCAGGACCTCGTCGGTTGGGGGTAATTCGATTGCGCATAATACGGCCGAGATCAGATGTGGTACATCAAGGTGTGTTGCGCTTCGAGCGCCCGTTGGCGATTGGCCAACTCTTCCACGGTCACTTCGGAAAGCACGCTCAGTTCAGCACGTTTCACCCGATCCCAAATGTGCGCCAGCAGATCCTCCTGCCTGGCACCCCGTGATGAGGCGCTTTTCTGAACAGTCGCTCCATTGGATCTCAGCAGGGGGCCCTCCAATGCATCGAGAATGTCCGCCACCGAGACGTCTGAGGGATTCCGGCTCAGCACATACCCACCTTGAGCCCCGCGCTGGCTAGTCACCACTCCCGCCTTTTTCATGGCATGGAGCACCTGCTCGAGAAACCGGGATGGAATCGATTGACGTTTGGCAATCGATTTGGCGCAGACAGGTTGATCGACAGAGTGTAACGCCAGATCGACGGCAGCAATAATTCCGTATGTAGCTCGAAGGCTAACCTTCATTCATGAGTATTCCGATGGGAATTAATTAAATTCTATACATTGCTCCATCGCGCTGATGTCAAGTACGTCTGCATACAACGCGTAGGGCGGCACGGAGAATTGGCTCGGCGTTCGGTGAACCTGAATGCACGCATTTCGCATTGCACTCGATACACAGATCTATCGGCATCGCTCGCGAGCATGTGAGGCCAACTCAATAGAGAACGCGCATCAGTCGAAGTGGCGACCGAACTGAGCCCGCTGGCGTTTACTGCTTTATCCCGCCGCAACATGCCGGCTTATTTTCTTCATTGACATCAACCAGGAGGTGAGTAATAATCCCGCCCTCTTCTTCGTCGGTACCTTCATGCCCCATCGTTCATCGACATTTACTATTCTATTGCTCAGCGCAGACAGCGAGCTCCAGGCTCAATATACGAGCTTCTTCGGTGAGCAGGCGGTCACCATCGTCCATGACGGATTGCCGTTGCCGAAGGCCATAGCTAAGCGCACCTATGATGCCGTCATTGCAGAATCGAAAGGGCACACTCCGACAGAGCTCGGAAAATTGTTTGCCACAATCGATCCCGCCCATACGCTCCTGTTGGTGGGATCTCGGACCGTCCTGAGAAGGACGGCAATATTGCTGCAGGGCGCCAAAATACCTAAGGCCGACTCGCCGTTACCCAATGGATCAGAACAATCGGTGTGTCTGGAATCCTACCTTGAACATAAGGTCGGTGATTTCGTAAAGGGGATGCGGAACGGATCAGGTAGAAATCTCCATCCAATGTTGATTGCCGCTGTCGAACGCCCGTTAATCTTGCTGACCTTACGGGAAACCAAAGGCAATCAAATCCAAGCTGCGGAGCTTCTTGGGCTAAATCGAAACACCCTAAGAAAAAAGATTCTCGATCTGCGTATTCCGATCAAACGTGCGCGGGACAGCTAGTCCCACACACACTGGAGCCCATCCGCACCTCATTAGGATCACTATAAACCAGCGCCCACGCATCAAACAGGTCGCCAACCACCAACGGAGGGAACCAATGACCAAGGAAGAATTGATTGCGAAAATGGCCAACAGCGCCGGAATCACCAAAGTGGCCGCGACGGTTGCGCTCGAAGCTTTCACGGGAGCGGTTACCACCTCTCTCAAGAAGGGAAAACGCGTGACCTTAGTGAATTTCGGGACATTCACGATTTCGAAACGGAAGGCCAGAATGGGGCGCAATCCCCGGACCGGTGAAGCACTGAAGATTCCTGCCGCCCGCATTCCGAAGTTTTCGGCCGGCAAAGAACTCAAGGCCGCCGTTAAGTAATTGCTCGCCTTCACCCAAACGACACGGTGTGCATCTCGTGGCTATTGTCGAACGAGCTCCAAGGAAAAGCCCGCCGCCCCGTCTCGTTTCCTTGACACCCCCGGTAACGCTGTATTAGCATCGCCGGGCGATAGGCGCGTAGCTCAGGGGGAGAGCGCTACCTTGACACGGTAGAGGTCGACGGTTCAAGACCGTCCGCGCCTACCATTAGGTTCGTGCTCCGACTACCGACAGCAGCATGGTGGTCGGCACGGCGTTGTATTTTTTGTAGGATAGACCGGAGTGACCTCACAGTTCATTCACATTACCCTTCCTGACGGAACTCGCAAACAAGTGCCAGCAGGATCCACGGTTCGTGATGCCCTCACTCCTACAGGAGGCCGTCTCGATCCGAAAGTGCTTGCTGCCAAAGTCAACGGCGAGTCGATGGACCTGTCGCGGTCATTAGACCATGACGCGACCATCCAACCTTTGACCTTCGAGTCTGCTGAAGGGCGAGAAGTCCACCGTCACAGCAGCACCCACATCATGGCGCAGGCCGTGAAGGAGGTGTTCCCTACCGCTCAGCTCACGATCGGTCCGGCTCTGGACGAAGGTTTTTATTATGACTTCGCATTCGAGCGCCCGTTTACGCCCGAGGACTTGGAAAAAATCGAGGCGCGGGCCAAAGACATTATGAAACGTGGTCTGACAGTGACCAGGACGGAACTCTCCAAGCAGGATGCTATCAGGTTTTTTCAGGATCGCGGAGAAGCCTACAAGGTTGAATTGATCCAAGGCTTCGACGATCAATTACCCATTTCTCTTTACAGCCAAGGCGAGTTTGTCGATCTCTGCCGCGGGCCACACCTCCCCACGACCGGCCATGTAGGGGCATTCAAGCTCCTGTCCACCGGCGGGGCCTATTGGCGTGGCGATGAGCGCAACCCGATGTTACAACGGGTCTACGGCACCTCCTTCCCCACGCAAAAAGAGCTGGATGCGCATCTGGCTAAGCTGGAAGAGATCAAACGGCGAGACCATCGGAAACTGGGAAAAGAGTTGGATCTGATTTCGACTCAAGACGAGATCGGCCCGGGCCTGGTGCTGTGGCATCCCAAGGGATCGCTGATCCGGTTGCTCATCGAGAATTTCTGGCGGGAGCAACATATCAAGGACGGCTACGAGCTCGTGTACTCACCTCATGTCGCCCGGTTGGACCTCTGGAAAACCAGCGGCCACGTCGACTATTACCGCGAAAACATGTTCGCCACGATGCAGCTGGAAGGCAGCGAGTATCAGCTCAAGCCAATGAACTGTCCCTTCCACATCATGATCTACAAGTCCCACCTACGCAGTTACCGGGACTTGCCGATTCGTTATGGAGAATTGGGGACCGTATACCGCTACGAACGCACGGGCGTGCTCCATGGCTTGCTTCGCGTCCGAGGCTTCACCCAAGATGATGCCCATCTGTTCTGCCGCCCAGATCAAATCGAAGCCGAAGTGAGCCGCGTGCTGGATTTTACGTTCTTCATCCTCGGCACGTTTGGTTTCGCGGAGTTTGAAGTCTACCTCTCGACTCGCCCGGAAAAATCCGTCGGCTCCGACGAGAATTGGACGTTGGCCACGAATGCCTTGGAAGCAGCCCTCACAGGGCGCGGGGTCGCCTATCAAGTGGATCCCGGTGAAGGTGTATTCTACGGCCCTAAAATTGATATTAAGATCAAAGACGTCCTTGGCCGTTCCTGGCAATGTTCAACGATCCAAGTTGACTTCAACAACCCTGAGCGGTTCAAGCTGGCCTATACGGGAGAAGACGGGAAATACCATCAGCCGATCATGATTCATCGCGCACTCATGGGTTCGATTGAACGTTTCTTTGGCATTCTCATCGAACATTACGCTGGAGCCTTCCCCCTATGGTTGGCCCCGGTGCAAGCGGTCGTGCTCACGATCACTGACAAGCAACATGAATTTGCGGCCAAGATCGTCTCCGAACTCAAGAGCCACGGCTACAGAGTCGAAGCGGACATCCGGAATGAGAAGATCGGATTTAAGATCCGCGAGGCGGAAAAAAACAAGATTCCCTATATGCTGGTGGTCGGAGATAAGGAAGTGCAGAGTGGCATGGTCGCCGTCCGCGGCCGGAGCGGCGCCAATCACGGTACCATGCCGATCGAGGCCCTCCTCGCTCTTCTCCGCACGGAAACAACTCAGACATTACGTGAAACGGCAACCCACTCACAAACGAGGTGACCTATCGTCCCTAAACTACGTGTAAACCGGGAAATCAGGATTCGGGAAGTTCGAGTCATCGGTCCTGAAGGCGAGCAACTCGGTATACTGCCGACCGCAGAGGCCTTCAGTAAGGCACAGGAAGGGGGTTATGACCTGGTTGAAGTCGCCCCTACATCCCAGCCGCCGGTTTGCCGCATCATGGACTATGGGAAGTATAAATTTGAGCTGAGCAAAAAAGATCATCAAAGCCGGCGTCACCAGAAGTCTACGCAGGTGAAAGAAATCAAGCTGCGCCCACGTACCGATAAGCACGATCTCGAAATCAAGATCAGGCAGATCAAAGAATTTCTTGCGGACGGGAACAAGACCAAAGTGACGCTTACCTATCGGGGTCGTGAGATGGCAAATCAGGAAATGGGCCGAACGATGATGGCCAGTGTGATCAAGGAATGTACGGAAGCAGGAACCGTGGAGTTTGCGCCGAGAATGGAAGGGCGGAGTCTGATCATGATTTTGGCTCCCAAATAGTGCGCACCGCGCACGCAAGGAAGGGAATGAAACAATTATGAAAGTGAAAATGAAAACGCACAGCGGCGCTAAAAAGCGGTTCCGTCGCACGGGATCAGGGAAATTGGTCCGACGAAAGGCTGGTCGGCGACATCTGCTCACCGGCAAGGCACGTGACCGCAAGCGACGCCTGAAAGGGGCGGTTGAAGTGTCGGCGACCATGACGCTTGCACTGAACCGTATCCTTCCGCAATAACGATTCTGATTGTGCTGTGAACGGGATCTGAAAGGAGCAGTGATCCATGCCTCGTACAAAAGGTGGTCCAAAAACACGACAGCGGCGAAAGAAGCGCCTGAAACTGGCGAAAGGCCAGTATGGAGCTAAGAGCCGGCTGTTTCGAACAGCGACTGAGTCGGTCGACAAGGGTCAGGCCTACGCCTACGTCGGGCGAAAACATCGCAAGCGCGACTTCCGTCAACTCTGGATCGCGCGCATCAGCGCCGCGGTTCGGATACATGGAATGGCCTATAGCCGCTTCATGAATGCCCTGCGAAAGGCCAATATTTTATTGGATCGGAAAGTTCTGTCCGATATGGCTATCAAGGATATGGCGGGGTTCGAGAAACTTGTCGGAGTTGCTAAACAGCAGCTCGCGACGGTGGCCAACTGACATCTTCGATTGCGCAGATAGTGTGTGACGGGAAGATCCTGACTGAACTGATTTTCCCGTCACGCTTCATCCAGCAACCGGTCGATCTCCAACTCAAGCGCGACCACGGGCACCCCGATCTGCCAGAGCTCCAGCGCCTCAGGATGCACCTCTCCCAGCAATCCAATCACTCGACCGCGGGAAACAATTCTCCCCACCCGGCCATCTAGGAAAGACGGATGCGCCAGTGGCTCCAGCGTGAACGGACGGTCCAGGTAATACAACAAGAGATCCAGGCAGGAATGAATTTCTGAGAAATTGGCTCCGGCATGGGCGATCACCGCGCCCAACATCGTCACGGTTCGAGACCCCACAGCGACTGTCGCATCAGGAACGGCCACTTCACCCACCTCGAACATGCGGTGCGGATAAAACGCCCGGCTTGAATTTGCTTCCACCTGTAGCAGGGATGGCGTGATCCACTGGCGTAGGCAGGAGTAGCTGAGCGACATCACGTTGTCTACTTCCACGACGTTCGCCCATTCGGTGCCGTCGAGTCGCATCCTTGCGCAGAAGTC
Organism: uncultured Nitrospiraceae bacterium; assembly: GCA_963839785.1. GTDB lineage: Bacteria > Nitrospirota > Nitrospiria > Nitrospirales > Nitrospiraceae > Nitrospira_A. The sequence goes on from CAWIWD010000002.1 coordinate 139,002, forward strand.
CTGAAGAGAGCCCATGATATTAGAAATGATCTCTTGGAACTCCATCCCCACCATGAGATGTCGAACCCGATCGGCCATCTGCTCCAAACGGGATAAGCCGCCGACGGTAAACTGCGACGGCATGACTGGGGCAAACCGCGCATACCCCTGACTAATCGCCACATCCTCCACCACATCGACGGCATGCAACAGATCGTTTCGATACGGCGGGAGCCGCACCGCCAATCTACGACCCGCAGACTTGACGTCATAGCCATACGATTTAAGCGCCGCGGTTACTTCTTGTCCGCCCAAAGGCTCGCCCAAGGCGGCCTCGATGGCCATAAGAGGAATCATGCGCGGCTTTCCAAAATCGATCGGAGTATTCCAGCGCCGGCCAAAGGTCGTTTTCATCGACGATTGGATCTCCACCGGCGTAATGACGGCGCCGCGGTCAGCGAGATTGGCGGCAAAAATATTCAGCGTCAGGGCGACCATAGAAAGATCGGTCCCGGTGACCTCGATGAATAGTTCGTGGTCCCCGATCTGCACTTCCCCAATTTCCCGGCTATTGATGATGGGAGGGAACGACAACACTTGTCCATTTGCGTCCCGCAGCACGGGAAGACGGTCATGGCCTGCGACAATCGCGCCATACTCGACCCCTTTGGGATGGACCATCAGAATCTCCCGCAACGTCATCACCGTCTCCATCCCCAGCGGAGTAAAGCGCACCTCATCAGGTTTGACGAGATCATAGGACACGGGGAACACGATGGGTGCCAAGCGGTACAATCCAATGGATACCGTCCGCCGTTTACGCCCGAAAATATCGGCCAGCTTTTCCTGCGTCTGGATGAGCTGCGTCAGGCCATCCGCGGTCACGGGATAGCCCACCGCCGCACAGGCCGCTATATAGGGGCGAACCTCTTCCATTCCCGGCGCTACGATCAGCTTGCCGACCACCGACTTCTGTGTGTTGAAGAAGAGATAGGGTGTCGCGGTCCCGCGCTGCTTGGTCCGAATCTGCCGAGCGATACCTTCGCAGCACCATAAATCCGGACGGTTACTATCTTGTAATTCGACGCGTAACTCGCCGGTCTCAGGATTGTGTCCCTTGAGCTCCCCCTTCACCAGCATCAGCCAGTCTTCCAGCTGATCGAGCGGAATGCGGTCCGGCTTTCCCCCCGTCCCGGCGATCAGAGATTCGAGATCATCTCGTTGCAAAGAAATAGTGGGCATTGTGTAATCGTCCTAAAAACTGCCCCGCATGGTGCGAATAAACTCCAGATCCGTGGAGAACAAATCACGGATGTCGTGGATACCCAGGGCCACCATGGCCATGCGATCGAGTCCAAGCCCCCAAGCAATGACCGGAACAGACACCCCCAGGGGAGTCGTCACCTCCGGGCGAAATAAACCGGCACCGCCCAATTCCATCCATCCCAATTTAGGATGCCGCACGTGCATTTCGACGGAGGGCTCGGTGAAGGGAAAGTAGGCTGGAAGAAATTTGACCTCTTTGGCTTGCGCTACTTCCCGCGCGAACAAGTTAAGCAATCCCAGCAAGGTCCGAAAGTTGATATCCGCGCCCAACACAATCCCTTCAACCTGAAAAAAGTCGGTGGCATGGGTGGCATCGACCTGATCGTATCGAAAACATCGGGCAATCGAGAAATACTTTCCCGGAACGGACGCGCCACCCGCCAACGTGCGCGCGGACACCGCCGTCCCTTGACTCCGCAGAACCAGGCGCTTGGCGCGTTCGGCGTTGAATGTATATCCCCAACCGGTCGATCCGGCACCCGTCCCCTTCTCATGCACTTGCGCGACCTGCGTCAAATAGGGCTCGCCAATGGTGGTAGCGTGGGTCGGTTTCTTTACAAAATACACGTCGTGAATATCGCGCGCCGGGTGGAATTGCGGCATGAACAACGCATCCATATTCCAGAATTCGGTTTCGACGAGCGTTCCTCGCATTTCTTGAAACCCCATGCTGACAAGCTTCATCTTGACGAGATCGAGAAACTCACGGTAGGGGTGCCGCTTCCCCGCAGCAATCCTCGGAGCGCGCAAACTAATCGTATATTTCCGGAATCGCTTCTTCCGCCACGCACCTTCCTTAAGAATCTCGGGCGTCAGCTGAGACACTTCTTCAGCCACCCCATCGCGCAACAGGCGCTGCGCCGAAGACTGTCCATCAGAGGTCAGCACAAATGAGCGCGTGATCCGTTCATCGATTCTGAACGGCTCGCGCGCATTCCCGCGCTTCACCGCATGCTGCTGGAGCACAGTCCGCAGAGGCTCGGCAAATGTGCGCAGTTCTCGTTGCCCGCTCCGCAACTCCTGCAACAGGGTCCGCATCGCCTCAGCCGTGGGACTTGTGCGGCCAGTACTTTCGACGCACCCACCCTGCACTATCAGGACCGCGCCTTCTTTCTTGAGGCTTCCCACAGCCTTGCTCACATCCGACGGTTCGAGAGCTTCCTTAGCCTGAATATCCTGGATCGTGAGACGTTTTCCGGTCTGGCCGGCCTCTCGGGCGGCCGACAGGACACGTTCAATAGGAGAACGCTGCTCAAGTATAATTCACCCACCGGCGTCAATGAGGCCAGATGCGCAACCGTTTCTGCATGGATGGCAATCAATGATTTAGCCAGGAGCCATTCCACAGCCATGCTCAGCTGGGAAGGATCCAACGCGGTGGACTTGGCAAGTTGATCAAGCGTGGGGGGAGAGTCTGCCTCCCGGCTCAGCGCCAGCAACACGCTGCATTCCAGGGGGTGAAGGTTATCCATGAACCATGGTGCGGTCTAACGCCTCTTCTATCGCTGGGCTGTGGCCATGCCCGTGGTACGCGCGACGGGTGGGCGCCCGGCTCTCAACGCCGTTATGGCTGCGGCATAGTCATGGGTGGAGAACACCGCTGATCCCGCGACCAGAACCTCTGCGCCTGCAGCCAAGATCTCTTCCGCATTGTCTGGCTTGACTCCCCCGTCCACCTCAAGGAGCGCCTGACTGTTCATGCGATCGATCATCGTACGAACCTCGGCAATCTTCTCCAATGACGACGGAATAAATTTCTGGCCACCAAACCCAGGGCTCACCGACATGACGAGGATAAGGTCGGCGTCACGGATAATTTCACTCAACATGACGGCAGGCGTCGCAGGATTCAACGTTACGCCCGCTTTGACGCCACGCTCTTTGATCGATTGAATCGTGCGATGCAAATGCGGACACGTTTCGACATGGACCGTCAAATAATCGGCACCCGCATCGGCGAATTCACCGATGAAGGCATCAGGGTTGGTGATCATCATATGCACATCCAAGGGCAGCGTGGTGACCTTTCGTACGGCTTCGACGATCAAAGGACCGACAGTCATATTCGGCACAAAGTGTCCGTCCATGACGTCGATATGCAACCAGTCAGCACCAGCCTGCTCGACCCGAGTCACTTCTTCTGCGAGACGGGCAAAGTCCGCCGATAGAATAGACGGCGCAATACGGACGGCGCGGCGTGCCATTATTCACACCTCCGCAGTCGAGCGGCAAAAAACGCATCCATCTTGTTCATATTGGTCATCGTAGACAGGTCCCCTCTCGGGGTCACGAACGGCAGACCGGCTGGCGGTATCCAGGACGCGATGGACTCACGCTGAAATTCGTGATGCAACTGACAAAATTCGTCGACAACCGATTCGGTTTCTTCTGGTTCAATTGAGCAGGTACTATAGACTAACACCCCACCGGGTCGCAAGAGACTGCTCGCCACCGCAAGTAACTCACTCTGCGTTTGCCGATGTTGCCCGATCGATTCCGGAGTTTTATACCACTTTCCTTCCGGATGGCGCCGCAATACACCGAGCCCGCTGCACGGAGCATCGAGGAGAATACGATCGAACGGTCGACGCAGAGCCGCCTGTTGGGAGGACCGCTGCCTTTGAGTGATCAGCATACGTATATCGCCTATAAGCGGTGTTGCCACAGTCACGCCGAGGCGTCGACAATTCTCCATCACCAGATCCAGCCGAGCAGCAGCCCGGTCCACCGCGACGATTTCTCCCTGATTGGCCATGAGCGCCGCCAGGTGCGTCGTTTTCCCTCCTGGGGCGGCGCAGACGTCCAGCACCCGCTGGCCAGGCTGCACTTCCAACAATAGCGGAATCAGTTGTGCCGCTTCGTCTTCCACGTAAAACCACCCATCCTTATAGCGGGGAAGATCGGGCACTGAACTGCTACGGGAGACCTGAATGCCCGCAGGACTGACTGCTGTCGGATTGGCTTCTCTCTGAGCCACCAGCAGTTCGTCCAGCAGTTCCTTGCGGGACGTCCGGAGCGCATTGACCCGCAACGTCAGCGGAGGCGGCTCCACCGAAGATCGACATAAGACCTCTGCTCGCTCAGCCCCCCACTGTCGACACCAGCGCTCGACCAGCCACGTCGGACAGGAATAACGGACAGCGAATGCCTCGACAGGATCGTGAGCGGCATCGGGCCAATTGGGTTCCGGCATCCTCAGTAACGCCCTCAGGACCGCATTCACGACTCCACTCCAATCGCGCCCCAAACGCTTGCGTTGCAGTTTCATCATCTGCACAGACTCATTGACCGCCGCCGACTCCGGAACTTTATCCAAATACAGCAATTGATAGGCTCCGAGCCGGAGGATGTTCTGGACAAGCGTGGGCAATCGCGCGATCGGTCGATCCGATAACAGTCCTAGGCGCCAATCTAGTGTCCCGCGATAGCGTAAAACGCCGCGCACCAATTCCACCATGAAGGCCCGCTCTCGCTGATCCAATGATTCTTTCTCAACAATCTTGTCGAACAAGTCGTCCGCCAGAAGGCCCGCTTTATCGATTGCAAGCAAGGCCTTCGTCGCGGCGCGCCGTCCTGATGGTTTGGCCGTAGCGGATAATTGTGCCATGGTCAGACGCTATTGGATGGGGGCATAGACAAGGAAGATTGCGGGCAACGCATCGATGACTTTGTCAGTCGTCAACCCTGCACGGGGGGATGGCCCTGCAGACTGATACCTGGGGTCAGGCGATGGCCGGCCAGATACTGGGTCATCGTCATGCGTCGACCATTGGATGGTTGAATTTCAACAATCTGGATGGTCCCACGGCCAGTCGCCACCTCGACTCTATCTTTAGTCACCTGCGTGACTGTCCCGGCAACCACTCCCTGGGACCCCTCACTGACAGCCACCCGCCACAAAATCCATCGTTCGCCATTCACATAGGTATAGGCTCCTGGCCAGGGCGATAACCCACGTACGCGATTCGCAATATCCATGGCTGGCAGCGTCCAATCAATCAGGCCATCCTCTTTCGTCAGCAACGGCGCCATGGTCGCCAGTGAAGGGTCCTGTGGTTGAGGGCTGAGCGTCCCTGCCTTGAGCTGACGTAATGTGTCCACCAGCAACCGTCCCCCCACTTCGGCCAGCCGCAGCGCAAGCGTGCCGGCAGTATCATCCGGTCGGATCACCACCCGCTCCTGCAACAACATGTCACCGGTATCCATGCCTTCGTCCATCATCATGGTCGTGATGCCGGTTTCTCGTTCACCATTGATGACAGCCCACTGGACGGGACCTGCCCCGCGATACTTCGGCAAGAGCGATCCATGCACATTGATGCAGCCTCGAGGCGGAAGCGCTAGAATCGCCGGCGGGAGAATGCGGCCAAACGCCGTGACGGCAATGACATCCGGCTTCCACGGCCGCAACGCCTCCATAAATTCAGGCGCCTTCATCTTGAGCGGTTGCAGCATCGAGATTCCCTCGCGCTGGCAGACCACTTTTATCGGTGATGGAATGACCTCTTGTCCCCGACCCTTTGGTCGATCAGGTTGCGTGACTACTCCAACCACCTGGTCGTCTGATTTGAGCAATGCTTCGAGCGACGGCACCGCGAAGTCCGGTGTCCCCATGAATACAATCCGCATGGTCACGCTTTATCATTCTCCTCCCACGAATGCAATTGTCGGGTAGCCTTCCTTGACTCTCGTTTCACACGGCTGTTAGTATTCGACCGCGGGGTGGAGCAGCCTGGTAGCTCGTTGGGCTCATAACCCAAAGGTCAGAGGTTCAAATCCTCTCCCCGCAACCAACCTTTCCAAGCACTTACCGAATCCTATCAATCGAAACTTCTCCTGAATTGGCTGAATTGTCCGTGTTTTTGTCCGTATCTTTTTGTCTGTGTCTCGAATGGAGCACGAACTTCACCTGACATCCATAAGAGGCACCATGAAAAAGAAAGTGCGTGATCGGCTAGACCGAATCGAGCAGGCCCTCAAGGAGTTGATCAAGGCGGTGGGGAAATTGGACCCTCTGCCCCATCAACTCACGACTGGTGAACGCGACGACGCGTCCCCGGCCCTCCGACCACCGAAAGCGATTGAGAAAATTGGTCAAGAAGCATTGCGCAAGAAACGCAGACGCACTCCGAAATAAATGGCCATAAAGCCGAGATAGCCGAAATGAAGAAAAAGACCTCTAATCAACTGTCCAGGATCGAGGTGCTCCTCCGCCAGCTGTCGAGAACAGTGTGGAAGTTACATGTCACGCGCAAACGACTAGCGAACGGTGAAGAGATCGACGAGGACCTGAACGATGAGATGGCGATAAAAAACCGTCCAGCTTTATCCAAGGCATTAAGAAAAGCTGCCAAAAAGCACAAGTGACTGCCACAACATCACCGGCCGTCTGGAGGTGTCCATGTTTTTCATTTGGGCTGCGATATTTTTCTGATTGCGATCGTTGCAGCCGCCTTCGGCTTTACGGACATTGCAGCGAGGGCATCTGAGGTCGCCAGGATTCTGTTTTACATTTCCCTGGCCATCTTTCTGCTCTTGGTTTTTTCGGGGTTCATCCTATTCAGAAAAGTCAGATCGGTCACCCAGGGGCTCGGGTTTAAGGAGAATTGGAGAGGACTGCTGCGGAAAATAAAATGACACCTTTCCAAAATTCGAGCACTGCTCCTGCTGCCAACTGAGAATCAGACTAACGAGACATTTCACAAGGAGAGCCGATGAACCACACCATGCCAGGTATCATGTGGGCACTTGTTCGACAGCAAATCCAAGTAGAAGCCATCATTAGCGCGCTGGCAGCACAACAGCCGTCGCTGCCTGAACAGATCATGGCGCAGCTTGAGACCCTACGGACAAGTGGACGGGTGAAAGAGATCATCGCAGAGGTGTATGAACAGGTGAATCAGGCCGCAGACGGGGCTTGGCTCAGTCGACACGGGATCAGCGACCCATCCATAGGGAAATGAACCAAGAGAATTTCCAGCTTTACGCAGGAGTTTTCCATGACCGTTCCCGCCGGCGAGAAGTGTCCCCGCTGTGGCAGCATCATGAAGCAGAGCACGCAGCCAGGCACAGAAATCTGGACCTGCGTGCGCTGCAAGACTGAAAAGGTCAAGAAGTGGATGTAGGCGAAGTAACAGGGAGCCGAAACTTAGAGTAGTTACCATATGGGGTATTGGAAGAATAAACAGCTTGAAAGCTATGATCGGGGCTGGGCATCGATCGACAAGAATGTGTGTGCCGAGTGCATTGACGATGTCGACTTGCAAAACTTTGTGTCAGAGCATGCCTCCAGCAACCTTTGCGATTACTGTGCTAGTCGTTCAGAAGAGCCTATTGCAGTCGCAATGGACCAGTTATTGGGTGAGGTGAGTGAAGCAGTAGACTCAATATGGGATGACCCAGATAATGTGGGGATTGCCTACGAATCAAGAGAAGGAGGTTACCAGGCGCCAGTATTTAATTCGTACGACTTGATTCACGATCAGTTGGGAAACCCATTTATTCCTGCAGAACTTTCCAAGGACGTAGTGGACGCATTTACTGCCGGAGGTAACCAGTGGATAGAAAAGCACTACTACACGTCATCTCCTGACGAGATACTCAAATATGGGTGGAGCAAGTTTGTGGAAGTTGTCAAACACAGGAAGCGATATCTCTTCTCCGTTGCAGAGGATAGGTCTCCAGACGATATCTTCGGGGATGATTTGCCCCCTTATAAATTCTTGCTAGCTATGGGTGATGTGATAACTGAGGTTGGCCTCATAATGACACTCCCCGCTAATACGGTGTTGTTTCGTGCGAGAGTGCATACATCTAACGAATCGCCAAAGTGTGCCGCTGACCTTGGAACAGCTTCAATCGAGCACAGCACGTATTCGAACCGGATGAGTCCTGCTGGTATCCCGATGTTCTACGGTGCGTTTGATAAAGAGACGGGTATTGCTGAAACGTTTGACCCATCGAAGGGCTTAATGTGTGCATAACTACCGGTCGGTTTTCGACGGCACGGGAAATTACTGTACTTGACCTAACCAGGATTCCCGCGATTCCCGGCCTATTCGATTCCGTCCACCGCGAGCGCCGAAGCTCTATCCGGTTTCTTCATGACCTGGTGGCTGACTCGAGCGCACCTATTGCTGGAGATGGTCGAGAACATATTGATTATGTGCCGACCCAGATTATCGCAGAGTACATTCGACATTGTTATAAGCATCCCATCCATGGGAGTGTGCGTGGCATTTTGTATAAGAGCGTCAAGGAGAGAGGCAAGACTTGCTGTGTGCTATTTTTCGAACAGGATCACTGTTGCGATTGCCCGGCAGGGTGGAAGTCCGCAATGTCTGACTACCCGCCAGGTGAGCCGAGATGGTGGTTAGGTCTGCATCGGCAGGGCATCAAACGTCTTTTGGCTCCCCCGGCTTGGGCATTGCCATCGAAGCCATAATGTTGCCCCATTTTTTCCCGTCGTCCCTCATCTAAGTAGAACAAGAGCACGACGGCAGGGATGAAATGCGACCGTACGTTGCAATCTTAGCGCGACGCCGGGGCAGCCGAGCCCGGGTCGTCCCGACGGCCGCTTTCTCATACTTCTTTTTTGCATGACCGGCGGAATGATGTACGGTACATAGGAACTTTTAAAGGCAGAAAGGAAACCCATGACCTCGCGTGCGTAGGCCGACATGCCAACTCAAGACCTCACGGTACTGGTCGTCGATGATGACTCCGACATGCTGCTTCTCTGCGCCACGCATTTGCGGACCGCCGGCTACGCGGTGTTGATGGCGTCGGGCAGTGCTGAGGCGCAAGCCACCTGTGACATCTACCCGACCAAGATCGATCTCATCCTCGTCGACGTCTTGCTGTATCCGTCGACGGTGGAAGTGGACCACGATCGAAACGTCACGCCCCGCGTCCATGGCGATAAACTCGTGAGCATCTTACGGATCAAGCGACCGCTCAGCCGGATTGTGCTCATGTCCGCCTCCACGCCCTGGAGCTTGGGTGGGCGCGGGATGGCCAGCGTGCTGCGAGGGTATCCCTTCCTCCAGAAACCCTTCACGAAGCAGGCTCTGCTTGATAAGGCGCGGGAGGTGCTGGCAAGCCCATTCCCCGCACGAAGCGGCCGAGTGGGATGATCCGGACGGAACCATAGCCATATTGCAGGCCTGGGTCCGCCTCCCTGCCTGGACAGGGTATGGGTAAGGCCTCAGTGTGGAGAGCCCCTTGGGTCCGTGGCCGCCGAGCGTTGAGGCTGGTATCGCTGATCCTCAGTCTAGCGTTTTTGCTGGCAGGACTATTTCGCGTTGGAGGAGAACCGTTGTACCGGCGTGAAAGTTTTAGGTGCGATTAACGAACCAGCGGAATGAACTTGTGCTTCTACTTTAAACAGATATGATTGCGACTGGATTATGCGTGTACCGCGCATGGTCGCGACGATGTGTAGTCGCTCAATGGTGGCGTACACCTCTACGAGGTAATCGATGACGAAACGGCAAGCGGTTCGATTCAATATTTACTGCCCGGTGTCTTTTTGTTCAGGGACTACAGAAGGCGAAGGGACCGTGGTAGATCTGTCGCAAAGTGGGTGTCGAGTGAAATCAGACGTTCCTATTGCTATCGGGTTGATGATTTGTATGTTTATCGTGGTTTCCTCGGGCATGATGCCTATTACAATCGGCATGGCGACGGTACGGTGGACTACAAATGCGGAGTTTGGAGTGCAATTCATAAGAGTGAGCGCCCAACAGCAAGAGCGTTTGTGCGCGCTGATTGCACGCTAAAAAGCATTAATGTGCTGGAAATCGTTTGACAGTCCTCCACAAGCGGTAATAGGCGAGCGCACGGGTTGGTTCACAACCGAACGATCGCGCTGAAACGCCCAGCGTGACCACGAATGCTACTGGTCGCAAGCAGCAGCATCTCCTTAAGCCTTCCTAGTGATTCAGGTAGAATCCGGTAACAGGCCGCCCCTCACAAGGACCGCTGCCCTGGTTCGTCAGCTGGAGACCTGGCACGTCACTGCTTAGGGCACCGTGGGTCCTTGCTCTTGGAGTAGGCTCACAGTCCACAGGTACTCGCGCAGCCGCCGCTGATCCCTTGCCGGCATGTCCTCAAATTCAAGGGTAAATCCAGTCCAGCCTCCCCACAGGAGCTTCGCCTGATGAACTCGAAGTGGCTCTTCGTCCTCCTGGAGGTGAATCTCCAACTCAAGGAGATCGGTATCTGGCAGCTCGCCACTTCGAATCGTACAGCCGCTCGCAGAGAGACTCTCGAGATGGCAGGCGTGCTCCTGGGAGGAGCCGGTGCCTCGGGAACGATACGCCGCCCGGCAAGAGACTTCCAGAGTCGGTGACATGCTTCTACCTCCTTCAGGGCTAAGTACGTCGTGCATGTCTTAAAGATAGCGGGAATTCACCGTTTGCCTATGCCACGGAGGATGTATCGCCGAGGGGGGGGGTGGGCTGGATAGAACGATGAGAAACATCTTCCACGCAGTTCACGTCGAACGGTAGAGCCCGAGGCGGCGTGCCGAAAAACGCCGTCATGCAGCTTGTTGCAGAGGGTGACCAGAGGCCGACGAGCTTTCCGTGGACAGTGGCGACCCAAGGTAGGAATCCAACAGATGGTTGACTCCCCCTTTCAGGAAGGTCCATATCCGGACCAATGGGGACCTCCGATTCGACATGGCAGCGGCCAGGATAAAACGCCCAGATGGTGCCGGGGCCGAGGTGGTCGTTGTCGTGGAGCACGATGGTGCAAGGAAGAGGCGACTCCGAGCCGTCAGAGGAGAAGCAGGTCTCCATGCCGCGACTCTAGCGGGCACGCCGCTCGCAGGACTATTCCGCGTTAGGTGGGACGGGATGTACGAAATGCAGATAAGCGAGACGATGGCTTAGATAATCCCGTGCGCCACGGCCTCGTCGAGAGTCGCCCGGTGGAGATCGTACAGGACTTTGTTCTGAAAGTCCTTAGGAAGACTGAGAATGGGGCGAGGGGCAGGAGCAGAGGAGATAGCCAGCCAGAATATCGTTCCGATTTTTCGATCGTGCCCAGGATGTGACCCAAGGGACTCTTGAATACCGTCACGATTTTTGTCGATTATTCGGAATAGTTTGGGACGATGCCCAACGTGAAATCCGAGAGAAGCCGCAGCTTCGGAAAATGGTCGCGCACCAAACTTGTTTCGATCTCTGCGTACACGTCAGCCGCGGTATCCATCGCTACCGCAAAGAGTCCTGAATCCACATACGCCTTCTCCGCCTGCGTCGCCACGCGTTTTCTCGCTCCGTCACCGATGGGCAGCATGACCATATCTGCGCACAGTTGACAGTCGCCGGGCCTGTGCAGAGACGCCTGGTCTATGGTCATCGTCCCATCAACAAGAATCGTGATCGTTTTAAGAGTACCTCGCTTATCGAGCGGCCATTGTTGAACGCGCGGAAGGTCACCACTACGGAGCATGAGCGAGCATCCGGTGAGCGCGATGCCTGAGATGAAGAGAGGGGGATAAGGAAGAGATACTTCCGTGTCCGCCTAGCAGTGATAGGCCACCAGCGTCTCTCCCCACGAGCCCGATAGAGTTTGAACCGCGCATCGACTACGAGTCTACAGCAGATTGCCTCTCATCAGACATTCCGCCTAAGGAGGGCTGGCTACTGCCGTCATTCCCGACCATGTCCCAGCTTTCTTCGCCTTACATACCAGCGGGCGCCGGCCACGGATCCGGACGGGAGAGGCGTGTTGAAACGCGAAGGCCGGGGGATCCGGACCGGGAGACCATGTCAAAAGGCGAGGTCGGGGGCCGCGCTCTCCCCGCCGATCATCCTTCAGGATCCGGCATCAAGGGCTTAATCGGATCGACCGTCCGGGAGAGGTAGCTGCCGCATTGGTGACAGATCAGCTCCTCTAGTCCTGGTAATTCGCACCTCCATAGGCGAGGCACATTGGGGGCAGGGCGGCTGGGAGACATCAGTACCTGGTGATTTGGGCCGTTGGAGGAGTTCACACCAGGTATCCTAAACAGTCGTGTAGAATCTAAACCGAAGAAGGATCAAAAGGCTACGGGGGACCGACAGCATCGGTCGTTTATGTCGTTTGGTCGTCGCGCACTTGTTGGTTTGTCGGGGTGCTGGGGAGTATGTAGGCTCCAATATAGGCGCATGGATGGCACTGTGTCGGGATTGTCGGGGCCTCTTTAGAGCATGTCGGCCGGTAGATAAGTCGTATAGGTCGTTTATGTCGTCAGCCCAGTTGGCCGAATGGAGAGGCCTCACTGCCGTACCACTTTAGCCATTCCGCTATTCGGTCGTTTATATCGTTTAGTCGTAGAGGTAGCTGGCAGAATGGGAGCGCGCCTCCCATGCCTTCAAGGCACTGGTGAGGGGGCTTATTTCGCTAATTCGCTTATTTCGCCAGGAGACGCAGCGCACGAGGGGGCCGTGGAGATGTGTGTAGCTAGGGCAGGGGTTCCCTTTTTGCCATGGGGGCCTGCCGATGAACCGGGGGGGTCTTTCCTGCCAGGCTGACAACAAATTATCCTACCCGATAGGAAATAATTTGAGCTTGCCGCCCTGGCCCCACCGTTTACACAGACACGGACAAGACACGGACAGCGCCGTTTCTTTCTCAACATCGACATGCACTTATCAGCGCCCGTTGGGTTGGTACCCCACTGGTCTTTCTCCGATCTTTCTGCCTCAAGGCGGAAAAAAGGGGCGGGCCCTGAGAAGGACTCACCCCACTCTTGGCTCATGCAGATGCGTTTAGGCTCCTATGGCCACCGTTCCGGGCTTGAGTACACGGATCTTCGGGTTTGCCGCGAGCGTAGCCACATACTCACTGGTCCGCTGCATCGCTTGACGGAGGTCGGTTTCGCTGATGATGTTGTACCGGCTAAAGATCGCGGCGGTTCGATGGCCTGAGATCTGCCGAGCAATGTCCGGATTGACGCCCGCTCGCACCATGTTGCGGCACCGCCGATCGCCTGAAGTCATGCGGAGTCTTTCCCACCAAGCCCGCTTCCGCGCAGGCTCGCTTCCAGACCTTACGAAATTCTCCCATCTGGTTTCCCTTCCGGTGGAAGATGAATGGACAATCCATTCGGCGGGCTACCGTACGGCGTTCCACAATCTGACGCTCGAACTGTGTGCGCTTCAATAACCTGAAGGTAAAGAACCGGGCTTAGCTGTTCTGGGCTGGAATGGTACGGCAGATCCGCTGAAGACATTTACACATATTTAAAATGTCAGTGATCCCATGACTCCCACAAAGCGAGCGGAAGTGAAAAGTTACAAAAAATCGGTCACTCTGGGAGATACTTACCTTCAAGTTTGTCCAAGCCCACGGCGGATCGTAACCTCTAAATTAGTCTGGTTCATGGCCAGGCGGTGGCCCATGTCGGTACAAGCGTGTATTGGGGGGCCCTATCTCGAGATTGTACGCACCGTAGGATTAGAGCCGTTACAGCTCCCCTTCCATTCACGGAGAGCAAGGTGATGGATCCATCTCGACAGCGAACTAGGCTGATTAGAAACGTCCTTTGAGGGCCATCAGTTTTAGGCTCCTAGGCGGTGGATTAGTGCCTGTCGACCTGAAGCTGCGATGAGCGATGTCTCGCCCACTTTAAGATTTGGTGGCTCCACATCCCATGAGTGAGGTCGTACCGATTATGCCTCTCGAGAAAAGAAGTGAGGTTGAGCCTGTCTAGCAGGAAGACGAAGTCATGCACAGATGGATGCCGCTCGACGAGGACGGTTATTTCTACTCGCATGGCTTTTTCGTGAGCACCGCCAAACGGCGCGATGAGGAAGAGATGGTACCTATTCTCGACCGAACGAGACAGAATGGCGGCATGCGGTAATGACATCACCAGATGACGTATCAGCGCTTTTAACTTAGCATTGAGGAAAATGTTTGCAGGATCTTCCATTTTCATCGTTCTCCCGCAAGAAGAATGGCAGCGCAGTCGATTTTAAGATGCCTCTCAAAAGCCTACACACATTGGCGCCTCGCCCCAACTCTTACTTGGCCGTGATCGTTTCTCGATATGGCCGACATAAAAACGCAGACGAATTTGGTCCGACTCGGCCATGCGGATAAACTCTATGCCCGCCTTGCCGCCTTTCGTCCATCGCACGATGCCGAGATCAATACGCATGGGATGATGATTGTCGAGATGGACTCGAAGCTGGACGCTCTGCCCGGGTTCTAGCAACAGAGGAGTTTCCAATTGACATCCAGGCACCGTGAGGTCCACCACCGATCCTTCCCCCACTCGTCCGCCGCATGAGAGCGTCACTTTGCAGGTAGCATTCTTTCGGGCACTGTAGCGTGTCTTCACATCAGCCTCCTTGTCGTATGTGTCAGGTGAAGTAGAGCGACCTCAGACTATCGCCGCAGGAGCGGTTGCCACCGAGAGATAATCTTTTAGACGTTCCTGGTCGCCAGCCGGCAGATCAAGAAACTCCACAGTAAACGAATCGCAGTATCCCCACGTCACGGTGGCGTGGTCCACTCGAATCGGCCATGCCTCACTCGGCAAGTACAATCGCAGTTCAACCTGTGCTCCAGGCTGGGGTTGGCATCGAGCGAAAATCGTACATCAGCTGGAAGACAGAGATTGTACGCTGCCCGTGTGTTCAGAAAGCGTTTTTGCGGCAACCAGCCTGAAGTCCGCTCGAAACATGATCTCTGCACTCATACACCTTCCTCCCCCTATGTCCCTGTGCTGCTTATGGTTCAAGGGTAGCTGGAGACAGCCAATCTGCCTATGCCGCGGAGGACCTATCACGACGGAGTACGGAGGAGGGGGAGCAGCGAAGCGTGGAGATCAGGACTAGCTTGGGACTGCGTGACGGTACACGTTGCAACTTTACGGGCCGGATGCCTGAGGCACGCATTTGTATGTTTTAACTACTCTCGAATTTTTACTTAGCTCGCGAATGCAAACGTTATCATTATGAATCATACTGAGAATCGTAGGAGCACCGTATTGATCTCTCCTCACTTGGCCTGCCCACCCGGATCGACCTTTCACTCGAACCACTCAGTCTTGGACGTGAATGGATTGGGAACTCCAATTGACAGCCCAACCAAGACGATTGCGTCAGGAGAACCGTTTGCGGTTCTAGCATGACTTCTCTTAATTCGGACGTGAACCGACAGAAAAGGTGTCTGCATGAAGACGATGGTGGATTCCACTCAGCGATATGGTCGGCATTAAAGCCACGGGGGCTTTGCCGTGAACCTGGACAATAACACAGGATGCGGATTGGGGTGACTGGCCTGGGACTACAAGACTCCGAAGAAAATTGCGCCCCAAGTGATGATGGCGCAGCAGACACCACCTCCGGTCGCCAAACATTCGGACTCAACTCTGTAACGCTCAGGATGCGCGAACGACGGCAAGGTCATGGCAGAACATCAGACGAACAGGTTCGTTGCCAGCACGTTCGATGCGCTCTCGGATGAGATAGAGTGGATGGAGAACATCTAACTGCCTTGGCAACGTTGATGGGTGTTCCCCCGAACGGCACAGAGCACCTTTTGTAATGACCCACAGCAATATCGCGGACTCGACGAGGCGACGAGTCCTCTTCAGTCGCACTAATTGAGGCACTACAAGACCACTGAAT
The DNA here is from genome assembly GCA_963839785.1 of uncultured Nitrospiraceae bacterium. Taxonomy (GTDB): domain Bacteria; phylum Nitrospirota; class Nitrospiria; order Nitrospirales; family Nitrospiraceae; genus Nitrospira_A. The sequence goes on from CAWIWD010000002.1 coordinate 154,940, forward strand.
AGACGGCCTCTCTTTGCTCGCATAACGCTCACGCGATGCCTCAGCGCTCATCCCGCATCTGCTTCGCATACAGCTCAATCCCGCTCCATTACCTCTGCGACGCATGCGCGATGAGACCGGGGCCGCACTGAAAGTTCACAGGTCGAAATAGCCGGCCCGCCTGAACATTCCGTTTTCGCCAGAATGCCGTCTGCCCAGACAGAACCACAGTTCGCTCCCGGACTTAGAAGATCAGCAATCTAGAACAGTCCCGCTTGAGCCACGGAAGCGCGCCTTGTGATCGAAGCCGGGCCGCGGAGAAATAATGAAGAGAGGAGTCAACTTGTTGGCCGTGGTATAGAAAATGGGGTTTATCCAGGCGATCTCACTGGCTGTGGATGCGGATGGACGACTCATGGAATCTTTCAGCCAACGCCACGGGTTATATGGAAGAAACTAATGCAACAAACCGTGCCGCTGGATGGAAGGGCGCTATTACTTGAAGCTCCAAGATGACATGTTAGAATTCCTTTCACGCGAGACTCAGGTCGACCGTTCTTCAGCTCAGGGGGTATCCCACGCCGCCCCATCAGGCTAGTTTGACCAGATACACGATGAACATTACACCATCATCCTTCCAACCATGCGCTCCAATGACACTGTATCCCCATTACTTTTTAACAGACGATACGACGGGACCATATCTCGTCACACTCCAGAATGACAAGCCATGATCAAAGTCCTTCTGGTTGAAGATAACCTCGTCGATGCCCAGCTCACGCAAGATCTGCTTGCCGAATGGACTCACGACCAATTCGAGATTTCTCATGCCTCCGTTTTGGCAGAGGGCTTAGTCAAACTCAGCCGCGGTCGGTTTGAGGTCGTCCTCCTCGATCTTTCGCTGCCTGATACCGATGGTCTCAGCACAGTCACTCAGGTATTAGCGACAAGCCCAGGTGTACCGGTCGTCGTGTTGAGCGGACACGATGACCATCCGCTCGCGCTACAGGCGATTCAACTGGGCGCGCAGGATTATCTAGTAAAGGGACAAGGCGGAGCGGACTTTCTGGCCCGGTCAATTCTCTATGCTATAGAACGCAAGCGGGCCGAGGAACGTCTGACTTACCTCGCCCAGTACGATCAGTTAACCGGCATGATCAATCGCACTCTCTTCCGTGATCGATTAGTCCATGCCATGGCGCGCAGCAAACGGAAGGACCAACCTCTGGCGATCATGCTCCTCGATCTCGATCGCTTCAAGGCCGTCAATGACTCACTAGGGCACGATGCCGGGGACCAGCTGTTGAAGGTCGTCGCCACGCGGCTCACGGAATGTGTTCGCGAAGTGGATACGGTCGCGCGCATGGGCGGCGATGAGTTTACTGCGATTCTTGAAGGCGTCTCTGGGGAGGCCGATGTGGCTGTCGTTGCCACTCGAATTGTGGAGTTGATTGGCATGCCCTTTGATATCGGCTCACATCGTGTCTCAATCGGCGCTAGTATCGGAATCACCTTGTACCCAATGGACGACCAAGATATCGACGAACTTCTGAGACATGCCGATCGAGCCATGTATACCGCGAAGCATCACGGGGGGAGCCGGTTTCAGTTTCATTCCCCCGCCGGGCTTTAGTCATTCTCGCGTTCTCGTCAGAGCTAACCTCTCTTCATCTCTTTCCTTCAGACTGCTCTACCACATGTCGGCCGCATTCTGGGAGAGCGGTGACTCGATGAGAGTCGAACTATCGTCCAATATCTGCAAGAGGCTGCTCTGTAACGACCATCGATCCTCGAGGGTTCGGCAGGAACACATTGGACGCCACTAAACCTTCACGAGTCGGAGTCGGATGCGTGTCCGGCGTCATGGCCAGCCCCCAGTGCTGATTGTCCCGGCAAGTGTTATCCAACAGCAATGCTTCAGCGTGGTGGAACAGCAATATCCCGCTGAGCATGTTGCTATGGCAGAGGTTACGAACGCATTCTGGATGGCTTCCCGGATCCCGCACGGCCAATCCGAAATGATGGTTGCCATAACAGATGTTTTGCGCCACTCGCGGTTGTGCGCCGGCAAAGACGAAAATTCCTGACTCGCGGTTGTAACAGACCTCATTATCGATGAAGGTCAGGCGAGCCTCAGGGCCATAAATCACGACACCGGAGAGCAACCCTTCCGTCGCGCGACACTGCGTAATCGTGCAGACCGAATCCAGCACGTTCATTGCCGAGTGCTGATCGCTGCCCACATACCGAAAGGTGATTCCACTTATCATACCGGAGGGCACACGCTGCAAATAGAGCGGCCCGCCACGACGGTTATAAATTTGGACATGGTCTCGTCCGGCACCGATCAGGAAGACGGGACGATCCGATACAAATATTTTGTCTTCATAGATGCCAGGACGTACGAACACTTGATCCGTCTCACCAGCCTCTTTCAGCGCCTCGCTAGGCCGAATATAGGCATGGGGATTACGAGCATCTACAATCAACGTCCGGCCCCCTTTGGGATTGGGCGGCGGATTGCTCAGGGACTGCTTCCTTTCACCGGCAGACCTTGGCTCGCTCTCTCTTTCAATGTCGATGGCTCGATCTCCTTCATTACCAGGTAGTGGTGACGTCATCCCCTCTGCCAAGTTAAGCACAAACCGATAACAAACGGATAGAGTCCATCTGTCAACCTGGTCCTCCCACGGCCTTACCGTTAGGCGTCTTCGTACAATGTTGTCTGTTTTCCGCTAGAACTTTCGAGACGCCTTTCCGAATTACCCAACTTTACAGCCGGTTCGCCCGGACCATTTTCTGGTTCACTTCTTTCATATCAGCATGGGCACAATGATTTCCCAGGGGCAAGTTTGCGACCACCAAGAAAGAAGGACACCATGGCGATCGATCATTTTCATTCAAGCTCGTGGCGAGGTACTCTGGCGTTATTGGTATTGCTTGGCCACCTTGGGACCGTTCCCTCTCTGTTCGCCGCCCCGCTACAGCCGTCGGATAACTCCCGCCATTTATATGATCGGGTGATGGAGGAATTTCGGCACAAAGATTACGACGCGGCGCTCGCGGGGTTCCGGTTTTTCCTCGAACTCCATCGTCAGTCAGCCCTATCAGCTAATGCCCAATATTGGATGGGGGAATGCCAGTACCGTATGGGGCATTTCAAAGATGCCTTGGAGTCATTTTACAACGTCATCTCTTATTATCCGTTGAGCCAAAAGCTCGCTGCCTCCACCCTCAAGATCGCTCAGATTCATGCCAGGCAGGGCGACCGCGAGAATGCCCAATTGATGTACGAACGCGTCACGGAGCAATATCCCGACAGCGCGGAAGCTGGTGTCGCCCGCAAAGCCCTGGAGACAGCAGCACCAAGGAGTGAATCGGTTGCGCCGGAATTGAGCTGATCCGGCTCGCGCACCACCTACCTGCGGGCGACCATTTTGTCGGCACAGCCCAGGGCTATTCCGGTTCGGCAAGATCCAGGACCGTAACAAGACCCGGAACCGTATAGGCGTGTAGCGGGCTCAGCCTGACTAGCTGAACCCCTGCAGCACGGAGCACCGACTCAAACATCGTGCTCTGTGACTCGCCGGACAAATCGTTCGGAGCCTGCCGCTCAACTTGCACCACTTTCTCGACCAACCGGCTACCAGGATGCACCAACACAAACGTGGCCCGCTGTAATGCAAGCTCCCTCAAGGTCTCCGACAGGTGGCGTTCCGGAAGGCAGTCGCAAATCCAGCAGGCTCCACAGCGGAATTTGCGTGAACAACAAATACCGATCTTCCACAGCCATTCGTAGCAGGTTATAGAGCTGCACCTCTTGGTCGTTCAGCAGAGGCTTGGCGACAAAGGTCATACCGGCAGGAGGGCCATCTGAGGAGGGACCAGGTGGGCGCCTCCGCCCAAAACTTTCCCAGGCGAGGCTCCCTAGAAAGACCAGCGCCCCGATGCCGAGAATAGGATAAAGTAGCTCCATATCTGTTGATGATTCAGCGAGCGACTCGCAGGCCTTTCATCTGAGCGCCAGGAGGTCCATGTGCCACTACGCCCAGAAGCACAGGGTGACGTGCCCCCGTCACCTGGGGCACGTTCGTGCATTGTCCGTGATAGGTGTCATGGGCCAAGAGGGCAAACGCCGTCGCTTCAAAAGCCTTACTGTTCCATCCGTGATCGTCAAAAGTCGAAACCGGCGTGGGCGCAAACACCCGCTTGAGGTGGCCCATGACTGCTCGATTGTACACGCCCCCACCACCGACAATCACATCATCTATATGATCGGTTATCCACCGTCGCGCCGTGCCGATCGTCTCGGCAGTCCATGCGGCGCAGGTCGCAAGAAGATCCTCAATTGTGACGTGGGACTTACGTTGCTTCGTTAACAGATCTCGAACAAATGGAGCGCCGAATTCTTCGCGCCCGGTAGATTTGGGTGGACAACGTGTCAAAAACGGGTGGGCCATAAGTTTGGCAAGCAAACGCCGGCTTACCGTCCCTTGCAGGGCCAGTCGCCCGCCCGCATCATAAGGGTGCTTTCCTTTGCTCGCTTCCCGCACGAGTGCATCCATCACCATATTGCCGGGTCCTGTATCAAAAGCCTGCAGATCCGCAATGCCGCCTCCCCGCGGCATATAAGTCACATTGCTGATCCCCCCAATATTCACCACCAGGCGAGCCCGCCGAACATGACCGAACGCCATTAAATGGGCATAGGGAACTAGTGGCGCACCTTCGCCGCCTGCCGCCATATCGCGGGGCCTAAAATTCGCGATCGTCGTGATGCCGGTGCGTTCCGCAATGACGCTCGGCTCGCCAATCTGAAGTGTGGATCGGACCATGCCGACGCCAGGCTCACGAATCCCTTCCGGGAGATGGTGGATCGTCTGTCCATGCGAACCGATCAAGTCGATATCGGTCGGAAGGTGTTTCGCCTTGTGAATCACGCGCAAGGCCGCTTTGGCAAAGAGTTCTCCAAGGTACACATTCATATGGCAGATCTCGGCCACATGGCCGTGGAGAGAGAGATCGACAATTCTTTGTTGCAGGGATCGTGAGTACGCCAGGGAGACGAATGCCATGGGCGAAATCCGTAAAGTCCGACCGCGCCGGTCAATAGTGACGAGTGCCGCATCCACCGCATCTGCCGATGTGCCGGACATCAAACCGACAACCTTCATCCCGCCCCCTTCCATCGCAGGCGTTTCCGTCGCCTGCTTGGTGCGCTACGCTAATCGAAACCCCGCGATGGGTCAAGCGCATATACCAACATGAGGACATCGACTCAGTGCGCCGTCGCGTTGACTTTGAAGAAATCGAGTGATACCGTCCGGCGGATGTTGCGCCTGCTTCTGATCTGCCCTGTTCCCATTTGGTGCAGTACTGTTTCATTGGAGCCTCTCCGGGACGGCCCCCATGGCCTCCGCTGCCGAGCCACTCAATGTGGTCGTGACGCTGCCTGTCCTGAAGGACTGGGCGCAACAGATCGGCGGATCACTTGTACACGTCACCTCCCTCATGACCGGTTATGAGAGTGAACATACCTACTCGCCCAAACCCAGCGACTTGGTGGCGATTCGAAAGGCCGCACTCTTGTTGGAAGTCGGCGCCGGACTCGAGGTGTGGGTATCGTCGCTGGTCAAGAATGCCGGGAATGCCACGTTACGGGTGGTGACGACATCCAAGGGGATCGAGTTGATTCAAGATAATCTCGAATCCGCGGACGTATCGCACTCCCATGGGACAGGCAATCCTCATGTGTGGCTGGACCCTGAAGCCGCGGCCACAATGGTGCAACATATCTCCGATGCGATGACTACCGCAGATCCCATCCATGCCACGAACTACCGGACCAATACGAAGGCCTATCTTAAAGCCCTCACGCGCGTCCACCAAGAATCGCAGGCGCGGCTTCAAACGGTACCAAGTCGAACCCTGATCGTCCACCACCCTGCCTGGCCTTATTTTGCCCGGCGGTACGATCTCCACGTGGCAGGAACGATCCTGACGCAACCTGGAGGGGAACCGTCGGCGCGCCATCTGCATACATTGATCGACACGATTAAACGAGATCATATCCGCGTCATCGTGTCGGAGGTGCAACTGAATCAAAAAGTCCCGCAGCTGCTTGCCCGAGAAACGGGCGCGCGCATCGCCGTCCTGACGACCTTGCCTGGAGGCCTGCCTGGTACCGAGACCTACCTCGACATGATCCGTTATAATGTGCTCCAATTAGCGCAGGCGCTCGAACAAGCATAGGCGCCACCCCAACCGAATAACGACCGACAAAACAGCATTTCAACGAACGTCGCCGCGCATGACCCAGCCCATTATTCGGTTCGACCACGCGAACTTCGGCTTTCCTGGCGTTATCGCACTGGAAGATATTTCGTTGAGCATTCTCGAATCTGAATTCGTCGGGGTCATCGGCCCGAACGGCTCTGGCAAGACAACTCTGTGTCGGGCCGTGCTCGGCCTGATGGCGCCTTTGCGAGGCACACTCCGCGTCCTGGATTGCGCCTGCGAAGAACTCCGCTGCCACCATCGCGCGCTCATCGGTTATTTGCCGCAAAAAGGCATGTTGGATCGCAACTTTCCCGTCACGGTGCTGGAAGCCGTGATGATGGGGCGGTACGGCGCGCTCGGCCTGTTTCGCCGGCCGGCGCGCAAGGATCGGGAGATCGCTCGCGAAGCCCTGAGTCAGGTTGGAATGGATCATCTCTGCGACTCCGCGTTAGGCGCGCTATCGGGGGGGCAACAGCAACGGGTGTTCATCGCACGAGCCCTGGCGCAACAACCGCGAATATTGCTTTTGGATGAGCCGACGACGGGCCTGGACCTCACGGCTCAACATAGCGTCGTCGAATTGATTCAACAGCTGCACAGAGATCTGAAACTCACGGTCCTCATGATCACACACGACATCAACATGATTCGATCACGAGTAGACCGTCTCGTCCTGCTCAAAACGAAACTGTTTGCCGCAGGACCTCCGAAGGAAGTTCTGATACCAGAGATTCTGAGTCAGGTGTACGGGAAAGACTTGGTCATTACCGACAAAGACTTCGTCATCGTCGAGGATTACCATCACCATTGATTTGGCAGAAATGGCTGATCGCATTCATTGCGTGTGACGGTCGAGGCCTGAACGTGTTTGGCCAGTCTTCATTTATCCATCCGATGAGCTCATGACGATATGGTAGAGCTGCTCGCCTACGATTTCATGCAGCGTTCGCTCCTGGCGGCCGCGCTGGTGGGCGCGGTCTGTTCCGTCATCGGCGTGTTTGTAGTCCTACGGGGCTTGGCCTTCGCAGGGGCCGGGACAGCCCATGCTGCGTTTGCCGGCGTCACCCTGGCCTATCTAGTCGGCCTACCGCCGCTCAGTCTCGCGATTATCTTTGGATTGGCGACGGTCTGGATCACCGGCTGGGTCGAAGAAAAAGGCCGGATGAAATTGGATGTGTCCATCGGCATTCTCTATACCACCACCATGGCGTTGGCTATTCTCTTTCTTGGTCTGATGAAGAGCTACAATCCGGAGGTGTATGGATACCTGTTCGGCAGCGTCTTATCCGTCACACCGGAAGAACTGATGACCATCGGTGGGTTGAGCGTGGTGGTGCTAGGGACCATTCTCTTGCTCTCGAAAGAGCTGTATTTCATCGCGTTCGATCAAGAAATGGCGGCCGCCTCCGGTGTGCCGGCACGGCAGATCTTTTATCTTCTTCTGACTCTGGTGGCGCTCACAGTGGTCATTTCATTAAAAACGGTGGGAGCAATTCTCGTGTTCGCCATGATTCTGATTCCGGCTTCCACCGCCTATCAGCTCACCCATAGCCTCACTCAAATGACGCTCTATTCCATGTTGATCGGCACGTTCTGCGCGGTGAGCGGTGTGCTTATCTCCTACGCGTTTGACCTTCCTTCCGGTCCCTCCATCGTCTTGCTTGCCACGAGCTTCTTCTTCCTTGCAGTCTGCTGTTCGCCCAAGCGGTTACATCGCCTTCAACCGCAGTAGAGCGAGCAAGTGCGATTATGCGAGACTGCCGATCTGTCGACTTGATGGAATGGATGAAGGGGAAGGACTGGTCGATCTGAGATCAGCGCTGCGTCCCCGGCTTCTCACGAGACCACACCATGCCGGTCTGCTCCTTCGCGCTAAACCCAAGGCGTTCATAGAAGCCGGGCATACGCGTGCACAACCAGAAAAGCTCGACCTGGTGAAGGGTCGGGTGGTCTAAAATCCGCCGGACGATCTCGGTGCCGATGTGACGACCTTGATAGTCGCGATCGACGATCACGTCCCAAATCGTGGCTCGATACACATAATCCGTTAGAACCCGGCCAAAAGCCACCAAGCGAGGGCCAGCCCAAGCCGAGATGACAACATCGGTCTGTATCAGCATAGATTGGGTCGGTTTCAACCCTCGATGTTTGGCCCAGGGTGCCTGACGGTATAAATGAAGGAGTTGGGCAGCGTCGAAATCTTTGCGGTCCGAAAATGTGATCGCTTGTTCGTCGGTATTGAGAGCGGGAGGCATCTTGTACTAAATTAACCCCTCCGATCAGAGGTGAGTCGGCCAAATTGTAGTGTAAGGGGAAGACCATGGGAACGCAAGTGCGAAGCTGTCCGAAGTGTTTTCAATTGATGTGGCTCAAACAAGACCACTACGAAGTCATTGATGAAAATACGGTCCGCGCGAAATGTCCTCATTGTGGATCGACGGTCCGCTTTGGGCTGGTGACTGCCGGCGAGACCGCGACAGGACCAAAAATGGGGCACTGACCTACATGCCGCGTCCAGCTCCCTCGAGTTCCGGCTGGTTGCCAGGCAGGATCTTATTGAGTGCCGCACGGTACTCTCCCATCCGTTTCTCATCAGTCGGACTCATTCGGATATCTTTATCTCGCTGCATGCGGTCGATCTGGTCGAGAACGGCGAGCAGAGGCTGAACCGCTCCCAGCACGTTGCCGACCTCAAATGCTTCCAGGGATTCGATCAGGTAGTCCTGCAGGCCTTTGAATGGAGACCGGCCGCTTTGTTCCCGAAAACGCGACAGCGCTTGCTCGAACACCTCCACGGCCTCAGGCTTTGGCTTGATTCCGCTCGGCACGGAAGCGAGGTGCACGACCGCCGGCAACTTAGACGCATAGCCCTTGAGCTGTGCGAGCAATTCGCCCAACAGATCGAGCACGGTATTAGTTTCCATAGCTCGGGTTCTCCTCACCTCCACCGACTCGCGCTCGGCATCATTGTAACTCAGGTTGTCACCTCAGCGAGTTCCTAACGAGCTGTCGCTGCGCCGAGGAGGTCTTGCACCTGCTGCATATCAGGCGGACAGGGGACATCAAACTGGTGAAACGTCCTGTCGGTAGGATGTATAAATCCCAGCGTACGGGCGTGCAGCATCACTCGCGGAATAGGCATGTCTCCGACAGTCATGACCTTGGTCCCGCCATAGGTTTTGTCACCCAAGATCGGATGTTCGATGGAGGTCAGATGCACTCGCAATTGATGAGTCCGCCCAGTGTGGGGAGACAGTTTCACGCGGGCGGCAATCTTCCCGTATCGCTGCTCGACCTGATAGTCGGTCGCCGAAGGCTTCGGCTTCGTGGATCGCGGCGAAAATTTCTTTCGCTCTTTCGTATCGCGTCCAATGGCGAGGTCGATGAGACCATGCCCTTTCTTGGGCACGCCCCACACCAATGCCTCATACACCCGTGCGATCGTATGGAGCTTGAACTGCGCGGCTAGTGCGCGATGCGACTGGTCTGTCTTGGCAATCACCATAATCCCGGATGTTTCCTTATCCAGCCGATGGACGAGGCCCGGCCGCTCCCTGCCTCCGATATGCGAAGGCGTCACACCCGAACTCGCAAAGTGGTGGAGCAAGGCATTCACCAGCGTTCCCGACCAATTGCCGGGGGCCGGGTGGACGACCAGCCCGGCGGGTTTATTGAGCACCAGAACGTCTGGGTCTTCGTAGAGAATCTCAAACGGAATGGCTTCAGGGAGGAGATCAAGCGGCTCCGGCCGTGGCACTTCAAGCCTAATGCGATCCCCTGGTTTTATTTTCTGGCTTGGCCGGACAACCCGGCCGTTGATCTGGATGCAGCCTTCTTCGATCAATCGCTTCAACGCTGACCGGGAAAACATCGGGTCGCGATTAGCAAGGAACAGATCAATCCGTTTGGCCGATTCTCCCGCCGTGATGACGAACTCAACCGGCGTCGTGGTGACTCTATGCACGTCGTGACTGCCTAAGAACGCCGGCATTCAGTCGCGTACGCTGCTTTAGGCCGCGGGCAAAAACTAGACACGCCAGTTCTCCTCGCACATGTCACCCCCATGTCATCCACAGGCCATCCACATGTTATCGCCTACGCTCATTGTCTAGTCTCGTCCACGATGCTGCGTCGCACCGCTAATTTTCCGTCGAACCTGCGGTCAATTTGACAGGACAATCCAGGGCACTGTCATCATGGATCCTCTCTTGAAAGAGGCACCGTTAAAAAAAACATACCCTTAGGTACTTGCGTGGCTTCCGCATTACCGGCACCTGAATTGCTTTCTCATAAGTAGGATTTGGCTTCCAACAAATTGGAGATTGTGAACATCGTATGGCCTCAGAATTTATCCACAGAATCCTCACAGTGCTAATCAGACAGCCCAGGCCGCAGGTCATAACCGCTCAGCGAGGTGTGGATAACATGCTCTGTCAACGAGCCGCCCATTGCCCAGGATGATCGCCGAATCGATGCGCGGTTTGCCATCAGAACACGCTGTACCTATGAACTGATGGACGGGCACGATCAGGAATCGACTGCATCGCCCGGCGAAGCCTATTCCTTGAACGTCAGTACTGACGGCATTTTGCTATTGCTTGATCGCAAACCACAGGACCGACAGCTTGTGGCCATGCGAAATCCAGCTTTACAGCAACATGCAACGACCTTGTTCGAAGTGCGTTGGGTCACTCACATTCCGGTCGGCACAACTCACAAACGTTATATGGCCGGTTGTCACTTGACCTTCGGACGGTTCCCCTACTTTCTCGTCCAGCGTCACCACCTCGATCAACACCTTTCAGGGCTGTCGCTGTGATCATTCGCTGTGGACGAGTGTGTGCTCCAACTTGAAGCCTATGACACATGTCGTCAAAATCAGCGGGAGCCGCCGCCGTATATTCGCGGTACACCGCGGTGACGGGATGTGTGAATCCCAGCGTCCGTGCATGTAGCATCACCCGAGGAACGACAGAGCCGTACACCGCTTCGACCCGCGTGCCCCCATACACCCTATCACCCAGGATGGGGTGACCGATCGCCTGGAGGTGGGCCCGTATTTGGTGAGTACGTCCCGTGTGGGGACGCAGAAGCAGCCGGGCCGCCACCGTGCCAAACGCTTCTTCGACCGCATACTCCGTGACGGCGGGTTTCGGTTGGAACGTTCGCGGAGAAGTCCGTTTCGGATCGTGCCTATCCGGACCAATCGCACAATCGATTCGACCTGAAGATGCCGTGGGAAGATTCGACACCAGTGCTTCATAGCGACGAGTAATGGAATGCAACTCAAACTGCATCGCAAGACTACGATGAGCCTGCTCTGTTTTGGCCACCACCATCACTCCTGACGTGTCCTTGTCCAGGCGATGGACCACTCCTGGCGTGGCCATTCCTCCTGAGGGTGCGCAATGGTCGAGAAGCGCATTTAGTAACGTATTGGACCAGTGTCCTGGCGCCGGGTGGACCACGATGCCGGAAGGTTTATTCAGCACCAGACAGGCCCGATCCTCAAACAAAATCTCTAACCGTGTTGTTTCTCCATGAAGCTGCAACGGAGCAGCCTGGGGCGAATCAAACACGATCACGTCTCCCGCTTTAATTCGCTGGCTCGACTTGCTGATTTGATTGTTGACCCGTACCCAACCGGCCGTAATCATCCGCTGCAATGCCGCACGTGAGAGTTTGGGTTCGCGGTGAACGAGAAACACATCCAATCGCTTGGGCTGCTCACCGGCTGTGATAACAAATTCAGTTTGCATAAGTCCTGTACGCTAAGACAGGAATCCGTCAAAATGCAAACGGAGAACATCGGCGCGTTGCCTCCAGTTCGAAATCCGCCTATGCTGAACGCAGAACATTGGGTCGACCTCAGGACAAGGAGGTGCATTCATGGGGATCAAACAGGCGTTGGTTGCCACATGCATGACAGTGTTCGTCGCACATGTACAGACAGGCCAGGCCGCGGACTTGCCGGGAATCCCGCCCGAACAAGTTGCGGACTATTTGCATGCAGTTATCGAGGCGAACCGGACTTTCTATACCATTCACGTTGTCGAGCGCATGCAAAAGCAAAGCAGCACAGCTGCAGCGGAAACCTGGCGGAGGGACAAGACGACGTTGCCGTTGCCGGCCCAATTCCTTCGCGAAGCGAATGACCTGGCCACTATGACGGGAACCAAAGTTCATTATCGCCTGATGAGTCTGTGGCCAATCAACCCTCAGAACGCTCCGGCCACCGAGTCGGAACGGAACAGCTTGGAAGCCGTACGGCAACACCCTGAACAATCCGCCGCCAGCACCGTCACTGCCAACAGTCAACGATACTTTCAAGCCGTCTACGCTGACCGCGCCGTCACGCAGGCCTGTATTGGTGCCACAATACCCACCCAGAAAGCCCCAAACGTGATTTTGCGCTCAATGATGTGATGGGTGCGTTAGTCATTGAAATTCCGCTGAGCCAATAATTCTTTCGTACCGCAACAAAGGGGCAAATCCGGTACGTCCTGCGATGCGTGAGAAATGGCCTCATTGTCATTGCTGCCCACCGATGACTGTTGCGCTTGTCGCTGGAGGGTTGGACACTTGCACGTCGCAGAGCATGATGAGTCAGTGCTGTGATCTGGTGGGCACGCCGCATCATACGGATGGAGGAACCGGGCGATGCATTGGAGACCTTCCTGTGACGTGCCCGTCACGCAAAACTTCATCCATCCGATTGTCGCCCGTGCCCAGCCCTCATTTACACCCCCTTTCCGTCTTTTAAAACTCTCGATTCCATCTTCCTGTTGAACCTAGCCACGCCGTTATTAGCCGATATTGCCGGGCCTCTGATCGAGCGCGGTTCAGCTCCCTATGGAGACGCGGCATCTCGTGCCGACGTGTTCATGGGGATAACCAGGAGGTTCTTATGACATTCTCCACCCGGATGCTCTGGGGTCTTCTCATGCTGGCCTGCGGATCGGCCGTCGTCGATATGATCCGGCCGACCACTACAACGGCGGACAGCGGATCGATCAGTCTGCCGATCGAGACGGATGGCGGGTTATGTTCACGCGGTGATCGAAGCGGATCGGGATGTCTAAACTAGGCACGTCGTCGAGCGCTTGCTGTCGAAAGGCGTGCTCGTCACGTCAGAAAATTTGGAACAGAAGAATACGCTGCCGCTACCGGCTCAATTCCTGCTGGAGTCAGGACGCATCATGGACAAAAATAGGAATTGGCGTACAGTATCGATTGATCAGCCTCTGGCAAATTGACCAGCGGACGTCGCCGCCGCGTTTGAGAAGACAGGGCTGGTGCGGCTCACTTATCTCATCAAACCTCATACGGGGTTAGTGAAGGAAGGGGGCGTTACGTACTTCCAGGCCGTATTTCCCGATCTTGCTGCAACCGAGGCTTGCATCGGCTGCCACGATGCCCATCGAGACAGCCCTAAACGTAACTTCAAAATCCATGATGTCATAGCAGCGATCATGATCGGCATTCGCGTCAAATGGCACGATCTGGAGTCCGGCAGGGCCGGTGACTGGACATTGGAACTTTCCTGGGATGGATTGCTAGCGTTCGGTAGCCTGCCGGACAAGCAGCAGCCCCGCCAGCTTTAGATGCACATAGATCGTCAACCAGGTCATACGGTATCGAGCGGCTGCGACTGTGTGGTGGAGTGACGGTCAATTGAAAGTGTCAGATCTCACTGGCGGGATAGGGTGCTTAGCTTACCACCCGGCAGCAAACCCCTCGGCCTGCTGGCAACAGTCGAACGGCGTGCCCTGCCCACGCTATCAATAAAGCACCACAGCGATGCTTGCTGCAGTCATCCAGCATCGCACGACAAGACGTCTCGCGAGATAACTGCTGCCGAGAGTGCGGTTTCGTTCTCCATCATAGAGCTGCCAGAGGAGATTGTTCCCGTCAAGGAAAAATTTCGTGTAGGAGGACCGAATCCATTGATCGCGCGGCCGTGGTTTCCTGGATGGGCAGAAGCGATAGGCGGACACTTTGGGGAAAAGAAAGAGTGCACGAAGGAGAACCGCGAACTAGGCGCGTCCCGTCTTGCGGGCCCGGTCAGCGATCTTCTCGCGGAGTCGAGCCTTTTCGAGACTGATCTGGGCGTCTTTCACCTCTGAAGGAAGACCACCGGAATGAAGACGTTGTTCGGCCTCTTCAACAGCTTGATGGGCACGACCGATATCGATGTCTTCCGCCTTTTCAGCGACTTCCGCCATGACCGTGACTTTGGTAGGCGTCACTTCCGCAAAACCCCAAAGAACAGACATATAGTGCCAGGTTTCACCCGTCTGATACCGAAGCTCTCCGATACGTAGCGTGGAAAGGAAATGGCAGTGGCCTGGCAACACACCGAACTCTCCTTCAGAGCCTGGCGCAATGACCATATCGACGTCCTGGCTCAAGAGCATCTTCTCCGGCGTGACCACTTCCAACAAAATCTTCCCAGCCATTCTTCTTCCTACTCCCTTATCTTATAGAGGGCGAAGGGGGCGTTCCTTCACTGCGGGCGTCCAACGAGGGCCTTCCGAGACCGCGCGTTGCGCGAGCAAAGCGGACGCTCGGTTCGCCCTCTCCTAAACCTTCACTCCCATCTTTTCCGCCTTCGCCACTGCTTCTTCGATCGGACCAACCATATAGAAGGCCTGCTCAGGCAGATGGTCGTATTTTCCTTCGAGAATTTCTTTGAAGCTCCGCACCGTGTCTTTCAACTTCACATATTTTCCAGGTGCACCCGTGAAGGCTTCGGCCACATGGAACGGCTGCGACAGAAACCGTTGAATCTTGCGAGCCCGCGCTACGGCCATCTTGTCGTCTTCCGACAATTCGTCCATACCAAGAATTGCAATGATATCCTGCAAGTCCTTGTAACGCTGGAGAACCGACTGTACACCACGCGCTACTTTGTAGTGCTCCTCGCCGATGACCTGCGGATCGAGAATACGTGAGGTGGAATCAAGCGGATCGACCGCAGGATAGATGCCCAACTCAGCGAGCTGCCGGGACAGCACCGTGGTCGCGTCCAAGTGCGCAAAGGCGGTGGCCGGAGCCGGATCGGTCAAGTCGTCGGCCGGCACGTAAATCGCTTGCACCGAGGTGATGGATCCTTTTTTCGTAGAGGTAATTCGTTCCTGCAGGGCGCCCATTTCGGTGGACAAGTTGGGTTGATAACCGACCGCCGACGGCATACGCCCGAGCAATGCAGACACCTCGGAACCAGCCTGCGTGAACCGAAAGATATTGTCCACGAACAGAAGCACGTCCTGATTCTCTTCATCGCGGAAAAATTCAGCGACCGCCAACCCGGTCAATGCGACACGAAGTCGAGCGCCAGGCGGCTCGTTCATCTGTCCATAGATCAGCGCTACTTTGGACTTGGTAAAATCGTCGGGATCGATGACTTTGGACTCCTGCATTTCATGCCAGAGGTCATTGCCTTCTCGGGTACGCTCACCGACACCCGCAAACACGGAAAATCCGCCATGGTGCAATGCAATGTTATTGATAAGTTCCATGATGATGACGGTTTTTCCGACCCCGGCGCCGCCGAAAAGACCGACCTTGCCGCCCTTGCTGTACGGCTCCAGCAAGTCCACGACCTTGATACCCGTTTCGAGCACTTCCGTTTTGGTATCTTGGTCCTCCAAGCTGGGCGCGGGACGGTGGATCGGATAGAATTTCTTGGCCTTGATCGGGCCCTTTTCATCGACTGGTTCCCCCAGCACATTGATCAGCCGGCCTAGCGTCTCACGTCCGACGGGCACAGAGATCGGCGCGCCCGTGTCCTGCACATCCATCCCGCGGGTGAGACCGTCTGTGGTGGACATCGCAATGCCACGCACGCGGTTCTCGCCGAGGTGCGAGGCGACTTCCAGCGTAATCCGCACGGCTGGGGTACCGGCGGCCTTATTCTCTGCTTGCGTCACTTTCAACGCATTATAAATATTGGGCAGCTGACCGGGAGGGAACTCCACGTCGACCACGGGGCCGATGACTTGAATGACTTTTCCTGTGCTCATAAGACTCCTCTTGTCGTCAATGATGCATGCGGCGGTTTACCACAAGACAGTATTCCTCAGCCCCCATTTCATTTCAGGGCTTCCGCGCCGCCAACGATGTCCATCAGTTCTTTAGTAATCGCTGTCTGGCGGGTCTTGTTGTAGTACAAGGTCACCTTCTTAATCAGCTGGCCTGCATTGCGGGTCGCGCCGTCCATGGCCGCCATGCGCGCCCCGTGTTCGGCAGCCGCCGATTCCAGCAGGATGCGATACGCCTGAATTTGAAAATGTTTCGGGACCAGGACACTCAGTAGCTCACCCTCGTCCGGCTCGTAGAGATAACTTCCGCCGATGGCAGACTCGTGTACCTCGCTTTGGCCGGCTCCGAATTCGGTCGTAGCATCAATGGGAAATAATTTTTCCACGATCACGCGTTGTTGGATCGCAGACTTAAATTCGTTGTAAACCACGTAAAGCTCGTCGAATGTGCCCCTCACGAAATGGTCCGTGAGATCGCCGCCGATGTCGATCGCATGCTCGAAACTCAGTTTGTCGAAAATTCCAGCCCATTCCTGCCTGATAGGCCAGGAACGTCGCCTGAAATAATCACGACCCTTGCGACCGATAATGCTGAGATTGACCGTCAGTCCTTGCGCTTCACACTGTCGAACGAATTCGGCGCTCTTTCTCACGATGTTGCCGTTGAAACCACCGCAAAGACCGCGATCGCTAGTGACAACGAGAATTTCAACTTTCTTTCCCACGCGTTTCTGTAGCAGAGGGTGAGCGCTCCGATTCGCGCGTTGGCTCAGATTACGCAGCACACCTCGCATCTTGTGGGCATAGGGCCGCGCCGCCAAAATGCGGTCCTGCGCGCGCTTGAGCTTCGCCGCCGCAACCATTTTCATGGCTTTCGTGATCTTTTGCGTATTCTTGAAGGCGGCAATTTTCCGCCGGAGAGATTGTAAGCTCGGCATTTTTTACGGAAGCAGACGGTAGAGGTTGGGCCAATGCGATGTGCTGAGGCCCTACGGCCTCGCGGGCTCGATCACATCACCGGACCATTTCACCACCAAATCTTACTTTCCTCCATAGCCCATTTTCTGCTTGAACGTCGTGATGATCTCTTTGAGCTTGCCACCCACCTTGTCGTCGATTTTTCCGACGGTGGCGAGATCTTTCCGCATATCTTGATGGTTCTGCGCGACGTAGTGAAGGAGGTCCGCCTCGAAGGCCAGCACTTTGTCCACCGGCACGTCGTCCAAAAATCCGTTGACTCCGGCATAGATCGACAACACCTGATCTGCCACCGGCATCGGTTTGTACTGCCCTTGCTTGAGTAGTTCCACCATGCGCACACCACGGGCCAACTGCATTTGCGTGGCCTTGTCGAGTTCGCTGCCGAACTGAGAGAAGGCCGCCATTTCACGATACTGCGCGAGATCCAATCGCAAGGTGCCTGCAACCTGCTTCATGGTTTTGATCTGGGCTGAACCGCCCACGCGGGAGACGGACAAACCCACGTTGATGGCCGGACGAATACCGGAATAGAACAGGTCACTCCCCAGATAAATCTGTCCATCCGTGATCGAAATGACGTTTGTCGGAATGTAGGCTGACACGTCTCCGGCTTGTGTCTCAATGATCGGAAGAGCCGTCAGACTGCCGCCACCCAACTTATCGCTCAATTTTGCGGCACGCTCTAATAATCGGGAGTGCAGATAAAAAACGTCGCCCGGATAAGCCTCGCGGCCCGGCGGACGGCGAAGCAACAAGGAAAGCTGGCGATAGGCCACGGCGTGCTTCGACAAGTCATCGTACACAATAAGAGCGTGCTTACCGTTATCACGGAAATATTCCCCGATCGCGGCCCCGGAGAACGGCGCCAGGAACTGCATCGGAGCGGGATCGCTAGCCGTCGCCGCGACCACCATGCTGTATTCCATCGCGTGGTTCTCTTCGAGAGTCTTCACTACGCGGGCGACGGTTGAACGCTTCTGACCGACCGCGACATAGATACAGAATACGCCAAGTCCCTTCTGATTGATGATGGTATCCACGGCTATCGCGGTCTTACCGGTCTGCCTGTCACCGATGATCAACTCGCGTTGGCCACGACCGATCGGAATCATGGCATCAATTGCCTTGATCCCGGTCTGCAGCGGCTCCCGGACCGATTGGCGGGTGTTCACACCTGGTGCGACCATCTCAATGCGGGAGGAATGCGGTGAGTTGATTGGGCCCTTGCCGTCAATCGGCTGGCCGATCGCGTTGACCACCCGGCCGATTAAGGCTTCACCGACCGGGATTTCCGCAATCCGACCGGTCCGTTTGACGGGGTCGCCCTCTTTAATCCCCACATCATCGCCCATCAACACCGCTCCGACGTTGTCCTCTTCAAGGTTCAGCGCAATACCGTATAGACCGCCTGGAAATTCCAGCATCTCACCGGCCATGGCGCCGTCTAATCCGTAGACCTTGGCAATTCCGTCTCCGACCTGAATGACTGAGCCGGTTTGACTAACGTCGACTTGTTGGTCGAAGCCTTTGATCTTCT
This sequence comes from uncultured Nitrospiraceae bacterium, assembly GCA_963839785.1. Lineage (GTDB taxonomy): Bacteria > Nitrospirota > Nitrospiria > Nitrospirales > Nitrospiraceae > Nitrospira_A. The sequence continues at coordinate 173,759 of CAWIWD010000002.1, forward strand.
CTTTAATGATGGAGCTGATCTCTTCTGCCTTGATCTGCATGGCTACTCCTTGGTCAACACACGCTGCATGGCGCTCAGTCGGCCCCTGACCGTGCTGTCTACGACGGTACTGCCCAGGCGGATATGGAGGCCGGCGACATGTTCAGGTTCGGTATGGAATGTGACATCCACGTCGCGCTTCAAGACGTCGCGCAATCGGGTGGTGATTCGGTCCTGCTCAGGAGCAGGCAACGCAGTCGCGGATGAGACGGAGACTTGCTGAGTGCCCTTGGATGCGTCCACCAGTTTAGCAAACGCCTCAGCAATGTCCGGCAGAAAACTTACCCGATTTTTTTTCACCAATTGGTCCAGAAAGGTCTTGCCGATGGGCGGGCATCCGAGACGGGTGGCCAACTCGATCAGCACACTCAATTTGGTTTCTTCCGGAAAGACAGGTGAGGCGACGGCATGGCGCAGCGCAGCAGACTGCGAAAAGGCTTCTCCCAGCCCCTGCAACGCCACACGGGCAGGCTCGACACTGGATGCATCAAGAAGTTCGAACAGAGCTTTTGCGTATCGACGTGCGACGGCTGTCTTAATCACAGTGACTATCCGCTACGGGTTAACCGTGTTTTGATCAGAAGGAAAGCTTGCGTGCGGTGGGCACGACAAAAAACGCGCCAAGTTAGCATTCAGAAGCGGGTACTGTCAAGAAGGCGTGAGAGGATAGACGTAAAGAAAGAGGAACGTCGGTCCCTAGGAACGCTGGATGATCCCGCCGCCGAGGACTCGGTCGCCATCGTAAAATACGGCGGACTGGCCGGGACTGAGTGCGCGTTGCGGCTGATGGAATCGGAGGTGGAGCGTTCCGCTCTTCGAAGGTACGAGCGTGGTGGCCGAAGGAGGCGTCGCGTATCGAACTTTCACCTCAGCCTCAATCGCTTGCTGATTGACTCTGAGATCAAGGAGATTGAGATCCCCTACGTAGCAATCTGTCTGGATTAGCTGATCTTCCGTACATAACACCACTCGGCTCGACTCCGGCACGACTTTCTGAACATAGAGCCTCTGCCCGACGGCGATGCCCAATCCACGACGCTGGCCAGGGGTGTAAAAGGCAATACCTTCGTGCTGCCCAAGGACCTCACCATCCACTCCCACGAATGGGCCCGGCTGCTTCAGTCCCGGACGCTCCTGCTCGATAAAGGTGCGATAGTCGCCATGACTTACAAAACAAATTTCCTGGCTTTCCTTGAGTTCATCCACTGGCAGACCAAGCGATTCGGCCTCCTGCCATACCTCGCGCTTCTGCATATGTCCGACCGGAAACATCAGACGAGGCAGCCAATCTGCGTTGAGACGGTAGAGGAAATAACTTTGATCTTTGCGCTGGTCCAACGCCCGGTGCAGTGCCCATCCTTCCGACGCCTGCTGAACACGCGCGTAGTGTCCGGTGGCCACATAATCCATCCCTCGCTCTTGCGCCAAATCATACAGAGAGCGCAGCTTCACGCGCTCGTTGCATCGCACGCAAGGATTGGGCGTCGTGCCGGACGCATACCCGGCCACGAAATCTTCGATCACCCCTTGTTGAAATGCTTCGCGGCGGTCAATGACTTCGTAGGAAATGTCTAGCCGCTGCGCGACGAACTTGGCGATACCGATCTTGCAACAGCCACGCTCCTCCCACCGCTTGGAGGTGGCCACCTGCTCATCCTCATGTTCCCAAACCTGGAGCGTGACGCCATGGACATCATATCCCTGGCGCACCAAGAGGGAAGCGGCGACGGAGCTATCCACTCCGCCGCTCATGCCAAGCAGCACTGTTGGACGTGTCATAAAGGGTTCCGAGAAAAGACCGAACGAGCGGTTACGGCTCGTACGTTTTGGCTTTGCCGCGATGTGCGACGAGGTCACGTACCCCAGAATCCTGCGGCGAACCGAGTTCCGTCACCTCGTCCTCGACCCATTTCTCTTCGCCCATGTTACTCATGCCGTGAAAATGCGCGCCTTCCTCAATCATAATCACCGGACTCTGAATATCCCCGATGAGAATGCCGGGTTTTTGAAGCTCAACCTTCTGGAGCGCGGTCACGGTACCTTTCACCCGCCCACTGATGGCGACGGAACCCGCAGCGATCACTCCCTTAATGATTGCGCTTTCGCCAATGATGACCGCTCCACCTGTATGCACTTCCCCCTCGACGCGGCCATCGATACGGACGGTGCCGTCAAACGTGACGATCCCTTTAAAGCTGGTGCCCTTCCCAAGAAAGGTAAACTTGTCATCTTCCGCGACGGGCTGTTTTTTTGTCTCACCCCACATTGGCGACCTCCTTCACACACCCAACCACTGTGACCGGCCGGAGCGCGACTTGGGTACAAGCTCACCGCGCCTGACTTCTGCCTGCAAGTCAAGCGCGACTCTGTCCACGGATTTGCCCTTCAGGTCGTCTATCCGCCCACCAATTTGACGCTCTGCCCCCGCGTGGCTCCCTGCCCCTGAGGCTCGCGCGTCGCCGACTGACTCATTTCCAACGTTCCGTTGAAGACGACACCTTCCTCCATGGAGATGAGGGGGGCCTTCACACCGGCATTCACGACGGCAGGCGCGCGCAACTTCACTTTCTCCCGGGCACTGATGTCGCCGGTGATTTTCCCTTTGCACACGACGGTACCGGCGGTGATCTTCGCGGTCAAGACCGCATCCTCACCGACCAACAACACGCCTTCCGTATGGATTTCGCCATCGAGATTGCCATCGATTCGTACGGTGCCGTTATAGGAAATGACCCCCTTAAAGCTGACGCCCTTCCCGACAAAGGCATTGATCTCTTCGTTCCCTTCACGCGGTGCCGCAGCTTCTAAATTGTCCATATCAGCTCCTTCGCCTTGTCCTGCCGGACGCTTCCCGTCCTGTTTTTCTTTAATCCACATCTGCCCATACCTCCCACGGGTTACTACGATTCAGTTGATCAGACCGGGGGGACATCAATCACCTGCCGGATAACTTTCCATTGGATCAATGAACAAGCCGGCATCCTACTCCAGCGGGGAGGGAAAAATCTTCCCTCAAATATGCACTCCCAGCTAATTAAGTAGTCGCTCGACCACTCCGTCCAGTTCTTCTGGTGAAAAATAATGAATAACGATTTTGCCGCCCCGGCGTCGCTTCTGAACATCTACCCTGGTTCCAAAACGCTTTTGCAATCGTTCCTCCAGGTCGGATCGTAATGGAACCCGCAGCGGTCGCCTCCCTGACTTCCGCGCCTCGGCATGTGCCTGCACAAGTTGTTCGGCCTCGCGCACGGACAATTGGTCTTTGACAATCTGCTGCGCCAGATTTAACTGGGCCGCCGGCGTTACAAGCCCCAGGATAACCTTGGCATGTCCCGCGGAAAGCTGATCGGCCTCAATCATCTGCTGGACGTCAGTGGGAAGCGACATCAACCGCAGCAAGTTTGCGATCAGACGAACGATCGCGGGCCACCTTCTGTGCAATCGCCTCCTGCGTCAGACCGAATTCGTTCAACATGCGCTGATAGGCCCGCGCAGTCTCCATGGGGTTCAGATCATCGCGCTGAAGGTTCTCTACCAGCGCCAGCACCATCGACTCCTGATCAGATACATTTCGAACAAGAGCAGGAATCTTCTGCATTCCCGCTAACTTAGCAGCTCTCAGTCGCCTCTCTCCAGCGATCAATTCGAAGATGCCGTCACCTTTTCGCCGCACCAAGATTGGCTGGAGGAGGCCATTCTGCTTCAACGAAGCAGTCAATTCTGCCAACTCAACTTCAGAGAATTGCTGTCGGGGCTGAAACCGGTTGGGGACAATTGACTCAAGCCGCAATTCCTGCACATCGCCACGCTCCGGCTCCGCCGTGGTTCTACCTGTCGGCAACAATGCGTCGAGACCTCTACCGAGGGCTTTTTTCTCCATGGACCACAAACTCCTTAGCTAGTGAAAGGTAGGCTTGGGCTCCGGCTGACGCGACGTTATAAAGCAACGCGGGCCGGCCATAACTTGGCGCTTCGGCTAACGTCACATTGCGAGGAATCATCGTTTGATACACAGTTTCCTTAAAATGTCCTCGAATTTGCTCCACAACCTGACGAGCCAGGGAATTACGAGCGTCGTACATCGTGAGGACAATCCCCTCGATTTCCAATCCGGGATTGAGAGATTGCTTGAGCCGTTGAATGCTCTCCATGAGTCGGCCTAGCCCCTCCATCGCATAATATTCACATTGCACAGGGATGAGGACAGAGTGGGCAGCCACCATCGCATTGATGGTCAGGAGGCCGAGAGCGGGTGGACAATCCAGCAAAATCGTATCATAGCGTTCGGTGACGCCAGACAAGGCCTCTTTGAGACGCTGTTCGCGGCCTTCCATATTCACTAGGTCAACCTCGGCTCCGGCAAGGTGTGAGTTGGACGGCACTAGCGAAAGCCCATTGACTGCCGTCGGCATAGTAATGGATTCAATACTATCCCCGCCTATCAATGCGTTGTAGATAGTTTTTCCCAATGACATAGGATCCACGCCAAGACCACTCGTCGCGTTACCCTGAGGATCGATGTCAATCAAAAGAACCGAGCTCCCTTCTACCGCCAGCGCGGCGGCAAGATTCACCGAAGTCGTGGTTTTTCCCACTCCTCCTTTCTGATTTGCGACAGCGATGATCCGAGCCATTTCAGTTCCTCACTCCTCAGTGACTAAGCCTGTAGGCCAACGACTGTTCCACGTGGAACAGTGCCATTATGAGGTCTGCTTTGAAAAGACAGACAGCGTTCGGTGACCGTAACCAGATGGAAGCTCATACTCGACTTCTTGGACCAAAGCAAGACTATCGAGCCTGAAATCTGGCTCGCCCCTCGCGGCTCGGAACAGCACGAGCTTCCCTTCATCTTTGAGCAAACTTCCCAGTGCAAGTCCCAACGTATCAACCCTGAACGCCCGAACTACGATGTAATCAAAAAGTCTTCGATTACCTTCCCGCTTGACGTAGTTCTCTAATTTCATTGTCGCGACCGACGCACCACGGAGCCCGAGCGAACCAATGACATACCGCAGAAAGGACCCTTTTTTTCGCTTGGCTCCAGCAATTCAATGGACAGCTCTGGCCGTACTAATCTTATGGGAATAGCAGGGAATCCGGCACCAGCGCCAATGTCTAACAATCTAGTTCCATTATTTATTTCAATGACTTTCAGGCCTGCCAAAGAGTCAATAAAGTGCTTCACCACAATCTCATGATCATCATTGATCGCCGTGAGATTGATCGCTTTGTTCCACTTTTTTAGCTCGTTCAGGTAATTCAAAAATGGGGGATAGCGAAATCAGGAATGGAAAGAGAAAGCTCGGTTGCGGACTTCTTGAGTAGCTCGGCTATCGGAATGATGTCCTGTTCCACGTGGAACAATTACGCGAAACGGATCAAATGGTCAAGTTGATCACCGCGAATAAAACGAGACAATAAGTATGCTCAATGATGCCAAGGATTCAGTTCACTGATTCGTTGTTTGCCTTCGAGACCTCTCAATTGCGACTAGCAGCAAAGAAATGGCCGCGGGGGTCACTCCTGAAATGCGGGATGCCTGGCCGACAGAAGCCGGCTTGACCCGCTTCAGCTTCTCCCGCACCTCACTTGAAAACCCCGTGATGCCATCATAATCAAAGCTAGATGGAATGGTTCGATGCTCCAGCCGCTCAGACCGCTGAATCTGCTGAAGCTGCCGCTTGATATATCCTTCATACTTCACCTCAAGCTGAATGGCCTCGGCTATGTCAGGATCATCAATATCAGCCCCGCCGAATACGGAAACGATCTTTTTATATGTGAGATCCTGACGCCTGAGAATTTCAGCCAGCGATTGCGTCGGACCCGACCGCTCCTACGTCCCACTCCTCTATCAGTCGCTTTACATCTGGCGTCAGCTTTGGTCTCGTGTCTCTGAGCCGCTGGACCTCATGGTTGATGGCAACACGCTTCGCTTCAAGCTTGCCATAAATCTCATCCGATACCAGCCCGATCCGATGCCCAATATCCATCAGCCGAAGGTCTGCATTATCGTGACGAAGCAACAGACGATACTCCGCTCGCGAGGTGAACATGCGATAGGGCTCTCTTGCATCTTTGGTGATCAAATCATCAATCAATACACCAATATAGGCCTGCGAACGCTCGAGGACGAGAGGCTGATCCCCGCGCAGCTTTAACGCCGCATTGATGCCGGCCATGATGCCCTGGGAACCGGCCTCTTCGTATCCGGACGTCCCATTAATCTGACCAGCATGGTAGAGCCCTTCGACTAATTTAGTCTCCAGGGTATTGTGCAGTTGACGAGGAGGGAAAAAATCATATTCAACCGCATAACCTGGTTTCAAAATCCTGGCCCGCTCGAGCCCAGGAATGGTCTTTAGCATGGCAGCCTGCACATCGACAGGCAAACTGGTGGAGATCCCATTCGGGTAAAACTCGTTGGTGTCTAACCCCTCAGGCTCGATAAAAATCTGATGACGATCTTTGTCGGCAAATCTGACCACCTTATCTTCTATGGAGGGACAATAGCGCGGACCAACGGAGTCAATAATTCCACTGAATAACGGAGATCTGTCTATATTTTTAGCAATAATCTCATGTGTTTGTGAGTTCGTATGCGTCAAATGGCAGGACACCTGCGGTAACGGAATATGCGTAGTTCGATAGGAGAATGGAGGTGGCGGGTCATCGCCAGGCTGAGGAATCATGACACTAAAATCGATCGAGTCTCGATCGAGCCTGGGAGGGGTCCCCGTCTTGAGCCTACCGACTTCAAAACCAAAATCGCGCATACAATCAGACAGATGTTCTGCCGAGGCTTCACCTGCGCGTCCTGCCGGAAAATGGTTCAGACCAATATGGATCAGGCCCTTCAGAAACGTGCCTGACGTAAGTACGACGGCCCTGGCCTGAATGTGTCGACCCCCATCAGTCACCACGCCGGTCACTGCTCCGGACTGGGTCAGAATACGGTCGACCGTGCCACACATGATTTCCAGCCCGGGTTGTGCGCGAAGCGTGCGCTGCATGACCTCGCGATAGATTTTCTTGTCACACTGCGCCCGTAAGGCACGAACCGCCGGTCCCTTGCTGGTATTAATCATGCGAAATTGAATGCCAGCCTGGTCCGTATTGCGTGCCATTTCTCCACCCAAGGCATCGATTTCTTTGACCAAGTGGCCTTTTGCAATGCCACCGATGGCGGGATTGCATGACATCTGGGCAATACGGTCCGGATCCATAGTCAGTAATAGCGTGCGTGCGCCCATGCGAGCCGCCGCCAGCGCCGCTTCGCATCCGGCATGCCCGCCACCGACGACAATGACGTCACATTGTTCATTCACGGCCAGAGTCCTTTCATTTCCCGATGCAAAATTCCGCAAAGATTCGCTCCAGAATTTCATCGGTGGTGATGGCACCCGTGACCTCGCCTAAGGCATCTGCCGCGATGCGAAGATCCATGGCAACCAATTCACCCGCGCGTCCGGCCTCGACCGAGCCTCGGGCTTGCTCGACGCCCTGCAAAGCCCGGTCAAGCGCCGCGGCATGACGAAGGTTTGTGACGATGACACTGTCCTGGGCCTCTAACCTGTCCGGCGTCAGCCGGCTACGAATGGCCTGCTCTCAAGCCGTCCAAACCGAGTCTGCATTTTCGCCGAAATGTCGATGAAGCTCGCGCTGGAAGGACAGGCACGCACAAGCTCTTCCTTCACCAGTCTACTGAGGCAGATCGCACTTGTTGATGACCAGCAAGGCTTGCGCCGCCTCTTGACGAGCCAGCAAGACCCGATCGCTTTCCGACAACGGCTGCGACCCGTCTAATAAAATGAGGGCGAGGTCCGCCTCCTCCCACGCAAGGTGGCTGCGGCGAATCCCCTCGGCCTCCACCGGATCGTCGGTTGACCGGATGCCGGCAGTATCGAACAATCGCACCGGAATGCCGTCTAGACTGACGACTTCTTCGAGCATGTCTCGTGTCGTACCGGGAACCGGCGTGACAATGGCACGATCAGCTTTGAGTAAGGCGTTCATCAAACTGGATTTGCCGACATTCGGACGCCCCAGGATCGCCACGGCAGCCCCCTCCCGCCACATGCGACCCTCCTCGCCTGACTCGACCAATTGTCGCAGTCTGGTTGTGGCCCCTTCAAGCAGTCGTATCAGTTCGTCCTGCTGCACAAACGTGATGTCCTCCTCCGCAAAATCCAGTGCCGCCTCGATGTGCGCGAGAGCCACGACCAGCACAGAGCGCGTCGCCTCAACCTCCTGTGATAATTCTCCCCGCCGCTGCGATTGGGCAATCGCCAGGCTACGTGCGGTCTTCGCGCGGATGGTATCAAGTACCGCTTCGGCCTGCGCGAGATCTAACCGGCCATTGAGAAATGCGCGTTTAGTAAATTCCCCCGGCGCGGCCAGCCTGGCTCCCGCGGACATCAAGGCCCGGCACAACTGATCAAGGATGACCGGACCGCCGTGGCACTGGACCTCGACGACATCCTCTCCCGTGAAAGAATGCGGCCGCTCTCATTACGACCACCAGTGCTTCATCGATAAATGAATGCGCACGCGCATCAGGCGCGCATCGGAACTGGTAGCGACCATACTACGTGAGCAGACATCCGCCAACGCCATCATGCGGGGTCGAAGAGTTTGAAGCGATGCGCCTGATCGGAGATGAACGACATGGGAGGCGAGGTCGAGAGCACGAGGGCCCGCTGACGCGGACCACGCCGATTCCCCCTTCGCCAGGAGGAGTTGCTATAGCACAGATGGTATCGTCTAGCGCGTCATGCATGACGCACCCAGTGAGGTGGCATTACTCGGCCGGGCTATTTCGCCGCTTGCCCTGAGTCTTCTGCTGTTTGGATTCGTCAATGACCGTGACATCACTTTGCGCTGCGGCAACCTGCCACTTCTTGGCAAAGAGACGTTCGGTCACCACTTGCTGCGTGATCGTAAGCACGTTGTTAGTCAACCAATAGAGTACCAACCCAGCAGGAAAATTCACGAACAGAAAAGTCATGAACACGGGCAAGAACAGCATGATCTTCGCTTGCGTCGGGTCCATCGTCGTAGGGGTAATTTTCTGCTGAATGACCATCGTCGCGCCCATAATGATCGGGAGGACGTAGTAGGGGTCTTGCACGGACAGGTCCTTGATCCAGAGCATGAAGGGCGCTTGCCGGAGATCGATCGTCATATACAAAATATTGAACAGCGCGACAAACACCGGCATCTGAAGGACCATGGGCAGACACCCACCGACCGGATTCACCTTATGATCTTTGTACAGCTTGATCAGTTCTTTGTTCAGCCGCTCGCGGTCATCCTTGAGCTTCGTCTGCAAAGCCAGAACCTTCGGTTGGATCACCTGCATCTGCTTCATTGACTTGTAGCTTTTGTACTGTAGCGGGACGAACATCAATTTGATCGACAGGGTCAAAAGGATGATCGTAATCCCATAGTTGTGCGTAAACTCGTAAGAGAAAACGCAACACATAGAAAATCGGCTTAGCCACAGCCTTGACCAAACCCCAACTCCCAAACACAAACCAGCCGAAGTCGATCGTATCCTCCAACCCGACATTCAATAGTTTGAGCGTGTCGTATTCCTTGGGCCCGGCATAGAGCTGCATCGCCATCGTCGACCCATTCGCCGGTGCGGCGAAACGGACACCGGCCGACACCAGCTTATCCCCCTCTTTCTTGGCGAGTGCCGCGGAGGCCTTCTGAGGCATCAACACGCTGAGAAAATACTTATCTTGGATCGCCGACCACTTCACATCCCCTTTGCGCTCCGCCTCGCCGTCAGGCGTTTCCTTCAGAACCTTGTCATCGACCAGGGAAGCCGATCCCATGAGTCCAATGAACCCTTCGCCCCATTCCACAATGCCAAAATTGGTGCCGAGAGTCACATCGATCGGCGCGGTCAATCCTTGCGTTCGGATGGCAATATCCACCACATAACTTCGTGATGAAAGGTGAGTTCCTTCACAACGTCAACATTTCGTTGAGCATCATGATACCTGAAGGTGACATGGCCGACAGGGTGTGCGCTGTCGAGCTGTGACACGTCCTGGGTGACATGTAGAGAGCGCGTTCAAGATCGTTGGTGAGCGCCTGATCATTGGTCGTCAAGCTGAGGGGGCCTTTGAACCTTCCACCGCTATAGACCAGTTGCACGGGCTGCGCGCCCTGCTCACTAGGCGTAGTGTACCGCTTCAATTCCCAAGATTTGAGCACCGCGCCGCGATTACTGAACTTGGCACGAAACAGCTCTGTATTGATCTCGACTGTCTGTTCCTCGCTGGCAGACACGGAACCAGCCTCGGGGGAGTGGCAGCGAAGCCGGCGCCCCCACGGGTGAGACGTCGGATGGATTTGCAGACGTCGCCGAATGCCCATGAGGCTCTGTGGCCTTGCTCACGGAAACTGCACGGTCCGGCAGTGGAAATCTCCTGCGGTGGGTTCCGGAGACGGCACCAGACCCATGCCTTTAAGCAAGAAGTCATAGCCGATGATCACGGCCAGGGACACGATCAAGAACACGATGACGCGTTTTTCCATGGAGCCTACGTGTTGGATGGAAGCGAAGAAGTTATTGCCACGTCTATTACCGTACTGGGTCAAACCCGCCGGGATGGAAGGGATGACATTTCAGAAGACGCCACCCTGCCAGCAGGATCCCCCTGACGACTCCATGCCGCTCTATGGCATCTTGCGCATACATGGAACAGGTGGGATGGAATCGGCATGCAGGTCCCAGCAACGGTGACACGCAGGCTCGGTAGACCATCAAGAGCAGGATGCACAGTCGCCTCAACACGCAGGTTCCCGAACATGGGCTAACCGCTGTTTTTGTAGTGTGCTTCGCCATATCTTCTGCAACTCCGCAAAGGGAAGGTCCAAACACTCTCGTTTTGGGAATACAAGAAATGCATACCCCGGGCTTAACGCTGGGCGGATCGCACGACCCAGCTCACGAAAGAGGCGCTTGGCCCGATTCCGGCAAACTGCTGTGCCGAACCGCCGCCCAATCACAATCCCCATCATGGCATTCTGGGACATATCTGGACACACCTGGAGATTGAACAGTCCAGTGGAAACTCGTCGCCCCATCTTTTTGATGTGCTGGATATCACGGCTACGCTTCAAAAAGAACGGCACCCGCCCTTGCCCATCAACAACCCGCCTGCCTGTCACTGGGGCTAGACTGCTCCAGAAAAATCGAGGACCTCGTGCAGGCCTGACTTACACCACTCAAGGCCCTGTCGTGCCATAACATCCGCTACAGGAAGGCCGACATGACGGTATACACCCCTGGGCTACCATCCAGCACCTGGATGTTCGCCTACATGCAGATTGCGTAGCGGCAGGGAAAATCAGACAGTGAGGCGAGCGCGGCCTTTGGCCCTGCGACGAGCGATAACTTTTCGCCCATTCTTGGTGCTCATGCGCTTCCGAAATCCATGCTCCCGCTTGCGCTTGAGATTCGAGGGCTGTTTAAAAGTGAATGACATTGCTCACTCCTTCTCGAGACGGTCAATTTCAATGAAGAGGCCGCATTATAGGGACGTAAATGTAGGGTGTCAATCAGCCCTCCGCTCTTGCCCAACCAGACAAATTGCCCACAACGAACACCTCAACAAGCACACCTTATTTTCACTTGGATTTAGCGAACCTAAGTTTATACCCGCATTTCATCGGGGATGTTTTGAGGCGCTCTTGCCCCCATCGTGACAAACATGCCACAGGAGGACGCCACTGATACAACATGGCATCCGCAATCTAACCGATTGTTCTCGAAAGAAATATCCATACAACCCCCTAATTCCATGGCTGGCATCCACATTGCGTTAGACTATGACTGGCATTGTAGGCCAAGATGCTGCTTCACGCAAGATTTTGCGAGAAGCGATCACGATAGATACTTCAACTTCGTATAGCAAACCTCTAGCATCACGCAGCCTACAAAGACGAGAAGAGCTCGCTCAACTGCCGCACTGCACGATAGAATACGATCATGACGCAACACTTAAATCCACTGCGCCTCACTCTCACGGAACTGGCTCTCGCCGGAATCCTGTTGACAAGTCTGGGCGGATGTGTCGAAACGGTTCCCGACGAACTGGTTGAAGCCATCGAAAGCCTTGATCGTGACCTGGTGACGCTACGAGCCGCAGACATCAGTCCCGAAGGGTACTCGAAATTCAATCGCCAATGGATTGCATTACGCACCGCGTGCAGTCCGAAGAGAATATCGTTCGTTGGCCCTGGGAAGAAAATGAGCTTGAAACCGAGTTGGAATCGCTTCAGGTGGAAGGGACCGAGCTTGTTGCAGACGTAAACACCCGTCTCCAGGCGCAACGCGCCTCCGTCGAGTCGAAGTTGGCCAAGGTGGAACAAAAGCTGCGACTATTGAATACCCGTGTGGGAGATATTGGCAGCCGGGTAATGCTCGGCGAACATCCTGTCGAAACGGAATTGCTCGTGAGACAAGCTCGCCTATTCTTGGACCAGGGGCAGTTTGAGCAGGCAGTTCAGGCCTCAGACCGGGCCGGGGAAATACTTCTCACACAGACTACGTTGCTCACCAATGAATTGGGACGTTATGCGGATGACGACCTCATTGCCGCGTGGAGAGAGTCCGCACAACGAACCATCGATTGGTCCAAGAGCCATCGCGCACAAGCCATCGTCATCAGCAAGGCCGACCGAGTTCTCTCCCTCTACAGGAATGGTCGAAAGGTTTTGAGCTTATCCGATTCGACTGGGTTCGAGGGGAATTCGAGCCAAGCAGCATTATGGAGACGGTGCGACCCCGGAAGGTGAATATCGCATCCATCGTAAGCGAGGATCTGGACAAACACCTTACTTCCGCGCGCTTCTTCTCGATTATCCCAATGCTGACGATCGCCGACGCTTCGAGGAAGCGCAAAAGGCAGGGTTGATTCCCCGAAGCCAACCCATGCCAGGTCTTATCCAGCTGCATGGCACCGCCCAGGGCATCACGGATCAACCGTTCGGCAGCGTCCTCCTGGATAACCCTCACATTGCCAAGTTATTTGACCAGGTGTCAGTCGGCACGCCGGTCACGATCGTCGGCGCCTTGGAATCGCACAATTCCGATTTCTCTGGTATTGGTCGACTTAGGTGATCAGGAAGAAGAAACCTGACGCATCCAAGCTTTCTTGCAGCCGGCCCCTTCGCGCAGACTCTAAAGAACCATTCCCCCTCCTCCACTGCCCGTCGCAGCTTTCAACCTTCTCCTGATTTGCGTTTTCGAATTCGCGAACCTAAGATACGAATCGCACCAGTTGCCTCGATTCATTCCTCCACCATGGAAGAGAGCGTGTTATGCGAACCCGCCTCAATGCACTGCAAATTTTAGACAACAATGGCATTCGCCAAACGCTTGACGATCTCGCGAACAGACCATGCCATCGAGCGTATCTGGACAAGGGACCATACCCTGTGGAAGTCCGATCCGACGGAAATCGAAAACCGGCTCGGGTGGCTGACCGTTCTCGATCATATGCAAGACGGACTGGCTGAACTCCGCTCTTTTGCGCAAGCATCCCGCGAGGCTCGTACAACCGACGTCGTTCTTCTGGGAATGGGAGGAAGTAGTCTGGGACCTGAAGTCCTTCGCAGCACCTTTGGCTCATCTAAAGGCTCACCTCGACTTTGGGTGCTGGATTCAACCGTACCGGGATGGGTGCGCCATGTCACCACAGCAATTCAGCCGGCTCGGACACTGTTCCTCGTCGCGAGCAAATCTGGTGGAACGATCGAAGTGATGTCTCTCTTCGCCCATTTTTGGGAACTCATACAGCGCACCAAAGGTAATCGCGGCGGCGCTCAGTTTGTGGCCATTACGGATCCCGGGACCGGGCTCGAACAGCTTGCGCGCGAGCGAGGATTCTTGCGTACGTTTACCAATCCGGCAGATATCGGCGGACGATACTCCGTCCTGTCATACTTTGGTTTAGTTCCTGCCGCCCTGCTCGGTCTGGACGTGAGCAAACTCCTCGCAAGGGCCTTCGCGATGCGGGAAGCTTGCCGAAAACCATCGCCGGTGGAGCACAATCCTGGGGCAGCGCTTGGCGCCATGATGGGAACCATGGTCCGAGCCGGTCGTGACAAGCTGACACTCATCACGTCTCCGACAATCAACTCCTTCGGGCTGTGGGTGGAGCAGCTACTGGCTGAAAGTACAGGCAAGGAAGGGAACGGCATCATTCCGATAGCAGGTGAGCCCCTCGCGACGCCCAAAGTCTACGGAGCAGATCGGGTGTTTGTGTACCTTCGCGTGAAAGGCGATCGCAATACGTCGCTGGATCGATCTGCAACTGCCCTGCAACGCGCCGGACATCCTGTCCTTCGCCTGGACCTGGCGGATCGTTACGATCTCGGAGGCGAATTCTTCCGCTGGGAGTTCGCGACCGCCATTGCGGGACACATGCTCGGCATCCATCCCTTCGATCAGCCCAATGTGCAAGAGAGCAAAGACAATACCGGTCGGGTCCTCAAAGAATTGCAAACGCATGGCACCTTACCTCCGGTAGCGACACTCACACCCAAACAGGCTTTGACGCAGTTGCTCGAACAAGCGGCACCGAATCGCTATCTGTCGATTTTGGCGTACACGACGCCATCACCTCAAATCGAAGCCTCTCTCAGGGCTCTGCGGAAGGCGGTTATGCTCCGGCACCACCTCGCCACTACGGCTGGTTATGGTCCTCGCTATTTACATTCCACGGGGCAGCTTCACAAGGGGGGCCCAAACAGCGGGCTCTTCCTCGAATTAGTCGATGCGATGAAGCCCGATCTGCCGGTTCCTGGGAAATTCTATTCGTTCGGCACATTGGCCCAGGCCCAAGCCATCGGCGACCTCCAATCACTACAGACGCACCAACGTCCGGCCTCTCAGATCCCGCTGGGACGAGATCCGGTGAGCACGATTCGGAGTCTGGTCGCACTGCTTACTCCTACCAAGGCCAGCAGCCGTAAGCCCGCCCCGAAAAAAGCGGCCAGCACTCAAACACCGTGCCCACCATTGATATGTCGCGCACTCCGGAACTACATATTTTCCGGATCCCCAGGAGCTGGCTGGAAACACGGCGGATTTCTTCCTCGCGATCTGGCGAACAGGCGATCGCGTAACAGCGGACGTTTCTTAGTGGCCCTGTCGGGAGGTTCAACCCCGAAAGCACTTTACTCACTTTTGGCGAAGCCCGAGCTCATGCGCGACGATTGGACTGGAGCAAAGTGCACTTTCTGTTCGGTGATGAACGCTGCGTGCCCGCCACGCACCCTGACAGCAATTACGCCATGGTCAATGAGATACTATTCATCCCGCTACAGCATTTCTCCCGCGCAGATCCATCGGATGCGAGGGGAAGACCACCTGAGACGGCAGCTGCGCAGTACTGAGGGCAACCTCCGTCGTCTGACCTCCACGGCACGAGGACAATGGCCGAGTACTGGATCTGCATATTGCTCGGAATGGGCGAAGATGGCCGCACTGCATCACTGTTTCCTGGCATGGCCTGCGCTGAAGAGCATCCACGTTGGGTAGCACCTAGCGTCTCGACGCCCCCCGCAACCACGACTGACGTTGACACTAGGTGTGATCAATCACGCGAGTGTGATACTGTTCCTCGTCACGGGCCTAAATAAAGCGCATATTCTGCAGACGTGTGATTGAACGGCAACCAACAGATCCCGTTCT
Source organism: uncultured Nitrospiraceae bacterium (assembly GCA_963839785.1). Taxonomy (GTDB): domain Bacteria; phylum Nitrospirota; class Nitrospiria; order Nitrospirales; family Nitrospiraceae; genus Nitrospira_A. The sequence goes on from CAWIWD010000002.1 coordinate 189,516, forward strand.
CTATCCCGCGGAATTGATCCAGCCTGAATGCGGACGATTGCTGTGGTATCTGGATCAAGCCGCCGCGTCTGAGTTGTCTGAATCCGGCACGATTGTCCATCGCGATGAGGGGTTCATGATTCTGGCAGGCGATATCGGTGGCACAAAAACTAACCTGGCGCTCTACGAATGGACAACCGATCGGATCGAACCAGTACATGCCGACAGTTTTCATAGCGCGGACTATGCAGCCCTGGAAGAAATCCTAGAGGAGTTCCTCAGCACACTCCCGCCCAAGACTTCCCCCGAAGGCGAGCCACTAGATGAGGTGGCTGACGAGAACAAGAGTGAGGATGAGCCCACGCTCAGACCGAATCCGACTGCCCCGAGCCAGATCACCTTAACGGCGGCCTGCTTCGGCGTGGCCGGACCGGTGATCGATAACCGCTGCCGCACGACCAATCTCCCTTGGGTGATCGATGGCAGTGTGCTCGCCCAGCGGTTCGACATCGCCCACGTGCAGCTGCTTAACGATCTGGAAGCCACCGCCTACGGCCTCCTCCTTCTGACGTCCCGATGAAGTGGTCGTGCTGAACGCCGGCGCTCCACCCAAGAAAAAACAAGCCTTGGCGCTTATCGCGGCGGGAACCGGGCTCGGCGAATGCATTCTGTACTGGGATGGCGCCCGCTATCGTCCCATGCCATCGGAAGGCGGACATGACGACTTTGCACCGAACAGTGATAGCGAGATTGAACTGCTTCGTCATTTCCGCGGCAACTATCTTCACGTAAGCTATGAACGCATCGTCTCTGGCCCCGGCCTGCATGCGGTCTACGAATACCTGCGTGACACCAAGAAGAATGAACCGACGTGGCTTGCGGAAAAAATCAAGGTAGGCGATCCAGCCGCTGAAATTGCGCAGGCCGGACTCAACGGTCAAACGGAGATCGCCGACCCAGGCCCTGGATCTGTTCGCGTCGATTTATGGCGCCGAGGCCGGCAATCTGGCGCTCAAGGGGCTGACGTTGGACGGCGTATACGTGGCCGGAGGCATTGCGCCGAAACTCCTCAAAAAGCTGCAGGACGGCTCCTTTATGCGGGGTTCACAAACAAAGGCCGTTACAAGCGGTTAATGAATCAGATTCCCGTGAAAGTCGTGATGAACGACAAAACCGCGCTGCTCGGTGCGGCATCTGTGGCCGCGCAACTGGCACTAGCCATTCCATCATGACGCGCGCGAATCCGATCTCGATTTCCAGAAGCGGCAGGCAGCGCTGAAAGCCACCGACTACGTCAGCGACGGCATGGTCGTCGGGCTTGGCACCGGCACGACCTCGAAACACCTGATTATGGCGCTTGGTGAACGCGTGCGCGCGGGACTGAAGATCCAGGCCGTACCGACCTCGCACGATACCGCCGCGCCTGGCAAGGCAATCCGGCATTCCCCTCATCGAATCCGACAATGCCTGGACGATCGATGTCGCCATCGATGGGGCCGACCAAGTCGATCCCCGCTTCAATCTGGTGAAAGGAGGCGGAGGGGCGCTGCTGAAGGAAAAAATTGTGGCCGCAGCAGCCAAACAATTTATCGTCATGGTAGATCACACCAAAGCTCGTCCCGGCATTGGGTGGGAGTTTCCCATTGCCGATAGAAGTCGTTCCCTTTGGATGGGGCAATACTGCGCGCCACATCGAACGCGTATCAGGAGGAACCGCGGTCCTGCGCGAGCGCAACGGAGAGGTCTTTCAGACCGAGGCCGGTCATGTGATTCTTGACCTGCATATGCCGACGATTGATGACCCCGCCGGCCTTGAGATAGCGCTCAATCAAATTCCTGGGATCGTCGAAACCGGTTTATTTATCGGGCGAACGAGCATCCTGATCGTCGGCCATACACAGGGCGTCGATGTCACAGTTACATCGGAGTCATGAGTGGCGAATGCGTCGGCCCTCCACTGTCACGCCGGCAGACTGCCTTCGCTTGCCGCACGCCTCATCACCAAGGCGGCTATGTGGTTCGGGCTGCTTCGACGATCACCGAATCCAGCGCTCCTCGCAGTCGGCAGCGTGGAGCCACACAATCCTAACCGCTAACCCTACACGACCCATAAAGAACATCATGTCATCATCAACGACACCTCAGGATCCGTACCGACTCCCACGCCATACCATTCCTACTCATTATGACTTGCGAATCGAGCCCGATCTCTCTTCCCACTCGTTTACAGGCCACGAGGTCGTGACGCTGACGGTGGCCGAACCTACCGCCGAGATCGTGCTCAATGCCACGGAGCTGGAGGTGTCATCCGCCATCTTATCCGGCGACGAGAGGTCGCCACGCACCGGTACTGTGCATATGGACGAAGAACTCCAGCGATGCCGCATCAGCTTTCCGTCAGTTGTCCCGCCGGGCGAATGGAAACTGAGTTTGTCCTTTCGAGGGACGTTGAACGATAAGCTGCGCGGCTTCTATCGCAGCAACTACAAGGATGAGCAGGGCATCGTACACACTTGGCAGCCACGCAATTCGAGGCCACAGACGCGCGGCGGGCCTTCCCCTGCTGGGACGAACCTCAGTTCAAAGCGGTCTTCGCCGTCACCCTGGTGATCGATCCCACCCTGACGGCCATCTCCAATACCCGGATCGTAGACGATCGTCAGGAAGGCGGGAAGCGAGTCCTTCGATTCGCCGAGTCTATAAAGATGTCCACGTATCTGGTGGCCTTCATCGTCGGTCGACTTGAATCGACTGCGCCGATCCTGGCGGAGGGCACACCGGTGCGCATCTGGTCGGTTCCTGGCAAGCAACATCTCACGGCATTCGGTCACGACATCGCCGTATATTCACTGAACTTCTTGGCCACCTATTACGGCATTCCCTATCCGGGCGACAAACTTGATCTGATTGCCATTCCCGATTTCGCGTCGGGAGCGATGGAAAACCTGGGTGCGATTACATTTCGTGAAACCGCCTTGCTCCTCGATCAACGAACCGCGACCCACACGGAACAGGGACGCATCGCAGACGTGGTGGCCCACGAAAATGCCCACATGTGGTTCGGCGATCTCGTCACGATGGCTTGGTGGAACGGACTCTGGCTCAACGAAGCCTTCGCAACGTTCATGGAAATGCTGGTCGTCGATGCGTGGAAACCGGAATGGGAACGCTGGAGCGCCTTTGGAGTGTCTCGCGCCGCCGCCTTGTCGGTCGATGGGCTTGTCAGCACCACGGCCGATCGAATTTCCCGTCCGGGCCCCAAGGAAGCCGAAGCGATGTTCGACGTGTTGACCTACGAGAAGGGGGCGTCCGTGTTGCGCATGCTGGAGCAACATATCGGCCCCACGAGTTTTCCGAGACGGCGTCCGCCACTATCTCACGACCCATGCGTATGGAACGCGGAAACAACAGATCTGTGGGTCTCTCTGGGCCAGGCGGCGAGCAGGATGTCCCCGCGCTCATGAACGAATGGATTTTTTCGCCCGGGATACCCATTAGTGACACTGGAGACCGATTCTCCCTCAACGCTGAAGTTCACCCAGCACCGCTTTACCTATGCGGAGGATGCTTCGGTCACGTCCCCAGCGAGCACGCGACGCAACGATGGCACATTCCCATACAGCTTCGCGTCAACACAGCCGACAGGGGATTGAAACTCACCGGTTGCTGTTGAGTGACCAGGAGACCCGCATGGCTCTGCCCAAGAACTGGACCTCCGTGTTGGCCAATGAGGACGGGCATGGATTCTACCGTGTTCGGTACAGCGCGGACTTGCTCGCCAAGCTGCAACAGACCGGCCTCCATGCCCTCGCGCCGGTCGAGCGATTCAATCTCCTGAACGACACGTGGGCATCTACTATTGCCGGCATGGTGCCACCCGCTGACTACTTGCCTTTGACCGAATACTTCCGAGGCGAAAAGGATCCCCATGTCTGGGCAGTGATGCTGGGATCGTTTTCCACGATGAATCACTGCTCACAGAGAAGGACCGGCCCCTGCTCGGCTGCCTTCGTAAGCGAATCGTGTGGCGCCGGCATTCCAAGAGCTCGGCTGGGGTCCCCGCCCGATGAGCGCGAACTGGTGAAAGAATTGCGCGGCGACGTCATTCGTGCACTTGGGTACCTTGGGTCGTGATCAGGGCATCCAAGCCCAGGCGGCAGAAACCTATGCGGCGCTCAGCAACACACCAGGCACATCGATCCCAACGTGATTCCAGCCCTTGTCTCCATCCTCGCGTATACCGGCGATCAGACTCGCTACGAGGAATTTCTCGACCGTTTCCGCAAAGCGTCCACCCCGCAGGAGGAGCGGCGGTATCTGTTTTCCCTCGCCACGTTTCGGACACCAGAGCTCCTGGAGCGAACCCTCGCCAAAACCCTGACCGACGAAATCCGTACTCAGGACGCTCCCTTCCTTGTCAGCGCCCTACTGCATAATGTGTATATCCGGGAGAAAGCCTGGGAATTTGTGAAGACCAACTGGGACCGCATGGATCGGACTTTTCCCCAAAAGCGGTCTGCGGCGGATGTGCGGTGGCATCATGGGTCTCTCAACTCCTGAACTGGAGCGAGACGTGAGGGCTTCTTCAGCTTCACGAAAGATCGATCTCGGCGGAAAGACGCTGGAGCAATACCTGGAACAGCTGCATATTGCCGTGGTCTTCCGTGAGCGCGACCGCGAGGCGATTCGAGCAGGTGCTGGCTCGCGTGGCCGCCTAACGCGATCTGTCCAGTGCCTCACGCCCGACTATCCGGCAAGGTCCGGAGATCACTCCGGTCACTCAGTTCACGGGTCGTGCGGATGCAGCCGACTGCCATCCAGGACAGGATGGTGACATGCGCTTATTCGTGACGAAGCACGGTCAACGGAGGCTGACCGAGAATGCGGTAGGTACTGAGGAATCCAACTAGCAGGCGTCAGAAGCACCGTGCAGACCAACCCAGCGCCAACAACGACGGCTCCAGCGACCAAGGGCAGCTCCAAAATATAGCGCAGAATCGCCCACGAAAAGGCACTGGCCAGACCTGTGCCGATCAGTCCCGGCCACGCAACCCAGTAAGGCATATTCGGCTGCAAACGACCGGGCAATCAGCGCACGGGTCGCTCCCAACGCCTTGAGGATCACCGCCTCGTACAGTCGACGATAGCGAGTGGCTGCCAGCGCCGCCGCCATGACCAACGCTCCTGCCAACAGGCAAAATAAGGCCACGGCGCGAATAGCAAGGACAGCCGATCCAATACCCGCGCAAAGGCACTCAGCACCTCCCCGATATTGATGGCCGTCACATTGGGAAATGCGGCCACCACCGCCGACTGCAAGGGCCACCTCGTCCTGGGGCGAGACATGCGCCGTACCCACATAGGTCATTGGCGCATCCTCCAGTGACCCCGGTGAAAAGATCATGTAGAAATTGGTCGAGAAGTTCCCCCACTCGACTTTTCTGATATTGCTCACCTCGGCCTGAATGATGGCTCCCTGTACATTCAGTTCAACAAGAGCTCCAAGATCGATGCCTAGGCCTTTTGCTGCCTCCTCCTCGAAGGACACCTGTGGTCGCGCAAACACTTGCCCTGGCTTCCACCAGGCACCTTTCACGATCGTATTGTCCTTGGGTAGCTCCTCGAGAAATGTCAGGACATATTCACGGCTCGCATACCAGTTCTTCCGCTTTTCCTCTCGCGTCTGATCGGGTTGGTCTTCTTGCTCAGGCGTCAACTTGTATCGTTCTGCCGTTGATCGCGTGCAATCGAGAGCGAACGAGAGGTGTCAGCTGAGTCGGCAAGATCGCCTGTCCGTTCGTGGAGCAGCGCTAAAAAGCTATTCGTCTGGTCGGGTTGAATATCGATAAAAAAGAACGTTGGTGAATCGACCGGTCGATTCTCGCCCACTTGCCGCACCAACGCATGCTCGATCAATGCGATGGCGAGAATCACCATGACTCCGACGCCGATCGAGACCATCACCCCCAGAGTTTGTCCTCCGGGACGCTGAATGTTGCTCATGGCCTGACGCATGGAAAGTCCAGCGGGCGGCGGCAGAGAGCGCATCACGATGAGTAGCGCCTTCGCTGCTAGTACCAAGGCAACGACAGCAACCAATAAGCCGCCAATGAAAAGCCCCCCGATGGTCAATGAACCTGCCTGCCATACGGAGAGTCCCGCCAGCCCCAATCCAATTCCTGTCGCGGTCAGGGTGCGAACAGGATCCATTGTCAGCCATCGGGTGACGCGTCTCCGCAGAGAAGACTCGCGCCCCGTCGCAATGAGATTGTCTCCTTCGACTTCACGGCGGAAAATAGCCGAAGGCCTGATCTCTCGAATCGTGAGCAAGGGCCACAGGCTGAACAATAGTGTGGTAAGGACGCCCAAACCTAAGCCCTTGGCGAGTGGCGCCATGACCGTGGGGAAGAGGACGGCCGAAAATTGGATCTGTTGTAAGAGATCGGTCGCAAGTAATGTCGACAACGCCTGCGGCAGCACTCCCTGCAATATGATACCGATGCCGATGCCGATGCTACTGCCGACAATCCCCAGGCCCACCGCCTGCCCCAAATACGACTGAATAATGGTCTTGGTATCCGCGCCTAAGGTTTTCAGAATCGCGATCGATTGAAACTTCTCCCGGACAAAAGCTTGAATTGACAGGGCAACGCCAATCCCGCCCACAAAGAGTGCCGTCAGCCCGACAAGGCCCAAATAAAGAGTAAGTTGATCGAGAAACCGCTTAAGCTGAGGTTGGGCGTCCCGATAGGAAGATATACGAGCGGACTCCCCAGCCAACCGGTTCCGAAGTTCATAGAGTAACGGAGAGAGGGCAAAGGAAGCCGGCACTTTCAGAAGATGTCGTTCGCGCAAACGACTTCCCGGTTTGACGAGGTCAGCGGCCACGAGTCCCTCCTGAGACACAAGCACGCGGGGCCCCAAACTAAACATGTTGGCCATTCGGTCTGGTTCGGAGTGAATGACACCCATGATCCGAAATGACGCCTGTCCGATTTTGACCGCATCGCCCACCACCAGTCCTAAGCGGATCAGCAGAGATTCCTGCACGACTGCCCCGTGACAGATTTCTCGACAACTGTTTCCCGCCACTCGCAGAAGATCCATCAGCGGGCGGTCTGGTTCGACTCTCAGCACCCCATATAGCGGATACTGTGACTCCACGGCCTTCAGTTCGACGAGCTGACTCTGTTCGGCGCCGCCCGGAGATCGATCAACCCGCGAGGCCATCGCAACTAACTCACTTACACGGGTTGCCCGCACGCCTCGCCCATTGAGACCCTGCAACACCGTAACTCCTTGTGGCCCAATGGGTCTGGACAGACGGATTTCTAAATCCCCGCCGAGCAATCCTCGAGCTTCCTTTAACACCGCCCGCTCGACATTGGCAGAAAAAAGAGAGACCCCAACGACTGCCCCGACACCCAGCGCAATACAGGCAAGAAAATAGAGAAAGTGCCGCCAGGCCGACCGTAATTCTCGCCATGCCATAGTAAACCAAAAGGGCATCATCGCTACTGGTCAGAGCTCCCGCGCTGAAGGTAGGAGTTGGTCGGAGTGCATTCGGCCATCACGGAGACTGATCACACGTTCCATGGAAGCGGCCAAGTTGTGATCATGGGTGACTAACACGAGCGTCGTCCCGAGGTCTCGATGCAGCGCCATGATAAGGTCAATAATCTGCTGCCCGGTGGTGGAATCCAAATTGCCGGTCGGTTCATCGGCCAGGAGAATTGGCGGACGGCAGGCGAAGGCGCGCGCGACGGCCACCCGCTGCTGCTCTCCTCCTGAGAGTTGAACCGGATAATGTGAGACACGGTGACTAAGCCCGACAGCTTGCAGCAAGTCATTGGCCTGTTGTCTGGCCTGGGGGTTTCCCGCGAGTTCGAGTGGGACCGCGACATTCTCCAGTGCTGTCAGTGTCGGAATGAGGTGAAACGATTGGAATATATATCCCACGTTCGCCAGGCGCAGTCGTGCGATGGCCTGTTCTCGCAACCCCGTGATCTCAACACCATTGAGCCAAATGGTGCCTGAGGTCGGGCGATCCAGGCCCGCGATCAGTCCAAGCAGCGTTGACTTGCCGCTGCCTGATGGGCCAACAATCGCGACCTTTTGCTTGTCTGGAATAACGAACGAAAGGTCATTGAGAATTGTGACCCTCTGACCGGCGGCCGTGAGTTGCATTGTAAGATGTTGAATCTCAATCATTTCAAATAGTGCCTGCTCCCGACGCGTTTCAAGATGTTTTTCTATTATACTGTACGAGTGACGAACAGATCGAAATTGCTCCGACTCATCGGCCGTCTCGCGCAGTGCTGCATGGTGGTCGTCATATTGACTGCATCGCTCGCCTGCGATCAGTCAGCTGAAACAACGTCGCCGTCCGAAGCTTCTGCCATTTCAGCTTCCCAACCGTCTTCCGATGAGGTATCAATTCATGATCCCATTCCCAATACAATGCCTAGCTCATCAAACAGTACCGACAATCGGCCTCGAATTGTCGCATTTGGCGACAGTTTGACCGCGGGCCTCGGAGTTTCTCCGGCGCAATCCTATCCTATGCAGCTTCAAAAGCAGCTTGAAGCCCTCGGATATTCTTATCAGGTTGTCAATGCCGGGGTCAGCGGGGAAACTACCGCGGGCGGCCTTCGGCGGGTCCCGTGGATTCTTGCCAGCAAACCGTGCATGGTGATACTCGAACTCGGGGGAAACGATGGCCTACGCGGATTAAGGCTTCAGGAAACAAGCTCACATCTTGATGCCATAATCAGACGACTCAAGGAGGCGCATGTACCGATACTCTTAGTCGGAATGAAACTGCCGCCGAACTATGGTGCAGAATACACGGACCGTTTCGAAGCGATGTATCGGGAGTTGGCCACAACCCATGCGCTTCCACTTCTTCCGTTTCTTCTGGAAGGGGTAGGAGGTCAAAGTACGCTTAACCAAAGCGATGGCATTCACCCAACTGCGGTAGGATATCGAATTGTGGCTGAGAATGTAATGAAGAGCCTGCTTCCAATCCTCAATAAAGAGGAGACTAACTCTTCAGACACAAAAAAGAAGGCGAGAAACATCGCACCTGCCTTCTGAGGCCAGTGCAACGTTTCACGCCAGAAACAATGACCTGGGCAAATTAGTTCTTACTAAAAAACGTGTCGTACACTCCATAGGCCAAGACAATAGCGATCAAGGTGTAATAGAGCCCTGTGATCCCGCTATAATCCGGCGGACCCTCACTGACATTGGCAAATGCAGCGGTCGTCTGAAATACGGCCAGTGCACTGGCGAGTCCTGCGATCAACTTGTTCATGATTTCCCTCCTATATTCACGGAAGATCAAAAGAAGGTCGCATTGTACTGAGGAAACGTTGGGTGAAGCAAGCGGTTGGTATCCAGGAGGGACTAAAAAGACTAGGTCATGGGAGTCCGCAATTCCTCTACTGCGCGCTCTAAGCCTTACCCAGCGATTTCAGCATCGACGCAACATCTCGACAGGTATCGGATAATCCTGCCAATCGGCTTCCTTTCTCGGTCAGAAGACTTGCGATCACTTTCAGTTCGTTCTCGAACTGCTCAACCTGACGAGAAAGATCGGCAGTCTTGCTCACCACCCCCTTTTGAAGTTCGACTTCGCGCTTAAGATCTTTGTAAGTCATCTGCAAAGATTTTAATTCCTTCATTGACGAGTCGAGATCCTGAGTCAAACGGGCAACCATCGCATCACGGTTTTGAATCTCTCTATCGAGGTCGACCTGCACCACTTCGCCCTCCCGCCTCCGCTCATCCAGCTGCCGGATAAGCTGTGTCCACGTAGACACCAGGCCTGCCCCCAACGCAGGTTGATCTGGAACAGGCTGGTCAGTATGGATGGCCTTGACCACTCCCTGCATCCATTCCGTAAAGTGGGTCAGTTCGCTTAGCTTCACATCACCGGAAGGAACTGAAGCCGAGGCCATTGGCTTTACTGGTTCGAGGGGCGACACATTGACACGCGGCTTAGGAACAATTCGCGGCTTGGACCATCGCTGGTACTCCAGAAGCGCAGCTACGCCATGCCGACATATCGGTTGCTCGGATAATGTGCAGGAACATTTGGCCTCTAAGTACCCCTGGCTAAGCCGAATAGATTGTTCATACAATCCCGAGTTACCCATGACCGACGAGGTCAGCTCTGTATCCGACGCCTCCGTCATCTGAACACGACGTTCAGCCTGATACTGCTTTCCAAGTTGAAAGGCATTCGGTTCCACCACCGAGCTAATCATCGCCGCCTCCAATAAACTGAGACGATCGGCTGAACACGCGATTCTTCCCTTCATATGGCCACCTGTGAAATGATGTGTACTGTGAAGTCGTTGCTGCAGCCTGACCAGTGATCGCCTTAGTGCCATGAAATCACCCCTCCCACGCTCACTTCTCCGACGAGCCTGGAGTGTATGTCACACTTGGCTAGGCATCCATCCCGCAGTGGAGGGGATTTGATGGCACGCATCAGCAGTGGAAGGACCTTCCAAGTCGGCTGTTCACTACGTCTTATCGGCACCGTCGAGGCAGCCCTTGAGAGCCTGGGGGGGTTAACCACACATAGTCTGCGATACCTTCCTTCATGGCTTCCCATAGCTCAGCGGCGTGTTCTCCTTCGAACGTAGCCATGTAGACCGTTACTTGCTTCAGTCCTTCGGGAACCCGCCGCGCCACACGATTCGGGACCGGCAACCCATATTGCACATGGCCGCCTCCCGTGTAACTAAGCACCGGGCCTTGCACAGAACCGGCTTCACTTCGAACTTTCTTCAGTGCGGCAACCAACGTCTTTGCCATTCCCTCATCTCTCACCATAGACGCCGCATACATCGTTTGATAATCCGCAGGGGAACCCCCTCCGTGGCAGTCCTGCAGTTGAGACAAGATTCGCGATCGATAGGCTGGTTCATCAACGATTGTTTCTTCTTCCATGCCCCACTGTCGCCATTCAGGCTGTTCCTTGACTTGAACGATACCTTGTTTGACGACCTGCCTGATCAATGTTTTAGGTGGATTCATCGCCAGCAGGGGAAGCTGATGCTCCTTGGCAAACTTAACTAATGGCTCATAATCTTCGAAAGCCCCTCCCCAATTTTGTTTCCACAACACCCGTTCAAGAAACTCTCCGCGAAGGTTCTCCTTCGAAACAAGATAGTCGTCCAAAGCCGGCTGACCATCCCATCCAAACATTTCCATCGCGAGCACTGGCCGGCGACCCTGGCCAAGAAGTGAGCGAAGCACTGTCAACGCAGCGTCAATATGAAATCGATTGTGATGTTCCTCTCCCAAATAGATCGTATCGTAGGTGCCGAGTTCCTCCAACCATTTACCCATTGGCACGGGTAGACCAGTCTTGGCGTCAAGCACGTGACCGGCCCTCCATCCGCCCCACTCTTGATGGGTCACCATCGATGCATGGTCTTTTCCCTGACATCCCCACAGGGCCAGCGTGACACTGACCGTCACGAGCAATCCGCTCACAATGCAGCGCCACATTTCGCCATAATTATTGGGTAATTTACACATAGCGCTCTACCTACCACACGCATGATGTAGCCGCAAGGCAGCACCCTTGACACCTTCGCGACAGCCCCGATACTCTGCCTTCACACATACAAATCGTGGCTCTTCAAACCACGCCCGGACCTTCTGCACACCGACTGAATTCATGCACGTGGATCCTGACATCCTGGCCACCTTTCGAAGACAGGTCACCTCCGCGCGGGCTTCAGACGCCAACTCTTGGGAGGCATCCCGGCACCTCGTTAACCCAAGACAATGGCCAACGACCCTCACATCACTACTGGAAGCGCTGGAAACCTCCGCCTTTCCGAGCGAAATCAAACGCAGTCTCGTCGCTACCCTGCCGCAGGCACACACACCCGCAGAAAGATCCTCATGCGGCCAGGCTCTCAAGCAACTCACGGGACTTCCACCCACGAAAGCCCTGCGCGCGCTCTGTGTGCTGCTTAGGCATCCAAGTGCCCCCCCCATCGAGAGTGGTCGCTCCCCACACTCACGGCAGACGTCCGTCGCCGGATTCGTTCGCCAACACGTCAGTCCCTTTGATCTTCTAATGGAACATGTGCCAGCTTCCGTCCTGGACCTGGGAGCAGGCGATTTGTCCTTCGCCGAGGAACTCGTCACCTCCTATGAACCTCAATTGGCAACGCAAGGCAGAGCGCTCATCCTCCATTGTCTCGATCGATTGAATCCAGACTCTCAACTTGGTGGACCCCTGCACGCTCACCCACTCCGCCTGAGCAACCTCAAGGACAGACCCGGTGTCGAATTCCGTTTCTATGGCGACCAGGACATGTTTGCCCTCGAACCGCTAGTGAAGGACCATCGTCTCGCCTCTCGATACCTCATCGTCACCTGCTGGGCTCCTGCCACACCCACATTTGCCTATGAACCCACCCGCCTTTCTGCTGAAGTGCTCGCCGAAGAGCTCCGGCGAACCAAAGGGGACTCTCGACGAGTCACGCATCGGAAAGAACCTGCGCTGGAAGTCTTGCACGCCGGCCGAAGCCTCCTCTTTCCATCATGGAAGTTCGATATCCGCGGCCCTCTTGCCTTGTTGGAATTGATGGCCAACCGAGGAGCCCTGTGCGTGCTGGGCGCCGTCGATTCTCAGGTATTTTGGGAAATCCTATCCCAGCTGATCGACGATCCGCACGTAAGGCCAATGAATCTGGTCTTGTCAGCACAGAATATTCCGGAGGTGTTCGGCGACATCTACCATCAACTCCTCGCTCTGCCATTAGGCGGATCGCGTTTCCTGTCGGATCTCGCACCACTACGTCAGAGCTTTCCGTCCGTCCTGCCTGCCCCGCTCGGTCGTACTACTAACTATCGATTCAGGGAAGTGACGATTCGGCGTGGTGCACTCTTTGAGGGCATACCGGCCAGCAGCACCGCCAGGCGATTTCAGGATATGAGAGAAGAAACTCCACCTTGGTTTCTTACGCTCGTACCGGAACTGATACCAACCGTGTAAAGCCTAGGCGCGACTCATGAAAGAGAAACAGTGGAGGACAAGCTGCATTGAACAACACTCCGCTTAAAACCCTGTATAAATTGACGGTCTTCAGACCCTTTGTTAGACTTCGGGCATCACACGTCATGTGCCGAATCTGACGCTCTTCGAAAACACCCCATCGTGAATTCTTCTCAATCAATCCAATTACTACAGGACAATATCGCGCTGGTCATCAAAGGCAAAGCGCGAGTCATTGAGATGGCGGTCGTCTGCCTGCTGGCTCGAGGGCATCTCCTGATCGAAGACGTGCCCGGCGTCGGTAAGACCACGTTGGCCCACAGCCTGGCCCGCTCTCTAGATTGCTCTTTCAAACGCATCCAGTTCACGAGCGACCTGCTCCCTTCGGATATTGTCGGCATCTCCGTCTTCAATCGCCAAAAACAGGCTTTTGAGTTCATGCCGGGGCCGCTGTTTGCCAATATTGTGCTCGCCGACGAGATCAACCGCACGACGCCCAAAACTCAAAGCAGCTTATTGGAAGCAATGAGCGAGGCCCAGATCTCCGTGGACAACCATACTCACCCCTTACGCCAACCTTTCATGGTCATTGCCACACAAAACCCCGCGGAGTATCACGGCACATTTCCGCTTCCAGAATCCCAACTCGACCGATTCCTTATGCGACTTCGCATCGGATATCCGACACCCGATGAGGAAAAAAAGGTATTGCATCGTCCTCCATCGCTGCATCCGGCAGAAGAGATACAACCAGTGCTCACCGCGCATCACATCATGGATCTCCAAGGCCAGGCTGAAAAGGTCCGGATGGAGGACAGCCTGATGGATTACTTACTCGCGATCGTGCTCGCGACACGACACAACGATCTCCTTTCACTGGGCGTCAGTACCCGAGGAGCACTAGCGCTGTGCAAAGCAGCGAAGGCGCTTGCCCTTGTGCGCGATCGAACGTACTGCCTTCCTGAAGACATCAAGGAACTCGCTCCGGCGATTCTCTCTCACCGCGTCATGCTCAATCGATCGCAAGGGATGCGCACGAAGAATGTCGAACACACAGATCGAGTCATTCAAGACATCTTGGAGAGCGTGCCCGTCCCAGTGTGACAAGCCTTCCGTGCCAGGAAAGATGTGGGACATATAGGAGCGTCAGAATGACACAGGGACAACCTCCGTCCCGCAATAGATTGTTCCGTGCCCTCCGAACAGGTCTTCGGTGGACGTCGCCAGATCGCGCGGTTCGATTAACGACAGAAGGCACTCGTTTTTTGTTGCTGACCCTGGCCGTCGGAGTCGCCGCGATCAACACCGGTAATAACCTATTCTATCTCCTTCTGGCCATGATGCTAAGTCTGATCGTCCTATCCGGCTTACTGTCAGAGCAATGCGTGCGGCGATTGGAATTTCATCGCCACCTGCCAGAATATCTTTTTGCAAATGAGCCCACGACCGTGAGCCTCTGGATAGCCAATCGCAAATCTCGCATCCCAAGTGTGTCCCTGCGCCTCTTCGACATCGTCGCCGGGAAAGACATTGATCGCAAGGTCCGCCTCGCGCACCTTGCCCCTCACTCGTCGGCGCTGATCTCCTATCCGTTACTCGTGCGACGACGTGGGCCGTATCGCTTCGACGGAATCCGTGTCATCACACCGTTTCCCTTCGGACTCTTTCACAAAATCGCCTCTTATGGTTTCGAGGCTACGATCCTCGTGTGCCCAGAAATCATTCCCTTGCCAGGGCTGCAGCTTCACGAATTGCAGGCAATCGGACAAGATCGCGAAGTGCCCCGCCACGGACCAGGGAACTCGCTGTACAATCTTCGGGAATTTCGACCTGGTGACGATGCTCGAGCCATCCATTGGATGACGACGGCCCGCACATCAAGATTGATGCTCAAAGAAACCGAAGCGGAAGACCAGCAATGGGTCACGGTGGCCGTATCGACCGTCGCGCCAATTGAGGCAGATGACGCCTTCGAACGAGCGCTCTCGATCGCCGCATCATTACTCAAGTTATTGCTGAACGACGGGT
This sequence comes from uncultured Nitrospiraceae bacterium, assembly GCA_963839785.1. Classification (GTDB taxonomy): domain Bacteria; phylum Nitrospirota; class Nitrospiria; order Nitrospirales; family Nitrospiraceae; genus Nitrospira_A. The sequence goes on from CAWIWD010000002.1 coordinate 204,553, forward strand.
ACCACGTCCGCCTGTTACTCGGCGACCAGGGGGAAATCCTGGCTAATGAGCCCAGCCACTTTTTTCATTTGCTTCACTCCCTAGCACTCTGCGAGCGACGCCCTGCGCGCGCAGGCGAGTCCGTTCAACAGCCCATGGCACAGGCGCTGGCAGCGTCGCGTGAAGGGCCGACCATCTTGATACGGCCCTGGACCGAACCCGCGCACCGTGAGGAATGGCCTACCGTCGATCACGTCATTTCTCCTCAGTCTTACAGAGACCTCTTCGATGCCGTTGAATCACGCCTTCCGGCTTAGCTCAATTCTCTTAGCCGCTACGAGCTTCGCGAGTCTCGCCCTCGCGATCTCGCTGCCCCCGTGGCTTCTTACTTTGGCAAGTGTGGCATTCGCACTTGCGCTTTTGCGGATAACCCCCTCATCGTTGTTCTGCGGTCACCTGCTCCGCCACCAGTTCTCGGCACTCACGTGGAATGTATTTCTCCTACTCGCGTTCGCCGGATTCTGGATCGACCTGTTTTTCCTGTCGGAAGAACTCCTCTCGGCTGGGATACATTTCCTGGTGTTACTCTTGGTGAACAAACTCTCGAACCTCAATCAACGGCGCGATGTGTTGCAGTTATATGCGATTAGCTTGATCACGCTTCTGGCGTCTGCCGCCCTCACCACACAGATCTGGTATGCGCCCTTCTTCCTTTTCTATCTTGTGGCAGGAGTCTGGACCCTGCTGCTTTTTCACCTCGTGAAAGAACACGATGAGCAGTCAGGCAATCAATTGACCGGTCTTGACGAGGAGCTGCCCTTATCGTGGGGGCGCATTACGTCTAGGTTCTTCTGGACGGCCAATACGATGGCCGCCTGTGCATTTGGGCTTACCCTGCTGTTATTTTTCTCCATTCCACGAATCGGAGGGGGCTTCTTTCAACACAACCACGAGGAAAGTCTGCGCACCACGGGCTTTTCTGAGCTCGTCGATCTGGGAGCCATCGGTCCGGTGAAGCAAGACCCTAGCATCGTGATGCGGGTAGAGTTGCCGGAGATCATCGGGAACGAGTCAGGACGAACGCCACTGTATCTGAGGGGAGTCGCCTACAATCTTTACAACGGAAAATCTTGGAGCAATACCCTGTCTCACCGGCGCGTGCTTACGGAATCCCCCCAAGGCACGTTTACAATCCGAACATCCGGAGCCAGGCCAGATACGGCGATCAGGAGCCTTCGACAGGACATTCTTCTTGAGCCGCTCGACACGGCTGTGTTGTTCGGAGTCTCGATGCCTACCTCCATTACAGGCAATTTCTTTTCGGTTCAGGCGGATCTGATGGGGTCATTGCAACTTCCGTTTCCTTCTCATTCCCGCATCCACTATACGGTCACCTCGCTTCCGTCTCGCGTGAAATCAACAGAAAAGCCGGCTACCACGTTTCTCTACCCCGAGTTTATCGTCCAACAATATCTTCAGGCTCCCACGCTCGACGCACGTATCATCGACCTCGCGCGCCGGGTGACTCAACATGCGACCACGGTCTTCGAGCAAGTAGACCTGATTCGCACACATTTACTGACTCAGTATCGATACAACTTGGACGTGCCCACATTGCAATCGGCGCACCCCTTGGAAGACTTTCTTCTCACTCGGAAAACCGGCTACTGCGAACATTACGCCACCGCGATGGTCATGCTGCTTCGCACGATCGGGATTCCCGCCAGGCTGGTGACAGGATTTCTAGCCACCGAATGGAACCAGTTCGGAAATTACTATACGGTTCGCCAGCGGGACGCCCACGCGTGGGTAGAAGTCTATTTTCCACAATCAGGATGGGTCACGATGGACCCTACCCCCGCTGCCCTCGAACCCACGACCCAAACCTGGTGGGAATCTGTCGGTAGCGTGCTGGACTCGGCCCGACTCACATGGGATCGTCTCTTTCTCAACTACAGCGCAAGCGACCAATACGCCGTCGTGCAAGGCATTCGGGAAAGCGGAGAGGCAATGCGTGGAAGCATGTCTGAGTCATTGATGACGATGCTGCGCCATGGATCGACCATGCTCGGCCGATTCATGAAATCGCTTTTATCCGTCGGCATTTCGCGGACAGCGCTCGTCCTTCTACTGGCAATTACGGTAGGCTTCCTCGTGATGCGGACACTACGACACGATGGGCATGAATTCTTGCGACAAGACATCTACTCAGCCAATCAGCGCGTCGTCATCACCTTCTACAGCCATATGATCGCGTGCTTGGCAGCAGCACGGAATCGTGAAGGTGGCAAGCGCCACGTCAGGAGAATTTCTTCGCGATATTCACGAGAAATGGTCGGAAGCTTGGCCGTCCGCACATGCCCTGACTCAGCTCTATACTCGGGTCCGATTTGGGCACGCGCCCTTGACGGCAGAAGAACGCTCCACGGCAGAAAACCTCCTGCAGCGCCTTCACGCCCTTGGAAAATCAGCTCCTCCCTTCCTCAAACACTAACGAGATCTGTACAAGCCAACAGCAAGGCTAAGGCCTTATGAAGCAGCATCCATGGAACCCGCTGTGGCCTGCATGACGAGCGACAAGCGGATTGAGGGGAGAGCATGTACCCCCCGCACAGTCCCGTTCACACATCCTGCGTACAGACGCAAAGCCTCGCGAAAGAAACAATACGATCCTGAGACGAGCTTTTGGAGAAGCAGGAAGTGTGCGCAAAGACTATCTTACTGGAAGTGTGCCATGCACTCCGCACGAAGGCTTCTCGCAAATTATCTTCAGTATGTTGTCCCTTTTCGATACAGTCTCGACGCAGCTCTCTCCCTGACTCTCTCCGCTCTTGCGCTGACGTGTCCTTCGTCTAAATAACGGAGTCCGCTTTTTCCCTCAACCATTCGAGCACCTCGGCCCGCGCCTTCCAGTTCCACAGGCCGTATCAAGACGCAATTTCCCGTTTGTACCGGATGACGTGGGCACTTAGGTGGGCCACAACCCACAGCTATCAGAATCTACACCTGGCTGCGCCCAGCTGCACAACGAGTAGAAGGAAATGGCATGTGCCTTGTGCACGAGGAATTGTGCGCCGTATACTAGTTGTACTCTTGCTAATAGAGGCATTTGGTGAAGCCCCCGCCCCATGTGTACATTGGGGCAGTCTCGCTTTCCCAGATCAGCATTCAACTCTCACCGCCGGGTTGACGGTCATTCGCTTTACTCCCCACCGATGGAACGGGACTGAAACATGATTCGACCATCTCCCAGACATTCGGGCCTCAACCTCATCACACTGAGTAGGACGCAGCACTAGGGGGGTCGGTCGATTAGGTGGATGGGGCAGAATCTTTCCGTGGGCATCAGTCCCACGAGCAACGAGCCCAGCGAACTAGTGCAGAATAAATTCGCAGGAGTGACTTCCAGCCCGAGGTATGACGTTAGCTTGACCCTTGATCTGTTTCGGCTATTCCGCTAGGCCTTCGCGAGTTGTTTTGCACTAATTAACCGCGACGACTAGTGAACCTGGGATGCGCTGGCATCGGAATTTGAAGACAATCCATATTTCTTAGGAGAAGGGGAGAGATGGTGCTGGTGCTTGGGAAATTTGGAGCGGGAAACGGGATTTGAACCCGCGACCCTCGCCTTGGCAAGGCGATGCTCTACCACTGAGCTATTCCACCCCGCTTCTGCCGGACCAAATCGGAAGCGGGATTCTCTGACCATCCGTAAAGGCTGTCAAGCCAGCCGTCGCGATTGCAGCCAACCCCACACCCAGACATCGGAAGGCCTCAGCAACCGATCCACCATTCGAGAGGGCGAAGACCAGTACGGCCAAATGGAAATCAGACTATTGAGATACGCCCTGAATTGCCCATTCTCAATTC
>CAWIWD010000003.1:0-118855 GCA_963839785.1 uncultured Nitrospiraceae bacterium
AGTATTGATCAGCAGGGGCTGTTGGCAAAACTGGTTGGCGAGTTGGTTCGCTTGCCTGGAATTGCGCAGAAGAGGAACGGTTGGCTTTTCATATTCTAAAGTCGGAACGAGAAGATGCTCTGCGCCTGTCTGAAGCGATTCAGGCCGTGAAGGATGGTCTGTCCTTTTGCCTCCAATGTCGAACATTGCGGAGGAAGAGCTGTGGGGATTTTGCCGGTCTGAAGCGCGATCGAACGAAGATCCTTGTGATCGAAGAGCCGAGCACCCGTATGCGATCGAGCGAGCCGGCGGCTACCGGGGGCCCTATCATGTCCTGTTGGGGGTCCTGTTCCCGTTGGACGGTGTGGGGCCCTCGGATATTCGCGCGGAAAACTGATTTATCGGGTCAAGGCTGGAGCGTGGAGGAATTATTGTCGCCACAACCCCACGATCGAGGGTGAAGCGACGGCCATCGATTTGACCGTCTGTTGAAACCGCATCACGTGCGGGTCTCACGTATCGCATACGGATTCTAGTTGGAATGGACATTTAATATGCAGACGAAGTCACGTTGATGAATCTATCCAGGGGAGAAGAGATCTCTACGGGATAGCGCATTGACCGCCCTGGTTGAGACTGTTATAGTCAAAATCCTAATCGCGTCTGATGACAATACCGGCGTGACCAAACCGAGTATTTCGATGAAGACTCCGGCAAAAAAATCTACCGCTGATCGACCGCAACCCACCAAGCCAAACGGAGTTAAGTATCCTGATATTCTCCAGGATCTTGAAGCGCAACGGGCAGCGATTTTAGCTGAGGCTGGGGTGGTGCTGACCAGTCCAACGGGTCTGGAAGTTTTCCCGGATGTAAGTGATCAGGCTTCTGCAGAGGCCGACCAGCACTCTTCATTCGGATTCGGGAGCGGGAGCAGAAATTACTTAAGAAAATCGACGAGGCCCTTAGCCGTTTCGCCACCCAGACGTACGGTGTTTGCATTCGCTGCGGCGGAGATATTCCTTACAAGCGTTTGAAAGCCCGCCCCGTCACGACGTTATGTATCGAGTGTAAGACAGGTCAGGAGGAGGAAGAGAAGTCACCCCGCGAGCACTGAACATACCCCCTCCGTCTAAACCGACGACTACTGTTCGATACCGTCCTTTGTGTTGTTCTAATGTTTCAGCTCTTTCACGCGTTTCTGGGCGAGGGCGGATCGGTCGGCTTCTTCAAGAATCCCTTCTGCGAGTGCCAAGTACGTTTCATATTCAGTAATAGCCCGTTTGGGGTTGGTTTGCGCAATGGCCTCGGCTACATTGAATCGGGCAATGGCATAGTTGGGACGCAATAAAACTGCCTTCTCGAATGAGGCCAGAGCATTTTGCTTATCACCAAGCTTTCCATACACATGACCGAGATTGTTGAACACCTCTGGAGAGTTCGGACGTTTAGCCAATGAGGCGAGCAGTTCGCTCTTGGCTTTCTCCAGATTGCCTGCGGCTTCCCAGGATACCCCCAGTCGATGGTTCAGCTCTGCTTGCCAGACCTTGCTGGTAAATCCCGATAGACTCGCCTTTTGGTAGGCATCCAAAGCAATGGCTTGGTTTTTTGTTCCGCAGTAAGCGAGCTGGGCAGTCTGACCGCGCGCGAACTGTTGCAGTGACGTAAACGGCTCCTTGTCTTCGGCTCCTTGCGAGTCGAGATGCTGACCGTCAGTTTGCTGTGCGGTACTGCGAAGACGGTCGAGGAATTCTTTGCGGTAGGGAGAGAACAGTTTTACATATGGGTCGATGGTAAAAGACGCTTCGAGGAGGCGAGGCGCGGCTCGGTCACCCAGGACGAGGTACCGCGTCGTGGTTTTTTCGTCCCCCGTATCGTACAGGGTACTTCCCGCCATATTTTGGCGATCGGCTAACTCCGAGACCGTGAGATAAAACTCTAGGCTGGGTTTGAGTTGAGACAGGGTGCGTCGCAGGGTTTTATAGGGCGCCAGATCAAGCCCTGAGCGGAAGACGAAGAGGGTGCCGACCAGCGTTCCATCCTCATCGAAAAAGTACGACTCCTCCCCCTTGGAAAGGCTTTGCTCCTGTGGAAGGCGCAGTTCTTGCCCGCTGCCCCAGGCCTGTACGTGCGGAGTGGTGCCGAAATGTGTTTCCTCGAACGCTTTGCGTGAATCACAAAGTTTGGTGGTTTTAAGCAGGTTAAGGTCGCTTTCTGAGGGAGGGAGCGGCGGTCGTTGAGGTGGTGGGGTCCCGCAACCAGCCAAGAAGATGCCGATAGTCAATAGTACGGGCAATGGCAAGATTCGGCGATGCATGGCTGGGATAATTGCCTCAGTCCGAACGTCACACGATCAAAGATCAACTAGCATACCTTAAAGGGCGAAGTAGATGCGAATGGCAGTGGGTGGAGTGGTAACGAGGCAGCGGCGGGCCTTGCCTCGCCGGCCGGAAATACGCCGGCCAGCGAGACTTGAATCGGTTTACCGACGCTGTGAATCGATCATGGAGTCTTCGGCTGTATATCCGAAGAGATACGGCGCGTGTCTGGCGATGGCGTAGAGGGGGCGATTCACCGTGTAATCCACAAGGTGACCGACAGGATGCAGAATAAACCCGATCCATCGATAGGGGTTATCATTGGCTTGCGAGGCTGCCATGGGATCGGAATACACCAACGAGGTGCTGTCCATGGCGCTATAGATGCTCAGCGGCGCATTGTAGTCTTGGTCTTGCGTGACCATCTGCTGAGTGCTCGAGCAGCCGGTGGTCAGAATCAGTCCCAATATGGCCATTGCGATAGTCCCGCGCATACAATCCTCTCTTTCTTCTGTAGGAACATTCGAGAAAGCGGAATTTGTTCCTTGTGAGGAAAGTCTAGCGCAGGGTTCTGGTTCTGTCCAGTCGAGACTATCTAGGAATTCTCGTTCAGGGGAGACGAGCAAACCGCCCTGTTAGGAGGAAAAAATGGGGCAATCGACTTATTATACCGACAGAATGGTGGGCGATACTGGTATCGAACTGTAAGCTCCCCTCATTCCGAGACAGACCTCGTGGAGAACTTTCTGGCACAATAGTCACCTAGCCAGGAGGTTCCCATGCGCCAGTCGAAGTTCACCGAAACACAGATTGTGTCGATCCTGCAAGAGGCCGATGCCGGTCGCCCCGTCAATGAGCTGTGGCGGAAGCACGGGATCAGTTCCGCGACCTACTACAAGTGGAAAGCCAAGTACGGCGGGCTCGAGGCCTCCGATGTGAAGCGGCTGAAGGAATTGGAACACGAAAACAATCGGCTCAAACGGATGTATGCCGACCTGTCTTTAGAGAATGCGGCGCTGAAGGATGTCATCGCAAAAAAGCTCTAAGGCCTGCTGAGCGGCGGGAGGTCGTCGCTCACCTGGTCAGTCAGGGCGGCCTTCCGGTTCAGCGGGCCTGTCGCGCGGTGGGACTCGGGCGGGCGACGTACTACCGGCCGCTCGTGGACTGGGCCCGGCGCGATGCGCCGGTGATTGCGGCGCTGACGACGCTCGTCGCGGCCAAGAGTCGCTGGGGCTTCTGGAAGTGTTGTGATCGGCTCCGGCTCGATGGCCATCCGTGGAATCCCAAGCGGCTCTGGCGGGTCTATTGCCAGCTGCGGCTGAATCTGCCTCGACGGACCAAGAAGCGGCTGCCCGTTCGAGTTCGACACCCGCTCGTGGTAGTCCCACAACCCAATGCCGTGTGGGCCGTGGATTTCATGAGTGATACGCTGTACGGCGGGCGACGATTCCGGACCCTCAATATTCTGGATGAAGGCGTGCGCGAGGGCTTGGCCATCGAGATTGATACGTCGCTTCCGGCGGAGCGCGTGGTCCGCGTGCTGGAGCAAGTGGTGAGCTGGCGGGGCCAGCCCCACGCGATTCGCCTCGACAATGGCCCGGAACTGATCGCCGATCGATTCATGACCTGGTGTGCGGAGCGCGGGATTGAACTGCGGTACATCCAGCCTGGCAAGCCGGATCAGAATGCCTTCATCGAGCGATTCAATCGCACGTATCGCACCGAAGTGCTGAATGCCTACGTGTTTGAATCGTTGGACCAGGTCCGAGAGATCAGTGCGGAATGGTTCCAGAGTTACAACGAAGAGCGGCCGCATGATGCATTGGCGGGTCTCCCGCCGGCCATGTATCGGGCCAATCTTGAAGCCGGAAGTTCTCCATTAACACTGTCTCCTTGACGGGGGAGCTTACAGCCTCACCATCGGGCAAAGTCTCAATCAGTCGCCTCAGGTTAGCCACTTTCTCGCTATTCGTCCGCGCTTCCCTATGCTTGTGGTGTTCCATGTAGAGGGAAATAACTTCGTCAGGGTGAGGCCCGTTGCCAGAGTCTGAGCGAGGGTGCTGGATGGAGCGGTAGGACTGTGCAAGCTCTGCCCTGCTCCTGGGACCTGTGTCCTGTAATCGCCGCCCACGCGTTCCATCTCAATCGTGAACAGCTCGTTGCTGTGCGACCAGTAAGGCACGACATAGGCGCTTATAAGCCGGTGTGGTCTCCTGAAGCTTCAGGCCATGCTCCTTCAGCAGCCCTTCGAGAGTTGGCTTCACCGTGCGGTAATCGCAATTGGTGAGCTGCTCGACCGTCCCGTCAATCGAGTCAGAGAGTACGAGCCAGCGGCCTTCGCCTTCCTCGTCAGTCGTTCTTCCCTGTTCAACCCTATCGGTCTCAAACAGTTCAAGGGTGGTGGTCAAGTAATGCTGCACGAGTGCGTCAATCTGGCTGGCTGTCATACGTGCGTGATCCCTTCTGAGGGTGGCAAAGAGGCGAGCCAAGTGCTCTTCCTAGGTTGCGCCTCGAACTCTAGCATGGCGATGATTATTCGACTGAAGACTTTTGCGAATCTCGCGCCGACCGATCAAAGCACGGAGATCGACTGGCACGATGAGCCGTGAGAAGTAGGTGCCTGACGAGGAGAAACGTGTAAGCATGGCTACCGAAAAGTGTACAGAGAGACACTTTCACGATAGCCGAAACGTGGAATCGATAGGACTGTAGCGGTGTTTGAGCGATTTATGGTGCCGAAGCCGGGAGTTGAACCCGGATACCCTTACGGGCGCTGGTACCTGAAACCAGTGCGTCTGCCAGTTCCGCCACTTCGGCCTGAGAAATGGAGTGGGATTATCGCTGATCAGTTGAAACCCGTCAAGACGAGACCATGGAAATCTGCATGGAGCCCACCTGACCCTCAGTGAAGGAGTGAGAGGCCGCCAGCAAGATTCCAAGGACCGTCCGGCGTGACATCTCGCAGGTCGCCGCTCAATACGATGCGCTCGCGGACCAATCCTGCGGCCGCCAACAAGAAGGGGGTCCGGATACGCGGGGATTCGTCGGCGATCAGCACATCGAACCGCACTCGGCGAAACAAGGGATCCGCAGCTACTCGAGCAGCAGTTGTCACGATGACTCGCCGGTTTTGCACGAAAGCCTGTCGGTTGGTATCTTCCTGGGCGGTCAGGAGTTCTCGTATCTTTTTCGTCCCCCCCAACCTGATGACATCCTCTTTCAGTTCGGCAAATTCAGGTTTGATGTCTTTTGGCACCGTGGCCTCGGGAATGAGTTCGTTGATCCGTTCCTTGGCGATATCGATCTCCTTGCGGAGCCCGGTGCTGTGCCGCTCATAGATGACCAGATATTCCCGCAAAGACTCGACATTCTTTCCCATCGCCTGCATGGAGAGACGCTTCCAAATGGGAAGCTGCTCATACTCAATCAGGGTCGTCTCAATTTCCTTGATCTTGGCTTGGAATTCGCTCAGCTGAGTCAGCAGTCGCCATTCCAGCAACCGCACTTCGTCTAAATCTTTCTGCTTCTGGGCTTTATACGCGAGCAACGGAGTGAGTTCGCGAAACCGTTCGTATTTCTTGCGGAGCACCGCCTTGTCGGACCGGGACTTGGCGTAAAACTGATGCATTTGCGCCTCGAACCCTAACTCGGACAGCGGAATGCCGCCGCCCCCCTTTTCGATTGCGAGTTCGTAGCGACTGAGCCAGCTCTTATAGGTCAGCCCAGCCGCTTTCATGGCGCGTGCAATCAGAAGCGTGAGTGCGTCAGCGCTCTGGTGATCCGGGGTGACCAGGAGAATACGCTTGTTGCCTCGAAGAAGCTCAACAACGAGCGTGGATAATTTCTGCCGCCGAACCGTGAGCTCATCATGCCACAAGGGGGTCAACACAGAGGTAGGTATCAGGGCCTCCAGTACCGCGCGATGTCCTGACTGTCCCGCTTCAAGCACGGGCAAGAGACGTTCTGCCGGGCCCAGCGTGTAGGATCCCCCGGTCTTGCTCATCTCCATTAAACGACGACTGGTCGTCAAGGCTAGTCCGCTGACGTCCGGCACCAGCGTCGCGCTAGGCACGACATCACCAATGGCATCGAAGGTCTGGAGGATAAGGCGCTCCCCGTTCTGACACAGCACGATGCCTTCGGTCGGCTCGGCCTCCTCACTCAGGAGTAATGTCACTGAGAGGTCGGGGCCAAGGATCGCGTCAGAAGGCAGGAAAAATTCATACAGATGCAAATTGCCCACCGTCTGGAGCAGCCGACCGCGCGTCAGCGAAATAGGCTGATCGAGCCGTTGCTCAGAGCTACACGCGGCATCGCGCTCCAATTTTGCAGCTTGTTGATCCAAAAGATCCTGCAAGGTGCCGGGCATTGCGGTCATAACGAATGGTTCTCCTGCCGTCAGTTCTAGTGCCACGTGCCGCCGTAGTTCTGCGCCACGCGCGTTTAAAGCGTCATGCACACGATCCCGCTAGGGACCACATCTTAATGATTCCAGAAAGAACCTGTCCAGCATCAGCCGCTTCACGACGATTTCGGAGCACAGGGTTTCCGAGACCACCTTCTCCGCTTCGAGGACGGAGGAAGAAAACCCTACCGGTCGCTCTGGATCAATTGACTTTTGCACAACCCGCCAGTATGCTTTTTCCCTTTCCAACAGAAGGAGTTGCAGTATGAAGGTGATTCTCCAAGAAACACTCGAAGGCGTGGGCGACCTCGGCGACCTTTTGGACGTCTCCAATGGGTTTGCCAGGAACTATCTCTTGCCTCGCAAGAAGGCCGTCGAAGCTAACGGCCGGAATATCAAAGAATTCGAACATGCCAAACGAGCCGCAGCTGAGAAGGCCAAGAAGGAAAAGCAGGACATCGAAGAGCACGGCAAAAAGATCTCAGCGGTTTCACTCACCATCTCCGCCCAAGTCGGAAAAGACGACAAGATGTTCGGATCCGTGACGGCGAAGGACATCGCGGAGGGGCTGGGCGAGCAAGGGTTCACCGTGGATCGGCGCAAAATTCAGCTGGCTCAGCCCATCAAGGAGCTCGGGACGTTTGCCATCGCCATCAAGCTGCCGCGCGAAGTCACGGCTACCATCGCCGTCCATGTGGTGAAGAAACAAGAAGAGCCGGAAGCCGTCGCCACGGCTTAGCCCGTTGAGTAACATGCGCGGCCGGCCACGCTCAATGCCGCGCTCGGAGGAAACATGCAGGATGTGATCGGTTCGTTGGAGGCGCTGCAATCAACCGACCCCGAGACCTACGAAGCCATTCAAGCCGAGGGCCAACGGCAACGGGACAAGCTGTTGTTGATCGCCTCGGAAAATTTCGCCAGTCCAGCGGTCCTGGCTGCTCAAGGCAGTGTCATGACCAACAAGTACGCGGAGGGATATCCCGGCAAGCGGTACTATGGCGGCTGCCAGCATGTCGATACGGTCGAAACCCTCGCCATCGAACGTGCCAAGCAGATCTTCGGGGCGGAGCACGTCAACGTGCAACCGCACTCTGGTTCCCAAGCCAACATGGCCGCGTATCTGGCAGTGCTCAAACCTGGAGACACGATTCTCGGGTTGGACCTGGCCCAAGGCGGACACCTGACCCATGGTAGTAAGGTGAATTTCTCCGGCATGATCTTTCGTGCTTTTTCGTATGGCGTCGATCGTCACACCGAAACCATCGACTATGCGGCGGTCCGGAAGATTGCCGAAGAATGCCGTCCACGCATGTTAGTGGTCGGAGCCAGCGCCTATGCCCGCACGCTGGATTTCCCCAAATTTCAGGAGATAGCCAAGGCCGTCGGAGCGTATCTGCTGGTCGACATCGCGCATATTGCCGGACTCATTGCGGCAGGGTTACACCCGAATCCCGTTCCCTATGCGGACTTTGTGACGACCACAACTCATAAGACCCTTCGAGGCCCTCGAGGTGGCGTCACCATGTGTAAGGCAGAACATGCCAAGGCCGTCGATAAAATCATTTTCCCCGGACTGCAAGGCGGTCCCCTCATGCATGTGATTGCCGCCAAGGCCGTCGCCTTCAAGGAAGCGCTCTCTCCGTCGTTCAAACGGTACCAGCAACAAGTGATTGCCAACGCGCGTACCCTTGCGCAGGGACTCGTCGAGCGCGGTTATAAAATTGTGTCGGGAGGCACCGATACGCACTTGATGCTTGTGAACCTGACCAACAAAGGGATCACAGGAAAAGAAGCCGATGCCGCCTTGGATGCCGCCGGAATTATCGTCAACAAGAATGCCGTTCCCTACGATGAGAAACCACCGGCCGTGGCAAGTGGCATCCGGATCGGTAGTCCCATCGTGTCGACTCGCGGCATGCGCGACGCGGACATGCGTGAGATCGTGGCGCTCATTGATCGCGTGTTGCAACATCCTCAAGACCAGCAGGTGCAGGCCGACGTACGCGCGCAGGCAAAAACATTGTGCAACCGTTTCCCCATCTTTCATGCCTACGATTCGTCACCCACTTAGGCAGGACGTTCGCCCGTGAAGTGCCCCTTCTGCGACGATGTCGAGGACAAGGTCGTCGATTCGCGGATGGCCAAGGAGGGTGAGGTCATCCGGCGACGGCGCGAATGCCTATCGTGCAAACGCCGCTATACGACGTACGAACGTGTCGAAGAGACCATGCCTGCGGTAGTGAAAAAAGACGGGCGTCGGGAGCCGTTCGATCGCGGGAAAATCGTCTCCGGCCTGAAAAAAGCCTGTGAAAAACGCCCGATTGGCACTGCAACCATTGAAACCGTCACCGATCGTATCGAAAAGCGCATCCAGGATATGGGTGAAACCGAGATCGTGAGCACCGCCGTCGGAGAAGAAGTGATGAGGGAACTGTCACAGCTCGATCAAGTCGCCTATGTCCGATTCGCATCCGTGTATCGAGAGTTCAAAGACATCGACCAGTTCATGGACGAAATCAAGACCCTGGCACAGCAGCGTCGGGAGCGTTAAGCCTTCCTCTTTCCCTCACCTTCCGGACTGGTCCGTTCGGTTTAGGCGGGATGGGCACCGGTACGGGAAGGCCTCCACTCCGCCCGGCATAGCGGACACATGGCAACTACTCGACACACGCGAGAGAGACGGCAAGCCCTGCGGCCTAATAGGCGGCGTTCGCCCGGCGCCACGCATGTGGTCATCATCGGCGCGGGTCGCGGCGGCACGGCGTTAATGGAAATCTTCGCCAACGATCCATTGGTCCGAATCGTCGGTGTAGCCGACACCAGTGCCCAGGCACCGGGCCTCGGGCTCGCTCGCCGGTTGCACATTCGCGTCACGCGTAATTACCGACAACTTCTGAAAATGGAACCGGTCGATCTGGTCATCGATGTCTCCGGAAACCCGGAAGTCGGCGAATATTTGCAAGACATCCGACGCATGGGCGTCTCGGTCATCGGGGGAGCCAGCGCCAAATTTATGTGGCAGCTGATCGAAGCCCGCATCCGCGCGACGGCCGACATCGAGAAGGCCTTAAACAAATATCAATCTCTGTATCGATTGTATGTCAAAGAAACGGGGGCCGCCGTCACGGAAGAACGGACTCGGATCGCCTGCGAAATTCACGATGGGCTGGTGCAGAGTCTTGCCGGAGTCAATTTCAAGCTTGAGCTCTCCCAGGAATTGCTCCGCAAGAATCCCAAGGCCAGCCTAGCCACGATTCGCGAATCCAAAGCCCAGCTGAAATTAGCGATTCAGGAAGCCAGGCAAGTGATTTTCAACTTGCGCCCACTCCACTATGACAAGATGGAATTGATTCCCGCGCTGACCAACTATCTCAAATCGTACGAAACTCAATATCAGATTAACACGGCGTTTTCGGTCATCGGTGACGAGGCAATTCTCTTCCCTCGCACCAAAATTTTCCTCTTTCGGATCGTGCAAGAGGCGTTGAGTAATGTTCAGAAGCACGCCAAAGCCAGCCGAGTGTCGGTTCAACTCGATATTCGTGCGGACCTCCTGAAAGTGACCATTTCCGACAACGGGATTGGGTTTAATATGGATGCGGTGCTCCGCGATCCCGAAAAGTGGGATCATTTCGGCATCCGGGCCATTCTGGAGCGGGCGCGACTGGTGGGGGGAGAAGCCACGATCGATTCCAAGAAGGGGCGCGGCACTCGAATCGTGTTGCGAATCCCACTAGCCGACAAGGAGACGATTCGACATGGAAAAAATTAAGGTCCTGATAGCCGATGATCATCGTGTGGTTCGCGAAGGCCTCGCGGCGATCCTGAAGACCAAAGAGGACATCAATGTGGTCGGTGAGGCACAGGACGGTGCGGAAGCCGTCGAGAAAACCAAGACGCTCATGCCAGATGTGATTTTGATGGATGTCAGCATGCCACGCATGGGAGGCGTCGAAGCCACCCGGCAGATCAAGCGAGAATTTCCTCATATGGGGATTGTGGCGCTGACAATGTATGAGGAACAGCAGTATATTTTCGATCTGGTTCGCGCAGGCGCCACCGGGTATCTGCTGAAGGATTCAGAGTCGTCACAAATCGTGGCCGCGATTCGCGCCATTTACAAGGGAGAGTCCCTCATCCATCCATCCGTAGCGAGCAAAATCCTGGCCGAATTCTCGCTCATGTCTCAAAAAAAAGGGAAGAAGCCAGGGTGGGTCGAGCACGATCTCACGGAGCGCGAACTGACGGTGTTGCGACTAGTCGCGGACGGTAAGACCAATAAAGAGATTGCTAATAACCTAGATTTGAGCGAAAAAACCGTGAAGAACCATGTTCGTAATATTTTCCACAAGCTTCAAGTGTATGACCGCACTCAAGCGGCTATCCTGGCCATTCGCAAGGGCCTCATCGAATTGGAGCCAAGGCCATAGCTGTAAGGTAGTTGTGGGTTCGCATAGGTGCGCACAATCAACAACACTACACTAACTCATTGAAAACACAAATATACTCAGCTTCATCCAGTCACTCCAAAAGATACAATTGTGCTAATTTAGTCACAGACGCTATCGGCAAGTTAATAAATGATATCTTTACTAATCAAGTACTTATAAAATGTGATCAATTTGGCACAAGCATTGCTGGTCTAGTGTGTCACATTACAGAGGAGGCACTGTGCGGTTTCAGCAAACGATCGGTTCTCCAGTTTCCTGTTCAGGCATCGGGCTCCATTCAGGCCAACCCGTCACGCTGACCCTCCGTCCAGCGCCCCCCAACACCGGTATTGTTTTCATATACCGTAAGGGGTCGGAGGAAACGCTTCTTCCCGCCGCGGTATCCAATAAAGTGCCGACAGAACTCTGCACGGCCATCTGCGTAAATGGACAACAGGTCAAGACCATCGAGCATCTTTTGGCCGCCTTGGTCGGTATGGAAGTCGATAACGTCTACGCGGAAGTCGACGCGGGAGAAGTCCCTGTTCTGGATGGAAGCGCCAGCCCTTTTGTTCGCCTGATCAGGATGGCCGGTGTGATGCCGCAAGCCCGTCGGCAATCCTATGTGAAAATTACACAACCCATTGAAGTCGTAGATGGGGCTCGCCGCGTAAGAATCGAGCCTTCCTCAACGCCGAAGATCACGTACTCCATACACTACGATCATCCATTGATCCAAACCCAGTCCTATACCCACACCTGCTCTGCCTCGGCATTCGAACAGGACATCGCGACTGCTCGAACCTTTGGATTTCTCCATGAAGTTGAAGCGTTGTGGTCACGAGGACTCGGAAAAGGCGGAACCCTTGATAACACGGTGGTCTTATCGGAAGACGGTGTTGTCAATCAGTCTGGTCTTCGCTTCCCCAACGAATTTGTTCGGCACAAAGTGCTGGACCTAATTGGCGATATTGCGCTTCTCGGCTTCCCCTTCATCGGCCACATTGTCGCCGAACGCTCCGGTCACGCCATGCACACTCGACTCGTCGAGCAAATCCTCTCCCAGCGTGACAAATGGGCACTTATCACAGGGGAACATTCAGCCCCTGCGCCGGAACCACGCATATCCCTCGGACTGCTTCGCCCTGCTCCGTCTCTCGCTGTCTAACTCTCTTCCCCCAGCCGTATCTCGCAATCACTCGGCTGCATGCGCCATCCTTCAGTATCACGTTCACGTTATAGGATCAGGACATAAAAAAACGCCGGAGATAAGTGGCCTTACCTCCGGCGTGTAAATCCAGGTGGGACTTACTTCTTCTTTGCGGTCTTCTTCGCTGGTTTCTTCGCTGCCTTCTTCGTTGCCAAGACTCTCACCTCCCTTCACACATTTAAAGTTGACGTGAACTGCTTCCGTCCGTCTACACGACCGCTGTCAGTTCTTGAGTCATAACAGCAAACGTGTTCGGGCCGACCTTCTGAAACCGTTTATCTCGCTTCAATGAAGTCGCCACCGACGTCAATGGCGTCTTTCCTTTGATCTGCAAGCCGCCCTCTAACAAGCGCTGCAATAACTCCTTGGCATGCATTGGGCGACTAGCTTCCTTAAGAATGACATACGCGGCTTCCGGAACGCTCTTCCCAACGTACTTGCTTTTTCCAAGCAGAATTTCGCGCGACTGATCAGTGACGTCCGTCACAGGAAGCGGACGGATACCTTTTTCATCCGTAATAATCTGGCTGGAAAGACTGGCCAATTTCGCCTTGTCTGCTTCTACTCGATAAAGTGTTTCCGCCAACTCCAGATACTTTCTGATCATGGCGATCTCGTCATCGAGTCGCCGGCGCTTTTTCTCAAGCTCCTGATAGCGATTCCGATAGGCGCTAATCCGCTGCTCGAGACCGACCAGAATGTCTGTCAACTCTTCCACAAGCAAGTCCTCAATAAAGCATACTTGCTTTATAGCAAAGCAACTGATTTATGTCAAGTCATCGCTCATGTACTTTTTGATCGCACACTATGCATGCATAACACGAGTGCATTCAATTTCAAACAAAGCCTTGCCGTGCAAGAACAAGCGTTCATAAAATCTCATATTATCAAATGTTTACAATGCGCTACTTTGCCTTCATGGATGTTTCAAGCACATATCGCTGTGACTCGTGGTAAAATGCGATGCACCACATGATGAATGTCCCATCTCTTTCAGACTGTTCCACTTTGCTCGAAACTGCAGTCCGAGCTGCCCAGGCAGCAGCAGTTGTCCTTCGCGAACATGCGCGTTCAGGATTTCGCATCGAATATAAAGCCGCTATCAATCTTGTGACCGATGCAGATCGCCGAGCCGAAGACTGCATTGTCCAAACTCTTCTCGCTGCCTATCCTTCGCACAGCATTCTGGCTGAAGAGCGGGGTCAGGGCGGAACGGCCAATTCGCGATACCAATGGATCATCGATCCCCTTGACGGAACGACCAACTTCGCGCACGGATTTCCGTTTTATTCTGTCTCGATCGGACTCGAGTATGACGGTGAGTGCATGTTGGGTGTCGTCCTGGACCCCGTACGCCACGAACTGTTCACCGCTGTGGTGGGGCAGGGAGCCCGCATGAACGGCGAGCTTCTCCGCGTCTCGACGATTGACACCCTCGACAAGTCCTTGTTGGTCACCGGTTTTGCGTACAACATTCGCGAGACATCAAATAATAATCTGGATCACTTTGCGCGCATTTCTCTCCGCGCACAGGCCGTACGCCGCACTGGTTCAGCCGCGTTGGATCTTTGTTATGTCGCGGCCGGCCGCTTCGACGGCTATTGGGAAGTCACCCTCAGCCCTTGGGACATGGCGGCGGGAATTGTGATTCTCCGAGAGGCAGGTGGACTCGTCTCGGGGTTTACGAAAGGGGAGTTCTCTCTTTACGGGCAGGAAGTCGTCGCTACGAACGGTCTTATCCACGATCAATTACTGAATGGCCTCCAGCCACGCTCCGAGCAGCCCTAACGGTTTCGTCGTGCTCCCGTACTGACCGCGAGATGGCGAGATGAACTGATCCAGCCGCTCCCATGTACAGTACTGCGATCGATGCGGTATCATGCCCCTCTCACATGAGCGTGAAGGGAGTATCCAGACCATGGCAACGCAAGTTCCCCCACAGAAACCCAGCGGATCATCATCAAAAACTCAGGATGTCTGGGATGTCGAATTGTTGCACGTCCATGTCTCGCGCAAAGGACAACTCGTGAATGCCGAATGGGCCATTCACCCTCAAATCAAGGCGGATCTCAGCGCGGACGAATGGAAAGAGCTGGGCGAGTTGATGAACAAGGTCACCACGATTGTGGGGCATCGATTTTCCGAAGATCTGGGCCAGACTGATTCGCCTCCCCAAGGAAACGCATAGTCCTATCAGCGCACGGCCGGAACCCCCCACGCGTACAGGCTGGCTCTCGTGAGCGCCCACCCGATTACTCATCCTGTGAGGTCTTCCATGGATTGCTACTATCACTCGAAGGATCTCGGAAAATTTGCAGACATGGGAAAAGGCAATCCGGCCTTGTGGGAAAAGTTCATGAGCTACTACAGCGCGGTATTTGCGGAAGGCGCGTTGAGCGAACGCGAGAAGGCCCTCATCGCGCTCGGAGTCGCACATGCCGTTCAATGCCCATACTGCATCGATGCGTACACACAGGCCTGCCTTGAAAAGGGATCGAACACCGAAGAGATGACCGAGGCCGTGCATGTCGCCTGCGCCATCCGCGGCGGGGCGTCACTCGTGCACGGAGTGCAGATGCGGAATGTGGCTGATAAGCTCTCGATGTAGCCGAGAGGAACGCGAAGTGAGCGGATACTGGCCCCGGCTCAGCAGTAGGGATGCTCCGGAATGGCTAGAGTAAAGTATTTTCCCCGCTCTTCGTAGAGGATTCGTTTTGCTGTCAATCGCGCAAGCGATTCCTGCAACACTGTCTCCGAAACTTCACCCCTGTCAGGATATTCCCGCAAGGCGCCTCGCAATTGCTCCAGGGACCTGGGCGCTTCATTACACTGGTCGATGACCACCGAGGCAGGCCAGTCAAATCGTTCCCGCGTCGGCGCCGATGCCGTACGCCCGTCATACACCGTGACATAGTCAAAGGCCTTCGAATAGTACAGGAATGGTTTGTCCGACGAGGCGGCACGCCGCTGCCACTCCTCACAGTCTCGACCAATTCCTGATAGACCTGCGGATCCACAGGCCACTGATCAATCTGATACTCGAAATCGTAGGCTATTTTTGCAAGATCCACCTGCCGGGAATCGTACACATAGGAATAGGGCATCCCCGGGCCGGTGATGCGAATGCCGTACTCCTGGGGGCGCGGATAGTACGGACTAAACCGTTCCAGCCAAAACTTTCCAGCCGCTTCAGGCGGCTGCAGATGAAAAAGCGAGGGCAGCAAATCAATCTGGCGGCGATAGTCCTCGTTGGTCTCGCCGGGAAAGCCCAGAAGAATGTTCCAGGACACAGCCACGTGATAGTAGAAGCACCATTTCAGGCACACGAGGTTTTGCATCGGAGTGACGCCCTTGTCCATCGCGCGCAATTGCGGCTGACTGAGGCTCTCCAGTCCAGGCTGCATGCATTTCACCCCGCCGGTGGCAAGCAGGCGTATCTGGTGCTTCTGCAAATTGCTCTTGGTTTCGATGAAGACATCGAGATCGCGGCGGTCTTCCGCAAAAGCGCCGAAGAGATTCTCGACATATTTCATGTCGATGATATTGTCGACGAGGCGAAACCGCGTCGTGTCGTAGCGGCTCGATAAATACGCCATCTCACGCGCGACTTGCTCAGATGATTTCGCCCGAAACTTCATGCTCTGCGCATTCAGGCCGCAGAACGTACAATGATGCTTCTCGCCCCACCAACAACCGCGCGATCCTTCATACAAGAGAATGCGATCCAACCCACGCGACGCTTCCGTACCCAGTTCGGCCAACAAATGGTAATAGTCGTCATAGTCCGGCGGTCCGGTTTCGGCAAATTCGGTAAAGAGGGCCGGATTCGGCTCATAGCCGATCTTGCCGTCCTGCCGGTACGTGACCCCCTTGGGATAGGCCCCGCTCGATCCACTCAACACATGGGCTACCAACGCCGGAAAGGTGACTTCGCCTTCGCCGACCACCACATGGTCGATGAAGGGAAAGGCACGAAAATACTCCAACCCCATCTCGCCGTCAAAATTGGCGCCGCCGAACACAATTCTCACATCCGGGTACAAATCCTTGATGAGCTTCGCCATCGTCAGGCTGGCCACGTTTTGATCGAAGGTTGAGGTAAACCCGACGATCTTATATTGGCCCCAATCGATGGCCGTCATCGCTGCAGTCAAGAACTGTGGCGCTGTCCGCGTGGCCATTTCCTCGAAGAACGAGACCGGATGACCGCTCTCGCGGGCGATCTGTTCGAATACCGGTTTGAACACCCGAGGATATTCGGCGCGTTTGGGGTTGTCGCGGAACAGGAGATAGGAGAAGAGCCATTCGCCGAAGAGCGCGCGTTTCTCGCAAATCAATTCGTAGAGAGGCACCCCGATCTTGTGGGCGAAACGCACATTGAGGTGATGACAATCGACGCCGACTCCCTTCGATTTCAACAATGTGGAGAGGGTCCCCAATTGGATGGATGGATATTTTGAGAAACTGAACGGCATGTTGACGAGCGCCACCTGGGCCATGTCATTCATATGAAACCTCGATCGTCATACAACATGCAGGGTAGAATGATCAGCCAGCGACTGCTCGAAACGGCTCAAACTCACGATCTGCCTTCGCGGCAAGATAAAAATCGCTTTCTGTGAGTCCGTTGATTTTGTGTGTCCAGATCTCGATTTTGCATTTTCCCCAGGCTACATAGAGATCGGGATGATGGCCTTCTGCTTCAGCCACGGCGCCGACCTTGTTCGCGAACGCCAACGACTGCATAAAATCCTTGAATGTGTAGAGGCGTTCGAGATGTCCATTGTGGTTCAGAGCCCACCCATGTCCCAATTCTTTCAGTAAGGCCTGCGTGCGATCCGCCGGCAGGGGAGGTACCGCCGCCGCGGCAAGGTACACATGTCTGATCAGCCAACCCCATCATACCTCCTTCGCGGACGGATCATGCCGTCGGCTGTTCTAATCTCCGAGAAAATCGTATTCTACGAGCTGGACTGTTCGCTCTCGCAACCCGGCTATCGTCCGGAAGGTTGCGTGATCGCATTGCCTTCGATCGGTACATGGCCTCTTGTAAAAAAGAGCCCTCGATTGACGTCGCCGACACTCACCATCCCCACCAGCTTTCCCTTTGTCCACCACCGGAATCCGGCGAAAATTCTTCACTCCCATATAGGAGGCCGCTTCGAGAACCGGCGTGCGTGGAGAAACGGTCAGAGGATTCAAGCTCATCACGTCTTCCGCTTTTTGATCGAGCACATCCGCATAGCCTTCCTCCATCTCAGTGAAATCACGGCTATGGACGTTATCATGAAGGTATTCGCCGTAATTGGGATAGAGCGGGATCAGCACATCGCGCAGCGTCACCATGCCAATCAGCAACTCGTTGTCTTCCACGACCGGAATGGCACCGCAATGACGACTGAGCATCTTCGTCACCACGGAACGTACGGAATCCGTTCGTCTGGCTGTTACCACACCGGTGGACATCACTTCGTGAACAAGCATGGTATCCCTCCTTCTGACGTTGGCGACTTCTGTAACAAGCCGCCGCATAAGAAACATGAGGAAGATGTTCTATCAGCCCGCTGAGCTACTGAATAAGTCGATCGCGGTAGACGTTCCTCTGCCGGATATCCCATCGCCTCCTCTCACATTCCTTTGCAGACATACGAGAAATATGGTAGTGAAGTGGGGCTAAGAACAAATCCTCCCGCGGACAAGCATCTGACTACTGGCTCGGGGCGGGACATGCAAGCCCTGTCACACGAGGTCGCTATCGCTTCCACCCTTCGCATCGGTCATCGGGGAGCTGCCGGCCACGCCCCTGAAAATACCCTCGCCGCTATCTGGAAAGCCCGATCTTTCCATGCGGATCTCATTGAAGTGGATCTGCGGGAAACCAACGACGGCCATCTCGTCCTGCTGCATGACGACACCATCGATCGCACCACCAATAAAACCGGGCTTGTCGCTGGCGATGTCGCTTGAGCAAGTACAACGGCTCGATGCAGGCAATGGGCAGCGCATTCCCACGCTGGAGGAGGCCCTCGAAATTGCCGCAGGCCATATGGGGATGATTCTCGAGCTCAAAGTGGAAGGAATTGGAAACGACGCCTGCGCAATCGTGAAACGTACCGGGTTTCGCGATCCGCTCATCTATGCCTCATTCCTCATGGATGAATTGCACCGCGTTCGACAGGTCGATCCCTCGGCAAGCTCATGGTCTTGCTGCCGCGCACCCTTCCACGAGATCCCGTCGCCGATGTCGTAGCGGTGCGGGCCTCTCATGTCGGTCTCCATTTTTCGAGCGTCACACCGATATTGCTTCAGACCTATCACAATCTGGGACGGCTTGTTTTCACCTACACTGTCAATGACCCTGCGGACATTCAGCGTATGCGCGACCTGGGTGTCGATGGGATTATCTCGGACTTTCCGGATCGCATCTGATTGCTACCGGCCTTTTTCCATTAACAGTGACACACCCATGCCTATCGTGCCTCGCATAGTCGGGTTCATCTCATGCGATCAGCGAAGATCGCTAGACCATCTACAGCCACTGGATCGTCTCTTGTACCACTGAGACACGACCCTGCATCCAAGAGACAGTGATCGTCGCATGACCATACCGACTCGGCAGCCACCATAAGCGATAGACCAATCGTTGAAGAAGGCGCACAAAATGCCACGGGCGACCCTACACTACGGTGGGAGGTCGCCCGTGGATGGCGCTTGGGACGCCTAGAAGCATGATGTATATTTGACTGAAGTCGAGACCCGGTCGAGAAGAATGGGTATCAGAATTTTCGTCGGGGGACGTCAGATCCCAGGATACTTGGTGTGCCTCGCGCTTAAGCCTGGTTCTTCTTTTTTAAGGCTACATCCGATATATCGGACAGTGCCAAGAGGCACAAGCCATTGAAGAACCGGCAAACACGACCGACGAAAAAACCGCCCTCAACTCTGCGGGCCGTCCTAGTCCGGCGGCGTAAGTTCTTCCATCTGTGAACCTCCCCGGTTTGAGGAGTGACGAGGTGTTCCGAACAGGCGCGCACTGTTCATGGTCTCGTCACGGTTAACACAGCGTCTAGAGTGACAATTCCGTCTTACGCTCCTTGAGAAAATTCTGTCAAGCCAAAAATTAGCCCTAGGCATATTCACTGAGTCCAGCGACCGGTTCACCGGACCAGTATAACCGGGACTGCTGTCTCCGCATGAGACTGCCACATAACTTGTCAGCGCCTCCCGCCCATGGTGTTCAGCGTCTTCCGTTCTCCAGAACGAACAACAGACTTATTGTCCGCCTTGCTGACGGCGGCTGTCTTCTTCAACATCTCACCGAATTGTTTCATCAATTCTTTCACATCCGTTTGTGGGGCATCCTCGTCAGCTGCCGCCGCGGCGCCGCTCGGGCTGACCCTTGCGTTTCTTCATTTCTTCCGCCATTTTTGAAAAGTCCTCGCCGCCTTGCCCCTTCTGTTCCCGCATCGCTTTCATCCGTTCTTGCATCGCCGACATATCCTGCTTCGCCCAGTCGGCGGGAAAGACAAACAGGCTGGCATCCAATTTCCTCTTGTCAATACTCGTCACTTCCATGCGCGAGGATTCTTTACCCGCTTCATCGTAATGAATGCTCCGAAGCCCAAAGCCGCCTTCTTCGACGAGTTGCTTGACCCAACTGGGCTGGGAGGACCGGCGCATCTCCTTCGGATCGACCCAGAACGTGGCCGCCTTTCCAACGCCCTTCGCCACACAAATGTCGTTCTTCAACCGATCATGCTCCTTGTCGGTAATGCGCCAGACTTCGCAGGAATACCCGGCAATCTTATCGGTCTTTCCCGTGCGTTGGACGGTCTGCTTATCAAGCGCTTCCTTCAGATGCTGCCCGCTCTCTCCGCCCATGCTGATTTCCATATAGGACTTCTGCCCAGGCATAGCCATATGCATCATCCTCGTGTGGGCATCGAAAATCATGACATTCGCCTGACCGTCGCCTCGGGACATTTCCACGCGCGCCTTATCGCCTTTCAGATACCAGTCCATGGTGCTCCCGCTGTTGGTGGCCGCGTGGGTGGTGGACATATGGAGGACGCCTTCAAAGTCTGCGGCGCGAACCGTGAGGGGACAGAGCACTCAGCATGAGGCTCCCGATAAGGCCGGGCCATAATTTGTGCATGGTGAGCACTCCTGGTTAACGGGAAACTTTCAGAGGCACCTCGGCAGCATGGTCGCGGACTGCACAGGAGCGCTGGAATTCGTTGGGACGGCGAGACGTCAGACTGAACAGCCATTCAGATCTTGATTCGACGGGTCGGCCCCCTGCTCACCCACCATCAGAATGGTCAAAAAGGCTATGCGAGCGGCCGCTGCGATGAGGAGTGGCGTCCCTTGCGGGACGTTGATCCTCGGAGAGTGTCGCGTGAACAAAGCCGACAGCCTTTTTCGCCATCCTGCTACACAATCTTCAACTTAGTGAAAATTCACGCCTTTGGGAGCCGGAGGCGTAGACAGATCCATCGCCATAAGCCCCTGAACCACCAGCTCAGCGACGACGAGATTGCGGTACCATTTCCGATTCGCCGGAACCACATACCAAGGCGCGTGAGGCGTACTGGTCGCCGAGAGTACGCCTGCAAAGGACTTCATATAGGTATCCCACAGTTTACGCTCCTCGAGATCCCCTTCGCTGAACTTCCACCGCTTCTCCGGATCGCGGATCCGTTCAGTCAGCCGCTCTTTCTGTTCGTCTTTGGAAATGTGCAGGAACAACTTGAGGATCGTGGTGCCGTTCTCGACCAGCATCTCTTCGAACTCGTTAATTTGATCGAGCCGTTGCTTGATCTACTTTGTCCGACACCCATCCATGCACATGCGTGATTAACACGTCTTCGTAATGCGACCGGTTAAAAATGCCGATGTAGCCCTTGGGGGGCACCTCCTGATGGATGCGCCACAGAAAATCGTAACCGAGCTCTTTCTCGCTGGGCGCCTTGAACGATGCGACACGGCACCCTTGCGGATTGACGCCGGACATCACGCTTTTGATCGTGCCGTCTTTTCCGCTGGTATCCATTCCCTGGAGAACGATTAACAGAGCCCTACTCCCATTCGCGTAGAGTCGTTCCTGCAGCTGATCGAGTTTCGCGATCAGTCCGTCAGCATCTGATTTGGCTTTGGCTTTTCCTGCGTCATTTTTCTTATAGTGCCCTGTCTCATCAGGATCGAAGTCTTTCAAGGTGAACCGGCAGCCAGGTTTGATACGATAGTCCATCATCTTCAGTTCCTCCACGTCGTCA
Source organism: uncultured Nitrospiraceae bacterium (assembly GCA_963839785.1). Taxonomy (GTDB): domain Bacteria; phylum Nitrospirota; class Nitrospiria; order Nitrospirales; family Nitrospiraceae; genus Nitrospira_A. The sequence goes on from CAWIWD010000003.1 coordinate 21,615, forward strand.
GAATACTTTCATATTCCGCTCTTGCCAGGCATCTTCTCCGCAAAGAAGATACGCTAATCCTCGAGCTGAGACCAAACAGAAACAATGTCGCTCCTGAGAACCACGGACTGCCCCCATTACGGGCCATCACTGACATGCTCGGCTAGCCTCGCGACTGGCGCGGTCGCAATCGGCATCGCGGAGGAAGTTTGTCATGGCGTCTAATACGAGGTTTATCCGTTGCTCAACGACACCTGGGTCTATGTTTATGACTTGTACAAAAATGGAATGGCGGCGGAGGAGAGTTAGGGCACTGACACCCGGCCGCGAGCCTCGGCGAGATATTGCAGCAACAACGCCGATCTGCGACTGCCGCTTCAGGTAAAACTGGGCGGCGGATGTGGCCTTTTTCCCGATGCGCACCGTGACAATGCGTTCGTCAGGCAATGAAAAGACATCTTCGTCGGTATCGTCGTCTCCGATGTACAGGGCCGCTGGGCTTTGCAGCTGGTGCATCAACTCCAGCATCGCCGATCCCTTGTGCAGGCTGCCGGGCGGAATCGTGTTCACCACCGACTTTCCCCATGACCAGCCGCGGCGCGGGACTGAGTAACGCTGCCGTATGAAAGATGGCTTTCCGCGCGTCCTGTGAGGAAGAGGCCTGGCGATAGTGGAATGTCAGCGAATAGGTCTTGTCCTCCACGACGACTCCGGTTTTTGCGAGAATATGCTGTTCCTTCAGCACCGTCTTGAGCCAGGCACGGCAACAGTCCCGCGCCTGATGCATAACCCGCTCGGATGTGTGTAATCCTTCCAGTCCGTGATTGCCGATCAGGTGGGTGGGAATACCCTCGACGCGCGGTTGTAGATCGAGGAGCGCGCGACCTGAAATGATCGCGGTCCGCGCCTTCAGTGCTAGAGTATGTAGGGCTTCCCGAATGGGCTGTGTAAGGGCGGCCGCATCCCGATCTTGAACGATCCGGGCCAGTGTCCCATCGAAATCGAACGCAAACAACGCCTCGCCCTGTTCCGCAATTCGATCGAGCACTCGCTTGCCTGGAGCTGTGAGCACATCGCGCATGAAGACGATTACCGGACCTGTCCCGAGGCCTGTCCAACCTGTTTCATGACGCGAACGCGGCGGCGCATCCGTGCCGCATCCATGAGCATGCGGCCCGCCCAGCGATAGACATTGAACTCCTGAATCAGCCCGCGCATGCTCCGCATGCGGGCTCGTTGTTCTTTCGGCGGCATTGAAAGCGCCATATGCAGCGCCGCCGCGCATTGATCCATGTCGTACGGATTGACCACCAGGGCCTCGGGCAATTCCTGCGCGGCTCCGGTGAATTGACTGAGAATCAAGACCCCTTGCTCGTCATCGCGCGACGCGATGAATTCCTTGGCCACCAGATTCATGCCGTCGTGCAGACTCGTGACGAAGCAGAGATCGGAGGCCCGATAATACTCAAATACATCCGGCGGCTCATGGTGCTTCACTTTGAGGACAATCGGCTCGTAACCTTCACGGCCAAACCGCTTGTTGATGCGCTCGGCCAGCGCATAGACCTGATCGTGAAAATGCTGGTACTGATCGAGGATCGTCCGGCTCGGCGCGGCGATCTGAATGAAAGAAAATTTTCCTACCCATTCAGGCTGCAGTTCGAACAATCGTTCCACCGCGAGGAATCGCTCAATAATGCCCTTCGTATAATCGAGCCGATCTACCCCGATCCCTACTAACCGATCCGGACCCATCGCATGACGCTCGCGGATATGCGTCCGACATTCGGGTACCGGCCGTTGATGTTCCAGCCAGCGCGACGGCCATTCTATGGAGATGGGATAGGGATTGACCGCCGTGAGCCGGCCACCATAGGAGACCGTGGAGGCATCCCGGTTGATGCGCGCCTCAAGAATACGATCGATGCAGTACAGAAAATGATTGCCATGCTCGCGGGTGTGGAACCCCACGATGCTGCTGCCGAGCAATCCTTCCAGAATTTCCTGCCGCCATGGACAAATCCCGTAACTTTCCGCATTGGGCCAAGGAATATGCCAAAACATGATGATGGTGGCGTTCGGCAGCTTCTCACGCACCATCTTAGGCAAGAGCGCGAAGTGATAGTCTTGGACGAGGACGACTGGATCATCCGTTTTGGCTTCTTCGACCACCGCCTGAGCAAACCGTTTGTTCACCGCGACGTACTGCTCCCAGTCGGACGTACGAAAGGTCGGGCGAACGTGGGCATTGTGACAGAGGGGCCACAGACCTTCATTGGAAAAGCCATAGTAGAAGCCCGACTCCTCATCCGGCGACATCCAGATGCGGCGGATATCATAGGACGGGTGGTCCGGCGGCACGCGCACATGGTCACGGTTGTCTACGACCTCCCGGTCGGCCGAGCCGTTGCCGTGGGCGATCCACACGCCCGAACAGGCACGCATCACCGGTTCGAGTGCGGATACGAGTCCGCTCGCCGGGAGTGACACTTCTATTTTCTGACCTCGCCGATTGTGAATATAGGGTTGCCGATTCGAGACGATCATAATTTCGTCGCCAGAGAGATGTTCATGCAAGATGGTCTTGAGGCTGGTAGGACTCCAGGTAATCTGGCTTTCATCACGCATCCTGCGATCGGCTTCCAATTCACGCACCAACGCATGAAGATCCTGCGCGAGGGGATGCAGCTCAGGGGAGGGGGCCTGCCCACGCACGACCGGCAAACCTGTATTCGTCAACATGGCTCGCACGCCGGCCACCCACCCACGCCAGCTGAGCTGGGCAACGAGGACCGTCACCGCTGAAATCAGCGCGGCCAGCCCGACGAAGAGGTAGAAAATGTACCACTTGGTGTCGGTACTGCGTTGATGGACAAAACTCATGTCGTGGACCAGCATGAGACGACCCTGGATTTTCCCTCCCGACTGAATGGTCGCCACCACGACATGCAGCGGCCCTTGCGTAAACTCCACCACCTCGGATGATCCGGGAGTCAGGTGAGCCAAACTTTCGCAGGACAACTGGTCGGGATAGGTCAGGGTCTGGTAGAGAAGGCGCTGTTGGGTATCGCAAAAACCGACCGCATACAGCCGCTCATCCTGAATCACTTTATGAAAATACGCGAAAATCTTTGCGCGCGACTTGGTCGCCACGAGCTCGGAGAGCGGCACTTCCATGGTGCTCGCCAGTAATTTTGACCGGCTTTCGAGGTCGCGCGTGAACCACTTGAGCGTGAGCGCGTCGACCAGCGGCACCACACTATAGGCCACCAACCCCAACACCAGCACCAGAGGAAGAATGAAGCGGAGGGACAGGCGCATGGTTTCTCCTGCAGTTTACTTTGCGCGGAAAATCTCTTATGGTCTGGGAATATGTATCCCTACGGCCTCATCGGCAACTGTCATGTCTCCGCACATGTACACGAAAGCGGATCGGTCGACTGGCTCTGCCTGCCTAGACCTGATAGCGATCCCGTTTTCGGCCGACTTCTCGATCCAGATGGAGGCCATTTTGCCATATCAAGCCCTACCAGCGCCGCGCAAGTCAAGACAACGCAACGCTACCTTCCGAATACAAACATCCTCGTGACCGAGGTGTCCACGTCGAAGGGCGACAGCTTCAAGATCACGGATTTCTGCCCGCGCTTCGAACAATATGGCCGCCTCTATCGACCCGCGGCGTTGTTCCGGATCGTGGAGCCCCTAGCCGGCACGCCGTCGATTCGCGTGAGCTGCCGACCCGTGACGGGATGGGATAAAGCATCAGCCCCCGGGATGCGGGGCAACAGTCACGTACGATATGACATCCGCGGAGAATGCCTTCGGCTGCTCACCAACATGCCCCTGACGTATCTCTACGAGGAACGGCCCTTCGCGCTGACTGAGAGGACCTACTTCGCGCTGACCTGGGGTTTGGGAATCGAAGATGATCTCGCCAAGGTGAGCCATGAATTTCTCGATCAAACGACCCGATACTGGCGCATGTGGGTGAAACATTGCTCAATTCCTGTGCTGCATCAGGAAGAAGTCATTCGTTCCGCCCTGGCGCTGAAACTCCATTGTTATGAAGACACTGGAGCGATCCTCGCGGCATTGACCACCAGCCTACCTGAAGAGCCGGGCGGAGCGCGCAACTGGGACTATCGCTATTGCTGGCTGCGCGATGCCTATTTTTCACTCACGGCTTTCCACAATCTGGGACACTTCGAGGAAATGGAAGGCTTCCTCAAATTTTTGCTCAACATCGCCTATACCCACGAACATTCCCGCGAACGTCTGGCGCCCGTTTATACGTTGAGTCAAGATCTGCCGCTGCCGGAAACCGAACACCCACATTGGGCCGGGTTTTGCGGGAGCACGCCGGTGCGCAGTCATAATCAAGCCGCCGAACATATCCAAAACGACGTGTATGGTGAACTGGTTCTGGCGCTGACACCGATCTTCAGCGACAACCGCTTCTACGATCTGCGGACTAAAGACCAGGAGCAGCTCGTCGCCAACCTGGCCCGTCTCTGCGAACGAAGTATCGCACAGCCGGACGCCGGTCTCTGGGAGATTCGTAACGGATGGCGGGAACACTCCTTCTCCAATTTGATGTGCTGGGCCGGGCTCGATCGGGCTCACCGCATGCAACAGGCGGGATTTTTACCTTCGTTGACGTTTGATGTTGGCGCCGGTCGCGCGCGCGCGGCGCAGGCACTCCTCAACGCGACGAAGGACGGCTCCCTCCGCAACGGCCCCCAGGATGACACCTACGATGCCTCCCTGGCCCAGACCGCCATCCTGGGCTTTCCCAATCGCGAAGTCTGTGAGGCCACGATGCAGAGCATTGAGCACGGGCTTTCCGTACAGGCCGGCGGCAAGGATACCGGGTTCTATTTCCGCTACCTGCGGACGGACGATTTCGGCCGGCCGCAATCCAGCTTCGTCATCTGCTCGTTTTGGGTCGTGCAGGGGCTCGCGCGGCTCGGACGACTGGCGGAAGCTCAACACATCATGACGCAAGTACTCACAGGCGCAAATCATCTAGGACTTCTCTCGGAACATTTCGTGCCGGAAACCCGCACTCAACTCGGAAATTTTCCCCAAGCCTATTCCCACGTCGGGCTCATCAACGCCGCCTTCGCCGTCAGTCCGCCGTGGAGCTCGGTGCTCTGAACATCGCGTCTCTTATTTTGGTCACACATGCATTCGCTGTAGGGCAGCGTTGATAGTCACTTACGTCATCCGCGCAGTACTGACTAGGGGAGGGCCTCCTGATCTGAGGACGACGCGACCAGGCTCGCCGGTGGCAAGCCAAGGGGGAGGTTACGACATCGGCGTGGATGAGGGAAGCGCGAGAGATTCCTTAAAGTCCCCGGAGCCGTAGAGGGCTCCGGGGTGGATGAAAAAGCCACATTCCAGAGGGAGCAAGCCGCAACGCTCGGCTCCCTACTGGGCAGGCCCGACGACTCGGACGTTCCCAGGCTCGATCTGCATTCCTCCCGGTAGGGCCGACCCCATGCGAGCGTTATAACTGATGGTGATTTCCCTCTTGAAACACAGGCTTGCGCTCTTGCTAGGAGGCAATTCCGCCACTTCCACCGGGCTTCCGAAGACGTTAGAGAAATTGCGCTCGCACGACAGCATGTCCTTCTGCAACCCGGGAATTTCGACGCGGGCGGGGAGTGTACGATGGTTCACCCATCGAACTTCATCACCGACACGAACCGTCAAGTCAGCGGGAACTAGGTGATCTTCCAGCTTGATATCGTGAATCACTGCCGTGCGTGTCACTTCCGGCAACGAAGAACAACCCGTAGCCAAGACGATGCCCGCGATCGCAACCAGCCTGTACCTCATACATTCCCCCTTCACAACAATGTGACGAATACGCCATCCAGATACAGCAGCCGGATGGCCATCTGATCCAGCACAGATTTTTTTTGGCCAGATTTACTATATCAGCATAACGGGGTTCCCCGCCAATGCGATGTCAGTATTTTAACGTGGGCCTTATCCGCGGCTCTTGAGTTAAATCACTTGAGGACGCCTTATTACAGAGCCCGGATCACGCACTCAATAGATCGATGAATCGGAGTACTCCGGCTCATCAGCGAGAGGCAGAATGACAAACGAGGAAGGACTCGGCAAACCCGCATTACACCGACAACAGGAAGCCTGTTAGGAGGATGCAGCTGGCTAAAATTATAAGAGCAGTAGTGTAGGAAGAGACCCACCCCGCGCCTCTGTGAGGCACGGGGTGGCACGAAGTGCAGGTTGGTGGAGGCGAGGGGAGTTGAACCCCTGTCCGAAGATCGTCGGCTCATCGCTTCTACATGTGTAGCCGATTCTTTAAGCTTCGCAGCGACCCACGCCTATCGGCAGGCTTAGAATCGCCGCTAGCCCAGTATTGTCTCGTCCCCCGCCGCTGAGCACCGACGGGAGACCAGCCCGCTGCATCGCGCCATTCCACCCCCGCGGGCCTCAGATGGAACGACGTCTCAGCTTAAATAATTAAGCTGCGAGTGCCAGTTCTTGATTGGCAGTTGCATTTTCCCGGAGGATTTACGAGACCCCGAGAGCTCGACATGCGACGATGGCATCAGTATCCCCGTCGAAACCGGTCGCCCCCCTTTAATCAGAATGTTGATAAAGATCTCCAGCTAAGTTCTCGCATCGCTCAACACCTCAACGCACTGAGAAGTACGCCTCGGCATCTAGCTCACTGCGGCCTCACTGAGAGGCCCTTTGAACATTGAGGAGGATAGCACTTCATGGATACTTATTTCATCATACCGCACAGGTCAAGGCAGATACCAGACGAGAATAATTGAGGCGCACAACTCGCGCCTTCTCCTGACCCTCACGGAACCGGCGTGAACGTCCAGGTCCATTCCTGTTCCTCCTGCTTTATCGCTCGGCTCTTGGGAATGTCACCCGTAAAAAATTCCGCGGGGAGGCTCACCAGCAGCTGCTCTTCACGAACCTGCCCCTGAACCGGGTGCGTGCCTTTGCACCCGCCACCGCCGACATATTCGTCCATATCCGGCGTTCTTCGCTCGCCTACCAAACCGAACATCGTGCCAATCACCGTAATAGTTTTCAGTTCGAAATGCTCATACGTCCCCTTGAGGATCGGAGCAGGACACACACCGGAGCCGTCACGTGAATTCTCAGCCTTGGTTGGAATATTGGTCAGCACGCGAGGTGGCGGCGAAGTTTCATTGAGCGGCCAACTGAATTCGAACTCCACCTGCTTCGTGACGTTAGCCATCGCGGAACCGCCGATAAATTGATTGTCTCGTTGAAATATCCCCACCACCTTATACTTCGAGACGGCCATCTTCTGGCGCGATGAACTTTTCACCAGCCAGCCGGTGGCCGTCTCAACCGGTGTCTCTCCGCCAGAATTTGCGCCTGTGACTGCTGTCCCTGACCACAGACAGATTCCCGAGATCAGCAACGCCGACAGAATTTTCACCACTCACTCCTTTCCGGTCGGTTGGCTCCCACCAGACAGGCTCCGATCTCCGCACTCGCAATGGGTTCACACCTATGCTCCACTTACACTCCAGGCCTAGGATAGGGCTTCCGCTCTACGGGGAACTTTCGTTCGCGCCATGCATCGAGGCCGCCTACCAGAGGACGCACCCGATGGATCCCTTTCTTCTTCAATAGGAATGCGGTCCTGGCGCTGGACACTTCATTCGGGCAGGTACAGTAGAGCACAATGTCACGGTCCCGAGGAATTTCCACATGCCGCTGCTCTATATCCTCCAAGGTAAAGTTGATGGCGCCGGGAATGCTCTCAGGATCAAGCTCACGGGTGAGCGGGTGCCGGACATCAACCACCGTGACAGGATCTCCGGCATCCATACGCCGTTTGAGTTCGTCGACGGAAATCTTCGCCATGCGCAGGTACCGAAAAAACTTTTGCCGAAGATAGACCTTGTATCCGATCAGTCCCGCCGCTGCGCCGGCAAGAATCATGACCAGCAGTCCCCCGGCTTGGCCGGCCAGACGGGCGAGCTGTTCCAGCTGATCGCTGAACAAGGCGCCGATGCCGGCGCTCACCCCGGCCCAGATCACGGCTCCTCCGATATCGTACACAATGAACGTCGCCGCGGTCATCCCGACAATTCCGGCCAGCGGCGGGGCCACGGTACTCAGACCAGGAATAAATTTCGCGATGAGCAGTGCTCGGGGTCCGTTCCGATGAAAGAGATTCTGCGTGTCCCTGATGCAGGAATCCGGCTCAAGCGATAGGCGACAGAGAAATCCCAACACCGTCCCACCTTTGAGACGGCCCAGGTAGTACCAAGCGAGATTTGGAGGAAGCGCGGCCGCAACCGGTACGAGCAGGGCCGTGGCGATCGTCATCTTGCCGGCTCCGACGAGCGCGCCGGCCGCGATAAGAACGGGAATGGATGGAATAGGGAATCCGCTCTGCTCGATGAACACCACGCAGAAGAGGACCAAGGCACCATGATCCGCGAGGAATTGCAGGGCATTCATTGAAGGATTACTCCCATGACTTAGGCGCTCCGAAAGCGCGTCATCCGGGTAAAGAAGATCGCGGCAAAGGGGAGCGCAAGACCGAGCACCATCTGGACGACGAGTAACGTGCCCAGCTGGGAATAGTCTTCCGGTGTTTGAAGCGCACGGGTTACCGGATCACGTACTTCGCGAGTCACAACGAATGCTTGGTTCAGGTACTTGGTGCCGAGCTGGCTCAAGGACAGCGCAAGATTGGTGAAGGAGGCCATCACCGCGAAATAGGTGGCTTTCAGATTCGCCGGTGCCGAATTGGCGATCCAGGCCAGCATGGGAATCATGGAGATTTGGCCGAGCGGGGATTCCAATGCCGTATTCACCAGAGCGATAAAGCGCGCATCGATGACGCCGCCGGTCAGCGCCGCGGTCCACTCGTGCAGACCGTAATACATACTGACGATGGGCAGCCCCAGCAGGAACGCCGCTGCCGTTAAAAATCCCACCACGTAGGCGATGGATCGTTCGGCCATAAAGCGGCGAAATACAAACATGCCGACAAGGGTCAGCGCGCTGCCGATGAGCGACAGCACCGAGAGAAACTGTTGATCGAATTTCAGTTTGTCGATCATCCACCAGGTGGCGCCATCGCCGGGACCTGGTATGGCGCGGAAGGCAAAAATGACCAGCGCCGTGCCCAGAAGAATATGCTTCGCCTCAGGCGCCAGCTCGCGGGTCAGTCGCAGCATGAGAAAGCAGACGATACCCATCGACCCGGCAAAGACGATTTCTTCATTGTACGGAAAGTCTCCAAATCCGACCGTCAGGGTAAACAGCACGAATGCCAGACTGCCGCCCAGAATCCACCAATTCGGGCTCGTGGTGTCATTCAGTCTGTCCGTCAACGCGGCAATCTGCGAAGCCGTCATGCCCTGTTCGAGAAGTCGGCGTGTCTCGCGCACTCGCAGGATCCACGCCGCGATCACACCTAGCACCGATACAGCCGGGATGACCAGTGCCATCACATAGACCTGCTGATAAATCTCGGCAATCTGCTCCTGGGGTAAGTTTTCCACGCCGGTAAACAGATACAGGTTGATGAGTGCGACCAGAATACCGCCGCCGATAATGGCCACCCGCCCCAACGTCTGCATCGTGGTATGCATGAGCTTCAGCCTGGCTTCACCGATGGGCTGACCCTGTTCATCGATTCGAGGTACCGCCTCAACGGTCATGGCATCGGCCACCGTGTCCTGAATGACGTAGCCGATCGGCGCCAGCAGGACACTCAGGACATACCAGACTTCCGCCGGCATCAAGGCTACCATCGCCTCGCGATGGCCGATAAGACCGACCATGATCAGGAGACTGACGGCGATCACGCCCGCGCCGAAATACACCAGCAGACTTTTCCATCGCCACAGCAGATCGACGAGATGACCGAAAGGCATTTTGAGCGCCCAAGGGATACCGGCCCAGAATCCAAGGGCCGCTAGAAAGGCCGCCGACAGGCCCAGATACTCTTTGACAAAAAAGGTCCCCACGATGCCGGTAAGGCCTGAAATGCCGGCAGCCATGTAGACCATGAGCGGGGGCAAATACGACAGCCGGAACTCGCGGGCGAGTTCCAAGATGTTGCGGTCGATCCAGTCATAGACGGTCGTCATGTGGACAGTCACTCCAAGTTGTGTCGCAGGCTGTACGGCGCGTCAGCGAGAACCGTCCGTCACTTTACACGATGTCGGGGCAGAATGTGGAACCGATGTAACCATGAAAGGCCGGGTCTGCCGACCTCAACCTTTTTCACTAAGGCGTGAATCCTATGTTAGAAATTCCGTTAAAGCAGTGATCTGCCGCCACAGACAATGCCTGATCTCGGTCGGCGGAAGGCGGTTCAGCGCCGGCCATTCAGAGAGCGATCACGAGCACCGGTACAAGCACTAGCCAGCAGTCTTCTCTGAAACGCCGCCTTGTTGTCGCCGCTGAACCAAGTGGTGCAAAGCAGCCTCCATGTGACTGCGAGGCAGATGCACGCGGCTACCATGACCGGGCAATACCCATTCAAATGGGTACCGCACGAGAGCCGCAACGGACTGGCCCAGGGCCTCGGCATTCCACACCAACTGCTGCGGTGCATCCAACTGGAGTTGTGCGGGATCCCACCAGAGGTGATCCCCGGTGAACAGATACCGGTCTCTGTAGAGGAGACACATACTGCCCGCCGTATGGCCCGGAACCGGAATGATCGTGAACTCAGGAGAGCAATGACAGGCCGACGTTCCTTCAATGACCTCTTCCGCATCCGGCATGGCATGGACATCATTGCGATGAATGATCCGCCTCGCGCCGAATCGATTCGCATAGCGGGCGGCGTCCGCGACATCGTCTTCATGCGTGAGAAAGATCTGCGCAACCCCGCCCATTCCTGCAAACGATTCGACCAGATGCTTGAGATAACGCGGCGAGTCTATCAACCAATTACCGCCCGGATGCCGGACGAAAAAGCTGTTGGCGCCGAATGACTTTTCCGAATTAAACCCGCAGTAGTACACTTCGTCTTCCACCGGGAGGGGAAAATCCGTCTTGGCTTTGCTACGTAATGCCGCGTCATTCTGTTCGGTTCCGATGGAGCCGGTCGGGCACGCGAGTAACGCGCGATACGCCTGACGCCTCTCCGTATTGCCGACCGGTTGGTGAACCACTGCCGAATACTCTCCAACCTCTTCAAAACTCGTCGGAGCCAATTGACGGCAGGCGTCGCAATTAATGCAGGTGGTGTCGACATAGAAGTCTCCCGGACGATTCGTGTCCAGACGTTTGTGCGGATCAGCCATCGGACCCTCGCTTTGCCGACTCCTTCACCATCGAATCCGTCAGGCGAATTACCTTCGCGGATTCAGAGGCACGCCAGAGATACCAGGCGGCCGCGGTGCGAAAGGGCTTCCAACGCTCACCGTGGCGCCACACTTCCTTGGGAGTGGGCATTTCATCAAGGCCATACGCGAGACGGAAACCATTCCGTACCCCGAAGTCATCGACGGGCAATACGTCAGGGCGCCCCAGATGGAAGATCAACAGCATTTCCACCGTCCACCGTCCGACGCCCCGCACCTGGATCAGCCGTTCGATAATGGCCTCGTCCTCGAGCGATTGAATCGCCCGGGATGTCGGCACGGTTCCATCCATCGCCTTCGCCGCCAAATCCCGGAGCGCGGCAATCTTGGCATAAGAAAAGCCGGAGCTTCGAATCAATTCCGCGGTGGTAGCCAACAGGTCAACCGGCCGAGGGAACCGTTGCCCGGGAAAGAGGGCGACGAAGCGCTTGAGAATGCTTTCCGCCGCCTTGCCATGAAGTTGTTGATGAGCAATGGCGCGCGCCAGTGCTTCAAACGGCGTCCGCCCGGCCCGAAGCGCCAGCGCATAGGGCCCGATCTCGACGATCACGCGCTTCATGATCGGATCGGCCTTGGATAGGTGCCTGATTTCTGGTGAATGGCTGCTCATCTGCGAACTCGCTCGCTTATGTGTGAGGATTCGCCTCAGCCGTGATTGCATCGGCTTCGATTTCAACCTGCATGTCCGAATCGATCAACCGTTTTACCTCCACCATAGTCGTGGCCGGTCTGATCGAACCGAAGATTTCTCCATGAGTCCGTCCGTCTTCCTGCCATTGATCGATATTCGCCGCATAGATGCTGGTGCGAACCACGTCCGTCGTTGATGCACCAGCCTGCCTCAGAGCGACTTCAATGGTCTTCAAGGCTTGCATGGTCTGCGCATAGGGATCCTCGTTGCCCACAAGTCCCGGGCCTGTCATCGCGGTCGTCTCCGAGAGGTGCACCGATTGGCCGACCCGCATAGCGCGCGAATAGCCGACCTTCCCTTCCCTCGGTCCGCCGGGCGAAATGTTGCGTCTTGTCATCTATCCTCCTATTGCCGTCACATGACGACGCCACCGCCCGCATGAATTGTTTGACCTGTCAACCACCCGGCCTGCTGGCTCACGAGAAATGCCACCACCTCGGCAATGTCCATCGGAAGGCCCAGCCGTTTCAATGGCGACATTTGGATACCCACGTGGCGGATGTGCTCGGTCAACACTCCGGTGTCGGTAAATCCTGGCAACACCGTATTGACGGTAATGCCACGAGGCGCCAGTTCTTGCGCAAGACCCTTACCATACTGTTCCAGCGCCGCCTTGCTTCCCAAGTGCGCCGTCGCGTTGGGAAAATTGAGATGTGTGAGAGCAGTGGAAATATTGACGATCCGGCCTCCATCGCGAAGAATTCTAGCCGCTGCTTGCATGGCAAAGTAGGGTCCTTTCGCATTCAGCGCGATAATGGCGTCGAAGTCCGCTTCCGTCGTGTCTTCCATCGATTTTGATAGGTACCGGCCGGCATTGTTGATGAGAATGTCCAGGTGATGAAACTGTTTCACCGTGGCCTGCACTAGGCGTTGCGCCTCGGCCACCCGACTCATGTCGGCCTGCATCGCCAAGGCCGTTCCACCGTTGGCCACAATACTCTCGGCAACAGCCCGCGCCTTTTCTGCGTTGATACGATAGTTCACCACCACCACCGCGCCCTCCTGGGCCAGTCGTTCCGCGATGGCTCGCCCAATGCCGCTGGACGCACCGGTCACGAGCGCAATTTTACCTGTCAGCGAACCCATCACCATCCTTCATTCGCTTTCCACGGCACACCATCGACTTCTTCCTCCACCAGATCATTCTGCGAGTCATCGTACCTGAACCGCGCTCCCGTGCGGGATCTGATGGCGACCGGCAGTTTGTTTGCTCGAGCGATCCACTGTATCAATTCACCCGAGCCGAGATCCAACGACAATTCTTTCGGACTGTTGATTCAGGCATTGGCAGCTGCGAGCGACCCCACAGAACTGGATGTGGATCACCACCGATGAGGGGCCAATCTTCGATAGGATGGTATCGCAGTGATGGACGGAGGTTTGCCGATTATCAGATTGGAGGAGGACCGGACCGTTCACTTCGGGGCACCTTCGGTCATGCTGAGTCGCGGAGCAGATGAGAATCTTCCCGCCTCTCACGCTCCGAGCGGGACGATCCCAACACTGGGAACTGGTCTTCGACTCACCGAGGCCGAACGACTACACAGTTCGATTGACGGGGAGAAATGATTTTGAATGCAGTGGCATGAGATTCTGTTCACCCGCTTGAGGAGAGTGATGCAGATCATTTGGTGAGCCAAGCCGGCGGGACACCCCACCTTTCAGTAGAAACAAACTCTGTCACGGTCTTCCGTTCACGCGGTTTCAGCTCTCGCTCGCGCAGGTAGGCCGGGAGCTCAGCAGGATCGCCGGAATACCCGACAGCAAGCATGGCCACCGGTTCAAAACCAGAGGGAATAGTGAGGTCGGCACGCGCCTGCTCTACATCGAACCCGGCCATCTGATGAGCAATCAACCCGAGCGCCGTCGCCTGCAGGGTGAGACTGAACGCCGCCATGCCCGTGTCATGCCATGCATGTCGGTTCGGTGTGCCCTCGTCTTCAAAATTCAGGCGCGCAACCGAGAGTATCAGCACCGGCGCGCGAAATGCCCACTTCTTATTTCCTTCCTTGAGGCAGTGAAAGAGACGCTCATGCGCGGAGGGGTCGTCTTTTGTCCCGACGATGAAGTGCCAGGGCTGCTCGTTGTTCGAGGACGGCGCCCACCTGGCCGCTTCCAGAAGACTCCGCAGCGTTTCCGGGTCCACCGGACGTTCGGAATAGGCGCGCGGGCTCCAGCGCCGCCGTAACAGGTCATGAATGGGGTGCGCTGCGTCCGCCGGCTTCTCCATAGGTACTCCTTCGCCATTCGCCTTCAAGTCAATGTTCGCGCGATCCGGGCCGGATTGCCGACCACCAGAGTGTCCGGTGGGACGCTATGCACGACCACGCTTCCCGCTCCAACGACGCTACGATCTCCAATGGTGACACCGGGCAGCACCACCGCTCCGCCGCCGATCCACACATCGTGCCCTATCCGGATCGGGCTCGCGGATTCCAGACCGGAGCGGCGAACGCCGGCATCGAGAGGATGCATAGCCGTATAGAGCTGAACCGCGGGACCGATTTGCACATCGTCTCCGATGTCGATCAGAGCACAGTCCAGAAAGATGCAATGATAATTGATGAATACATGACGCCCGAGGCGAATGTTATAGCCATAGTCGCAGGCGAAGGGAGACAAGATCACCGTGTTCTCGCCGACCGTCTGCAGGAAATCCCGCAGCAGTACTGTGCGGAGTTGGTCGCCCTCAGGCGTGGCGTTATATCGAGCCAACACATGCCTCGCATGCAGTCGTTCGGCGCACAGCTCCGTATCGACTGAGCAATAAAGTTTGCCTGCCAACATTTTATGCTTTTCGGTCTTTTCAATCATGCGCGCTTCAGGGGCTTGTTGTGCTCAAAAAGGCGGTCGACCGTGCGACGCCGGTTTCTATGCGCTGGACGTCCTTTTCCGAAAACGCTCCGTCCGTAACATTCTCTCGCTCTCGAGCCCCGCAGTTGAATCTGCGAACGAGCACGAAGAGCGGCGGCGCAAAGAGCACGGCTAGGAAGTGCCCACGAGCATCCCGCCGAGCACGCCGGCGCCGATGGAGTGCCGGTTGGCCGCCCCCGCATCGGTCCACGAATATTCTCTTCGCGTGCCGGCGCTGGGAGCACGCGACATCGTGACCTTGCGCGTCAGACATCTCTCTGTTTACACTGCCACGTTCACGTTGCCTGACCAATCCGGACTCCCACCTCGTCCAAGTGACGCAGCAGATCGGCCGGATCGTCGTAGGTCCGATAGGCGCCTGCCCGTTCCAGTTCCTCCCGCCCATAGCCACCCGACAGAAATCCGACGCCCAAAGCGGAAGCGCGCCGCGCAGCCAGCAGGTCCCAGACACTGTCCCCGACGACGATGCACTTGGCGATCGGCACATGAAGCTGTTCAGCAGCAGCCAGAAATAAATCGGGGTCGGGTTTGGCGTGGCGCACTTGATCGCGGGTCACCACGGGAGTTCCGGGAGGCAGCTTGAGCAACCTCAAGGTATGTTGCGCGCTCTTGAGTCGTCCGCTCGTGGCGATAGCGAACGGCACGCGCGATGCAGCCAACGACTCCAGAAGTTCCTGAGCCCCAGGCAACACTCGAAGGGAATCAGCCTGCCTGGCATAGGCCTCGGCATGGGCCAGCTGTATACGTTCGGCTTCGTCTTTCGAAACCGGCCGTCCGGTTTCCCGCCAGAGCGCATGTAACATGAGGCCACCGCTCATCCCGATTTGACGGTGAATCCTCCACACCGGTAATTCTATCCCTGCGGCCTGGGTGGCCTCACGCCATGCCAGCACATGCTGGTAGACACTATCCACGAGTGTGCCGTCCAGATCGAAGAGAAAGGCCATAGTCCCAAGATCCTGCGAGGAGCCCATGCAGGCTAGCTCTCCAATTTCGCATCCATGGTAATCGTGGTATTCAACAGTTTGGAAATGGGACAACCGGCCTTGGCCGCCGCCGTCGCCTTGTCCCAGGCAGCCGCATCAGCCTTGGGGACCTTCCCCTTCACAGACAGATGGACGCCGGTTACAGTCCAGCCCGCCTCCTGCTTTTCCATCGTCACGGTTGCGGTGGTAGCCAGAGCTTCGGCCACTAAGTTCGCTGCCCCCAACTGGCCGGAAAGGGCCATTGTGAAACAGCCGGCATGAGCGGCGGCAATGAGCTCCTCCGGATTCGTGCCCTTGGCACTCTCAAATCTGGTACTGAACGAATACGGTGTCTCGGTTAAAACGCCGCTATCCGTCGATACCGTACCCTTGCCGGTTTTGAGGTCTCCCTGCCATTGTGCCGAAGCATTCCGTTTCATCTTGTCCTCCACTATAAATGTTCATCGTTACCACCACGCAGCACCGCGCCTCGTCGCTCATCATTTATTAACGGGCTTCTTGCGCAGGCGTCGGGGAATCCAGTCGGACATGGCCCCACGTCTTCGCTGGCACCTTTGTTTCACACTGCAGCCCGTAGCCGTCAGCGAGAACCCTGTCACCCTGATGCATCATGGAACAATCATGTTCTCCAAGCAATGGTGAATCGTCAGAACCACCCTTACATTTCGCCGTCGACTCCATCGACAGTCCTTCTCACATAGGCACATGTCTTACGCGCCGCCTTGCTGTTTAGAGAATGCCTCGGCGCGTTTCGTCATCTCGCCAGGCGGCACATCCTCTACATGCGTCGCAAAGTGCCATTGGTGCCCAAAGGGATCTTCGAGGCTGCCCGAGCGATCACCGTAAAACTTATTCTCCACAGGTCTCAGCACTTTTGCACCCGCCGAGACAGCTTGCTTGACGAACGCGTCCACATCTTGGACATACACCATGATGCTCACAGGCGTCCCGCCGAACGACTGGGGACTTTTGCAATTCATGTCGGGAGACTCGTCGGCCAGCATGAGAATCGCGGCGCCAATCCTGAATTCAGCATGCCCCACCTTTCCGCCTGGAGACGGAATGCGCATGATCTCCGCTGCTCCGAAAGCCTTCTTGTAAAACTCCAGAGCCCGAGCGGCATCCTTGATGATGAGATACGGTGTCGCGCCTTCATAACCTTCCGGAATGGCTTTCACCTTGATTGACATGGGCAACCTCCTTGGTGACATCATGCGGCATCCGACGCGGCCGCGCAGATCGTCGTTCGATTACTTATTCATGTGTGACGCGTCGCGGGTCTCCACCTGCACCTCACCCCGCACGTCGAGCACTTCATGCCTCGTGTTCGTACCCTCTCGCCAAAATCGAAGGTCGACCCTCGCCGTGCCCACCTGAAGTTGACGGACCGTGACGTCCGGCAACCAGGGCGGAAGAATGGGATCGACGTAAAGCCTGTTTCTGGGCGCATCCGCATCGAGCCCAAGTATTGCGCGGAGGAGATGAAACACACTCCCTGCCGCCCAGGCTTGCGGCACATTCGCCCCGAGATATTGCACGGGAAACGTTCCCGGACCTCGTTCAATGCCGGCATAGAGCTCCGGCAAGCGATTGAGCTGGAAGTGACTGCCGGCCTCGCTGATATCGCGGGCGACCAGGGCCGCCTCTTCTGAAAATCCATATCGCTTGAAACCCATGGCGATGAGGCCGTTGTCGTGTGGCCACACCGATCCGTTCTGGTAGGAAAAGGGGTTGTAGGCGGGATGCAATGCGGAGAGCGTTCGGATACCCCAGCCACTCCACATGTCTGGTTCGCACAATCGTCGCACCACCTGTTCCGCACGGTCCGGGCGGACGATGCCGCTCCAGAGTAAATGGCCTGCGTTGGATGCAATCGTCTTCACCTGCTTCTTATCACCGTCCAAGGCGTAGGCGTAGAAACCGAGGTCTTCGCACCAGAACCGCTCTTCAAACCGTTCTTGAAGATCGGCTGCCTCCCGTCTGAGCTTCGCGGCCTGGCCTGGATCGCCGAGAAATTCCGCTGCGTCGGCTACCCGGCGTTTGGCGTCGAAGACGTACCCCTGCAATTCGCACAGGGCCTTGGGTCCCTTCACCAACGATCCATCGGGATAGAGAACGGCATCGCCGGCGTCTTTCCATCCCATGTTTTCGTACCCCTTGCTCGAACGTGTCTGGTACTCCTGAAATCCGTCTCCGTCGCGATCTCCGTATTGATCGATCCACCGTAAGCACTGCGTGACGACCTCTTCATAGCGAGACAACAGCCCGTCATCCCCGAGCCATTTCCAAGCCTCGTGCCAGGCAATGATATAGAGAATGGTCGCATCGGCGGTCCCGTAATAAGGCGTATGCGGGATGCGTTTGAAATGGGCCAATTCGCCCATTCGGAGTTCATGCGGCATCTTGCCAGGCTCTGCGTCCCGATAGGTATCCATCTCCGTCGCCTGGAGATCGGCCAACCGCCTGAGCGTCCCGCGCGCGAAATCCGGATACACCATCATGTTTTGCAAGCTGACAATGAGACTGTCGCGACCGAAGACACTCACGAACCAGGGCACGCCGGCGGCAGCGAGCAGTTCTTTCGGATGCGCCTCGTCAGCAGTGAGGCGAAGGGCCGCCATATCCTCGACGGATTGCCGGTAGAGCCGGTAAAACTCCTCGTTCGTGGTAGTGATTTGCGTGGTGACCTTCTTCCACTGCGCCAGGCTTTGAGCTGTGCCGGAATCTTCACTGGCCCGCGCACAGTCATCTGGGGCTCGGCGGAGAATGTCGCCTTCCTTGATGTGAAATTTACAGCAGGCATGCCATGCAGCGCCTGGCCCGAGATCGAGTGCGAAGTTGATGCGTCCATTGCCGAAGAGCGCCTTCGAGTCGCATTCCTCGATGGATATCACCAGTGAACGGTGAAAGTCGCCATGGACATACCGGCTGGTTAGTTGCTGCCTGCCGGCGGCCCACTCGGTTTCGATATGGCCTCGGCGCGTCAACTCCTTCGCCCTGACTTCGAAAATGTCGGCGAAGTCATTACGAATCAGGATTTCGAGGTTGAAGCGCACCCGCTTGGAAGTATAATTCTGAATGTCGATGTCTTCGTGAAGGGCCTCTCCGATCGTGCGGCCCAGCACGAGTCCGAGGCTTCCGGCTGCGATGTCACCATGTTCCGTCAGAACCTTGGGATTGACGAGGTATATTCGCGAGGCGTAATAGGCGATGGCGCCGGAATTCAGGACGGTCCAGCGTTCGCCGTCGATATAGAGCTGATAGCAGCTCACATAGCGCGTATCCCGCGCATAAAGCCCTTGATCGGAGGCATCTGTGATGGAACCGTCGAATTCAGATACCAGGAAGGTACTACCGTGATTAATGGTGATGACGGGAGGGCCGACCGTGACTTTCACAGGCATAGAACAACACCTCAGGTTAGCGACCGCTCAACCAGCTCGCATTTTGTAGAATCCTCCAGGCTGAAGGCGGCCTATAAGAACCTGTCCGCCAATCTGTTCTTTGCCCTATGCGTTGTCTGTCTTTCATCCGGCTCTCGAAACACGATCTAGAGAAAAGTGGGCGGCGTCTGTCTTCAGAACAATTTCTGGCTCGACGAGTGGGTAACAGGACTAGAGTGGAATATGCGTCCGACTTTCAGGTGGAACATACCTACGCGCTGACTACAAATGCAACGGCTTGATCGGCGCGACGGCCGCGGCGGGATTATTTTTCCAGATTGCCTCATCCGCGTCTACGTACAGCTCAATCTCGTTGCCGTCGGGATCATGCAGGTAGAGACTCTGGCTTACCGTATGGTCGCTCATGCCGTCGATCGTCACGCCGGCCTTTTCCAGGTCTCTTTTGGCGGCGCGCAACTCATCCAGGCTATCGCCCACCTTGATCCCGATATGATACAGCCCGCGACGCCTTCCGGGCGGAGGCCCCGGCGCATCACCGACCTGGATCAGCAGCAGTTCATGATGAGTGCGGCCGGAGGTCAACGCGGCAGCGCCGCCGCTGAAGATGCGTCCGACTTCCTGAAAACCGAGCAAGTCACGGTAGAAGATCAGCGAGCGCTGAAGATCTCTCACATAAAACACGACGTGACCTAAGTAATGCGCCTTCATTTCTGACCTCCCTTTGACTCCATTTTCGCAGCACCCTGGCGGCAAACCGCCTGCGAGCATGTTCGGTTTTTCCAGCTCCTCGATTGTCGCCATGACGTCATCTGCACAGAATTCGGCTCGCTCTGTCTGCATGTTTCAGCATCTGATCTGGTCCGAGTCGGAAATGCCCGGTGCGCGACCGGGAGATAGACCGGCTGAAGGAAATCACGAGGACCATTGTAAGTGTGTTCTTGATGGAGTTGGGCCAAGGCTTCATGCGTTACGAGCGACCCTGCTTGGATTCCCTGGGTCTCCTGTCGGTCCAGTGCTTGAATGCTAGACCGCGCCATCAAGCTACCAGCGCTCGGGCAAGAGCCATCGCGTGATCCCCGGCTTGCCGCACGCCATTGATGAGGATAATACCCGCCTTCCAAGGATGGAGGTGCGGGTGATGGCGTCAGCTCCCCGGATTCGTGACACCCCACCGTAACCTGGTAGCTGCGATCCATGCATCACCCGCCTGCTTACGTCGAGGCCGTCATCGAAGCAGCGCGCGAGTGGCCGCATGCGCCAACACCACGTCCGGCTCCCGTTGCAGCGCATCGTAGTAATGTCTGGGCGAATCCCTCTCCCGCCTCAGATGGTGTCAGCAATGTACGAGCCGAGGCCATGAGTTCGGCAATTCGCGGCTGGCTGGAATCCTCATCTTCTTCACACAGCTCATCGAACCTGGCCATCAATTGAGACAGCGGCCGTAACCAGGCGAACCATGCATCTCCCAATACCAACTGCAGAAAGGCCCCGTTGGACGGGATTCGCCCATGCACCCGTTCGTAGGAGACTCGCTCGCTATCCAGCAAGGCCTTGTGCAGGCGAAGCAGTGACCGGGACAGATTGTCCAGATGCGCGCGGGTAGGATTCGTACTCGGCATGAGCTCGCTCCTTCTCTATACTGTCCCTGCGGCCTTCGTTCCGCCGCTGGTGCCGACGGGAATGGCCGCTCCGCTGACTTGACCTGCTTCCTCGGAAGCGAGAAACAGCAGCGCTTCGGCGATGGATTCCGGTTTCGTCCAGGTGGACGGATCGACCTCGGGCATATTGGCACGGTTGGCCGGCGTATCGATGGTGTTGGGCAATACGCCGTTCACGGTGACTCCTGATCCCTTGAGTTCAAGCGCCAAGACTTTGATCAACGTGATCAGGCTCGATTTGGCGATAATGTAAGCTGCAGCTCCGGGAAACGGCTCGACGGCTGCCCAGGCGGCCACATGCAGAATGCGACCATGACCCTGTTTCGCCATGTGAGGGATGACGGCTTTCGAGAGCAGAAACGCCGGCGTCACATTCATCGCCAGCATCCGCTCCCAGATCTCCACCTCGGTGTCTGCAAGACGCCCCATGGCAAAGCCACCCACCAAATTGATGAGCACATCGAGGCGCCCGTGACTCTGAGTCACCTCGCGCACGACTCGCTGGACATCCGCTTCATCGGTGACGTCGGCTTGCAGCGCCGTCCATCCGGCGACGTTCGATGAAATCGTACGATCGACCGTGATCACCTGAGCGCCCGCATGTACACAGACCGGCGTGACTGTCTGTCCCAGGGCTCCTGAGCCTCCGGTGATCACCACCACTTTTCCATCCAATCCCATGGGACTCCTTGACGAGACTTGTCCACAAACCGAGGCGAGGAGCCGGAGGCTTATCGCCCCGCAGCTCCCGCCCATCAATCGTACTGTTACGATGCCTGTTTTCCCGTGTCGTAATAAAATCGCTCGTGGACGATCTTGCCGTTCTTCCACTTGGCTACCGACACCTGTTCCAGACGCACGGGCTGACCATTGGTCGCAATGAATTCCATGACGCATTCATAAAAGGTGGCATCGTCTCCAACGCCGGAAGCTATGACGTGAAACCCTTTCCATTCTTTGACGCCACTTAAAAACTGCTTCTCGCGCTCGATGTTGGCGGCGAGCCCTTTCGTCGGTGGATTGGCATTGTCCTGCATCACCGTGTCCGAATCGTAGAACTCTGTCATGGCTTCCATAATCTTCCCCTGCTGAATCGAGGTCAAGAGTCCTTGCAGGCGTTGAGATAGATTTGTGGTGCTCATGTTGTCTCCTTTCGTGAAGAGGAGCGTGGCGGTCTTGAAAAAGTAAGTCCTGTCTTCTGCACTTCCTGATAAGGAAGCAGCCATACGAGCGACTCGTCGCTTAAGTCCCCAACCTGAATACGGTTGCCCCAGGGATCACTGAAATCGCATCGAAAATGAGGATGCAGCTTCAACTTATATTTCTGCGTGAGTTTACGCCGGACTTCCTTGATCTGCTGTGCGTCCCGGACCATCAAACCGAAGTGTTTCATCCGATCCGGCTGCAGGTGCTCCACTTCGAAAATGGCCATAAATTGATGCTCGCCGAGTTTGCACCAGGCGGCGCCTTCACCGCCACGCAGCATTTGTAATCCGAACACATCCTCATAAAACTTCACGGCTTTTTTGGCATCGGTGACTTCGATAACGATGTGGTTGCATCCATATACCTGAACAGCCATCTCAGTTTCTCCTCAACGGGTGGCCCGCTCGATCTCAGAGACGAATGTCTCCACCGGCCGCGCACCCGACACGGTGCTGTTTCCATTCAACACGAAGTAGGGGACGCCTCTGATCCCTAGCTGATGTCCGCGCGCCTCTTCCTGTCGCACGGCGTCGATTCCCTCCTCGCTTTGTAGCAACCGGCTGACCTTGTCACGGTCCAGTCCGGCGCGCGCTGCGAGAGAGACCAGCATGTCGGCTTCCCCTATATTGAGGCCCTCCGTGAAGTAGCCGTGGAACAGTTCTTCGACCACTTCGTCCTGATGAGCCTGCTGCTGGGCGAACCAGATCAATCGGTGCGCGTCGAACGTATTGGGCGTCCGCTCAATGCGGTCGAACGCGAAATCGATGCCCGTCGTCGCCCCGACCGCGGCGACGCGGTCCTGAACGGCCTTCAGCTCGCCGGGACCGCCGAACTTCGCTTCAAGATAGACGCGGCGATCCATCCCGGCCTTGGGCATGGTCGGGTTGAGCTGAAACGGGCGCCAGATGACACGGGCGGAGTTCCGTTCCTTCACGGTATCCAGCGCCTGTTCCAACCGCCGCTTGCCGATGTAACACCAAGGGCAGACCACATCCGAATAGACGTCGATCGTGAGAGCCTGATCGGTCATGACAAATGTCCCATCTTGCCTGCTTGGTAATCCTGCGCAGCCTGTACCAGTTCGTCGCGCTGGTTCATGACGAACGGACCGTATCGAGCAATCGGCTCATCGATCGGCTCCCCGCTCAACACGAGGACTGTTGCGTCCTCCTTCGCTTCGAGGGACAGCCGCTCGCCTTTCTGCCCGAAGAGTGCGATTTCGACTTCGCGCACGACCTGAGACCCATTCAACGCAACCTGTCCGTGCATGACGAACAGCGACGAATTGAATCCCTCCGGCAAGAACAGTTCAACGTGGTGCCCCGCCTTCAGTTGCAGATCATACAGGTGCACTGGGCTGAACGTCCTTGCGGCGCCCTTGATCCCCTGAAACTCACCCGCGATGACACGCAGCCGGCCCGCTCCTCCCCCGAGATCGACAGCCGGAATGTCATTGCTCGCCAGCGTCTGATACCGCGGGCGGCGACATCTTGACCGCTTTCGGAAGATTGACCCACAGTTGGATGCCTTCCAACAGCCCCCCCTGTTTCGCAAACCCTTTTTCGTGCAGTTCCTCGTGCACAATACCGGATGCGGCGGTCATCCACTGCACATCGCCCGGACCAATGACGCCGCCACTTCCGGTCGAATCACGATGCGCCACCTTACCGTGGTACATGATCGTCACCGTTTCAAATCCACGATGCGGGTGCTCGCCCACACCGGGCTGCCGAGTCGTCGGTGGAAACTGCTCCGGGCCCAGGTAATCCAAGAGCAAAAACGGCGACAGCTGTTCGTCGATGCCGGCGCCTGGAATCATGTTGCGGACAGGAAACCCGTCGCCGACCATATGGCTCGACCCTGCTTGATAGATTCCGATGAGCTTTTTCGTCGCTGCGACCGCATCTGCGCCTGCTGGTTCATCGTTTATCTCCTTCCGTTGCAGATAGTTGTCCTGACTATGCAACTTCACGCGCGTGCCTTCAAATACACAGGTTCCGACATTCCACAGCCTGACTATGCCGAGGTCCGCTGCCTATCAGGCGCTGACCTCGGCTCGGCCGTGAACTAGAATGACGCCGTTCCATCACTTTCCCAGAGAAGCACTTCAGCACCGGCGATCCCATCCGCAGTCAGTTTCCTCGCTCCCGCTGTGGTGAGTCGAACGGCATCGCCTGTGTGCAGGCTCCCAGCCTCTTCCAGGTGTCCGGACCCTTTTGCCACGTACAGGTGAACGTGTTCGCTGTCAGGCACCGCAACGGTTTCTCCCGGCAGAAGTCGGCCGCCCCAGAGGACGGCTCCTTTCTGTCGAATCGAGATGGCACCATCGTGTCCCTTCCCTGAGGCAATTCGGGACGAGCCCTCCTTTCGCGCAGATACCCATTAATGTCGAGCTGTTCATAACCGGGGGCAATCCGCTGAGTATCGGGAACGACCCACATTTGAATGAAATGCACGTCCTTATCGGCCTTGGAGTTCATTTCCGAATGCCAGATGCCGGTTCCGGCACTCATCCGCTGTGCGAGCCCCGGATAGATAATCCCATTGTTCCCTTCGGAATCTTTATGTTCCAACTCGCCGTCCAGCACCCACGTGACAATTTCCATATCCTGATGCGGGTGCGTGCGAAAGCCTGTACCGGCCTTCACCCTATCGTCGTTGTTCACCAGCAACAGCCCATGGTGGGTATTGGCCGGGTCGTAGTGGTTCGAAAAGCTGAAGCTGTGCCACGAGTCGAGCCATCCGGCCTCCGTGTGGAAACGTTCGTGGGCCCGACGGATCTGGACTTCAGTCGGCCGTGTCCCGATCGTGCTCATAGTTCCACCCCTTTCGCGAGTCTTCAGCCACATGCGACGCTTATCTTCCATTCTCACATCCTCCTCACGCCGACACTAGTATAATAGTTCTGGTTAGGACTAAATCAAGTGGAAAAATCCATCGGGAAGCAAAACAACTTTTATTTTTATTTGTCAGTACCTTGTGCGGCTGCGCTTAGGAAATGACGCATGCAATCCGTCGGCAATACAATCCTGCAGGCGCAGGTAGCCATCTGCCGACACACCTTGGAAGATGACAGAGGGAGGGGGTCTAATTAATCTCTCCGGAGGGAAGACGGGAGAGCACTATGCGAGAGGGGATTGAGATATCCGAGAGAGAGGGCGGCGGCGGAAGCGAAGAGTCACTTCTTTTCTTTGATCGCCCGTTCAACTTCGCGGCTGGCTTCACGCGCCTTGATGGTTGCACGGCGATCATATTGCTTTTTCCCCTTCGCAAGCGCCAGCTCCACCTTCGCGAGGCCGCGTTTCGAGAAGTAGATACGCAACGGGACGATGGTCAGACCCTTCAGTTGAGTCTTCCCCATCAGCTTGTTGATTTCCTTACGATGCAGCAGGAGCTTTCGTTTGCGTAGGGGATCATGATTTGAAAGATTCCCATGCGAGTAGGGGCTGATATGGCAATGCTGCAGATAGATTTCATCGCCATCGAGCGACGCGTAACTGTCTTGCAGATTGACGCGTCCTTCCCGCAATGATTTCACCTCGGTCCCCCGCAAGATGACCCCGGCCTCGAACTTCTCTTCGATAAAATAGTCGTGGTAGGCCTTCCGATTGGTGGCCACCACTTTGTATTGATCTTCTTTGTCGTGAGTTTTCTTCATATGACACTCGTCCGCGCTATTTCTGTCAGGCGCTTTTTGTTATGATCGCGCCATGAGAGGACAGAGCAGGCTCGATTCATTTGGCTCCATCCTAGCCGTTCTCGCGCCAAGGCTGGGGCTGGAGAGCAAGCTATTCGAAGCGCGCCTTCGCCGGCAATGGCCCGACATCGTGGGAGAGCCGATCGCAACTCATACGCGCCCTCACCAGATTCGATTCAAGAAGCTTACGATCTTGGTACACAACTCCGTGTGGCTTCAGCAGCTCACCTTTCTCAAACCGGTCCTGCTGCAGAAGGTGAATACGATGGCAGGGGAGTCGCTGGTCACCGAGATCGTCTTACGCATTGGCGAGTTCGCCTCGGACCATGTAACCGTAGCGGAAGTCACCAACCGAGAACCGCCCCCCCGCCAAGCGTCCGCCGAGCTGCTGAAGGAAGCGACACTGCACACGAAGGGCATACAGGATCAGGCGCTTCGCGACCACCTGACCGCCGTCATGGTTCAGACCTTGAGCCAGTCGGAGCCACCCTCTCGGCCGCCACGACAGACCCCTTGAAAAGCTGTCGGGAATAGGCCGCCGTCGCGGCGGTGTCTTTTCCTCGGAGGATTGGCCCCATACGGCCTTCCTCCTCCTGCCCATCAAGTCGATAGAAACCCCGTAAAGACCCTTCAAATCCTTCTCGCACCTTCACATCTTCACCGATCACGTATTTGTGGAGGACTTCCGGTTCAGTCCAGCCTTCATCGGTGAAAATATACACCGCCATGTGCTGATACCGGCCCTGGGGATCGTCAGGGGTGGTAGGCTGAATCTTCATGCTACCAAAGTTCCGGCTTTCACCGGCCACTTTTCTGAACCGCTCGATCAACGTCTCAATTTCCGTATCGCTGGTCCAGGATGGGACGTGAACAGCCACTAATGTGCGTTCCTGGGACCCGATGCTATAGGGAGGAATCGAACGGTCCGGCCGGCTGAGAAACATCCCGCCCCAGATCAGCGCGAACGACCCGAACAGGACGCCCAACGCCATTTTCACGACCGTATCGAGAGGACGCTTGGTGCGGACTCCGGCTGTTGCCCCGGCCGGCGGCGAAGTCGAGTGGTTCATGGCCATGATCAGAAGAGCCGACTACACTCCGTACTACCGACAGAGGGACTATTCACCTTCGTCGGGCACCGCTTCTTCACGTTCGACCAGACGCGCGACGGCGACCACGCGATCTTCATCGCCATCCATATCCAGCAAGCGGACGCCTTGGGTATTGCGTCCGATTTCGCGGATGTCGTCCACTTTACAGCGCAGCACTTTTCCCTGAGCCGCCATCAACATGATTTCATCTTCATCACGGACTTGGAGGAACCCGACCGCCGGTCCGTTGCGCTCCGTCGTCTTGACGCTGATAATGCCTTTCCCGCCGCGTCCCTGCACGCGGTATTCGTTCACCGGTGTCCGTTTCCCATAACCGCATTCAGTCACGGTCAGGATCGCGGTCGTCGAGTCTGGCGTGATGGTCTCCATCCCAATGACCTCGTCGCCGGACTCCAGCGTGATCCCACGCACACCGTGGGCGGTACGGCCCATCGGCCGAACATCTTCCTCTTTGAAGCGAATGGTAATGCCTTGTTTCGTGCCCAAAAGAATTTCACGCTGGCCATCGGTCAAATCGACCCCGATCAACTTATCACCTGGATCGAGCGTGAGCGCAATAATGCCGCCCTGGCGCGGATTGCTATAGGCCGACAATTCGGTCTTTTTAATGATGCCCAGTTTGGTCGCCATGATGATAAAGCGATCCGCACGGAACTCTTTGACAGGAAGAGAGGCCGTGACTTTCTCGTCCTTCGAGAGGGCCAAAAGGTTCACCAGCGCTTTCCCCTTGGCGGCTCGGCTTGCTTCTGGAATTTCGTGCACTTTGAGCCAATAGACCTTGCCTGCGTCGGTACAGAACAGCAGCGAGTCGTGCGTCGACGCGGTAAAGAGCGTTTCGACGAAATCCTCCTCTTTGATGCCCATCGCGATCTTGCCTTTGCCGCCTCGCCGCTGCGCCCGATAGAGCGTGACCGCATTTCGTTTGATATAGCCGGTGTGCGTAATCGTGACTACCACTTCCTCTTCTGCGATCAAGTCCTCGAGCGTCAGCTCGGCTTCTTCCTTGACAATTTTGGTGCGCCGCTCGTCCTGATACTTTTCTTTGACCTCGGTCAATTCATCGCGAATAATCTGCCGCACCAGCGCCTCGCTGCCCAGGATCGACCGCAGATATTCAATCTGCTTCAGTACCTCGCGATACTCCTCGATCAGCTTATTGCGTTCCAACTGGGTGAGCCGCTGCAGGCGCATCTCCAGAATGGCGTTCGCCTGCAATTCCGACAACTGAAACTGTTGCATCAGGCCGGTACGGGCGACGTCCGGAGATTGCGAGCGCCGGATGAGGGCGATGACGGCGTCCAGATTGTCCAGCGCGATCTTCAGGCCTTCGAGAATGTGGGCGCGTTCCTCCGCCTTGCGAAGATCATACGACGTCCGCCGCACGACGACCTCGCGCCGATGCTCGACGAAGGCGACGAGAATCCGCTTGAGGTTCAGCACTTCCGGACGATTGTTGACCAACGCCAGCATGTTGACGCCGAACGTGGTCTGCAATTGACTATGCTTATAGAGGTTATTCAGGACTACGATGGGAATCTCATTCCGTTTCAGCTCGATCACGACGCGAACGCCCTCACGATCCGACTCGTCGCGGATGTCGGAGATACCGGTCACGCGATCTTCCTGAGCCAGATCGGCGATCTTCTCGATCAACTTCGACTTGTTCACCTGATAAGGAATTTCCGTGACGATGAGTCGTTCCCGGTCAGTGCGTTCATCCGTCTCGATGGCGACCTTGGCACGGACGGTCAATAACCCGCGTCCCGTCTCATAGGCGTCTTTGATTCCGGCAGTCCCGTAAATAAATCCGGCCGTTGGGAAATCAGGACCGGGTATTTTCTTCATCAACTGGGCAATAGTGACCTCGGGGTCATCGAGCAGCAGGAGCAGTCCTTCGATGACCTCGCCCAGATTATGCGTGGGAATGTTCGTGGCATACCCCACCGCGATGCCGCCCGCGCCGTTGACCAGAAGATTCGGCACTTTGGAGGGCAGGACAAGCGGCTCTACGAGAGACTCGTCGTAATTGGGCCCAAAATCGACCGTCTCTTTATCAATATCCGCCAGCAGTTCTTCGGCTAATTTGGTCAACCGCGCTTCGGTGTACCGCATGGCCGCTGCGGCATCGCCGTCCATCGAGCCGTAGTTTCCCTGTCCGTCGACCAGCATGTAGCGCATGTTGAAGTTCTGCGCCATGCGCACGAGTGTGTCGTAGATCGCCGAGTCTCCATGGGGATGGTAATTACCCATGATCTCGCCGACGATCTTGGCCGACTTGCGATAGGGCCGATTCGCGGCGAGCCCCATTTCGTTCATGCCGTGCAAAATCCGTCGATGCACCGGCTTGAGGCCGTCCCGCACATCGGGAAGCGCCCGCCCGACGATCACACTCATCGCATAATCGAGATAGGACGAGCGCATCTCGTCTTCGATCGCAATCTGTCCTAAGCGTTCATCTGGCGGCATCTACCCTCTCCACGGATGCTGAAAATGGTCCTCGGCTTCGTTCTCGGCTCGCCAACCTCTCGATGTATCCCAAGGGTACAGCTGTGGCGTTGGCGTCGCCTGCGGCCTCGCTGGATGACCATGTTTGAGCATCCTCTGTACTCAAAAAAATAAGTTCTCGCGCCTGTGCGTGAGTAGTGGTTACACATCCAAGTTCCTGACTTCCAGCGCATGCTGTTGAATGAAGTTGCGTCTGGGCTCCACTTCGTCGCCCATGAGAATCGTAAAAATTTCGTCGACGCCGGTCACGTCCTCCAGTTTGACGCGCAACAACGTTCGCTTCTCCGGGTCCATCGTCGTCTCCCAGAGCTGGCTGGGGTTCATCTCTCCCAGCCCTTTGTAGCGTTGGATGTTCAATCCCTGTTTGCCTTCCTCCAAGATCGCCTGGACGAGCTCGGCCGCGCCGTTTTTGAGGACCTCGAGATCCTTCACCTTGATCTTGTACGGCGGCTTGCCCAGCCCGATGGCCGAGGGCGATTGCTTTTGAAGTTCGCGGAAGTCGGCGGACCCCACCAGTTCATGCGTCACATCCAATTGATGCGTCATCCCGCCGGTGGCTACTCTGCACACCAGCTTGCTTGATTGGTGTTCTTCGTCTTCCAAAATCTCAATCGTCGGCTCGGCCTTCGGATACACCAACGCCAGCGTGGCCTTCACACTGGTCACGATCGTC
The DNA here is from genome assembly GCA_963839785.1 of uncultured Nitrospiraceae bacterium. Taxonomy (GTDB): domain Bacteria; phylum Nitrospirota; class Nitrospiria; order Nitrospirales; family Nitrospiraceae; genus Nitrospira_A. The sequence goes on from CAWIWD010000003.1 coordinate 51,766, forward strand.
TCCAGGGCAACCTGATCCTTCAAGGCCTCGCGAGTCAGACCCGCTTCGTCCACGAACACACGCAGCATGTTCGATTCATGATGCTTCTTATTGACCTTGTGCAGGAGGCTTTCAAACGCGATCAGCTTCTTGAGAATCGGCAGCAGGCGACGGCCCGGACGTATCAGAACTCGTCCGGCTACAGCTCTTTCCGAGATACACTTCGACTTCCTCAACGGCAAGGTCCGCGAGATACTCGTTCATCGCAGGCTCATCCTTCAGGTACCGCTCGGTCTTGCCTTTCTTGACCTTGAAGAGGGGCGGCTGCGCGATATAGATGTAGCCCCGCTCCAACAACTCCGGCATCTGGCGAAAGAAAAAAGTCAGCAAGAGCGTGCGTATGTGGCTCCCATCCACATCGGCGTCGGTCATCAGAACAATCTTGTGATACCGCGTCCGCGCAATGTCGAAGGCATCCTTGTCGGGTTTGTCGGAATCCTCTTTTTTCCGACCGATACCGGTTCCAAGAGCCAGGATCAAGGTTCGGATTTCGTCGCTGCCCAGCATCTTGTCGAAGCGGGCCTTCTCGACGTTGAGAATTTTACCCTTCAACGGCAGGATCGCCTGGAACTTGCGGTCGCGACCCTGTTTGGCCGATCCACCGGCAGAATCACCCTCGACGATGAACAACTCGCTCAGCGCCGGATCTTTTTCCGAACAATCGGCCAACTTGCCCGGCAAGGACCCGCCGTCCAACGCGCTCTTCCGGCGAATGAGGTCCTTCGCTTTGCGCGCCGCTTCGCGAGCCCGCGCGGCATCGATCGCCTTGCCGATGATCTTGCGGGCGACCGTCGGATTCTCTTCAAAGTAGGTTCCAAGGGAGTCGTTGACCGCGGCTTCGACGATGCCTTTGACTTCGCTGTTGCCCAGCTTTGCTTTTGTCTGCCCTTCGAACTGCGGGTTGCGAACCTTGACGCTGACCACGGCGGTCAGTCCTTCGCGCACATCATCACCGCTCAGCGATTCGGTTTCCTTCTTGAGCAGATCGTTCGCGTTCGCGTAATTGTTGATGGTGCGGGTCAGCGCGGCCTTGAAACCCACCAAATGAGTGCCGCCCTCTTTCGTGTTGATATTGTTCGCGAACGAAAATAGGTTTTCGGCATATCCGTCGTTGTATTGCAACGCCACTTCGAGGAGGAGTTCCGCCCGTTCAGTTTGGACATAAATGGGTTTGTGCAACGGCGTCTTCGCTTCATTCAAATGGTCAATGAAGGAGACGATGCCTCCCTTGTAGTGAAAGACTTGCTCTTTCTCCGATCGATCATCTTTGAGCGTAATGGCCAGACCCTTGTTGAGAAAGGCCAGTTCGCGAAGCCGTTGCGCCAACACATCGAAACTGAATTCCAACGTTTCGAAAATCTTGCCGTCCGGCATGAACCGGACCTTCGTCCCACGTCGCTTGGTCTTGCCCGTCACGCCCAGCGGCGCCGTCGATTTGCCGCGCTCATAGCGTTGTTCAAAGACTTGGCCGTCTTGCCAGATTTCAAGCTCCAGCCACTCGGAGAGCGCATTGACTACCGAGATGCCGACTCCATGTAGACCGCCGGAGACCGTATAGGCGCCCTGCTCGAATTTACCGCCGGCGTGCAGAACGGTGAGGGCGACTTCCGCGGCGGATTTCTTTTGCGTGGAATGCATCCCGGTCGGAATACCGCGCCCGTTGTCCACGACCGTGACGCTGCCATCGATATGAATCATGACCTCGATCGCTTCACCGAAACCCGCCATATGCTCGTCGACGCTGTTGTCGACGACTTCATAGACGAGATGGTGCAATCCATCGGGCCCGGTGCTGCCGATGTACATCGCCGGCCGCTTCCGGACGGCGTCCAGTCCCTCGAGAACTTTGATTTGATCCGCGCTGTAACTGTCGGATTTCGGCTTGGCAGAACTATCCTGCTGGTCTTCTTTGGCCATTCAACTCCTAGCAGGACACCGCAAATGTCCATCGAGGGCATTCGCGCATCGCGCAGGCGCTCAACGTACCGCATGGATACGCCTCAGCCCCACACTCGCAGCAGCCTTGTCGAATGGCCATTTTAGGTATCCTGTGTACCGGCATGTGTTGCTAGATCTTGATCGGCATTACCACGCACTTGAATCCCGGACTCTCGGCTTCCTGGATCAAACAGGGACTCAATGCGGTGTCCATTTGTAACGAGACCGATTCTCCATCCATGACGCTGAGGGCGTCCAGGAGGTAACGGGCGTTGAATCCGGTATTGAGCGCCTCGCCTTCATACTGGGCCATCAGTTCTTCCGTGGCTTCTCCATAATCCGGATTGCTCGAGAAGAGTGTCATGCCGCCTGGCGAAAAGGTCACCTTGACGGCATTAGCTTTGTCCTTCGACAGCACCGATACCCGTCGTAAGGCGCTTTCCAGCAGCTCCCGGTTCACCGCGATGCGCCGACCGCTTTCTTTCGGCACCACCTGCTGATAGTTCGGGTAGTTGCCCTCCATGAGGCGAGAAGTGAGAAGCAGCCCGCTCTTGCGAAAAATCATGAGGTTTTTCGTGAAACCGATCAACGGCTCGGCGTCGCCTCCTTCTTCTAGAAGGCGCTTCATTTCCTGGGCGGCCTTCTTCGGAATGATCGCTTTGATGTCTTGCGCCGGCTGCTTGGCTCCGGCCGCTCCGACCTCGCGCTCCGCCACCGCCAAGCGATGACCGTCGGTGCCGACGAGGCGCAACAGGGTGGTTTTATTTTCAGTGGTCGTCAGACTCACGAGCAGGCCGTTCAGAATATACCGAGCATCATTGTCTCCGGCGGCGAACAGGGTTTTGCGGATTAATTCCAACAAACCCGCACCGGCCAGCGGTGTCAGGCCTTCCCGCTCAATGGAGGGCAACGCAGGATAATCGCCGCTGGGAAGGCCGACGACTTTGAACTGACTCTTTCCGGCTTGAATCGTAGTCCAGTTGTTGTCGCCCGAAGTGAGTTCGATTTCACCATTGGCCAATTCCTTGATGATCTCATACAACTTGCGCGCAGAAATGGTGACGCCGCCGGCCTCGAGGACCGTCGCCTTGTAGAGGCCGCGCATCCCGATCTCTAGATCGGTCGCCACAATCTCAGCGCCATCGTGTTTGGCTTCCAGCAGAATGTTGGAGAGGATCGGCATGGTGTTCCGTTTTTCGACGACCCCCTGCACCCGTTGCAGGCCCGTCAATAGTTCCTCTCGTCCGATACGTACCTTCATGTCGAACTCTCCCTCAGAATGCGCCTACGCTCTCAGGATCTGTTCCTTCAGGCCTTCCAGCGTGGTCTGCAAGGTGCTGTCGGCCTCCTTGGCCTTTGTAATCTGCCGGCAAGCGTGAATGATCGTCGTATGGTCTTTGCCACCGAACTGACGCCCGATTTCAGGAAATGAGGCGTCAGTGAGTTCTCGACAAAGATACATGGCGATCTGGCGCGGGTGCACAAGCGTCTTACTGCGGCGGCGCGACTTCAAATCGACGATCTTCAAATGATATTTCGTACCCACCGCCTCCTGAATGTCTTCGATCGACACGATCTTCTTCTTGTCGCCGATGAGGTCACGCAACACGTTCTTCGCCATCTCGAGGGTGATGACTTGCCCGGTCAGCGACGAATAGGCTCCGACGCGCACCAGCGAGCCTTCCAGCTCACGAATGTTGTTTTTCATCGTGGTCGCCAAGAAATGGATCACGTCTTCGGGCAGGGCAATCCGTTCGTCTTCAGACTTTTTACGCAGGATCGCGATCCGCGTCTCCACATCCGGCGGCTGCAAATCAGCAATCAGCCCCCATTCGAAGCGTGATCGGAGACGTTCTTCGATGTCCGGCATATCTTTAGGAAAACGATCGCTGGACAGGACAATCTGCTTCCGCGCCTCATAAAGAGTATTGAAGGTATGGAAGAATTCCTCCTGGGTGCGCTCTTTACCGGCCAAAAACTGAATATCGTCAATCATCAGCATATCGACGCTGCGATAACGCTTCCGGAGATCGATCATCTTGTCGTAGCGAATCGAATTGATGACCTCGTTGGTAAATTGTTCGGTGGTCAGGTAGGCGATGCGAAGGTCGCTCCGTTCAGCCAAATAGTTCCCAATAGCATTTAGCAGATGGGTTTTCCCCAATCCCACACCACCGTACAAAAACAATGGATTGTAGGCTTTTGCCGGTTGTTCGGCCACAGCCATGCAGGCCGCATGGGCAAACTGGTTCCCGGCTCCCACTACAAAGCTTTTGAAGGTATATTTGGGATTTAACTGGACGCCGCGCTTCGATCGAGAAGCCACGAAGCCTCGTCCCGCGATATCCGGCGCGGCCCCGTCCTGTTGAACCGCCGAGGGAGCCTTCCTATTGTTGATGACGAATGAGACATCGAGGTGCCCGCCACCCTGTGCGACAGAGACGGCTTCCGTCAACAGATCGCGGTAATGCTCGTCTAACCAATCTCCAAAAAACTTATTCGGCACGGCCAAATACGCCGTCGTGTCTTCAATGCGATCTAGTACCACCGGCGTGAACCAGGTCTCATAGACCTGCTTCGGCACCTTTTCATGAATGTATGCGAGAACATCATTCCACATCTATTTAATCCTACGAATTCAAACACTTATAAATGTTCACAGCTTTATGCACAGGTGTGGATAAATACATAGTCGATCGCACCGGCGCGGGGTTTCATGATCAATCAAATCGAAGGCACTCTCACTGCTTGTGGACATCTGCATATCCGACTGACCTTCACTCTACCTCATGCACAAGTGACCCCATCTTATCCCTGAGCGCCTGCTGCCTTATACACCATCTCATCAACATGGGCTAGGCTCTTTGACCGCCAGTACCCATGGACCCTTCATCCTTCATCCACAGTACCCACATAGCCTACTCCTACTCCGACGACTCCGAATCTTCTCTTTAGGTGAAAGATATTTAAGAGAAGAGAGTTTTTTTACAGCACAATAGTCGCATCATGCTCTGCAATCAGAGCGACTAACTCCCGATATGAAATGCTTTGCACCTCAGCAGCTGTGGTGGGACGACGAGAGACCGACTCAAGTACATAGATAGGTCCTGGAAATGATGGCGACGAAGAGACGGCTTCTTCAAGCAGCACCAGGGAGACGCTGTCGGAAGATGCAGTGGCCGACGCGGCAGGCAGTAGAGACTCTACCGAATCCACCAGAGTTCGTCGCAAGAGATAAAGGGTCTTACGAGCAGGCATTGGATGTCACACCAGTTAAAAGACGAGGACCCGGTCGGCCTCTGCGATGGCGCGCTGAGCCGAATCCTTCGATCCGATTGTGATGGCGAACCCATCTTGAAGGTCCGGATGGGGACCTTGGGAACACCACGATGAACGGAATAGCCAAATGTTGAAATGACGGCAGGTACTTTTCAAGAATCTCAACATCCACAATATCATCCGTCTCTTCGGCGAGCAGGTGAATCGCCTGCCCCATGAGTATCACGGTCATTGGATTTTCACCGGCCGCGAGCCCTAAGGCAATTCGTAAGGCCTCTACTGGACGATGGGTCAGACGCGGATCCTCGCGAATCACGAGCGCAATGGAAAGAGTTGCCGCCACAATCATTCCTCAGGATGGGTAGGCTCAGGTAAATGCAAGAAATCGGTCGCAACCATTGACGATATTGGACAGCACCACGAGACCGCAAAGAGAAATGCGCGAGTCGAGCTGGTCGGTTGAAATTTTGTGTTGCTGGCAGCCATACGCACAGACGAAGAGCTTCATACCGCGTCCGACGAGCTGTCCATACCGCGGGTCGCGAAGATTTTTTACCCCCTCGTCTATGAAATACAGATATACATCAACCCCTTGCGTGAGAGCCTCCGATGAGAGTTCAAAAACGGTCTCAACACTGGGGTGTGAGGGGGGTGTGGATAACAGGATTCCGAACTTCATAAGAATCATGAGGATATGACTGTGAATAAACTTTAAGAGCGCTTAAGAATCAATAACTTATATATATAATACAGAAGGCGGAGCCTACGGATTTCTGGCAGGAAAGTCAACTATAAAAAGGAGGTGTTAAGCCTTGTCTCGAAGCCGTTCGAGGAGCGCTGAAGAGAGTTCCGACAACGATAGATCTTCCTGCGCTTTTGTCTGCATGTTCCGCAGGGTAACCGAGCCTTTTGTCACTTCATCGTCACCCAGAAGAATCGTATACAGGGCACCGAGGCGATCTGCTTGGCGGAGATGAGCCTTCAGCGAAGCGGCACGAAAATCCATGTCGGCAGGAATACCGGCATGGCGAAGTTCATCTAGGAGGGTGAAGCCAACATCCGCGGCATGGGTACCGAAGGCTGCCACGTAGACGCGCGGGATCACCGGAGGAGTCCTATCCTGAGGCAACATTAGCGCAATACGCTCGAGTCCAACCGCGAACCCCACCGCGGGCACTGGGGCGCCGCCCAATTGTTCTACTAATCCGTCATACCTCCCACCCGCGCCGACGGCATTCTGGGCGCCCAGGTGGGAACAGGTCACCTCAAAGGCCGTGAGACAATAATAATCGAGGCCGCGAACAAGCCGATGGTTCAAGTGAAAGGGAATCCCAATCGCCTCCAAGCCGGCCGCGACCCGGTCGAAATGAGTCCGTGCTGCCGGAGAGAGGGAATCCGTCAATCGTGGCGCGTCGTCGGTGGCCTGACGGCAATCCGGCACTTTACAGTCCAACACGCGCAATGGATTAGACTCGATACGGCGCTGGCAATTCACGCAGAGCCGGCTTGCCACACCTTTCAAGAACGCCACCAGAATTGGCTTATAGACGGCCCTATCTTCCGCGAAACCCAAATTGTTGATTTCAAGCGTCAGCCCCGGCAAGGTGAGGTCGGAGAGCAGTCGCCACAGGAGCGAGATGACTTCCACATCGGCACGCGGATCGGAAACGCCGAAGGATTCCACACCGAACTGATGAAACTGCCGTAATCTGCCGGCCTGAGGGCGCTCATGCCGAAACATGGGACCGAGGTAATAATATTTTTGGGGCCGAGGATCAGCTCCCCGGTTATGTTCGATGAAGGCGCGCACCGTGCTGGCGGTTCCTTCCGGACGGAGAGTCAGGGAAGTGCCGTCCCGATCGGCAAAGGTGTACATTTCCTTTTCCACGATGTCGGTAGTTGCGCCGATACTACGGGCAAACAACGTTGTGGTCTCGAAAATCGGGACTCGGATCTCTTGAAAGCCATAACACAGAGCCCATCGTTTGGCGCGGTCCTCAATCAACCGCCAACGCGGAGATTCCTCCGGCAGGAGATCCTTGACGCCTTTAATGGCTTTAATCATGTCGGTCATGTGGGGCCGTCCGTGAGATTGGTGCGGGAATATAGCGGCGGGCTCGCGGGCAAGTCAACGCGTGGAGGAGGGCGGATACTCACGGAAGACCCGTCTAATCCAGCAGCGATGAGGAATGGCCGCTGGCGCGCGAGTTGCGCCTCTTGCCGCAGGGGGGTATAGTGCCCAGCTTGCAAACCGTATGACGTTATCGCCAATGACGCGCCTTCTCCATCGCCATCTGTTGGGCTCTATTCTCGTGACGTTATGACCACTCAAGGCCGCCGTGTGATTGCTCTGGCTCCGATGCCACCGGAAAAATCCGCCTATGCCTTGGCTCGCTATAGCCGGTCACCGGACTCTATCGAAGACAGCATCAAGTGGGTCCATACTCATTCGTCTGAAAAATTCTGGGAACAGTTTTATTTCGATTACGGTCACGGCTCGATCGCGGATCTCGGCCATGTGATCATTTGTTTTGAGCAGATCTCCGAACTCGCCGCGATTCGGTTAGAAGATGAACCGGTCTGGGATGGGCAGGCCAAGTCCAGCCGGTATCAAAACTTCGCCTCGAGTAATTGGTTTATTCCCGATGCCATCCGCGGACAGGAGACGGAAGCGACCTATCTGGGCATTCTTCGGGGCCTCTCCACGGTGTATCGCGCCCTTCATGAACCCCTGAGTCAACATCTCACTGAACGGGAGCCTCGTCCGGACGACATGACTCCCGCCGCCTATCAGCGGGCGATCACCGCGCGCGCATTCGACGTGACTCGCTATTTGCTCCCACTGGCGACCCAGACGAACGTGGGGCAAGTGGTCAGCATTCGCACCCTGGAAAAACAGATTACGCGCCTGCTGTCCTCTCAAATGCCGGAACTGCGAGTATTAGGAGAAGAACTTCAAGATGCTTGTCGGAAAGCATCCGATCAATCTGTGGGGTGAATTGTCGGGGCAGGCGGCCGGACTAGGTGAGCCCATGGCTCCTACGCTCGCGCGCTATGCGAAACCCAATGCCTATCAGGCGGAGGTGTACAGCGACCTTGCCCGACATGCGAAAGAGGTGATGAAGGGCACTGGTCTTGATCAGCCGTCAACGTGGGAAGCCGCAGAGCCGGTGGATTTAATCGCCCAGCATCATCCGTTAGACGAAGTGGTCACCACGCTGCTGTATCGGGCCTCGCAGGCTCCCTATCGAAAGATTCTCGCGGTTGTTCGCGATTGGACTGAGAAACAAAAGCAGGACACCATCGAAGTCGCCTTCCAGAAACGCGGGCCGTACGACGAATTGATCAAGGAATTTCGCAGCGGGTACGCGTTCATCTTCGACGTCACGATGGATATCGGGGGGTGGCGCGACATGCATCGGCACCGGCGTTGCCAACAGGTGCAACAGAACTTCACGACCGTGCACGGGTTCGAAACGCCTCCCATCTTGGCAGAGGCGGGAATTGATCGTGAGTATCGGGAGGCCATGGCGCACGTGAAGTCGGATATCGAACAACTCCGCAAATCGAGCCAGGAAGCGGCGCTCTATGCGATTCCTTTCGGCTTCAAGGTGCGCTGCCTCTTCAAAATGGATTACGCGGAGGCCGAGTACATCGCGAAGCTGCGTTCCGGTGTGAAGGGCCACTGGTCCTATCGCACGATCGCCTGGCTGATGAAACAGAAATTAACCGAGCAATATCCGATCCTTGGAGCACGCATGCAGGCGACTCCCCCGGACGTGCAGGATGCCCTGACGCGTTGACCAGAATTTCATCTTCGTTATGAACGATCTCCAACATCGCATCGAATCGGCTCTGCAGGCAGGCGACTGGGACCGGCTTGGGCAGGAGGCTGCGACGTGGATCGGGGCGGCGGAGACGGCCGGCGAGAAGGATCCTCGTCCATATTTTGCGCTGAATGTGACACGTCTGCTTCGGGGAGATTTCGCCGGAGCGTGGAAGCTGCATGCGCAGGCGCTGCAGGAGGCCGACGATATCGACCAGGTGCGTGGCTGGATTCAATCGATCATCGAGCAGCACCCCGACAATGCCCATGTTCATTTGGTGGAGGGGCTGTTTTTGGCTCAATCCGGACAGTCCGAGCAATCGATGGCCTCCTATAAAGAAGCCGTCAGACTGGCTCCGCAGTCCGCCTATCCGCATTATTTCTTGGCCCAAATTCACGAGCGGGCAGCGCATCTTGGAAATGGCGATCAAGGAATATCGCGAGGCCGTGAAGCTGGATCCAACTTTTTCGGCGGCGCGCACGAATCTGGGCGTGGCCTACCAGGAGCAGGGCCGGCTCGAAATGGCGATTCCGCAATATCGCGAGGTGATCAAGCTCAATCCGAATGACGCGATTGCCCATGCCAATCTCGGCTGCGCGCTGGCGGAACAGGGAAAGTTCGAACCGGCAGTGCAATCCTACAAGGAAGCGCTGCGCCTCAATCCGCAAGATGCGGAGATTCACCTCGCGCTCGGCGGAGTGTACGAAACCAAAGGGCGGACTGAACTCGCCATGAGGGAATACCAGGAAGCCGTACAGGCTGACCCGGATCTCGGATCCGCCCACACGGCTCTCGGGTGGTTGATGATGGAAAAGGGGCGACCGGCGGAGGCCATGGACGCGTTCAACCGCGCCGTGAAGGCGAACCCGGAAGACGCCCAGGCCTTATACGGCATCGGCCGAATTTATGCCGCCAGAGGAAAACGAGAAACCGCCGCGGAGAACTTCTCCAAAGCCATCCGCCTCGAAAAAGATCCCGCCAAGAAAAACGACATCATGAACGCCCTCTTCGCAAGCGGCCAGACAGGGGACTGAGGTCGGGAAGCGTCCTTTCGATGCTCGAAACGAGGAATTCCGAATAGGCCTGAGAGTAGTTGAACTCATCGACGCACTCCGGCATTCAACCTTCATCATTCAGAACTCATGATTCCCCTGTTGTCCGCGCAGCGCGCAACCTCTTCAGGCGCTCCTCCGACGTGCGCGGTTGAAGCCGAAGCGGGGCTCTGCAATGGGAAATGGCCGGGTTGCCAAGGAATTGAACAGGGAAGTGCCTGACGGATGTAGGTGGAATGTCTTTTTCCTCTCCTGCAACCGCATGAGTAGATGGCGTGGACGAACGTCGAGTATGAGCTATGACGGACGTCAGGAAGCAGTCTTCAGTTCTCGACTTTCTCATCCTAGACCTAATGATAGGCCTTCGCTCCATGCCGTAGCTCTTTAGTCATCTTGAGGACGAGCATACATTGATCAAGCGCTACGCGAGTCGGCTTAAGCCGACGGAGTAGACTCACCTCGTGCTTGCACTGGCTAAATGGATGGAGTCTTTACGACCATGACAAGTCCCTGATTCCGTCACAAACAGGTGCAAGCTGCGAAGAACATTTTACAAAGACCTCAAGGCGCGCGGCGTTCGAGATTTCCGAAACAAGACGGTAGGCCACCTTTGGGATGACCAGGTGAAGAGATCGTTTCAACGGTACGAACTCAATGAGCGACGTGAGAAGGTTATACGGATCAGACGAGCAGCCGAGTCTTAACGGCTCGAAGATCTGATGCATCCAGAGAGGCCACCGAGTCCAGGACAGAGCCATCGTTATCGGTATTGAGAGAGTCAGAGATTCCGCAATGCGTCCACAAGCATTGTGCAAATGCCAGCCAACTATGCCGCATGTGGTCGGAACTCTCGACGCGGTGGCCGAGAAACGTTAACCTGGCCAGACTTAGAATCCCGGTCGATTTTGAGCTACGAGTGGAGTCTACTCCTCGAAGTGGAGAGACTAAGAGGGTTTCGCCGAGAAGGTTGAGGAAGTGCGTTAAGGCCTGCAAAGTCTGGTCTTCAGTCTATCAAAGTGTCTCGTCCTCAAACGCCTGCGCGATACCATCGGCCATTCGGAGCCGGTGCTGTCTCAATGCAGCCAGTTTTTGACTGATCCCGTCTCGCTTCCGATTTCCCCGGCTAACGCGGCCTGAATGATCAGGTCGTGCTGCTTGATCGACTGCTGAAGTTCCACGAGCTCTCGCTCCTCCAGCACCCATCGGGCGGCGGACTCGGGGAACACTTGATGGTGGCGATAGGCTCGATATGGTGCCTGCATTTCTACATTCAGGCGTGTCAGGTAAAACCTATCCGTCTGGCGGATATCGGTTTGCTCCGTGGCATCGAGATACCGGATCGCCGCAAAGGATGCGATAAACAATGCCATCGCGAATAGCACGATCGGGACAGCCGAGGCGATGCGGGTCAGAAGGATTCCATCCAACATAGCGGGAAGAGTCTGCAAGGCACGCGTACGATTGGTATCCTGCATTTTCTAAGGTCCCCGATGTCGACGCTGCGAGGGTGGCTTCAATAACCTGTATGAAAGTATAGCGCGCGAATCGAGAATGACGAGCCGAATGTAAGCGATTGATATATAGCAGCATCCTGCATTTCTCCGTAGATCTCCGGCGATGAGGTTGATCTTGACCGTCGGCTACTTGAGTAGCTGATTCGACGTGAATGGACAGGCGTTCGAGCCGCCTCTCCGCTGGAGACGCATGCGAGGGGTTTCCAGGAAAATCGAGAATGTACGGATGGTGAGAAATGAACGAGCGGCGCGCTTTAGAGTTCCCGAATGGCTCCTTGCAGGACCGTAATCTGAGTCATCGGATCGCCGGCGATTTGAAGTTCTGAGCGGATCTGGGCTTTCAGGTAGCTGGAATAACCGATTTTGTCGACGAGGAGTTCGAGGAAGCGTTCAGAAGACAATAGCGTGTGCGACTTAAGTTCTTCGATAGTGTCATCGCTTACCGGCACATAGCTGCTGCCGATGTGGAAGATGATATTGTAATGACGGTTTTGTCCGAGTCGTTCGAACCGTAGTCCCTTCACGTCCTGTCCTTCCTCTTGCAGATCAAGCGGGGCCCATTGTAGACAATCAGTACTGCAAAGACAAGATTCACATCCCTGCGCGAGCTCGACAGGAGCGGGACCCGGGACGGTGACTCAGGACTTGGGCGCCTTCTTGCCGAAGTATTCACGCCGGCTCACGGTCACGTCAGAAACGAACATCACGCCTGAGTATCGGTCGAAGAGCGGTCGTAGCCCGGCGAGCACGGGTTCGACTTTTTCTTCCGGCACGACCGCCATGATCATGACCAGGCTTTCTTGTTCACTGAACATAAAGTGGGCTTCTCGCACGCCATGATGGCCCTTCCCCGAGATATTGCCGATGATCGTGTATCCGGTGGCCTCCACCTTATCCAGCAATTCGGTCACGAATGACCGGTTCTCACCCGACACGATCACACGGATTTCTTTCATGGGATGCAACGTGAGTCCGGACATGTCTCAACTCCTTTGAAAAAGCCCTATCTTAAACGTGATGCCATGCGCTATTCATGTATCCGTGGGGGTTTTGACCCGGCGCCAGACTCCCGACGGCATGTAGCGGTACCACGTTCCGTCCTCGGGGTCCAGTGTCGCCAAGTATACCCATTCATTGTGATAGAAGTGTTGCAGCACCTCGTGCCGGGCGATAAGCATTTCGATGCGCGCGCGCAACGCCTCGACCAGCGTCAGGAGGCGCATGGGTTCGTGATAGGGCAGCTCGCCGGTCATGACAGTTTGCCACGCCAGTCCAAGTCGGAGGTCGCTCCACGGACCGGACATGACCCCAACACGCCCGACCAATTTGTGGTAGTTCTTGCTCCCGCTTCCGTACACATCATTGTCCACGGCTGAGAAGTAATGTTCCATATTGATCCACTGCGACACAACTTGCGGCGCAGTGAGCACCACTTCGAGCCAACGGCCGATGGGGTCTTCGCGCTAGACGTAAGAGCGCAGAAAGACACGATGCAAGAAAAATTCCTGGAGCCGGCCGGCAATCGGTTGCCAACAGCGCACAGGAAGGTGGCCGTTGTTGTTTCCGACACTCCCCGGTGTTTATTCCACCAGGCTATATTCATACTGCGAATCCTTCAGGGTCGCCAACAATTCAGAGGCGTGATGGCGTCCGCGGGTTTCCATCGTGATGTCGATCGCGGCTTCGTTTAAACTCACTCCATAATGCGCACGGTTGTAGGAAGTCTCCACGATGTTGGCATCAGCGTTGGCAATCACCGAGGCCAGTCTTTCCAACGCCCCCGGATAATCGGGCAGTCGCACCCGTAAGCGCAGCCGTCGCCCATCGCGGACCATGCCCTGTTCTATGATTCTCGCGAGCACGTTCACATCAAGATTCCCGCCTGACACCAGTACGGCGATGTGTTTGCCACGATGGCCGGTTTTGTTCTGAAGCACCGCCGCCAGCGCAATCGCCCCGGCTCCCTCCGCTAAGGTTTTCTCCTGTTCCAGCAACACGAGAATCGCCGCGGCGATGTCCGCTTCCTCGACCGTGACCATGTGGTCCACATATTTGTTGACCAGCGGCATGGTGAGTGCGCCCGCCCTTCGCACAGCGATTCCGTCCGCCAGGGTAGAAGCGGGCGGAAGACTCACCGGCTTCTTCGATTCCAGGGCCGCAGTCATCGATGGAAGGCGAGAGGTTTGAACACCGATGACCTCGATTCCTGCGTGTCTTCCTTTCAGGGCGCAACTGACGCCGGCAATGAGCCCTCCTCCCCCGACCGGGGCGACGATCGACATCCAACGCCGGATTCTGGGCCAGAATCTCCAAACCGAGGGTGCCTTGTCCGGCGATCACCGCTTCGTCATCGAACGCGTGGACAAATGTCGCCTTCGTCTGCAGGCTCCGTTCGACGGCGCCTTCATAGGCCTCATCGTAAGAGGTCCCATGCAGCACGACCTCCGCGCCATGGGCGCGCGTGGCGGCCAGCTTGACCATAGGTGTCGAGCGAGGCATCCAGATTTGGGCTGGGATACCGCGCCTGGCGGCATGATAGGCAACCCCCTGCCCATGGTTCCCTGCCGAGGCCGCTATCACGCCGCGCCGCTTCTCGTCGTCGGTCATCGTCAGGATGCGGTTCAATGCGCCGCGTTCCTTGAACGAGCCCGTCATTTGCAGATTCTCGAGCTTCAAATAGATCGCATTGCCTGTCAGGTCGGACAACATTTTAGAGTGCACCAGCGGAGTCTCGTAGATCGCCGATTTGATCCGGCCGGCTGCCGCTTCGATATGTTCAAGATTCAGCATGCACACTCCTTTTTTTCAGTTCCGTTTTCATAGGGCCCGCCGCCACATACAAAGAAAAAGGCCCCTGGCGGATTCAGTTCCGCCAAGGGCCTCATTGCTTGCGTAGAAACGCTCTCGATCGCAGGCAGGCTCAGGCGGAGCTGGCGATCATAATCGCCGCCGCCATGTTCATGCCGTTAGTCTGCGGATTGAGAGTCATGATGTGGTCAGGTGCTGTCGCGTCCAATGTGAAGTGCGCCTGAGTGTAGCGTATGTGCGGAGTCCGTATCAACAGGGTGAGGCCTGAAGCGATGTGAAAGAGGTTGGAGGAAGAGGTCGATGATGGATATAATCGGCTGTCCCATGAGCTTTACTCTCAGACCGACATCGAAGCAATCGGCGATCACCTGTTCGTCTTGACGCTGGAATCAACCGGGAAGCCAACTTTCGGTAGCCCCGAGGAAGCTGAGCCATATGAGCCATTCCCATACGCTCGAATCACTGACCTTCGACAACAGCTATGCGCGCCTGCCGGAAGCCTTCTACGCCAAAGTGAACCCCACGCCATTTACCACGCCGCCGTTTCTCATCAGCGCGAATCCGTCCGCGGCAGCTTTGATCGATCTCGACTTCCATGAGACGACACGTCCGGAATTCGCGGGAGTGTTCGGTGGAAGTCTTTTGGTGCCGGGCATGGAGCCGCTGGCCATGTTGTATTCCGGTCATCAGTTCGGGGTCTACGTGCCGCAGCTCGGCGATGGTCGGGCGATTCTCCTTGGGGAAGTGACGAATGAGCGTGGCGAACGATGGGACCTGCACCTTAAGGGGGCTGGGATGACGCCGTTTTCTCGCGATGGGGATGGGCGATCCGTGCTCCGTTCGGCGATCCGCGAATATCTCTGCTGCGAAGCCATGCATGGCCTGGGCATTCCTACGACGCGGGCCTTATGCCTGGTCGGCAGCGACGACCAAGTCTATCGCGAGCAAGTCGAAACCGGCGCAACGATCGTCCGAATGGCTCCCTCGCATGTGCGATTCGGCACGTTTGAGATTTTCTATTACCGTAAGCAGCATGAGCATTTGAAAGTCCTCGCCGACTATGTGATCGCCCAGCACTTTCCACAGTTGCGGGATGGATCTGAGCGGTATGTCAGCTTTTTCTCCGAGGTGGTCGAGCGCACCGCGAGCTTGGTCGCGCAGTGGCAGGCGGTAGGATGGGCGCATGGCGTCTTGAATACGGACAACATGTCGATCCTGGGCATCACGCTCGACTACGGGCCCTACGGCTTCATGGACGATTACGATCCCGGTTTCATTTGTAATCATTCGGATTACAACGGACGCTATGCGTTTAACCAACAACCCTATATCGGCCTGTGGAACCTCAGTTGCTTGGCGCAAACTCTCTTGCCGCTCGCGCCCAAGGAAGCACTGAAGGCGGCAATGGATGGGTATCAGCCAAGCGTCGACCGGCACTATCGCGACCTCATGCGAGCCAAGTTGGGGCTGGTTGATCAACGGGCGGGAGATGAAGAGTTGTTGCAGGATCTCAAATCACTGCTGGTGGGAAGCCGCGCGGACTATACGATATTCTGGCGCGAGCTCGGGACATTTTCATCCGCCACGGACGCCAAGAACGAACGGTTGCGCGAGCATTTCCTGAATCCGGAACGGTTCGATGCCTGGGCCGTGCAGTATCGTGAACGGTTACGAAGCGAGCAGAGCCGGGATGAAGATCGCCGTGGGCGAATGGATCGCGTCAACCCCAAGTACATTCTTCGTAATTATCTCGCCCAAGGAGCCATCGAGAAGGCTCAGCAGAAAGACTATTCGGAGATCGACCGCCTCCTGCAGCTGCTTCAGAATCCCTACATGGAACAGCCTGGTATGGAAGCTTACGCCGCCGCGCCGCCGAACTGGGGTAAGCACCTCAGCGTCAGTTGTTCGTCGTAGGGGCACCCCTCCGGCATCGTCGGCAATAGGTAGAACGGGAGACCTGACTCATGCGCGTAGACAGACTCGGCGGCCTTACGGTCCGCATCACGGGCGGCATCGACGGAAAGGGCACGGGCGCTGGCCCGCTGGTCGTCTTGCTCCACGGATTCGGCGCGCCGGGAGATGACCTGGTGGCACTCAGCCAGTATCTCGATGCGCCCACCGGCACGCGTTTTCTCTTCCCTGAAGCGCCGATTTCGATTCCCATGGGTTTCGGCGATTCCCGCGCCTGGTGGATGATTGACATGGCCAGGATTCAAGCGGATCGGGCCGCGGGGAAAAGCCGGGACATGTCGAATGAAATTCCGCGCGGCCTTCCCGAAGCGCGCGAGCGCGTGAAGACGTTACTGGATGATATCTACCGCAAGTTCGGCGCTGATCCCGCCCGGACGGTCCTGGGCGGATTCTCGCAAGGCGCGATGCTCTCCTGCGATGCGCTCCTCCATGGCGTCGAACCCTATGCGGGCTTGATTCAGCTGTCCGGAACCCTGGTTGCCAAGCAGGAATGGAATCCACTCATGGCCAAACGCAAGGGCACGCCAGTATTCCAAAGTCACGGGACACAGGATCCCATCCTGGATTACGCCATGGCAGAACGGTTGCGGGATGAGTTCGTGCAGGCGAAAATGAACGTTGACTGGCAGCCCTTTCGTGGCGGCCATGAGATACCGGAGTTGGTACTGCGGCGGCTCGGGCTATTCATCAGGAAAATATTCGTGTAGGACATGGTCCAATGGTTGACGACATGAACAGCGAAGATGAGCGAAGCGGGGCGGGGTTTCTTTCCCCGCAGCCGGCCTATGATGAATGGGCGGAACATTACGACGAGGAAGATCCTTCGACGTTGCTCGATCAGCCGTTTCTGTTGTCGGCGATCCAGCCATTCGAAGGCTGTCGTATCCTTGATCTTGGCTGCGGGACAGGACGTTATCTCAGGCTGGTGGGTCAGGGATCGTACGCGGTCGGTGTCGATTTGTCTCTTGGCATGCTCGCGCGAGCCAGGCGGCAGACATCGGCCACTATCGCGGCGAGATGGGTGCAAGCGTCGGTCGAGCGCCTGCCGTTTCATGAGCGAAGTTTCGATCGGGTGGTGTCCGGTCTGGTGTTAGACCACGTACAGGATCTCCGGCAATTTTTCGATGGCATTGCCGGAACGCTCAAGCCGGGCGGTCGTGCCATCGTCACGGCGGTGCATCCGGACATGCAGCGACTGACCGGACCGACGGTACGATTTACGGCTGCAGGCCGGGAGTTTCATACGCAAGGTAGGATCCATGAAATCCGAGACGTCCTCGCCGCCGTCGCACAGGCGGATTTGTCCGTCGAGCAACTTCGAGAGCCGCCTGTGGACCAACAACTTGTCGCGCGCCGGGAGACGTGGAAGAATCGGCTCGGCTGCCCGGCGCTGCTCTTGCTCGTCCTCACCCATGCCGCTGGATAATGACTCATGACCGCTGATGCGACGATGCTTCGAACTCAAAGGGGCGGATCACAAACTCATACGCGGCAACCGCACGTCCGGCAAGGACCGCCAGATTCTGTTCATCACGGGATTCTTATCGAGCCGATGGGGCAATAAGAGTAAGGCGCTGGCGCAATGGTGTCAGGAGCGTGGATGGGGCTTCTGCTGTTTCGATTTTCGTGGGTGGGGCGACTCGGATGGAAAGTGGGGCGAGTATCGTCTGCTGCAATGGCTGGAGGATGCTGAGGCCGTCACCAAGTTTCCTGGCCGATGGACCACCCCTGACGATCGTCGGCAATTCGCTCGGCGGCTGGCTCGCCTGGCTGGTCGCGCAGGAGCAGCTGGCGGTGGAAGAATTGATTCTGATCGCCCCAGCGTTCAACATGATGGAACGTGCGCGCAGCGCAAGTTTCCGCCGAACGGCGTGCGCGATGGCAATCGACCGGCGTCATGCCCTGGGACGACGAGCCCATGCATCAAGGTCGCGCCGATTCCCTGGCACTGGGTCGAGGACAGCCAGGTACTCTGGAGCCGGCGGCACAGCCAAGCCGCGCCGCGTCAAGACGACGATTCTGCACGGTCTGCAAGATACGGTGATCAGGCCGGAAGGAAGCTGGGACTTTGTTACGCATGTGCTCTCGCAGGATGAGACATTTCCCATCGAGTTGTTGTTGAAGACCGGCGATCACCGGCTGAGCAGCCCGGAGCATTTGGACACGTTCCGGCGGCTAGTGACTCGCTAATCGAAAGGAATCGAATGTTGGTATTGATCCACAAAGAATGCGGTGGCCCCGCGTTGGATGAATCGCCGGTCGGCGAGGTCTGTGCCGTTCCAGTCAGTCAGTTTCCATTCACCTGTTTCACCTGCCTGGAAGAGATCCTCGAAGAATCGGAAGTGCGGCTCACGGAAGATTTGGGGATCTAGATCGTCAGAAGAGAGCCAGACACTGACTCTCGCCGCCCGCCTTCAGTGGAAATTCCCGTGGCATCCAGGGTATGGTGTCCCGCAGCTTATTGCACAGAAAAGAGGCATCGTTGTCATCATCACGACAGCATAATAGCGGACCGGATTCAGATGGTCCTGATGTGCCGGAACCGTCCCATGCCGAGCGGGCCAGGACGCTTGGTTCATTTGCAACAGACGGGCAGTCTCTCCACCCTCTCACGGAAACAGCCAGGCTGGCCGTTCGGGTCAGTGATGCCTTATGGTTTGGATGAAGCGGGGCAACCGGTCTTTCTCATCAGTACCATGGCCATGCACACTCAGAATCTCCTGGGAGATCCGCGCGCCAGTTTGCTGGTGACGCCGCCTGAAAGCCGAACCGATCCGCTGGGCGCTGCCAGGGTCACATTGATGGGCTCGGCGAAGAAGGTATCCAGCGGAGAGATCGCGCAGGTTCGCCAGCGCTATTTAAGCCGACATGCCAACGCGTCCTACTGGGTGGATTTCGATGACTTCGGGTTTTTTCGCCTGGCCATCGAAGATATCTATTTTGTCGGCGGCTTTGGTTCAATGGGCTGGGTCACGTCAGAAGACTATGCGGCGGCAGCCGTGGACCCGCTTGCCGATGAGGTGTCGAGTTTGATCCCGGAAATAAACGAACAACAGGCTGCGACGCTGATGCTCCTCGCCCGGGTGTACGGCAATGTCGAGGCGCAGCAGGTCACGATGACCGCCCTGGATCGCCTGGGTTTTCATCTGCGGATCAAAACACCCGATCGCATGCAGGGGGGACGAGTCGCCTTCACGAAGCCGGTGGGTAATGCGCAGGAAGTGCGAGCCGGTCTCGCCGATATGGCCGCTCAGGCCACACAGGGCCTACAAGCCCTGCACTCGCTGTAGCCGGATGTTGATAGGTCCCCCTTGCCTCGCGGCAATCAGGCCTCTCGTACCGACTTGGATACGCATCGCAGTTTCTTGCGGCCTTGCTGGATGGCCTGTTTGAGCATACTGCAAAACGATTCTTTTCAACTCGGTCTCACACCATAGATAGGGGAGCGCATGGCGACGAACGATAAACAGGTTATTTTTTCTCTGGTCGGTGTCGGCAAGGTCTATCCGCCGAAAAGACAAGTGTTGCGCGACATCTATCTGGGCTTTTACTACGGCGCTAAGATCGGCGTGCTCGGCTTGAACGGCTCCGGGAAAAGCTCGTTGCTGAGGATCATTGCGGGATTGGATCCCAACTATGTCGGTGAGATCACGCGCTCCAAAGGCTACACCGTCGGGCTATTGGAGCAAGAACCCCAGCTCGATCCCAACAAAACCGTGAAGGAAGTCGTCGAGGAAGGAAAGAAAGAGCTCGTGGCGCTGCTGCACGAATACGAAGCGGTCAGCAACAGCATGGGTGACGCCGGCCCGGATGAAATGGAAAAGCTGATCGACAAGCAGGCCCAGCTGCAGGAGAAGATCGAAGCGGCGAACGGGTGGGAACTTGAGAGCGAACTTGAGATCGCCATGGATGCCTTGCGTTGTCCGCCGGCGGACCAGAAGGTGGGCGTGCTGTCGGGAGGCGAAAAACGGCGGGTTGCGCTCTGCCGTCTCATGATTCAGGAGCCCGATATCTTGTTGCTCGACGAACCGACGAACCATCTGGATGCCGAATCGGTGCAGTGGCTGGAACAGCACCTGCAGCAATACAAAGGCACCGTGATCGCAGTCACGCATGATCGGTACTTTCTGGACAATGCGGCGGGATGGATTCTGGAACTGGATCGCGGCACCGGCATTCCCTTTCAAGGCAATTACACGGCCTGGCTCGAGCAAAAGCAGGAACGATTGGAGAAGGAAGAGAAAGCGGAATCGAAGCGCAAGAAGACGCTCGAGCACGAACTGGAATGGATTCGCATGTCCCCGAAAGCCCGGCAATCCAAGGGCAAGGCGCGACTCAATCGTTATGAAGAGCTCGTCAACCAGAAGCAGGAACAGCTTGCCGCCGATCTCGAAATCTATATTCCGCCGGGACCACGCCTGGGTGATCTGGTGGTGGAGGCCAAGGGGATCAGCAAGGCCTTCGGCGAGAATGTGCTCTACGAAAATGTGGAGTTCAGTCTGCCGAAAGGCGGCATCGTCGGCGTAATCGGTCCCAACGGGGCCGGCAAAACGACCATGTTCAGGATGATCATCGGCAAGGAGAAGCCGGATACGGGCACCATCAGGATCGGCGAAACGGTCAAGCTCGGGTATGTCGATCAGGATCGCACCCTCGACCCGAACAAAACGGTATATGAAATCATCTCCGATGGGCAGGACACGATCATGCTGGGGAAGGCCGAAGTGAATGCCCGTGGTTACTGCGCGCGATTCAACTTTGCGGGGACCGATCAGCAGAAGAAAGTGAAAGACCTTTCCGGCGGCGAACGCAATCGCGTGCACTTGGCTCGCATGTTGAAGGAGGGGGCGAACCTGATCATCCTCGACGAGCCGACGAACGACCTCGATGTGAATACGTTGCGCGCGTTGGAGGAGGGCTTGGAAGGATTTGCCGGCTGCGCCGTGATCAGCAGTCACGATCGCTGGTTTTTGGACCGCGTCGCCACGCATATTCTGGCCTTCGAGGGCGACAGCAAAGTGGTCTGGTACGAAGGCAACTACAGCGAGTACGAAGCCGATCGCAAGAAACGGCTCGGGAAGGAAGCGGACCAGCCACATCGAATTCGCTACCGCAAGTTGAGCAGAAACTAGTTCTGTTTCCGGCTTGTGGTCAGGGTGAGGCGGGATTGCTCAAGCGCTCGCCTCGACTATGTGGCGCTCTTTGGAAGGCCACCCGTTTGAAGAGGGTACCCATAGAGTAATGTATGCGAATGTTGCGCAGACTTCTCAGGGGTCGAGGGCTGCCGGTCGCCGGTCTGGCCATGGCCACTTCCTCTTGTAGTGCTCTTAAATCGCCGGCTCTTTCCTCAATCGGTCCCGATGTTCCTGGAACCAGGGCCACCCTTCAGCTAGGAGCTCACGAGCTCCCGATGGTCGCTTCATTGGCCTGGCGTTCTCGGGCTGGGTACTCGCGCAGCCGTATTCGGCCCCGAAGATGTCTATTGTCGCGAGGGCTGCCAACGCTCTGCAAGGAGACGGCGAACGCTTTTTAGAGGCGGGGCTGAACCATTATCTCAGCACACTATCTGCCAATGAGCTGCGCACGGCATGAGAGCGATGGATGCCTCTTACTGATCCGGATCAGGCCACCATCTCGGAAACCGATAAGTCATTTCTCCTGGCACTCATCGAGACCGGAATCATCGTTGACATCCACAGGATCGGGAAGGCTATCCCAGTCTCTGTAACACTCTATGTCTGAGACATCTCCTCATGACAGACCCGTGGCGCTGGTGACAGGAGCGGCCGGCCTCATCGGCGGCTATCTCGTTCGCAGCGCCCCGCGCTGGATGCCCCACTGGGACGTGCGAGGCCTGACCAGGGCTGAAGCGGACCTGACTCATTCCATCCAGGTAAGGACGCTTTGGCAGCGGCACCGACCCAACCTCGTCATACACTGCGCGGCGTCCAGTCGAACCGGCGTCTGTGAGCAAGACCCGGCGCGAGCCAGGCGAATCAACGTCGACGCGACAACGCAGTTGGCGGATTTGGCACGGGATGTTCCATTCGTGTTCCTTTCCAGCGATCAGGTTTTCGATGGATCGAAGGGGAACTATGCGGAACCGGACGAGGTGAACCCTCTCAATATGTATGGGCAGACCAAAGCGGAAGCGGAGCGCATCGTCCTACAGAATCCGTCCCACTCGGTAATTCGCATTGCCTTGACGGCCGGCACATCGCCCACTCGCGACAGAAGTTTCGTTGAAGATATGGTGCGGGCCGCTGTGAACAGAACGAAACTGACGCTCTTCACCGACGAATTTCGTTGTCCGATCCCGGCTGGAGCGCTCGCGCGCGGGCTCTGGGAGTTCGCCGCGCAGCAGCGATCGGGTCTGTACCATCTAGGGGGCAGTGAGCGATTGTCGCGATGGGAAATTGGTCAACTGCTGACACGCTGGTATCCGGAACTCACGTTAGCCATTCAACCTGGCTCTGTGGCGGACTACAAAGGGCCCCCCCGTCCGCCTGATCTCTCCATGCGCAGCGACAAGATGCAAGGACTCCTCTCCTTCCGCCTGCCGGGTTTCCGACAGTGGATGACTGCTCGCAGGGAGGCAGATCAGGATTTATGGGATGATCCAAAGTACGACAATCGATAAATCTGGAGCAATATTTAGACATACGCCAAAATTCGGCGAAGGTCGCTCTACCTAGAAACCTTTACGAGACCGCATGTTCGGCTTATCTTCGTGCATCGCTGCGCGAGCGCGAGTGTGGGATTTCTTCCTGCCCGGAGGCGCCGTCAGCTTGTGAGGCGAATTCGGCTGCACAGCTTCTTTTCTGGATGATCGACCCCATGACGACGGACCCTCTGTCACTTCTCGTAACCGGCTGGATGGCTTCGGCGATTATGATGGCGGTGCTGTGGATCGCTGATTGCCGACTGCGCAACGCGTCTATTGCCGACGTAGGCTGGTGTTACGGTTTGGCGTTAGTCGTGCTGTGGTACGCGAGCTCCGCTTCAGGTGAACCGGCCAGACGGTGGCTGGTGGCACTGATGGTCTTCGGCTATGCCGTCCGACTTGGCACCCATGTGCTCGTCGATCGAGTCTGGAATAAGACAGAAGACGGACGGTACCGCAGCCTGCGCCTCCGATGGGGCGAGCAGGCATCCTTCAGGATGTTTGGATATTTCCAGCTGCAGGCGGCCGCGATCGCCTTATTTTCTCTCCCTCCGCTCGTGGTCATGCAGAACCCGCATCCTTCATTTCACTTCTGGGATTTGGCCGGGGTTCTGCTCTGGAGCGTGGCCGTCATAGGAGAAGCCGTCGCAGACCGACAGCTCGCTGCCTTCCGTGGTAAGGCCTGGAACAAGGACCGTGTGTGCCGGACCGGTCTCTGGCGCTACTCGCGGCATCCCAACTACTTCTTCGAATGGGTGCACTGGTGGAGTTATGTGTTGATGGGATTGGCCATCCCGATGGGAAATTGGGGCCTGACGCTGATCGGGCCGGTTGCCATGGGCGTGGCATTATTGAAGATCACCGGCATTCCCTGGAGCGAGGCCCAGTCCATGAAGACGCGTGGCGAAGAGTACGCCACCTACCAGCGTACCACGAACGCATTCATTCCCTGGTTTCCTCGGCGGCCGTAACAGTCACGGCTTGTCGGCGAGTTCCGCCAGCCGCGTGCGGGCGGTTTGGGCCGCAGGGCTATCGGAGTATCGAAGGATGATATCCTGGTAGAGTTCCTTCGCATGGGCCTTGTTACCCTGCCGTTCTTCGAACTGGGCGATCTCCAGCTGTTGCGCCGCCTGATCGGGACCACAAGCCGAGCTCAGCAGAAGTACAGTCAAGATAATCCCCGCATACATACTGGTCATTGGACACTCCTTGAGAGCGCCTGATGCACAGTGTCGTCCCATGGCGCCGGGAGTTTCAAGCCGTCTTGTGCGATGTCGCGGTTTTTTCACGTATGCCATAACGAGGAGCCGTGATCGTTTCATTGCGGCAACGCGGGCAACGGCTGGGACGAGTCAGCCTGGTCCGGTCACGAAAGGTGAACCCGCAGCCCAGGCATTCAGACGGTTCCAAGAGAAACGTGCGCGAGGGATCGCGGGCGATGGTCTTCACGATATGCGTGAGATGCTCTTCGACTTGGCGTTCGGGAATTCCCAGGAGCGGGGCCAGTTGTTGCGAGGACAGCAATGTGCCGGTCAGTAGTTCGATGAGCCGTTGGCGGGAGGTACGTTCGACGGGTGCCATGCCGTGATCATAGGCGATCGGCGGGTCGATGAAAAGACGGGAACCGACCTCGGCGATCTTGGTATACTGATTCAGAATTTTGTGCAGTCTCCCGCCACGAAAGAGATGGTATGAGCGGACCGCTGTGGGATGAATTGGCCGATCTGGCGCTCGCGCGCGTGCGCGCGGCCGGAGTCGAATACGCAGACATCCGATTGCTCGATACGACCACCCGCACCATCAATGGGGAGGACCGGCGCATCGCGCAGATTCGAGAAACGTCCGACCGCGGGTTCGGCATTCGGGTGTTGCACCGGGGCGCCTGGGGCTTTGCGGCGAGTTCCATCCTCTCCTTCGAAGAGATACCGCGCGTGGCGGAGCTGGCCGTCGAAATCGCGAAGGGATCGGCATCCTTGGCAATCGAAAAGGTTCATCTGGCGCCTGAACCGGTGCATCGTGATCAAATCGTCACGCCTTGCCGCCTCGACCCTTTTGAAGTTTCTCTGGAAGAACAGACCGCGCTGCTCCTGAACGCGATGGATTCGATCCACCGGCAGGCAGGCGTGGTCAGAAGTCACGCCAGTCTCTGGGCCCAGCGTGATCGCAAACTCTTTGCCTCTACCGAAGGCTCCCGTTTGGCGTTCACCTTGCTGGCCATCCAAGGCGACTGCAGCGCCACGGCGGTCCATGACGGACGGTTTGCCACGCGCTCGTTCAACACCCCGCATTTACGCATGGGCTATGAACTGATTCAGGAGAGCGATTTCATTCGTGAAGGCGCGCGTATTGCGGCGCAAGCGGTGGAGAAGGTGCGAGCTCCGGCAGTCAGCGCCGGACGCTACGATCTCGTGCTCGACCCCGAACATCTTTCTTTGACCATGCACGAGTCTTGCGGACACCCCAGTGAATTGGACCGTGCGCTCGGCTACGAGGCCAATTATGCCGGGACCAGCTTTCTGACGCCGGACAAGCGCGGGACATACCGCTACGGCTCGTCCCACGTGAATCTGGTGGCCGACAACACCGAACCGCAGACGCTGGCGGCAACGGGCTTCGACGACGACGGGGTGAGCTGCCAACGGTGGGACATCGTGCGAGAGGGGGTCTTCGTCGGGTACTGCACGAATCGTGAAGTGGCGCCGAGAATTCAAGAAGCGCGTTCCCGCGGGTCGAATCGTGCCGATAGTTGGGGGACTGTGCCGATGGTCCGGATTGCGAACATCGGTCTTGAGCCTGGCAGGGCGACAGCGGACGAACTCCTTGCTGATGTCAAGCGCGGGATCTACATCGAGGGCCATGGCTCTTACAGCATCGATCAGCGGCGGTACAATTTCCAGTTCGGAGGCGACGCGTTTTGGCTGATCGAAAACGGTCGGCGCACGCATATGCTCCGAGACGTCATTTATCACGGCATTACGCCGGAGTTTTGGGGCCGGTGCGATGGCGTTGCCGACCAGACCCATCGCCGCCGGTACGGATTTATCACGTGCGGCAAAGGTCAGCCCGGCCAAGCCGGTTGGATGACGCACGCCGCCTCGCATGCCCGCTTCCGGCGAGTCGATGTGATCACGGGACAAGCAACGCAATGACCTCAGCCATTACTCACGCCTGGCCAAAGCTGACGAGTCGGCAGGAGGTCGACTTCGTGACCGATCTCGTCTTGAAGCACTCCACCGGCGATCACACGTTTCTGTCGTTGCGCGATGTCCATGGCGGGACGACTCGCTTTGCGAACAACCAAATGATTCAAAACGTGAATCAGCGTCGTGGAACGCTGGCGATCACCGTCGCATTCGGGCGGCGCCATGGCACCGCGACCACCACGGACTTCACCGCCGGCGCCGTGCGAGAGACGCTCTCCCTGGCAGAGCGCATTGCTCGCGTCTCACCCGAAGATCCGGAGTATCTCCCGCCCCTCGGGCCGCAATCGTATGTGCCGCTGCCCACGTCGCGCCCCGAAACGATTGCCGCAGGTCCTGCGCGACGGCTGGATTACGTGCGTGAAGCGATCGGGCAATGCAAGATGGAGAATCTGAATGCGGCCGGGACGGTCTCCTCTGGTGTCGCAGTCGCGGCGTTGGCCTCCAGCACCGGCTTAGCGGCCTACGAGGAACGGACCGAAGGACGGTTCAGCCTCACCGTGCAGGCCGGCGAAGCCACCGGCTGGTCGGCAGCCGCTCACCGGTCTATCGATCACTTGCATGTTCAAGAGCGCACCTTGGCCGCCATCAATAAGGCGAAGCGAGGCGCGGATGAACCGCAGGAATTACCGCCCGGACGGTACACGGTCATTCTCGAACCCGCGGCAGTTGCGGGTCTCTTGAGTTGGATGATCTGGATGCTCGACGCGAAAGCCTTTTACAAGGGGACGAGTCCCTACAGCGGAAAGATGGGCATGCGTATTCTCGACCGGCGACTGTCGTTGCGCAATCGGCCGGACCATGCCGATCTGCTTGGACAGGGATTCACGGACGAAGGGCTGCCTGTGATCGGTTCGACCTGGATCGAGGCGGGTGTACTCACTCAGCTGCTTCATGATCGCTATACCGCGCAGGAACATCATATCGATCCCGTGACGACCCTGGAGTCGCCCTGTTTGTCGGGTGAACATCCTCACGGAGCGCGCGTCGACGATCTTGTCCGCACGACGCAGCGGGGTATCCTGGTGACTAATTTCTGGTATATCCGCCCGGTCAATCCATCAGACCTGACGCTGACCGGCATGACCCGGGACGGCACCTTTTTGATCGAGAATGGCGAGATTGTGTCGGCCGTGCGGAACTTCCGGTTCCATGACAGCCCGCTACGCGCGTTCAACCATGTCGACGCCTATACGACGCCCGCGGAAGCGGTGACATCGGAAAGCGGCAAGGCTTTGGTGCCGGCCTTGCGGCTGCACAATTTCAATTTCTCCAGCGTCACCCGATTTTGATGCGCCCGACTTTGCTCCAGTCGGTCGGATGTGGACGAATCTTCTCGCCTGGTTGCTCTGATGCTGGAAAAAACTCTGCTCTGACCATTGACTAGGATCATGGGAAAGAGTAATGAATAAATGAGCTTCGACCCATAAGATCGTGGTCCATCTATGACACGGAAACAGCATCGTTTAGCTGAAAAACCGGTGAATCTTCTGACTTTCTCTCCTGACAAAGGAGAGAAGGGCGGGGTCAATCCATTTGCGCCCTCCCCGTTGCGCGCGAGCATCAGCAAGGTGTTCGTGAAACTGGAGGATATCACCGAACGCTTTGAGGACTGGTGCCAGCACGGACGTTCCGAGGAGCGGACGGTCGTGCCCTTGGGGCAGCGCCTGTCGAAGTGGTTGGGAGCTCCGGTGGCCCGGCATGCCGAAAAGGCGACTCAGACGGAAGGCGGGCTCGTGCAGGCTCGGCGATGGGAAGGCTCGGTCGGGGAGGTGATTTTCCGGCTGCGCGACCGTGCGAGTTATGTGCAACGTGTGTTGACGGCCCAAGCCCGCGAGCTGAAGGAGTGGGTGCTTCAACAGACCCAATCCACGCAAGCCGAGGTCGATCAGCTGCGGGAGCAGGTGTCTGCCCAACAGGAACAGGTGGATGCCCTTACAGCGCAACTGCAGGACCTCCGTGCCCTGGTGACCTCTCAGCAACAGGTGTTGATGTACATGGGTAAGGACATGGAACTAGCACAGCCTCCCACACTCGAGCTGTCCCTTGTTCCGCCTCGCTCCCTCCCGTTTCGCGACACAAAGCCGTCGAGAGATCGACGAGATACCGCTACGGAACCCACCCAAGCTCCCTACCTCAACGCGTAACCTCCGTAGATCCAGCCATTGGTCATCTAGCCTCCCTCGATCCTTAAAAGACCTTCGACCTTCGCACGTCCGTTGCCGCTTCTTGCCGACAGTTGACCCGGGCGCCTCGAATTCCGGCCTTGCCGCGGACGGGCAACGGCGGACTCGTGCATTCATCGAAGGAGTGTGCTGCTTATGGGCCTCCGACTAGCATCTTCCCGACGGGACTGCTAATTTGTGCCTTTCGCTGCGGTGGTGGAGTCTCCAAGGATCACGGACACATTGGCCGGGTGAAGAGAACCAATCGGGAGCATGGTCAATGGCGCGAGGGCGATGTGCACAGGCGGTGATGAGCGGTGTGATAACCGTAGGGCTGGCGTTGTCTCTTTGCGCTGAAGTGGTTTGGGCGGAGGTGACGCTGTTCGATAATCTCGGCACGTGGCATCACGAAATCACGACGTCGTCCGAACGTGCGCAGAAGTATTTTGATCAAGGGCTCAGGTTGGTCTATGCGTTTAATCATGAGGAGGCTATCGCCGCCTTCACGGAAGCGTCACGCCTTGATCCTCATGCTCCCATGCCCTATTGGGGTGTCGCGTTAAGCCTGGGGCCAAACATTAACGCAGCCATGGAGTCAAAGGCGGAGGCTCGCGCTGTTGAAGCCTTGCAGAAGGCCACGCAGCGTCTGACGCAAGCGACTCCGAGCGAACGAGCGTACGTCGAGGCGCTGGGTTCGCGGTATTCACTCAAACGGTCCCTTACCCGGAAGGGGAAGAATGAGGCCTATGCGAAGGCCATGCGTCGTGTGCTGGAGGCGTATCCTGAGGATGTGGATGCGGCGACGCTGACCGCGGAGGCGCTCATGGTTCTCCGGCCCTGGGATTACTGGCGGGCCGATGGGAGCCCTCAAGCGGGGACGAATGAGTTCGTCGCAATCTTGGAAGCGACACTGCAACGGAACCCGGCGCACCCGGGCGCGTGCCACTACTACATTCACGCCGTCGAAGCATCTCCTGAACCTCAGCGCGCGCTCGAATGCGCCAAGCGTTTGCCGGCGCTCATGCCGGGCGCGGGGCATCTCGTGCATATGCCGGCACACATTTACATGCGCCTCGGCCTGTACCGGGAGGCGTCTGAACGCAATGTCGCAGCCGCTATGGTGGACCAGGAGTATTTAGCCCACCATGCGCTGGAAGGGAAGTATGCGTCAGGGTATTATGCCCACAACCTCCATTTTCTGACTACTTCCTTGATGATGGAGGGCCGCAGTGCGGAGGCATTGCAGGCCGGGCGGGAGCTGTTGTCGAAGATTTCGGACGAAGCGGTGATCAAAGAGCCGTCCCTGGAATGGTATACGCCGACGTTATTCCTGACGCAGGCTCGATTCGGCCACTGGAACGAGTTGATCCGGCGACCTCCGCCCTTGAAAGCGATGCGATTCACCACCGGCCTCTGGCATTATGTGCGTGGGCTGGCCTTCGCCGCGACGACCCGCTTTGGGAGTGCCGAGGGTGAATTATCCAATCTCAGAAGATCTCTCAAGTCTTTTGCCAAGGCCAAAACAGCGGAGGCTCACATCCATCGCAACATTTTAAAGGTGGCCGAACGAGTGTTGGTGGGGGAACTAGCAGCCAGACGGGGGCACTACGACGCGGGTATTCAGGCCCTAGGCGAGGCGCTCCATCTGGAGGCTGCGTTGCCGTATAGTGAGCCGCCTTTCTGGTTTCACCCGGTTCGCCACAATCTGGGAGCGGTGCTGCTGCTGGCGGGGCGCCCGGATGAAGCCGAATCAGTCTATCGTGAAGATCTCCGTCTCAATCCCGAGAACGGATGGGCATTGCAAGGACTCGTCCAAAGTCTGCGGGCGCAACATAAGGACGCCGCGCAGGAGGAGGTCCGGTTTCGTGCCGCCTGGGCACGAGCCGACGTGGCGTTACCGGGCTCACGATTTTAGAATATGCGCGAGATGAACCCTCGCGCGTATCCTTGTCGACCAACAAAGGACGAGAGATGTTAAAGACGGATTATGTATTTCATGCGGCAGAAGAGCCGCGCGAGCTCGAGCGGCTGCAGATGCTCGAGCGAATATTCGATCCGGGCACGCAACGTCGGATGCTGGCAAGCGGCCTGACAACCGGCTGGCATTGTTTAGAAGTGGGGGCAGGCGCCGGCTCTATCGTGCGGTGGTTGGAACAGCGAGTCGGTCCTTCGGGCAGAGTGGTCGCCCTCGACAGTAACCCGAGGTTTCTGCTCAATAGCGGCAGTTCGACCATTGAGATTCTTCAGGGTGATATCTGTGAGGTGGAGCTTGCTCCGGCCACCTTCGATCTCGTGCATGCTCGATACGTGATGATTCATATCGCCGAATATCAGGCGGCGTTCGAGCGGATGCTACGCTGTGTCAAGCCAGGCGGCTGGGTGATCATCGAAGAGCCTGAATTTGAAGGGGCGCGGGCCGTGACCGGCCCGGACGAAGCGCGAGCGGCATTCGGGCGCGTGACCGTGGCCATCAAACGCATGTTCATGTCCATTGGCATGGACTATGCGCTGGGCGCGAAGTTGCCCGCTCTGTTTCAGGAGCATCACCTGAGCCAAATGACGGTGGAATATGAGGGCCATCTGTCGGCCGGGGGCGGGTTGATTCCCCAGCTGATGAAGCTGTCGGCCGAACAACTTCGCGCGAAGTATGTGGCGACGGGCATGGTGGCGGATACGGACATCGACCTGTACTGCAGCCTGGCCGATAATCCGGAAGCCTGGGCCATGTATTATGCCACCGTGGCGGTAAGCGGGTGGTGGCAGCCGCAGTGCGGCGGGCGCACGTAGGGTCGGCATGCGATACATTGTGGGCGTCATGGGTCCGGCCAAGGCCAGAAAGAAAGATATCGACAACGCCCGCGTGCTCGGTGAGTTGATTGCCCGGAGGGAGTGGGTGGTGCTGACAGGCGGCCGGGATGTGGGGGTCATGAATGCGGCGTCTCAGGGCGCCAAACGGGTTCCCGGCAGTTTGACGATCGGTGTGCTTCCCTCGGCTCGAGTCCGCGCCTCCAGATATGTCGATTTGGCGATCATCACCGAGATGGGCAACGCCCGAAACAACGTGAATGTCATGTCTAGCAATGTCGTGGTGGCTTGTGGCTTGACCGGAGCGGGAACCGTATCGGAGGTAGCGCTCGCGCTGAAGGCGGGAAAACCGGTCATTCTGGTAGGGGCGACGCCGGCCGAAGCGAAATTTTTCAAAAATCTAGGCGGCCGCCTCATCGCCGCCGTAGAAAGCCCGGAAGAAGCCATTACGCTCATGATGAAACAGTTCGAACAGCGGCAGCCTGATCTTGTGCAGGGCGCGCGCTCCTGGGGAGGCGTCTGACCTGATTGGGTCCTCCGGCTTCGTTCTCGTGAGACACTGCCGCCGTCGCCATCTCGGCGGCGTTCACAACCCTGACGTTCCTTATCCGGCGCGTCCTGACCATCAGACGCTGTCTCGGCAGGCTCGGGCAGGGTGAGAAGGTACGCCCCTCTCCTCGCATTGCTGCGTTCTCGCTGGACGGCGTTTGAACTGCTGTCTGGCCGTTCGTTATCGCCTGAAATCTCAATGCCCCATGCCGACTATAAGGCTCGCCTGTCATAAGCCAGGCCGCGCATCGAGGACGGGTCAACGCGGCCACGAGTCCAGAACGAAACCAATCTCTCCGGCGAATACATGCACATCCAATTGATTGACACGCTCGTAAATACCTTGTGAGGGGCTGACTGACCCAACGGTGGAAGCCACGGCTTTTTCCGGTATGATGACGAGTGAGAGTTGACTCGGCTGCAGGAGGCTTTTCCATGAATATGCAGATACGGACCCTCATCTGGCGCGGTTTCTGTCTGTCGATGCTGTTGGCTGTCATGTTCGTCGCCGTGGGGCGAGCCGCGGATTCTCCTGGTTTTGCCAAGGCATATTTTGCCGGCGGTTGTTTCTGGTGCATGGAAGAAGCGTTCGAGAAGGTGCCTGGTGTCACGTCCGTGATCAGCGGATACATGGGCGGCAATGTCGAGAATCCAAGTTATGAACAGGTGTCCAGTGGAGCAACAGGTCATGCCGAGGCGGTTGAGGTGACCTACGACTCCGCCAAGGTGAATTATGCCGCGTTACTCGATGTGTTCTGGCACAACGTCGATCCCGTGACGCCCAATGCGCAGTTCTGCGACCATGGCAGCCAGTATCGTGCGGTGGTTTTTTATCAGACTGAGGAAGAAAAACGCCTGGCGGACGCATCGAAGCAGGCGCTTGCGCTATCCAAGCGGTTTGCCCAGCCGATTGTGACGGACTTTGTGATGGCTTCGCAGTTCTATCCGGCTGAAGTGTATCATCAGGATTTTTATAAGAAGAATCCGATCCGGTATAAATTTTACAAGTTCAGTTGCGGGCGAGCTCAACGGTTACAGGAGCTATGGGGAGCATCATGATGGATGGCGTGCGATCGCCAGATAGCGTGGAAGCCCTGCTGAGAGATTGCCGGATCATCGCCGTCGTAGGGCTCTCCTCGAATCCGGCTCGGCCGTCGTATCGGGTGGCAGCCTACATGCAGCAGCAGGGAAAGGTGATTATCCCTGTGAATCCTCATGAGACGCGCGTATTAGGCGAAGTAGCGTATCCCTCGCTCTTAGCGGTGCCCGGCCGTATAGATCTGGTGAACATCTTTCGGCGGTCTGAGGAGGCAGGTGCAATCGTCGATGAGGCCATACGCATCAAGGCCAAAGCGGTGTGGCTCCAAGAGGGTGTGATCGACGTGGCGGCCGCTGCACGAGCGCGGCAGGCCGGATTGCAAGTGGTCATGGATCGCTGTTGGCTGACAGAGCACATGCGTGTGTTGATGTGAGCATTGGACGGACGAACGCTCTCGCCTACTCAGGTACCGGACCTACCGACGGCTGGTCTGGTTTCCACGGAAATAGCCTGTAGAGGGGGTCGGCAGGGGAGGTGTGTAGCGCCCTCGATGCTCCAATGTCTCTGCGGACTCACTCCATGCAGCCACCACAGGTCATCTAGTGGCCTTCTCACACCACGTGCCAGGGTGCAGCGCCCTCAAGAGGCGACGGGCATGTCGATTCTTTCCATTTTCTTGTACATCCGTCCTCAGCATGGAATAGTGACGAGATCCTTCTCAATATGCTTGGTCACAGGACGCCTACGGTCGAATCGACTCTTGATTATGCCACATTCAGACTGGTGCCCCGCTTGATTCCGTGGGCTCGCGCGCTCTGTTCGCTGGTCGTCGCGCTCTGCCTGACCGTAGTGATGCCCTCCTTGAACCAGTTGCCACTTGATCCCGGCATGATCGATGCGGGTAGTCCTCGCCCAATGGAATCGATTCCGTCCCTCATTGCCACTTACGCCAAGCAATATGAGCTCGAGCCTGCCCTTTTGCAGGCTGTGATCAAGGTCGAATCAAATTATAACCCCCGGGCGGTGTCACCAAAAGGGGCGTTGGGATTGATGCAGCTGATGCCCCTGACGGCGGCGGCGCTGCATGTCTTGGATCCCTTTGATCCGGACGACAACATTCGCGCCGGCGCGGCGTTGCTGCGTCGTCTCCTGGACCGATTCGAAGGAGATCTTTTGCTGGCGCTGGCCGCCTACCATGCCGGCGAACGACGCGTCAGTCAGGCCACCAGTACGGAGTCACTCCCTGGAACGCAGTTGTACGTGGAACGCGTGCTGCGTCACTACAACCAGTTCGTCAGCCATGCCACCCTGTCTGCTGTGTGGGCCGGTAGGAACTCCGGGTCGGCCCAGTCGATGTTGACCCCTCGTCAATTTTTAGACTGACGCCATCCGTAGGCGCACTTGCGGCCTGATTTTCTTTCCCCCAGGTGTATCGACGATTGCATTTTTCTTGAGAACGGGGTACGGAAATGGCACCTCGGATTGGAGATGATTGAGCAGGGAAGGAATGACAGGCTCCATGTAACCCTGTTATTTATGAAGATGAAGATAGGGTGGAGCGGTATCGTTTCGCCCGGTCACGTTACCGGAGGGGCACGCGATGAAGCAGGCGATAGGTGATTTGTCTCGATGGAGCATTCCGGTCTCCATGTTGGTCTGTCTCTTGTTGGCGATTTTGACGTTGCCGCTGTCGGCGGACGAATTGCAGCCCGATGTGAATGCTGCCGACGCTATCAAACAGGCACTCGACCAGCAGGTCGGGAAGAGGGCGAAGGTGAAACTGCGCTCGGGGCAAGAGCTCGACGGAAAGGTACAGAAGGTCGGTTCCAAGGCGGTCCATCTAGCCGAGCTGACGGGACTGGAGTTTTACGACGCCGTGATTCGATTGGATGCGATCGATGCCGTGATCGTTCGAGCCCGCAAATAACGGGATCCAAGGCTCCTCTTCTGGTGATTCGAGAGACGTGATTGAGCGAGTGATGGCACAGCGACAGCTGATCCAAGACAGCGAGGAATGGGAATGAACACAAGCGATCGCACCGCGCGGCTGGCGCAATCCGACATCCGCGCGATGACCCTCGCCTGCGCGAAGGTCAATGGAATCAATATGTCGCAGGGCGTTTGTGATACTCCCGTTCCGGGGGTCGTGGTGCAGGCCGCCAAAGACGCCATGGAGCAAGGGCGTAATACTTACTCCCGATTTGACGGCATCCCGGAGTTGCGGCAAGCGATCACTACCAAGTTGGCGGCCTACAATGGAATCACGGCGGACCCGGAAACGAATGTGACCGTGAGCGCCGGAGCGACGGGCTCCTTCCAGGCTACCTGCATGGCCCTGCTCAATCCCGGGGACGAAATCATTCTTTTTGAGCCGTTCTATGGCTATCACATCCAAGCCATTCTCGCCGTTGAGGCGATCCCGCGCTACGTGACGATGCGAGCACCGGAATGGAGTTGGAATGTGCAGGAGTTGGAGCAGGCAATTACGGCGCGGACGAAAGCCATTGTTGTGAATACTCCCGGGAATCCCTCGGGAAAGATCTTTTCACGAAGAGAAATGGAGCAGATTGCTGAAATCGCCTGTCGGCGTGACCTGATGGTGCTCACCGATGAGATCTACGAATATTTTGTGTTTGACGGGCGCGAGCATATCAGCATGGCCTCGCTTCCGGACATGGCGCAGCGCACCATCACCATCGGAGGTTACTCCAAGACCTTCAGCATTACGGGATGGCGTATTGGATATAGCGTGGCAGAGGCCACCTGGGCCCAATCCATCGGTGCCATGAGCGATGTATTGTATGTGTGCGCTCCTACTCCACTCCAGCATGGCGTCGCGGCGGGGATTCGAACGCTGCCGAAGTCATTTTATGCGGGGCTTTCGACAGAGTATCAACAGAAACGAGATCGATTCTGTCGAGCTCTGTCCAAGGCAAATCTGCCTCCGTCCATTCCGCAAGGCGCCTACTACGTGCTGGCGGATGTGTCCCGGTTGCCGGGCCGTACGGGCCGTGAGCGTGCGATGTATCTCCTGGACAAAACAGGTGTCGCGGGCGTGCCGGGCGAAGCGTTTTTTGCGGGCTCAGAGGGGAATCGCTTCATGCGGTTCTGTTTTGCAAAGACCCAGGAGGCTCTTGAGCAGGCCAGTTACCGCATCGAGCAACTGACCCCATGACCTAGAGACACCCCTCTATGTCTCGCCCTGTCTCTCAAGGTGCGGCTCTCGTCATCGCGCGCCCAGACGGTGCTCTTCCAGTTGCCGGATGGCATTAGAAGCCGGGGCTTTCAGGCCCACTCGGGTCTGTTTCTTTTCCGAATTCCTTAAAAGTCGATTGAGCCTCGTGGCCAGTCTGGTAGCGCTGACGGCTTGAATATGGTCGTGAGTGCCGAGGAGAGCCGCTTGACGCATATCGTGGTGATCGGCGCAGGTCGTGAGCAAAGCGACCGCTGTTCTGCCAGTGCGTCTGTGCCCGCAGGTAAGGCGAAAAGGTCCAACCCGATCGTGTCCGGCAACGCCATATCCAGCAGGACGAGGTTGAGGGGCTCCATTGTCGCAATCAGCGCTTTGGCATGGACACCATTATGCGAGTGAATCACCCGATTGCCATGCTTCTCCAGCAAAAATTCAAGAAGAAGGCGGCAGCCGCTTCATAATTGACCTTCTGGATGTTGGTCTGTCCGCAGGAGGTGGCGTTGCTGGTCATGCGTGCTTTTCTCTGCTCAAAGGCGACACATATCTGGGTCCGAATTTCATGTCTCATACGGCCAGGATTCGGACTCGGACGTTGTCGTCCGCCAATAAATGTTCTCCATCTCGTTGGAGTCCACGGTGGGGGCCAATAGCTTGGCTCCGGCCCAGCTTTGATACCTTGTATTTATCGGCTGGGGGCGAGTTGGCCTTGTGGCTGGCGAAAATATTGAGTGGCAGCTCATCTCAGAGAACTGATGAATTTTCAAAGCATTGCGTGACCTCCGCCTGAGGGCGATGCATCAATGCGCCTCTCTCACCAAGAATTCCTGGTGGATATGAGCAACAAAAAAAGAGCCGGGAGGCTTGAGCAAGGCTCGAACGCATGTTATGAAGAAAAGCAGGGCGAGGCACCGAGAGGGGGCCCGTTTCGATCTAGGAAATTATAGGAACCACATATGAAACACTCGGTTGTGTCCTCGATAGCAATTTGTTTCAGCGCAATGGCGTTTCATGCCTGCGGTCATGCGCCCGTATTAAGTTCGGTTTCACCGACCGAGTCTGTCCCGTTGGAAGATTCCGTGCAGGCAGAGAAGGATGCTGTCCTCGCGGGCGAATGGGAATATGAGGAGGGCGGCATGGTGGTGCCGTTGAGACTGGATCGATTCGGCAACGGTACGTATGATTTTAAAGGCGGGCACTTTCGAACTGACCTGCTTTCCGATCATCGCTGGACGGGGGCGTGGGCCCAGCATGAGAACGATCGCGAAGGTGGATTTGAAATCACGCTGTCCGAGAACTACTTGGAAGGCGACGGCCGATGGTGGTATACGCGCATTGAGCGTGATGCGGCTCCGAAGAAGTCTGGTGGCCGTTTTCACCTGTTGAAGGTTCATTCGGAGGTCCATAACCAAAGTCTTCCCAAGGATCGGTCGCCACAGTAACTGTTATGGCTCATGGCCTTTCGCCGGATCAATCGCCTCATACAGGGCTGAATAATCCAAGGATCCCAATCCCTGAGCAATAGCTTGTAAGAACAAGGACCGTACTCCTTGAAGACTTCCGGTCGCCAGGTGCGCGGATTCTGCGGCAGTGATGAATAACTCCACATCTTTCAGCATGTGACCTGTGGAAAAATTTGGATTTTCGTAATTCCGCGTCGTCAGACGAGCGAGTTTCTTGTCGAACATGGGCGCATAGAGGGCGCTTTTTCGCAACATTCCCATAAAGCTCTCCACGGCAACACCTTCGCGGCGCACCAAACCCAAGCTCAAGGAAAAGGCTGCCATCTCCGCTGCAATAAGCTGATTCAACGCCAACTTCAATCCCGCGGCCTTTCCAGCCGGACCGATAAGCTGCACCTCAGATCCCAAAGAATGCAGAAGCGGGACAAATTCCGCATATTGCACCGGGGTTCCACCGACCATGATCAAGAGGGTGCCTGCGTGTGCCTCTGCGATGCTTCCTAGCACCGGTGCCTCCAGGTAATGGCCGCCGAACCGCTCAATCTCGTCCTGGAACACTCGGCTTTCTGCCGGACCGATCGTGCCCATTTGGATAATGGTGCGCCCTTGAATGGCCGCGGTGGTGGCGTCATTGAAGAGAACGGAGCGAATGGCCGCCGCGTCTGCAAGCAGAAGCAGAACCACCTTCGAACCGGACATGGCCTCCTCTGCCGTGGCGGCGATTCGAACACCTCGTTGCTGCAGCGCTCGCGTTTTTTCATGAGAACGGTTATAGGCAGTCAGCCTGTGGCCGGTGGACTGCAATCGGCCTGCTACCGCCTGCCCCAACAATCCTGTGCCCAACAACGCCACATTCATAGGAACCTCCCTAGATTATGCGAAGCGGCCGATCAGGGTCGCTGCATCGTCGTCTGACTCCATCCGAAGGAACCTGGTGTCCGGCCATTTCGGGATTGCAGACGAGCTTCCGAAGGCCGTCCACGTCAGACGCCATGCGACGGCGCTCATAAAAAATGTTTGATAGGGGGTATCGTACAGAGAAGAGCGTGCACTTGAAAGGTCAGCGGGAGCGGGATACGGACATACCGAGCTGTAGAATCTGAGCACGCACGGGGCCGGCTACGTCAGAGCCTAGAGCCAAGGTGCCCTGCAGTCGAGGATCGGGGCGATTGAATAAAAATGGGTGACCTGACATGGTGGTGGCGCGTCCTCCACTTTCTTCGATCAACAGAATGCCGGCGGCGACGTCCCATTCGTTTCCTCCCTCCAAAGTCACTGCCGCGTCGGCTTGTCCTGCCGCGACCAGGGCGAGGGCATAGGCGATTGATCCAATCGGTCGGCACCGCATGTGAGGCTCCAGGGCCTGAAACCGGCCGACTCGCAGCTCCCAGGGATTTACGAGTGCGAGCGGCCGTTCGAGTGGGCCGAACGGAGGATGGGCGGCATCCCTGTGATGATCGAGGCGCATACCCTGGCCACGAATGGCCGAAAAAAACTCACCGGTGGAGGGATTAAAGATAGCTGCGACCACCGGAACGCCATTTTCAATGAGCGCCACGGACAGGCAGAACTCCGGGAGGCCTCGCACGAACGACCGCGTTCCGTCGATTGGATCGACAATCCATACGCGTTTCTTATCCAGCCGCTCCGAGTTATCCGATGTTTCCTCAGACAACCAACCGTCGTCCGGGAACGCATTCGACAGGCTCTCCCGAAGGATCTCATTCACAGCCAGATCAGCTGAGGTCACAGGGGAGTGGTCCTGCTTGGTGAAGGTCTCAAACCCCTCGGCGGCCAAGCGGATAGCTTCGTGACCAGCGCGCAGCATGGCGCCTGATAGGATTGCGAGTTCATGTTGCATCGGCAGCAGGCTCCTGGATCACGGCGAAAATCCATGCACCTCTTCAGCGTATCAGGTCTCGGGGCGAGAACAAAGCGGAGAATGGAATTGGCGTGGAGAGACGCTTGACGCTCTCTGAGGATCCGCGTACAAGCTGGATCCACCATGAAGTTGATGCACAAACGTTCCCGCAAGTCCGGTTTGCCGCCTGGCACGCTGGTCCACATCGGCGAGAAAAAGTCAGATACGGTCACCATCGCTGTCTACGAATACGGCCAAGGCCAGTTCCAGGAACGGACTGTTGCCAAGCCGGATGATATAGTCATGGCCGGTGAGCCGACTGTCCGGTGGGTGGATATCGGGGGCATCCATAAGATGGAAGTGCTGGAGGCCTTCGGGAAAATGTTCGGCCTCCATCCACTGTTGCTCGAAGACATCGCCAATACCGACCAGCGTCCGAAGCTCGATGATTATGGCGCCTACGGCTATCTCGTGCTCAAGATGCTGTATGAAGGGCAACGGCACGGCGATATCATTGTTGAACAGGTGAGCCTTGTCTTTGGGGAGAATTTTCTCTTGTCGTTCCAGGAGAACGGTGGCGATGTCTTTGAAGGGGTGAAGGAACGCCTGCGAAACGGCAAAGGCCGCCTGCGGCATGCGGGAGCCGACTATCTTCTGTACGCGCTGATGGACTCGATTGTGGACCGATACTTCATCATTCTCGAAACCTTAGGAGAAAGGATCGAAGCCTTACAGGATCTCTGTATTACGAATCCGGGTCCGGAAACGCTGCGTGATATTCATGCGCTCAAACGTCAGCTTCTGTTCTTGCGTCGCTCCGTCTGGCCGCTCCGCGATGTCATGAATAATCTCTCGCGCTCGGATGGTCAATTCTTACAGGGCTCGACAAAAGTCTTCTTTCGAGACGTGTATGATCACATCATTCAAATCGGCGATACCATCGAAACGTTGCGGGAAATGGTTTCCTCCATGATGGAGGTGTATCTGTCGAGCGTGAGTTATCGGTTGAATGGCGTGATGAAAGTGCTGACGATCATCACGACGATTTTCATGCCGCTCAGCTTTATTGCCAGTATCTATGGAATGAACTTTGAGCACATGCCGGAACTGAAATCTACCTGGGGGTATCCGGTCGTGCTTGGAGTGATGGCCATGACGGGGACTGCCATGCTGTACTTCTTCAAGCAGAAGAAATGGCTGTGAGGCAAACTTAGTCCAAGATCTCCACGCGATCCACGAAGTAGGTGGTTTCTCCAAAGCAGGTGGTCGGGATGTAGCGGAATTCGCGGTAATGAAGGACCACCCGCTTCCCCATTTGCCCATCGAGTTGCTTCGCGACGGCATCATCCCACACGCTGAAACTCCATAGGAGCGGCGCGACGCCGGGCACCGTCGTCATGGCCAGTTCGCCTTCCTGAGTCTTGCAGACCCACCCCTTTCGCGACAGTTTCTGAAGATAACCCACGCGATCACCATCGGAATAACTCCAATTGAAGATGACTAAGAGGTAGGCGGCTCCCAAGAACACCAACAAGGTGAAGAATATTTTCGCGGTCATGCCGTTCCCGTCGTGGAGGCCACATCCTGGAAGAGCCAGGGGGCTTGCGTGCGACGGCGTTGCTCATATTGCGCGATCTGATCAACATGTTGGAGGGTGAGACCAATCGCGTCCAAGCCCCGGTACAGACAATCTTTTCGAAACGGATCGATGTCGAAATGATAGGCGGCGCCTTCCGGCGTCGTCACACTCTGGGCCGCGAGGTCCACCATGAGCCGATATCCTTCTCGGGCCATGACGCCCTCGAAGAGCGCTTGGAT
Source organism: uncultured Nitrospiraceae bacterium (assembly GCA_963839785.1). GTDB lineage: Bacteria > Nitrospirota > Nitrospiria > Nitrospirales > Nitrospiraceae > Nitrospira_A. The sequence continues at coordinate 92,948 of CAWIWD010000003.1, forward strand.
TTCATGTCCCTTCAATACCACGGGCAACATGCCATTTTGAAAGCAGTTATTGTAGAAAATGTCCGCGAAGCTTGGGGCGAGCACGCATCGAAAACCCTGATCAAGTAATGCCCATGGCGCATGTTCACGCGAGGATCCGCAGCCGAAGTTGTCCCGCGCCAAGAGAATGCTGGCGTGATGGTAACGGGGTTGGTTCAGGAAGAAGGTGGGGTCCTGCGAACCATCCTTGCGCCGTCGCCAATCATAGAACAGGCCTTCTCGCAGACCGGTCCGTTTTATCGTCTTCAAAAACTGTTTTGGAATAATCTGATCGGTATCGACATTCAGCCGGTCCAGCGGAGCAACCAAGCCTGTGAGTGTGGTGAATGCGTCCATAATGTGTCCTCAGTCTCTCCTCTTGGCTTCATTCGTGGCGATGCCTGCCGTGAACAAGGGCGTACGTAGACTATGCCCAGTGGCGGATATCCACGAAATGTCCCTCGATAGCGGCGGCCACGGCCATTGCAGGAGACACCAGGTGGGTCCGTCCTCCGGCTCCCTGGCGTCCTTCAAAATTCCGGTTGCTGGTGGACGCGCAGCGTTCCCCAGGCTTCAGCACGTCGGCATTCATCGCCAGGCACATACTGCATCCCGCATCCCGCCATTCGAATCCCGATTCTTTGAAAATGCGATCAAGTCCTTCTTGCTCCGCCTGCTGTTTCACGAGACCGGAGCCAGGCACCACCATCGCGTGTACGTTACCGGCGACTTTCTTGCCCTTGGCGAACGATGCGGCCAGGCGGAGGTCTTCGATCCGCGCATTGGTGCAGGATCCGATAAATACGGTGTCGATCTGGATATCGCGGATCGGCATCCCGGGCGACAACGCCATGTACTCGAGGGCTTGTTCGGTGGACCGGCGGAGTTTCTCGTCCTTCATGCTTCGAGGGTCCGGCACATTCCCATCCACACCGGTGACCATTCCCGGGCTCGTGCCCCAGGTGACCTGGGGTGCGATCGTTTCGGCTCGCAATTCCACCACGGCATCGTATCGCGCGCCGGAATCGGTCGTAAGCTGTCGCCAGGCCGCCACGGCTTGATCCCAGAGTGCACCCGTCGGCGCCATCGGCCGACCTTTAATGTAGGCGACGGTGGTGTCATCCGGGGCCACCATGCCGGCGCGAGCTCCGCCTTCGATGGACATATTGCAGAGGGTCATACGGCCTTCCATGCTGAGTGCGCGAATCGTAGAGCCGGTGTATTCAATCACGTAGCCCGTTCCACCGGCCGTGCCGATTTTACCGATAATCGCCAGGATCACGTCCTTGGCGGAGCAACGAGAAGAGAGCTGTCCCTCAACTCGGATCTCCATGGTTGCAGGACGTTTCTGAACCAAACACTGGGTGGCTAAGACATGTTCAACTTCGCTCGTCCCGATGCCGAACGCCAGCGCTCCAAACGCTCCATGGGTCGAGGTATGTGAATCGCCACAGACGATGGTCATGCCTGGCAGGGTGAACCCCTGTTCGGGGCCGATGATATGCACGACGCCCTGCCGGATATCGTTCATCCCGAAAAATGTAATGCCGAACGTGCCGCAGTTATCTTGGAGCGTTTGAATTTGTTTGGCGCTGATTGGATCGGCAATCGCCAAGCCACGGTCTGTAGTCGGGACATTATGGTCTGGAACAGCGAGTACGGCGCCCGGTCTACGAGCCGCTCTCGCGGCCAGCGTCAACCCTTCAAAGGCTTGCGGAGACGTGACTTCGTGGACAAGCTGGCGGTCGATGTACAGTAACGTGGTGCCGTCCGGTTCTGCCCGAACGACGTGCGCATCCCAAATTTTATCGAACAATGTCTGTGCAGCCATGGCCATACTCCTTGTAGGTCTGCGCTGGGGCAACTGAGCGTCGCGCAGGGACCGATGCGGGGCTATTATATATGCGAGCAGCCCTGCTGCATCAAGGGTAAAGGGCTCAGGGCAGAATGTGCGCTTTAGATTTTAAAACCGGGGACCGATAACGTCCCCATGGAACAGAAACCGAGCCACAGCGAACGCATCACCATCCCGCGCTGGACTATCAAACGCGATCCTCGAGCACTCGGCTGCTCCATCTGTGGATCGGCGATTGTGAAAATTACGGCAGAATGGCGACAGGTCTCCTTTTGCACCTGTCGGCTAATCGAATACCGTGTGCTTCCGCGAGCCCCCAAGTCTTTGCCGGCCCCTTCCCCTGCCGCTGACATACGGAAAGACCCTTAATATAGCCAGGTTTCTCACCATGTCCGATCTTCTGCTAGGCTTGTGGTAACAACGCGGGCAGCGGGGATAGCCAATGAGACGGAGGATCGTATGAAACGCTGGATAGGCTTGCTTGCCGTGGCAGGGTGCGTGGGGGTGATCTGTGATGGCCCAGTGGAAGCGAAGGATCGCTCCATGGCGAAATCATTGATCAGAACAGGGTCCGCTATCCAGCCAGGGAATGCCCGAGCCTGCGCGCGCCGCGATCTTCTTGGCAATTGGGAATTAGTCGCATTCGATTCGCCCTATCGATTCAGAAACCCTCAGGCTCCTTATCTATACCCTCACCAAGTCTTTCAGTATTCCATTCGTGGCGCCGTCAAATCCGCCCACTCACCCCAGCCCATTCTGGGCAAGCCAGATACAATCTTTGAAGCGGTGCCGGTGGAAATGACCTATCAGGTGGACCGTAGAGGTCTGTTGCTTCACAAGGTCAAGGGCCAGGATCAGCCTGTCGAAAGATGGTCCTGTGAACGCGTGGGCGTTGGCGAGCTGGCCGAGCACGATCGCGGTGAAGGCGGCGCCGGACGCCGTGGCCAGCAAGGCCGGGGCCGGGGTGCCCCCCACCGCCACCCACCGGCAAACAGCACCGCCGTGAACGCGCCGAGCGACAGCACTGCCTCGGCCGGGCCGAGCACGCCGAACGCCCGGCCCAGCACCGCGCCGTCGATCAAGTCGCCGGACCGGGCCGGCCCGCCATGGTGCGCGGGCTCGGGGGCTCGGCGCCGAGCGCGAGGGCCGGGCAGCAGGTCGGTGCCGATGTCGAGGGCGAGGACCTGCAGCACGCCGAGGGCGAGCGGGAGCTGCCCGCCGGACAGCGCCCAGACGACGAACGGCGTGAGCTCGGCGACGTTGTCGGTGAGGTGGTAGGTGAGGAACCGGCGGATGTTGGCGAAGGTCGCCCGGCCCTGCTCGACGGCCGGCGACGATGGTGGCGAAGTCGTCGTCGAGCAGCACGAGGTCGGCGGCCTCGCGGGCGACGTCGGTGCCGGAGCGGCCCATGGCGATGCCGATGTCGGCCTGCCGCAGCGCCGGCCCGTCGTTGACGCCGTCGCCGGTCATGGCCACGACGTGGCCGCGCGCGCTGCAGCGCCCGGGCGATGCGCAGCTTGTCCTCCGGGCGTCACCCGGGCGACGACGACGCCGTCGCGGTCGAGCAGCGCGCCGAGCGTCGGCGTCGTCGGCGGGCAGGTCGGCGCCCGTCGAGCACCGAGCTCGTCCGGGCCGAGCAGCCCGACCTCGCCGGCGATGGCGCGCGCGGTGGCCGGGTGGTCGCCGGTGATCATCGCGAGCCTGATGCCCGGCCTCGCGGCAGCGCGCGAGCGCCGTCGGCGACGCCTCGGGCGCGGCGGGTCCTCAGAGCCGAGCAGGCCGAGCAGCTCCAGGTCGCGTCTCCAGCGTCGTCGGCGGTGCGCCGTCCCGCGATCGCCGGGGCGCGGCCGCCGGGCGACGGCGAGCACCCGCAGCCCCCGCGCGGCCAGTCGTCCGGCCGCCTCGGCGTGCCCGGCGCCGGTCGGCGTCGGTGCAGCGCGGCGAGCACGGCGTCCGGCGCGCCCTTGACGTAGCAGCGCGGCCGTCGCACGAGCGACCGACGACCGGCGCCGGCGCGGTCGAAGGGAACGGCGCACCGCCGTCCGCTCGTCCGGCCGCCGGCGACGCGCCGCAGCCGGCGCGCGAGGACGTCGATCGCGGCCTCCATCGGGTCGCCCATGCGGCGCGCCAGCCGGCCGTCGTCGCTCGACGGCACGGCCGTCCGCGCACGCAGCGACGCCGCGGCCGCCAGCCCGCGTGCCGCGCGGCCGCGCGTCGGTCGCCGACCGGGGCGCCGGTCGGGTCGTAGCCGGCTGCCGTGCGATCGGTCGACCGTCGCCGACGGGCGTCCAGACCGCGACGACGGCCATCTCGTTGCGGGTCAGCGTGCCGGTCTTGTCGGTGCAGATGAACGTGGTCGACCCGAGCGTCTCGACCGCCTCCAGCCGGCGGACCAGGGCGTTGCGGCCGGCCATCCGCTGGGCGCCCAGGGCCAGCGACAGGGTGACCGTCGGCAGCAGGCCCTCCGGGACCAGCGCGACGGTGACGCCGATGGCGAACAGGAACCCGTCGGTGGCCGGCGAGCCCGAGCAGCGAGCGACGACGCCGAAGAACGCCGACGCCGACGCCGACGGCGATGACCGCGACGACCCGCACCACGCGGTGAGCTCGCGGGCCAGCGGGCTCGGCCGGGCGCGCCGGCGTGGGTCAGCGCGGCGATGCCGGCCAGCCGGGTGCGGGCGCCGGTCGCGGTCACCACCGCCTCGCGCCTCGCCCTCGACCACGAAGGTGCCCGCGCGACAGCGCGGCGCCCGACGCCGGGGTGCACCGGCACGCTCTCGCCGGTCAGCAGTCGACTTGTCGACCGCGAGCGCGTGCGCCTCGACGACCGCAGGTCGGCGCAGACCGGTCGCCGGCGCCGCAGCAGCACCAGGTCGCCGACGACCAGGTCGGCGGCGTCGACTCGTCCGCGGCCGCCGTCGCGCACGCACCGTGGCCCGGGCGGGCAGCAGGTCACGCAGCCGCTCGGCGGCGCGGTCGGCCCGGTACTCCTGGGCGAACGCGAAGACGCCGTTGACGAGACGACGACGACGATCGCCACCGCCAGCTGCGGCATGCCGGCGACGCATGCCGAGCGCGGCGGCGACCCACAGCATGAGCGGCGAAGAAGTGGGTCATCTGGGCGAGCAGCTGCCACGCCGGATGTGGCCGGCTGGGGGGGCAGGACGTTGGGTCCGTCACGGCGCAGCCGTTCGGCGGCCTCGGCAGCGGTCAGTCCCGGTCGGCTCGATGCGGCCGGACCGGTGGCGGTCGGCTGGGTCCTGGCACCGTCCCGGCCCGCTCACCGGTCGGCGAGGACACGTTCACCGAGCCGGGGTCACGACGGCACAGTCGAGTGCCTCGCGCACCCGGGTGGCCAGCGCCGCACTCGCTTCGGGCTCGCCGTGGACGAGATACACGGTCTGCGGAGGTGTCGGCATCTCCTGCAGCCAGCCGAGCAGCTCGTCGGCGTCGGCATGGACGGAGAACTCTCGTCGGCCACGACCTCGGCGCGCACGCGCACGTAGTGGCCGATGATCTTGACCTCGCGTGGCACCCTCCAGGAGGTCGCGACCGCGGGTGCCCGACGGCCTGGTAGCCCGTGAGGACCACCGAGTTGCGGGGGTGCGGGAGCAGGTTGCGCCAGGTGGTGGACGACCCGCCCGCCGGTGGCCATCCCTGACGCGGACACGATGATGCAGGGCTCCCGGGGTTGTTGAGCGCCTTGGACTCCTCGGCGTCGTGACGGCCGCAGGCCGTGCAGGGCCGAGGCTCGTCGAGGCCGGCGCCATGCAGCTCGTCCGGCGCCCGGCTGGCGGTAGACGTCGAGGGCGCCAGGGCCATCGGGCTGTCGACGTACACGGGCACGTCGCGGGATGGACGCCGAGGTGCGGCAGCCGGGCCAGCGCGAGCAGGACGAGCTCGGTGCGGTCCACCGCGAACGCCGGGATGACCACCGAGCCGCCGCGGCCGATGGTGCGGCGGATGGCGGCGGCGAGGACGGCGGCGCCCCGTCGCCACGCGGATGGGTCCGGTCGCCGTAGGTGGACTCGATGACCACCGTGCCGGCTGCGGGCGGCGGGCCAGCGCGGCCGGAGCAGGGGGTGCGCGGGGCGGCCGAGGTCGCCGGAGAAGCAGGATGCTGGCACCGCCGAACTCGACCAGCGCCGTCGCCGAGCCCAGGATGTGACCCGCCCGCCCAACGGTCACCGAGCCGCCCGGCCGAGGAGTCGAAGGGCTCGTCGAACGGCTCGGGTCACGAACTGCGCGATGGCGCGTTCGGCGTCGTGCGACGTGTACAGGGGGAGCGGCGGGTCGTGCCGGGACCAGCCCCCCGCCGGCCGCGTGGAGGGCGTCCTCCTCCTGCAGATGGGCACTGTCGCGCAGGACGATGGCGGCGAGTCGCGCGGTGCCGGGCGTGGCCCACACCGGCCCCGGTAGCCCTGGCGTACCAGCGCCGGGAGATATCCGCAGTGGTCGAGGTGTGCGTGCGTCACCACCACGTCGTCGAGGGCTCGCCGGGCGCCAGTGCGGGCTCGTCCCAGTTCAGCCGGCGCAGACGCTGCGTTCCCCCTGGAAGCAGACCGCAGTCCACCAGCAGGCGCGACGAGCCGTCCTCAACCAGGAACTTGCTGCCGGTCACGGTTCCGGTGGCCCCGAGGAACGAGAGGTGGTGGTCACGGCGTCCCCCTGGGATGTCGGCTCATCGGTTGTCCACCGCGCCGGACCTGGCGACGGACGGCGGCGCGACCCGCCTCCAGCCGGGCGACCGGTACGCGGGGCGGTGAGCAGGAGACATAGTCGAGACCGAGGCTCGGCGAAGAAGTGGATGGTGCCGGGTCACCCGCGTGTTCGCCGCAGGCCCCCAGCCCGAGGTCCGGGTCTGGCTCTCCCGTCCGACCGCACAGCGGTCGACGAGGTGCCCGACGCCGACCCGGTCGAGGACGGTGAACGGGTCCTCATGAGCAGCCCTGCGTCCGGTATGCCGCGAGGAAGCTGGCTTCGGCGTCGTCACGGGAGATGCCCCACGTGGTCTGGGTCAGGTCATTGGTGCCGAAGGAGAAGAAGTCGGCCCGCTCCGCCAGCGATCCGCCGTCAGGGCGGCGCGCGGCAGCTCGATCATCGTCCCCAGCACGGGATGGCCGCCGTGCGCTCGCCGCCCTGCAGGCGCCTCCTCGATGCGCGTCTCGCCAAGGTCAGCTCGGAACCTCCGCGACGAGAGGCACCAGGAGCTCGGGGCGCGGGTCGCAGTCCTTCGTCCTGTAGCGTCCGCGGCCGCTCGGCCAGAGCCCGCACGTGCGCCACGACCAGCTCGGGGAGGACGGTCAGCAGGCGGACGCCGCGCAGCCCGAGCATGGGATTGGTCTCGTGCCAACGCTGCCGTGACCAGCCGGCGCGGCCTGGGTCTCGGTCGAGCGCGTGCCGCTCGCCACGGCGACCTTCGCGGTCAGCTCGACGAGGTCGGGCAGGAACTCGTGGAGCGGCGGGTCGAGGAGGCGCACCACGACGGGAAGCCCGTCCATGGCCCGCAGGATGCCGGTGAACTCGGACCGGCGAGCTCCTCGATCATGTCAGAGCGTCCTCGCGGCGCGACATCCGTGACGACGCGCTCGACGAGCTCCCGCCGCGGGCCCGAGCAGCATGTGCTCGGTCCGGCACAGGCCGATGCCCTCGGCGCCGAGCCGTCGCGCCAGGCGTGCGTCGGCGTCGGTCTCGGCGTTCGCGCGCACGCCGAGCACTCGCCGGCGGTCCGCGTGGCTGAGCAGCGTCTCACGGCCTGGACGAGCGCGTCGGTCCTCGTCGTCGGATCCAGCCTCGCAGGGCGCCGCCACACCGAGCTGGGCCGCGCCGTCGAGGCGCGCCGCGGTAGACGGCTGCCCGTGGTCCCGTCCACCGAGACGACGTCGCCCTCGCGCAGATCGCGCCGCCGGCCACGGTGCCGGCGCGCCGGCTTCGGCGTGGACCTCCAGACCGACGACGGCGGTGACGCAGGTGCGCCCGAGCCCCCGGGCGACGACCGCCGCATGGGAGGTGAGCCCACCGCGCGCGGTGACGACCGCGTCGGCGGCGATGATCCCCGCCAGGTCGTCGGGCACGTCTCCGCTCGGACGAGGACGGAGCCTCGCCCCGGCGCCCGGGCGACCGCGTCGGCGGCGTCGAACACGACCGGTCCCGACGGCCGCGCCGGGGCTGGCGGGCAGCCCGGTCGCCAGGACCTCGACGCCTGCGACGGTGTCGAACTGAGGGTGAAGCAGGGACTGGAGCTGATGACCGTCGACGCGACACAGGGCTTCGTCGAGAGTGATCAGACCCTCGTCAGCGAGGTCGGCCGCGATCTGGAAGGCCGCTGCGGGGCTGCGCTTGCCGACCCGGGTCTGCAGCAGCCACAAGCGTCCGTCCTCGACAGTGAACTCGACGTCGCACAGGTCGCGGTAGTGTTGCTCCAGGGTGACGAGGTGCTTCAACGGCTCGCCGTGGAGGCCCGGGTCAGAGCCGCCAGCTCGATGCGCGGCATGGTGGTCCCCGGCTGCCGTTGACGACGTCCTCGCCCTGCGCGTTGGTCAGGTAGTCGCCGTACGCGCCAGGCGCTCCGGTCGCCGGGTCGCGCGTGAAGCAGACACCGCTGCCCGAGCGCTGGCCCGGTGTTGCCGTAGACCATCTCGACGATGTTCACCGCCGTGCCGAGGGTCGTCGGGGATGCCCTCGTGTGCGCGGTAGGTCCTTGCTCGGTCGCCGTTCCACGAGTCGAAGACGGCGGTGATGGCGCCGTCGAGCTGCTCGCGCGGATCCTGGGGCAGGTCCTCGCCGCTGTGCTCCACGAGCAGTCTGCCGGAACTCGGCGATCAGGCCTCGAGGGCGTCCGTCGGCAGATGGCCGTCGTCGCGGGCCCCGCTCTGCGCGAGCGGGCCTCGGCAAGGAGGTCCTCGAACCGGCCGGCGTCCACGCCGAGGACGGTGTGTCCGTACATCTGGACCAGTCGCCGGTAGCAGTCCCAGGCGAAGGCCGCCTCCGCCGCGTCGGCCAGGCCGGGCAGCGTCAGGTCGGTCGAGCCCGACGTTGAGGACGGTATCCATCATCCCCGGCATCGAGAACTTGCCCCGGACCGGACGGAGACGAGCAGGGGGGCGTCGTGGCACCGAGCAGACGCCCCGACCGGCCTCAGCTGCCGCAGGGCGATCTCGGCGACCAGCTCCGGGAGCTCCGGGGGCACTGGCCGTTCGCGAGGAATCGACGGCAGGCCTCGGTGGTGATGGTGAAGCCGGGGGGAACCGGCAGGCCCAGCCGGGTCATCTCCGCGAGGTTCGCGCCCTTACCGCCGAGCAGGTCGACCATGGAGGCGTCGCCCTGGGCGAACGGAAGCAGGAGAGGGGTGCTCATGGGCTTCATGCTTCGCCTTGCGCCACGGGGAGGTTAGGGACCTTCGACCTGCATTCGGCACGGGGCGGCCCGGGAGTCAGAGCTGATGCCGCCGGCCCCGGCCCCCGAGCCGCACCCAGTCGCTCCTGGCGCCACGGGTGAGGACGACCAGGGCCGGGATCGACCATGACAAGAACCCCCATCCGAACAGCATCAGGAGCACCTGGAAGGTGATGGCCGACAACCAGCCGACGCGGGCCGGGAGTCCTCCGTGCAGCAGCACACCGCCGATGAGGATCTCGCCAGCGGCCAGCAGGAGACCCCACACGATCGGCGTGGCCATGAACACTTCGACCCATCCGGTCCGGACGAACCCGAACAGGGCGCGGTCGGCGAAGTGACGATAGGTCTCGGTGTCCGCCGCGACGATCCCGATGTGGACCCCGCCCATCGTGAGGAAGAAGCCGCCCACGGATCGGGTCCTCCACGGCACTGGGCGCACCACTTCGGCGCGCTCGGGGCGGTACGCCGACCGCGGTGCGGCTTCCCTCGGGTTGATCGTGGTCATGTTGTCCACCTCCGTTCCCAGCCTGCGTGCCGAGCGCTGGGGCCGCTCAGGGCCAAAGGTCCTTCGGTCAGCCGCCGCCAGCGCGGCCCCAGGTGGCGTGCAGGCATCCAGACGAGCACCCCGCCGACGACGGGGCGGGGGTGCTGGGGCTGTCGACATCGATGAGTCCCGTCCCCCTGAGAGCGAGACGTCACGAGCGGCTGAGATCCCCGACAGCCACGCTGTTGGACTGGACCCGAACATCAGCCATCGATGAGCTAGACGACGTGTGCAGGTCCGGCAGTGGCGTCACCCGCGAGAGTACAACCTGCTGGCTCCGACGGCCTCGCGGGCGGTGTCGCTCTCGGTGGACACCGCGGGCGTCTTCCAGACCTTGGCCCGCGTCAGCAGGACCACTGCCAGGACCACGACGACACCGAGGGTCGCGACCCCGGTCTCGCCGGCCACGAGGGCCAGGCTCACCGAGGTGGTCGAGGCGACGGCGGCGAAGCCCGAAGTCGAAGGCCATGTTGGCGCAGATGTGGCCGATCCCGGGCGCCCAGCTGCTGTGCGACCGGTCCCAGAGCCAGGCGTAGAAGACGCCGGCGGCCGCGATCGTGAGCACCGCGACCGGAGCGGCGATCCACCGCGGGCCCACGGTGTCGTAGGTCGTGGCGATCAGGATCAGCGGCAGGTGGAACAGGCCGTGGACGAAGCCGGTCACCAGGGCAGCGCGCCGCTTCGTGGTCAGCTGCTGGATGCGGGGGAGCATGAAGCCGCGCCAGCCGATCTCCTCGCCCATCAGGATCACGAGCCTGACCACGAAGTTCATGAAGGTGTTGAAGGCGAAGTTCGCCCGCTGTCACGCCGGTGACGTGCAGGGGCCGCAGGTGGCCGGCGCCGACCAGCAGGGCGATCACCGAAGGCGCCACCGCAGAGCAGCAGCGGCACGCCGAAGGCCGACGGCCAGGTGCGTGCACCGGACCTCCCGAGGCCGACACTGCGCCAGAGGCTCGCGACGGGTGCCGCGTCGGAACATCGTGAACGTCAGGATCGCGACGGAGATGGTGGGCAGGAGTGCCGTGGCCGGCACGTTGAGTCCGGCGTGCGGCAGGCCGACCGCCAGGGCGATGGCGAGCCCGAAGGTGATGGCGAGTGAAGGCGACGACCTCGCGCAGCGGGCTGCGGCTCCCGGGGTGGACCTCGGGGTGGTCTCGGTGGTGTTCATGGCTTCAGCCTCGCCGTGCGGCGGGGTCCCACGCGTCTGGCTGGCGGCCCCTCTCGAGAGGTCTCGGAGACGATGAGTCAGCCGCGTCCCGGGACGGCCAGCCCGGACTCGTAGGCGTACATGACCAGCTGGGCCCGGTCGCGGAACTGCAGCTTGGTCAGCAGGTGGCTGACGTGGGTCTTCACGGTGCCGTAGCCCAGGTGCAGCTGCGCTGCGATCTCCTGGTTGGACAGGCCCTGCGACACCGCGAGCAGCACCTCACGCTCGCGTTCGGTGAGGCCGTCGTCGTACGCCGGGTCGCGCGCGGCGGGCAGCGCCGCGAACCGTTCGATGAGTCGCTGGGTCACCCGCGGGTGCAGCAGTGCCTCGCCGGCCGCGACCACGTCGATCGCCTCGAGCAGCTGGTCGGGGCGGGTGTCCTTGAGCAGGAAGCCGCTCGCCCCCGAGCGCAGCGCCTCGAGCACCATCTCGTCCTCGTCGAAGGTGGTCAGCACGAGGATCCGGGTGCTGCTGCGCAGGCCGGGTCGGCGAGGATCGTGCGGGTCGCGGCGAGGCCGTCGAGGTGCGGCATCCGGACGTCCATCAGCACCACGTCCGGCGCGGTCCGCCGGCACAGGGTGACCGCCTCCAGGCCGTCGCGCGCCTCGCCGACCACCTCGACGCCGGGCGGCCGAGCGCAGCAGCAGGACGAAGCCCGCTCGCACCAGGTCCTGGTCGTCGACGACCGCCACCCGGATCATCGGCCGGCCCCGGTCCCGGCGGGAGGTCGGCGTGCACGCCGAACCCGTCACCCTCGGCGCCGTACTCCAGCGCACCGCCCACGAGGCGGACTCGCTCGTCCAGGCCGACCAGGCCGTGTCCCGAGCCGCTCACGCCTCGCTGGCGGCGCGTCTCGGGCCGGGGTCGCTGCACCGCGATGTCGAGCTCGGCTGCCGACCTGCGTCACGTCGACCGTCGCGACCGTGGCAGCCGAGTGCTTGATGACGTTGGTGAGCGACTCCTGGACGATCCGGTAGCCGGCGAGCGAGACGGCAGCGTCGACGCCTCCGCGTCTGCGCCGGTCCGCACCAGCGCGACCTCGAGCCCCGCCGCGCGCACGTCGTCGACCAGCGCCGCCAGGTCGTCGAGCCCGCGGGTCGGGGGTCGGGTGGCCGTCCTCGGAGTCCTCGCGGAGCATCCCGAGCATCGAGCGGGTCTGCTCGAGCGCCTTGCGGCTGGTGTCGGCGATGACGGCCGAGGGACTGCTCGGCGGCGGCCGGGTCGGCCCGGATCACGTGCGCCCCCACCCCGGCCTGCACGGCGATCAGCGACATGCTGTGGGCCACCACGTCGTGCAGCTCACGGGCGATCCGCAGCCGCTCCTCGGTGACGGCGGCGCGCACCCGGTCGCGCTGCTGGTCGCGGCGCGATCGGAGTGCCTCGGCCGCGGCCCAGGTGGCCACGAGCAGCGCCACGGCCAGCAGCAAGTCCTTGCGTCCGCAGGTCCGGCACCCCGGCCAGCGCCGAGCCCGCGAAGCAGGCGACCCCGGCGCCCAGCCCGAGCAGCCCGTCCCGTCGGCTGCCGTAGGTGGCCAGCGAGAACAGGCTCAGCAGCATGAGCATCGACAGCAGGCCGATGTAGTGGAACGTCCCGCTCACCACCAACGCGCCCACCAGGAAGACGGCGTACGAGGCCACCGGTCGCGTCCGCCGCCAGGCCAGCGAGCCGGCGGCCGACCACGGTCGCGACCGCCGACAGGACGTTCGGGCTCGTGCAGCCGGGGGTCGATGCTGCTCACGTCGGTCGACAGGTGCGAGGACAGCGCCAGCGCCGGCAGCCACGACCGCGACCAGGGGGTCCACGAACGGGTCGACGCGGCGCGCCAGTGACCTCCACACGCTCCGTCCGGAGGCCGGGCGCAACCGGCTTGGCACTCATGCCGCGACACTACGCGTGACGAGTGCTCCCACGCCCCTGTCCAGAGACCTGCCCGGGTCTGTCTCCAGACAGAGGTGGTGGTCAGCGCCAGGGACTGACCAGCTCGGTCACCTTTCGGTCAGGGCCGCCATGAGCAGGGGGCCGAAGGTGACCCGGTGGACGCCAGCCGCCTTGAGCTGCTCGAAGGAACCGGATGGTGCGCCCTTGACGGGATGTGCCGTGATGTTCACCGGGCCGGACAGCTCGGCGAGCAGCGACCGCAGCGTCTCGGCGTCCGGCACACCCACGGGGTAGACGCACCGTGCCCCGGCCGCCTCGCAGGCCTGCAGCCGGCGAACGGCCTCGGCCAGTGGATCCTCGAAGGTGGCGACCTTGCCCATGAACGCGTCCGTGCGGGCATTGACCACGAGCTCGACCCCGGCCTCGTCGGCAGCGGCGCGCAGCGCCCCGATGTAGTCGGCGTGCTCCTGCACGTCTCGCAGTCGGCCTTCGCTGTGCACCGTGTCCTCGACGTTGATGCCGACTGCGCCGGCCTCGAGCACCCGCTCGACCAGCTCGGCCGCTGGCGTGTCATAGCCGGACTCGACATCTGCCGTGACCGGCACGTCGACGGCGCCGGTGATCCGACGGACGGAGTCGAGGTTGTCCGACAGGGTCATGCCCTCGTTGTCCTTCTGCCCCCGGGAGTTCGCGACCGGGTGGCTGCCCACGCTCAGTGCCGGGAAGCCGGCCTCGACGACGGCATTCGCCGACCACGCATCCCACACGGTGGGGAGCACCAGCGTGGAGCCGGTGTGGTGCAGGCGAAGCAGCTCGGTGGCCTTCGTGGCGATGTCACTCATCTGTCGAGCATGTCACGCGGCCCGGGTGCCGGCCTGCTGGCGTCGCCCGCCGACCTGGGCCGGCGGAACAGCGAACCGAGAGGACTGCGATGCCCACCCGTCACGGCACCATGACCACCGAGCGACCCGAGCGCTATGCCAAGCAGCTCGCCGGGCACTGGGCCCGCAAGGGGAGCACCGGGCAGGAGGACGGGGCCACGGTCATCCGGTTCGAGACCGGGCAGGTCGTCGTGATGCGGGCCGAGCCCGGGACCCTCCAATCACCTCTGCCCCACGCTCACCCCGACTAGTCTGCCTGTCGGCGCCCGCTGGCATGCTTCGGTCATGGCTGGAACCACTGCCCCCAGGGCCACCACGGGCACCTTCACCACGCGGCTCCTCACCGAGGACACCTGGCCGGACTTCGCCGCACTCGTCGAGGCCAACAACGGGGTCTGGGGCGGGTGCTGGTGCATGGGCTTCCATCCCGAGGGCTTCGCTGCGGGCTCGGCGCAGGGCAACCGCGCCGCCAAGCAGACCCACGTCCGCGCCGGCACGGTCCACCAGGTGCTGGTCTACGACGGCGACGAGTGCGTCGGCTGGTGCCAGTTCGGGCCACCCGTCGAGCTGCCCAACATCAAGAACCAGAAGGCCTATGCGAAGGAGCTCACCGAGGAGCCCGACTGGCGGATCGGCTGCATCTTCACCGGCAGCCGGCACCGCGGGCAGGGAGTGGCCCGCGCAGCCGTCTCGGGGGTGATCGAGGCGATCCGCGCGGCGGGCGGGGGAGTCGTCGAGGCCTACCCCGAGCAGGTCGAGGCCCGGCCGGCGCAGCGCGGGGCCTACTTCCACACCGGGCCGGAGACCCTCTTCGAGGAGTTCGGCTTCGAGCGTGACCGGCTGATCGCCAAGTGGCGCTGGGTGATGCGGCTCCAGGTCGATGGCACCTGAGCGTTCAGTGCCGGCTCAGCTGCTCGCCTCGTAGAGCGGGGCCAGGGCGCGGTCGGGGTCGAGCGTCGGCAGCAGCGCATCGCAGATCTCGCGGAGCTGGGACACCTGGGTGGGGGTGAGGGGGTCGAAGACGTGTCGCCGCACGGCGTCGACGTGCCCGGGGGCCGCCGCGACGACGGCGTCCCAGCCGTCCGCGGTGAGGCGGGCGTTGGTGGCGCGTCCGTCCTGGGGGCACGGGAACCGCTCGACCAGCCCGCGCTCCTCGAGTCGGCGCACCACGTGGGACAGGCGGGGGAGGGTGGCGTTGGTGCGCAGCGCGAGGGCGGTCATCCGCAGCGTGCGGGCGGGCGCCTCGGAGAGCATGGCGAGCACGTAGTAGTCGAAGTGGGTGACCTGGGAGTCGCGGCGCAGCTGGGCGTCGAGGGCGCTGGGGAGCAGCTCCACCACGGCGATCAGCCGCAGCCACGCCGCGCGCTCGTCCTCGTCCAGCCATCTCGGTTCGGTCTGCTCCATGAGACGAGTCTAGCGCAACACTTGAAGGAACAACTAAATCGTGTATGGTGTTACTTGAAGCAACAACCAAACACCCGGCGACATCCGTCGCCCAGACCCAGGAGCACCTCATGGCACACCTCTCCATCATCGGCACCGGCAACATGGGCCAGGCCATCGCGGCCGTCGCAGGCCGCGGCGGACACACCGTCCAGCTGCTCGGCCAGGGCGACACGGCGACCGAGGTCACCGGCGAGATCGTGGTCCTCGCGGTCCCGTACCCGGCCGTCAGCGCCGTCCTCGCCGAGCGTGGCGCGAGCCTGGCCGGCAAGGTCGTCGTCGACATCACCAACCCCCTGAACTTCGAGACCTTCGACTCCCTGACGGTCGCGTCCGACGGCTCCGCCACGGCCGAGATCGCCGCCGCGCTGCCGGAGTCGCGCGTCCTCAAGGCGTTCAACACCAACTTCGCCGGCACCCTCGCCGCCGGCAACGTCGGCCCGCTCGAGACCACGGTCCTCATCGCCGGCGACGACGCCGACGCCAAGAGCGACCTGGCCGGGGTCATCACCTCCGGTGGCCTCGAGGCCATCGACGCCGGATCGCTGTCGCGGGCCCGCGAGCTCGAGTCGATCGGCTTCCTGCAGATCACCCTCGCCGCCGGCGAGAAGGTCGCCTGGACCGGTGGCTTCGGCGTCGTCGCCGCCTGACCACCGCACCACGCAGGTATGCCGCGTGGCCCCGATCCGGGGCCACGCGGCATACCTGTCCCTTGCGTCTCGTGGCGGTGCTCGTCAGCTGGTGAGGATGACCAGCTGCTGGGTCGCGCGGGTCATCGCGACGTAGCGGTCGACCGCGCCCTCGATGCCGTCGCCGAAGCCGTCGGGGTCGACCAGCACCACGAGGTCGAACTCGAGCCCCTTCGAGAGCTCGGGGGTCAGCGACCGCACCCGATCGGTGGCCCCGAACGTGGCGTCGCCGATCACGCAGGCGACGCCCTCGGGGTTGGCGTCCAGCCACGCTGTCGAGCACCGACTCCAGGTCGGACAGTGGTCCGTGCACGACTGGGAGGCCGTTGCTGCGGATGGAGGTCGGCACGTTGGCGTCCGGGAGGGCAGCGCGGATCACCGGCTCGGCCTCGGCCATCACCTCCTCGGGGGTCCGGTAGTTGATGCTGAGCGAGGCCAGGCTGCTCCGGTCGATGCCCGACCCGCTCGAGCCGCTCCTGCCACGACTCGGTGAACCCGTGCCGTGCCTGCGCGCGGTCGCCCACGATCGGTGAAGCTGCGCGAGGGGCAGCGGGCCAGCAGCATCTGCCACTCCGCATCGGTGAGCTCCTGGGCCTCGTCGACGACGATGTGCGCGAACGGCCCGGCCAGCAGGTCCGGGTCGTTGTCCTGCAACGCATCCTCGTCGACCCAGCGGTCCTTGAGGTCCTGCCCCTTGAGCATCGACATGACCTTCATCTCGGAGTCGTCGGTCTCGATGAGGTGCTCGACCACCTGCGCCATCTGCTCGCGCTCGGCAGCCACGGCGGCCTCGTGCCGGCGGCGTCGGCGGGAGGCCTCGGGGTCGCCGAGCCGCTGCCTGGCCGCGTCGAGGAACGGCAGGTCGGACACGGTCCAGGCCCGGGTGTCGTTGCGCTGCAACGCCTTCACCTCGTCGGGCCCCAGCCACGGAGCACACAGCCGCAGGTAGGCCGGCACCGACCAGAGGTCGCCGACGAGGTCGGTCGCCTCGATGAACGGCCACGCGCGGTTGAGGACGTCCTGCAGCTCGCGGTCCTGCTGGAGCGACCTGCGCAGCAGCTGGGCCGGCACGTCTTCGTCGTGCTGGTCGACGATGATCGTGAGCAGCTCCTCCCAGACCTGTTCGCGCGCTTCGTTGTGCGGAGTGCCGGGGTCGGCGGCGTCGAACGCGGTGGCCCAGTCGTCGGGGGTGAGTCGGATGTCGTCCCACGGCGTGGTGACCGTCATCGCCTCGGACGGCGGCTCCTCGTAGAACCGCACCGCCCGGTCGACCGCCTGCGCGACGGCCGCCGAGGACTTGAGACGCAGCCACCTCCGGGTCGGTCTCGGTCTGTGCCGCAGCGCCCTCGGGCAGGAGGTCACGCACCGTGCAGGTCTGCACGCCCTCCTCGCCCAGGCTGGGGAGCACGTCGGAGACATAGGCGAGGTAGGGCTGGTGCGGGCCGACGAACAGCACGCCCGCCCCGCCGGTGCCCCAGCCTCGGGTCGGAGTACAGCAGGTAGGCCGAGCGGTGCAGCGCGACGACCGTCTTGCCGGTGCCGGGCCCACCGTCCACCACGAGGGCACCGCGGGAGGAGGCCCGGATGATCGCGTCCTGGTCGGCCTGGATGGTGCCCGAGCACGTCGCGCATCCGCGCCGAGCGGTTGCTGCCCAGGCTGGCGATGAACGCCGACTGGTCGTCCAGCGCGGCCGCGTGGCCGGTGAACCCGTCCGCCGTGAAGACCTCGTCCCAGTAGTCGGTGACCCGGCCGCGGGTCCACCGGTAGCGCCGTCGACTGGTCAGCCCCATCGGGTTGGCGTGGGTCGCCGCGAAGAACGGCTCGGCCGCGGGAGACCGCCAGTCGACCAGCAGCTGCCGGCCGTCGCGGTCGGTGAGCCCGAGCCGCCCGACGTAGACCGGCGCCTCAGCGTCGGCGCCCACCATCTGCCCCAGGCACAGGTCGAGACCGAAGCGGCGCAGCGCCCGCAGCCGAGCGGTCAGCCGGTGCACCTCGAGGTCGCGCTCCAGCACCTCCTGCCCGGCCCGCGCGGGTGCCGTGCGCTCGGCGTCCAGCCGCTCGGACAGCTCGGAGATGGTCTGCTCGAGGCTCTCCTCGATGGCCTCGAAGTGCTCTTCGTCCAGCACCGATCAGAGCCGGATCGGCCTTGGCTGCCAAGCGGTCCGGCAGGTCGAACGGACTCGCTCGGTCGACCCTGACACTCTTCACCTGCTGCTCGCGCATACGGCGGTTCCCCCTTCGTTCGTCCCGGTCACGAGCGACGATTCTGGGGCACCACGAGGGCCTTGCCGCAAGCCCCCCTCTGCGCTATAAGTTGAGAGTGGAAGGGAGCGATCGCTCCCTGGGGGGACGGCCTCAGCGCGGGCCCGGTCGGCGCCGACCAGGTGGGCGCGACGTCCTTGCGATAGCTCCGGCCGAAGATTCCGCCGATGATCGTGAGGACCGGTGCCGGCACGCTGGCGGTCACGCCGGCCCGCTCCTGCGGGGGACGCCCCGTCGAGGACCCAGGCGAAGAAGCGCCCGCCCCTGGCCAGGCCGGTCTTGCCGAAGGCCTTGCCCATGGCCTTGATCTCAGGGGTGTCCTTCTTGGCCTGGTAGACCGGTTCGAGCTCGGACTCCTCGTGGTCGAGGTGCACCACGGTCACCGTCCGCAGCTCTCGAAGGCGGCCAGCGCCGACCGCACCTGGTCGGCGCCCGGGTCGCGGAGCGAGCGCGGCCATCGCCGTGCGCGTCTCGGCTGAGCGCGGCGGCCATGGTGTCGTGCTCGGCGTCCATGGCCTGCGAGCAGCTCGGGGCTCACCCCCACGGCCGCGAGCGCAGGCCAGGCGATCTCGTGCTCGCCCTCGTGGTGGTGGGTGAGCTGGTCGTCGAAGTTCGCCCACGCCGTGGCGAGCTGGGCGGCCCTGGTGCGGTCACCGGGCTGGAACGTCCCGAGCGCGGTGATGAACCGGTCGAGGTCGCGCCGGAAGGCGCCGTGGATGGCCTTGTTCATGCTCATCTCTCCCATGGCAGGAGGGTAGAACTGCGGGCGCGATCCGTGAACCGTCAACCGGACGACTACGCTCGGCCGATGAGAAGTCGAATCGCCAGCCTCGTGCTGCGGGCCAGCCGCTGGACCGCCGTCGGGGAGGTGCCGCGGACCGGCGTCCTCGTCGGCGCACCGCACACGTCCAACTGGGACTTCGTGATGATGCTGCTGATCATGTGGCGCGGTGGCGTGACACCTCGGGTGCTGATCAAGAAGGAGCTCTTCACGGGGTCCGCTGGCCTGGCTGCTGCCGAGGCTCGGCGGTCTGCCCCTCGACCGCGACAACCCCGGAGCCGTGGTGCGCGAGCTGGTGCGCGAGGCCCGCAGCGGGGAGCCCTTCCTGCTGATCCTCGCAGCGGAGGGCACCCGCAAGAAGGGCGAGTACTGGAAGTCCGGGTTCTGGCGCATCGCGCGGTCCGCCAAGCTCCCGATCGCCCTCGCCTTCATCGACGGGCCTACTCGCACAGCGGGATTCGGTCCCACGATCACCGCCACCGCTGACGTCGTGGCCGACATGGACAAGGTCCGCGAGTTCTACCGGGACAAGCGCGGCATCCACCCGGAGCTGCGCACCGAGCCCCGCCTGCGCGAGGAGCTGCGCTAGGGCAGACTGCCGGGATGACGACTTCCGAGCCCGGACAGATCGACTTCCAGCTCCCGACTGCCCAGCTGCTCCACCTCGCGTCGATCGTCGACGATACCAGCTCGGCGACCCGACGCCGTGCGACGGCAGGACCGTCGGGCAGCTGCTCGCCCACGTCGCCGGCCTCTTGGGCGCCTTCCGGGCAGCAGCCGACAAGGACCTCGGCCCGTGGACGGACACCAACCCCGACGACGGCGGATGGCCGCAACCTCCCAGGGGTGGCGCGACCAGCTGGCCGAGCGTGGACCGGCTCTCGTCGAGGCGTGGGCGCGGCCAGCGGCGTGGGAGGGTATGACGCGGGCCGGGGGAGTCGACCTCCCCGGGCAGGTCGCCGGCCTCGTCGCGCTGGACGAGGTGACGCTGCACGGCTGGGACCTCGCGCGGGCCACGGGGCAGGACTACACGTGCGACGACGACACAGCCGCCGCCCTCTACGAGTTCGTGTCCGGCTTCGACGAGGAGGGCACCCCCGGCATGTTCGGCCCGGCCGTGCAGGTCGAGGGAGAGACGCTGTCTTCGACCGGGTGCTGGCGCGGTCGGGCCGGGCGCCGTGGTGGCAGCCCTCGACCGAGGGCTGAGGAGATCCGGTGGCGGAGCGCAACGTCCTCGGTGGCGAGCTGGAGGAGTGCGGCACCGACCCGCATGACCGGCTTCTACCGTGACGGCTGCTGCAACACCGGGCCGCAGGACCGCGGGCAGCCACACGATCTGTGCCGTGGTGACCGCGGAGTTCCTCGAGCACCAGCGCGGCATCGGCAACGACCTCTCGACGCCCATGCCCGAGTACGGCTTCCCCGGCCTGGTGCCGGGCGACCGGTGGTGCGTCACGGCGGTGAACTGGGCGCGTGCCCACCGTGACGGCGCGGCCGCCCACGTCGTGCTCGCCGCCACGAACGAGGCGGTCCTCGGCGCTGGTGCCGCTCGAGGTGCTGCAGCTGCACGCGATCGACGTCCCTCCGGACCTCAGCTCGCTCTGAGCCGTCGCGGATGCAGGGCCGGTCATTCAGCCCTTCTTGATCGCGCGCCAGCCGCCCGCGCGGTTGTTGGCGATGATCTGGCGCAGGAACTCGAGGAGCGCCGGCTCGTCGACCGGGATCGCCCTCCCAGAAGGCGATCGTGCGGGCCGTGGTGTTGTCGTGTCCCCCGGTCACGAGCCCGTGCGGGTCGGGCACGATCGCGCCGTCGTAGACGAACAGGTTGACGTGGTCCTTGGTGGCCAGCAACGCGCAGACGTTGCCGTCCAGCACGAAGTAGGGCTGCACCCGGCGCTTGACGACCTCACGCACCTCGGGGTCGGCGGCGTGGGCGAGGTCGCGCAGCTGTTGGCACAGCTCGCGCTGCCAGTCGGGCAGCGCGTCGAGGTAGGCGTCGACGCCGGGGTCCCGCTCGTAGGTGTCCATGGAAGGTAGACCAGCGCGCGGGCGCCGACTCATCGGCATACCTCTCAGCGTCAGGTCGTCAGCACAGCGTCACCGCAGCGGTGCGCTCGGTGCGGTGGCGGCGGCCAGGGGGAGGAGCACCGTGAAGGTGGACCCCTGGCCCAGCACCGACTCCACGTCGATCGTGCCGTCGTGGCCCTCGACGATCGCCTGCACGATGGACAGGCCGAGGCCGGTGCCCTGCACGGCGCGTTCGGTGGCGTCGACGGACCGGAAGAACCGGCGGAAGACCTGGCGCTGGTCCTCCTCGGAGATGCCGTACCCGCTGTCACTCACCACGATTCGCGCGTGGGCCACCCCGTCGGGCGTCCTCGGCGGTGTCGAGGGTGAGGGTCACGATGCCGCCGTCAGGGGTGAACTTCACGGCGTTCGACAACAGGTTGAGGACGACCCGCTCGATGGCGGTGTCGTCGCCGTCCACCGTGAGGGGACGGATGGTGATCTCGCGGCGCAGGTGCAGGTCGCGCCGCTGGGTCAGCGGTCCGGTGGCCTCCCAGGCGTGGTCGACGATCGCCGCGAGGTCGCAGGGTCGCCGGGCCAGGTTGAGCTGGCCGGACTCGATCCGCGAGTTGAGCAGCAGGTCCTCGATGAGGCCCAGCAGGCGTCGGCCGTTGCGGTCGATCCGCCCCACCAGGTCGAGCTGCTTCGCAGTCAGCTCGCCGACCGCGCCGTCCTCGAGCATCTCGGTGTAGCCGAGGACGCTGGCCAACGGAGTGCGGAACTCGTGGCTGACCGACGACAGGAAGTCGGTCTTCGTCTGGTCGAGCGCGGTGAGCTCCTCGACCGCGTGGCGCTCCCGCTGCAGTGCCGTCTGGACGGCGTCGGCCGCGACGCGACGCTCCGTGACGTCCTCGGCGACGCCGATGTAGCCGGTGACCAGGCCGTCCTGCTCCACGATCGGGCTGATCGTCAGGTCGACCACGAGGCGTTTGCCGTCGCGCGTCACCCAGGTCCAGTCGCGGGTCTCGCTGAGGCCGGCCTTGTCGAGCAGGTGGACCAGCACCGCGGGACCGGGGGCCACGCCGAGCTCCCTCGCCCGCGCCGCCACCTCCTTCGGCTCGTGCAGCTCGACCCAGTTGAGCGAGCCCGACGACCTCGTCGAGCTGGTAGCCGAGGAGGTTGGTGGCTCCCCGGTTGAAGAGCGTGATGGTGCCAGCTGCGTCGGTGCCGATGATGGCCGTGGCCGCCGCAGAGTTGAGCACCGTCTGGGTGAAGGTCGCCTCGGTGTGGAGGTCGGCCAGCGCGTCGCGCCGCTGGGTGGAGGCCACGGCGAGGGCGAGACCGGTCACCGCCGCGGTGACGAGGAACGCCTGGGTCAGTGCACCGACCGTCTCCGGGGCCACCTTGCCGGTCTGGCCCGCGACGGCGAACGGCCCGTAGCCCTCGCTGGTGAGCAGGACGACGATGACCCCGAGCAGGGCCAGCTGGGTGGCGAGGGCCCGCAGGTCCAGCCGGGTGGCGCCCCAGACGAGGACGGGGAGGGGCAGGAAGGCCAGGGGCAGACCGTTGGTGGAGGCGAAGACCCAGAGGGTGACGCCGAGCAGGACCAGGCCCTGCAGCAGGTCCTCCAGGCGCCAGGGGATGGTGGCCTTCGTCGACACCGCGACCCCCAGCGGCGCCAGCGTGAGCACAGCGGCGGCATGGGAGGCGGTCACCGCGTAGGCGGTCGGGAAGAAGGTGCGGTCGAGGGTGTAGGTGACGGTGAGGCCGGCCAGCACGCCGAAGACGAGGGCCCCGGCGAGGGTGGCGAGCAGGAGCCGACCCAGGTCCTCCAAGCGAGGCCAGCCGTGGGCGGCGGCCGCCCCGGGTCATCGCCCACCAGACCACCGCGGCCTCCGCGGTGTTGGCGAACCCGAAACAGGTGGCCGCGAGCGGCGGCCGCCCGCCGTAGAGGTTGGCCAGGCCGCTCGAGCACCACCATGCCGACCAGCACGATGGCGGCCCGTCGGCGGTTCGGGCCGGTGGCGAGGAGGAAGGCGACGCCGAGCCCTGCCGCAGGCCACCAGACGGCCACCGACGACCCCTGGGGGGCGAACCTGACCGCTGTCGCGCCGAGCACGAAGATGCCGACCAGCACGAGGGCGGCGGCCACGTCCCAGCGGCGCAGTAGCGCGAGTGAAGCCTTCACCGAGGCCCGCCGAGCCCCGACCGCCCGAGCGACCGGGCCGCACGCGGCACGACGCGTGCATCCGTCCGGGCAGGTGGGCATGGCTCATTCTTGCGCAGCGAGGGCGCTCAGGTGGGGGAGGTCAACCGTGACGGGCCGTGGGAGTGGCGCTGGGTTAGTCTCCGGACAGAGGAAGGGAGACGCCGTGACAGTGCAGTCCAGCACCACTCCAGCCGTCCGGTTCACGCTCAACGGCGCGTCGACCGAGGTCGCCGTCGAGGCCGGCGTCAGCCTCCTCGACCTGCTGCGCGAACGCCTCGACCTGACCGGCACCAAGAAGGGTTGCAACCAGGGTGCCTGTGGGGTCTGCACGGTCCTCGTCGACGGTCGGCGCGTCCTGGGCTGCCTGACCCTCGTGGCCCAGCTCGACGGTCGGGACGTGACGACCATCGAGGGGGTGGGCACGCCGGAGCATCCGCACGACCTCCAGCGGGCCTTCATCGCCACCGACGGCTTCCAGTGCGGCTACTGCACCTCCGGGCAGATCTGCTCGGCCCTCGGGATGTTGACCGAGCTGCAGGCCGGGGTGCCCAGTGCGGTCGCCGAACACGTTGCGGCGCAACCGGATGCGAGCGACCTCGAGGTGCGGGAGCGGATGAGCGGCAACCTGTGCCGGTGCGGCGCCTACAACGGCATCGTGGACGCCATCACCGGCTACGCCGAGACCGCGGACGGTCGCCGATGAGGCCCGTCTCGTATGCCGCGCCGGCCAGCCTCGACGAGGCGCTGGCGGCGATCGTGGACCTGCCCGGCGCGAAGTTCCTCGGCGGTGGGACGAACCTCGTGGACCTGATGCGCGAGGGGATCGAGACCCCGGACGTGCTGGTCGACGTGACCCGGCTGCCGCTGGGGGAGATCACCGAGACCGCGGAGGGCGGACTGCGCATCGGTGCGGCGGTCCGTAACACCGACCTCGCCGCCCACCCCCTGGTGCGGGCGCGCTACCCCGTCGTGGCGCAGGCGGTCGTCATGGGCGCCTCCGGCCAGATCCGCAACATGGCCACGGTCGGCGGCAACCTGCTGCAGCGCACCCGCTGCCTCTACTTCTACGACCAGGCCGCCGCCTGCAACAAGCGGGAGCGGGGTACCGGCTGCGACGCCGCTGCGGGCCACCACCGGATGGGCGCGATCCTCGGGGCCAGCGAGCACTGCGTGGCAGTGCACCCCTCCGACCTCGCCGTGGCCCTGGTCCTGCTGGACGCCGAGGTCGAGGTGGCCAGCCGCACCGGCAGCCGCACGATCCCGATCGCCGACTTCCACCGACTGCCCGGCGAGACCCCGCGACGTCGAGACGACCCTCGCGCGCCGACGAGCTCATCACCGCGGTGACCCTGCCTGCTGAGCCGCTCGCGGTCCGGTCCCGCTACCGGAAGGTTCGCGACCGGGCCTCCTACGCCTTCGCGCTCGTCTCGGTGGCGGCCGCGCTGGAGGTCGACGGACGACACGGTCACCCAGGTGCGGGTCTCGCTGGGCGGTGTGGCGCACAAGCCTTGGCGGGCACCGATCCTCGAGGAGCGGCTGACCGGCCGACCGGCCACGGACGAGGAGTTCGGGGAGGCGGCCCGGGCCGAGCTGGCCAGGCCGTCGCGGGGCGCCGACACCGAGTTCAAGATCGGGCTGGCCGTGCGCACGATCACCGCGACCCTGCGGCGGCTGCGTGACGAAGGAGGTGCGGCATGACCCTCGCGCCCGAGCGCACCGGCCCGCCGACCGCGCCGACCACGCGACCGGCACGGCGCACCGGAGGCCCGCCATCGGCAGGTCCGTGGACCGGGTCGACGGCCTCGCGAAAACGACTGGCACGGCACGGTTCTCGGCCGAGTACCCGATCCCCGGGCTGACCCACGCCGTGCTCGTGCACGCGCCGATCGCCCGTGGCCGGATCGCGTCGATGGACACCGCGCAGGCCGAGGCCCACCCCGGTGTGGTGCTGGTCCTCACCCACCGCAACGCCCCGCAGCTCACGCCGCCGCCGACCCGGATGAACCCGCATGGACCTGTCCACGATGGCCGCCGGCAGCAAATTCCTTGACCTCTTAAACTCCCATCCCTAGTTTGCGGGCGCAAATGTCTTTGAACCCACGCAAATCATTTCAGGACCTGATCCTCACGCTCCATCAGTATTGGGGCGCGAAGGGCTGCGTGATCCTGCAGCCCTATGACATGGAAGTGGGGGCCGGCACCTTTCATCCCGCGACCACCTTGCGCTCGGTCGGGCCCAAACCCTGGTCCGCCGCCTACGTGCAGCCCTCGCGCCGACCGAAGGACGGCCGCTATGGCGAGAACCCAACCGCCTGCAGCACTATTACCAGTATCAGGTCATCATCAAGCCATCGCCGCCGGACTTTCAGGATCTCTATCTCGGGCTCGCTCGCGGCCATCGGCATCGATCCGTAGCTGCACGACATCCGCTTCGTCGAGGATGATTGGGAAAGCCCGACGCTCGGCGCCTGGGGCCTCGGCTGGGAAGTCTGGTGCGACGGCATGGAAGTCTCGCAGTTCACTTACTTCCAGCAGGTCGGCGGCCTCGACTGCGTCCCCGTCTCGGGCGAACTCACTTATGGCCTCGAACGCCTCGCCATGTATGTGCAGGGCGTCGACAATGTCTACGACCTGAATTTCAACGGCCAGCAGGGCGCGAAGCGCATCTCCTATGGCGATGTGTTCCTGCAGGCCGAGCAGGAATACTCGCGCTTCAATTTCGAATTTGCCGATA
>CAWIWD010000004.1:0-61465 GCA_963839785.1 uncultured Nitrospiraceae bacterium
CAACAAGCGGCAACTGGAGGCGCGCAACGCCCAGGCTTCCCTGCAGAGTGTCCGTCAGCAAATCATCGTCGGCGTCCGCGAAGCCGTGCGCCGGGTGCATACCGACTTCAAGCGAATTGAAACCACGCGCTCGGCCCGCATTATGGCTGAAAAACAATTGCAGGCCGAACAGGAGAGGTTAAAGGTAGGGCTCAGCACGACTCGGTTCGTACTCGACTTTCAACGCGACTTGGCTACCGCTCAGGGCAATGAACTCCGCGCCACCCTCGACTACAACAAATCTCTCTCGAACTTGGCTCGCAACAAAGCCACTACGCTGGAACGGTACAACTTACGACTCCAATAGACCGGCCATGCCACGGCCTGAGCGACCGTTAACCATTCACGCGACTCAGATGCCTGAGCGAGGAGCCGCTCTCGTCCTGTTTCCGATTGCAGCGACGGTTCTTTTTTACTTGTCGCCGATCACTTTCCGGCAACATCATCTCTATCAGTTTCTCCCCCAGCTCTTAGGCTATATAGCACTCTTGCTGTGGGGCAGCCTGAACCCTAGGACCGGTCAACGCCTCGGCCTCACCCTGAAACTCCTTCCGCAAGGCCTCCGCTTGGGAGTGGGCGCTGGTCTGCTGCTCGGGTCCATCAATGCGTGGGTCATTCTCTATCTCGTGCCTTACTTTGGAGGGGAGTACAGATTTCTGGCCGATACACCGCATGCCAAGATTCCGATGTGGATCATGCTGCCGTGGTTTATTGGATTCATCGCGGTCATGGTGGAGTTGAACTTTCGCGGCTTTCTGTTGGGACGTCTGCTCGCCCTGAAGCTGCCACCATTCATGGCCGTGGTGACAAGCTCGCTATTCTTTGCGTTCGATCCCTTTCTGGTGACGACTTTTCAGCAGCTCCACTGGATTGCCGTCTGGGATGGGCTGGTGTGGGCCACGCTCTGGATCATGTTTCGAAACCTTTACATGACGATCGTGGCACATGCCGTGGAGGTGATGGTGCTGTATGTCGTGATGCGAGCCGTACTGGCCTGATTATCCTGGTTCATAGCGAAAAATAGTTCACGTTATGGTTAATGTTATTGTCATTTCTACCGGTGATGCGGTGACCAGGCCTACTAGGCTTCCATGGAACCCCTCCCTCTCCAGCCATCTCGAATGATGTGTTCGAAAATCCCAGGTCATTGGTGGAAGTGCGCTGGTCGAAGCGTGCGCTCTATCCGATCTCCGCTACAATGATGTACTGGCGCTACCCGGCTATCTTGGTGCCGCCGATATCTCATTTCCGACACCCACTAGACCACCGTATTCCATTCGATGCATTGCTGCGCGTCGTGCCCGGCCGAGGAAAAGACTCCGCGGTTGAAGTATCCACCAGGGCTGATCACGAATGTTAAAGCAAAAACTTCATCGCTATACCGGGAGCCTGGTGGATGTTCATCCGCTGTCGCCGTAGAAGAATTCTCCCGTGGTTATTGGCTGAAGAAAGCGCAGCGAAATTTGTGACAAGGCAAGCCGGATGACGTTCGATTTGAAGCCATGCTGTAGGTGAGCATCGCCAGGAGCAGCGGTGCGTGCTGGGAGACGTTCATCAATGCCGCGTGACCAACAGTCGCCGCCAACGAGTGGTCTACGTCCTGGACGCCCGGTACGAGGAAGGAAGCCAAGATTGTGGCTCTTGCGCAAAGAAGCCAACATCTTTTACTGTGAGGCCCATTCCTAGACCCGTATCGCGAGCGCCACTATCTCACCCAGGCCATGCGGGAATCACGGGCAAACGATGACGGGCGCGATGGTCGCCTTCCGTCCCTCGCCGCGCCATACAAAACTCGGGCGTCAGATCATGGCGGAAGCACGACAGGCATTTCGACGACGCTGAAGGAGGCCGAGAATGGGTGAGTGGGTGAAGTACGGACTGTACTTCCTATTGGGTGGAACCATTGTCAGCATGTCAACCTATCTGGGCTCGCAAGGGCGGTCATTCCTAGCCGCCTTCGCCAGCACCTTTCCTGCGATGACCGGCGCGACGTTTATCCTCATTTATTTGAACGGCGGCAGCGAACACCTCGTCACTTACGCCAAGAATTTACTCTGGTTCGTGCCGCCCTGGCTTGCCTATGTCGGCTGCATGATCTATGGAGTCGAGCGTGTCGGCTTCTGGCTCTCCATGGCCGGCTCGATGGTCCTCTACATGTGCTGCGTGGGGCTTGTGAAACTTATCGCGAGATGAAGTGCCTCGACCAAGTCCCTGCCCTCATTTCGTATCGTGGCGGAATACGGCGGGAACCGACGGAATCTCCCCACCAATCAGACTAATTTGATATGTCACTGTTCTCAACCTCCAGCGAACCTGCTGGACGAGTATCGACCTTGCGATGTACGTCATCGGCCGCCGACTGGGCCCGACGCAATAAAGTCGCGATGCCCCCACTGCTCCAGCCTGTGGAAATCCTTCCCGCCGACTGAGCCACCAGCATCCAGCACGTCGGCATTCGCATTGTGGCCGCGCACACATCATGCGCAAAGCGTTCAGCCTAACTATAGGCCTTGGGACGCCCGCCTCTTTCAAATGCCACCTTGCCCCCTGCTCTCGTGATCCAGCCCGACGCAAAGCGCTACTGGCTGTGCATCCTGAGTAATATAAAGTCATTCTTGATGGTTATCCAAACCTCTGCCTGAGCGGTTGCTTGAACATTCCTTCATCTTTCACGTGAGATTATCCCGTGGTCCCGTTCTCAAGAATCTTGAGCAATCTGTCAGTGAGCATTTTCCGCCCGTCCAACATCGGGATGGTGCAGATGCGTCTCTGGGAAAAAGGTGAATGGGGCGAATGCGAGTGATAGTCATTGGCGAAGAGATAATCGACGGTAGACAGGGATCGAGTGTAAAAGAATACAAATTCCCCGAGGCCGCTTCAATTTCGCATTGCAGCAAGTACTCCCCTCGTTCATCGGTAGCCAGCCGGAATCGATCCGGCCCCTGCCGTTGCTCGTGGCCGATCGTCAGCAGGAAAGGTTCGCCTAATCCATTACCTCCGAACCCTATGTCCGCCATCCATTGGCTCTCGCCGATCTGGACGAGCAACAGTTGATGGCTCCTTGGCCTGACCCCTTTCGCACCATACAACGCCCGGCAGCCAGTCTCATGACGACAAACCCAGCTGTTCCAGCAGCAGCGCAACCGAGCCGTTCAGTTCAACACACAGCCGCCCCGCCTGCGCAGGACGATCTTTCGAAAAAGGACCGATGGATCCAGAGATATCGACTGTCCTAACTGGATATCCAAATTCTCGAACGGCACAGTCAAGAATGCCCTCAGTGCGACAAGCGAGGGTCTCTGCAGAAGGGTCCACCGATCCTTCGTAGCCGATTCGAGTGAGATAGGCAAACTGGTCCAACATGATGCCTCTTGAATTAGGACAGCATTCTACGAATCCGGCTCCGTGGATCACATACTTTTGCACCGCAACCGCGCACGTCACATTGCGATGGTCAGCTACAATTGCTACGATAGTCGGTCTTTCCCTGGAAGGAGCCGCCACGGTGGCGAACCATATGTCCTCAGATACAACCTCGAACGACCTCATCGTCGAGGGCGCGCGCCAAAACAATCTGAAGAACATTTCACTGCGGATTCCACACAACTGCGTCACCGCCATCACCGGCTTGTCTGGATCAGGCAAGTCCTCGCTGGCGTTCGACACGCTGTTTGCGGAAGGACAGTGGCGCTACGTGGAGTCACTGTCGACCTACGCCCGGATGTTTCTCGACAAGGTGAACCGCCCGGATGTCGATCGTATGGTCAACATTCGCCCGGCGATCGCCATCGAGCAGAAGAATCCGATTCGCACGGCCCGTTCAACAGTAGGCACTGCCACGGAGCTCGCCGACCTGCTGAGACTTCTTTTCGCCAAAATCGGGAAGCCGGTCTGCCCGGATTGCAATCAGGAAGCACGGGGCTATCATCCAGGGTCGCTGGCTGAGGAGTTGCTGGCGCAGTTCCCCGACCAGCGCGCGATGATTCTTTTCCCCATCAAGGATCTTGGTCCCGGCCACGACCGTTCGTTGCTCGACTCGCTCTTGAAACGGGGCTTCACCAGATTGCGGTGCGGCGATGAATTGCTGGACCTGCACGAGGAGGCGGCACTTCCGGAGACACGCGAGTCTGGCATCCACGTCTTACTGGATCGCCTCGTCCTCAGACCGGACAACCGCCATCGATTGATCGAAGCCATCGAAATCGCGTTCCAGGAAGCCGAGGGTGTCTGCCAGGTCGAGGTGATCGGGCAAGGCCTCCGGACGTACAGCACGCATTTTCGCTGTCAGGGTTGCGGGCGAACTTTCGAACCGTTGCGGCCCTTGTTGTTTTCATTCAACCATCCGTTGGGGGCCTGCCCCGAGTGCAAAGGATTCGGCAATATCCTGCGATACGACCAAGAGCTGGTCATCCCGGATCGCAGCAAGTCACTCGCCGGGGGCGTCATCGAGCCCTGGAGCAAGCCGGGTTCCGACTGGTGGCAAAAGCAGATGTTGCTGGCGATGAAAAAACTGGGGGTCAATCTGACGGTTCCCTTTCAGGAACTTCCCGCCGAGATACAGCAGCTCATGTGGGAAGGCAACGATCAGGTCGAAGGCATTCGGCAGTACTTCGAGTATTTAGAAACGAAACGGTACAAGCTGCATGTGCGCGTGCTGCTCAGCCGATACCGCAGCCCCGGCACTTGTCCGACCTGTCACGGGAGCCGCCTCAAGCCGGCCGCCCGCTTCGTCAAGCTGGCAGGCTATGACTTTGTGCAGCTCAATGAGCTCACTATTGAGGCCGCCGCGGCCTGGTTTCAGCGTTTGGCCCTCCCTTCGTTCGATGCGGATATTGCCAAGGACATCCTCCGCCAGTTGCAGGCCAAGCTGAACTTTTTACTCCGAGTGGGGCTCAGTTATCTGACGCTCTCTCGCCAGACCAAAACGCTGTCCGGCGGGGAAGCCCAACGGATCGCCTTGGCCAATCAGCTCGGCTCTCAATTGGTCGGCACGTTGTACGTGTTGGACGAGCCGACGATCGGCCTCCACGCCCGCGATACCGCCACCCTTGCCGGGATTCTCCGCGACCTGGCCGACCATGGCAATACCGTCATCGTCGTGGAGCACGATCCGATGATGATCCAAACCGCAGACCATATCGTCGAAATGGGTCCTGGTTCAGGTGAGCAGGGTGGTCATATCGTGTGTACGGCGCCACGCGAGCAATTCCTGGTCGATCCAAGGTCGCTTACCGCTCGCTACTTGCGAGGCGAAGAGACCATCCCGCTTCCGAAAACCCGCCGCTCCGGAAACGGCAAGGTGCTCAGCATTGCGGGCGCTGCGGAACATAATCTCAAAAACTTGGTGGTCAAACTTCCGCTGCATATGCTGGTCTGCGTGACCGGCGTGTCCGGTTCGGGGAAGAGCACCCTCATTGAAGAGACGTTATACCGAGCCGCAGCCAGGGCTTTTCGTGTCGAATCGCTGCCGATGGGGAAATTCCAGGCCATCAAGGGCCTCGAACATCTGAAAGGCGTACGACTGATCGACCAACAACCGATCGGCCGAACGCCCCGTTCAAACCCCATTACCTACCTGAAGGCGTTCGATGAAATTCGCACGCTGTTTGCATCGGAGCGAGAGGCCTTACGACAGGGGTTGACGCCCGGGCACTTCTCCTTCAATTCTGCCGGCGGACGTTGCGAACGCTGCGAGGGCAATGGCTATGAAAAATTGGAGATGTATTTTTTCGAAGACATCTATGCCACCTGCGAGCAATGCAACGGCCGTCGCTTCAAGTCAGAAATCCTCAGCATTCGGTATCGCGGCAAAACCATCCACGATGTGTTGAGCCTGACAGTGACGGAGGCGCAGGCGTTTTTCTCCGGCTCACCCAAGCTGACCGAAAAGCTCTACTTGCTGTCTTCGATCGGCCTGGGCTATCTGCGACTGGGCCAAGCCGCCACCACCCTGTCCGGCGGCGAGGCGCAGCGGCTGAAGATCGCCGCCGAGCTGAAAGATCCATCGGCGCACAATCTGCTCTATATTCTCGATGAGCCGACGACTGGTCTCCACCTCGATGACATCAAGAAACTCCTGGCCGTTTTGCACAAACTTGTGGATGCCGGCAATACTCTCATCGTCGTCGAGCACAATCTGGATGTCATCAAGACAGCCGATTGGGTCATCGACCTCGGTCCTGAGGGAGGTGAGGCAGGCGGTCACATCGTCGCTGAAGGGCGACCTGAGCAGGTGGCGAAGATCGTCCAGTCTCACACGGGACAGTTCCTCGCGAAGGTCCTGGCAGAGGCGCGGTGTCCATCAAGCCCAGCAGGGCCGCTGACAGATGAAGTGGCCTAGTTACAGGAAGGATCGAACGGCATATCCGCATAATGCCGCGAGTCATCGTCCAGGGACAGGACGATATCAGACCAGATATCGGTGGGATTTTTTTCGAAGACAATCGACGGATCGGCCGGGAGGGTGATCCAAGAGCCGGTTTGCATTTCGGATTCCAGCTGGCCTGGTCCCCAGCCAGAGTAGCCAAGGTAGGCGCGAAACGATTCTTTCTCAGGCTGCTGCATGAGAATGCGCTCCATTATCTCCAAATCACCGCCCAAACAGACACCATCGATCACCTGGTGCGAGTTATCAGGAGTTTGATTGATTCGATACAGCATCATCACCTGGTTGGTTTGCACCGGCCCGCCAGCATAGAGGACATGCGGTTGGCCCTCCAAGATCGGGACCTGAGGCAATGCTTCGGAGATGGACATCCCGGTCGGCCGATTGACGATGACGCCCAGGGCGCCCTCCGGTCCATGCTCGCACAAGAGCACGACCGCCTGGCGGAAATTCGGGTCCTTTAACGCGGGCGCGGCAACCAGAAGAATGCCTTTTCCAAGTGGAATCATCGTGATCCATCCTACCGTGCGCATGCGAGCGACGCAAGGTGAGTCTGAAAGACTACGAGTGGAGATCAGGTACCGCCGTACAACGCCGGGCGGCGATCGCGGAGCAGGTCATTGTAGCTATTGATCGCCTTCGTTCGAGCTTCCGTCGGGTCAATCCCGACGATGGTCAGGTCTTCTGCCTCATGAGGAGCGCGATGCAAGATGTGGCCGCGCGGACTGACGATTTCGCTCATCCCGATAAAGGTCAAACGATCCTTGCCTCCGCGGGCTTCACTGCCGATTCGATTCGCCGTCACACTGAAGACCCGGTTCTCCAAGCATCGCGTCACCATCGAGTCGGGGCAATGCGGCAGCACCAGGTTTGAAGGATGCGCAATAATATCCGCGCCCTGCAATGCCAACGTACGGGCCGCTTCCGGATAAAACCAGTCGAAACAGATCATGACACCGACCTTGGCCATCCCGATGTCCCACACGTGAAAGCCTGTATCGCCCGGCGTGAAAAAGAGCGTCTCCTCGAAAAAGAGATGGGTTTTTCGATAACAGCCGATAAATCCCTTCGGCCCGACCAACACCGCTGAATTAAAAAACTGCGCGCCAGCCCGCTCCGGCAATCCAGCGACGATCGTCACCTCACGGCGCCTGGCGATCTCTATCAGCCGTTTCGTGGTCGTGCCGTCCGGGACCGGTTCCGCGAGCCGCGCCACTTCATCCTGGGAGACAAACTGATATCCACTGGTAAACAGCTCCGGCAGGACGATGAGGTCGGCTTCCACCTGTTCGAGTCGAGCCGTCACGAGGTCCAGATTGCGAGCGACCTCGCCGAAGACCGGGTCAAATTGGAAGTAGCCGACTCGCATGGTGCCGCCTTTCGGATAAAATAAAAACGGGCAGGGACTCCCCTGCCCGTTTCGCGTCAGCCATCGTTGCCGCGCAAAAAATGCTTACATGCCCTCTGACAAATGGGGGATGGCGTTTTCAACCGCTTTGGTCGCCACATCGGCATGGCCGGCCTTGCCGTGTTCAATCCCATCCTTCAATCCCTTGATTCCTTCAGCCACGTGGGGATTCTTGCTTTCAGTCATGGCGCCCTCGGCATGCTTGAGCGCAGTTTCCGCATGCTTCACGAGCACGTCCGCATGGCCTTGCTTTCCATGAGCGACCGCCTCTTTGGCGTGCGCCACCGCTTCCGCCTGATGTTTATTTGCTGCTGCGAAAGCGACGCCGGACACCATCGGCGCTCCAACAAGCGCCATCATAATACCAGCCGCCACCACTCCCCGCCATTTAACAATCTGCATAAAAGGCCTCCTCTGTATGGATGTGCGCATCATCGTAATCCTGCATGTTCAGCATAAAGAGGGCTCTGCAGCCTGTCAAGACGGCCGCACCCCGGACGGCACCGGCGACTCCGTCAAACCTAAGAGCTTCTGTAAGGCGAGCAGATCTTTTTCCACCGGACAGGCAAAATCCCGGCTCCACTCCCACCAGGATCCCGGATAATTACGCAGATGCGCATAGCCCGCGAGCCTGAGAATAAAATAGAGCCATCCCGCGCGGACGCCACCCGTGCAGTAGCAGACCGTCTCGTGCGCCGGATTAAGGCCTTTCATATCCAGTTGCGCTCTGATCGCCGCTAAGTCCTTCACCGTGGCATCGGGATTGAGAAATCCGCTCCATGCCACATGCAGGGCGCCAGGAATATGACCCGGGCGCGGGATGCCCGAGACTTCCTTCCCCAGATATTCTTCGAGACTGCGCGCGTCTACAATCGTCGTCGTAGGATGCGGTGCTCGCACGATCCCCTTCAACTCCTCTTTCATGATGATCGCCGCGTCGACCGGACTGACGGTGAAATTCCCGGGCGCCGTTCGCACCGCGCCGTGCTCGAACGGGCGACGCTCCTCGATCCATTTGACCCATCCCCCGTCCAGCACTTTGAGTTTTTTGTGGCCCAAGTACTCCAACATCCAAAACATGCGGCCTTCATCACCCCAATTGTCGAACGGGTTGGAATAGATCACGACGTCGCTGTCCTGGTTGAGGCCGAGCGCCTGCACGCGCTTCTCGATCCGTTTCAGGTTTGGATCTAACAATCCCTTGGCCACGGCGTCGGGGTCGCTATAGTCATGCCAGGTGGAATGCACGGCGCCGGGGATATGGCCGCCGAATTCGTAGGCCGCGCTTCCCCGCACATCAATTATCACCAACCCGGGTTGCCCCAAGCGTTGCTGAAGGGTGTTGGTATCGATCAATAATGGGTGTTGCATGGGCTCCTCGATCTCGGTGGGTGAATACTTACCCTTTGGACACTGCCGGACTTAGACAGGCCAACGGTGGTGGCTCAGGTAATGGATCCGCGAAGGCTGCTGCAAGTCTTTCATTGAGCGGAACTTCCCGTTCATAGACTGTAAAGCTGTAGGGATCGTCCGCCATCAAGCCGTATTTGGTTTTTAACATTTCATGCTGCCCATCGGTCAGAATGTGGTAGCGGACGCGGGCCGTCAGCGTCAACCCCTTCGAAGCCTCCGGCAGGCGGTAGGCGAAGGGATAGTCCCGGCTGGCCAACGGGAGCAACCGGTTATCGTACAACTCCACGATAGCCGGTTGCCACATAATCCAGCGCCCCATGGTGTGACTTTTCTCGGCCACGACTTGGTGACTGCTGTCTTTGACCGCAAACTCGACCGTAAAGTGACGGTCCGGATCACCCGTTGGAATTTTATGACCGGCCCCCGCGTTCATGAGCGTCAGGGTCACCGTAACTTGTTCGCCAGGCTTGGGAGCGGGAGGATCGGCTTTGACTTGAATCGCGACCGCCCGTTTCACCATGTCGGGGTCGTGGCCTCCGCGCCACAAGTGCCGACGTCCTCGCCGGATTGGTCCATTCTCGGCAACCGGGCGATCGACTTCCGGCATATGACAACTTTGGCAAATGAAGCCCCGCTCCTGCATGAAGTACTTACCTTCATATTCAGCATAGGTTCCACAGGGACCCACATTATAAAACTGCGCCGGTCCCGAGACGACATTATGGCAACGCGAACAAAACTGAGCCGTGCGGAAGCTGGGATCGAACTTCGTCGGGTGCGGCGCGGCCGAATCGTCAAAAGGCCCGAGAATGACTCCATCCCGCACGTGGCACGCCGCGCAGGTAATCGATTCTTTTTGCAGGGCGGCATCAAAATGGGGATTGGGTTCCTGCGTCGCCTTCTCCACCCGACCACGCGGAATGTCCTTGATCAACGTCGGTTGTTGATTCTCCAAAGGCGTGTGGCAATTCAAACATACCCAGATGTGCTTATCCTTCTTCCAATAGGCCTGAAAGAACGGATCCTCAAAGGCATGGGCATGGATACTGGTTTTCCACTCTTCGTAGATCTCTCGGTGGCATTGTCCGCAAGACTCCGCCTTCAGACTGGTCAGGCCTTCAGGGATCTTCTGCAGACGGAATCGCATGGGCATAGTCAGACCGAAGTCCGAAAATGACGACCGGTTTCACCTCCGTATAATAGAGGTAGACGGCCCCGACGGTTGCCGCGACACCCAGCAGGAGTTTCATCCAAAACGTCATGCGTCCACCAGCGCGCGGATATGCCGTTCGACCGACGCCGCCAGCGCCGTCAGGTGATAGCCCCCTTCGAGCGACGACAACAACCGTCCCTGGCAATGCCGCTTGGCAACGCCAACGACCATGGCCGTCAGGTCTGCGTAGCCCGCCTCGGTCAGCCCCATGCTGGCCAACGGATCGTCCCGATGCGCATCGAACCCGGCGGAGATAATCACAAAGTCCGGCTTGAAGGCATCCGCAGCCGGTATCAAGACCTTTTGAAAGACGGCCCGATATTCGTCGTCACCTTCGCCCGCCGCCATTGGCACATTGATCGTGAGCCCTTCCGCTGCGCCGCTTCCACGTTCGCTGGCGCGTCCGGTTCCAGGATAATGCGGATACTGATGGGTACTGAAGAACAACACCGAGGGGTCTGATTCAAAACTATGCTGCGTGCCATTCCCGTGATGGACATCCCAATCCACGATCAAGCACTCGCTGCAGGCCGTAGCGTTTCTGCACATAGCGCGCAGCGATCGCCACATTATTGAAAGAGCAGAACCCCATCGCGCGATCGGTCTCCGCATGGTGGCCAGGAGGCCGGACTGCGCAAAAAGCATGCTGAACCTCACCGGCCATGATCGCGTCCACTCCGGCCAACGCTCCGCCTGCGGCGAGATAGGCGGCGGTTAACGTGCCTGGCGACATAGCGGTATCGGCATCCAATGAGATGCGCCCGTGCGTCGGCGCTTGCTGATTCAGGAGCGCGACGTACGCTGGCTGATGCACCAGCGTCACCCACTGGTCTTCGGCCTTGCGAGGCTCGATCTTCGTCAGCGTCGCAGCCACGCCCTCCTGTTCAAGCCGTTGCATGATGGCTCGAAGCCGGTTCGGGCGACTCCGGATGGCCGGCACCCATATCATGTTCAAGGTAACGTGGATCGTAGATAAGACCGGTCTTGCTCATATCAGTTTCCGTGAACGTCGTTCGTATCTCGTTTCTCAATTCCGGAGCGGCCTCTCACGAGATTCGCATCGATATTGCAGACTAGCATGCAGGAATCGCCATAGACAATGATCGGAAACGCATGCTACGGTCGGCTGGTAGCTCGACAGATTTAGCCTGGAGAATGTGATGCCCAACCCGAGAATTGAGCCGCTAAAAAAGGTCCTGGTGATCGACCCGAACGACGAGGTCGCTTGGTTCGGCTTAGGCAAAGCCTACATGGAGGATAACAACTGGCAGGAAGCGGTACCGGCCCTTCAAAGCTGCATCACAGGTCAAACCTACCTATTCAGCAGCCTTCTATGCACTGGCGCAATCGCTGCTGAAACTCGGACGTTTGGACGAGTGCCGACAGGTATCCGATCAGGGCATCGCGGTCTCCACAAAAAACGGCGATGCGATGGTGACAAAAAATCTGGAAGCGTTGAAAAGCACGCTACCTGCGTGACCTCGCGAGCGCTTCTACGCGGCCTTGAATATGACGGTTTCTCCCTCACGGATCCGACATACTTAGAGCGGTGTACGCAGGCGGGTCTCGAAACCCCGCGCCAATGCCCGTAAACTGCGGCCTTTCACGCTGATGCGGCACCCTCTTCGTCATCATCCCCAGCCTTCGCTTGGTCCTCCCTCCGCTTCTCAAGAGTCGCCGCGACGTCATCGAGCCAGCGGCCGGCTCCATCCAGCACTTCCCGCACCAGCGGCTCCGGGTGGCCGGTGCGCTTCATCGTCCATTGACAAAGGTAGCCCAGGAGGTCCTCTCGCTCAAAGCGGCGCGTCGATTGCGTGGAGAGCACCGACAGTTCCGATAAACCTGTCCGGAGAATCTCCGCGACCGTGTCCCGTCCATAAGACGTGGCGGCTGTCACATATTGTATCGCCCGGTTGATTTCTTGTTCAGTCATGCTCTCACCTTCCGGCGAATTGTAACATCTCAAACCGGACCAGTCAAAGATGGCTCGAGTGGCCGGCCTGCCATCGAAAAATCTACAAACCCGCCGCCTCCGACGATGGTATGATCCCTGGCATCATTCACCTTCATTACCGGAGCTTCGACCATGGCCGTTTCGCGCAAGACCGCATCCTCTCCCCCATCACGCCGCTCGATTCCCTCTCGGGAGTTTGCCGATCACTGGAAGCTGTCTGATTTCGTCACCGACCCGGTGAAACAATTCGATCGCTATCTCAAAGACCTGACCACAAAGGTCGAGCGATTTCAATCGGCACGCCACGTTCTCGCTCCGACGATGTCGGAACAAACGTTTCTCGAACTGCTGACGCTGTCGGAACAGATCGCCAAAGACTCGGGCCGACTCGGAGCCTATGCCTATCTGTGGTTCTCTGAAGATACCAAACAGCTGCAAGCCCGCTCGTTCAAAAACAAAGTCGAAGAACATCTCACCGACGCTCCATAATCATCTGCTGTTTTTCGATCTCTGGTGGCAGGGTGTCGATGAACCGAACGCGACACGGTTGATGGCGAACAGCGGGGACTTCCGGTATCACCTGGAAACCATTCGGCGTTTCAAACCGCACACGCTCTCAGAAGCGGAAGAGAAAATCATCAACATCAAGAACATCACCGGACAGAACGCCGTCCACCAGCTCTACGATATCGTCACCAATGGCTTCACCTTCACGCTGCGAGTCGGGGGGAAAAAGAAGACGATGAATCGCGAGGCATTGACGGCCTTTCTACGCAGCCCGAAAGCCTCTATACGCGAGGCCGCCTATCGGGAGATGTATCGCGTGTATGAATCTCATCAGGACCTGCTCGGCGAACTGTACAAAACCCTGGTCAACGACTGGAAGGCGGAGAATCTCCAGTTGCGCCATTTTTCCTCGCCGATGGCCACCCGGAACCTCAGCAACGACATCCCGGATCAAGCCGTGGACGCCCTCCTCGCGGCGTGCATGAAGAACGCTCCGATCTTTCAACGTTACTTTGCCTTGAAGGCCCGGCTCTGCAAGATTAAAACAATGAACCGATACCACATTTATGCGCCACACCGGGCTGAACAGAAAACCTATCGGTATGCGGATGCAGTTCGGATGGTGCTGGATGCGTATCACGGCTTTTCGCCTCGTCTCGCCGAATTGGCGCAACGAGTGTTCGCCGATCGTCACATTGATGCCCGTACCAAACCAGGGAAATTGGGTGGGGCCTACTGTTACAGCGTGAACCCCGGCATGACTCCTTACGTGATGCTGAACTTCACCGGCGAGGCCCGTGACATCGCCACAATGGCCCATGAGTTGGGCCATGCGGTTCATGGAATGATGGCTGAGCAGCACAACGTGTTCACCTTCCATTCCACCTTGCCGCTGGCGGAAACTGCGTCGGTGTTCGGCGAGCGCATCCTTTCAGACGCTTTGATGGCCTCCGAAACCAGCAAACCGGTGAAACAGAGCTTGCTCGTCAACCAGTTGGACGACATCTACGCCACAGTGATGCGGCAGGCGTACTTTGTGGCCTTTGAGCGGACGGCTCACGATATGGTGGCGCAGGGCGCGACCACCATCGATTTAGGAAAGACCTATCTGACGCTTGCTCCGGCAGCAATTCGGAAAGGCGTTGCGCGTGCCACAAGAGTTTCAATGGGAATGGCTCAGCATCCCCCACATCTATGCGAGCCCGTTTTATTGTTATGCCTACAGTTTCGGCAACTTACTGGTGCTGGCGCTCTATCGCATGTACCAAGAGCAGGGGAGCGGATTCGTCCCCAAGTATTTGGACCTGCTGGCGGCCGGCGGTTCTCAGGCGCCACAGGAAATTCTGGCTGAGGTGGGAGTCGATATGAATTCGGAGGCCTTCTGGCAATCAGGCTTCGAAGCTATTTCAGGGATGGTCGATCAGCTGGAACAGACGATGTGATCGCGAGAGAGGCACCGCGCTCGGCCGCGTGACGCGGCCGAGCGCGATTCTCCGTCCTAAATGCGCGCGGCAGTCTTGTCAGAGCCCTGAGCTTGCCCCACGATTTCTTGCTCCGCGTCCAGCCAGTCATGTAGATGATATCCATCCAGACAGCCTCGTTGTACGTAGAGCTCATGAGCCCGCGCCGCAATCCGCACCTGAATGTCCTGGACAGGAACGTGACTCTTGACGCGTGCGGATGGCGTGGCGGCGCTTGTTTCACCGAACGCGTGGCGGCCTTCGCCGGCGTCGTCTTTTTCTTCATGCGTTCCCCCTCACTATCCGGTTTCAGTCGTCGCACCCGACATCTCACGGGAGCAGTCTACGCGCGACTTCTGCCCGGAGAATAACATATTCGGAACGATTCTGGTAACGCAGCAGGACCTTGCCTTCACGACTCAATCGATCCACCGTCAAGAACATCTCATTCGTGCTAAAAGCCGGTAAATTTCGGAATAACTCTTCCATCGCGCAGATTCGATGCTCATGCATGTAATGCAACATAGCTGTTTCGATGTCATTATTAAGATCCATGCTATTCTCCTCAGTTGAGTGCGCGGTCGCATGTTGAGCGGCGCGTACATCGCTCATTTCCTCTCATAGAGGGTTACTGAACTGCAGTAGACCCTCCGCGACTTCCGACTCCATCAGCCCCCTGCTCAATCTGGGCCGCCGCGACGCGCAATTGATGAGCAAGTGCGCGCCGCTGCCGTATCATCTCAGTATCTGAGGGCAACGGACGCTGCAACAACACTTCGGCTTCCACATCATGGCGATCGGCAAAGGTCCGTAGCTCTCTGGCTTCCTCGCGCCACAGGAATCCGGTGTCGGCGATCTTCCGCTCAGTCACGAGCTGCGCAAGGCTAGAGGATGTCGGGAGAGATTGATGATCTGAAGATCCTGCGCAACCAGCTAGGGCGCACAAGGCAAGAACAACGGTCGTCTGCATCAGATAATGCTTCATGGTAGAAAGTCCTTTCCGACTTCTGTCCGACGAGACCTGGATGGCTGCTCTCCATGCAGCCATCCCCGAAATATTTAGCAAGATCTGGTCCTGTCGTATCGGGGACGCGGCACCTTCTAGCGGAAGACAAGCAGCCAACTAATACCTGCGTCCCAGTCCATAGAGACACCCTCAAAAGGTCACCCTTCAACTGATCGATATCCGTTCCTTTTTTTCACACGAAACAGTGGATGCCCGTGACGGGATCTAGCCTGTGATTTAGAGCCGCAGCCTGCTCGTCGGCTACAGGCCGCCGATGCAGACCAATACCGCAGAGTGCATCGGGACTGAATAGCGTAACAGCGAGGAAACACTCAACCTGCCTGAATGGAACGCTCTCCCTGGCCGCAATGAGAAAACCATTGTGCAGACTTTGATGCTCTGCTTATAATTCGCGGCGTTTCGAGCGACGTACCCACACCATTTTTAGCGGAGGACCAATGAAAAAGCTGATCCTGCTCTCAATGATAGGAATCTTCTTCGCGTCGCAGGGATTGCCTGGCTTAGTTGAAGCCAAGTCTTCGGGAACCTCGGACACGGGACCTGGTTGCGGCTGGGGAAAAATCTGGTGGGCACAGGATTCTGGAGCGAGAACCAAAGGCGTCCAGATCCTCATGGCCACGAGCAATGGCATGTTTGGTAATCAAACATTTGGCATCAGCAGCGGGACATTGGGGTGCACCA
Source organism: uncultured Nitrospiraceae bacterium (assembly GCA_963839785.1). Classification (GTDB taxonomy): domain Bacteria; phylum Nitrospirota; class Nitrospiria; order Nitrospirales; family Nitrospiraceae; genus Nitrospira_A. Next base: position 16,088 of record CAWIWD010000004.1, read on the forward strand.
ATGACGGAAAATGGTGGGCACATCAAAAAACCATTATGTTCGCAGAATTGAATTATGAAGCTTTGACCGACCAGATTGCCCAGGGCCGCGGTGAGCATCTCGCATCTTTGGCCACCCTCATGGGCATTCCAGATGAACGACATGCCCTATTCTTCGCCTTGGCACAGGCGCGCTACGAATCACTGACAGTCCTTGGCGACAGCTCTCCTGGCACCCTCGTCGACGAATTGAGCGAGGCCATCGAAAAACATCCGGATTTCGAAAAGGTCGCGTTGAACCGCTGATGATCTAAGTGTGACGGACGTGGAGAGCATACTGGTTCAACAAATGAATCAGCCTCAATGATGAGAGAAAGAAATGAGATGTGGTGAGGTGGAAGAGGCCTAGAAGCGCGATAATTCGGTGGCCATGGCAAAGCAACGAACACCTTCGCGTTGCCGATGACGGCTCTAGCTGGTGAGCCCCCAGGTGCTCCAAAGCGCGACGGCTGCCACTGCCAACATCACCCAGGCTAATTCTCGGTCACCGACTTTTTTTATCATTCGTACCATGAGCATCTCCTTTCTGTATTCCAGTGGATCCAGCTGACACTGACTAGAAAAGCAAGGCGTGTGCCATTCCGATCGCGCCGTAATTCAGGGAGTTTGACTTTAAAACACTCTCAAACAGAGCGGAATCGCACACATCGCACTGTGCGAATCACGACGAGAGCGATGTTTCAGGTAATTGAGCGCGGGGCAACAGAATCGGAGCGGACACAGAGAAAGATGTGTCACGACTGATTTACAACAGAAGTTGAAAGGAGCGGCCTTCGAGAAGCGGCTTTTTCGAAAATCCTAATACTTTAGTGAAGTAGACACAGAGTAGGACCCCTAAGGTTTCCAGGGTCAGAAGTTGCCATCGAGCGCGTTGCATCCAGGACTCATACGACATGGCCTCGTGCGGCAGTTCGCGTTGAATTCGCATTTCGAAATCTCCGATGGCCTTTTCGATGGTCAGGAATAAGGCACGACCGCTTCCGCCCCGCACATACAAACGCACTTGCTCCTGCTTATCCATCCGCACATTCTCGATCAGCGCCTGCTTGCTCTCGATAAACTCTTTCAGGCGAGCCGAAAGCACTCCCACTCCAGCCTGTAAACCTGGTGTGCCGGTCGTCAGATCCTGCAACCGCGCCATGCCGATCTCGAGCCGATTTTCTGCTTGGTTGATGGGTTCGAGGAATGAGGGTTGTTCGGTGAGGAGATATCCACGAAAATTTGTTTCCACATCCACCACCAAGCGTTGCAGGCGCAAGACCTCTTCAAGAATTGTAGAACGTTGGAGTTGCCGCTCGTGCTGCATGCGCCAATGATCGAAGAGCAACTGATGCCCGAAGAAGGAGAAGGCCAGGGCCGCCGTGAGAATGAGAAAGAAACCGATGAACCGACCACGTACATCCATTAAATGCGTGTGATGCTTTCTAATCGGCTCAATGGTTCGGACGCGAGCACCCACGTGCGCTTCGCTTTTCGGCGGAACCTGCTTCACGAGTAGGATGGAAGGCTACGAGAGAATTTTTTGCTAGCACCACACCCCTGGACAACGCCAAACGCCATCGCATCCACACCAATGCCACCGCTGGGTCGCACGGTAAGTCACAACGCGACGGTTGGGAAAAGCATTGAACTCTTCCCAACCGTCATCACCATATTACAGCCAGTTCACGCGTTCGGCCGGCCGAATGTAGATCGGCTCTTCGACCTGAATGCGCGCCACTTCCTTACCCGACTTGTTGAAGCCCAACACGGTATCGTTGTACATATCGAACCGCTTCCCGTGGATCTGGGTTTCAAACACTTTCGGGCCCGGAATGACGTCGTACCGGAAGATGATCTGCTGGCTCGCTCTCCAGAGCTGGAGGACGGCCAACAGTTCCCGGCTCGGCACGAGATACTTCTCGATGGCGTTGTCCACGCCCGGGCCGAACATCTGCCGGGCATAGCCGCGGGGGCTATGCCGTGGCGGAATGTAGAAGCCGTTGGGCTCGGTGCCCCACTGCGGATACAGGGGCAACGCCACCTGCTCCACCCGGATCGTGTAGTACAGCGGGTGCCACCGGTCTTCGGCCCACAGGCCGTCGTCGCCGATGCGCATCAGGCTCTGCATGCGGATCTTGCCCACGCAGGCCGCCATGCAGCGCGTTTCCATCGGCTCGCCGCCCGTCAGCGGATCTTTGCCCTCGATCCGCGGATAACAGGCAATACACTTCTCCGACACCCGGGTCGTGCCCCGGTACATCGGCTTCTTGAACGGGCACTGCTCCACGCACTTCTTGTACCCGCGGCAGCGGTTCTGGTCGATCAACACGATGCCGTCTTCCGGCCGCTTGTAGATCGCCTTCCGCGGGCAGGCTGCGAGGCAGCCCGGATACGTGCAGTGGTTACAGATCCGCTGCAGATAGAAGAAATACGTCTCGTGTTCCGGCAAGCTCGAGCCGGAGAGCCGCCACGGTTCGTCCCGCGTAAAGCCCGACTTGTCGATGTTCTCGACAATGGCCCGCATCGACGTCGCCGTGTCTTCGTAAATGTTCACGAACCGCCATTCCTGGTCGGTCGGAATGTACCCGATCGCCGCCTGGCCCACTTTGGCGCCGGCGTCGAAAATGGTCATCCCTTCGAACACCCCGTACGGCGCATGGTGCTTGCGGCCCACCCGCACGTTCCACACCTGCCCGCCCGGGTTCACTTGCTCGATGAGCTGCGTGATCTTCACGTCGTAGAACTGCGGATACCCCCCGTACGGCTTGGTCTCCACGTTGTTCCACCACATGTACTCCTGCCCCTTCGAAAAGAGCCAGGTCGACTTGTCGGCCATCGAACAGGTCTGACAGGCCAAACAGCGATTGATGTTGAACACAAAGGCAAACTGCCACTTCGGATGCCGCTCCTCGTAGGGATACAGCATCTTCCGTCCCAGTTGCCAGTTATAGACTTCTGGCATGCGCACGCTCCTTTCAGTCTCGATATGTCGATCGTTGTTCGTGACGCCAGCCGTCCGGCGAGGCGTCACGACATACGAACCACACCGTTAGACCTTGATCTTGATATGTTCACCCTTCAGCCACTTGATCATGAATTCGTTTTCCTGACCCGGGGTGAACCCGGTCCGGACTGGTTCCCACGGCCCACGGGCTCCGATGCCGCCGTCTTCCGCCTTGGTGATGCGGATCAAGCATTCCTTCGGCACGGTGTTGATGCCATGATGATCGATGGTAAAGCCCCACTTGAACTTCCAGGCAACCGTGTGTTTACCCGGGAGTGAGTCGGTTTGGTGCATCGGCATCAACCAGCTTCTGGTGAACGACTGCTGGGCGCCGTACCGGAAGTTGGACTGATAACCGGTGTCGACCGCGATGGCGCGTCCGTCGGGCCGCGTCTCGTGGCCCTTCACCGACTTCGCCGTGGCCACATACGGAGCATGTTTTGCCATCGTCACGTGGTACGGATAGGCCGGGTTGTACTTGGCGCGAATCATCAAGCGTGCAACTTTATAGAACGGATCCGACGGCTTCCAGCCGCGATAGGGCCGGTCCACCGGGTTCCCGTCGATAAAGACGTAGTCGCCGTCGTTGATGCCGCGGTCTTTCGCCGCCTGCGGGTTGATGTGCAACTGGTGCTCGCCGACACCCGGCGTCCGTTTGTCCATGCGGTACGGATCGCCGAAGTTCGACTCATAAATCTGCACCCAGTCGTTCACCGACCATTGGCTATGCACCCGGTGCCGGGTCTTGGGCGTGACGCAGTAGAACTGGTAGCCCTTTTCCCACAACGGGTTCGGATGTTGCTTAATTTCCTGCCACGGCAGCTTGATGTTCCGCACCGTTTTGTCATCATGGTGCTGCGCGGTGATCGGGATCCCGTAATCGTCTGGTCTGATATAGGGATTCGTCGACATGATTGAGTTCGGCAGGTACGGGGTACACTCCGGGCCTTCCCGGTGGACGATGAAGTTTTCTCCGTACTCGATGGCTTCCGGCTCAATCCGGTAGGTCTCGATACGGCCTGATCGCGTCCACTGGGGCTTGGACTCGTTGGTCTCTTCCCAGAGCGGATGCCGCGGATAGGTTCGACCCATGACCATCCAGCCCTTTTCCGACTTCAACATCACGTCAGCGCTGTAGCCGTAACAGGTGGCGCTGGCATCCAGCATCCGCTGCGGATAGACATCGACGCGGTTCATGTACACGAAGTGGAACACGCCGCGGAAGCGGGCATCCCCGGTCATTTCCGCCAATTTGGCGGCGACGCCGGCGAAGGTGTCCGCGTCGTTGCGGGTGTCATACAACGGACGAATGCCGCCCTTCCAGATCTGCACCCACGGATTGGAGACGGTGCCGTCATTTCTGGATAGGTGAATTCCATCCACGAGTTGCAGGCAAACGCCACGTCGGCATGGTTGACGTCCGAGGTCATCTCGATGTCTTGCGTCACGATCATCTCGATGTTCGGGTCGACGTTCTTCACCATGTCATAGTGGTGCTTGGCGTTGTTCAGAATGTTCACGTTGGTGACCCAGCGGACTTTGCTGGGGCTCGGCATGTGCGTCTTGCCGGTGAACACCTTGCGTCCGTACTTCGGCGTATTGACGATCAAGGCCGTATCACCGTGGTTCCAGTAGCCCACTTCTTCGCCATAGTAATACGATTTCGTCTTGATCTCTTTGCCATGGGCATTGGGATCCAAGGTCAGATTGAACGGATCCTCACCGGTGTGCACCGCGAGGCCTGCGCCGGACCACGGCACCGCGTTCCAGATGCCGGCTTTGTAGTTGCCGGACCAGGTATGGCAGCCCGTGCCGAATTTGCCGATGTTGCCGGTGATGGTCATCACCATCGCCGCCGCCCGGCCCATTTCCGTCATGTGGAAATAGTGACAGACGCCTTCGCCGTTATGCATCGCGGCCGGCTTCACCGTGCCCGAATCCCGCGCCCAACGGACCAACAGGTCTTTCGGCGCACGGGTGATTTGGTGCGTGGTGTCCAGGTCATAGTCCTGCAGGTGGACTTGATACATCTGGTAGATCGACATGACGTCGATTTCGCGCCCATTGACCAATTTCACCCGATGGGTGCCGGTCAAGGCCGGATCGATGCCGCTCTCCTTGAAATGGAACCCGACCTGTTCCCGGTGCAGAGGAACGGCCTGCCCCTTAGCCAGATCCCAGACCATCATGCCGCCGAGCCGTTCGATCTGCTCGGGCTTCAAGGATTGAATGCGTCCCGAATAGCTCTTGGAGAAATCCGGGAACTTATAGTCTGTGACTACGTCGCGTGGATCGAGATACTGCAAGGTATCCGTCCGGACGAGCAAGGGCAGGTCGGTAAATTCCTTGATGTAATCCATGTCCTGCAAATTTTCGTCGAAAATGATTTTGCAGGCACCGAGGAAGTGAGCCCCGTCCGTCTCCGGCCGCAGCGGAATCCAGTAATCCGCTCGGTAGGCCGTCGGATTGTATTCCGGCGTAATGACGACAATCCGCGCGCCGCGCTCGATGGACTCCAGCTTCCAGTGCGCTTCCGGCATCTTGTTCTCGACGAAGTTCTTGCCCCAGCTGGTGTTCAGCTTGGAGAAGCGCATGTCGGAAAGGTCGATATCGCAGTTCTGAGTCCCGTTCCAGAACGGATGGGACGGATCCTGGTCGCCGTGCCAGGTATAGTTTGTACAATACTTGCCGCCTTGGGCTTTTTCCGGACCGACTTTGCGAATCCAGGTGTCCAGCAAGGGCAGCATCCGCAACGTTGAAGCGCGTGTTCATCATTTTGCCCACGATGCCGAGCACCGGCATACCGGCGCGATGCTTGAAGGAGCGCACGCCCGCGCCCTTCATCATCTCGATCATTTCCGGCGCATAGCCCTGCTCCCGGAGACGACGCGCTCCGGCTTCACCGCTGTAGCGGGTCGCAATCAGGACCGCCCTTTGGCCACATAGGTAAACGCCGTATCCCAGGATACCCGGACCATGTCATCGAGGAACCGGCTGTCGAATTTGTACTTGCGTTTCACATCAGACGTCAGCTCCGGGGAGCCGGCATCCATCCACTGTTTCCAGCCCTTCCGCATCAACGGACCCTTCAAGCGGTAGGGACCGTACACGCGGCGATGGAAGGTGAAACCCTTCAGGCACATGCGTGGGTTATGCGCAAACGTGCCGCGGTTGCCGTAGAGATCTTCATAGGTTTGGTGGTCATAGTTCTGCTCGACGCGCATCACGACGCCGTTTCGGACGAAGGCCCGAATACGGCAGCCATGGGTATCATTCGGTGAGCAGCACCAGGTAAAAGATGAGTCGTACCGATACTGGTCGTGATACACACGCTCCCAGGACCGATCCGGGTATTCACCCAACGGATTGCCCACCTCGATGACCGGCTGCAGCGCGGTCAACGCCAGGACTTTGTCGGCAACGGCCACGGCCGCCACGGTACCCGCCGAGACCTTCAAAAACTGCCTGCGGGAAAATTGCATCATGAATAGCCCCTCCTCATAAAAGTACCGAACAAACTCCGTCGCCATGCACCTCTTCACCGAACACGATTACGGATGACCGGTATCGCAGGACTGTGGTCAAACTCCTTTCCAGCCATGTGGCTCTCCGCTGCACAAGTGATCCGGTCGTTCAGTTGTGCAACGGCGCATGTCCGCCTACGCAAGACCCCACACCTCCCCATTAAAAGTGAGATAAATAAAAATCACGCAGCCTAGCCATGCACCACATGTGCCACACAACCATCCTTCAAGCCCGATTCAATGATATTGAATAAATTGATTTTAATTACGTTCATAGCGAGAAAAAGTCTTAGAACTCTATTGCCCACGAAATGTCGTGGTGGAAGAGCCGCGTCTCCACCACGACATCTCGTGGGACTGAAGTTTGTGGAGTTTTTTGGGAAGAAGAACCTAGGACAGGAAGAAATGAGTCGCCCTGGGGGGGCGCCGAATCCTCAGTCGATACATACGACTACGTAGCGTGCTTGGCGCCAGGCCTAACTGCTCGGCAGCTCCACTCGGCCCTTCGATGCGCCAATCGGTCAAGGTCAGTGCCTGTAAAATGTGCCGGCGTTCTTCGTCTTGAAGCGTTAGCCGAGGGCTCGCTTCCATCGAAGCTGCACATCCACCATGGCTGGATCGATACGGAGAACATGATCATGGCACAGGATCAATCCACGCTCGATCAAATTTTCAAGTTCCCGCACATTGCCTGGCCACGCATATTGCACCAATCGTTCCATCGAAAGCGCATCAAAGTCCTCGACAAGGACGCTTCAGCCGATGCGCATGAAACCGGAGAAAATGTCGGGCGAGAATCGGGAATATCTTCAGGGCGTTCCCTGAAGGAGGCATATGGATGGGAAATACATTCAGCCGGTAATACAAATCGCTGCGGAAATCGCCTCTGCAGATAGCCTGCTGTAAGTCGGCATTCGTCGCGGCAATGACCCGCACATCGACCGGAATGGATTTCGCGCCGCCCACACGGTCGACCATACCATCCTGAAGAACGCGCAAGAGTTTGGCTTGCGCGTCAACGGCATCTCTCCGATCTCATCGAGAAACAATGTGCCGCCAGTGGCGAGTTCAAACCGGCCGATACGTTGCTGATCAGCGCCTGTAAATGCTCCCCGTTCGTGGCCGAACAGTTCGCTCTCGATCAATCCAGACGGCAATGCCGCGCAATTGAGCCGAACGAATGCTCGATCCCGCCGTAGGACTGCTCTCATGAATGGCCCGCGCCAGGACCTCCTTACCCGTTCCGGTCTCGCCGGTCACATCAACACGGTCGCGATCGTCGGTGCCGCCTGTCCGCGCGAACGTCAGCACCTGCTCAAACGCCTGGCTTCCGCCCACAATCATGCTCGTAATTCTGTGTCGCCTTTAGTTCGTCAGCCAGATACACATTTTCCCGCGCCAATTGTTCCTTCAGGCGGTTGATCTCCTCATAGGCATTCACCTGAGCGATGGCAAACCCGATCTGCGTGGCCACCTGCTGGAGAAAATCCACATCGTCAGGATCAGGAGGACCGGCCTCAATACTGCCGATATTCAAGGTTCCGAGACAGGCCTCTTGGACCACCATGGGAAGATTGATCATGCGACCGAGACCTTCCTGCAGGTAGCACTCATCCTCGATGAACAGTCGTTCCTCCTGAAGGCGAGGCCGCACATGCACACGATGATGATCATAGACCCAGCCCACCGCGCTCTTAGCGCGAGGAATCATCGCGTCGCTTCGGAGCACCACTTTGGGCAGGTTCGTTTCTACCGCATAAAACCGAAATGCGTCCGACTGCAAGTCGTACACGGTGATTCCTGCACGTTCCCAACGAACCACTTTCGTTAACTGCTCCGTGATGGCACGAAACAGACTCTGCCGGTTGCGCTGAGAGTTCAGCACATTGGTCACCGACAACAGGGTCCGATAGTTGAGCGCAACATTATGCACGCCGTGCTTCCTCTTCCCAAAACATGACCGTCGGCGGACCGCTCAATGATGAGCGTACTGATGCGAAAGGTTCTCAGGAGATCCGAAGGAAGACGCAGACCTCCAGAAAGGCGCCTCAAATGTCGGTATGGCTTGGAGCGCTTGCGGCATCATAGGATGGCCAGATTCCTTATTCCAGATGCTTTCCGAATCTTCATCAAAAAATAATGTGGCGCCGGCTGCAGCACCCCGTCGCCTGGTGGGGTACGCCGATTCTGCGACAGGCCGTTAATGGCGAACGCTGCCCAATGGACGCCTGCCCTCGTCCATTTCAAACCCCGACCCGAACCGCGAAGGACTGCGCCCCGCTTCAGGACCCAATGATCCTGAGCCTGGACCGATTGATGGAGTCAGAGGAAAGGTCGTCGCTCCCAGATCGGGACTTCTTCGCGGAACCAAAGAATTCGGCATTCCGTCGCGACGATCGCGCCTACGGTCGAGGCTCGGTGAAATTCGTTCTTCGGAAGACCTTGGTGATGCTCCCTTCCTCGGAGCAATTCTCTCGAGTTCGTCCTCTTCTTCAAGCAAAGAATCACCCGCTGCCATGCGATCATTCACCACCAAATTGGTGGCCACTACTTCCTTCGCCATCGCTTCAGCAGTGGGCAACTCATCAGCATAGACGTCGGTCTCATACTCTGCCGTGGAGGGGGTGGCTAAGGAAGTCCACACAGACTGCCCCGACTCGGTGATGTTAATACTGGTCACGGTCGATAAGCCCGGACGGATCGGATGTTCCCGAAGTTCATCGGCCGGTAGCGCGATACGCACCGGCACACGTTCGACGATGTGAATGAAGTTCCCGGTTGAATTATCAGGCGGCAGCAAAGCGAATGCGCTTCCGCTACCTGGCACCAGACCCTCGACCGTGCCATGAAACGTTTGTTTCGATCCATACAGATTGACGTTCACCAGTGCCGGCTGCCCGGGACGCACATGCTGCAACTCGGTTTCGCGCAAATTCGCTTCCACCCATAAGTGATCCAACGGCACGATCGTCATCAGCAGGGCGCCTGGATGGACGCGATCTCCCACTTGCGCTTTTCGTTTGGCGACATATCCTGATATCGGAGCACGGATCTGTTGGCGCGCATATTCCAAGTGCGCTTCGATCAGTTGATGTTTGGCTAGATCAACGGCCGGATGGACCATGACCGTCGTACCGCCGATCTGCGCTTCGAGCGAATCCAGCTCGGCCTGCGTTTCGCGCACTTCCGCGTCCAAGCTCGAAATTTTATCCGCGGTATTCTGCAGGATTTGTTTAGAAATCGCGCCGCTCGGAGAAGCTCGTTGATAGCGTTCCATGTCATGCTCCGCCAAATCCAATCGAGCGGTGCGCGACCGCAATTTCTCCGTCACCTGTTTGCGGGTGATAAACAACGCCGCTATACGCCGTACTTCTTCGCCGAGCCGTCCGCGAGCTCTCCCCAGCGCGGCATAAGCCTGATGCTCATCCAGCCGAATCATCAGGTCCCCTCGATTCACAAATTGAGTCTCCTCTGCCAAGACCTGCGTCACGATTCCCGAGGCCTGCGCGGCCACCGGAACAAGATTGCCAGTGACATAGGCATTGTCGGTTCGAATCCAAAAGCGATCATGGGTATACCAGTACACCAGGTACCCGATGGTGGCGATCAGGACCAAGCCGGCCACCACCAATAAGCGTCGGTTCCGACGCGCACGAATGGCCTTCGGATGGATGCGATAGGAACCAGGCGATGGTGGCCCACCTGGAGATTGGGACGCACTCGACATATCTGCAGTTGTGGTTGTCATAGCTTTAACTCGGATTGTGTTTCGGTCGTTTCTCTATGTCCGGATTGTGATACCCGCCTCCCAAGGATTCGATCAAATCGACGGCTGCAACCAATTGATCGCTTTCCAAAGCTCTGAGCGCATACTCCTGCTCCAAGACCGGGTATCGATGCCGGAGTACCTCTCGATCATCGTCCAGGCCATTCACGAGTCGGATCTTTGCCAAGCGCCAATCATCGCCCAAGGAAGCCACCAGCCGTTTGTGCGAAGCCATGATCTCGTTGGTGGTTTGCCAGGCGCTCAAACTGTCGGCCACTTCACGCATGGCATCCAGCAAGGTGTCATTGTAGAGCTCCACAGCGGCATCATACTCGGCCCGTTGCGCGCCCAACTCGCCGCGGAGCCTGCCCCCCTCAAACCAAGGCATGCGCAGGCCGGGGGCCAGTCCATAGGTGAAGCTCTGGCCGCTAAAGAGAAAATTAGCGAGCTTGTCGGTCCCTTTTGCTAATGTCAGCGCGTTGAACCCCACGAACCCCGTCAAATCAATCGTGGGATAGAATTGCGTCGTCGCCACCCTGACCAATCGCGAAGCAGCATGAGCCCGGTAAAGAGCGGAGGCCAAATCGGGCCGGTGGACCAGTAACCCGATGGATAGATGATCGGGCGCTGCAATCTGACTTGGGACGATCACTTTTGGTTTCGCAAAGAGATGGGCGGCCTCATCGGGCCCCTTTCCGGCCAATCTCGCCAACAAGTGACGCTGCACGTCCAGTTGATCGCGAATCGCCGCTTGGCGCTTGAATGCCGCCTCATAGTCAACCACGGCCAGCTTGACCGGCTGGTCATTGTCGAGTCCCAGGCGGAATCGTGTCTCCGCCAACGTTTTAAGATCCCGGCGGATGCCGACAATCGTTTTGACGATAGCGAGTTGCTGTTGAAGCGCCTGGCCGCGGAAATAAGCGCGTGCAATGCCTGTGGTCAAACGCAGGCGCACCTCAGCCGTCTCCGCCTCTTCGGCCGCGGCATGACCCAACGCCGCCTCCAGCATGGCGCGATTCTTACCCCAGAAATCGAATTCATACCGAAAGCTCAATGGGTTGATGATCCCGTACATAATTCTGATGCCGGCCACTTCCGGATTCAGGGCCGCAAACACGCCATGCTGCGAGATACGCTCATAGGTGAGTGAGGCATCGGCTTCTAAAAACGGCAACAGCCGTGCCCCTTCGACTTTGACGAGCGATGTGGCTTGACGTAACCGTGCGGCCGCGTGCTTCAATCCTGGATTGTCCTTGAGCGCCTGCTCGATCAGTCCATTCAGCTCTGGATTGCCGAACTGCTCCCACCAATGATCTTCGGGCCATTTCTGGAGGCGGGTTGTGACCTCCGCCAGCGTCTCCGCCATTTCCGGTGGATCTAGATATTGCGCCGGCTGATCACCCTTCGGGACCCAGGCGCAGCTGCTAAAGCACAGTGCGCAGCCGATCCCCACAGCAATCTGAAAGCGGCGCGCTGTCGTAAAATTCAATCTCATGGCATCTCCTCAATCAATGCTTCCGCGCGTCTCTCCCGCAACTCCTCCGCACGAGTCGGGGCAAGCGGCAAATGCGTCGGATGGGCGAACCACACGAGGATGCCCAATCCGACAAACATGAAACTCGCGACGAAAAATGCATCGTTGAGCCCCAGGATCGCCGCTTCTTGCCTGATTAAAAGTGCGAACTTGGCCTGAATTTCCGGCGGAGACAATCCCGCCGCTTCCAGTTTGGTCGCTAACTGTCCCATCGGATCGAAGGAGATCGACTGCCGTCCGCCAAAGTGATCGGCCAAATGCAGTTGATGGAAATGAGTGCGTCGGAAGAGGACGATCCCTTGGAACGTAATTCCGAACGCGCCTGCGGCGACACGCAGTAGATTGGCGACCTCAGCCGCCCGCATGATCAGCGGACCGCTCAGGCCGTGCAGCGCGAGCACTGTCACAGGCGTAAAAAACGATCCTAGAAACACGCCTTCCACGGCCATAGGCCAGAACAGCTCTTCGTACGAATGCGGATCGTCGTACAGTCCGAGCCAATAAAAGGTCCACGCAAATCCGAGGCTGTTCAGGCATATCAACCAGCGCGCATCGATGTATTTGCACAGCACGTGCATGACCGCGATCGCCGGCGCGCCCAGCAATACCAGAGGGAGGAGCGCCAGCCCGGCCAACTTCGACGAATACCCCAAAATCAACTGAATATGCACGATCAGCAGCGACAACAGTCCCTGAATGGAAAAGAACCCCAGCGTCAGGGTGATCAGGCCGATCACGAAATTGCGATGCATGAACAGACGAAGATCCAGCGTCGGATGCCGCTCTCCGAGTTCCCAAATGATGAAGCAGGGAAAGGCTATCAGCAGCACCACAGCGATCGCTTGGAGAAACGGCGAATCCAGCCAGTCGAAATCGTTGCCCATGTTGAGCAACGTCTGCAGGCCCAACAGCAGGACCGCCAACAGCAGAAACCCTACCAAGTCAAAACGGGCATACCGTCGGTGAAATCCGCGGCCATACAACAATGCGCCCAGTGTCCCGACAATCACGAGCGTGAGTGCGAAATCCAGATAAAATAAGAATCGCCACCCGAGCATGTAGGCAATGTAGCCACCTACCGGCATCCCGATGGTGAAGGGGGTGATGCTGAACAGGCCCCAGACGGTCAAAGCGACGGCCTTTAATCGTTTGGGGTATTCGTTGAGCAACATGGACTGGGCGATCGGCAAGGTAATGCCGCCGGCAATGCCTTGCACGATGCGAGCGGGAACGAACTGCGCCAGCGTTTGACTGTCGCCGCACAAATAGGACGCCACGCTGTACACCATGAACGCCCCGATCAGCAGACGATAATCGCCGATCCGTCCCGAGAGATATCGCGCGAGGGGGAACCCCAGGGCCAACCCAACCATGAAATCGGTTTGCGCCCAGGTCAGAAAACTCGGCAGCACCCCCCCAAGATCCCCGGACACGTGTGGTAATAGTGCGATGTACGAACCGGCGTTGAAGAGCACCACGATGTGCGACAAGCCGAGTACGGCATTGAAGAGCGCGAAACGCCATCCACGCAACCGTCTCAAATATACTGTCGCCATCACCGAACTCCATGACTCAATACGAAGGAGAATATTCGGGTTGATCGGATCGGGGATTCGCAGGCTGAGCCGTAATCCCTGCCTGGACCGCTTGTGGCGAACTGGTCGCCGGGCCACGATGAGCCGCGTAAATCGCCAGGCCGGTAAACACCATACCCCCCACCAGGTTCCCCAGCGTCACAGGAATCTGATTCCAGAGCCACCAGGTCGAGACGCTGACATTCGCACCCAAGATCATGCCGACAGGAATCAGAAACATGTTGACCACCGCATGTTCGAACCCTTGAGAAAAGAACAACAAGGTAGGACCCCAGATGGCCAGGATTTTCCCGGAGAAGGACGTCGACATAAAGGCTGCGACGACCGCCAGGCTGACCATCCAGTTACAGAGCATCCCTTTCGTGAAGGCCGCGAGAAGACCAGCCGTGCCATGCGATGCATAGTAGTTGGTTTTCGCTTCGGCAATGGCCATCAGCTTCGTTCCGACTGCATTGATCTGGGCGTCTCCCGCGGTTGTGAGGGCAATGGCGAACAGGCCCGCATATAAGATACTTCCGAGAAGATTGCCGAGGAAGACCCAACCCCAGTTGGCACACACCTGACGAAGGCCGGCATTTTTTTGTCCCGCGACCGCCGCGCAAGGCAAGAGCGCGAAACTACCGGTGATGATCTCCGCGCCCAGCAGAATGGCCAGAGCCAATCCGAATGGAAAGAGGAGGCTGCCGATGATCCAATATCCTGTTTCGACGGCAACCGTCACCGCCATGCTCGTCCCGATGCCCAGGTAGGCGCCAGCCAGCATGCCGCGAAGCAAGAGTTGACGTGGCGGCAGACTCAGCTTCACTGCGCCGCCGGCCAACATGCTATCCACTACGCCGTGTGGCTTCACATAGTCCATCGTACCCTCCTTGGGAACCGTTCAAGGCACGGTTGCGAACCGCGGGTCCTGCTGCATGAGTTCATCGTTCTTCGCACAATTACTCTTCCGAGCAAGCCACGTGTCTTCTGAGCAAACCACGTGCCTCACAGACGATGGCGTTTTCGCTCACCGCGAACTATAGGTAGAGAACCGCATTCGCCTCTCCCTGACGCTACATTCCGGTTTCTTCATATGGCGCGTAAGCTCTAAATTACGCGCGAGATCGCGCTACCGCACTGTGCGATATCGCTCAAAAGAACTTCGTGGAGACGCGGGTGCAATGAAGGAGCTGGCAGCTTGTCGAGCGTTCACTCGCCTCTACTTTCGCTATCGGGTAACTCAGGCAATGAGGTTGCAGATGCACTGCGGTGAAGACTACGATGTCCCCGGAGGCTGAAGGCCCTCGTGAATGATTTGCTGAGCAATCTGCCCATCGCCCGGAAGCTGTTTCTTGCGTCGGTTATTCCTGCGCTGACCATCCTTATCCTCAGCATCCTGACATACCGCAGCGTTACCACCTTCTCAGACGACGAAGGCCAGCTGAACGACATTTATTATTCGCAACGGCTCGCCTCCGAATACCTGCGCCTGATCGTGGACCTCGAAACGGGATTCAGGGGATTTGTTTTGACGGGCCAGGAACATTACCTATTTCCCTACCGCACCGCTCAAGATCACGTCCTGAACCTTGGCCGCACGCTCGAAGCGAAAGTGTTCCAATATGAGGATCAGCAGGCGCTCATCGCGTCCATCCAGAAGTTGGTCAGACAGTTTATTGAGGAAAAGGAACTGTTGATCGATGCTGTAAAAGCCGAACATACGAGCGACGCGCGGCTCTATATCGAGGAGGGCAAGGGCCGGACCCTGATGCTCAAAATCCGCCAGGAGATGGGACGATTCGAGCATCTTGTGCAAGCCGCACTGAACAACCGCCTCGCGAAACTCTCGCAAGACCGCGACACCATGTTGATGACCATCCTGGGAGGCGGCCTCTTCGCCTTGATCTGCATGGTCGCCGTGTTACACCTCATCGCTCATTCCATCACAACGCCGCTGGAACGGCTGGCTAAGGCCGTCGTGGCTTCCGCCACTGACCCTGTTCCCCAGGTGCCCCTCCTGCCGGGCACAGATGAGATCGGGAATTTATCCCGTGTCATGCATGCCATGAGTTCGGCCATTCAGTCCCACCTTGCCACGGTGGAACAATCAGGAGCCCACCTGCGACAACTGAACCAAGACCTGGCCGGGTCTGAAGCCAAGTATCGAAGTATCGTCGACCACGCGCCCTTCGGGATTTTCACCACGCGTGGCATGACGCTTGTCTTTAGTAATCGCTACAACAGCTTTCTCGCTGGACTCGATCCCGGTGAAGAGAAAGACCCAGACGCCGTACGACGGGCCATTCACCCTGAGGACCGGGAACGGGTCGTCATGGAGTTTTCAGAGGCGGTGGCGGAGGGACGGTCCTACGAAACAGTCTTCCGGTTTCTCCATGCCGACGGAACCGTCCGCAGAGTCCTGAGCCGACGCATTCCAATACGCGACGATTCGGGCGAGGTGGTGATGTACCAAGGCTTCAATATAGACATTACCGCACTTGATCTCATGCAGACACGCCTCCGCCGCGCTGAACGACTCGCCACCCTCGGGCAAGTCGCGGCGGGCATTGCGCACGAAATCAGAAACCCGCTCGTCGGCATCGGCTCGACCACCTCGCTCCTACTGGACGATATCGATCCGAGCGATGCGCGTCGCGCCGATCTCGAAGTCATTTTGCAGGAGACGAAGCGTCTCGATCGTATCGTCAATCAGATCATCGACTACGCCCGTCCCCGCGAAATCGTCGCGCTCGCCTTCGACATGGCACAGCTCGTGCAGGAAGTTAGCAAGGCGTTGGATGACCTCCGCATGCGTAAGCAGGTCAACATTCGCCTCGCGGTACCGGTCGGCCTCTGTACTATCCAGGCCGATCGCGATCAATTCAAGCAGGTCCTGCTCAACGTGATGCAGAATGCGATCGAGGCGACTTCGTTGGGGGGTCTTATTACCGTTTCCCTCGCGCAGCTCGCGCACGGCGTGGAACCAGGACTGGAGATTGCGGTCACAGATCAGGGAAGCGGGATTAGCGCTGCGCATTTGCCGCATGTCTTCGAACCCTTCTTCACCAGCGGCAAGCCGCGAGGCACAGGATTAGGGCTTGCCATCTGCCGGAACATCCTCGATGCGCACGGCGGAGATATCACCCTCGAAAGTGAAATAGGACAGGGTACGACCGTCCGAGTATGGTGCCCCCTACGCCAACAGCCACAACGGATGCAGGAAGAGGAGAGCCATGCGGGCTACGATTTACGTCACGGATGATGAACCAGCTATTCGCACCGCCATCGTCAAGCGTCTTTCGCGGCGACAACACGCCGTCACGGGCTTTGAGTCGGGTGAGGATTTGCTCAAAGCGGTCACGCAGCACGTCCCTGACCTGATCCTGCTGGATTTAAAGATGCCGGGCATGGGAGGGTTGGAAGCGCTCCGCCAAATTCGTCCGATCGCTCCTCAGACGTTGATCATCATGCTGACCGCCTATGGCACGGTGGAAAATGCCGTGGAGGCGATGCGGCTGGGAGCCTATGACTTTTTGATTAAATCAGTGGATTTATCCAGCGTCGACCCCGTTGTCGATCGCGCCCTGGAGTTTCTCGCGCTCCGCCAGCGAGTCGAATTTTCACTTGAAGACCAAAATAGTGCCTACGCCCTCTCCAACATCGACGCGCGCAGTCCCACGATGCAACTGTTGCTGGGCCAAGTGCGCGATGTGGCGCAGAACGCCAAATCGACGGTCCTGCTCCAGGGCGAAACCGGCACGGGGAAAGAGTTCCTGGCGCGAGTCATTCATTGCAATAGCCCACGCGCGACAGGCCCATTCGTCGCCGTCAATTGCACCGCCATTCCGAAAGAATTGTTCGAAAGCGAGCTGTTCGGGTTCGAGCGGGGGGCCTTTACCGGAGCCCACCAGCGCAAGCGAGGACTGCTTGAAAAGGCCGAAGGCGGGACTTTATTCCTCGATGAAATCGGCGATCTGGACCCTGCGATGCAAGCCAAGTTGCTCCGGGTATTGCAAGAACGGACATTTCGACGACTAGGCGGCATGGAGGACCTCTCGGTGGATTTCCGTTTGATGACCGCGACCAATCGCGACCTCAAGAAGGAAACGGCCCGAGGCACGTTTCGCGAAGATCTCTATTTTCGCTTAAACGTGGTGACGTTCGAACTTCCGCCGCTCCGGGTACGCACGGAAGATGTGCTTCCCCTTTCCATGCAAGCCATGTTGCGGTTCGGCAAGGAGTTTGGAAAAGAGGTCGTCGATATCGAGCCCGAGGCGCAGGAGTTGCTCCAGCGGTACAGCTATCCCGGGAATATTCGCGAACTTCAAAACATCATCGAACGCGCCATGATACTCTGTCATGACAAGACCTTGACCGCCGGTTGCCTACCGCGGGAACTTCGCGACCAGGCGCCACAGATTGCAGTCGCAACGGCTCACGGGGACCATCCCTCGCTACGCATCGAGATGGTCCTTGGTCAACAAACGCTGGCCGATGTCGAGTCCGCACTGATCGAGGAAGTCGTACGCCTCTCGGACCACAACAAGACATTAGCTGCCAAACATCTCGGCTTGACAAGATTTGCATTAGACCGTCGTCTCAAGAAACAAATGGAGCATGAATAGTGGCGGCTCCGCCATCCATTACGTCTCATGTTGTATCGCCTCCCTCAGGCTCGGATAATTGAGCATCAGGTGGGTCATGTCAGATCATCGTAACCGGTGGCTTGTTCCTGCAGTAGTGGGATTGAGCGGCGGACTGTTTGCCCTCGACCTCTCCATGCCCCTCGGCGTGGCCATTGGCGCGCTTTATTCAGGGGTCGTCCTGCTGGCGTCGTCATCGTCCAAGCCTCAGCTCCCCCTAATCACCGCAACCTGTGCGACAATACTTCTCATCGCGGGAGCCGCACTGGGCCCCCGCCTGGGGAGCATTCCACTGTGGGTCGGTGTCACGAACTGTGCCCTCGGAGTGATCATCCTCTGGATTACTGCTATGCTTCTGCGACAACGGCATCAGGTAGAAATCCACCTGCGGCAGGCCAAAAATCAATTAGAAGATCGGGTTTCCGCTCGCACCAGGGAACTCGCAGATGTGAACCGAATACTGTTGAATGAAATCTCAGAACACATCGAGACGGAGCAGTCTCTCCGTTCGAGTGAGCATGCGCTCGCCACCAGCCGACAGGAGTTGCAAGATCTGGCCGCCAGGCTGTTGACCGCTCAGGAAGAAGAGCGTCGACGCATTTCCAGGGACCTCCACGATGATATCAACCAACGACTGGCCATGCTGGTCGTTCAAGTTGAATCCTTGGACAGCACGCTGCCCCCCTCCGCACACACCTGCAGCAAGGAATTGCGCTCGATCCAAGACCGCCTGACCGAGCTCTCCGATGATGTTCGGCATTTGGCTTATCAATTTCATCCCTCGATTCTTG
This sequence comes from uncultured Nitrospiraceae bacterium, assembly GCA_963839785.1. GTDB lineage: Bacteria > Nitrospirota > Nitrospiria > Nitrospirales > Nitrospiraceae > Nitrospira_A. Next base: position 34,944 of record CAWIWD010000004.1, read on the forward strand.
ACGATCTTGGGTTGACGGTCGCCCTGCAGCGTCTGGTGGATGACTGTGCCACCCGTTCGAACCTTCAGGGTAGTTTTGAATTCCACCCGGCGTCTACACGGCTGCCGCAGAAGATATCCACGGTCCTCTATCGCATTGCGCAGGAATGCCTCGCCAATGTCATGAAACATGCGCGGGCCACGCGAGTGGTGGTGTCGCTTTCTTCCACCACCGAAACTGTGACACTCCGAATAGAAGACGACGGGGTAGGTTTCGACACGCAGAGCGTCATCGATGGGCGTCGCGGCCTTGGATTGGTCAGCATGACCGAGCGTGTGCGGCTCGTCCAAGGTACGTTCACGATAGACTCGATCCCGCAACAGGGGACCCGCTTGCACATCAGTGTACCCCACGCGGAGGTTCTCGCATGACTATCCCCCGTGTCTTGTTGGCCGACGACCATACCTTGGTGCTGGAAGGTTTCCGACGCATCGTGGAGCAGCGCTGTGAAGTAGTGGGGGCGGTCGAAGACGGTCGCGCCTTGCTGGAAGCGGCGATACGCCTGCGCCCGGATTTGATTCTCTTGGATATTTCAATGCCGTTGTTGAACGGTATTGATGCGGCGCGGCAGCTCAAAAAAACGCTGCCCGACGTGAAGCTTGTCTTTGTCACCATGCATGCAGATCCCGCGTATGTCACCGAAGCGTTCAAAGCCGGTGCATCCGCCTATCTGCTCAAGCGATCCGCGGCTCGAGAATTGGACCAGGCGATCGATTCCGTGTTGAAAGGGCAGTATTTTGTCACCGCTCTCCTGACTCGCGAGCTCGTCACCTCATTATCAGAGGATCATGCCACACTCTTCGCTACACGGCAGGATCTGACACCGCGTCAGCGAGAGGTGCTGCAGTTGGTCGCAGAGGGGCGGACTATCAAGGAAATTGGCGCGCTGCTCAATATCTCTCCCAAGACCGTGGAGTTTCACAAGGCACAGATCATGTTTCATCTCGACTTGCATACTACGGCAGAACTGACCAAGTACGCACTTGCACACGGACTAACCTCGGCCTAGCATTTGCCATCCCAGAATTTTCAGATTCACGGAATCCTCCGTCCATCCTCCCCCACGCAACATTTTCTCTCCAACCTAGGATATCGCCTAGTTGTCAGCTCCCTTGCGAATTCGATATGGTTTCATTTTTCGCAGGCGCCTCCGCTGGCTGAGCAAGCCATCAACGCATGATGACTAGGGTCAGAAGCTCTGGAATGTAGACCATGGACTCCGCTGCCACACAATGCCAGTTTTGCTGGCGGGTTCGGGAAAATGGGGCTGACGCGCGCGGCGGATCCCATTGGGGCGAGCTGGCGACATTCTTACAAAAACACGAGGCGCAGCCGCAGGATTTCACCTTATCTGAAGGATATTGTCCTCAGTGCAACACATTTTACAGTCAGCTGACGCAACGAAATATGCTGGAGACGTGACAAGCGAAGTTGACCGCTCCATCAACGCGCTAAGAATTTCAAAGCAAATGGAATACGTTTCACGCCGAAAACTCAGATGGCTGGAGAGCCTAGACGACGTCCATGCCGACACAAACCTGGTCCATTATTTAGGCCGGCTCGGCGAGCTTTGCGGGACCAGTGTTGACCGACCGTTCACCCAGCCTTGCATGCTTGTCCTAGCATTTACAGGCGGCAGGCTCACCTCGGCACGATGCTCATCGGTGCGTGGTGAGTCTCAGGGCTCGCTATACCCGGCCCCTGCGGACTTTGACTCACTCTCAATCCCCAACTAATAGGAATCTGTGCACGGCAAAGGGACGCTTCAGGCGATTGACATGAGATAAACCTTTTGCCAGTCAGCGCCACTCATTGCACAGTGTTGCTCTCGTTCATCGCGAGTCATCGGGCTCTCTCCCTATACCACACGCGCCGTGCTATGAATGCCGCTGTTGACCCGGCTCCATCACTACCTTCACTACGGGAAACGCCGTGGTGCTCCTTGGTCGACTTGATTCCTGGGAGCTGTTACGCTTGTTTAACCCTACGGCGTTGATCAATGATGTGATAGAGGGGAGAGATCCAGCAATGAGACATGCAAGGCAACGAGTTCCAACAGGTCCACGTACTCGATACGAGTCTCGCAACGGCAAACACCCTGGATGGCGACACCTCATCGGCAGCTTTCCGGCCTGCGGCTTGTATACGCTACTGTGTGCGTTATTCTCAGGCGCCGAATTAGGACTGGCTGCCTCCTCGTCAACCACGCCTCTTGCCGCACATGAACCTACTTTTTCACTGGAGACTGTGCTGGATCTGGCTCTGACGCACAATCCCACGGTTGCCAGCGCAGAAGGGACCATCGAGCAGAACCGTGGCCAACAGGTCGCCGCCAATACCTATCTTAATCCCTCGATCAGCGCCAATAGTGGTCGGGGCACTATGCGGGATCTGGGGCTCTTCGATCCGGGGGTGCGAGAATCAGTCACCGAGTTCAACTTGACCGTCGGACAGCCGATCGAGTGGCCGTCGAAACGCGCGGCTCGCCAACGTGCGACAGAAGCCGGCGTCGCGAGTGCCTCGGCCGGACTGGCGGAAACGCGCTTGAATTTGGTAGCCGACGTCAAGGTCGCCTTCTATGACCTCCTCCTCGCACAACGCGCGCAGATCCTCGCAGAACAAAATCTGGCCACGGTCGAAGACGTGGACAAGGCCGTGCGGACCAGGGTTCGACTGGGAGAAAGCCCCCAATTTGAAGCCATTCGATCCGGGGTGGAAGTGCTCAAGGCCAACCAATCAGTGACCAGAGCCGCCAATCGAGTGCGCGTGAATCGCGTGATGCTGGATACCTTGACGGCTGGCTCGCTCGGGCGCACGTATGCCATCGATGGTCAACTTCACCGTGTTGGCCCCGGCTTCGGTATCGACATTTTAACCGAACGTGCGCTCACTCAACATCCCACGATCCTGCGCTTGACCAAATTCGTCGAGCAAGCCCACCAGAGCTTGGAATTCGAACGTCAGGCCCGAGTTCCGAACATTACCATCGGGGGCAGCTACTGGCGCGAAATCGGTCGAGAAGCGTTTACCGGTGGCGTTTCTTTCCCGACTCCTGTGTGGGACAGGCGGCAGGGGGAAATCATTTCGGCCTTCGGGAGCAAACGGAAAGGCGAGGCAGAATATCTCCGTGCGCGGAATGAATTGATCCGAAACGTCAGCCAACATTTTCAGGACGCCAAGACCACCGCTGATATGATCGATGTCTATGAGAAAGGGCTGCTGAAACAGGCTGATGAGGCGCTGCGGATTGCAAAGTTCAGTTTTCAGCAAGGAGCTTCCAGCCTGATAGAGGTCCTTGACGCGCAACGTGTGCAGCGCCAGATTCTGTTAGACTATGCACAAGCCCAATTCGATCTTTCGATGTCGTTGGCGCTTTTGGAACGCGCTGTAGGAGGCGCTTTGTAATGTCCGTCACTCAATCCGTTTTTTTTCAGGCAGTTGCACTGCGGTCACAATCTGCTTGGATATCCTCCGCACGGGTTCTTCTCGGCGTGTTCGTTCTGCACGCCGCGCTTGGTTGCGAGGGGCCGCCGCCCAACGCGACGGGAGCTAACCCGCCTGCCCGGTCTTCTGACAGTAGCCTCGTCCGCTTGACGGTTGAGGAAGTCCAGACGGCGGGAATCGTCGTACAACCCGTCGTGCGCGCAGAATTTCGCACCACCCGTGATTTTCCCGGAACCGTCGAACCAAATGAACATGCCCTGGCGGAAATCACCACGCTGGTTCGCGGTCGAGTGATCGATGTGTATGCCGACCTCGGCCGGGAGGTTAAATCCGGCGCACTCCTGGCGCTCCTATATAGCAGCGAACTGGGGATGGCTCAGTCGGCGTATCTCAAGGCCACGGCCAAACTCAACGTTGCAGATCGGGCGTTTCGGCGAGCCGAACTACTCTTAAAAGAAAAGGTCATAGGGTTGGCCGAATCACAACGTCGCGAAGGGGAAATGCTCGGCCTCCGTGCCGAAAGACAGGAAGCGAGGGATCGACTGCTTCTCCTGGGCCTCACAGATGAAGATCTCCGAAACCTGGACCGTAATCACACCATTCGTTCCCACGTTCCAGTCCTGGCTCCCTTCGACGGCCGGGTGATTGCTCGTAATCTGACGAAGGGCGAGGTCGTCGAAACCACGGAAAAACTCTTCGTGGTCGCCGACCTGACGGATGTGTGGGTGACGGCTGTAATCCCCGAGAAAGATATCCCCTACATTCGTCCCGATCTCACGGGTGACGGCCAGTCGGTGGAGGTGCATGTCGCCGCCTATCCAGATCAGATCTTTCAAGGACGCATCACCTATGTTGGCGACGTGCTCGATCCGGCAACCCGCACCATGCGTTTGCGGTTGGAACTACCGAATCCCGAGCGCAAGCTCAAACCCGCGATGTATGCCTCGGTCCGGGTCTATTCGGAACCGGAACCGAATGTGTTGCTCATTCCCGAAGGAGCCGTACAACGCGACCGCGACCGTCACTTTGTCTTTGTCCAACGGGACGGTGCCGTGTTTGAAGCGCGCGATGTCAAATTGGGTCACTCAAATGGTCGTGACATCAAGGTGCTGGATGGATTGTTGGAAGGAGAATCGATCGTGACGAAGGGATCTTTTGTGCTGAAGTCCGAACTGCTGCAGGAACAGATCTAGCCTGATGTTGTCCTCCTTTCTGGCATTTGCTCTCCGCCAACGGGTGTTAGTCGTCGTCATAGCGTGCATCCTCACCGCCGGCGGGATCTATGCCTTCCGGACGATCGCCATCGACGCCTTCCCGGACGTTACCACTGTGCTGGTCCAGGTCGTGACCAAAGTTCCCGGGATGTCTCCGGCTGAGGTCGAACGTTTCGTCACGTTCCCCATGGAGCTGCAGCTCATGGGCGCGCCGGGACTGACGGACATCCGCTCGTTTTCAAAAGTTGGCCTGTCGATGATCACGGTCGTCTTCAACGACGACATCGATATCTATCTGGCTCGGCAAGTCGTGCTCGAACGGGTGCTTGAAGTCCAAGAGCTGTTGCCGCCCGGATCAGTATCGCAATTGGTGCCCAACACGACCGGATTGGGAGAGGTTTTCCAATTTTATCTCGAGGGGCCCCGCGACAACGACACAGACTTTGTGATGACCGATACGGATCTGATGGAACGGCGGACGCTGGAGGACTGGGTGATCCGGCCACTGCTCAAGGGACTGCCCGACGTCGTAGATGTCAATTCGCTGGGCGGCTTTGTCAAACAGTACCAGGTACTGGTGGAGCCGGACTTATTGCGGAAATACGGCCTGGCTCTCCACGATGTCTTCAGTGCCGTCGCTCAGAATAATGCCAATGCCGGCGGCAACATTCTCGAGAAGGATGATGAAAAATATGTGATTCGCGGCGTGGGCTTGATCAAGACGTTAGAAGATATCGAACACATCGTCGTCAAACAAGTAGGCGGTACGCCGGTGTACGTTCGGGACGTCGCGGAAGTCCGGATCGGGCATGCCGTTCGGCATGGCGCCGCCGTGCTGAACGGCAAACATGAAGTCATCACCGGCATCGTGCTGATGTTGCGTGGGGGAAATGCCCGAGAAGTCGTGCAGTCTATTAAGGACAAAGTAGATGAGATTCATGCGAAACGCCTCTTGCCTGACGGATTGCGCATCATCCCATTTTATGACCGAATCGAACTCATTACGGCCGCGCTTGACACCGTTTATAAAGCGCTGCTCGAAGGCGTTGTGCTGGTGGTCGTCATCCTCTTCCTCTTCCTCGGCAACGTCCGCAGCGCCCTTATTGTGACCGCCACCCTCATCGTCACGCCGCTGGTCACCTTCATCGTAATGGATCAAGTCGGCCTGACCGCCAATCTCATGTCGCTCGGCGGACTGGTCATCGCTATCGGCATGATGGTCGATGGCTCGGTCGTGGTGGTGGAGAATGTGTACCGACACCTCGCCGAACAACGAGATGATCGGTTCAACAAGACTCAGGTCATCTTGCATGCGGTCACGGAGGTCGGACAACCGGTGATCTTCGGCATCTTGATTATTATCCTCGTCTTCCTTCCAATTTTGACCCTGCAGGGGATGGAAGGAAAAATGTTCCAGCCATTGGCCAATACGATCATTATCGCGCTCGTCGTGTCGTTGGTGCTGTCGCTGACATTATCTCCCGTGCTCTGCGCGTTGGCACTGAAACGCGGAACCGAAGAGGACACCTTCCTGCTACGCTGGGCCAAACGGTTCTATCTGCCGACGTTGCACTGGGCAATGGGCCATCGCATCATGGTGCTGGCCATCGCGCTTGGACTGCTGGGAGCCAGCTTGTCGCTCTTTCCATTTCTGGGAGGAGAGTTTATCCCGATCCTGAATGAAGGAGCGATTTCGCCTCAAACCATTCGCTATCCAAGCATTGCGCTAGACAAATCGATCGAGATTGAAAAGGAAATGCAACGCGCGGTGCTGGAGTTTCCCGAAGTGCGCATGGTGGTGTCTAAAATAGGACGTTCGGAGATGGGGAACGATCCTCAAGAACCGAACGCGAGCGATCCCGTCGTCAGTCTCCGACCAATGGACGAATGGACCACTGCCAAAACCAAATCGGCGCTCGACGATGCCGTCCGCAAACGTATTGAAAAAGTCCCAGGAGCAAATTTCCTCCTGAGCCAGCCGATCCAACAACGTGTGGATGAACTGTTGTCCGGAGTCCGGTCCGAAGCGACCATTAAAATCCTCGGGGACGATTTGGCGGTGTTGAGAAATACGGCGGAAAAGGTTCAGTCGATCATGGCCACAGTCAGGGGCGTGGGCGATGTGCGCGTCGAGCAACTCTTCGGCCAGACCTACCTGACCATCGACATCGATCGCGGTAAGATTTCGCGCTACGGAATCAATGTGGCCCATATCCAGGAAATTATCACGACGGCAATCGGGCAGGAAGCAGCCACCCGAGTGTACGAGGGAAATAAGCGATTCGATTTCACATTCCGGTATCCTGAAAAGTACAGAAATAGTGTCGACACAATCAAAAACATCCTTCTGACAACACCCACCGGCGCCCTCATTCCACTTGGCGATCTCGCCACGGTCGAGCTCCGTGAGGGCCCATCACTGATCAGCCGCGAGGGACTGCAACGCCGCATCTATGTCGGATTCAACACTCTTGGTCGAGACATCGAAAGCGTCGTCGCAGAAGCCCAGGACAAAATTGCAAAGCAGATCCATTTACCGGCCGGCTATCATTTTGTTTGGGGAGGGTCCTTTGAGAACATGCAGCGAGCGATGGCGCGCCTTAAAATCATCCTGCCGATCACGATCGGTTTGATATTCATCCTGTTGTTTGCCTCGTTCAATTCCGTCCGTCATGCGGCGCTGATCATTATGAACCTGCCCTTCGCGATGATCGGTGGAATCGTCGCCCTTTGGCTGACAGGCGAATATCTCAGCGTGCCGGCTTCCGTGGGATTCATTAATTTGTTCGGTGTGGCCGTGCTCAATGGAATTGTGCTGGTTTCCTACTTCAACACGCTGCGTGAGGATGGACTTCAATGCGATGAGGCCATCATCAAAGGTTGCACACTTCGACTCAGACCGGTGCTCATGACTGCTTTAGTGGCCTTGCTCGGATTGATGCCGCTCGCGTTCGCACATGGGATCGGCTCGGAAGTTCAACGTCCTCTCGCCGTCGTGGTCATCGGTGGGCTCGTCAGTTCTACGCTTCTTACTCTGATCGTTTTGCCGGTGCTATACCGATGGCTCGATCGACCAGACAAACCTGCCATACGTGAGGCTGACCCCGTCACTGGCCACGGTGCCGTGCGATGAATAACCTTGATCTGCAATTGCACTTTCTCCGTCGCCGCCCGTCTCCTATTACATGCCGATGTTTTTCGGTAACGTGTTGTAGTATTCACAACCTAGATTACTCTTGATCACCACTACCACGGATCTGGTCGTGGAGCGCCACGGGCCTCACGCCACGAATCTCCAGGAGTTTGAAGGTATGGCGTGGACGTTTCTTTTGGTAGCAGGGCTGCTTGAAATCTGTTGGGCCATTGGCCTGAAATATTCAGATGGATTTACTCGACTTTGGCCGACGGTGGGGACGCTCCTGACTATGGGGGCGAGTTTCGCTTGTCTCGCTCAAGCTCTCAAAACCATTCCTGTGGGAACGGGATACGCGGTATGGACAGGTATCGGTGCGGCCGGCACGGCCGTGCTCAGCATGGTGCTCTTCGCGGAGTCTGCCTCGACCATCAAAGTCATCTCCCTTCTGTGCATTGTCTTGGGCATCATCGGACTCAAGAGTAGCTCATGACGCGGTGGTCCGGTAGCCAAGGCGTGCGTGGTCAATCGATCTCTCGAACCGGATTGGGTAGACGCCATTCTCAAGCTCGGTGCGACCCGCCTGTTTCTTAGCTATCTCATGCTGATTCGAGCAGTACGGGGCTTGGGCACTGAGCCAGTACCATGCCGTCCTTCTCGAGCTTATTAGTCCCTTCTTGCCTCGCATCTACATCACTGCCCTATCGGACATGGAGTTGATTTGCACAACACCCTCTCCTAATATGTGCACGGCGTGACGGCGCCCGTCCTCTATGGGAGCGAATCCCTCACAAGGATTCCTTCAGATGGCGCGACTCCTGCGCCTCGGGTATCCTTCGGTGGATGCCGAAACCTGATCATCCCTATTGCAGTGGGCATTGATCGCCCATGCCAAGTTTATCTACACCGACCGACTGGTTTCAGACGCACTGAGCATGCGAACATTACCGCACAAGGCCTGATGGAAATAGGCGTGCGGGTCCTCGGATGGGACGTGACTAGCCATCCTCGCGCCCAGATCGGCACGAGCGCCGTCGCGGTGAGAGAATTTAGGAATTGTCGAGGATTCAATGATGTCGGGAAGCCAACACAAGGCATTCACCGTCCTGCTCGTTGAGGATAATGCAGAGGACGTCGATATGTTCTTGCGCACCGTGGAGCATGAGTTGCCCCGCCATGAAGACGAGCAGGTCCATGTGGTCATCAACGCAACCGCGGAAGGTGCGCTTGAACGTTTGCAGCAACAACCCATTGACTTGATTATCGCCGATGTTCGCCTGCCCGGGCATGAGCGGGATTGAGCTCCTACGAACGGGTTCAAGACATTAATCGACGCATTCCGGTCATCATCGTCAGTTGGATCTATGCCATCGACACGGTCATTGACGCGATGCGTCACGGCGCGTTTGACTACATCGTCAAGCCTTACGACACCATGGACCTCGCCGCGCGCATTCATCGGGCCATGCGGATGTCCGAAATTCTCTCTCAAGGCTCCCCCGATGATGCCGCGGGCCCTCGCATCCCCTTCAAAAATTTGGTAGGCGTGAGCCCCCCTATGAGAAACGTTATGGCCATGATCGAAGCCATTGCCCGGGTACCATCGACGACCCTAATTATCGGTGAAACGGGAACGGGTAAAGAATTGATCGCGAAAGCGATTCACGAGCGAAGCCTGGATTGCGATGGACCATTTCAGGTCGTTGACTGCACGACTTTTTCGGAAGGCACGGTTGAGAGCGAACTATTTGGCCATGTTCGCGGAGCGTTCACCGGCGCGGTCGCTGATAAGACCGGGCTGATCGAATCGGGAAGCCATGGCACCGTCTTTCTCGATGAAATCGGCGACCTACCCGGCAGTCTCCAAGCCAAACTGTTGCGCGTGCTGGAAGCGGGCGAAGTGCGTGCCGTGGGGAGCACGCAACAGCGGAAAGTCAACGTTCGTTTTATCGCTGCCACGAATCAGGACTTGGCGGAAAAGGTGAAGCAGAACGAGTTCAGAAAGGACCTGTTCTTTCGGCTCAATGTGATGGTAATTCGCGTGCCACCGCTTCGTGAACGAACGGAGGATATTCCCGTGCTCGCGCGCCACTTCATGAGCCGCTATGCCAAAGAGTTTACGAAACGTGTGGAGGATCTTCATCCTTCGGCCGTCACCGAACTGGTCGCCTATCCCTGGCCTGGGAACGTCCGGGAGCTGCGCAATGTAATGGAACGGGCCGTGATGCTAGCTAAAAGTGATCGCATCGGCATCGCTGACGTAGCTGGTCTTCTGGCGGTTCCCGACGAACGCCCGAGTGAAACCCTGAAGAAGACTATCTTCATCTCCCTTATGCCAAGGCCAAAGAACAGGTTCTTGAAGCCTTCAATCGACGATATATTTCGACCAAACTCACCATCCATCAGGGCAATGTCACCCATGCCTCACAAGACGCCGGACTTCCTCGTTCCTACTTTCATGAAATCATGCGCCGCTATATCAAGGAAGAGAAATAGCAGTGTCAGCAAAAGATGACAGTTCATCCAGCCATCATAAACGTAAGATATTGTTTTTATTGAAGTTTGATGCATGCCAGACGATCGTCTTCACTTTACAGACATACTTTATCATTATTTATCAATCAGTTACGCATTACTCACTGAGACTGTAGTCAGTAGTTACTGACTCCCCTCCTCTTACTGCTGCCTAACTCTCTCACATGACTTCGCAGCATTCACAAATAGCTGTTTTTAATACACATTTTATACGCCTCACCGCAAGATGCTATTGGATCATCCTATTCACGTTTCAGGCATGCGACTTGTACTACCACACCTGCGTGAACGAATGTCCGTTCACAAATTCTCGAATTGCGAGGGGCAAATGTTTCCAATTCGATACAGGGAAAGGGGGTATATCAACTAGAATTGCATTTCGGAGAAGTGCAGCGAAGTTGTACGAACAGGTGCATGAGGGACTCATGTGCCTCACAAGGAGGTAGCTATTATGCAGGTTTCCGTTTCACGGAGACAGTTTCTCAAAATCTCGGCGGGAACCGTTGCGGCCGTGGCCGTGGCGGACAAAGTCCTCGCGTTGACCGCGCTGCAGCCGGTCATCGAGGTTGGGAACCCGCTGGGTGAGTACCCGGATCGGTCCTGGGAGCGTGTGTATCACGACCAGTATCGGTACGACTCATCCTTTACCTGGTGCTGCTCACCGAATGACACGCATGGCTGTCGTATTCGGGCCTTCGTCCGAAACGGCGTCGTCATGCGCGTCGAGCAGAACTATGACCACCAAACCTATGAAGATCTCTACGGCAACCGCGGCACGTTTGCGCATAACCCGCGCATGTGCCTAAAGGGCTTCACCTTCCATCGCCGCGTGTACGGTCCCTATCGCTTGAAGGGTCCGTTGATGCGGAAGGGCTGGAAAGAGTGGATGGATGCCGGCTCCCCTGAGCTGACGCCTGATGTGAAGCGCAAGTATAAATTCGACAGCCGCTTCCTCGATGACCTCAACCGGGTATCGTGGGATACGGCGTTCACCTACGTGGCCAAAGGCGCGGTGCTGATCGCGACTCGGTACAGCGGTGAAGCCGGAGCGCGTCGTCTCCGGGAGCAGGGCTATGCGCCGGAAATGATCGAGATGATGAAGGGCGCGGGCGTGCGCTGCTTCAAGCATCGGGCCGGTATGCCGGTGCTCGGCATCGTGGGCAAGATGATGAACACCCGCTTCAACGGCGGATGCCTGCCCTTGCTGGACTCCTGGATTCGCAAAGTCGATCCGGATAAAGCCCAAGGCGGAAAGTACTATTCCAACTACACCTGGCACGGCGACCAGGATCCGTCCCATCCGTTCTGGAACGGGACTCAGAACTGCGACATCGACCTTTCCGACATGCGCTTCTCCAAGCTGAACACCAGCTGGGGCAAGAACTTCGTCGAGAACAAGATGCCGGAAGCGCACTGGAAGCTCGAGTCGATCGAGCGCGGCGCGCGCATCGTCGTGATTACGCCGGAATACAATCCGACGGCCTACCGGGCCGATTACTGGATTCCTCTGCGGCCGGAGACCGACGGCGCCAACTTCCTCGGTGCCGCCAAGATCATCTTCGACGAAAATCTGCAGGACATCGATTACATCAAGGAATTTACCGACCTGCCCTTGCTCGTACGGACGGATACGCTCCAGTATCTCGATCCGCGCGATGTGATTGCAGATTACAAGTTCCCGGATTTCTCGAAGAGCTATTCGGGACGCATCCAATCCTTGAAACCCGAGCAGATCGAACGGCTCGGCGGCATGATGGTCTGGGACTTGGCAAAGGGGCAAGCCGTTCCTCTGCACCGGGAACAGGTCGGCTTCCATTTCAAGGAGAGCGGCATCGATCCGGCGTTGACCGGTACCCATCGGGTCAAACTGGTCAATGGTCGCGAAATCGACGTCATGTCGATCTACCAGATGTATCAAGTCCACCTGCAGGACTATGACCTGGATACCACGCACCAAATCACCCGTGCGCCGAAAGACCTGTTGGTCCGTTGGGCGCGGGATTCGGGCACGATCAAGCCAGCCGCGATGCATAACGGCGAAGGCGTCTGTCACTATTTCCACATGACGGAAATGGGTCGGGCGGCCGCGCTCATGATGACCATCACGGGCAACATCGGCAAATTCGGCACGGGCTGCCATACCTGGTCCGGTAACTACAAAGCCGGCATCTGGAACGCGGTGCCGTGGTCAGGCGCGGGTCTCGCGGTGCACACCGGTGAGGATCCGTTCAATCTGACCTTGGATCCCAATGCCCATGGCAAAGAGATCAAGACGAAATCGTATTACTATGGCGAAGAAGTCGGGCTACTGGAACCACGGTGATACGGCCTTGATCGTCAATACGCCGAAGTACGGTCGCAAGGTGTTCACCGGCAAGACCCACATGCCGAGCCCCAGCAAAGTCCGCTGGGTCACGAACGTGAACATTCTGAACAACGCCAAGCACCACTATGACATGGTGAAGAACGTCGACCCGAACATCGAGATGATCGTCACGCAAGACATCGAGATGACCTCGGACGTCAACCATGCCGACGTGGCGTTTGCGTGTAACTCGTGGATGGAATTCACCTATCCAGAAATGACAGGCACGGTCTCCAATCCGTGGATTCAGATCTGGAAGGGTGGCATTCGTCCGTTGTACGATACCCGCAACGACGCGGACACCTTCGCCGGCGTCGCAGCCAAATTGGCTGAAATGACCGGAGATGCCCGTTTCCGCGGCGTGTTCCACTTCGTGTACATGAACCGCGTCGATGTCTATCCACAGCGGATGCTGGATGCCAGCGCCACCTGCTACGGATACAGCGCCGACGTCATGTTGAAGTCGGAAAAGGGCTGGATGGTCATGGGTCGGACCTATCCGCGGCATCCGCTCTGGGAAGAGACGAACGAGTCCAAGCCCCAGTGGACGCGGTCAGGCCGCATCGAGACCTACCGGATTGAGCCGGAAGCCATCGAGTACGGAGAAAACTTCATCGTACACCGGGAAGGCCCGGAATGTACGCCGTACTTGCCGAATGCGATTTTCTCGAACAATCCATTCATTCGGCCGGACGATTACGGGATTCCGATCACCGCGCAGCACCATGATGACAAGCATGTGCGGAACATCAAGCTGCCGTGGCAGGAAATCAAGCGGCATCCGAACCCGTTGTGGGAAAAGGGCTACCAGTTCTACTGCGTGACGCCCAAAACCCGGCACCGGGTGCATAGCCAATGGTCGGTGAACGACTGGGTGCAGATTTATGAGTCGAACTTCGGCGATCCGTACCGCATGGACAAACGGACACCGGGTGTCGGCGAGCACCAGTTGCACATCAACCCGCAGGCGGCGAAAGACCGCGGCATCAACGACGGCGACTACGTCTTTGTCGACGGGAACCCGGTGGACCGGCCCTATCGCGGCTGGAAACCGTCGGACCCGTTCTATAAAGTGTCCCGTTTGATGATCCGGGCGAAGTACAATCCGGCCTATCCGTACCACGTCACGATGGCAAAACATGCTCCGTATGTGGCCACGGCGAAGTCGGTGAAGGGCCACGAGACGCGGCCCGGACGGACGCGCCATCGCGGTCGATACCGGCTATCAGTCCAACTTCCGGTACGGCGCCCAACAGTCGTTCACCAGAAGCTGGTTGATGCCGATGCACCAGACCGACTCACTCCCCGGCAAACATACGATTGCCTGGAAGTTCAAGTGGGGCTATGCCATCGATCACCATGGCATCAACACAACTCCGAAGGAATGCTTGATCCGCATCACCAAGGCGGAAGACGGCGGCATCGGAGCCCGTGGGCCGTGGGAACCAGTCCGGACCGGGTTCACGCCGGGTCAGGAAAACGAGTTCATGATCAAGTGGCTCAAGGGTGAACATATCAAGATCAAGGTCTAAGGATCGAGGCGCACGATTAAGAGGACGGCCTCTTCAGGACGTCGTCCTCAGTGCTTGAAACGAATGCGAACCAATCACCACGTGATCATGGTCAGAAGGAGGATTTACAATGCCAGAAGTCTATAACTGGCAACTGGGACGGAAGATGCTGTATCCCTACGAGGAGCGGCATCCGAAGTGGCAGTTTGCCTTTGTGTTCAACATCAATCGCTGTTTGGCCTGTCAGACCTGTTCGATGGCCGACAAGTCGACCTGGCTCTTCTCGAAGGGGCAGGAGTACATGTGGTGGAACAACGTGGAGACCAAGCCGTACGGGGGGTATCCGCAGTTCTACGACGTGAAGATCACGCAGCTCATCGAGCAAGTGAACCCGGGCGGGCAGGTGTGGAACGTGCGGGTGGGCCGCAAGCACCATGCGCCGTACGGGGTGTTCGAAGGGATGACCATTTTCGACGCCGGCGCCAAAGTGGGCCAGGCGGCGATCGGGTACATTCCGACGGACCAGGAATGGCGGTTCGTGAACATTTACGAAGACACGGCGACGTCGATGCGGGCCATTGTCGAGAACATCGACAAGTCGGGCTTTACGCGGGACGAACCGTGGCGGCTCTCCGGCTCGAGCTTGCCGGAACACGAGACGTATTTCTTCTATCTGCAGCGGATCTGTAACCACTGCACCTATCCGGGCTGCCTCGCAGCCTGTCCGCGGAAGGCGATCTACAAGCGGCCGGAAGACGGCATCGTGTTGATCGACCAGAACCGCTGCCGCGGGTACAAGAAGTGCGTGGAGCAGTGCCCGTTCAAGAAGCCGATGTACCGGGGCACGACCCGGGTGTCGGAGAAGTGTATTGCCTGTTATCCGCGGATCGAAGGCAAGGATCCGCTGACGGGCGGCGAGCCGATGGAAACGCGCTGCATGGCGGCCTGCGTGGGCAAGATCCGCATGCAGAGCCTGATGCGCATCGGCGACGACGGCCTGTGGGCCGAAGACCGGTGGCATCCCCTGTACTACACGATCCGGGTGGAGCAGGTGGCGTTGCCCCTGTATCCGCAGTGGGGCACCGAGCCCAACGGCTTCTACATTCCGCCACGGCACAGCCCCCGCGGCTATGCCCGGCAGATGTTCGGCCCGGGCGTGGACAACGCCATCGAGAAGTATCTCGTGCCGAGTCGGGAACTGTTGGCCGTCCTCCAGCTCTGGAGAGCGAGCCAGCAGATCATCTTCCGGTACGACGTCATTCCGGGCCCGAAAGTGTTTGAAACCCAAATCCACGGGAAGCGGTTCGACATGTACAACGATACCGTGTTGGGCTTCAACAAGTCGGGCAAGGAAGTGGCGCGCATTCAGGTCGAAGAGCCGATCTACATTCGGCCGGCCGAACGCGTGAACTGGCTGTAATACTCACAAAGGGGAAAAAGGCCTCGCCTTTTTCCCCTTTGAAGAGCATGAGCACCAACGAAGGCAGGAAGTTCGAAAGAGTTTCCTGCCTTCGCATTTTTTGATCCACTCACACTTCTATTTGGGTCTCTGCCACCACACACCCTACACGCATTTGTTCAGATTACAAACCGATGATTGACTAGAATCCGATGCCTTGAAGGCTTTCATAACCCAGAATTAACCTTACGCCTTACCCCTGATTGCTTACCTGCATTCTTACCAATGGATTCTTAGCTGGTAGACATAGTTTTTTGTGCTTCACCTACCGAGGCCCCGATTAAGTCAATGAATTCCCTAGGCGTTCTACCCACCTAGGTCGCACGTGGGTCACTGACGACAACATTATTTACAGTCCTTGACAGTCTTCACTGCGAAAGCTATACTCTGTTCAATTGATAACGTTTATCAGTATCGAGAAATATGATTACTCAACCCGCCTAATAATTTGGTAGATCATTAGTGGGAGATACCCATCATGTATGTCTGCTTATGTAAAGGATTGACGGAATCAGACGTGCGGGAAGCCGGTCGGCAGGGATGTCTGACCACCCGGCAAATCGTAGCTGAGTTTGGCTTGCGTGAACATGGGTGCTGTGGTCGTTGTGCTAAAAATATCCACGAACTGGTAACTTTGGCAAAAAGCCAGCTTGAAAGCGCCTACCCTAAACCCGTTTCTTCCTAGATCCAACGTGCCGATGAGACACCCGTGCTCTTCTAGAACGATCAACGTCCGCTCGAAACAGGCGATCTTCTCCGCAGCTCAAAACCGCGCTTCACGGAAATGGTTATATCTGCGACCCGCTCGCCCAGGTCCCGAGCTCCCGCCAGCTCTTGTTCATTGAGACCGGGACTATTACCCTCTGTCGTCGCGGAGGCGCCAAAGGCACCGCCGCCGCCGACCACAATCATATAATTTCCAAGCATCGCCGCTAGTATCGAGAGCATCGTCAATTCCTTTCCACTTGAGATCTGGCCCCCGGTGGAAAATGCAGCCCCGACCTTGTTCTTGAGTTTGAACTCGGGGAAAACCCCGAACTTGAATTGCCAGTCATCAATGAAAGTCTTCACTTCGCCGGCCATATTGGACCAATAAACGGGGGACCCAAGGACGATGGCGTCTGCAGCAAACAACTCCTCCGCCGTCACCTGTTGCACTCGCTTCACGATCACATGCGCGGGGGAAACCCTTCGAACTCCCTCAGCCACCGCCTTGGCCATTTGCTCGGTGTGACCGGAACGAGAATGATAGGCCACCAGCACGGTGATGGCTGGCAATTCATCAGCCAATAAAGCATTGGCCGACGCCAGCACGAAGCTAGTGGTACATAGCAACAGAATGCGCAATACCTGAATCATGATGCCTCCGTTTGAGGCGTAAGAAGAAAAAACGAGATTGGCTAGGCCATGCTTTCCACGGCCTATCATTCACTCACGTCTTCCTGATCGAAGACAAGGGAAGGTTCTGCGCAGCAATCGCCAGAAATGTGTTTGCTTTACCGACGCACCGTTTCCTCATCCATGTGCTCTTCAACCGATACCTGGGTCAAGGTCCCGCGATAGTCACACTTATGGCAACGGATTCGGAATTCTTCGATCCATTTCTCTTGCACATATGATTGGCGACACTTCGGACAAACAAATACACCCCGCATATAAACCACGCGCCGAGTTTCCTTCATTACAGCTCCTCCTCGCAAATCAAACGATGGATTGAGGATGGCATAGGGGCCGGCGGAATTGCAAGACAAGAGCAGAACACTTACTCAAACCAGTGCCTTGACGACACATGAGAAGCCCATTAGGATGCGCAGCCATGGGACGTAACCTCGTGAGGCATTGGCATAAAAGATCCATTGTTGTGGCTCACATTCTCTTAGCACTTCGGTGCTTGGCCATCCTCTTCATTTGTGCTGTCAGTGAACCCGCTTTCCGCTTGCCGCGGACCTTCCCCCGAAATCCTCATCACGGTGAAGACGCCACAGGGCGCGTTGATTCAGGCTGAATTGGCGGATACATCGCTGAAACGCGCCCAAGGTTTAATGTTTCGTGAACATCTCGCCAACGACCGTGGCATGCTGTTCATCTTCGGTGACGCTCAGCCTTGGACATTCTGGATGAAAAACACCAAAATTCCACTGGACATCATCTGGATGGATGAAAAAAAAACCATTATCCATATTGAGCGTAGCGTTCCCATCTGCACGAGACAAGACGATGGCTGTCCGCAGTATCATTCAGCCGAAGGCGCCCTCTATGTACTGGAACTAGGCGAGGGTCGCGCCGAGGCGCTTCAATTGAAACGCGGGATGCGGCTTAGTTTTAAGCAGCCGTGACCGACATTCATCCACTTTGGAGGTTGAGTCTCGCGCGCTCCCCCGAAAAATAAATGCGCCCAACCAATAGCGTGTGCAGTGACCATCGCATAGTCGCCGCATCAAGGAATAGCTCCGCTTCGCGGCAGCAGTTGCTGACTAACGCTCGGCCACAATGTCTCGAATCCATTCTAGTAGCCGTCGGCCGTCCTGTACAACCTGCATGCGACCTCTTCACACACGGCACCACAGGAGTTCATCATAGCCATACCATCGCTGACGTGTTTCAATGTTAACAAACCTATCTCCCCCGAATCTGCATCCCCAGCGTTGCCGATAGTGGAACTCGTGTTCCACTATCGGCAACGCTCCTGTGAATCACCCCTGCGGGGACGGATCTTTCCCTGCTCAACGCTGGAGAAAATTCGTATCAGCGTATCCTTCAATGAACCCCGACCACGGCCGACTCCACGGTGAGCAAGGCCACTAACGCCATGAGGGTGAACCCCTTGACCAGCCAGAGAATCAAGGCTCCCGTAGCGACGACCTCGCGCCACCCGCAACTGCCCGACCACATGGATGTAACGCTGCCCTCGCTCAATAAACCACTCACTGCAAGAAGAGCTCGAGCAACGTAAAGAAAAATAGCCGTCGAGCCAGGCTAGGACATCAAATCGGGATGAACCGCGTGTGGAATATGAGTCACTATCCCGCTACGCGCTATCAGCGACGCAATGACGAGCAATGGGCCAACTCCACCGGCATAGGACGAAGCGCTAAGGCCCATCTGCCCCGAGAAAGATGAGAATCGAGCGATCAATACTACGGTCACGACTAATCAGCACTACGACCCGACCCCGGTCAGCACTAAGAGGCTCATGCGAATATCGCTATGGGAGGAAAGAGAACAGTGAGAGGTTTCGCTGACTAGGGTCGTTCCTGCCATGAACGGACTCGCCGTACCGTAATCACGCCGTCGACCTTTTCGATCGCTTTGAGGACTCGTCCCATGTGTGCGGTATCCGGGACTTCGACAATGAAATCCAGCATTGCCTTTCGATCTTCCCGGGTCGTGATTTCAGCACGACTGATGTTAGCTTGGCATTCCGAAATAGCCGTGGAAACATGCGCCAAGACCCCGGTCTTGTCCACAGCAATGACTGAGATTTTCACCGCATGAGTGCTGGGCGTGGAATGGTCCCACTCCACTTCGACCAGCCTATTCTTGTCATAGTCTAATGCCTCCAAATTGGGACAATCGATGGTATGAATCGTGAGCCCGCGCCCCCTTGTAATATAGCCTAAAATACGATCCCCAGGCACAGGGTTGCAGCACCGGGACAACTGCATGAGCAAGTCCCGAGCGCCTTTGACCTGTACACCGGTGTCATCCGTTCTGCCAGTCACCGATTTCGGCACGGTCGGCGCTTCCAGTGCGACTGCTAGGGTCGTCGTGGGTACTGGGGGGACGAGCCTGCTCATCACCTGGGAAGTCGGTACGTGGCCGAATCCAACGGCTGCGGCCAATTCATCCGTCGTCTCATGACCGACCTGCTTGGCTATTGCGAGGAGTTGATCCGAGCGCATCATCTGAGCCGGCGCCAGACCATGTCGACGAAATTCGGCTTCCAGCAAACGCTTGCCAATCTCAACGCTGCGAGACTGCTCCTCTGCCTTAATCCAATGTTTGATCTTCGTTTTCGCCCGCGATGTTCGCACGAACTTCAGCCAATCACGGTGCGGCGTTTGGTTGGCGGCGGTCAAAATTTCCACCATGTCCCCGCTCGCCATCATATGTTTCAGCGGGACGATTTTTCCGTTGACCTTGGCTCCGACGCAGTGATCCCCGATCTCCGTGTGCACGGAATACGCAAAATCGACCGGCGTGGAGCCTTTGGGGAGTTCCTTCACCATGCCTTGCGGAGTAAAGACGTACACCACGTCGTGAAATAGATCCAACTTGACCGAATCCATAAACTGGCGATTGTCAGGAAGGTCTTGATTCCATTCTACGAATTGCCGCAACCAACTAAAGACCTTCCCATCTTTCTCATCGATGCGCCCATGTTCTTTGTACTTCCAATGCGCGGCAATGCCCTGCTCCGACACTCGATGCATCTCCTCCGTGCGGATCTGAAACTCGACGTGTTCCCCTTCGGGACCCACCACGGTGGTATGCAGCGACTGATAGAGATTGGATTTGGGAATGGCGATGTAGTCCTTGAACCGGCCGGGTAAGGGCCGCCACAGGGAATGGATCACGCCCAGCAGTGCATAGCAGTTCATTTTGATGTCCGTAATGATACGGAGAGCTGCCAGATCGTACACTTCCTCAAACGAAATCGATTGTTTCTCCATCTTCTGATAAATACCGTACAAATGCTTTGGCCGGCCGGATACCTCACCGTGCAAGCCCAGCCTCCGCCATGGCCGCCTTTACCATATCGATGACTTCCAGAATGTACTGCTGCCTGATCATCGTCCCGCTTCGAGACGAGGACCCGCAGCGATTCATACACTCCGGCTTCAGATGTTTCAGACACAGATCTTCGAGTTCGTTCTTGATCCAGCCTATCCCGAGGCGGTTGGCGAGCGGAGCATAAATTTCCAGCGTCTCTTGGGCGATTTCCTGCCGCTTCGGCTCGCTGAGATATTCCAAGGTCCGCATATTGTGCAGCCGGTCTGCAAGCTTGATCAACACAACGCGGATATCGTCTGCCATCGAGAGCAGCATTTTGCGGAAATTTTCGGCCTGCTTTTCCTCGTAGTTCCGGAAAGTAATTTTGCCGATTTTGGTGACGCCGTCGACCAAGCTGCACCACATCCTTCCCGAACCGCTGCTCCAACTCCAGGGGCGTGGCCAGGGTATCCTCCAACGTGTCGTGCAGACAGGCCGGCGACAATGGCCGTCACATCAGTCTTGAGATGGGTCAACAGGCCAGCCACCGCGAGAGGATGCCGCAGGTAGGGTTCGCCTGATCGGCGCATCTGGCCTTCATGCGCCTTGGCGGAAAACTCATAGGCTCGACGCACGAGGTCCACATCGGCTTCGACATTGTAGCTCTTCACTCGCTCGATCAACTGATCAAGTTCTGTCACCGTCTCGTGCGGCATACTTACGACACCTCACCGCTCATACGAAGAGCCTTAATGCGCAATTGCACGCGGTCTTGTCCATTCCAGTGATTGCGTTCAGGGCTAAAGGCCAAGTCGAGCGGACGACCAGCCCTCAGACCCAAGTCTTCCAGCGATCCCATACGGAAACCAATGCTGTCGAAAATATAGCGATCGGCCTTGCCGGACACGCAGTTTAAGATGCTTCTCGCCGACCACTCGCGCATCCAATACATCGAGCCCACGAACGGCCAACGTGGGTTCCGGATTTCCGGCGCCAAAGGGATGCAGAGATTCCAGTTCCTGGATCAACCCAAGATTGACGTCCGTCAGATTGACCTCTGCATCGACCTGCAACGTCCGCGCTGTGCGGGTGGAACTGGCCCACTGAGCAGCGACCTCAGAAAATCGTCGACTAAACTCCTCCAGGCGCGATTCCCTGATGGTCAGTCCAGCAGCGCTTGGATGGCCTCCGAATGCCTCCAACAGATCTCGACATTCAGCTAACGCCCTGGTACAAATCAAATCCCTCTACCGTCCGAGCCGATCCCTTGCCGATCCCCTGTCCATCCACCGCAATGACGATGCTTGGCCGGTGAAACTGATCCACCAGCCGAGCGGCCACAATTCCCACAACGCCCAGATGCCAGTCACGGGAAGCCAACACGATCGCGGCGGCTAGGTCATCCTCTAGCAAAGATGCGGCCGCCTCGCTGGTGATTCCCGCTTCGATGTGCTGGCGTTGTCGATTGAGCTGCTCCAACTGTTCAGCAATTTGCATGGCTTCCTGTTCGGAGTCCGTCGTCAAAAGCCGCACACACAGCATCGCATGGTCTAAGCGACCCGCTGCATTCAACCGAGGTCCCAGGCGAAAGCCAATGGTTTCACTCGTGCAGGTCTTCGTGATTCCCGCTACGTGCTTCAATGCCCGAATTCCGCAGCGAGCGCCTTGCGTGATCTGCCTAAGGCCTTCTCGAACAAGGATACGGTTCTCATCCTGAAGCGGCACGATGTCGGCCACCGTCGCCAAGGCCACCAGATCCAGACAGGACTCCGGATCCACATCACCCGACCCATATCGTTGCTGGTAGGCCGACACCACCTTATAAGCGAGTCCCGCCGAACAGAGTCCCTTGAACGGATAAATCGCGTCGCGCCGGTGCGGATTGAGGACAGCGAGGGCCGGAGGCATCACGGCATCGGTTTGATGATGGTCTGTTACCAGCACATTCATGCCGAGCTGGTTCGCGAGCCCAATTTCATGATGGGACGTCGTGCCGCAATCGGACGTCACTAAGAGCGTGACCCCTTCCTTGGCTAACTGTCGGATAGCCGCCTCATTTAAGCCGTACCCTTCTCGAAGACGGTGCGGAATATATCCGCGGCCGTTCCCCCCAAGGCCCCGGTAAAACGACAGATAGAGACTCGTGGCCGAAACACCGTCTACATCATAGTCCCCGTAGAAACAAACCTGCTCGTCCCGTGATAAGGCCAGGTGCAAGCGCTCAACCGCCTGCTCCATGTCGGGAATCAGGAAAGGATCGTGTAGCCGCTCTTGAGCGCTGGACATCCACCGGCCAGCTTCATCGGCCGTGGTCACTCCACGAGCCAGCAATACAGATGCCGTCACGGCAGAGATCGACAAGAGGCGCGACAGATTATGCCGCAATGCGATATCCGACGGACGGAATACCCACAGTCTTTCCTGCATGAATCCTCGGTTTCTATCGGAAATAGTCAGAAGTTACTGAGAAGTAAGGGGAATGGTATCGACTCACCCCATCTTTGTCAAACGAGACTCCGTCTCGTCTGGAGTGAGACACCGGACGCGAGCAGCTCTGTGGAGATTGATGAATGCTCGGGCCTTGAAATGTAGGGATCAACACGAAATGCGCAATAAAAAATGAGGGGACTATTCCCCTCCTTTTTGCACATAATTCTTCACAAACTCTTCGGCGTTTTTTTCAAGCACATCATCGATTTCATCGACCAGCTTGTCGATGTCCTCTTTCATTTTCTTCCCGGACTCGACGACTTTGGGATTCGGTTTGACCTCTTCCTTACTGTGGGAGTCTTTCCTGGATTCCGGTCTCCTCTCTTGTTTCTCCATCGGAGCACCTCCAGCCAATGAGATCCTGTCTCGGCCAACAACCCTGTCGTCACCTTACCGTAGGGCCGTCGAACGCGTCAAGCCGATCACGAAAGGATGGAGTCGCAGGGGCGACTACTTTACGATCAAGGACACAATGAGAAGCGCGACGATGTTGATGACCTTGATCATGGGATTGATCGCCGGACCGGCCGTGTCCTTGTAGGGGTCACCGACCGTATCGCCGGTGACGGCGGCCTTATGGGTATCGGTTCCCTTCAAGCCCTGTTCCTCAATGTATTTCTTCGCGTTGTCCCAGGCTCCTCCACCGCTGGTCATGGAAATCGCGACGAACAAACCGGTCACGATGCTGCCGACGAGCACGCCGCCAAGCGCTTGAGGTCCAAGCACGACGCCCACCACGATCGGAGCCACGACTGGAATCAGACCGGGAATCATCATTTTTTGAATGGCCGCTTGCGTGACAATATCCACGCACGTTCCGTATTCCGGTTTTCCCGTCCCTTCCATAATGCCTTTGATCGTCCGGAATTGGCGACGTACTTCTTCCACCACTAAACCAGCTGCCTGACCGACCGCTTTCATACAGAGCGCGCCAAAGATGAACGGCAACATCCCGCCGAGAAACAGCCCTACCAGTACCAATGGATTCGAGAGATCGAACGTACTAGCTTGAGTTCCCTTGGCGACCTCCCGGGCAAACTCTGCAAATAGGACGACCGCTGCGAGCGCGGCTGAGCCGATCGCGTACCCTTTGGTCACCGCCTTCGTCGTATTTCCGACGGCGTCGAGCGGGTCGGTGATGTCGCGCACCTCCTTGCCCAGGTGCGCCATTTCGGCGATCCCGCCGGCATTGTCTGTGATGGGTCCGAACGCATCGATGGCCACGACGATCCCTGCCATGGACAGCATCGACACCGCCGCCACCGCGACACCGTACAGACCGCCCGACTCCGCGCCGCCGCAAATCCAATAGCTGCCGAGAATCGCCGCGCCGATGACGACTACTGGGGCGGAGGTCGATTGCATACCCACCGCCAGACCGGCGATGATATTGGTCGCATGACCCGTTTCGCTGGCCTTGGCGATATCTTTCACAGGTGCATATTCCTTGGACGTGTAATAGTCGGTAATGAACACCAACGCCAGCGTTACCGCCAACCCCATCAATGCCGCCAGGTAATAACTCATGCCACTGACGCCGCCGACACCTTCCATGATTTTCGAGGTGATCGGAAAGAACGCGACGGCGGCAATCCCACCGGCCACAAAGAGTCCCTTGTAGAGAGCCGGCATGATTTCGCCGCCCGGGCTCACCTTCACAAACAAAATACCGATAATGGTGGCGAAGATCGTCACTCCTCCCAATGCCAGGGGATAGAGAATGGGTGCACTGGCTCCCTTGAACATGGTAAACGCCAGCACCATCGCTGCCACGGTCGTTACTGCATAGGTTTCAAATAAGTCTGCCGCCATGCCGGCGCAATCGCCGACGTTATCGCCCACATTGTCCGCGATGACGGCGGGATTGCGAGGGTCATCTTCCGGAATGCCCGCTTCGACTTTGCCGACCAAGGTCCGCGCCCACATCCGCCGCTTTCGTATAGATTCCCCCGCCTACTCGCGCAAATACGGAAATCAAGCTGCCGCCGAATCCGAGGCTCAGCAAGGCATGAATGGCCTTTTCCTGCCCCGCAAACTGTGAGGCTAAGGTGTAGAAGCCGGTAATCGCAAGAAGTCCCAGTCCGATCAAGAGAAGCCCCGTCACCGCGCCACCGCGAAAGGCGACCGTCAGCGCGGCATTCATCCCATTGTGCGCCGCTTGCGCCGTTCGCACGTTCGCCCGAACCGCAATGATCATCCCGACATAGCCGGCCAGTGCCGATGCTCCCGCTCCAATCAAAAAACCGACGGCCGTCAGCATGCCGAATTTATCGGACACCGCTCCCGCGCCCCACAACAGGACAAATAAGATCGCGGCCACCACTCCGACCGTCCGGTACTGCCGATTCATATAGGCGCTCGCCCCTTCTTGAATGGCCTTGGCAATTTCCTGCATTTTCGCGTTGCCGGCATCAAGCTTAAACACCCACATGGCGAGATAGAGGCCATAGACAATGCCGGCCACCGCCGCAATCGAGAGCAAACGTCACAATCGCTGAGTCGCTCACAGTGTTCTCCTCCTGTTGACAGAATGGTGAAACTGAGAATCCAGCTGAACTGTCTCCTGAGATACTTCCCCTTACAATCGAAGCAGACCGTGCACCGGTAGGTGCGTAACCAGTTTCCTCGTGGCGTCATCGCATCGGGAGCAGACGAACCAACGAA
Source organism: uncultured Nitrospiraceae bacterium (assembly GCA_963839785.1). Classification (GTDB taxonomy): domain Bacteria; phylum Nitrospirota; class Nitrospiria; order Nitrospirales; family Nitrospiraceae; genus Nitrospira_A. The sequence continues at coordinate 60,511 of CAWIWD010000004.1, forward strand.
AGAACCACAGCATCGCCCGCCAACGGACGCAGGGACTAACTATCTGAAAAGTCGCGCCATTCTATAGAGGTGGCAAGAATGGATCAAGGTGAAAGTGCGTAGGGAGCACCCTCGCCATTCTATCATGTCTGGGCATGGCGTAGTCTGAAGCAAGCTCTATTCGAGGTCCGATAGACAGGCGCGCTCAGAGGGGTTGCTACATGGAGAAGACTGCGTTGGCAATCCGTCGAGTGACTGAACTAACGCACTGCGGGCCAGGCAAAAGCAAACCCTGACGTTCACGGTTTGCGGAGAAGGAGTGACTTTGTTATAGTGCGCGGGCGAAGGAGAATGAATGGGACTCGCGCCGGAATATATTCTGGTAGATCAGCAGAAATTCAGTAAGGCCAAGTTGTCACTCGACAATCACGTCTATAAAAATTGCGAGATGGATGACTGCGACATCTACTACAGCGGCGGACAGTACGAATTGATCGACACCCACATCACCAATTCGCGGCTCATCCTCAATCACCCTGCCAAGAGCATCTACAGCGCGATTCAAATCTTCAAGATGAAGTCCCCCGGCTCCCGTATCGTCTCCGAGTAACGCAGAACTCTTGCGCGGTCGTTCACCGATCGTGTACCGAGCACCCCTCAGTCTTTCACAAGGACGGTCTTTCTGGGTGTCAAGAAAGTCGACGCCGTTACTTGACGACTGGGATATTTTCGCTGAACTTCACGATAGGGATGGATTGAAACACCGCATCTTGCGCGCCTTTGGAAGACTCAGCTTCGATGCGCTGCATGAAAGCGGCCGGTCCGGTAACGGGAGCATAGCTAAGGACGGCTTCGACGTCGAAGGTCTTGGTGTCTTTGGGTGTGGGAAAGGTAAAGGTTTCCACCCGTTTTTCTTCCGGCTTGAGAACGGTTTCTTCAATCACCTTCACCGCCTCAAAGTCGAACACGGTCTTCT
>CAWIWD010000005.1:0-158294 GCA_963839785.1 uncultured Nitrospiraceae bacterium
CGCCGTCACCGCGGCCACGGACGACTCGTCACGCTGACGGGCGGCTCCGGTGTCTTCGGAGCGCGCGCACTCCTCGTGTCACGTCAGGGGCCCTTGCGGACCGTTACTGTCCGCAAGGGCTGGCAGACTCGCCCCCATGTTGGAGACCTCGGCACGACTTCTGCGTCTGCTCTCACTGCTGCAGGCCCATCGTGAATGGTCCGGCGCCGATCTGGCCGACCGGCTGGGCGTCACACCCCGTACCGTCCGCCGTGACGTGGACCGGCTGCGCGAGCTCGGCTATCCGGTGCACGCCAGCCCCGGCACCGGCGGCGGCTACCAGCTCGGCGTGGGGGCCGAGCTGCCGCCGCTGCTCCTGGACGACGACGAGGCGGTGGCCGTGGCCGTCGGGCTGCGCACCGCCGCAGGACAGGGCATCGAGGGCATCGGCGAGACCTCCGTGCGCGCCCTCACCAAGCTCGAACAGGTGCTGCCGCACCGGCTGCGCCGCCGTGTCGGCGCCCTCAACGCCTTCACCGTGCCGATGCTGCACGGCCCCCAGCCCTCCGCCGTCGACCCGGCCGTCCTCACCGAACTCGCGGCCGCCTGCCGCGACTCGGAGCGGCTGCGCTTCGAGTACCGTGACCACGGGGGCTCCTCGACCCGCCGCACGGTCGAACCGCACCGCCTGGTGTGCACCGAGCGCCGCTGGTACCTGGTCGCCTGGGACGTCGACCGTGAGGACTGGCGTACGTTCCGGGCGGACCGCATCACGCCCAGGCCGCCGCACGGGCCGCGTTTCACGCCCCGCGAGTCACCGGCCGAGGACCTGGCCGCGTACGTCTCCAGAGGGGTCTCCACGCGCGCGTACGCCTCGCACGCGGTCATCCGGCTGCACGTGCCCCTGGAGGAGGCGGCCGAGCGGATCTCGCCCTCCGCCGGGACGCTGGAGGTGGAGGGTCCGGACAGCTGCGTCCTGCGCACCGGGGCCGCAAGCCTCGACGTGATGGTCATTCACGTGATGCTCATGGGCCTCCCGTTCGACGTCGTGGAGCCCGTGGAGCTCGTGGAGGTGATCAGAACTGCTCGGGACCGGCTTTCGGCCGCTCTTGACCGAAGCGGATCTGCGGGCTCTCGTCCTGGCCGGAGCGGGTCTGGGGCGGTGTGATCGCCGCGAACTCCGGATGGTGCAGGTCGAATGCCGGGGACTCGGAGCGGATCCGGGGCAGCGTCGTGAAGTTGTGCCGCGGCGGCGGACACGACGTCGCCCACTCCAGGGAGCGGCCGAAGCCCCAGGGGTCGTCGACGTCTACCTTCACGCCGTACTTGGCCGTCTTCCAGACGTTGTAGAGGAACGGCAGCGTCGACATGCCGAGCAGGAACGCGCCGATCGACGAGATGGTGTTGAGCGCTGTGAACCCGTCGGCCGACAGGTAGTCCGCGTACCGGCGCGGCATGCCCTCCGCACCCAGCCAGTGCTGCACCAGGAACGTGGTGTGGAAGCCGACGAAGAGCGTCCAGAAGTGGATCTTGCCGAGCCGTTCGTCGAGCATCTTCCCGGTGAACTTGGGCCACCAGAAGTAGAAGCCGCCGAAGGTCGCGAAGACCACGGTGCCGAACACCACGTAATGGAAGTGCGCGACCACGAAGTACGTGTCCGTGACGTGGAAGTCCATCGGCGGCGAGGCCAGGATCACCCCGGTCAGGCCGCCGAACAGGAACGACACCAGGAAGCCGACGGACCACAGCATCGGTGTCTCGAAGGACAGCGAGCCCTTGAGCATCGTGCCGGTCCAGTTGAAGAACTTCACACCCGTCGGCACCGCGATCAGGAACGACATGAACGAGAAGAACGGCAGCAACACCGCCCCGGTCGCGAACATGTGGTGCGCCCACACGACCACCGACAGACCGGTGATGGCCATCGTGGCGCCGACCAGCGTCAGATAACCGAAGATCGGCTTGCGGCTGAAGACCGGGATGATCTCCGAGATGATCCCGAAGAACGGCAGCGCGATGATGTAGACCTCGGGATGCCCGAAGAACCAGAAGAGGTGCTGCCACAGCAGTGCCCCGCCGTTGGCCGACGCGAAGACCTGCGAGCCGAACCGCCGGTCTGCCTCCAGGACCAGGAGCGCCGCGGCGAGCACCGGGAACGCCATCAGGATCAGGATCGACGTGAAGAGCGTGTTCCACGTGAAGATCGGCATCCGGAACATCGTCATGCCGGGGGCGCGCATCCCGATGATGGTCGTCAGGAAGTTCACCGCGCCGAGGATCGTGCCGAAGCCGGCCAGTGCGAGCCCCATGATCCACATGTCGGCGCCGATTCCGGGCGACCGTTCCAGACTGTTCAGCGGCGCGTAGGCGAACCAGCCGAAGTTGGCGGGCCCCTGCGGCACCAGCAGCGAGCCCAGCACGATCAGTCCGCCGAAGAGGAAAAGCCAGTACGACAGCATGTTCAGCCGGGGAAAGGCCACGTCGGGCGCGCCGATCTGCAGCGGCATGAGCTCGTTGGCGAAACCGGCGAACGTCGGCGTCGCGAAGAGCAGCAGCATGATCGTGCCGTGCATCGTGAACATCTGGTTGAACTGGTTGTTGTCGATGAGCTGCATACCGGGCCTGGCCAGCTCGGCCCGCATCAGCAGCGCCATCAGGCCGCCGACCAGGAAGAACGCGAACGAGGTGATCAGATAGAGGTGGCCGATCTTCTTGTGGTCGGTCGTGGTCAGCCAGTCCACGATCAACCGCCCCAGCGGATTCACCGGTACGGGCCGTACCTCCGCCTGCGCGGTGTCCGTCCCCATCGCTGCCCCCTCGCTCGTCGCGCCCTGGGCCTCCTGAAGCTCACGCCATGATGCTCGCGTCGCACCGCGCTCCGACAGGGGGCGTACGTGGATTCTGTGGTTGAACCATGCATTTCCTATGGCATGTCAACTTCTGGAACACGCCACCCAATCGGAAAGGAATAGCGCGGACGCGGGGCGGTGCGCCTGCCTTTCCGACCGGTTATTCGGACGGCGGTCACAGTAGTCCCGGGTACTCCCGAATTACGTTCGAAGACGGGCGGAACGCGTACGGAACCGCTCGTACGTGTGACGGCCCGCTGCGCAGCAGCTGATGTCGTGGCGGCCGAAACGCGTGTCGTTGTCCTGTGACAGAAGTGTGACCGGAGAGGGACCGGTGACGGATGGTGGCAGGCCCGGGCTTCCGCCTCCGCATTCCGCCGCCTAACGTGGCGGCATGGCACCGATTCCCACTCCTCCCGCAGAGCCCTCGGACACTCCGGACGCGTACGTCGGACTGGAGGCGAGCGGCGCCGAGCGGCTGGCCCGTGAGCGTGGCTGGTCCTCCGTGCGGTCGTTGCCGCCGGGCGCGATCATCACGATGGAGTACCTCGCCGGGCGGCTGAACCTCGAGGTCACCGACGGCCGGGTGACGCGCTGCTGGAAGGGCTGACCCACCGGCTGCCGGCGGACCGTCCGGCTTCCCGCGCACCGTGGAACACGGCGAAGGCCCCGGCTCATCGAGCCGGGGCCTTCGCCGCGCGGGGAGTGGTGTGTGCGTACCGGCCCCGCTGTACCGGAGTACCTCCCACGCGTTCGGCGGTGCGGGAGGTCAGCCGCCGCCCGTCAGAGGGCGGGCCGAGGTGGTGCCACGTGTCACTCGGTCCGACTGCGGGGGTCTGCGGCTTCCGATGGGCGTCACCGGTGTGCGCTCCGAGCGGGTCGTGTGCGGGCCCGGAGCCAGGTAGCCCTGCGGCCGGGGCGGCCGGGACGCGGCCACCGGCTCGCGGACCGCGGGCTCGTCCACGTCGGCGGGCCTGTGGAGCGGGGAGAGCGCCGCGGGCGCGTTGACCGGGGCGGCAGGAGCGGGTGTCGTGCCGCGACGACGGCTCCGCCAGGCGTCCCGCAGGTCGAAGATGGCGGCCTCGGCGCGGGCGATCAGCGGCTCGCACCAGGGCAGCGCGAGCAGGATCAGCAGCCCGGCGGCCCAGCCGAGCACCACATCGCTCAACCAGTGCGTACCGAGGTAGACGGTGGTCAGGCCGACGCCGAGGGAGACCACGGCGGAGACGGCCGACAGCCAGCGGCGGGCACGCGGCGTCGAGGCCAGGTAGGCCAGGATGCCCCAGGTCACGACGGCGTTCGCGGTGTGGCCCGAAGGGAATATGTCGCCGCCCAGCCACATCTCGTTCGAGCCGACGTTGGTGGCGTAGTGCGGACCGAGGCGGCCCATGCTGAGCTTGGCGGCGCCCACCGTGATGTTCAGCAGCAGCAGCGAGACCCCCAGCGTGAGGAGCGGACGCAGGGTGTGCTGACGCCAGGAGCGCCAGCCCAGCCAGGCCGCGATCATCACGGCGGTGGGGCCGCGCTGGCCCAGCACCACGTAGTAGTCGAGGAACGCGTGGATCTCCGGCCACTGCTGGTACGGGCGGAAGAACATGACCTGCCAGTCGAGCCGGACCAGCCACGAGGTGATCACGATGGCCCAGACGATGGCCACGTAGAAGGCGAGCGTGGACGCGAAGAGGACCACTCGGTGCCGGCTCATCCTGGGCACGTCGATGTGGGCCGGTCGTTCCGGCTCACGGTCCAGCCGGGCGAAGACCCGGTCCAGACGAGTCAGCTTTCGTTCGGTACGCACTCAATCGACGTTACAGCGAGTGAGGTGTCTTCCAGGGCGCAGCACCCTCTTTGTGATGACGATGTGATGTGGGATTGCTCTCAGGAGGGCGTTTCTTTCCTTTGATTATGGAAACTCTGGTGGGCTCTTCCTTCCATTCGATTGATCATTCCAGTGTGAAGTTTTGGGGTGCTTTTGAATTCGTTCACCGAATGCTCGTGTGCGCTTCCCCGGCCGCTCACCAAGGACTCTGCGTGATCATGGCGGACCTGAGCCGTTCAGCCAGGAAGCGCCGTACGCCGCCGACGCCAGGGCCACGCCGCCCAGCATCCATGCCGACCTGGACGTTCGCAGCCGGGCCAGAGCCACGGCGAGGGGCAGCAGCAGGGGGAAGGCGGGCAGCAGAAGGCGTGGTTTCGAGCCGAAATAGCTCGACGCGCACAGCGCGAGCGCGGTGACGACCCCCGCGTACACCAGCAGCGGGAGCGGCTGGCGCTGCCGTACGCAGGTCACGTACAGCCAGAGCAGCAGACAGACCCCGATGATCAGCCCCAGCCCGGCCAGGGCCGAGGGGAACGACGTGAACTTGTCGGCGACGAAGCGGGCGAAGGCGTAGCCGCCGTCGAAGCCGTTGCGCCAGCCCGCCTGGACGTCGAGGTAGCCCAGCGGGCCCTTGCCCGTGTGATGGCCCACCCACAGGACGTAGCCGGCGGCGCCCAGGGGCGCGAGCAGCATGGCGAGGGCGCGCGGCCACCTCGGGGCGCCCTCCCGCGCCGGCACACTCCGCTCCCGTACGAACGAGGCGATGGCCGCCACCCACACGGCCGCGACCACCGCGGCGCCCACCGGGCGGGTCAGGCCGGCCAGCGAGGCGAGCAGGCCCGCCGTCAGCCAGCGGCCGGTCAGCACCGCGTACAGCGACCAGGCCGCGAGCGCGGTGAACAGCGACTCGCTGTACGCCATCGACTGCACGATCCCGACCGGCAGGACGGCCCACAGCAGTACGGCGCACACTCCCGCGCGGCGCCCGTACACATGGTCCGCGACCGCGAAGATCCCCCAGGCCGCGGCGAGCGAGGCCAGCGCGCCGACCAGGAGGCCCGCGTCGGCGTACGACAACGGGCTGACCGCCGCGACCGCCCTCTCCAGCCAGGGCAGCAGCGGGAAGAACGCCAGGTTCGAGTGCACGTCGCCGTTCGGCAGGCGCACCTCGTAGCCGTAGCCGAGTTCGGCGACCCGGGTGTACCAGAGGGAGTCCCAGCGGGCCGAGAGCAACTGGTGCGGGCTCTTGTCCCGGGCGGCGCTCCACACCGCGAGTGCCAGCAGGCCCAGCGCGCGCACCGCCGCGTACCCGAGGAGAGCGGGCGCGGCACGGCGCCAGGCGGGCCCCGCCCGGGGCGGCGCGGCGGGCGTTTCAAGATCGGTCACGGGCTCGATTATCGAGGGAGTCCGGAACCGGGGGCCCCGGCGGGGCGTGCTCGGTCACGTGCGAGCGTGGCGTATGCCACACGCGTCTGAAACGAACGTGAGAGGTCCGCCACCTGTCCTCGGCGGGAACTCGCGTACCCTGACCACTCACTCGCCTTTGTTGCGTGGGTCCGGGACACCGCTCCTCCTGGGCCGCAGCCGCAGGGAGTCCCCACCCAGCGGATCCGCCGAACGCGAGGGAACATCTGGGAGGTACGTTCATGTCCGGGACGACCACGGCCGCTGCGCGTTGCCGTCGGGAGGCCGGGGCCGGTGCAAACCGCTGGGTCGTCCTCGTCGTCCTCTGCGCCAGCCTGCTGCTGGTCGCCGTCGACGCCACCGTGCTCCATGTCGCGGTGCCCGCCGTCACCGAGGACCTCACACCCGGCGCGATAGAACTGCTCTGGATCGTCGACATCTACCCGCTCGTCTGCGCCTCGCTGCTGATTCTCTTCGGCACGCTGGGCGACCGCGTCGGCCGCAGACGCGTCCTTCTCCTCGGATACGCCCTCTTCGGTGTCGCATCCGCCGTCGCGGCCCTTGCCGACACCGCGCAGGTGCTGATCGTGGCGCGTGCCCTGCTCGGCGTCGGCGGCGCGATGATCATGCCCGCGACGCTGTCGATCCTGCGGCAGGTCTTCCCCGACCGGCGCGAGAGGGCGCTCGCGATCGGTGTCTGGAGCGCCGTCGCCGCGGTGGGCGCGGCCGTCGGGCCGCTGCTCGGCGGATTCCTGCTCGAGCACTTCTGGTGGGGTTCGGTCTTCCTCATCAACATCCCGCTGATGCTTGTCAGCCTGCCCGTCGGGCGGCTGCTGCTGCCCGAGTCGACCGGTGACGGCGACGGCCCGTGGGACGTCGTCGGCGCGCTGATGGCCGCGGCCGGGCTCTTCGGCGTCGTCCTCGGCGTGAAGCGGCTCGGCGGTGGAGAGGACCCGCTGAGCGCCTTCACGGCGGTACCGCTCGTCGTGGGCGCCGGACTTCTCGTTGCTTTCGTACGGCGGCAGCGGCGACGCAGGCATCCGCTGGTCGATCTGAAGATGTTCACGCGGCCCGCGTTCAGCACGTCCGTCGGGTGCATCGTGCTCGCGATGCTCGCGCTCGTCGGTCTTGAGCTGATCGCCGCGCAGTATCTCCAGCTCGTGCTGAAGCTCTCTCCGCTGGAGACCGGGCTGCGCCTGCTGCCGCTGACCGTCGCCGCGATGGCCGCGGGTCTGGTCGGGGCGAAGATGCTGCAGCGGTTCGGGCCGCGGACCATGGTCTGTTCCGGTTTCTGTCTGACCGCCGCCGCCGTGGTCACGCTGACGGCGATGGGGAGCCACGACAACGCTCCGCTGCTGCTGACCGGGTTCGTGCTGCTCGGGTTCGGGCTCGAGGTGACGCTCTTCGGGGCGTACGAGTCGATGCTGAGCGAGGCTCCGCAGGAGCAGGCCGGTGGGGCGGCGGCGATCGGGGAGACGTCGTATCAGCTCGGGGCGGGGATCGGGATCGCGCTCCTCGGCAGTGTGATGAACGCCGCGTACGCTCCTGGGCTCTCCTCCGTGCGTGGGGTGCCTGCGGCGGATTCCGCTGCGGCGGGACATTCGTTGGGAGAGGCGTACGAGGTCGCCGCGCGGCTGGGCGGAGGGCCTGGGGAGGCGTTGCGGCACGCTGCTCGGCAGGCGTTCGTGCATGGACTGCATGTGACGTTGCTGGTGAGTGCGGGGTTGTTGCTGCTGGGGGCCGTGATGGCTCTGCGGTTGCCTCGGGCCATGGAGTGCGGGGCGAACGAAACAGGCTCGGTGGAGGTTCCCGGGCCTCGGGAGGCGGCGGGGGCCGTGCGCGCGGAGTCGGTCGGCTGACGGCCCGCCGGGTCGCCCTGGACGTGCGTCGCACTGCGTCGTAACGTCGGCCCTCGCCCGTGGTTAACAGTGCTAGTTTTCCGTCCCGGAGGTCCCCATGTCCGCTTCCTCGAAGCTGCCGCCCTTCGATCCCGCCGATCCGCTCGGGGTCGACGACCTGTTGAGCGAGGAGGATCTGGCGATCCGCGGCACTGTGCGGGCGTGGGCGGCGGATCGGGTGCTGCCGTATGTCGCGGAATGGTACGAGAAGGGGGAGCTGCCGGGGATTCGGGAGCTGGCGCGGGAGCTGGGGGAGATCGGCGCGCTGGGAATGTCGCTCGACGGGTACGGGTGTGCCGGTGCGTCCGCCGTGCAGTACGGGCTCGCCTGTCTGGAACTGGAGGCCGCGGACTCCGGGATCCGGTCGCTCGTCTCCGTGCAGGGCTCGCTCGCGATGTACGCGATCCACCGGTTCGGCAGCGAGGAGCAGAAGCAGGAGTGGCTGCCGCGAATGGCCTCCGGCGAGGTCATCGGGTGCTTCGGGCTGACCGAGCCCGATCACGGGTCCGACCCCGGGGCCATGCGTACGTATGCCAAACGGGACGGCGGGGACTGGCTCCTGACCGGGCGGAAGATGTGGATCACCAACGGGTCCGTGGCGGGCGTGGCCGTCGTGTGGGCGCAGACCGACGACGGGATGCGCGGGTTCGTGGTGCCGACCGACCGCCCTGGCTTCTCCGCACCCGAGATCAAGCACAAGTGGTCGCTGCGCGCGTCGGTGACCAGTGAGCTGGTGCTCGACGAGGTGCGGTTGCCCGGCGATGCCGTGCTGCCCGAGGTGACCGGGCTGAAGGGGCCGCTCAGCTGTCTGTCGCATGCCCGGTACGGGATCGTGTGGGGCGCGATGGGCGCCGCGCGGTCCAGTTTCGAGGCGGCGGTCGAGTACGCGAAGACGCGCGAGCAGTTCGGGCGGCCCATCGGCGGCTTCCAGCTGACCCAGGCCAAGCTCGCCGACATGGCGGTCGAGCTGCACAAGGGGATCCTGCTCGCCCATCACCTGGGGCGGCGCATGGACGCGGGACGGCTCCGTCCCGAGCAGGTCAGTTTCGGCAAGCTGAACAACGTACGAGAGGCCATCGACATCTGCCGTACGGCGCGGACGATTCTCGGCGCCAACGGGATCTCGCTCGAATACCCCGTGATGCGGCACGCCACGAACCTCGAGTCGGTACTGACCTACGAAGGCACCGTCGAGATGCACCAACTGGTACTGGGCAAGGCGCTCACCGGACTCGACGCCTTCCGGTAGCCCTCGGGCTCCGGAAGGCGGGGCCGGTGAGCGGCCCTGCCTCAGCTCTGGTTGAAGAATCCGTCCGTTCGACGGCCGGCGGGCTCCCCGCTGACGATCTCGGTGTTGGCGGGGGTCAGTAGGAAAACCCGGTTCGACACGCGCTCGATCGAGCCGCGCAGGCCGAAGATCAGGCCGGCCGCGAAGTCGACGACGCGCTTGGCGTCGGCCGGTTCCATGGCCGTGAGGTTCATGATGACGGGGACCCCGTCGCGGAAGAGCTCGCCGATGCCACGGGCGTCCCGGAAACTGTCCGGGGTGACCGTGCCGATCCGGCGGCCCTTCTCCTCGGCCGTGTCCGACGCCACCTTCACACGTGGATCCGTGACCCAGGCATCTCCGGTCTCGGATCCTTCGGCGTATTCGTCGTCGTAGTAACGCTCGTCATCGTTGTCGTCGACGAGGCCAAGCCAGGCACTCGCCTTGCGCACCGATCCCATGGACGCCTCCTCTCACAGCGGTCTTTCTTTTCTCCGCATCCCCATGGTCGTCCATGATGCGGATGTCGCGCCAAGGGGATAGACGCCGCGCGGGGGTTTCGTGACGGTACTGGTGCAGAGCGAATTCGTCGAGAGGCCGCGTACCCCAAGGGTCCTGCTGTACACCGCTGCTGACTGAGAGTGAAATATGATTCTTCACGGCGTACGGGTGACGGCTGGGACGTACGGGTGAACGGGGTGGTCGGTACGATGCCGCAGCTCAACGTCGTATACATCACGGGGGGATCGTCGTGTTCGGAATCGTCAGGCCCTGCCGTCATCGGCTGGGGGAGAACCTCAAAACCCAATGGATGGCGCATTTGTGCGGGCTTTGTCTCGCGCTGCGCGGGGATCACGGGCAGTTCGCACGGGTCGTCACGAACTACGACGGCTTGCTGATATCGGTTCTGACGGAGGCTCAGGCCGAGCGCGCCACCGGTTGGCGCCGCACGGCGGGGCCGTGTCCGTTGCGCGGAATGCGGAGCGCGTCCGTCGCTCAGGGTGAGGGGGCCCGGCTCGCCGCCGCCGTCTCGCTGGTGCTCGCCTCGGCGAAGGTGCGCGATCACGTGGCCGACGGGGACGGGCTGTTGGCGCGCCGGCCGGTGGCGCTCGCGGCACGCCGGGTCGCCACGAACTGGGGGCGGGCGGGGGCCCGTACCGGTTCCGACGTCGGCTTCGACACCGCCCTGCTGGTCGACGCCGTGGACCGGCAGGTGGGCATCGAGGCGCTCGCCGGGCCCGGCACCCCGCTGCTGGCCGTCACCGAACCGACCGAGACCGCGACCGCCGCGGCCTTCGCGCACACCGCGATCCTGGCCGGACGGCCGGGCAACGCAAAGTCGCTCGCCGAGGCCGGCCGGCTCTTCGGGCGGCTCGCCCATCTCCTGGACGCCGTGGAGGACAGGGAAGCTGACGCCGCGTCGGGCGCCTGGAATCCACTGACGGCGACCGGAACGCCCCTGCCGGAGGCCCGGCGGCTCGCCGACGACGCGCTGCACGGGATACGGCTCGCGCTCCGGGAGGTCGCCTGGGGGTCCGGGGTCTCCCCGGGAGGGCACAGCACGGACGCGAAGCTCGCGCATGTGCTGCTCGCCCACGAGCTGCGGAACTCGGTGGACCGGGCCTTCGGCACCACCTCCTGCTCGCACCAGGGGGCCGAGCTGTACGGGCCGCCGCCGGGCAACCCGTACGCGCCCTCCGGGCCCGGCGGTCCGCCGCCGCCCGAGCCGCCGCGCCGCGACCGGCGCGGACTCCTCGCGGGCTGCGCCGTGTGGATGGGCCTGGCCTGTACGTGCCAGATGTGCTGCTGCGAGTACGACGACCCGTGGAGCGGAGAGCGCAAAGAAGGTATCTGCCGCCGGTGCGACAACTGCGACGACTGCTGTGAAGGCTGTGACTGCTGCGGGAACTGCTGTGACGGGTGTGGATGCGATTGCGGCTGCAACTGCTGAGGGCGGTCACCGTGCGAGGGCCGGGTGCGAGGGCTGACGGCGAGTCAGCCCTTGATCTCCGGCGGTGAGATCTCCGACTTCTCGATGGCCGAGCCGCTCGTGCCCCACTTCTTGAGGATCTTGCCGTACGTCCCGTCCGCGATGAGCTTGTTCACCGCGGCCTGGAAGGCGGCGGCCAGTTTCGTTCCCTTCGTGAAGGCGAAGCCGACGTCAAGACGGTGGAACTCGTTGAGGAACCGGAGGCCCTCCTGCTGGCCGACGGCGTAGCGCAGGCCGTTGATCGTGCTCATCACGATGTCGCTGCGGCCCTGCTGGAGCGAGGACCAGATGGCCGCCCTGCTCGTTGTAGGTCTGCACTTTGTACGCCTTCTTGCCGGCGTCGGAGTCCTGCACCTGCCCCTCCACGAACAAGCTCGCCTTCAGCAATTCCTGTCGTATCACCAGTGCGGTTAAGCGGCAAGAGGTCAGCCTGTGAGAGCTGATGCACTGAACCGATAGATGTCGATGGGGATGACCCTGAACGATGTCAGTCGGACGTGTGAACGTTGAAGACATACCGAGCTCGCCATTGGACAATCATCGTACGAACGACAGGCCGCCAATTATCCCCGCGTACGGAATAAGCTGGTGGTTCAGTCCTTGAGGTGACTGTCTCGAGTACGACTTAGATATCGGCTTTGCAACAATCCGCCTATCAGCTACAGCCAGGAATGCCGTTTATCTGCCTCCTGCTATAGCTGTCGCGTCATGCATCATCGCCCGCCGAACGCCCGCACATACATGAGCACTTGCCACGCCTCTTCTTCAGTCAAGACCAAAGGAATGAATGGGGCCATATCCGTTCCTGGACTCCCATTTTTCAAAATCCAAAATAGTTCTCCATCCGTCCGCGCCTGTTGCCACATCTTGTCAGTAAAGTTTCGGGGCAACGGACCCTTGAAGGTAGAATAGTCCAGATCCATCCCCAAACCCTTCCCTTCCGATCCGTGACAGGCTCGACAGAATGCCTTTCCTTCAAAAAGTTCCTTTCCCCTTTGAAGCATCTCCGGGGTGGGTGGCAATGGATTCATCACCGCACGTGCCGATTCGATCTGGTCACTAGGAACGCGTGGGCGCAAGACTTCTGAATCCGCGGCCTGAGTCACCGTCACCACTCCCATCAACGCGACCAGGACAAGGCGCAATCGACCACAGCCCATCAGTCCCTCCGTGTCCACGTTAGCGGACGAGGAACGCGCATGCGTCCCTCTCACCCGAACCAACTACCCAATGGCGTCACTCCGTCCGACGTTTGTGGCCGACCGACTGCGGATGCCCCACCTCGCCGTTGGGCGCTTCTGCACCGTCCGGCCAGAGATGAAAGATGATACCGTCTGTCTTGGCCGCAATGTCAGCGACCTCCTTGGCCTGCGTTTCCGGCATATCCAAAATCTGGACACCGACCCATGGTAATACTTATTCCAGGTCTCCAACGGAACGTGTGCGCGCGCGACGGACTTGGCCACAAAATACTCAATGTCCGTCAAAAAGCGCATTGGCATATGTGGATTCAAATAACAAACACTGCAGCACTTCCGGGGAGATTGGTTTGCAGTAGTGATGGTATGGACCGTGCACCGATCCGTCATCAAATTTATGCGGCGCCATGACGTGAATCGTATACCCTTGCGCCGGTGTCGGCAGGGCTTTCGCGGCAGCGACCGTCGCCGCTGCCGGAGAGGACTTCGTTTTGATAGAGGTTTCCGCACAGCCTGCCGCCGCCAATGCCGTCGCGCAGAGCCCGCTGACTGCAATCGCACTTCGCGTAGTGGCCCCCTTAAAATTAGGATCTAGTGTTCACCCTTGTCGCCTGCACCCCTATTCCGTTCGCAGCTTATGGCCTACGGATTGCGGATGTCCGACCGAGCCATCGGGAGCTTTGGCACCCTTCGGCCACAGATGAAAAATAATGCCATCAGTCTTGGCCGCAGCGGCTGCGACTTCTTTGGCCTGGGCGTCAGGCATATCCAGCACTTGAACCCGCCCCGTGGCGATTTCGACCTCGTAATCATGGTAGAACTTGTTCCACACATTGAGTGGCACGGCGGATCGAGAGACGGATTTGGCCACAAAATATTCAACATCTGTCAATACGGCGTTGGGCTCAGTCGATTCAAACAACAAGCATTGCAAGACTTCCGGTTTAACGGCTTTGCAATAGTGGTGGAAGGGGCCTGCCACAGACCCATCCTCCATTTTATGAGGGGCCATGACGTGGATGTCAAACCCATCGGCCGGCCCGGGTTTCGTTTCTGCCGCATACGCAACGCCGCCAAGAATGAAGGCGGGCATGCTTGCACTGAGCACACAAAGGTTCCTGAACATGTAGACCCTCCCATGGTTAACGCAGGCCTTGGACACACCCATGTTTCACAAGGTCAAACCGGCGCTGTCAGCTCTTAGCCAGTGAGAACCGCTGGGATCAAAAAGGATTCGTGATAGTTTTTCGGCATGCTAAACGGTAGCGGCTGCCGTCAAAGCCCTCATACGTAATGAGATCAGTTTTTCTTCTGAGCCGTCAGGTTTAAGGGCTCGACGAGGGGACTCAGAGTGGAAGTACTCCCCACGTTCTAATGAGAAACTAAACCACTTCCTTCAACGAAGCGCGACGGCAAAACAACAGGCGCCCTAAACATACCCTGTTTGAAACATGTCGTAACGAGCCAGTCGAAAGCGGACATCTAAAGACGACATTCTACGCAGAATGGATTTTTTGGTCGAGGCTTCGTGTTTTTGGCACCACGGCTTCTGGGCAAGAAAACAGCTCAGGCGGGATGGACGAGCGACATGAGAAGCCGTCATAACTCAAGTTTCATGCAGAGTAGAACGCATGAGACTATTCGCGTTCGGGGGAAGAAATCCCTGATAGCCTTGATGCCGTTCAGCTAATTCAAGCACGGAAAAAGGCTGACCATCGATCATTTCAGGCGCTGTGAAAATCTGTCGCAATATTCCTCCAGGTGCGCCGACAATCTCTCCGGCAAACACTATCCCTTTCGCTTTCAACGTGAGAATGGCCTTTTCAATATCTTCCACTCGCACTGCCACGTGGTGAAGCACCTGATCGCCGAATTTCTGGACCCATCGCGGGATGATGCTGGTCTTGCCACGGTCGTCCGGGTAGGCCTGATCCACAAATAGAGCCGGATACCCAAGGAGGCGGTAGACCTTGGCAAACCAATCTTCGTACTGCAGCGTCTCGTCATATCCATAACCCAAAGCCACAAACTCCCTCACCCGCTGATCAATATCCATTGTGCGAATAGTAAGATGGTCCATCACGGGCACAAATCCCACCCCTGCGTCATCCAGCGCGCGACGAAGCACCCGCGCCGCGCTGTTGTGCTCTACAAAGTCGGTGGTCATTCGAGTGATCACGGTCTCAAGATCCGTGTTTTGCCCCATCGTGGCCTCCTTTGGCCTGCCCAAATGTCACCCCTTGCGCCAGCGGCAACTCGGTTCCCCAATTGATCGTCGTGGTTTGGCGACGCATGTACGCCTTCCAGGCATCGGACCCCGCTTCGCGCCCCCCACCCGTGGTCTTCTCTCCACCGAACGCGCCGCCGATTTCTGCGCCGGACGTGCCGATATTGATATTGGCAATGCCGCAGTCGCTCCCCGTCGCGGACAGGAACTGTTCACCATGCTGAAGGTGCATGGTGAACAGCGAAGACGACAGGCCTTGCGGCACGGCGTTTTGCATCCGGATCGCTTCATCCAATGTTCGATAGGTCATGACATAGAGAATCGGCGCAAACGT
This sequence comes from uncultured Nitrospiraceae bacterium, assembly GCA_963839785.1. Lineage (GTDB taxonomy): Bacteria > Nitrospirota > Nitrospiria > Nitrospirales > Nitrospiraceae > Nitrospira_A. The sequence continues at coordinate 14,967 of CAWIWD010000005.1, forward strand.
TTCCCGTTGGACGACATCCCAGTGATTCTCTGCACGCACGATCGTCGGCTCGAACGAAATGCCCCTGGCGAGGAAGGACACGGCCTCCACATAGGACTTCTCCACCCTGCTGTTTAAGCTCTTCGAGAGCCGCTCGATATCCTTCAACGGCTGCCCCGTCAATGAGCGGTCCCATCAACACACCCGGCTCAAGAGGATCACCAATTGAAACCTGGGCATAAGCAGCTAGAAGCCGCGGTATCAGCTTTGCACACTGTGACTCGTGCACGATGAGCCGCCGAGTGCTGGTACAACGCTGCCCTGCCGTGCCGACTGCGCCGAAGACAATCGCTCTCGTCGCCAATTCGAGGTCGGCGGTTTCGTCCACGATAACCGCATTGTTCCCGCTCAACTCCAGAAGGCTTCTCCCCAGCCGATGCCCAACCACTTCGGCCACATGCCTCCCCACCGGTACCGATCCCGTAAACGAAATCAGCGGGAGCCGTTCGTCCCGCACCATGCGCTCAGCCACCTCGGTGCGATCTGTTGTGAACGATGCGAGCACACCCGGAAATCCAGCGGCATCAAGTACGCGATTGCAGAGCTGTTGGACCGCCAGCGCACAGAGTGGCGCTTTCGGGGAGGGCTTCCATAGCACGGTGTTGCCGGCCACGGCTGCAATAAAGGCATTCCACGCCCAGACTGCCACGGGAAAGTTAAACGCCGTGATGACGCCGACAACGCCCAATGGATGCCATTGCTCGTACATCCGATGCCGCGGGCGTTCCGAATGCATGGTCTGCCCATACAACATGCGGGACAACCCCACGGCAAAGTCCGCCATGTCGATCATTTCTTGCACTTCCCCGTCGCCTTCGGCCTTAATCTTGCCGACTTCCAAAGATACCAGCGTGCCTAACGCGTCCTTGTTCTCTCGTAGGGCCTGTCCGATCAGCCGCATGATCTCGCCTCGCTTGGGAGCCGGCACCATGCGCCATGAAGCCTGTACCTCCTGAGCGCGGGCTACCAATTCATCGTAGTCCGACTCCGAGCAGCCGTAGACGCGCGCCAACAGCTCCTCCGTAGCCGGATTACGTGACTCCATCATCCCTGCGTCGCGCAGTCGCAATCCAGCCGGCAGATGACACACAGCCACCCGAACCTTCCTGTGCAAGCCCCAACTTCTTGAAAACGTCCTGTTGCGTCATGGCGCCCTATGATCGAAAACAGTCCCCGAAGCGATTAGTCACGATGTCCTGCAATTGAAACTGCTCCTGTGTCACGAAACCGCGATAGGCATCGGGATTGCCCGTCACCAGATCAACCACGCAACAGAGCGATGAAGCCGTCGTGACTTGAATGGCGGACCAAAGACGTCCAAGCATCGTCCGCGGATACACTTTCTTTACGTAAGTTTCTTCGAACAATTCCCCCTGCCTGGTTCCCGTCACCGCCGCATAGATCAACACCACATCCTGGCAGGTCTGCGGAATCGCCCGCTCCAGAATACGTTTGAGTGTGTCTCGATCTTCATTCAACTTGAGATCTTTCATGAGAAACTGAATTTTTTCGCAATGTCCGGGGTACCGCAGGGTCTTATAGTTCATGGTGCGCACCCGGCCACGATACGTTTCTGCCAAGGTGCCTAACCCACCGGACGTGTTGAACGCTTCGTAAAGAAGACCGTCCAGTTCAATGGTCTCGTATCCCTCCAAGGGTTGCAATTGAACCTCTTGTCCACTTTCGATTCCGGCACAGACATTTCCGTACTCGTTGATCAACCCGTCGGTGGACCAGGTGAGGGAATATTTCAACGCATTGCTTGGATGCACCGGTAAGGCACCCACTCGCATTTTCACGCTGTCGACGGTTTCAAAATGGCCGATCAGTTCGTTCGTCGCGATACTGATGAACCCGGGAGCCAGTCCACACTGTGGAATAAACGCTCGATCCGATGCCTCGCTGATAGCCCTCACACGATGGGTCACGGCGACGTCTTCCGTCAGGTCGAAGTAGTGCATGCGATGGGCTCGCGCAATTTCCGCCACTGCTTGATTGCAGAAGTACGGCAGGCTGGAGATGACGGCCTCGAACCGATGGGCCCTGACATATTGTGCGACAACGTCGGGCCGACGCACATCCAACGCACAGGGAATCACCGTGGAAAGCGACAGCGCATCGACCAGCCGTTTGGGGGCATCCAGGGTCAGATCAGCCAGATGAACCTGATACTGCCCCTTCGCTGAAAGCAGTCCTGCGATGAGAGACCCGATTTTTCCAGCTCCAAGCACCAGCACCTGAGGCATCCGTCACCTCAAATCCATTATACTCCTTCACAGCGAAAGAGCCTCGTTTTCTGAGAACCGGTGTGACTGAAGAAGCGCTGATCTGATAGGACGATCGCTTAGGATGAAGCCTGACGGGAACGGGAGGGGGTAATCAGCGCGGATGATGATGAAGTGGACACGGAAGAGGCGTGATTGTCCATCGCCTCGAACAAGAGGCAACATTTAAGGCGACCACACACGCCGAGAAGTTTGGGGTCATCCACGGGAAGCCCGAGGATCCGAGCCTGCTTGACCGTCACGGGCTTGACTTCCGTGAGAAAGCTCGCGCAACACAATGCCAAACCACAGGTATCGATGCCTCCCAATCGGCTCGCTTCGTCGCGCGCACCGATTTGGCGCATTTCGATCCGTCCACCGAATCGACGCGCCAGCAACCGGACTAACTCTCTGAAAGTCTATCCGATCCTCAGCGGTGTACACGAAGGTCATTTGGCGACGGTGCAGCGAACAGAACACTTCCACCAGCTTCATCTTCAACCTAAGCGCGGCCGTCTGTTCACGACAGGCCTTCATTCCTTCAGATGCAAGCCGTTCATAACGATCAATGGTAGCAACGTCTTCCGTGGTCGCCTTCCGCGAGATCGGTTGGATCACGCGCATGGGCGGGATAAAGGGCGTGAGCTGGGGAACTGCATAGACCACCCCGTAACTTAGCTCCCCGGCGACATCGAGCATCACCCGATCCCCCGTGACGAGAATGGCATCTCCGGCGTCGAACTTCTTGACCTCTCCGAGATCACGGATTTTCACTCCCACGATGCGGACGGCTGAGGGATATGGCTTGGCAAGCTCTTGAGCGAGTAGGCTATCGATCATGAGGGCATCCTACTCCATCCGATCTTTGAATTGGAATCCTCAACGCCCTACCGACAACGACACCGACTCACCATTCATTCGGAATCCGTCATGTGACATCTCTAAGATCACAGGCCGCCGATGGAATACTCTAAGTCAATGATAATACAATGTCTTTTTAGCCGGGAAGCGCAAATATAAAATATGTTAGGCTACTCGGGGACAGGAAGTGACGCAGGACCAGTTCATCGATCAGACAGTGAGGGAACGGTGCGAATACCACATAAAGTCGTCCTGCCATTCGGCTATCACATTATGATTCGGCTGGTCACTGATTCTGAAATGGACCGGCAAGACGTGAATGCCGATGGAATTTGGGACAACGAATCCAAGACGATCTATATCCGCAAGCGACTCCCGGTCACACGACGGAGATATATCCTCGCCCATGAACTCGGACACGCGTGGCTCGACTGGCAACATCGCTATCTGGATGACGGAAAAGCTCGCACTTAAGGAGGTCTGGGCCATTAACGGGCCACGGCCTTCTGAACTCCCTCCCGCTTGGCTTGCGCTTGAACGAGCCGGATAATTTCCATCCATTCCTTGTCTCGCACCGGTTGGACCGACAGCCGCGAACCTTTCCGAAGCAGCTCCATGCCCTTGAGCCTAGATTCCCCTCGTAGCATATCCAGGGACAACGGCACCTTGAATTTTCTGACAAAGCGAATATCCACCATGTCCCAGCGCGGCTGATCAAGAGCACTGCTGGGATCATAGTGCGCACCTCCCGTATCGAACTGGGTGGGATCAGGATACGCGCCTTTGACCACCTCTGCGATTCCCACGACAGCCGGCGGGGTTGCATTGCTGTGGTAATACAACACCTGATCGCCCACCTGCATCGCCCGCATAAAGTTGCGAGCCTGATAGTTCCGCACCCCGTCCCAGGACGTGGTCTGCTTCGGTGCCTCGGCAAGATCATCAATCGAGAACGCTTCGGGCTCTGACTTCATCAACCAATATTGGCGATCTGCCATCCATACCTCCTGCACACTTGGTGTCTCACGTGCCTCAGTGTATGCTGATGCATCTGATCCTGACTGTTAACCCGGAGCATGCATGGAGCTGACTCTCCTGTGGTTCGGTATTTACAAGGCCGCAAAGTATGCCCTGTATCCGTTGTCTTGGATTACCATCACCGGCCTGTTGACGTTGTTGAACGCATGCCTTCCCATGACTCCTACACGAATCACCTGGGTGAGACGATTCGCATTCTGGACGGTGCTGCTCCTGGTGCTGACCGCCACACCGATCCTATCTTCCATGTATATCGCATGGTTGGAAGGATGGTATCCGCCATTCAACGCGACGGCCGCCCCGAAAGTGGACGCTGTCGTCGTGCTGGCAGGAGGTGTGTTTGCGAAAGGATCCCTCAGACCGACCGAGGATGTCTCGGATTCCTCACGCCAACGCACTGCCTGTGGCGCAGACCTATGGCTCCAGGGTCTCGCGCCCAAGCTGCTGCTTACCGGGGGGGACGCCACTGTATTTCGTACCGGACCGCTGATATCTCATGAAATGAAACGGTGGGCCCTGCGCCTCGGTGTCTTGGAATCGGCAATCCTCGTGGAAGATGGTTCCAGGACCACTTACGAAAATGCCGTCCAGAGCAAGGCAATTCTTGGAGGAGGGCATATTCTGCTGGTAACCACCGCCTACCATCTGCCACGCGCCGTGGGCCTGTTCGAAAAACAAGGCTTTGTCGTGACGCCGGTCGCCTGCGGCTATGAATCTCAACATGCCCCCGCACAAGCTTGGGCACAGAGTACGCCATTCGATTTCCTTCCCACCGCCAAAGCCTTGCTCATCTCCACCCAGGCCGTCGACGAAGTCGCCGGGATGCTGGTTTATTGGATGGCCGGAAAATTATGAGATCCGAGAAAGCGAGCCCATCGCAGCACCACTGCGCCACAATGCGGAAGCGGCCACTGCCGTCTGCCGCATGGGTCAGGTAGAGCAGCTGGACAAGCCCCTTGGTGATGACAGTCTGAGCGTCACCGACAGCCGACGACCCAGTTGGCGACCAGAATCAGCAGCGCCAGGTACGATCCAAATCAGACCACTCGCATGGTTCAGTCTTCACCAGGCTCATTTTCTAAATAGTCGATCACAGAAGCGTACGTCAGCTCACGGATGCGGGCCTTGGAGGAACCGGGTGCATCGAGGTTACGTTCAAGCCACACGCGTTCGGTGATCTGGACGCGACCTTCATTGCAGCGCCGCCACATCTCGTGCAACAACTCAATCGGCAGGCCGACTTGCACGCCTTCCGATTCGATACGGTCATCCAAGATCGCAAGTAAATCGGCAATGGCATGATCCGGCTGATACGGCGGCGCGGAAAACCCAAAGGCGTGCTGAGCCTGCGACTCTTGACGAGCCTGCTCGACAAGGTCCTGCATATATTCCTTGAGCAAGCCGATGATGTGACCTGATAAGCGCATCAGCGACAGAGTATCCGCAACATTCCTCTCGGAGCAAGCCATGTTTCGGAGATGCATCGGTTGACCCCAGAATCAGTGATTCTCTATGATAGCGGCTCCAAGAGGGCTGGACAGACTCCATCACATAGCGGCCCAATTCAAAAATCAGCGAGTGAGACGCGTGAGCAATCAGACCGTCATTGAACATGTGGAGATCTCCCTTCAAACTCCGAGTGGAGAGATCACCACTGCTGTCGGAGTGCCGACGAGCTTCGTGCCGATCACGGCCATTCTTCCGCTCATGCGCGGCCTCGGCGAAGAAGCGCAGGCTCTGGAGCAACGCCGACTGCTTGAGCAGGCAAGTCGGTTTCGTGTCAGAAAGGCTGCGCCGCCTGCTGCCGTATGCTTGTGCCGATCTCAGCGCCGGAAGCCCTCGCCTTGGCCCGCACGATCGACCGTCTGGATCAACACTGAGCGGAATCGCCTCCTGGCACAACTCGACCTGGCTCACCAACGCCTGGCCAAGGCCGGGGTGTTGAAACAACTGACTTCATTGGCCGAGTCGGAAAATCCGATCACCGACGAGGCTATCGAACCATTGAACCGGGCCTACTATGCGCTCCGCATGCCCTGCCCCTTTCTAGCTGATGAGGTCTGTAGCATCTATGAGGATAGGCCAGCGGCCTGCCGCGAATTGGCCGTCACCTCACCGGCCACCGAGTGTCAGGATATGACCAATGCGACGATTCAACCGGTTCCCGTCGCCGTTCGGATCAGCACGACCTTGAGCCTGCTTTGGGCAGACCTGACCGAGACTGTGCCCAAGCTCATCCCGCTACCGTTGGCCGTCGACTGGGCCACCAGACACCAGGCCGAGCAGGCAAAAAAATGGGCCGGCACGGACCTACTTGAGAAGGCCCTGGACAAAGTCGGGCGATATCTTACTCAGGAAAAGGCTCGCCGCAACAAGCCCTAAGGGGCGCACATTCCGTACTTCCAAAGGAGATTTCATGCAGAATCCTGTGATTGTCTGCCTCGATCTGGAGGGCGTGCTGGTTCCTGAAATTTGGGTCAATTTTGCCATCAAGACTGGCATCGAAGAGCTCAAAATCACGACGAGAGAAATGCCCGACTACGATGCCCTGATGACACGGCGCTTGAAGATCCTCGACCAGCACGGCTTCACCCTGGCTGACATCCAAGCCGTGATTGATGCCATGGGTCCCTTGGAAGGCGCGGCGGAGTTTGTCGCCTGGCTGCGGGAACGGACGCAAGTGATTATTCTGTCGGATACCTTCTATGAATTCGCCCTGCCGTTGATGCGGCAGTTGGGCTATCCCACGATTTTCTGCAATCAACTGGAGATCGGGCCAAACGGTCGCATCGTGAACTATAAACTTCGGCAGCCGAACCAAAAAAAACATGCGGTCGCCGCGCTGAAGAACCTCAACTTCCGCGTCATGGCCGCCGGTGATGCCTACAACGACACCGCCATGTTGGGTGAGGCCCATGCCGGATTCTTTTTCTGCCCGCCCGATCATCTGCCGAAAGAGTTTCCGCAGTTCCCGGTCACGAAAACCTACGCGGAGTTACAAGCGCGCTTCGCACAGGCAGGGAATTTCAAATAGCGTTCAGCTTCGATAAACCCTTCCTCTCTGTAAGAGAAGGCAGAGATGAAGAGAATTGCAATGAAGTGTTGAACAGGGCTACGGGTGGGAAGATCGATGACGGCCTAGTCCAGCGCCTCCTTCACCACACTCAGCACCCGCCGACCATACCGTTCCACCTTCACCTCGCCGATCCCTGGAATGTCCAACAGGGCCGCGATGCGTGCCGGGTTTGTGGCCGGCAATGGTGCGCAGGGTCCTGTCGTGAAAAATCACAAAGGGCGCTACCCCTTCTTCCTCAGCCAATTCCAGACGTAACCGACGAAGACGTTCAAACAGCTGGGGATCTGCCGGGGATGTTTGGGGAAGAGCCAGGGACCTTATAGGCTCACCCGGCTGTGGCAGACGCGCTTCATTTCTTGGATACGCCGTGGTCGTTTGAAGTGAGATATGGCTGGTTCCCTGCAGGACTTCCTGTCCCAACCGCGTCACATCGATCGTCGGATACTCCAAGCCTTCGACATGAAGGTATCCTGCACTCGATCAAGTCTTTCACCACACGCGTCATGCAGGGCTTCGACCGAGCCTGATAGGCCCCATAACTCGGACAGCCTTCCGCTCCGTAAGCGAGCAAGGCTTTCGAACGACTCCCGCGAAGCATCTCAACGATTCGGCTCACACCGAATCGGCCTCCACACCATGAGACCGCCGTCAAGACAGCCTTTGCACAAGCAACCTCATCATCGAGCGCAACCCCTCTAGTCTGAGAGGGCAAGGCACAGCGGTCACAGAGGCCGCAGGGCCCCATCGCTCCTTCGGCGTCATCACTAAAATAGTCCAAAATGGCAAGCTGCCGACAAGTCGAGACGGAGACGTACTCCAGCAGATCTTCGAGCAGGGTCTTCATGCGGGCGACGCGGTCAGCATTGCCCGCTTCTTTCGAGGCTTGCTGGATGAAATACTCCTGCGTCGCTCGATCCCGCTCATGGAACAATAACACACAGGTAGCGGGCTGCCCATCACGTCCGGCCCGCCCCACTTCCTGATAGTAGGCCTCCAAGCTTCCCGGAATATCAAAATGGACCACCAGCCGGACGTCCGACTTATCGATCCCCATCCCGAACGCATTCGTCGCCGCGAGAATCCGCGCAGTCCCCAGGCGGAACTCGTCATGAACGACTCGACGCTCTTCATCCGATAAGCCGGCGTGATAGTACCCGACGCCTGGATGCGACTGTCCAAGCCATGCTGCTGCCTCCTCCACCGCACGGCGCGTGGCGCAATAAACTAGGATGGAACCAGCTTGGTAATCGCGCACCAGTCGATCCAACGTCGCCAGTTTTTCCTGCCGCGAGCGGCAGGGGCGGACAGTGAGGGCGAGATTGGGACGACGAAAGCCTGTGACCAATCGCAAGGGATCACGGAGCGACAACCGATCGCACACATCCGCTTGCACCCGCGCCGTAGCCGTGGCCGTCAGGGCGAGGCAGGGGGGATTACCAAGCTCTCCGCGCAATCGACCAATGTTCAAATAGTCAGGCCTGAAGTCGTGGCCCCACTGAGAAATGCAGTGAGCTTCGTCCACCACCATAAGGGACACCCACAGCGACCGCAGGAGCCGGAGAAACCGTTCGTGCTGCATCCGCTCCGGCGCGAGATACAGTAGCTGAAGCCGCCGCAGCTTGAGATCCAGCACCACGCGGTCTCGTTCAGACTCGGAAAGGCCTGAGTGAAACGCCGCCGCCGCGACCTTCCTCGCCTGCATGCTGTTGACTTGATCTTGCATCAGAGCGATGAGCGGAGAAATCACGAGGGTCAAGCCGGGCAACAGAGTTGCCGGCAATTGGTAACACAGTGACTTTCCCTGACCAGTCGGCATGACCGCCAGCGCATCGCGACGAGACAATACGGCCTCAATGACCTCGCGTTGACCTGGACGGAAGGCTGAGAACCCAAATTGCCGGCTGAGCTGTGTGATCAGATCGTCCACGGTGAGGAGAAGGATAACGGATAGCTGATGAAATTCTGTGGCGAGTATAAGACGCGCGACCGACTCCAGGCAAGCCGCACGACTCACCTATCATCATTCGAGTGATTGCGGGCCAGTGCCCTTTCGTGGAGCACAGCTCCCCGAAACAAGAAACCCCGCCGGGGATCACCCGGCGGGGTTTCGTACTTCGAGACAGGCAGGGGATCTCCCTCACGCCTCGCGAGTTTCCTCACATGGCTGCTATGGCGCGGTATAGCTGCCGAACTTCGGCACCGTGTCGCAGCCTGGCCCCTGATCCTGATTCGCCACACACAGGTGACGCAGAGCGCCCTGTGCGGCCAATCGCGCCTCTTTGTGCTCACGAGCCTTGCCATAGTCTACGGCCATTTTCAGCTGACGAAGGGCGCCACCACTGACGCCGCCAGACTGGGCCTTGCTAAGCCCATCTTGCAGTTTTGCCGTGGCGCTATCGATGACGGATCGGTCGGACCCCCATCGCTTCGTGACATCGACGGTCGTGCGCTTCCCGAGGCCCGGCGCATCGGTCAGCTCGACAATGGCATCGTTCACGGCTTGGATGGCATCCGCGACCTGCGCCTGCGCGACGACCGGCTGGCTGCCGATCACCCACGCTGCGACGCCCAGCGTTACGAACATGAGTTTCTTCATTGCGTGTCTCCTTTTCTTTTCATCGCCAAGGAGAAGGACCATTATCGCAGCATTCGCTGCAACATGCCTCCCTCACCCCTGGCGCATCACATCTCAACTCACGCATGCTTAGAAGTTCATCCACAGGGACATGTAGCCCCAATGCTGGTTGACCGTCTGATTCAAGGTGCTGGTCAAATAGCCGCCGCTGAACATCGTGCCGTAGGCAGCTTGAAGGGCGACCTTGCCGTCAGCGAACATTCTGGTGTAGGCCACGTCGATTTCGTCACCGATATGCGTCTTCGTATTATTTGGATTCGAGAACACATAACAACCCTGTGCGCCTCGATACCAGCAGTCCTTGGAGTTGGCCAGGTTCAAGTTCGTGTACCAAATTTCAATATGGTCACGGGCACTTGGACGGGCCTGTAAGTTGACCGATGGAGACAACATGTTCTTCCAGGCTTGCACATCCATGTAACCCATATGAATGTGGTTCGTCGGGAAGAAGTTTTCAAAGGTATTGGCGGTTTTGCAGGAACCGGGCGCCGCGCCGCACCGCACACGTTATTCCGGCTATCGCCGGACGCATAGTCGAGATTGAAGGCTAGACCGAGTTTTCCAGGCCGTATCATAGAACGTGTAGCCGATCCAGTTTCTGGTGGCCCAGGCATTGATGTGCAAACACTTTTGATCGCCCTGGCAAGCGCCGAGCTGGCCCATTTGGCCGAACTGCCAGGCAACTTCGTTGGAGAAATCGAAGCCGCCTTTACGCATTTCGATCCGGTTTCCAATCATATGACGAGTTTGGTTCGAGTGCTTGGCCGTTCCAAGACCTTGTCCGGCGTTGTCCGCAGAACTGAGGTTGTTCTTATAGTAAACATAGAATGGCTCAATCACCATGCCAGGAACCATCTTCAACTGGTTGTAGAAAATGAACATGTCAGCGTCACGGTTGGCATCCCCGGACGTTAAGTTTGCTGCGCCACCAACAGTCGCTGCCCCACCTGCTATGTTTGGCGCACCGCTGCCTACAGGGGCTGCCTGTCCCAGATCCGTTTCAGCGTTGCGGAACCAGCCAAAATAGCTGTCCCACGTTTTGGTCTGATAGGCGAGCATCACACCGTCATGCGAATAGCCGGTGTTGGCCCAATCGAAATGGCCGAACAGTGAGTGGTTGCCGAACACGACGTACTGCCGGCCGACCTTCATGCTCAGGCCCTGCACGTCGGCCAGGTTTCTGACCAACATGTAGGCGGCGCGGACGCCTAAACGGCCATTGTTACCACCACCGACCCGCTATAGATCCACCATTATGGTTCAGCGGATCACCACCGTTTCCGGCATTGGTGGGACTTCCATTGCCGCCCCACGTCGCGCTGTCGATGATTTCCATGTAGAAATTGACGTCCGGCGAGAGATCGTACCCGATACCCAAGCGGACCCACTGCTGCACGTAGAAGTCGTTGCCTTTGTTACCGCCCGTAGCGTTCGTCCCTCTTGTCCCGAAAGTGTTACAAGTTCCACCGGCTCCCTGAGCCAAACCGAAACAGGCGTTGTTCCGCATTTCCGGCCGCACGCGCAGATCGGCGCGCATCCAAAGATTCTTAATGTCAAAATTCCGGCCGATGACTGGATCGTAGCTCTCGTACGCTTCCTTTTGCGGCATGTTGCGGGGAATGGCGGGAAGATTCGTGATGCGTTCGCCCGGAGGCAGTTCGAATCCGGCAAAGGCCGGGACTGCGAGACACTGCAGAGCGGTCACTGCCGCAGCGCCAAAGATGGTAGCCAACCGGCCCCACCTGGTCCGTCCATGGATGCGTTTCATAGCGTTCCTCCTGTGAATTGGATGGCAACCCATTGTGTACCCATTCACTCCGGGTGCCGTCTGTACATCCAACCGCTATTGCACTGTGAGTTCAAACTCTTGTGTGTGGGTCTTGGTCGGCCAGACCCGATGGTGCCCACCATCCGGCCTCGATGCTTGTTTCAATCCCGAAACAGGCTTCCCACACAGTAAGGTCTTGTCTATTGACGCTAGTCACCTCCCTTCACAGCTGTAGAGCGATTGAAAAAATGGTATTAGGCCTGCTTGGGCAAACCCGATTCCTCTGCCCCGTGCTCTACGCCCGATGTTGCGTGATTGATTTCCTCTTCCGCTTCTTTCATCGACGATTCGAAGTCCTGCTCCACCATCTTCATCTCCTGTTGAATCATGTTGAGTTCTGGCTCAACCGTCTTCTTCAGGTCGTCTGCCGTTTCCTTGAAGCCTTTAACCGCCTTACCGACCTGACGGCCGATCTCGGGCAGTTGCTTTGGCCCGAACAATAAGAAGGCAATGACCAGAATGATGAGGATTTCTCCAGCGCCAAGACCGAACATGGTGTTCCTTGCTGAGGCGGAATTCGTACAGCCAACCAGCGACCTCGTGGTCAGGCTGCCGGCATTCAGTCCATATCCTCAGCTCGCAAGTTACCCCTGCGTTGTCCGTGGCGGTGGAGCCGCATCGGCCTGCTGCGCAGGCGGCGGTGTGGCTGACTGCCCAGGTTGCTGGATCTGTGCCGACGGCGGTGGCGCATGAGGTTCTGCTTCCGTGGCCGTTACGTCGATCGCATCCGCTTCATGGACAGATTTCTTGAACCCCTTGATTGCTTTGCCTAATCCTTCTCCGAGCTGCGGAATTTTCCCCGCACCGAAGATGATCAGCACGATGACGAGAATCAGCAGCAGCTCCATCCAGCCGAACGAACCAAACATGGTACTGTATGCTCCTTGTTACAGCTGTGCGATTATTCGCACGACGTACGTGCATGTACGTGCGACCGACGAATCAGTTTTGCGAAGAGAAGCGCCTGAGATGACCGTGACTGCGAGACCGCGTCCTGTTGGTTGTCGTGATACAAGGACAATGGACTGGTTTCCTTTGGTAAATCGCGGGAAAGGCTATAGAAATGTAATTAATTAGTCAAGCTCTTTCTCCTCCATATATCCCTATCGACCATAATGTGCAAGACAAGCCGTATCATTTTACGTATGACCATTAGGGACGAAATGAGAAATGATAATACTCGACCGGGCTCGGCGGGGCCCCCAGCGCCATCAAGATCGCTTCACGCTCGTAGCCCACAGCCTCCAACGCGATCTGTGACTGACTCAATTCCTCCTCAGTCACATAGGCGATGGTATCGGGGATCCCGTTCGGCTTGAGCGAGAGCAGTGTACCTTGGGTCGACTCACGTTCTTCCTCCGGCATCTCGCTACGTAGCGGGAATTCGATCTTGCGTTGATAGGGACTCTCATAGGTCTCGTTCAATGTGCGGATCGTCTGCACGGTGAGCCGATCCAATTCCCACGGCTGAACTTTCGAGCTGACCATAGGATGGCAGGCCAGGAGATCCATGAGGGTCATGACGTTGGTTCCGAGCCGGCTCCCGACAAACTCTCGCTGCGTTTCATTCGTGATCGTCGCAATGCCCAGATGCTTGGCTACCGCCTGAATGAGGGCCAGATTTACCATAAAGCTGTATTGGCCCCCAAAGAGTCCATAGCAGGGCTTATCAGGATCGTTCAGCACCTCCATATCGGCTGTACCGGCATCGAAACTACTGAAACCCACCGCATCAGGAGCCAGGACTCGCTTGGCCTCCTTGATGGAGGCGCAGGCCCCAAGGTTCACGGGCACCAGGACCTCATCATCAATCGCTTTCATAAATTCAGTGATGGTTTTTCGATAGGGTATGTCTTTCCATTCCACCTTGTGGTATTCGCGCTCCCATATCAGATCGTCCAGAAAGGGAGGGAACTGCTTTAAGCGGTCGATGTCCTTCGCCTCGAACGCGCGGACAAACCCCGACCAATCCGCAATGGCCGCGGCTTTGCGTTCATTGAGGTTGGGACGGAGATGCTCCTCTTCGTACTCAGCGCCCTTCTTGGCCAGAAGCTTGGTCGCCAGCTCATTCCAGAGCTCGTTACAAACGATACGATCGACCGTGCCGTCAGCGACGGTTGCCAGATTTTGAACATCGGCGCACAGCGTCTCGATCTTTGCCACATGCGGGGCAAGATCAGGATGGGCGCGCGCCTGCTCCAATGCCTGAGCCTGCGAATCGACCAGCACATAGCGAAGCCGCGGATAGACTTGGCCCGTCTTATCAAGACGCTGCACGTGACTGAGAAAGCAGGCCGCAAGGTTGCCGTTTCCGGGCCCCCACTCCATCACCGTCAATGGCGTCTGCGGCTTCGCGTCTGTGGACGAAGGATCCCCGTGGCCGGGGGAGGCCTGGCGTTTCACGGCGGCTTTTTTGTCACGCTTGATGACCTGCTCGTAATAGTCTGCCGCCAAGGCGTGCGCCAATCGATAATCCGCGGAGGTGAAGGTCTGGTAGAATCTGCGTTGTTGATCACCTCGCAATTCATAGAACAGGAGTATTGATGTGGCCCTGCCATTGATCGACCGGCTTATATTCCCCCAATGGTTGGGGCAACGCATCGGGATCATCTAGTTTGGTCATGAGTTGTTGTTCCATTACGTTCCCCCCTGAAAAGGGAGAAATTCTACCAGGAAGCAAATTTCACCCGCAACTCGCGAATGGATGACACTCGTGCGCTCGGAGCCACTTGTTGACAGATCTGCTGGACGGAGTGTAGCAAGAAGAATGAGGCAGCCCTACAAACTCATCTGTCCGCTCGTTCTGCTCTCGAGCTGTCTCGTCTGGGCAGAAGACCTCCCGCTCACCCACAACGTGCCGATCCCGGACTTTCAAAACCGAACCGAAACTCCCACGCCCTACAATTTTGACGCCCCTCCGCAAGGCATGTTTCGCAGCATTGTGTTGGCCGAAGCGTTCGAGGAAGAACTCGGCTTTCAACGCACCCATGAAATCGTGCCTGTCAAACCGACCGAACGGTTCCCCGTGGGAACCAATCCCGTCTTCATTGTCTTCGAGTTGCACCAGCATTACCAATCCTTCCAGCTTTTTGGGCGCTGCTACCCAGAGGAGGTGGAAGGGCTGGATACCCACTCAGTGGTGGCTGAAGATGCGATGTATGTCGCTCTCGAAGATCAAACGGGCTATCTCAAGCTGTTCCCCCTGCAAGGCAGCTGGAAACCAGGGCGCTATAAGGTCGAGATCCACGCGGGCGAGGAGATCAACGACATGAGTCTCATGGGCACCATGCGTTTTACAATCGCCGCTTCGTCGGATGCGATCACCTCGACCAGCCCGCAGTAAACCTGACTTTCGACCGAATGCCCTACCCTCGGTTGGCGTGTGATCCCAGATGGTTAGAAGGAATCGATTCGTTCCGCTCTTAACCATATATCGACAGGTCCGACAGGCACCTCTCCGAACTGATCGGACCGTCATTGAATGATCCAATGGCTCCCCGCTCCTGGTTACGTCGTCAACGCCTGGACGTTACAATGCGCCTCTCATGCTCGCCGGAATTGCCACCTGCGACTCAACTCTATTCGGCATTGTACGCGGTAGTCTGGACGATTTGGCGGAAAGGGACGAGTTGTTATAGGAGCGCTACCACTCTTCATGACAACTGGCTATGCTCTCTGGTCATGCGTCTATCGAATCAGCACCAGTCCCGAAGCAGCACGTTGACTCGATCAGGCCGCGGCATAGCTGGCTGTCCGCTATGCGCTCTACATCAAGTTAAAAGAGTTGGAACTGCGAGAGGGCGACTAAATCCGACAGCCCTCAATATGGATGCACGGCCATGATTTTTATGGACCGAGCAGTGCAAGACTGGGGGCATTCCTTCTCGCATGTTTGACCATCAATCAATTCCTTTTGTAGAATGGGCCCGGTGCACTCCGACGAACCCCTGCGCAAAGGAACCGATCCCGCTCCATGACTCCAGTGACTCGCCCATGGGCTTCCGTGGTCATCCCTATTAAGGATGAGCGCGACAATTTGATCCCCCTGACTGAGCAACTTGTGAAAGTCCTGGAAAGCCGGGATGAATCGCGGTCGGCATCGTTTGAATTGCTGTTCATCGACGACGGCAGCACTGACGGCAGTTCTGAAATTCTGGATAACTTGGCGGTCCAACATCGAACCGTCAAAGTCTTTCACTTCGACCGTAACTATGGCCAGTCGGCGGCCTTCGATGCCGGATTCACACAATCGACAGGGCAACTGGTGATGACCATCGACGGTGACCTGCAAAACGACCCGGCGGATATCGCCACGCTGCTTCCGCACATCCAGACCTTCGACCTCGTCTGCGGGTGGCGTAAAGATCGCCACGACAATCTGACGCGGAAGATTTCTTCTCGCATCGCTAATGCCGTCCGTAGCGCCGTGACCGGCGATCGGGTGCACGACACCGGCTGTTCGTTGAAATTGTTTCGCCGCTCGGTCGTGGACAAAATGCAACTCTTCGAGGGCATGCACCGCTTTTTTCCCGCCCTGGCCTTAATGCATGGCTTCACCGTCACCGAAGTGCCCGTGCGCCATTACCCCCGCACCCGTGGCACCTCGAAATACGGCGTAGGCAATCGCCTTTTCAAAGGTCTCTATGACTTGCTCGCCGTGCGATGGATGCAGCATCGTTGCCTGCGTTATCAGTATCGATCCTCGCCTCCGATTTTACCTCTATCTCCATCGATCTCGATCCACCCATGACACCCGATAATGTCTGGTTGATCATCGGATTTTTTGGTCAAGGCGTGTTTTTCATGCGTTGGGTTGTGCAATGGATTGCCTCGGAGAAACACGCAGAAAGTCGGGTCCCCACAGCCTTCTGGTATATGAGTCTGGTTGGGGGGCTCATCACGCTCGCCTATGCGATCCATCGGCTAGATCCGGTCTTCATTGCCGGGCAGAGTATCGGTAGCGTCGTCTACCTTCGCAACCTCATGCTGATTCACCGTCCGAACCCACCCGATTCCAACTCGGCTTCCCCGGCCACCAAATCCTAGATGGAGTCTCACTTGAATGGACAGCCCTCGGCCACCCAGGCGCCGGCGCAGGCCGACCGATCTATCCAACCCTTGACGCTGATCCTGGTGTTGGCAATGGCCGCCGTCCTGTTTTTTGTCGGACTCGGCGCCACCGGCCTCACTGATCGAGACGAAGGGCGTAACGCCGAAGCGGGCCGCGAGATGTATGAAACGGGCAATTACATCAGTCCGACATTCAACTATGAGCCACGCTTTGCCAAGCCCGTGTTCGTGTATTGGTTGATGAGCCTCTCATACCATACATTCGGGGTGAATGAGTTCGCCGCGCGGTTCCCCTCTGCCCTCTTTGGTCTCGGTCTCATCCTTCTCCAGTACCTCTTCCTGACGCGCTGCCGAGGCCCGGTGATAGGGCTCTTCGGCGCGGCGATGTTATTGCTGAACCTTGAGATTATTGGCCTTGGACGGATGGCCTTGACCGACAGCGTGCTGATTTTTTTTACGACCCTGTCGCTATACGGATTTTGGTTGGGCCTGTATGGCACAGGGCGAGAACGCCACTACATGTGGCTCTTTTACATCGGCATGGCACTGGGAACGCTCACGAAAGGTCCGATCGGTTTTCTGATTCCGCTGCTCGCCGCGGGTCTCTACCTCTGGCTGACGCGGTCATGGTCGCTCTATTGGCGCCAAGGATTTCCACTTGCAGGCTTATTGGTGTTCCTGGTCCTTGCACTACCCTGGTACCTCATCATGCTGAGCATTCACGGACAGCGGTACACCACGTCGGCACAAGGCGATACGGTCGGCCGATTCTTCGGCGCTATGGAAGGCCACGGCGGCACGCTGCTCTTTTACCTGCCCGTCTTTTTGATCGGGTTTTTTCCCTGGAGCGGCTTGCTGCCCTTTGCCTGGTACCAGGCCTATCGAAGCTGGCGGGACTCGAGGCAGACGGGCGCACTCCCGCCCGCTCACGTCTCAGTGCTCAGTGATCAACCGTCTCCCCATGCGCTCGAATGGTTTGCTGCGATCTGGGTACTGGGAGGATTCGTTTTTTTTAGCCTCTCCTCCACGCGTTTGCCGCATTATATCGGACCGTTGTTTCCCGCTGCGGCCATCTTGACCGCCTTATACTGGAATCGATGTGTCACCGACCATGCCGTACCAGGTATGCGTGCCGCGATCCACACCATGACGGCCGTGGGGTTTATTCTCGCCTTGGCATTCGCCTCGCTGCCGCCTCTGTACGCACGGTTCGCCGGGAAATTGATCAATGAATTCCCGCTGGCTGGACAGATCACACTGGGTCCTGGGCCCTATACGATAGCCTCGATTTTTCTGGTAGGAATGGGCCTCGTAGCCTACTTTGGCTTCAGCGAGACGAGACGGCCGGCTGCCTTCTGGGCCGCTGGAGCATCATTAGCCCTCGTGGTGCTCGCTACCATTCAGTTGACCTTTCCACTGGTCAATCATTTTGTCATCGAGCCGCCTCAGCGATTGGCGGATGTGGCCGGAGTCAATCTCGGGTCCCACCGATCGGCTGATTTTGTACGGTCAACCACGGCCCTCGCTCGTATTTTATGCCAAGCGAAAAGCCATCGTCGTTCCTAAGAATGAAGAAGCCAACATCAGGCCGTACCTAACCCAACCGGGCCGGACCATGATTCTGCTGCCAAGCGCCTTGCGCAATCGGCTGCCAGTCGAAACGATAGATTTCCCTGTCTTACTCGAACGGTATGGATACATCCTGCTCGCCAATCAATCGCTGATCCATGTTCCGGAACAGGCCGAGCAGCCGCCGGTTCGTATTCCTGGGCACTGATAGGATACCGCTTCGGCTCCGAGATAGGCTCCTTGTGCACTGGCATGGCGCTTTAGATTCGTTACGCCGTGCGGCTCACTGCAGTGGGACGAGTCCTTTCAGCGCCTGGATCCCACATATCGCGGCGATGGTTCCCACTACGTAGAGGCTGTCATAGACCCAGGCAAGCCGAGTCGCCTGAGACAGCGCCCTAGGCTCGGCGGCACCGCACCATCTCGACAGGCAGACCAGAGCCGTTAACCCAATGAGAACCGGCGCACTGGTTGCGATACCCAACCCTAGCCCTATCACGTTTTCCGAGGTGATGACGTTAGTGTCGACAACCCCTGTCGCCGAAGCCCGATCCCGTCCCACCCGCAACACCAGACCGGCGGCCACGATGGCCACGCCGGACGCGAACAGAATGCCATCCGTCATCGCATCGACGGTGCGATGCGTCAGCACCCAGAACAGGCCAGTGATGAGCACTGTGATCGGTGCGATACGTACGAGGGCCTGCGCGCATGAGCGCCCCCACCAACGTAGCGGTCCATTGAAGATCGATCCCACCACGAATCCTGTTACCATCCCCGCGACGACATCGCTTGGAAAGTGAGAGCCCCTCCAGATGCGGCTGGCGCCTACCCACGCAGCCACGGCAAAGGGCACCCATTTCAGACGGGGGAGCGCCCGAGCAAGCACCGTCACCACCGCTACGCTTGCCGAAGTATGGCCGGAAGGAAACGAATCCAATCCAGAGTCCAATGATGGCCACCACTGCCATCCTCCGGAATGGGTCAGACGAGGTCGCGGTCGGCCGATGAGGTGCTTCAACCCGTTGACGACCAGCGCAACTACGCCATGCGCGAGCACGCTATCCCATCCCAAGCGAGTGAGCGACCGGCGCTTCAGGTACAGACCTGCGCCTAAGACAAGCAGACTAAGTGCGACCAGTGTACTGCCGTGACCGAGCTTCTCTCCCGCATCGCCGAGTGCTTGGAGAGAAGAGAGATTGTGCGATCGGAGAAACCACAGGATGGGAATATCGACTTGGAGGAGAGCGGCGAACGACCCGATCAACGCGAGCGCGGAAAACACCACCGCCGGTGCGTGGGGGCGACCCGGTGGCGGCTCTGGCTGCGCCATCTGCGGCACAGCCAGCCCGTCACCCAGTTCATTCATGGCACCCAATCGGCGAGAAACACGTTAAACTCTCCTCGCTCCTTTGCTCCTCGATCAGATACCCAGACGAGGCGTTTTCCGTCGGGGGAGAACATAGGGAAACTGTTGAATTGTCCATCGAACGTCAGCCGTTCCAGAGCGGCCCCATCTTCGTTGACGAGGTACAGATGAAACTCCGGGCGCCCCGATTCGTTCCGCGTCTCTACATTCGACGAGAAAATGAGGCGATGTCCATCAGGATGGAAGTAGGGAGAAAAGTTCGAGGCGCCGGTGTGCGTGACTTGCTGCTTATTGGACCCGTCGGCATTCATGATGAAGAGTTCCAGTTGACCAGGCTCCACCAGGTTTTGACTCAGGAGAGCTTTGTACTGTTCGACTTCCTCGGGATTAGTCGGATGCTGCGCGCGATACACAATACGTTTGCTGTCGGGTGAAAAGAACGGCCCGCCGTCGTAGCCGACCTCCTGCGTCAGCCGGCGTGGATGGGTACCATCCAAATCCATCGCATAAATATCCAAATCACCGTCACGCATCGAGGTCCACACAATGGTCTTGCCGTTAGGAGAGACCGTCGCCTCGGCATCGTACCCTGGGGTGTTCGTCAGCCGTTGTGGATCCTGGCCGTCGATCCGGACGGAGAAAAGATCGTAGTCGTCAAGCGCCCAGCGATAGGCTCCGTCCCGCTTTGGCTTGGGAGGGCAATTGGGCCCTCTCAGATGAGTAGACGAATACATCACCCGGCGATCGCCGGGGAAAAAATATCCGCAGGTCGTGGTCCCCACGCCGGTGCTGACCATACGAATCGTATCGCTCCCCAGATCCATGACGTACATTTGGTAACAACCGAGCGGCTGGTCGCCGGGTTTCATGGCTGCGGCATACGTATCCTTCATCCAGTTGTTGGTGGACTGAAAGATCAGCTTGTCCCCGCTGAACGAAAAATAGGCCTCTGCATTTTGTCGTCCGAACGTGAGTTGCTTAATGTTCGCAAGGTGCCGCTCAGCCGATGCCGTGGGTTTCACCGGCGCTGGATCCGATTTGAGCGTGGCCGCACCTCCCGTGGTCGCCAGAACAATTCCCCAGAGAAATCCTGCCATCCCCGCGATCAACCGATTACTCTGCTTCAAATTGCACCTCTGTATTCATCTTATCCTCCCAATCTCCGCGCGCCGTGACCGCTCCTTCCTGAAAAACCACATAACTTTGCCATCCATAGAAAAACAACAGCCGGGCTACCCGACTCAGCGCTTTCGGCGTCACGCCGTACAGGAAGGTGACGACGCTACCTGGGTAATCGTCTCGACGGCAGGACGCCAACAGCGCCATCGTGGGGCCTTCAAACATTCGGCCTTCTACAGAAAATCCATTATCAGTGAGCCTCAGATGATCGCCACAGTATCGCAAGGCCTGCAACGAAGCCGGGTTATCGCGAGGATTGCCCAATATCAGAATCGATCCTTCGGGCAGCTGGGAGTCTTTCGCCCCTGGCTGCCTGACCGTGGTACGCCGGGCGCTAGGCTTCTCTTCCTCCTGAGCAACAATACGTTGAACAATGACATCCAACGGACCAGGCTGGTCAGATGGAGCGTCATAATCGCGAACGACTGTCCGCTTTGCGTCCGTTACATACAGGTTCAACATGGGAGTCATGTCACTCCGAGCCACCCGGCGAAACAGGTGATAATCCGGATCTATCCGGACAGCCAGAGGCCGCTCGGTCAGAGGCACAATCACCGCTTGTTGTGTGTCAACCATCTGGATACGAACAGTCTGGGAGCGGCCCCCGTCCAAGATAAACTCTAGATCGACCGGAACTCGATACGGTACTCCACGTTGAGCAACATGCAGGACCGCCTCGATCGATCCTGCTTGCCCCGACATTCCATGAATCGGTTGCACGCGTAACCGAGATAATTCAAGATCAGGCGCACCCGCGCGTTCGACCCATTGGGCAAAGAACCAGCGCAAGTCACGCCCGGCCGCTCCTTGGAAAACCTGTTCCAAATCCTTCCAGTCGGCGACCGCACCTCGATAGTGTTGTGAGAGTTGCTTCAGCCCCGCCCAGAAAGCCGCCTCTCCGATTTCCTGCCTGAGCAGATGAAACACCATGGCAGATTTTTGATAGCCGATGGCATTGTCTTTTTCGTCACGCTTTTGAACAAACTTCCCCACCGGATAGTCATCGTCCGGGCCCACGTAGACGGAATACCCCAGAAGCATCAGTCGCCGCTGTTCGCGGGCCTGTGCGTCGTCGCCGGTCAGTTCATGATAGTAGTAGTTGGACAAATAGGTGGTCAGACCTTCGACCCAATTGCCTTGGCTCACCCGATTAAAGACACCGTTACCGATCCAGGAATGCACGATTTCGTGTCCCAACGCGTAGGGCTGGATGTAGTGACGCTTGATGACTCCGCTCCCGAGCAGCGTAAACGACGGCATTCCCAATCCGCTCGGAAAAAAATTCTCCACGACGGCAAATTGTGAAAACGGATAGGGGCCGAGGAGTGGAATATATGCATCCAGGTATCGGGCCGACGCGTCGAGGTATTCATCGGCAAGTGCGGCCTCTTCGGAAAACAGATACGTGGCCAACTGAATTTCCTGACCGGACTTGGCCTGCCAAGCGCGAGTCTTCGCCACGAACCGGTTGGCTACCACCGTCAATGCCTCGCTCTTAGCGGAGACAACCCATCGTGCGGGATCCGTCTGCTGAGTTCCCTGCGTCACGGCGACCCACCCGCTCGGGACGGTGAGCGTCACATCAAAGGTCGCCAACGACTCTTCGAGGTCCGGGTACCATTGGCTCTCGCTGCTAAGATAGACGCCCTCCGGGCCGATGTGACCGGAGGTCTCACTGGGGGTGACAAAACGAAGTTGCCGAGGATCTCGGGGTGGATCATCGATCACTCCTCGGTAGATAAATTTCAGGAGTACTGATCCATCAGCCGGATTGCCAGAAGGTTGCAGCACGATGATTCGTTGAACTTCCGGCCGATCAGATGAGCCATTTCTCTTAAACGCAACGGACGCGGCAGAGTCGCAACTGTTCTGACAGGCCGTGACATTTTCGATTCGTTCGAGGTGAAGGGTCGGCGCAAGTGAAAAAGCCAATTCCTGGCCAGAGGTTCCTCCGGCAAGTGTTACTTGATCTGTCGCGACGAGTTGATGGGAGTCCGGGAACAACTCCAGGCCGAGCTGATGATGCGTGATCGTCGGAGGGCGAGCACCAGGCTCAGCGACAGCAAGAGCAGGAAGCAGAAGGACCGCAAGCAGACTGACACGGATGAGGCGATACAAACAATCCACCCTTCACCGACACCCCGAGGTTGACGGCGAAGATTAACATTCCCGACATACCATCACAAGCTGGATAGCCATCAACGCCCGTTCCAAATCAAGAGGCTTGTCCAGCACTTCTTGCGGACCCAATGCCCAGGCGTCAGCCAGCAATGTGTCGTTACGATGGCCGCTCAAGATGATCGTTCGTCCGGCATATTCTCGTTCCCTGAGAGCCTGCAACACTTCCACACCGTTCATCTCCGGCATGACGAGGTCTAGGATCAAAAGATCAGGAGGCGATTCTGATATAAGACGCAGCGCTTCGCGACCATCGTTTGCCGGGCGGACGTGGTACCCGCGCAAGCTGAGAAAGCGGACCAGGAGATCGCGCGCCATGACATCGTCGTCGACCACAAGAATCTGCTCCTTGGAAACCCGATCAGCTTCTTCTGTGGGCCGGCCCTGTACAGATGAACCCTGTCGCCTCGCCTGCTGCGCGACCCGATGCACCGCGCCAATAAGCACATCCAGCGACAATCCCTTTCGTAGAAAATCCGTCACACGCAGTTCACGAGCCTGATTCTCCTGGTCTTCAGTCACCCCGCCCCCAAGGATGATGACCCCAGCGCAAGGATCAAGCGTCCGAATTTCCTTCAGCACCGCTAACCCATCCATTTCGGGCATGCGCAAATCGATCAGCGTCACGAGCGGACTAAGTTCCCGAAACAACGCTATTCCTGTTCGTCCACTGGTGGCTGTGCTGACCTGATAGCCTTGCCGAGCCAAGGCTATTTCCAGCAAGTCACAGTGGAGTCGGTCGTCGTCGATGACCAGCAAGGTGCCCATCATTCTCCCCGATTGTTCACGCGCGGCCGCCGCATGGGGCTGGTAACCGGACAGGGCTACACACGAAAGCAAGCGTAGCATAGGCCTGCAGAGATGAGAAGAAATTGCACGAAAACGTGGCCAATGGAGCCGTGAATGATGGCAGCTTACGAGCAACTAGAACAAGGCATCGACAAACGCCTTGGCGTCAAAGTCTTGCAGATCTTCGACAGATTCTCCCACTCCGATCAGCCGAACCGGAATTTTAAAGGTATCCGCGATCGCGACCACGATGCCGCCGCGCGCTGTTCCGTCAAGCTTGGTAAGGGCAATTCCCGTCACGCCGACCGCTTCGTGGAACTGCCTCGCTTGGGCAATGGCATTTTGCCCGACCGTCGCATCCAACACTAATAATACTTCATGGGGAGCACCCTGGCACTCTTGCGCGACGACGCGTTTAATCTTCCGCAGCTCTTCCATAAGATTAGTTTTGGTATGCAGCCGCCCGGCCGTATCAATGAGCACTACGTCGGACCCACGCGCTTTCGCAGCCGTCATTCCGTCGTAGGCGACAGCGGCCGGATCGGCGCCCGGTCGATGCCGGATCACATCAACATGGATGCGGTCCGCCCATACCTGCAATTGATCGATCGCCGCTGCCCGGAAGGTATCGCCGGCGACGAGCAAAGACGTTTTTCCCTCTTGGCAAAAGCGCTGAGTAAGCTTTGCAATCGTCGTCGTCTTACCCACGCCATTCACGCCCACAGCCAAGATGACAAACGGTCGCGGCCCCTGCGACACTAATTGATTCATCGAAGCGGATTGCGTCGGCAGAAGAATATCGAGGACGGATTGTCTCAAGAGGTCCCGGACCTTGTCGGCGGATGAGAAATTGCCACCTCGCATCTGGGCTCGCAGCTGCTCCATGACACGCTCTACAACCGGCAGGCCCAGATCCGCACTGATCAAAGCCACCTCTAGTTCGTCGAGCAGCGCAGGATCGGCCGCGCGCCCCAGGAATCGGTCCAATTGTTCGGTCACTGCATCGCGTGTTTTGGAAAGTCCGGCGCTCAGCTTCTGAAACCAGCCCACCACTCACCTCATTTTCTCTCTTGCGGCACCTAATCGAAGTTAAAATTAAGTCAATATCATACTCGATCAGAATCGCGCGACACCAACAGTTGAGGAATCGCACCTATACGATGGAGCAGCGCTCGCTCACACCTGGCCATCCGTCGAGCTTCACCCCGGCCTCTTTCATGGTCGTAGCCACACAAATGCAGCACGCCGTGAATAAGCAACATGACCAACTCGCGATCAACATCCTGCTCATGTTCACGCGCCTGTCGGATGGCCTGAGGTAAGGAAATGACGATGTCACCAAGTAAGAGCGACGAGGGTCCGGGACCCTCACGCGTCGCAAAGGCCAGCACATCCGTGGTTTTATCTCGGTGACGAAAGGTTCGATTCAAACGGCGCATGCGACCATCGCCCACGATTTCGAGGCTGAGGAGCGCCTCGGCTTCGCCGACAGCTTGGAGAACATGGGTTGCGATTCTTTTGAGGCTGGCCAGGCGAAGCTGCCAAATCCTCAACCGCATGCCGACCACGACGGGCATTAATGCGATTGGCCCCACGGGCCTGATGAGGGAGGGATGGGACGAGCAGTCTTAGGATCTGAAGGCTGGCCTTTCGCCTGAATCTGCGTCTTCCTGGGCTGAGTAGAGTTCAGAGAGCCGCTGGTATGGCGGTCGTACGCCTTCACGATTTCCTGGACGAGACGATGCCGCACGACATCTCGCTCATCGAAATATACAAATTCAATCCCCGCGATGTCCTGAAGGATATCGCGCACCTCGATGAGTCCCGACACACGATCGGACGGGAGGTCTATCTGAGTAATGTCCCCCGTTACTACCGCTTTCGAGTGGAAACCCAACCGCGTCAGGAACATTTTCATTTGCTCGGCAGTGGCATTTTGAGCTTCGTCCAAAATCACGAACGAATCATTGAGGGTACGCCCTCGCATGAACGCCAACGGCGCAATCTCAATGTCTCCTCGTTCAATCAGGCGATTGGCCCGTTCCATATCCATCATATCGAATAAGGCATCGTACAGCGGCCGGAGATAGGGGTTGACCTTGGCGTACATGTCACCGGGAAGGTATCCCAGCTTTTCACCAGCCTCGACAGCCGGACGAGCAAGAATAATCCGGCTGACCTCCTTCTTCATCAGCGCGCTCACCGCCATGGCCATGGCTAAGTATGTCTTGCCTGTTCCGGCCGGACCAATGCCCAGTACAATGTCGTGCTTTTCTATGGCGTCTAGGTAGTACTTCTGAGTGGGAGTTTTCGGAACAATAAACCGCTTTTTGGTGACGATCGGGGAAGCACTGAAGAGCAGCTCCTTGAGCGAGGCATCCTGATTGTGACGCAGTGCGGTCAGCGCATGGGTGACATCGTCCGGCCTAAGATCGTACCCTTCATTCGTCAGGGACGCGAGTTCATTGAGTACTCGTTCCGCCTGTTTCACGCTATCAGGCGTACCTTCCACCGTCACTTCTTCGCCCCTCGCTGAGAACCGTACTCCAAACTCTTCTTCGATTAGCTTAAGATGGCGATCGTGATGTCCGAAGAGGGCTGCGGTGTTGGTGCCTTCCCGTAGTTTGATCTTTCGCACGCCGGTGTCAAATTCTCCTTTCGTCAAGACGATAGTGAGATTCTAACAAACCGGGAAAGCTCGGAACAAGATCGATCGAGGAAGGATTGAAAAAAAATCGGAAAGGGCGTTGAACAGGCTACCCCTGAGACTGCGGAGAGGCCGAGGACTGAGCCGTAGAGGGAATCGAGACTTCGAATTCCTGCCACGCCGTACCTCCCTGGCCATCATCCGCCATGACCTTGACGCGATGAGTCCCAGCCAAGCCCGGATTCACCGGCCAGCTGACAAACCCCGTGACCCCATCGATTGTCATTCCTGGCGGAGCCGTCTCTAACGTAAAGCTGACAGTATCTCCATCTTCATCCTTCGCTTGGACCACATATTCATACTGCATTCTATTGGTGGGTGCCGGCGGGATTGACACAATCTGTGGCGAGGAATTGCCCAACACGATCGGCGCTGAGCGAAGCGGCAGGCCTGACGCCTCCTGGTCCCGCGCGATTACTTCGACAGCTACAATATCCTTTCGATTAAACCCCAGAGTGTCAAGATTGCTTTCCTCTCCTTCCTTCACCTGTTTATCGTTACGCCACCAGCGATAGGTGACGTGAAACTCATCCCGATCTGGATCGAGAGCCTCGACTCTGGCGAAAACCCGGTTGCCTTTCCCAGCGGCGTCTGCCTCGATCGTGACGAGAGAAACAAGAGGCGGAGTATTCACCACCACCACCGGCTCCGTGCGGTAGGGAGCACTATCTGCCTGACCATCCGAGGCGATGACCTCGAGCGCAACCTGGTCGCCTCGCTTGACATGATCCGACCCCAGTTCGAATCCAGTCGCACCCACAACCGAAGCGCCATTTACGATCCATTGAAATCGTTTGGTAGGCTCGGTCCCATCCGGATCATCGGCCGCAACATGTGCGGTTATCGGCCCAGCCAATGTCAACGGATCAGGAACAATAGTGACAAGTCGGACTGTGGGGGGGCGATTACTCTTAGTGGCGCCCCCGGCCACTGACTCGTCCTGGGGGGAGGATGAACAACCCCCGCATGCAACAATCGTCAGGGCCACCATCACGAGAAGAGACGCCTGAGGGAGGCCGAGAGAGTTACATTCTCTCGGCTTCCCGCCTGTCCCTATCCACCAAGCTGTCCTCACAGGTTCGTCCATGAAAAGTACCGACTTCGGGGATCGATCGCGACGTTGGCCCCGATGCCAGAGCTTGGGAGCCCTGTGCTGGATCCACAGGTGGCACAATCGCCAAAGTTTCCTTGGCTCATATTGATTAAGAGACCAAACGGACTGCCTCCGTCACGTCCAGATCCCATGTGAACCACGATTCCGAATGCCAGACCCTCTCCGAGAGAACCGAATCTATTTACGGTTTGGTTTGCGCCCGATGCAGCAGTTCCAATAATCGGCTCTTGGTACGCGCTCCCAGTTTTGTAGAACAGCGCCCAGAGTCGGCTAGTCCCGGATGAGACGCAAATATCGTTAACCGGAATAAAGGTCGGGAAAAATACGACTCCTCCGAAGACCGTCGGGCTGCTCACGGTTCGTTCACCAATGCCGTACGGAACAAGCTGCGATGGGGGGTTAGCCGGTTCCACCAGCTTGGTCACCCATCCGTCCTTGCTCTGCACTAGTCCGATAAGCCCTGTAAATGTCGTGGTGCCAGTGACTCCGGAAACCTGATTGGTCCCAGTTGCCAGCCCACAATCTCCTACTCCCACCACACAGACTGTGGCATTCGACACATCGACAAGATCATTTTCCATGCAATTGAGTGCACCAACTGTTTGGTTGCATCCTGCATTCAAGACAGAGTCTTTCAGCCCCACGAAGTACTGCGTGGAAATATCGGTCTTATCCGACTTACTGTAGTAACGACCGCTTCCCGCAAAAGACCCACACATTCGCGGCATCATCGACCGTAACAGACGGGGCAGTCGCAACCGGTCCCATCTCCGCCCCAGACAGAAAGGTGTCCAGCATCTCGGTTGGAATGCGAGCGCTTCCCGAGGAAATACCCCACTGAGCGGGATTCGTCACCGTGCCGAACTTCGCTGTCGCCCCTCCCGCCCCCATGGTCAAACGATAGATTTTCCCCCGCCAGGGCGGAGCGCCATCATTGATGACTCGCCCGAAATAGACCACGTCATGACGATAGTCCAGATCCCTATCGAACGCGGTCATGTCGCCGATATACGAGTTCCAAGACCCCGTCGAATACGAAGTCACCAAACTATTGTTGCTGCCTGGTCCCGTTGCGAGATCGATGACAAAGATTTTCCCGCTTTGCGCCGCACTGGCATCGTATCCAGTCGGACCAGACCCGACCACCATGTGCCACTTGGCATTCGTATTGCTGGCCTTCGCATCGCCCGCTGGATTCACACGAACCACTGCCGGCACACTGGTCGTCAATCCCAAATCCGCACTGCTGAAAGACCAGAGGAGCTTCGGAGCATCAGGGTTGGTGATATCCATCGCAAAGTAGGAACTGTAGAATGTATAGTTGGTTCCGCTAATGGTGACCGTTAGGGGCGGCGCGCCACTCCCTGCCGTGCAAGCTCCGCAACTTCCCCCCATTCGGAATCCTCCGATGAGGAGAGTTCCCCATCCGTTCGGATGGTCGGCGTCTGGGGTAAAGATTCGCACATCTGCCACCTTGAGCGGCAGATCGACGTAGTAGGCATGCTGGTAGTCGGCGCGAGTTAGAAACTCAAGCTGCGGGAGGAGTTCATAGGGCACAAAGCCCCATAACTCGTCGCCCAACGGAGCCCCTGTGGAATTGTCCGCTGGACCCGTCGTAAACCAGCCATGTTCGGTGGTATTAGCAGGAGCTGCAGCGCTCGTGTCATCGCCCGGGTGATAGTAGCCCGCGTTGAACGCGTGCAACATCCCATCGTTTCCTCCCACGTAGGCCACCTGCCGGCGGTTGTACCATCGCTGAAGGAAGGCGGAGTAACTCTGGTCGCCATAGATCGCGTCGTGCCGATCCCGTGGGCCTGCAACAACGGTAGGTGTCGAGTGAATGACGTCTCCGAGCTTCCACACCTTCAAGGTTCCGCTCCCCGCCGGTACCTGGAGCCGACGATCCCTTGTCGTGGCCTGCTCCGCACAGGTTCCGCATCGCAGCCACGCACAAAGTTGATGATTTTGGTTCCCTCAGCACTCGACGCCGCTCGGAGGTAGGGCCGAAGCGTTGCCTCGTTCGCCGTCGTGAACGCCATCTGCTCGCCGGAATCCACCACGCCGTCATGGTCCGAGTCGACCCACGTGAGGATGGTTCGAGTTGATGCATCTTTCAACGGCCAACTGCTTGCCGGCTTCCCATATCGGAAGAATATCACTCAGCAGTTTCCCGCAGGGATTACAGTCTGCTACTGTCACCAAATTGTCGCCATTTTGATCATTCGGCAACCCATCACCGTCACTGTCCACATACTTATCAACCTTGACCGAATTCGACACCGCATCAAACCGAGTCTTAATGATTCGATCAACCTTGTAGTCCAATCGACCATCTTGGTTCGTATCCTCACGGGTATTGCCGAATGTATCGATGAATAGCGACTGCGTGTAGCCGGTCCATTTCACATCCGCGAGCGTGGATGGTTCGATAGTGCTGGGATAGAAATACGATTGATACAGCGCGCCTTCACCCGTCGAAGCCGTAGCCAAAACAGACACCGAAGAACCGGAGGCGCTTCGCCTCAGAATACTCGCGATCGTTGCAAGGAGCTTATCTTGAAGATCATCAACGTTGGAGGACTCAAAATACGCGTCCGGAATACCGTCTGGAGTTGAAGCACCCGTAATATTGTTTTCTTTATCCCACTCGTTGGTTTGTGGGATGCCGTCACCATTCGCATCCTCGAATCCACCCAACCGAGCAGTCTGAGCGAGAATTCCGCGTCCGTTGATATTCCCGAATGCAAAGAATGAATACACGGTCACATTTTGATTGCCTGGGATACAGTGTCCCGTCACGCCTAAACCCGCAATCGTGCCATCCGCTGTCCCGTTACAAGGCCGAAGGTCACTGGTATGCGCCCAATAGGCCACGTCATCCAGATAGTGCATACCATTGTCGGCATAATCGGTCTTGTGTTCTGCAAGCAAGTCGCTGAAAGGCGTAGCAGCATGTGTATTGCATGTTCCGTTGATCGGCCGAGTCGGTGCGGCGCCATCACTACCTGTGCAATGAGTGCCATGGTAGCTGTGTCCGTAGTCTTGGATCGCGGCGGGGATGTTCTGGTCTTCGGTCGGTTCACCGTCCGTGAAGATAATCACAAATGTCCGGCAACAACTCACCACCTGAGAAAAAGACGCCCAAGGAGGCGTATGGTTCTTACCGAAAAAATAAGGGTCGCGTCCGCAGGCATTCGTAATGTATCCGGCGGGGCAACTCTCACCCGATCCGAGAGCTGTCACTTCACTTGTGCCGATTGATCCAGCGCCATTCGTAGCGAAATTGACGCCGCTCGATCTCGAATCAGAAAATGCAATCGGATAGATATATCCGGTGGCAAAAGTGGACTTAATCTGCGCCACATACCGCGCCGTCTCATACAAAGACTCGCTAAGAGGAGTCCACGTCGACGGGTAGGATTCCTGTACGGCATCGACCATCGCAGCGGTGTTGGTAGAAAACGTTTCAACGCCCGATCCTGACCAATCGATGGATTGGAGAGACCCGGCACCCACCAACATGCGCGCGCCTTCACTGCTAGACTTGAACTCAACCAACCCGAAACGTGCCTTCGAGCCGATCTGTTGAATAACGCCCGTTGGTTCCGTGGCGTAGCCAATCCTCAGCTCGTACTTTCTTAGGCTGTAGCCATCGCCGCAATTATTATTAAACGTGCGCGTCGTTATCCACACAGAAGTAGCCCGCGTTCGTATTGATATAGATCGGGTTAGGACTGCTCCCACGGTCTGCGAGTGGGATGCGCCCCACATACCCATTCACTCCACTACCGGAGGCGACACTCACAGTTTCTGTGTTGGTACCGGTGACCTGAGCCCGGACCGTCTTAAGCGCCGGCGTGCCATTGGCTGGGCAGGTCCCATCGGTTGCTCTGGCGACATTGCAATCACCGCCGATCATCGCACGCTTCACCGCGTCGAATCTGCGCAACGTTGCCCAGTTAATGAAATTACCGTCCCATTGTGTGTCGGGGCATGCGGTATCCAGCGTGGCTTTGCTCGTTCCACTCTCAAACCTCGTGTCGGTCGTGTCATAGACATAACAAGTCATCGGATCAAAATATCCGGAATATCTAGTCGTGTTTGTCCAAGTCGTCACGGTGGAGGTCGCGCCATTCGGCAGAACTCCGCAGGAAGTCGATTCGCATGCGCGATTGTCCATGCTGCCGGAGTTATCCATGACGACGATGATATTCGGCGTCGTCGCATTGGAAACGAACGGGGGCACGGCGGTGTAGTCGGCATTGGACACGACGGCGCCAGCATCGCTAAATCCACCTAACGCGGCACTCACGCTACTAACCACGACCATCGCAACAATAAGGGCTGGACGATTCATGCGTTCTCCCTCCTTATCCCAAGCAGGACAACAGCCGCCGACTTTCGGCTATGAGCTGAGACAAGACCTTCCATGCTTTATTGCGGCAACTTGACCACCATCCTGTCGATGTGGCCTTCTTTGAGATGAAATTTGACGAGCGAGGTGGGAATGATCCGCCCGAGTTCTAAGGGCTCTCCCTCATGATTGACCACCAACACATCGGACTTCAGCACATAACTCCGTCCATCGATTCGGATCGTCGATCCTTGCACCTCATCGATCACGCCGGACTTGAAAACCAGCGGTCGGAAAAGGCAGGACCACCTCCATTTGCGCGGAGGCGACTGGTGTGTCAAAAGGAATCGCTTGTAACAATCCCAGCAGGCCGATCATCACCACGATGACTGTGCGATTCATCGTCATACACCCTCTCAATTGATTTTCTTCACGCATGTGTCGCCATCCAAGCATCCATAGACTGAGGTCACAGTGCTATTCGAACCAGTCGCTGGATTACTTGCCATGCACGTAATCCGATAGACATGTTCCGTCCCGGCTACCCCCGTTCCCTGCCCACTCTTGGCATGCGTATAGAGAAGGTCGATGTCGCCGCTGACGGTAAATCCGGGGAGATTTGTCATGACGAAATTCGGAGCCGTACTGGCATTATCCGCAAAGTTGACGGCCGGAGTGTTCGCCGCAGCCGGTGATGGAAGATCGTACCCATAGATTTCGGCGTAGAGCGTGGTGGCATTCGCCGTTGGAACCGGGCCCGCGGGAGCGATAAAGGGAGCCGGCAGCACTCCTGGCGGCGATAACGTCTGCTGAATGATGTTGGCGGCGAGGCCTTCGCACGAATCCGCCGCGACCACCACGGCTTCGGCGCTGCGAAAAAATCCCGCCATTCGATTCTCCATGCTGGTCACTGTAATTGAGGCGATTCCCAAAATAGTCAGAATGAGAAGCATCAACATGACCGTCAGTAGGGCAATGCCCTGCTGATTCTTCATCCCGGGCATTTCACATCCCTGCTCCGCCTCGAGGTGTGTAAGTCGTACGTTCATCGCGCCCGTCTCTCGTTACAAGTTTCGCGGCTGAATCGTACGGACTACGATTCGCCGTCGTTGCTGCTGATAGACCGCTGGATCATAGGTGGCGTCCGTTGACGGGTTGTGATCTCCGACTATCACCGGTCCCGTCGTGTTAGCAGCCCGCGTTCCCCTCTCATCCAGACCTTCATCAGATTTCGTTGGCCTGACGACCAAGCTGACCTGGGCCATTCGAATTTTATCCGGCGTCCCCGGAGAAACTGCCCAGGCACTGTTAGAGATAAAATCTCCTTGCGTGAATGTCGGAAACCCCGAGGCTGACGAGCCATCTTGATCATCCACGATTCCATCTGGAAAGAGCGGATTGGGCACCGCCTGATTGCACCCGTCACAGGCATATGTAATTTGCATATCTTCCACGCCGTCCACGAGAGGCACATCGTTTCTGACCAGACACGGCGTCTCGCTTCCACATGTGGCCGGAGCGTTCGCAACCACTTGGTATCGCACGCACTGCATCAGATAGACGGGCGTGCCGATAGGAAATTGTCCATCGATGAAGTTCCCCGTGCCAAATCCGATCGTGGTCCCCGTGACGCTATTGACGGTTTTTGCCACAGCGCCGCCGATTGAAATGGTAGACCCCATCGCAAGCCCATTCGGAGGTGCGGTCATCTCGGTGATAGCCGCCGCCGGAAGACTGATCGCATTATCAAACGTCTTGTTGTTCGGCGTTCCTCCCACTGCTGCGGTCAGGGTCCATCCTGCGGCGTTCACAGGTAGTACCATGGCCACTGCATCAGGCCCGGTATCTGCTCCCGCCGGGGCTTGGTCTTGAGGTAGCAGTCCTACTGGCTTTTGAATAGCACCGATCGTCGCATTACACAGTCCTACCGCGGCGGTCATAGGATCCGTGGCATTGTAGTTAAAGCCGGCGAGCTTGATATCCCGACCGAGCAAGTCGACTGCCAATCGCACATTCTGCTGCGTATCAGCCACCTGAGTATTCACAACATTGGCGCGATTTGATGTAACAACGGTGGTCATGGTAGCAGCTACGATCACCACCGTGATCAGAACCGCCGCCATCAATTCCACCAGGGTAAATCCCTGCTGGTTCTCCGCGAATCGACGCATGTTCATAACCCACCTGTGCCTATTCAGGCGCGACAATATTCGTAAACACCGCAGTCTTAGTCCGAGCCGTACTCACATCTGTCCGTGTCGTTTGCCAACTCATACTAATGGTCACCAGAAACCGGTTCATCGTAACCGGATTAGCGGTAGGATCCGGATCCAGGCGGGTAGCCGTGACGATCCCAGTGGCCCCAGCGAGACCAGAGTTTGCCACCAAAGTTTGCCATTGGCTGCAATCACCCAGCGCCATGCGTTGTGTGCTTACGCTCTGCGGGCAGGCCACACCGGTATTGGTATTGTGATAATCAAGGACCCGTTGCCGATTGCTTTGAATGCGCTCCGTCATGTCGGCAGCAAGGTTGGTGACGCGCGTCATGTCATTGGCATCGACATTCTTTCCGAGGGAGAGTCCTGATAGGCCTGCCAGCCCCAACAGCCCGACCGAGAGCACACCCGCAGCAACCATCGCTTCCAACAGGGTGAATCCCGTCTGCAGAGGGCATGATTGCTTCTAGCCGACGCTGTAACCGTGTAGATCGTTTCATGACAGTTCTAAGGACAGGTCGTCTTCGCGCACCAATTGACCTTACCGTTTGGAGTGACGACCACGGAATAGGTCGTCCCCTGTTGGGACACCAAGGTCACAGTTTGAGTCGCCGCGATGCCGCTCAGGCCTTGCTGCGTGAACTGAATGGTCGGCCCACCCGTAAATGCGATGATAGACTGAGGAAGAAGGATCGGGGCCAGCGCCCCTCCGAAATCGACATTCACCTTACCCGATACCAATGCCAGCGTGGCGGTAACCGCGAGATTCCGATTCATCGCCGCCATCCGAGCCAAGTTGAGGCTCCCCGCGAGTTCTGTGGTGCCCTGCTTCAGCTGATAGCGGGCGTTCCACTGAGTGTAATTTGGGATTGCCACCATCGCCAGAATGCCGACTATAGCTACACCGATCATCACCTCGATGAGAGTAAAGCCTCGCTGGCCGAGGATAGGAGAGGACCATTGATAGCGGTGATAGACAGACATGGCAGCAGTCAGATGAGCAAAGGCCGTGCCGATGTTTTCAAGCGGGAAAAATTACATAAAGCATTGAAATCATGACAGCATTCATCATGACCGGCGTACAAATCCGGGCGCTTGTCGATCACCTGGATGACAAATTTTGTCTGAGTTCAGTCACGAGCACTCACGGCCAAGCCATTCATGGTAGGCGGCGAGCGTATGCTGCGATACTTAACTGAGAGGACAGCCATCATATGGAAGGTTGGAAAACGGCCACGCTTCCGGACATCCACCCAGGCAAATCCATGGCACATGAACCGGAGTGAACGTAGCTATGGGCCTTCGGTCGGGCCCGTTGTCTATCCGCTCCTGGAGGACACTTATTTGATTGCGACCGCTCGCACTTGCTGATAGGTGGTGAGGCCTTGGACAACTTTCTCTATGCCGTCTTGCAGCAATGTTCTCATGCCTTCTGCCTTCGCAACCGCTAATAGCTCAGGAGTCCGACTCCTCGCCTGTATAAGTCCTCTCATGCGGTCGGAAACCACCATAAGCTCTTGAATAGGTACTCGGCCTCGGAAACCTGTCTGATTGCAGACTTCGCACCCACGTCCACGATAGAGCGTGAAAGCGGGATGATAATCGAGCCTCAAGCTCGCCCAATCCGATACCCCATAGGCCTGAACAAGTTCGTCGAATTCCTCCTGACTGGGATGGTATGTCTCCCGGCAGTTCTGACAAATACGCTTGCATAGGCGCATCGCCAGCACTCCCAACATGGCATCCGAAAAGTTGAAAGGGTCACAGCCTAAATCAAGCAGCCTGACGACCGTCTCCACTGCGCTATTGGTATGGATCGTACTGAACACCAAATGTCCCGTGAGAGACGCTTCAATGGCGATATCCGCCGTTTCTTTGTCACGCATTTCCCCGATCATGATTACATCTGGATCCGCCCTCAGGAAGGCTCGCATAGTTGTGGCGAAGGTAAGTCCAATCTTGGTATGGACCTGGACCTGCCGTAACCCGTCCTGTGTGATTTCGATGGGATCTTCCGCCGTCCAAATTTTTCGTTCATCGGTGTTGATCGATGCCAAAATGGCATGCAACGTCGTGGTTTTACCGGATCCTGTCGGACCCGCGCACAGCACAATACCGTGAGGTTTCTGAGCCAGCTCCCCTACCAGACGGCGAGTCTCCAGACTGAATTCCACTTCGTCCAATCGGCGAGGACCATTCGTGGTCAACAATCGAATAACCACGTCTTCATTAAAACCGGCCGTGGGAAGCGTTGCGACTCGCAATTCGACCTCCTGCCCCGTATTGAGCTTAAACCGAATCTTTCCATCCTGCGGCTTGCGTCGTTCGGCTATATCCAAGCTAGCCATAATCTTCACTCGAGACACAATCGCCCGACGATAGGCTGCCGGAACTTTCATGTAGATGAAACAGGTTCCGTCCACGCGGAAACGGATCGAGGTTTCTTTTCGGTCGGCGTAAGGCTCGATATGAATATCCGAGGCGCCCTGCCGGTAGGCCTCTGCAATGATCTGGTTAGCCAGGCGGACGATGGCCGAATCATTTTCCGTGATCGCCGCGATGGTGGCATTTTGCTGTTCTTCCAATTGTGCTTCACTCACCAACTCCCCGAGAATATCCGTGATCGCCTCGTCCGACCCTCGACCCGGGACAACACTTACGTACTGTTCGATATCCCGACAAAGCCCAACACGATATGAAATTACCTGGCCCGGAAAGGCCCGGCGCACATCAAGCAGTTTGTCAGGGTTGTGAGGGTCATCGATCAGGACTTCAACTTCATTCCCCTGCCGCCTGAGGGGAACCCAATGATTCATGCGAAGATAATCCAGGCTCAGATCTTTCAACAGTTCACGTTCCATGATAGTTCTCTCGTCGTAGGCGAGAAAAGGACAATGATAGAAGTTTGCCAAGGCTAGTCCAATAGCCGGCTTGGGAATCCGATATCGATCCATGAGCACGGACGCGACATCAATCCGTTTTCGCCGAGCCTCCGCCAAGGCCAGCGCCAGTTCTTCCTGCCGAAGAAACGCTTGTTCGACAAGCTGGTGATAGGGGCCGACTGCGCGCGCCTGCGCGGCTATTGAGATGCCTGCTCCAGATGCTTTGACTGGTAAGCCTGGGATAGTTGCGGAGATCATGGTCGATCCTTTCTGAGTATCGGGAATACAGTTCGCTCATTTTGTTCGATGCGTGCTCAGCAGAGTTGAAATAAAACAGAGGCAGCGGCGACTATCCTCATCACAGTTTTGCTTGCAGGCTTCCTGGAGCCACAAACACCAGAGGGAGGCCCTGTATGAATCCCTCACGAAGGTCATGGTTGTACCAAACCTCCAACACTCCCGCTCCATCCGTCCAGTCAACCATGCTCCCTTGAGCCAGTACGCCTCCATAGACTTTGATGTGGCCTGCATAGCGCACGTCACCGGCGGCATACAGCACCCCCTGCAGATGAATGCCGGAAAGTTGAACGGGAATCCTACTCCCAAGTGACTGCTGCCCTTCCGGCGGCGGGCTCAACGCCTGCACCGGCTTCCCAGGCCGCCCAGCCTTCCACAGGACATGCGCGTTTACAATGAAGATCCCCTCGGCATATTCTTGATCAAGAATGATCGTGCCTAAATTATCCAGCCGCGGTGGCATGCCGTCGAGGGTATCGACGAAGACCAACCCGCGATGGTCTCCCGGGCCCGTCGAGGCAAATACCTCTGCGGCCGGGCGCCCCAGGCCTGGTTGAATCAGGCCACCGGGATACAGCAATCCTTCACGATCCATACCGTAGTATCGCCCAAACTGCTTCGACATTCGCTTGAGTGCGTCGTAGTCCCATAGATCCGACTTGATGCCGGGCACTGGCTCTTGCTGGACATGAACGTGTAGTGGAATTCCCGGCCATGATCCTGCGGGAAGCTGTGCAAAGAAAGCATCGCCACCAAGTTGGACATCGAGCCATCGGTCCTCACGGTGCGTCATTTCACCATAGGCCTGCCCCGTCACCGCCGCCAATCCACTCTTGGCCGGCAGCTCATCCGGCCGTGTGAAATACGCTTGACCTCGCACCATCATGTCGCCCCAATGGACGAGCACATCGCCGGGGCGGGTTTGAGAAGACTCGCTTCCGAGTGTGCCGCTCTGAAGCGGTGCATGTAGCGCCGGGATGGCATAGGCTCCGAATTCAACCGACAATGTCTTCGTCACGCGAGCGTCATGACCCGCTCCCGCCGTCACGTCTACTGTGCATAGTAATCCCGGTCTCGCTGCTCCATACACCCGCAGTTTGAGAATTCTGGCGAGTCCTTTGAGTGACTTAAACCAACCCGTTTGCGGATCATTCAGCAAGATATCGTGTTGAGGATTTGTCGCATCAAACACGATATCGGGACGACTCGCGGTTCCCGCAAACTGTGACCGCCCTTGCAGATCGAAATATGACGGATCACCCTGCGCGTTCATGGCTCGTCTCGAGAGCCATGCCGGATCGAGTCCCTGCGGCAGATGCGCGGAATCGTGAAACCATCCCATCACCACATCCACAGCTGCCTCCGCAGCATGATGAGCAGTTCGTTCCTGTTGGATAGCACTCACTCCGATTATCTCCTGCCCTGCCAGCTGCATCGAGGTCATGCCCAATAGGGAAAGCAAAAATACCACCATCAGCACTGCTAACAACGCCATTCCCCGCTCATCCCGCCCCACCACCACGCTTGAAACCACAGTGTTCTTGCTCATTACGCCTTTCCTTTCTCGCTTACGTTCGTATCGCAATGTCCCTCATGATTCTTACACGTTCCTGCCCAATCCCAATCGTCACACGAATTCGCACCACTTCATGCGAGTCAGTCGTGAGGTGACCATCCCGATTCAAATAGCGCAGTTGAAATTCCTTCACGTCTGCCAACAGCGTGCTCGCCCCGCCGTCCACCTCACGCATCAACCGCGTGGTGCCATCGTCGTGCCGCTTCAGGTAATAACGTACTCGATTGAGCAGCATGACCTCAGTACGACTCGGCAACAGTTCAGCAATCGGCATCGTCAGGGTCAGTGTCTGCTTGCGGCCATCGGCGGCGAGACGATTCCAGGCACAACGGACCGCCGTGCAGAGCAGTATTTGCTTCCCCTTCGGCCATCCGGCGCCTTCCTCCACGGGCAGGTCCTGTCGTCCGATTTCCGCTGCCTGAGTCAACGTCGTTACTGAGCCACTCAGATTGGCAAAGAACTCGATTTCTTCAGTTTCCGCCGTGAGAAATGGCGAATCTCCACTCAATAATCCTGCACCAACTAAACGTAGTTCGCTGCACAACACATCCAACCCGAGCCGGAGTTCCTGATTCGATACCATCGCGGAGTGTTGTGAGGTAAACCGAGTTCCATACGCTGAAAACATATGGATTGCTGCTGAGATGGCCACGCTGCTGATCGTCAGCGCCATCAGGAGTTCAAGAAGACTGACTCCGGCGCAGCCGATACGCCATCCTAGCGTTGTTCGTCTCGGGGGGCCCTGAAGGCCAATCCTCGCGCATCTCATGATACGGCCGTCGAACCAACATAGTGCGGATTTGCCCGAATCGTGCGCACCAAAACTTGCTTTTCTTGCCCTCCCAAGGTCCGAAATATCGCGCGCGCCTCGATCGTCGCTAGGCTCGCCATGGCAGGGTGGACACCTCGATTGAGTTCGACGGTCCAGACAAGTCGAATATTGGACTGCCTATAACTGGCGGTGAAAATGCCATCGCTATTCGTCGCATCATCTTCTAATCCGTCGTCGCGCATCGCCGATTCCAATGTCCCGTTCTGATCCATATCGTCCATCAGCAATTGCTCCCACGGCAGGCTCCGCTTGGCTTCCATCCGAGATTCAACCAAAGCCAGCGCAGTGGTCGTTGCTGCACCACGTTGGAGCCCACGCTCCGCCCATTCAAACATTCCGATGGTTCCAATCACGCCGATCGACAAGACCACCAGGGCGACCATACTTTCGATGAGTGTGAATCCCGCTGCGCCGGTCAGCCGAACGGTTCGTCGCAGGACATCCGCATGATGGTGTGTCATGACTGCGCCACCCGTCCGGTTATGCTCACCGTCACATGGTGAATCGTTTTTAGACTGTCCATCAAAACTATTGTGGTCGCAGTCGCCGAGCGGCCGCTGGGTTGGAA
The DNA here is from genome assembly GCA_963839785.1 of uncultured Nitrospiraceae bacterium. GTDB lineage: Bacteria > Nitrospirota > Nitrospiria > Nitrospirales > Nitrospiraceae > Nitrospira_A. The sequence goes on from CAWIWD010000005.1 coordinate 55,408, forward strand.
CAGGATCTCCGGGTTCGTAGACATCGACTCAATGACCGTGCCTCGATGTGCAAATGCATACCGGCGAAGCGAGCCCATACCGCAGTCCACACATTCCGTTCGCAACTCGGACTGCTCAGCATCTACCACCACTCGAATACGTTCGTGCCGAGCCATCGCCAACTGTCGGGCCATGCGTAGCTCCGACGCGATTTCCATGACGACCGCCCGGTGCTGTTGCTTCGCCACCAGCGACGCCCACCCCGGTAGACTCACCCCTGCCACAATCGCGATAATGGCAATGACCATACATAACTCCACGAGACTTACTCCCCGTTCGTTCATACCAACTCCTTTCGTCGAACGCCTAGAGTATCTCCAAGTTCCATGCCGTCCCGCTCATGGCATTTCTCCACGGTTAGCCCTCGCCACGGCTTCGCTGGAATTGCAGGCGAATTGTGGGAGATGCCGGCTAAAGACGCAGGGTACCCCGGCAGTTCTTCCTCGGCGGACTAGGCACAGTCGGAGGGCGGACAGTTCTGGCTGTTCCAGTTCAGATACGATTCACCCATCCATTTGGATACACTTCTTAGGAGGCATACAGCCGGCAAGGCGGCTCTGGAAGACGATTTGCAGGTAGTCTAGCGAGGAAGATCGATGAGTGACCAATACCACTCAAACAGGGACTCGTGGAAGAGCAAGGCCAGCAGGGAGCCAACGGCGAGGAACGGACCAAAGGGGATGTACTGTTCACGCCGCATGAGCCGGGCAATGATAAGCCCTCCTCCGACCAGCGAGCCCAATAAGGCTCCGATCATAATAGCCAGCAGCGCGGGCTGCCATCCGATGAACGAGCCGACCATCGCCATGAGCTTGATATCTCCTCCGCCCATGCCCTCTTTGCCGAAAACATATGGACTGATCCAGGCTAGAAACCAAAGGATGCCCCCGCCTACCAGAACGCCGAGCAGGGAATCCACAAGGGTGATGGGGAGAATCAGGGCGGCGCAGAGAAGGCCCACAACGATCCCAGGCAAGGTGACCGAATCAGGAATCATGGTGTGCGAGAGATCCGTCCCCGTCACTACGATTAATGCGGAAACAAGGGCGGCATAGACACAAGCGGTGGCGGTGAAACCGAATACCCAGAACACCCCCAGATACCCTATCGCATTAGCCGCTTCCACGAACGGATACTGCATGGAAATGGGCACACGGCAACCTCGACACCGTCCGCGAAGCATGAGATAACTCACGATCGGAATATTGTCATAGGCGGCGATGGCCTGATGGCAGGAAGGGCAGTGAGAGCCAGGCCATGCAACCGATTCTTCTCGTGGTAGTCGATAAATGCAGACATTCAGAAAACTGCCGATCACGGCGCCGAATAGGAGAACCATGAGGTAGGATATCATGCGTGTCCTTACGAGTAACGCTCACAATGAGGCAACTGGGGGCTTTCCATTAAATACGTAGTATAGTTAATCCCATACCAACCGACAGCAGACTGTCACCGACCTCACCTTCGTCCATTTACAAATGCTAGGAGAATTGCGTATAATCAAAAAATAACTTTTTTCCAGCGCGGGAGGTCGCAAGCCTCAGTCCGTGAATGGCCTTTACCTGACGTGGAGCGAGACACATATGACGACTAGCGCAAAGACAACCAGGGGTCGAACTAAAGCACTTTTACCGGAACCCGTCCTTCCTCCTCGCAAGCGCCGTCCCGAAGCCCTCACGACTCGGGAGCAGGAAATTCTTGAGTTGATCTGGACCGGATTCAAAAACAAAGAAATCGCCCAGCGGTTAAAAATCAGCGTGAAGACGGTCGAGGCCCATCGGGCCAATATGATGAAAAAAATCCGAGTCTCCAATACGGCTCAACTTCTCAAGGCCGCCATTCAAGGGAAAATGCTTCGGCTACGGTAACGTAACCCTCGCCTCCGCCCATACTCGCTCACTGAGAACCCGTCCTGCCCGTGCCACGCTGGCGCAATACCTCATACAGCACGATGGCCGCTGAGGCCGAGACATTCAGCGATCCGACTTTTCCAAGCATAGGAATATACGCCGCATCGTCACAGGCTTCGCGCACACCAGGGCGAACCCCCTTCCCTTCACCGCCAAATACCAGCGCTACAGGCCCTCGAAAATCCAAGGACGTGTAGACCTTGGGAGCTTCGGCGTCCAACGCATACACCCAGAGTCCTGCACCTTGAAGCTGCTCGATCAACCGAGAAAGGTTCGGTACTCGTCCCACGGGCATATGATCGACAGCCCCCGCAGACGCCTTGGCAACCACACTGGTCAACCCCACCGCGCGACGCTCGGGAATAAATACACCCTGCACGCCGGACGCCTCGGCCGTCCGCAGAATTGCCCCGAGGTTATGCGGATCTTCGACACCGTCAAGCAGGACCAACAGGGGAGTCTGCCCGGGCGCCTGCGCCAACGAAAGAATGTGATCCGACTCGAGATAGGCCTTGGCCGCCACCAGTCCGATGACTCCTTGATGACTGCCAGCGGGGACAAACCGATCGAAGGCGGCGCGTGGTTCGATATGCACCGGGACACGCTGGGCTCTTGCCAGACGCACGATTTCCCCAAACTGTCGATCGGTTCCCAAGACGAGAAGACGCTGGAGTGGACGAATACCGGCGCGGAGCGCCTCGCGTACGGCATGGAGGCCGTAGATCACCTCCGGAGGGTTATCGTTTCCATCGGCTGGTGCCATCTGGACGATCCTCGATCGTAATGCCGTGAGAAGCCAATTCAGCTCGGAGCTGGTCGGCCAATGTATAATTTTTCATCTTTTTTGCCGCGATGCGCGCAACGATCTTCCCGGCAATGGCCTCATCAGACAAGGCCGTCATAGGCATAGCCTCGCCTTGCGCGGATGAGGACAATACTCCTTGGACTTGCCGCTTGAACTGCCAACTGTCAGGCTGCAAAAGTCCCAGGACCGCACCGAGTGCGCGAAACTCCTGCCGCACGGCACGTCGCATTTCTGGCGACAGTCCAGTTTCAATGGCTTTGTTAGCCTCGCTGCGCAATTTTTGCAAGACGGCCACAGCCGTGGGGGTATTCAGGTCATCGTCCATGGCCTCCGCAAATGCCTCTCGGGTCCGCGTCATCACCTCTCGCATCTGGTGATCGGCCGCACCACGATCCGAAGTCGGTTCACTCAGCCGCTCAAAGAGATCGTAGAACCCGTTCAAGGCGCCCTTCGCGTCCCGTAAACTTTGGTCTGAAAAATCCAACGGACTTCGGTAGTGGGTCGAGAGCAGAAAATAGCGCAATATCTCGCCGGTCACTGCATCTGGCCATTCCGATCCCTTGAAAATCTCCCGAATCGTAAAAAAATTCCCCAACGATTTGGACATTTTCTCCTGGTTGATCTGAATGAATCCGTTGTGAACCCAATACCGCGCGAATTCCTTACCGGTGGCGCCGCAGGATTGTGCGATTTCATTTTCATGATGCGGGAAAATCAAATCCATCCCCCCGCCATGAATGTCGAAGGTTTCCCCAAGATGCCGCATCGCCATGGCCGAACATTCGATGTGCCATCCCGGTCGTCCCGGCCCCCACGGACTGTCCCAGGACGGCTCACCGGATTTGCTGGCCTTCCAGAGGGCGAAGTCCATCGGATGGCGTTTCCGCTGATCGACATCCACACGCGCGCCCGCCTGCAGATCGTCAAGGTTTCGCTTGGAGAGCCTGCCGTACCGCGGATACCTGTTGACCTCAAAATACACATCACCCTCAACCCGGTAGGCCATCTCCTTCGCGAGCAATCTCTCGACAAGCGTCACAATATCAGACATATGCTCTGTCGCCCTAGGCTCAAGAGTCGCACGACGGACACCAAGCTTTTCCATATCCTCATGGTATGCACGGATATACTTACTCGTAATGTGCTCGCAGCTCACTCCCTGCTCATGCGCTCGCTTGATGATTTTATCGTCGACGTCCGTGAAATTCTTAGCGAACTCGACGATGAATCCCGAGTATTCCAGATAGCGCCGTAATACATCAAAAACCAGCGCACTCCGGGCATGTCCAATGTGACAATAATCATAGACCGTCACTCCGCACACGTACATGCGGGCCATGCCTGGCACTAGCGGCTCAAATCGGTCTTTCCTTCCGGTCAATGTATTGTGCACCCGCAACATAGTGGCCGTTACTCCACTGTCGGCTCGGCGTTTTGGCCAATGCGACCATAGAAAGTAGCCCAGACCCAGGGCAAGGAATAACCCGATCACGACATCCGCATGGTGAAAGTACTCACGTAGTTGGTTCCAGTGCTCCCCCATCTTCAGCCCGACATAAGCCAGCGCATAACAGAAGGGGAGCGCTCCGACAAATGAATAGAGCACGAACTTCTTCACGTCCATGCGCGCTATTCCCGCCGGGAGAGAAATGAACGTTCGAACCACAGGCAGTAAACGACCGATCAATACCGCCGCCTCTCCATGTTTCGTAAACCATCGATCGGCCAGCTCTAAATCATGTTGCGAGACCAGAAAGTACTGGCCGTACCGTTCGACGAATGGCCTCCCGCCCCACACTCCCACGTAGTACGCCACCAACGATCCCAGCACGTTACCAACCGCTCCGGCAAGCGTCACGCCGAGCATCGAGAATTGCCCGGTCGAGACCAGGTAGCCGGAAAACGGCATGATGATTTCACTTGGTAAAGGAATGCAGGCGCTCTCGATTGCCATCGTAATCACGATGCCGGTGTAGCCGAACATCGAAATCGTGGAAATGACGAACCGGCCGAGTGCCTCGATCAACCACTCGATCAGCTCCGTCATGCCTCCGTCCTTCCCCGCAGGCCTGGCCTGCCGGGTGTCTTGCTCGTAGAAGGTTTTGAGAGCGGTCGCTCCCATGCTTTGAAATATTCGAGCGCGTCATAGTGAGTCGTATCGAGATGGATGGGGGTGACAGACACCATATGGCGCTCCAGCGCTTCGTGATCCGCATCCTTACGCCGGCTCCAGGATTTTCGTATGCCGGCAATCCAGTAATACTTACGTCCCCTAGGATCAACGTTCTCAACAATGGGGTTCTCGAAACGCCGTCGGCTGAGGCAGGTCACCTTGACTCCCTTGATGGATCGAATGGGTACATTGGGAATATTCACATTCAAGATGGTTTCGGGCGGCAATCCGTGCGCCAACACTTCGGCAGCAACCCGAGCCGCGTATCGCCCGCCGACCTCGAATCGAAATCTATCGTCGCCCTCCTGAGATACGGCCATCGAAGGAATGCCTAAAATCGCACCCTCCAAGGCAGCCGAGACCGTGCCGGAATACATCACGTCATCCCCAAGATTGACCCCCCTATTGATACCCGACACGATCAATGCCGGCTGTGCAGGCAAAACTTTCGCCAGAGCCAGATTGACACAATCAACGGGAGTTCCATTCACCATGAACGCACGGAGCCCCATTTTGGTAATGCGCAGCGGCTTATGCAACGTGACCGCATGCCCCACGGCAGTCCGCTCTCGATCGGGCGCAACGATCCACACCTCTCCTAGAGCGCGCAACGCGTCGGCGACCGCATGAACCCCCGGAGATGCAATCCCGTCATCATTGGTCACAAGGATTCGCGCACGTGACACAGGTTCTCCTCATCTTCGCGAACATGATGGAAGGGGGCGAGTACAACCAGTGGGGGAAGACGGCTGGGTTTGCCGGCAGAACATTCTCGATTCAGAAGACATCGTACCGATGGTCGGGGCGGCGGGATTTGAACCCACGACCCCTCGCACCCCAAGCGAGTGCGCTACCGGGCTGCGCTACGCCCCGACTTACTCGGCATCGATATACTTCCGTAGTGTGGTCAGAGTCCACCGAGTGACGGAATACTTCAGGGCGAATGAGAATCCAGCATCCTAATGATCGCCTGGAGATCGCCTCTGACGCGCTGCGCTAGTTCTTTTTGCGATCCACGCTTCTTCACAGTCGCTCGACCTCGACGTGCCCAGTAGCGTTTCACGCCAGCCAGCGTGTGGCCTTCCTCATAGAGCATCCGCTTAATCTCCAGCACCGTATCCACGTCTCGCTGGACATACAGTCGCTGATTGCCACGGCTTTTTTTAGGTTTGAGGAAGCTAAATTCCGACTCCCAAAACCGCAACACATAAGCCGGCAACTTGGAAAGCTTGCTGACTTCGCCAATTTTATAAAATACCTTACTCCCCAGTCTGGGCTCATTCCCCATGACCGGTCCTCATGCTGCGTGTACTCGTGGCAAGATAGCGACTAAGAGTTGACGTATTTTTTAAACACCTGACTAGGCCGAAATGTCACTACTCGGCGAGGAGTGATCCCAATCTCTTCGCCGGTTCGCGGATTGCGTCCCTTGCGCGCGCCTTTGCTTCGAACGACGAAATTTCCGAATCCTGCGATTTTCACCGCATCGCCTTTTTGCAGAACTCCCTTCAGCAGGTTGAGCACGAGTTCGACGATATCGGCTGCGTCGTTTTTTGACACTCCGACCTGCTTGAAAATTTCATTCGCGATATCCGCCTTTCTCATGCCTTTCCCCCCGCCATCCACTAGAGTCGTTCCCTAGGAAGTGCTTCTTGTGTCGAGCGTCCAAGACAAAGAATTTCTCCATAATTTACGTGAGGTTACCTGCTCTGTCAAGGATTATGTGCGCCAGAATGGAGGTGGCAGAGTTCTAACGATCCGTCAGCAGCAATTTGTACTCGATGCTATCTGCCAGTGCCTGCCAGCTGGCTTCCATAATGTTCTCTGATACGCCGACCGTTCCCCACTTGTCTTTGTGATCTCCCGATTCGATCAGCACCCGCACTTTGGACTCTGTCCCCTTATTGGCCGACAAGACGCGAACCTTATAATCGAGCAATTTAACTTCGCGAAGTTGCGGATAAAATTTTTCTAGTGCCTTGCGAAGAGCATGGTCGAGCGCATTCACCGGGCCGGCACCCACCGCGGCCGTATGTTCCACCACATTGCCGACTTTCACCATCACCGTTGCCTCAGACAACAACATGCCCAGCTCTTGTTTCTTCTCAACGATCACTCGAAAACCCAGTAACTGGAAGGACGGACAATGACTCCCCATCGCTTTGCGCATCAACAATTCAAACGAGCCTTCGGCGCCTTCGAACTGATATCCTTGGCTTTCACGCTCCTTCAACGTTTCAACCAACTCCTGCAGCTTTGCGTGATTCTTGGTGAGCGAAATACCGTAGGCCTCGACCTTCTCCATGAGCCCGCTACGACCCGCATAATCGGACACTAACATCCGCCGACGATTCCCCACTTCCGCCGGAGCAATATGCTCATAGGTTGCCGCATTCTTGAGCACCGCATGGATGTGCACGCCCCCTTTATGGGCGAACGCCGCATCACCGACGTACGGCTGCCGTTTATTAGGCATCAAATTGGCAATCTCAGCGACAAATCCCGATACGTCTTTTAGGCGCGTGAGATTTTTGCCGATGGCAGGACGTCGCATTTTCAGCTGTAAGTTAGGAATAATGGAACACAGGTTCGCGTTTCCGCATCGCTCACCGATTCCGTTAATGGTCCCCTGCACCTGCAAAATTCCAGACTCGACCGCCACGAGCGAATTAGCCACCGCCATTTCACTATCGTTATGTGCATGAATCCCAAGCGGAACGGGACATTCCTGTTTCACGATGCGGCAAATTTCACGGATTTCCCAGGGCATCGTTCCGCCGTTGGTGTCACACAAAATCACTCGTTCGGCGCCACCCTCAATCGCCTTTCTGATTGTCTGCAAGGCATACTCTGGGTTCGCTTTATAGCCGTCAAAAAAATGTTCGGCATCGTAGAATACCCGCCGATCTTTCGAACGAAGATAGTGAATTGAATCTTCGATGAGTTCCAGATTTTTGGAGAGCGAGATACCGAGTGCATCCGTCACTTGGAACGACCAGCTCTTGCCGAAGAGCGTAATCGTATGCGCGCCGGACTCCAGTAATGCCTGAATGTTTTTGTCTTTACGGGCCGCATTGCTGGCCTTTCGAGTCGAACCGAAGGCCACGATGGTCGCATGCCGAAAAGGGATCGTTTTAACCATTCTGAAGAACTCGATGTCTTTTGGGTTAGCGCCCGGCCACCCGCCTTCGATGAAGTGCACCCCAAGTTCGTCGAGCTGTTGCGCGACACGGAGTTTGTCCTCGACAGAGAAACTGACATCCTCCGCTTGGGCGCCGTCGCGCAGCGTGGTATCGTAAATTTCGAGCGCAACGGCCTGCGCCGTGGTAAGTGTCGGTACCGTAACCGGTTCCGATACGTGGGATCGACGCGACCCTAGAGTTCGTGGTTTCATAGAGATAAGAGTAGCAGGGACATGAATGGACTGTCGAGGATCCGGCAGGACCGGAGAGCGCCTCCCGCCACCCTGTCAGCCCAGAGCAGGCGCCGATATCTGATCCAGCCCGAACGCCGTATGGAGTGTCCGCATGGCCAGCTCCAAATACTTTTCATCAATTACACAGGAAATTTTTATTTCCGATGTGCTGATCATCATAATGTTGACACCCTCACGTGACAGCACCTCGAACATCTGCGCCGCCACCCCGGAATGCGACCGCATACCCACACCGATGAGAGAGACTTTTGCGATGGATTCGATCACTGCTACCGACCGGGCGCCGATTTCCTGAGAAAGGTGTTGAACCAAATCGACGGCACTGCGCAAATCCGGTTTCGGAACCGTGAACGATATATCGGTCATGGTAGCCTGACTCACGTTTTGAATGATCATGTCGACTACGATATTGGCATTCGCCACCGCTCCAAATACGCGCGCGGCAATCCCCGGGCGATCCGGGACGCCGACAATGGTGATCTTAGCCTGATTGCGGTCACCCGTCACTCCCGACACCATGACTCCTTCCATATCGGCATCTTCACGCGTCACGAGCGTTCCCTTTCCTTCTTTGAAACTGGAATTGACCTCTACCGGTACGGCGTATTTCGCCGCGAACTCGACCGACCGACTCTGCAGCACCTTCGCGCCGAGACTCGCCATTTCCAACATTTCTTCGTAGGAGATCTTATCTAAGCGACGGGCGGCCGGCACGATGTTCGGATCGGCGGTATACACACCGTCCACATCCGTATAAATAATGCACCGATCAGCCTTCAACGCAGCCGCCAGCGCGACGGCGGTAAGGTCCGATCCGCCTCGCCCCAGCGTGGTCACATCCGAGCGGGCATTGATGCCCTGAAACCCCGCCACGACCGGAACGATGCCCTCCGACAGCGCGTCCTTGATGCGATCGGCCGTCACCCGAGAAATTCTGGCTTTGGTATGCGCGCTGTCAGTATGAATCCCGACCTGCCGACCCGTGAAGGAACGGGCATGCACCCCGCGCCCCCTGAGATCCATGGCCAGTAATGCGATCGTGACTCGCTCTCCCGTGGAGAGCAACATGTCCAATTCACGTTCGTCGGGGATACCGGTCACTTCATGCGCCAATTTGAGCAGCCGATCGGTTTCGCCGCTCATGGCAGACAGCACGACAACTACGCGATGTCCTTCTTTGTGGGCTCGCTCGACACGCTCGGCAACCCGATGAATCCGCTCCACGTTGCCGACTGAAGTGCCGCCATATTTGTGAACAATCAGCGCCACGGATTCTAGGCTCCGCGAGAAAACAGTCGGGTCATGAGTTTCGTCGCATCACGCGGCGCAGTTCCGGCGATATGCTCTTCTTGTTCATGAAAACGCTTGGCGGCTCCTGACTGCGACTGACCAGCACTGTCACAGAGCGCATATAAGATCGGAGGAACCGTGGAGACATGACCGGTTGTCAAACCAGGATCGCAGACCACGAGCAGTCGGTAGGACGAGTGGGTATCCAATGCCGCAAGAATCGGCCCGACGACCTGGGTATCAAATTCTTCGATGGCACGAACCTTTTCTCGAGCGTCAGCCGCGTGGAGCACATCGTCTGACAGGCCGGCATGAAGATACACCAAGTCATTTTTTGCTAACTCCCGAACCGTCGCTTCGACCTGTCCGGCAAACGCCCTTGACCCATCTCCGACATCGACGGACTGTTCGACCGCCTCCAACCCAGCACATAATCCAACCCCGCGATGAACATCGCTGGATGCCACCACAGAACCAGTGATTCCATACCGTTCCGGCAGGGGGGGCCAGAGAGCGGCACGGCCCTGTCCCCACAACCACAGGCAGTTGGCAGGCCGTAAACCCTCCTGCTGGCGCTCCTCGTTAAGTGGATGGTCACGTAGAATGAAAAAGGCCGCATCCATAAGTTTTCGCAAGACATCGGCGCCATCACCAGCCGGCAATGCGTCAGCAATCGACCGGCCGACCAGTTGCTGAGGATCGATGCACGTCGCGCGTGACTTCCCCCCGACCCAGACCATTAAATGCCGGTGTCCTGCGCCGGGATAGAACTGGATGGACTCCGCCCCAAGTTGCTCATTGACCGCCTCGAGCAGGTCCCTGGCTTGGTCCGTATCGATGAGGCCGGCGGTCGCGTCCTCCATGACCACATGCGGCCCCAATTTCTTGATCTCGGTCACAATATCCTTGCTACCGGACGCACCTTCACCTCGCACCGTCACCATAGTGCAACGAAATACCACATCTTGTTCGCCCACCGTGATCCCTAGACCGGCAGCTTCCAGCGGGCCGGAGCCGGGATAGTACTTTTTAGGATCGTAGCCGAGCACGGCGACACTGGTGACGTCGCTCCCAACCGGGCCACTTTCTGATGGAAGACTCAGGAGCCCCACTTCGCTACTCTGGGCAATGCGATCAAGATGAGGAGTCGAGGCCGTCGCAAGAGGGGTCTTTCCACCGAGTTCCGGACAGGGGATGTGAGTCATCCCGTCGGCATGCAGGATCAAGTATTTCATGCAATGTTCCTGAGGTGATCAGACATGAAGGAGGCGGGCCACATCATCGCGAGTGGCTTTAACTGTCTTCGGCTGACGTGAAATGCCAATCGCCGTATCGGCATCCTTTAAACCATGCCCGGTCAAGGTGCACACGACCGTGGCACCATCCTTCAACAGACCGGCGTGACTCATTTTAATGACACCGGCGACCGATGTCGCTGACGCAGGTTCACAAAACACACCTTCCTCCATGGCCACCAGCGCATAGGCAGACAAGATCTCTTCATCGGTGACCATGTCAATGGCTCCAGACGATTCTTGCACGGCCGTGAGCGCCGACTGCCAACTGGCCGGATTCCCGATTCTGATGGCCGTGGCCACAGTTTGAGGCTCTTCTATCACGTGACCCAACACGATGGGCGCCGCGCCGGCAGCCTGGAACCCCATCATGCGCGGCAAACGCGTCGTTTGATTGGCTGCACGATATTCTCGATAGCCGTTCCAATAGGCGGTAATATTACCCGCATTCCCTACGGGAAGTACATGCATAGTAGGCGCATCGCCAAGATCGTCGCAAATCTCCATAGCCGCCGTTTTTTGCCCCTCGATCCTATAGGGATTGATGGAATTCACCAATTCCACAGGGTAGGTCGCAGAGAGTTCCTTGACGATGGTCAACGCCTGATCAAAGTTTCCTTCGACTTGAATGACGGTGGCTTGATGCATCATCGCCTGCGACAGCTTACCGAGCGCAATTTTTCCTGCAGGTATAAGGACATAGACGGCAATCCCTGCCCGAGCGCCATACGCGGCGGCCGAAGCGGACGTATTGCCCGTAGAGGCACAGATCACCGCTCGCGCCCCTCCCTCGAGGGCTTTAGAGATGGCCATGGTCATGCCGCGATCCTTGAAGGACCCCGTCGGATTCATACCCTCATATTTGAGATAGAGATCCACCCCTGGCGCAATTTTCTTTGCCAGTCGCGCCGCGCGTATGAGAGGCGTATTGCCCTCGCCCAAGGTGATGACGGGCGTCTGGGCCGTCACCGGAAGAAACTTCCGATACTCTTCGATGATACCGAGCCAGCGGGTCATAACCTCCTTTTCGGCCACTCGAGAGACCAAGTCGGACACCTCATGGTTATTCATCCCGCCCTTCAACCCGGATGAGGGTGATGGGCTCGGAAATGTAAGGCATGGGGTTGATGTCACGAAGGGCGTTCTGCATATCTCGCTCTTTCGCCATATGCGTCATGATGACCACCGGAACCGTTTGTCCTTCCTTTCGTCCTTGTTGCAGCACCGAAGAAATACTGATGCTGTAGCGCCCCAATACTCCTGCAATCTGGGACAACACACCCGGGCGGTCCAGGACCATGAAACGAATATAGTAGAGCGACGTGATCTCATCCATTGGCCGCATCCGTAAGGGACGCCGCTGGTCTTGTTGATATGACGCAGGTGGGACGCGTCCCGTAGCATTCTTGAGCAAATTGCGCGCGATGGACATGACATCGCTGACGACTGCACTACCCGTTGGCATCGATCCGGCCCCGCGGCCATAAAGGACGACATCCTCCACGGCGTCGCCGACCAATTGAATCGCATTATACACACCGTCCACCTTGGCAATTTGAGATGCGGACGGGACCATGGTGGGGTGCACGCGAGCCTCGACCTCGCCGTCGGAGTATTTCGCGATCGCCAGCAACTTGATCGTGAATCCGAACTCCTTCGCATAGGCAATATCGACCGGCGTGAGCCCGGCAATACCCTCGGTGTAGATCTCTTTGAAATTGACGGGTGTCCCATAGGCCAAACTGACCATAATTGCCAACTTATGCGCCGAGTCGATTCCCGCGACATCGAAGGTGGGATCGGCTTCGGCATATCCCGCTCGCTTGGCCTCTTCCAGCACCACGTCGAATCGCTGTCCCTCCTCGGTCATGCGGCTCAGGATATAATTTGAAGTGCCGTTAATGATGCCGTAGATGGATTGGATATTGTTCGCGGCCAATCCTTCCATCAAGGCACGGATCACGGGAATACCGCCGCCCACACTCGCTTCAAATCCGAGATCGGTCCCATGACGGGTGGCGGCGGCAAAAATTTCTTCACCATGGACGGCCAACAATGCCTTATTAGCCGTGACCACATGTTTGCCTCGCTGTACCGCATCCAATATGACACGCTTTGCAAGGTCATACCCACCCATCAATTCAATCACAATATCAACGCGTGGATCGGTCAACACCTGCTGGATATCGGTGGTCAGGACTCCCGGTGGAGTGGCAATCCCGCGATCGCGCGTGATGTCCAAATCCGCGATGCGCACCAAGTTGATCGGCACTCCCACTCGGCGCCGAATCAGCTCCGCGTTTTCAATCAGGACACGAGCGACGCCCGTTCCAACCGTTCCGAACCCGATCAATCCGACTCCGATATCCGTTTTCATAACTCCTGATCGTCCACCTTCAAGACTTTTCGAATGCCGCGCAGAGCCTGACGCGTGCGATGTTCATTTTCCACTAAGGCAAACCGCACAAACTCGTCGCCCCCTTCTCCAAATCCGATTCCCGGGGACACCGCCACCTTGCCTTCTCTCAACAGCAGTTTCGAAAACTCCAGTGAGCCCATGTGTCGAAATGGGTCAGGAATACGAGCCCAGACGAACATGGTGGCGCGTGGTAATCCCACCTGCCAACCGATCCGGTTGAGCCCATTGACGAGCACGTTGCGCCGGTTTTGATATCGCTGCACGACCTCTTTGACACAGTCTTGCGGACCGTTCAACGCCACCGTACTGGCAATCTGAATGGGCTGAAAAATTCCATAGTCGAGATAACTCTTGATCTTGGCGAGTGCGCCGACGACTTCGCGGTTGCCGACACAAAATCCGACGCGCCAGCCAGGCATGTTGTACGCCTTGGAGAGCGTATAAAACTCCACGCCGACATCCTTCGCCTCCGGTACCTGCAGAAAACTGGGCGCCTTATAGCCGTCGAAGGCAATATCGGCATACGCAAGATCGTGGATCACGATGACATCGTGTTCTTTGGCGAATGCCACGATCTTTTTGAAAAACTCAAGATCGACCACCGCAGTCGTAGGATTGTGCGGAAAATTGATCACCAAGATACGGGGCCGCGGCAAGGTCTGGCGATAGACACGCAGAAGATCGTCAAAAAAATCGCTATCCTGCCGCAATTCAATCCCGCGCACTTCACCGCCGGCAATAATGAAACTGTACATGTGGATAGGGTAGGTCGGCGTCGGGGTGAGCACGACGTCGCCCGGACCGATCGTGGCCAGGGCCAAGTGCGCGATACCTTCTTTGGACCCGATCGTCACGATCGCTTCGGTCTCGGGGTCCAACTCCACATCATAGTTTCGTTTATACCAACCGGTGATGGCATGGCGAAGCTTGGTGATTCCACGGGAAGCCGAGTAGCGATGATTTTTCGCCTTCCTGGAAGCATCGATCATTTTATCGACAATATGATTGGGCGTGGGTTGATCCGGATTACCCATGCCGAAATCGATAATATCCTCGCCTTGCTGACGCGCCTCAAGCTTCAGACTTTGGACCTGCGCAAACACGTAGGGGGGAAGTCTTTTAATGCGGTAAAAGCCGTCGCTGATCGCCATGAATGTGTCAGACTCCTAAGGGCGAGACCTCGGCCGAACAGATTTGGTCGCCATGCCTCGAAAAGGGGCGTATTTTAATTGAGGCCTCAATGTGAGTCAATTTCACTAGGATTCTAGTGAGTTGGAGATCATCACCCATCTTTAACAGGCGGCAGATTTGTCGGAACAGGCCGTGATATGCCCTCCTTGCTCCTCCCCTCCTGATTCTGTTAATAATGCCTCAGGAACAAGAGAATTGTCTATGAATTTCGGCCAGTTCTGACACCTTTCTGCTGTATCATTTCATGCAAACTGCGGAGGCGCGATGGCTCGATTGGGCGTCAATATCGATCATGTGGCGACACTGCGGCAGTCGCGCGGCGGCACCGATCCCGATCCCTTGACCGCCGCGATTCTCGTCGAACTGGCCGGTGCCGATGGGCTGGTCGTGCATCTGCGGGAAGACCGTCGACATATTCAAGATCGCGATCTCACCATGTTGCGGGAAATCGTTCGAACGAAATTGGATCTGGAAATGGCCGCCGATGACGCAATGGCAAAGATCGCTCTCAGCGTCAAGCCGGACCTCGTCACCCTGGTGCCGGAACGACGACAGGAGTTGACCACAGAAGGCGGACTGGATGTCGTCAATCATCGGGACCGCATCCAAAAAATCGTGGATTTACTGCGGGATGGCGGCATCCCGACGAGTCTGTTCGTGGAACCAGGTCTGGATCAAATCAAAGCGGCTCATAAAATCGGCGCAGCCTATGTCGAACTGCACACAGGCCGCTACTCGAACGCCAAGCGTTCCAAGGAAGAGGACGAGGAATTTGAGGCCATCACGCAAGCAGCCAAGTTGGCCTATAAACTCGGCCTCGGCGTGAACGCAGGCCATGGTTTGAATTATAAGAACGTGAAACGCCTGGCGAAGCTGCCGGAGATCGTGGAATTCAACATCGGCCATAGCATTATTGCCCGCTCTGTCATGGTCGGACTCGTCCAAGCCGTTCGAGAAATGAGGGAACTTGTGGCCTAAATCCGCGGCCCCGTCGGCAGCATAGACTGGCCGCACCGCAGGGTCACCGACACACCATGATACCCATCGTGACCGCCGACCAGATGCGCGCCCTTGATCACCGAACGATCACCGAGGCGCATGTCTCCTCCCTCACCCTCATGGAACGAGCAGGCGCAGGAGTGGTCGCCCAGATGGAAGAACGATATGGGCCGCTCGCCGGAAAATCGATCGCCATCGTCTGCGGCAAGGGAAACAACGGGGGAGACGGATTCGTCATCGGACGATTGTTGCGACGAAACAAAGTTCGAGTACAACTGCTGCTACTCGTGCCTCCAGCCGAGCTCGGTCGCGACGTGAAAACCATGTATCAACGGTTTCAGCGGGCGGCAGGACAATCGGCCATCACCCGCCCAACCGATGCCGAGGATATAGGCCGATGGCTCACTGCCAGCGATATCATCGTTGATGCCATCGTGGGAACTGGTCTGTCCGCCCCAATCGAGGGTGTCTACCGTGACGCGATTCTGGCCATCAATGCCGCGGCCCGCCCCACCGTTGCGGTGGACCTTCCATCCGGCCTCCACGCGGATACAGGAAACGTTCTGGGCGTTGCGGTGCAGGCCGATCTAACGGTGACCTTCGGACTGCCAAAAATTGGGCTGTATAACGGATCCGGCATCGACTGTTCCGGAACAGTACGGGTGGCCGATATTGGAATTCCGGCATCGTTTGTCGAGGCAGTCGGCAGTCGCCTGATGCTTCTGACCGATGCAACAGCCCGTGCGGCGCTCCCCAGGCGGCGACCGTCCTCCCACAAAGGAACCTATGGGCATGTCGGAATCATCGCTGGATCGGTCGGCAAGACAGGCGCTGCCGCCATGGCCGCCTTGGCGGCACTCCGCGTCGGAACCGGATTGGTCACGGTCGCGGTGCCCTCCAGCGTCAACGACGCGCTGGAAGCCAAAATGTTGGAGGTGATGACGCTGCCGATGCCGGAGACCAAGGCCCGCACCTTCGCGCGCACCGGCCTAGATCGCCTGCTGGCCTTCACCGCCACGCGAGATGCGGTGGTGATCGGCCCCGGCCTGACGACTCACCCTGAGACGGTCGACTTGGTGCAAGAATTCGTCAAACGTATCGACAAGCCTTGCGTGCTGGATGCCGATGCGTTGAACGCCCTGGCAGGGAAAGCCTCGCTGCTGACCCAGTGCAAACGACCGCCGATCATCACCCCTCACCCAGGAGAGATGGCCAGACTCGAAGCCGAAGCGACCCCGCAGTCTGTGAATCAAGACCGTCTCGGTACAGCCATGCGATTTGCGTGCGAACGCGGCGCCATGGTGATCCTCAAAGGAGGGCGCACGGTAATTGCCCGGCCGGATGGGCTGGCAGCGATTTGTCCCACCGGCAATCCCGGCATGGCCACTGCCGGAACCGGTGACGTGTTGACAGGCATGGTGGGCGGCCTCCTCGCTCAAGGGCTCTCGCCGTGGGATGCGGCGTGCACGGCCACCTACTTTCACGGACTGGCGGGAGATCTCGCGGCAAATATTTATGGCCAGGCCGGCATGCTCGCTCGTGATCTAATCCGACAGATTCCTCATGCGCTCACCTCCACCACGCACGAGTAAGCCCATGGCTGCATCATCGTTGCCTCCTCGGCGAACACGGACGGGAACATACCCGGTCAGCGAACCTTGGCGCCTCGTCTTGCCATCGCCACGGCAGACGCACCGTCTGGGTCTATGCCTTGGCCGATTACTCCAAGGAGGCGAGGTGGTGGCCTTGTTTGGGGATCTGGGAACGGGCAAGACCTCAATGGTTCGAGCCATGGCCGAAGGGTTGCTGGCAGATCCAACAGCAGTCAGTAGCCCGACTTTTACGCTGATACACGAATACAAGGGACGGCTCCGTCTCATTCACGCAGATTTGTACCGGCTGACCGCCGCACAACTTAACGACACGGGACTGAGTGACTACTTAGACGGCCATACCATCACCGCAATCGAGTGGGCCGACCGTTGGGGTGTCGGCCTTCCTCCGGATCGTTTAGACATTCACTTATCACATGGCCCCACCGCCACACGTCGCGCCATTCTCACGGCCACTGGCCCTTCAGCCTCCCGGTTACTGGCTGCAGTTCGCACTCGCCTTTCAAAGAACTCTCCCGCTAGAGAGCCTCAGACAACCCGTGTACAATTACCGCGGTCGAGGAGGGCATCGCTTTGATTCGGTTGATTTTGGTGGGTACCCTACTTCTACTCGCACTGTCGTTTGTTTTGCAGAATCAAGAGCAGGAAGTCACGTTGCGGTATTTTTTCGGACTTCGCTCGGCCTCGATCCTGATCTATAAGCCGATCTTAGCCGCATTTGGGGTCGGCCTCCTCGTATCGGGAATTCTGTTGTTTCCAGCCTGGGTACGAGGTCGGATTGAGCTGAGGCGAAAAACCAAGGCGCTCCAAGAAGCTGAAATGGATTTGGAACGTCTCCGACAGGCGCTGGATAAGGCCGCGCGCCGAGGGAGCTCATCGGCGATTACAGAATCCGCGGGAGACCACTCCGATGGGTGACCTCGACAGCACCCCGTTGATGCGGCAGTATCGCGAGATCAAACAAGCCTATCGCGATGCCATTGTATTTTTTCGTGTCGGTGATTTCTATGAAATGTTTCAGGAGGATGCCGTCGAGGCCGCCACACTCCTGTCGATTGCACTGACCTCACGAGACAAGTCCAGCCCGACGCCGATCCCCTTGTGCGGGGTCCCCTATCACGCCGCCACTAACTACATCGCGAAACTTCTCCGTGCGGGCCGAACCGTCGCCCTCTGCGAACAAGTGGAGGATCCCAAACTTGCCAAGGGCTTAGTGCGTCGGGAAGTCGTCCGGCTCTATACCCCCGGCACCTTGGTAGACAGCGAATTCCTTCCTTCCAGCGAATCGAACGTGCTGGCCGCAGTGGCCACACATCTCCGCTTAGCCGGACCCAACCGCAAGGAACTGTCTTTTGGATTGGCCACACTCGACGTATCAACCGGAGAATATTGGATCAGTGAATTCCATGGCGCGCAGGCGCAGACCACCCTCTTGGACGAGCTCGCACGACTTGAGCCGAAAGAATTGTTGATTGCCGAGGGACTTTCCTCAGAGGAGCAACGTTGGATGGGCGAGCTGGCCGGCCCCCGAGTCTGTACCCGACCAGCCGTCTGGTTCGACCTGACCCAGGGGAGAATCAGGCTGCAAGAGCATTTTCATGTCCACTCCCTCGAATCCTTTGGCTGTCACTCCCTTCACCTTGGCATCCGGGCGGCAGCAGCCGTGTTGCGGTATGTGCGGGAGACGCAACCATCTGCGTCGCTCAACCACATTCGGCAGATACGCGTCAGATACGCCGATGACGCCATGCATCTGGATAGCGTGACCATCCGCAACCTGGAACTTGTTAAACCTTCCGGCCGCATGAACGAATCGTCGGGCGACTCGGCTCAT
Source organism: uncultured Nitrospiraceae bacterium (assembly GCA_963839785.1). Classification (GTDB taxonomy): domain Bacteria; phylum Nitrospirota; class Nitrospiria; order Nitrospirales; family Nitrospiraceae; genus Nitrospira_A. The sequence continues at coordinate 74,413 of CAWIWD010000005.1, forward strand.
ACCCTGCTAGGAGTCCTGGACTGCACCGTCACTGCCATGGGCAGCCGATTGCTCCGCGAATGGCTGCTGCGTCCATTGGTGACTTGTTCGTCGATCGAAGCACGCCTCACGGCGGTCGATGAATTCAGATCTCAACTCGACGCTCGGGTACACCTCCGATCCGCATTGCGACCCGTGCAAGACATCTCGCGCCTCTCCAGCCGTATTTCACTCGGTGTCGCCAATCCACGAGATCTGTTGGCCCTCATGGTCTCGCTCGCCTCCCTCCCAGTGGTTCACACAGCATTGGCTGGGCTCTGTGCTCCCCTCCTCACAGATCTGTCGACAACCTGGGATAACGCACAGGATCTCTACGAGTTGATCGAACGAGCCATCGCGGCCGACGCACCTATTTCGGTTCGCGACGGCAACATCCTGAAGGACGGCTATCATTCGGAAGTGGATGAACTTCGCAAAGCGAGTCGTGAAGGAAAAAGCTGGATTGCCGGTCTAGAAGCTAAGGAACGTACACGCACCGGCATCGAGTCACTCAAAATCCGGTACAACCAAGTCTTCGGCTATTACATTGAACTCACAAAAGCCAATCTGGGGAAGGTTCCGCCTGACTATATCCGGAAACAAACGTTGGCGAATGCCGAGCGCTTCATGACGTCTGAGTTAAAAGACCTGGAGGAGCGTGTAACAGGGGCCGATATCAAACTCACGGCACTGGAACAAGCTCTCTTCGAACAACTCCGAGCACGATTAGCCGAACAGACGGCACGCTTCCAAGACATCAGCCGACGGCTGGCCATTGTAGATGTTCTCGCGGCCCTCGCCGAAACCGCCGCACTGAACCGATACGTACGACCGACTGTTGATGAGAGCGGCGACCTTCGTATTGTTCAAGGCCGACACCCCGTTGTGGAACGCCTCGACCTACCCGATGGGTTTGTCCCCAACGATACTCAGTTGGATCTTGGCATGAGCCGTCTGCACATTTTAACCGGGCCCAACATGGCGGGAAAGAGCACCTATCTGCGTCAGGTCGCACTCATGACTCTGATGGCCCAGATGGGAAGCTTTGTGCCAGCCAGAGAGGCCAAGATCGGGGTGGTCGATCGCATCTTCACCCGGGTTGGGGCTTCCGACAATCTCGCCGGTGGCCAAAGCACGTTCATGGTCGAGATGACGGAAACGGCGCACATCCTACACTGCGCGACATCTCGCAGCTTGATTCTCTTGGATGAAATCGGGCGCGGAACAAGCACTTACGATGGCTTGAGCATCGCCTGGGCAATCGCGGAATACATCCAGGATCCTCAACGGCTCGGCGCACGTACACTGTTCGCCACGCATTATCACGAAATGACTCAACTCGAAAAACTGCGGGAGGGCATTACGAACTATTGCGTCGCCGTCCAAGAGCGGGACGCGCAGGTGTTATTTTTGCGAAAGATCATTCCTGGAGGTGCTGATCGGAGTTACGGTATCCACGTCGCTCAATTGGCAGGTCTTCCGGATCCGGTCATACATCGCGCCAAGGCTGTCTTGGCCCAGCTTGAATCCTCCTCCTCTTCACATCATGTTGCCGACACCCAGCAGCTACTAGAGTTTGACGCTACGCTACCAGCACCACATCCCCTGCTTGAGGAGGTCCGGCAAATGGATCTCTTCTCGATGACTCCCCTGGACGCCCTCAATCGATTGGCAGCTTTTCAACATCAATTACTCAACGAATAGTCGCGCCTTAAGCTGCGATCTCAAGACATTTCGACAAAGAGAAAGGCGGTGCCCCTTTCGGAGCACCGCCTTGTTTTAGCCCTATATCAGCTCAGAATCAGTGCTTCTTGCTCCCCAGGTTGTAGTGCGCAGTCCACGGAATAAGACCGGCAATCGGCTTGCCGTCAGGCAACAGAACATCATACTGCATGAGCACATTGGCTCCGTCAGGAGATTTGGGGGAGGTATTGAGATTTTGTTTCGCTGCAAAACAATGAGCCTCATACTCAGACTTTCCGTCGCATTCCTTGAGCCGAAGTGAGGAAATGCTCCTTGGTTTGCCCATCTCGCCGGCATTGTCATGCGAGTTTCTTTACGGAAGTGATCACACGATGGTTCTGCTCAGTTTCCTGCGCAACGAATTCCACCAACGTGGTAGGAGAACCTGGCGGAACTTCTTTAGCCGCAGCCGGTCCTGCATGCGGGCGTGCCATCGACTTCAATTGCTCCCACACATTCTTATCAGCAGGATAAAACTTGAGATTCTTTCCCGGATGAATCCGTTGCCAAAACAACCCGCTCTCTGCGTTGCCACCGAACACGGCGATATTGAGCCATACCGCTTCATCATAGGGATCCAGAATAATCACACGACCTTGCAGCGTAGTGGGCTTGCTCAAATCACCCCACTCAAAACGCTCTTGGAATGCCTCAATGGCCAGTGCAGTGGAAGACAACCCCACCACGAGGGCCACGGCAGCCATAAAAGACCACCCTTGCTTTTGAAGCTTCATCATCACATCCTCCTTAAAAAGAAGACAAAAGAGTCTTAAGAATGTCGCCTCTCCTATAAATTTACTTCAAGAGCTTGAAGCCGGTAATGGTTCGACCATCAAGCGTCACTTCCATCGCCACCAGTTCCTGCGATGCCTTGATGATCTGGTCCATTAAATTCTTGTCTTTTACAGACAAGCGAACGGTGGTCGCAGCGTGATACCAGCCAGCATAGGGATTATTCTTGTCAGTTCCACCCGTGTAGCCCCATGCGCAGCATACAAATAGGGGATCTGGCGGCTTCACATCCATTTGCGTCGAAGAGCGTCCACCACCCTCACCGGAAGCTGGTTCGCCCGTGTTCCAATACTGAATGCCAAAAAGAAGTTCGGTATCAGGATTGTCTGCCCATTGTGACCAAACACGTCCCTTCAAGGTATTGGTGTTTTCACCCTTGAATGTTTTGTTACTGCCCGTAATCACTTCGCTGACCCCACCGCCTGCTGGAGCATCAGCTGCCACCGATATCTCGGCGGCCAGTAAGCCGACAACGGAGGACACTGCAAGTGCGGCTAGAATTCCGACCCTATTCATAACCCTACCCTCCTTGGAAAAATGATGACCAGAGAAACCGTAAATCCCAAAATCGTGGGAAAAAGTTCATAAAAAACAGAATCCAGAGAACGCGCTAGGAGGAGGAAGTGCGACCGACACCCCCTTTCTCTCTGCTTACCTTCCCCTGTAATGCAGCCGAAATAAATTCAGACTTTTGTAGTGAAAACGCGGCCATGGTACTGAAATCCATAAAACCTGTCAAGAAAATGTTTTGCCTGTCTTTCGCTACCGTCACCGCCACGGGATAATGACCTATCAATTGAGTGTACCGTTTCTAGAATAGGATGCAGGAAGTTATCTCACTAAGACCTTTGACCACTCTTACATATCCGGCCTAGACTGTCGATGAGGATGCAAATGACCGCAGACTCGTGGACGGAATGGGCCCAAGCGCCGTGATTGATAGATATCGCTGATCCAGGAGAGTTTGAGCCACACGATAGACCTGCTCGGAGGTAACACGGTCTATTTCCTTTGTCATCTGTTCGAGCGAAACATGACAGCCCTGCGTTAGTTCATCCTTAGCTAACTTGCTCATACGGCTATGCGAACTCTCCAAACTGAGCATCAAACTCCCCTTCATTTGGTTTTTCACACGCGTCAGATCCTTAGCATCGATCCCATGGGTACGGAGCTTTTTCAGTTCCCGGCACACGACCTCCACGACGCGATGAACTTCCTTCGGCCTTGTACCTGCATAGACGGTGATCATGCCGCCATCGGAATAGGTCGACAAAAATGAATAGATTGAATACACGAGTCCTCGTTTTTCTCGCACTTCTTGAAAGAGCCGAGAACTGACACTTCCCCCCAACACGCCGTTCAACGCGTGGGCAGCGTAGCGATCTTTGTGACCCGCAGCCAAACCTTGCAGTCCTAAACAGAGGTGAACCTGCTCAAGCGTTTTACGCTTGACCAGAACGCCACCGCTGACCTCCGGCGGCCGACGAATCGTTACCAGAGGCGTCCCTTTATACGAGTTGGAAAAGTACCGTGACAACATTTGTTCCAATCGTCGCCAAGTAAAATTCCCAGCCACCGCCACGACGGTTCGCTCTGGATCATAGTGGGACCCGACGTATGCGAGCAAATCGTTCCGACCGAGCGCCTGGATTCCCGGAGCCTGACCAAGAATCGAGCGGCCCAAAGGATGACTGCCAAGTGTATGCTTCATATGAAGCTCTTGAACGAGATCCTCCGGGTCATCCTGAACCATGCGAATCTCTTCCAGTACGACCTGTTTTTCTTTTTCAACCTCCTTGGAATCGAACCGAGAGCGGTAGAACAGATCCGAAAGAAGCTCCAAAGCCGCTTCCAATTGCTGGTCGAGGACTTTCACGTAGAAGGTCGTCGTTTCCCGCGTAGTGAATGCGTTCATTTCGCCGCCAAGCGCATCGATCTCGCGTGAAATCTCAGACGCAGAGCGGCTTCTGGTCCCCTTAAAAAACATATGCTCGAGGAAGTGGGAAAGCCCCTCCTCACCACGCTGCTCGTCGCGGGATCCAACGTTCACCCAAATCCCGATTGTGACAGACTTCAATGTCGGGATGTGCTCGGTCACAATGCGCAGCCGGTTATCGAGAACAATCTTACGATACACGATCGATTATCCTGCCGGCGTGGGCTCGGTGGCAGGAGCACCGGCCGGAGCGGGCATCGCTTCCTTCCGGCTCAGACGAATCTTCCCTTGCTTATCGATTTCCATCACCTTCACCATGATCTGGTCACCTTCGGACACCTCGTCGGTCACTGCCTTCACCCGATGGTGCGCCAACTGGGAAATATGCACCAACCCATCTGTTCCAGGCAGGACCTCGACGAAGGCGCCGAAATCCATGATCTTGCGAACTGTGCCATGATAAATCCTCCCGACCTCGACTTCCTCGGTCAGGCGCTTGATCATATCGATGGCCTTCTGCGCAGAGGCTTCGTCCGAGGCAGCAATCGTGATATCGCCCGTATCCTCGACATTGATCTTCACGCCGGTCTCCGAGATGATACTGCGGATCATTTTTCCGCCCGGGCCGATAATGTCGCGAATCTTATCCTGCTTCACTTTCAGCGGGAATATACGCGGGGCGAAGGCAGACAGTTTCGTGCGAGGCGCATTCAACGCCTGGGCCATACGCTCAAGAATATGCAACCGACCGGCTTTGGCTTGAGCGAGAGCTTCCCGCATCAACGCCGACGTAATCCCACCTATTTTGATGTCCATTTGGAGCGCGGTGACACCATTTTTTGTCCCTGTCACCTTGAAATCCATGTCGCCCAGATGGTCCTCGAGTCCTAGAATATCGGAAAGAACCAATACCTGATCACCCTCCTTGATCAATCCCATGGCAATGCCCGCCACCGGTTCCTTGATGGGGACGCCCGCGTCCAGCAGCGCCAATGTCCCGCCACAGACCGTGGCCATGGAGGATGATCCGTTCGACTCCAGGATTTCCGACACGATACGCAGCGTATACGGAAATTTATCTTTGGTGGGAATGACGGATTTCAGCGCTCGCTCCGCAAGCGCTCCATGTCCGACCTCGCGACGGCCCGGCGACCGCAGCGGCCGTGCTTCGCCGACACTGAACGGGGGAAAATTATAATGCAGCATGAAGGTGCGCATATACTCGCCCTCCAAGGCATCGATGCGCTGCTCGTCATCCGTGGTACCCAGCGTGACCACCGCCAAACTCTGCGTCTCACCTCTCGTGAACACCGCGGATCCATGCGCTCTTGGCAACACCCCCACTTCACAGGTAATCGGGCGAATGTCCGCCGGGCCCCGGCCGTCGGCGCGTACCCGCTTCTCCAGAATCATGTTCCGAACTTCTGTATATTCCAGACCGTGGAAGATGATTTTTACATGGCGGGTTCTATTCACATCGTCACTCTTGAGTTTCTCGATCGTCTCCGCCAACACCTGATCCAACCGCTCCTGCCGTGCGCTCTTATTGGGAATAAGAATAGCTTCGCGGATCGGCCCTGCCACTAACCCACGCACCTGCGCAGTCAGGGCAGCATCAATGGGCTCTTGCGTGATCACTCGCTTCGGCTGACCGGCCAGCCCACGCAGCTCTTCGATCTTCGCCACGATCTTTTTGATCTCGCTATGTGCCAATTCAATGGCTTCGAGCATGGTGGCTTCAGGCAATTCACTCGCTCCGGCTTCAACCATCATCACCGCATCCGCCGTTCCGGCCACCACGAGATGAAGATCGCTTGTTTCCAGAACGTCCAGATCGGGATTCACAACCAATTGCCCGTTAACGCGGCCGATCTTGACGCCTGCGATCGGACCGTTGAATGGAATCGATGAAATCGCCAGCGCCGCCGAAGCCGCGATGATGGCGACGACGTCGGACACGCCAGTCTTGTCGGCGGACAATACCGATGTAATGACCTGGGTTTCGAAGTAATATCCTTCCGGAAAGAGGGGGCGAAGCGGGCGATCGATTAATCTGCTGGTGAGCACTTCTCGCTCAGAAGGACGACCTTCACGCTTGAAATAGCCACCGGGTATCTTGCCCGCCGCATACGTCTTCTCCTGATAATCTACCGTCAACGGCAGAAAATCCACGCCGGGCTTGGCATTTTGGGACGCCACAGCCGTTGCCAACACCACGGTGTCGCCATAGGTCGCCCAGATCGCGCCGTCTGCTTGTTTCGCGATACGACCCGTTTCCAGCGTCAGTCGACGGCCTGCGAGCTCAATGTCTACAGTATGTTTCATCTATGGTCTCCTTCAGTTAAGTCCCACAGATGCCCACGGAGATATGCTCAGCCTAAGCGACCACTCATTGATGTGGTCATCCTTCGCTCGTCATTCACTATGAACGAAGTGAGCCTATGTCAGTGTTCACCTGCGAGGATAATAGACGGCCGCCACAGATCATGGCGGCCGACTCGTGACACGACTACTTACGAATGCCCAGACGCTCCAAAATCGCTCGATACCGCGCTTCACTAATATGACGGAGATAGTCCAACAGCCGCCGCCGACGGCCCACCAACGTCAACAGCCCGCGCCGAGAATGGTGGTCCTTCTTGTGCAACTTAAAATGTTCCGTCAAATAGGTAATGCGGTTCGTCAGGATGGCGATTTGCACTTCCGGAGAGCCGGTGTCCTTATCATGCTGCTGGAAGCTCTTCACCAATTCCGTTTTTACTTCTTTCACGAGTGCCATACGTCTCTACTCCTCTATTGAATTCACAATTCTACCGTCCTGTGATGCTTCCGTAATCAATACTTTCGAAACAGCAATCGGCTGTTCACTCAGACCATGCTTCTCGAGATCCGCACCGGCCGGCAGCGTCCCAATGGCCAGCAGACGTCCCGATTCGTCCTTGATGCGAATGGCCCGATTCGGTCCCTCAGGCAAGGCCGATGATCCATCCCATGCCAGGACTTCAGAAAAGGAGACCGGCATTCCGTGCAAGACTCGTCGAGCCGTCCCAGCTCCTACGGTGCAGGCAGGAAGTTCGGCCAATGCTTCGTCCAGCGTGAGCATCGACGCGGAAAGCGTGCCCTGCTCGATCCGCCACTCTACTTCATCGACGGTTAATGCCTGCTCAACACTCAGCGGTCCCACGCGCTCTCGAACCAATGTCGACATGTGACCACCGACGCCCAACCTGTGGCCGATATCAGCGCACAGCGTCCGGATATAGGTCCCCTTGGAGCAGGCCACTCGAAATGTCACATGGGGAACGTGAATGGTGACAATGTCGAGACGACGCACCGTCACTTCCCGCGCCTGGCGCTCGACGTCATGGCCCGCGCGTGCGGACTTGTACAACCTGACGCCGCCAACTTTGACTGCCGAGTACATGGGGGGCACTTGTTGAATGCGCCCCGCAAACCCCGCCGCGACTTCGCGAATACGATCTTCCGTCATCGACTCGAGCGGCAAGCGCTGCAGCACAGTTCCGGTGGCATCTTGCGTGTCCGTGGTTTCGCCGAGTCGCAAACCTGCCAGATACGTCTTATCCCAGTCCAGCAAATATTCGGCAATGCGCGTCCCGCGTCCCACGAGTAACGGCAATACACCTGTTGCTGCCGGATCTAGCGTGCCCGGCATGGCCGAACTTCATTCCTCGCAGCTTTCCGCGAATGCGAGCCACGACGTCGTGCGAGGTCCACCCCGCCTCCTTGTCGGACATTCAACACGCCATCCTGAACGACGATGGCCAATTGAGGCTCTTTTGAGGCGATCATCGTCATCTGCTAGGCGTCGCCGTGAGTGGGACCGTCGGATGTTTCTATTTGCGCTTGGTCACGGTGCAAGCCGTCCAACAGTTCCAAGACACGATCGGCTCTTGGACCGCTCACATCCTTGATAAAGGTCAGTTCCGGCAGGTAGCGCAATGCCAGTCGGCGGCCCAACTCGGCCCGCACGAACCCGCTCGCCTTTGCTAAACCTTCGAATACGTGCCTCTCATGGTCCTTCTGCTCCATCGTCGTGACAAAGATTCGTGCGATCCGTAGATCCTTGGTCAACTCCACATCCGTCACCGTGACTGTGCGCACCCGCGGATCCTTGATTTTCCGCATTAAGATGTCCGCGACTTCCATGCGAATCTGGTCCGCTACACGATCGGCTCGGCTATACGTCGATTTGGTCATGACGCGGACTTAGAGCAATTCTATATGCGAACGTACCAATTGGACCGCGGGCACTGCCCGCATAAGATTCACCACTTGATCCAGCACTTGATTCACATGCGCGGATTCATTAGCCACACAGGCCAAACCAAGAATGGCCTTTTGCCACAAATCCTGCTCTCCCACCTCGGCAATCGAGACATTGAATTTGTCCCGTACCCGCGTTTTCAGGCTCTGCAGAATCCGACGCTTGTCCTTCAATGAATGACCGTCCGGAATGAACAATTCTACCGTGCAGAGCCCAACGATCATGCCCGATGACTTTGCGGAGACGCTCCTCGATTGACCGGTTCAAGCTTAGCGGCGATCTTATCGATGACATAGGCTTCGATAATGTCTCCGGGCTTGAGGTCATTAAAATTCTCGACCGTAATTCCGCACTCATACCCTTGCTGTACTTCTCGCACGTCGTCCTTGAACCGCCGAAGCGACCCGAGCTTGCCTTCGTACGCCACCACGCTATCCCGAATCACTCGCACCCCGACACTCGATCTGGAGATAATGCCGTCCACCACGTAACAACCCGCCACCAGGCCGGCCTTGGGAATCGTAAACATCTGCCGGACTTCCGCTCGGCCAAGGATGCGCTCCTTGAGCATCGGTTCAAGCAATCCCTCCATAGCGGCGCGGATATCATTCAGTGCATCGTAGATGATGCTATAGAGGCGCACATCGACGCCTTCACGCTCGGCCAATGCAGCCGCCTTCGGCTCAGGACGAATATTGAACCCGATCACGATCGCCTTGGATGCCGCTGCCAATAGAATGTCTGTTTCGGTAATACCTCCGACCCCACTATGCATGACCCGCAATTTTACCGCTCCGACCGGCATCTTTTCCACGGCAGAAGCCAAGGCTTCAGCCGAACCCTGCACATCAGCCTTGATGACGATGGGCAACTCCTTGACATTGCCCTCCTGAATTTTGGCAAACAGATCATCCAGGCTGATTTTCGCCGGCCCGGCGAGATCTGCCGCACGCTGCTTCATGGCGCGCTCCTGGGCAATCTCGCGAGCGACGCGTTCATCCTTCACGATGGTGAATAGATCTCCGGCACCCGGCACACCAGGCAATCCAATAACCTCGACAGGAACGGATGGCCCAGCATCGGAGATTTTACTCCCCGTATCTGTGACCAATGCCCGAACTCGCCCGCTGAAAGTTCCAACTACAAACGCATCACCGACATGCAGGGTTCCGCTCTGCACCAGAACTGTGGCAACCGGACCGCGCCCGCGGTCGAGCTTCGCTTCGATGACCAGCCCCTTGGCCATGCGTGCGGGATCGGCCTTCAGTTCCAGTACCTCTGCCTGCAGCAGCACCATCTCCAGGAGTTGCTCAAGCCCGGTCCGCTCCTTGGCGGATACTTCCACCATGATGGTGTCGCCACCCCAGGGTTCAGGGATCAACCCATGCTCGGTCAACGCATTCTTCACACGATCGACATTGGATCCAGGCTTATCGACCTTATTGATGGCCACGATGAGCGGCACGCCAGCGGCCTTGGCATGATGGATAGCCTCAACTGTTTGCGGCATAACGCCGTCGTCGGCAGCGACGACCAGGATGACGATATCCGTCGCTTTCGCGCCTCGCGCGCGCATAGCCGTAAAAGCTTCGTGACCTGGCGTATCCAGAAAGGTCACCTGCTTGCCTCGAACGCCCACGATATAGGCGCCGATATGCTGCGTAATTCCTCCCGCCTCGCCCTCCGCCACCTTGGTCTCACGGATGGCATCGAGCAAGGAGGTTTTCCCGTGATCGACATGCCCCATAATTGTCACGACCGGAGGTCGCAACACAGCATGCTCTTCCCCTGTTGATTGCGCGGCCTCCTCCAGTAGCTCCTCGCCGACCTTTTCTGTGGATAGCTCCACCCTGGCGCCGTATTCTTCAGCAATCAAGGAGGCAGCCTCAAGGTTGATCGACTGATTGAAGGTCACCATCTGACCCATCTCCATCAGCTTCCTGACAATGTCTGCAGGCCGCTGACCGATGAGTTCGGCGAATTCTTTGACGCTGACTCCTGCGCTCAGTTTCACGCTTTTCTTTCTCGGCTTAGTAACTTCCGTTGGCGAGGCATGGTGGATATGTTTGGACCGATCCTCACGACGCTGAACTGGGATCGCCCGCAGATCTCCCCATCGGGTGGCGTCATTCTTAAATTTCGCTTCGTCTTCCTCGCGCGTCCGTGGCGCCTTCTTGGCCTTTTTCAACTTTTCTCGGGCAGCCGCTTCGCTTTCTAGCGCTTCCATGGCCGCGCTCTTTTTCTTCACAGAGCCAAGCGCATCGACTGGAGACGTGACCACTGACGGCGATTGCCCAGGTCGGGCCGGTGATTCCGCCAAATCTGCCGCAATAGAGGGCTGAGGCATTGCGCCCTCGGAGGGGGCAGCTTCCGATTCAACCGTCACACCCGCTCCATCATCCTCGGGGACGGCTGGCGCGACGAGGGTCGAGTCCGCTCCCCGCGACATAGCTGGAGGAACCGTGGCAAACGCGGCCTCTGCCGCCGCGAGAGGCGCGGCACTCTCTTCCGCCCCCTCTTCACGCTTCTTCTTAATGAGAATACGCTTTTTGTCTGGCTTGGGAGACTCCTCATGCATCGCTGCATGCGCCCTTTCATGAGAGTGAGCGGTCCCGGAATCTTTCGGTGCGCGAAGCCCTTTTTTGACATCGTGCCCTGCTGAGGCAGCTTCACCAGACCGCGCTTTCGGACTCACCTTCTCCAGCACGAGTCGAACGGAATTTTCATCCAATGCGCTGCTGTGGGACGCCACCGGAATCCCGAGTCGTTTCAATTCAGGAATTAGTTCCCGATTTTCCATCCCGAGCTGCTTTGCCAATTCGTACACCCGCATACAGTACCGCTTAGCTCCACCCGCTGAGGTAATTGCCATTCAGCCCATGACATGAACAGTGAGCCGCCTTAATCTGCTTGCTGCGCCGCAGCCCGCGCTTCGTCCTGCTGACGCTGCGCCTCGGTCTCTTCCGCCAGGGCCGCCTTGATATCCCGATCCCGTTCAGCCTTTTCCTTCTCGTACTCGGTCGCGCTGATAATATCGATCTTCCACCCCGTCAACCGTGCCGCCAGCCGCACATTCTGCCCATTTTTTCCGATCGCCAGGGACAATTGCGAATCTGCCACCACGACCAACGCTGACTTCTTTTCCTCGTCGATTCCTACCTTTTCGATCGTGGCAGGGTTCAAGGCCTCCGCGATAAACACACGCGGATCTTGCGTCCAGGTGATGATATCGATCTTTTCACCGCGCAATTCTCTCACTACGGCCTGTACCCTTGATCCCTTAATGCCGACACAAGCGCCCACGGGATCCACAGCCTTATCGCGGGAAGAAACGGCGATCTTCGTGCGATCCCCCGGCTCACGCACGATCGACTTGATCTCGACGATCTTTTCGCCGACCTCCGGAACCTCAAGCTCAAACATTTTGGCCACGAACTGGGGATGACTGCGCGAGAGAATGACCTGCACATCCTTCGGGGTGCGACGCACCTCCAAGAGCAACGCCTTCACACGATCACCACGGCGGTAGGTCTCACGAGGAATTTGCTCTTGAATGGGCAGAATCGCCTCGGTCTTGCCGAGATCCACCAAGAAGTTTCGCCGCTCCATCCCAAGTATGATTCCATTGACCAGATCACCTTGCCTGGTGGAGTACTCCTTCTGCACCGCTTCCCATTCAGCCTCTCGCACTTTCTGAAAAATGACCTGCTTGGCAGTTTGCGCAGCAATACGGCCCAATTCATCCATCTCGATTAGAGAGCCGATCTCATCGCCGACCTCTGCGCCTTCGTCGAACAGGCGGGCTTCCTTCAGAGAAATCTCGGCTTTGGGATTGGCCACCGTATCCACAATGATCTTCTTGGAGACGACTGAAATCTCACCGGTTTTTCCATCAATTTCAACTTGGATGTTTTCGGCTTGGCCGAATCGTTTCTTTGCAGCCGTTTGAAGCGCCGACTCGATCGCGCCAATGACCCGGGCCTTATCGATCCCTTTTTGACGACCGATTTCATCAATGACTGCGATCAACTCACGGTTCATAGCGTACACCTCATGATTAACACCACCCCGGCATTGCTGCTGCTAAGAAAACTCCACCTTCCGACGGGCCAAGGCGATCTGATCAAACTCAATCCGAATAGATTCAGTAGTTTTTTTTTGCTGAACTGCGAGTGTCACGGCACAGTCTTCAACCTCTACGACTGTTCCGATGAGCCTCCATTGCTCCTGAAACGGCTGACGTAACTTGAGATTAACGGAATGCCCGATGAGGCGTCGATAGTCTTGCGGGCCTCGCAACGGACGGTCTAGCCCAGGAGACGATACTTCCAGCGTATACGCATGAGGGAAGGGATCAATCACATCGAGCGCCGGACTCAGCGAGCGGTGCGCCTGTTCACAATCTGTCAGTGTCACCCCTCCCGGTTTGTCGATAAAAACACGGATAATAGTCCGAGGGCCTTGGCCCACACAGACCGCCTCGACCAATTCCAATCCATAGGACTCTAAAATAGGAGCCGCGAGCTCTTGCACACGCAAGTTCAACGTCTCAGCACGCTTCACCGAGGGCTTACCTGCAGACACTGCTTCCGCTTCACTCATAGACAAAAAGAAGCTCAAACAAAAAAGTGGGCCTGGGCCCACTTACAGCGCGGGAACCATACCATGCTATAGCAGTGAAAGCAAGCGGCCGCTACGCGATGAAGGCGTTCCAGCGTGCAGATAAGAGTCGCGACATAGGGCCGGGCCTACCATCTCCGATCGCTCGTCCATCGACTTCTACCACCGACAACACTTCCACGGTCGTCCCAGTCAAAAAAACCTCGGACGCCGTGAGCAAGTCTTCCCGACTGACAAAATCTTCGGAAATGGGAAACCCTTCGTTCCTCGCCAACTCCAAGACAATCGCACGTGTCACGCCAGACAGAATCTTATTTCCCTCCGGAGCGGTCTGGAGGACTCCGTTCCGCGCCACCACAACATTGCTCACAGACCCTTCTGTCACCACGCCTCCTCGAATCAAGATGGCCTCGAATGCTCCGGCCTCCTTGGCCCGCTGACGCGCAAGGACATTCGCCAACAGATTCACACTCTTGATGTCGCAGCGTCCCCAACGAAGGTCTTCGATCGTCACGGCCTTGACCCCGGCGTCACGGACGGACGCCTCAAGGGGACGAAGCTCGCGAAAGGTCAGGATCGTGGTCGGTTCGAGATCAACGGGAAAGGGATGATCGCGTGGAGCTTGCCCTCGGGTAATCTGCAGATAAATTTTGGTTTCTGGAAACCGACTCAGCCGGAGACCTTCATCAATCAGCGAGGTCCACTGCGCAGGCTCATGACCAAGAGGAAGCTGTAAGGCCTGCGCGCTCCGCTCAAGACGGGTCAGATGCGCCTCGATCGAAAATGGCTGCCCGCGATAGGTGCGAATGACCTCATACACACCGTCACCGAACTGAAATCCACGATCCTCGACACTGATAACCGCTTCAGCCAGCGAACCAAAGCGGCCATTCACACAAGCAATGTCAGGCATGACGTCGCGACCACCGCCTCTTATTTTGGTCAGGACACGGTCACGTAATAAATCTGCCGGTCCTCGGCCGTATATTTCCAGCCCATCCGTTTCTCAAACACCAGTCGGTGAGTCCCGATTACCGCTGGCTTAAACTCAAACATTCGCTGCCCGTTGTCGACGGCGTTGTTGCTGGCGATGCGAAGAAAATCGTCCTCGACCAGCGGCATCACAGCGGCATCATAGTTCGGCACCCATTGCTCCCCTCGCGTGCGATCTTCCCACAGACGAATGCGAACAAAATCTCCCATTCGAGCCGCGAGCACTTTAGCTCCCGGATTCCCGCTCCGCTCCCGTCGGCATGGCTTTACTTAATGGACTCATCTCAGCCTTCTTCCAATCCGTATCAGACTGTCCATTGACTAAACCTTGCGCCGCCCTCCGACAAAGACCTGGCCTTCGTCGACCCGCACATCATAGCTGCCGACGCAATAGCCACCGCCGTCTGTGCCTTGGCCATTCCGAACATCGAATGCCAAGTCATGCCAGGGACAGGAGACGACGTGCCCCTTCACGCGGCCCTTGTTCAAGGGACCGCCTTCGTGAGGACAGGCATTGTAGATGGCGTGGAAGCGCCCCTCAATATTAAACACCGCGATGGCGCGCTCATTGACTTTTACAACCTTGACTTGGCCGGGGGGAATATCCTCGACTTTGGCCACACACTGAAACTCTTCCATTGGAGAACTCCCATTTTCTTACATGCGCAGCGTAAATTTGAGCTCCATTCCCTCCGCAATGCCTTCCCGCCTCACATAGCCCGCCTCGGTCTCGATCAAGTAACGAACAGGCTCCGTCGGCGGCCCGTACAGCGGACAAGGATCCTGAGCACAGGAAGGCACCTGCTCCAAGATATGTATCACGTTATGGCTCTCATCGATCCACAACATATCAACCGGAAAGCGGAACTGCCTAGTCCGAACCCTATGCAATCCTGTCGACTCAAAGATATAAAGCATCCCCGTATCGGGTGGCAATCCTTCGCGGAACGCGAGACCGAATAGCAGCTTCTCGGGCGTGCTGGCCACCTCGGTTTCCATAGTCTTACCATTCGGAAATTGAACGATGATATCCTCGGACTCCTTCGGACCTCCGAGAAACAGGCTCACACTGATCAGCAAAATCACCAAGAGAACGAACGTGACGATTTTCTTGCGTCGCTGTTCTGATTCAGCTCCGCTCGCTCTCTTCACCATACGCGAACGCAATCGGACATTGATTCATCCTCAATCGGTCGATCATGCGCAGAGCCGCATGTATATTGGGCCCAAAGCCCCATGACTTTCAGACCGCTAGGCCTTCTTCCCAGGCTGACTCTGTTGACTTGCCGAAGAATCGCAGCTTAGAATGCGATCCTGTTTCGTCACGAACTATGGTCGTGGCGGCACGAAATTGTCAACATCTTATCCGTCATTTAGGAATTGAGGAGGCACAGGCCATGGCGCTTCTAATCACCGATGAATGTATTTCCTGCGGGGCATGCCTGCCAGAATGTCCCAATGAGGCGATCTTCGAAACACGAAGCGACGCCGAAGGCAAAGGCAACCATGTGGGTGACGGTCAGGGAGAAGGCGACAATATCTATGTCATCACCCATGATCGTTGCACCGAATGCGTGGGTCACTTTGACGAGCCGCAATGTGCGGCGGTGTGCCCAGTGGACAATTGCTGCATCTCGGACCCCGCCTATCCGGAAACGACTGACGTCTTGCTTGAAAAGGCGAGGACGTTGAACCCGGACAAAGAAATTGATCCGGCCAAGATCTGGAGCGGTGTTCGCAACTAAATAGACCTTGCAGTATTTATATGGGTGACGGATCACGAAGGCTCTTCAGGGAGCCTTCGTTGTTTCAGCGCATATTTTCCATTATCCCGCCTGGCTAGGTGAAAACATTTACCGGCCCTAGTATTCGTCGATGCACCACGGTACACTTTATGAGAATGGGGCGCGGCCCTCTGACCTCATGCACCCTTGCTCCATTTTATCTGTCATCTTCTTGCCTGGAGGTGTCATGATGCGCTTCACTCCCCTCATACTGCTGGGCTGTCTTGTCGGGGCTTGTTTCCCAACCCAGATTATCGCCAGCACTGACGATGTCGGTGTGATCATTGAGAGTTTTGTCACGAAGCAATTTCCAAATGCGGCCAGTCATTTTTGGGTCGTAAACGAGACGCAATGGGATGGTGATGAGATGGTTGTCGACGTGGCTGCAATCGTCACCGATCGTCAGCGACCTGAACCCACCGCCAGCCGGTTTCTGCTCTTGATCGTAGCCGGAAACCTCAAAGGATCACAAAGCATACCGCTGGACGAATCGGCAGAATGCAAGCCTGAACAGCAGGTGTGAGACACAGCAACTGACGAAACAGTTTTCTGCTGGAAACGACAACGCCCCGCCTGCAGTGCATGCAGACGGGGCGTTGTGCTGTGCGAACGTATGGACGGATCGATTATTTAAGCATCAAAATTTTGCCGCCGACATGAGCCGGATGCAAATGGCAACGGTAGGTCAGGGTGTTGCCCTGCGTGGCGTAAAACATGTCGCTGGTTGGGACACCAATATACTTGGTCTCGCCTGGCTTCAACACCACTTGCGCCATCATCACAAACGGCGATCCCGCATTGGTCGCATCGGTCATCTGGAATCCATGTTCGGCAGTGGAGCTATTCGTCACTTTCAACACAACAGGCCGGCCTGGCCGAACCTTGAAATCGATGACGGTCACCGGTGGATACCAGGCCTTCATGTTCCCGATTTCCACGGAAAACAATTCGCCATCGACGATCAGTTCCTTAAACGGCTGACCGACGACGGAGCCGGTTTCTAAGTCACCGATCTCGACACCGCCAGCTTGATGCGCATATGCGCCCGATGCCACAGCCATCAGCATGACCAAGCCAAAAAACACTGCTACCATCGTCTTACCCATGACCTACCTCCTTAAAGAGATTAAGAAGAGATGCGATTAGGTTGGTGAATAATGACCACCGCGCTCTGAACCCTCTGCTGGAAGACTCTGCCCAGGAGCCAGCCTATACTACTCGAAAATGTCCTAAATAATAGGCTAATGAGGGACACCTTATAGCATAGGGATTAAAAAGGAAGCAAGAAAGTTCTTGGTCGTCCAAGCGAACCTAATTTTCCATCGAATCTTAGAGTACGCAAGACCCAGTTATTGTTACTCCGTAAACCATTTCAACACTTATGGCTATCGGCTTTCCATCTGAGTGGTAGTTCGAGAACATGCGACCCGACCAACAGATCATAGGGCGTATAGTCATCCGTCAAGGTCAAACCTGGCGGCCAAGGCTTGTCGTCGATGTCGCCAGCAGCGCAGTGGCCTCCGGTGGGAGCCGACGGGCTTCCACCTGAGATTGGATACGGGTCACCATGTCGTCAAAGGACATCCGATCGATGGGAGCCCCGCCGAAAAAAATGAGATTTTCTGAACTTCGTTTGATGCGCCCGCCAAGGCCCCTTCACGCCGAAAGACTGGAGGGTTGGAAACGACGTCTTCAGCGTCTGCACGACCGCGCTCGCTCGCTGAAGATCTCCGCCCCCTCCCGAGGAAGCAAGATTGAGCGACTACCACGCCATTGAGGATTCAGCCTGCGTCTGAGTTCCGCGAAAAATTCGACCGTGGTCAGATGGAAGGGAACGAGGTGCCGAGCAAACGCATCAACCCAGATCACGTCATAAGTTCGAAGTCGTATCTCGCAAAAATACTCGGGCGTCTTTGACGAACACATGATGATTGGCGGGAGGGCGATACTCGAAGTACTGCTCTGCCATCTGAACGACGACTGGGTCGAATTCAACGACATCCAATTCCAACTCTGGCCAGACCAAAGCCAGCCACTTGGCGATCGACCCGCCCCATGCCCCAGAATGAGTCCCCGCTTTGGCTCCGGAGCCAACGCGACAGCAGCAACCATGAGCTGACTGTAGGGCAGAAAGAGCGTCGTCGGGTCAGCCCGCCACATAACGGCATGCCAAGTTCGATCGAGCACCAGGTATCGAAACAGATCGTCGTCACGGACCCGCACTTGCTGATACGGACTATCTTCCTGGTGCACGACTCCGGCGACAACCGGAGTCTGGCCAAACACATACCAAATCATGATGAGCAAACCAGTCAAGAAGAGACCTGCCAGTTTCGTAACCCGTGCACTACCTCGCTGCAGCCATAGGAGGCCCAGCAGGACTTGGATCACTCCTAAGGACGCGACGAGCGTCTGGGTTCCTAACCACGAAAGAAGAAAAAAGGCGGTGCCCCAGGTCCCAGCCAAACTTCCCACCGTGGACAGGGCAATCATGCTGCCGGCGTGACGGCCCAGATACCCCATATCGACCACGGCCAATCGAAGCAACGCAGGCATGACACCGCTCAACCCGAATGCCGGAGGGGCCAACAACACGCAGGCCGCAAGGCTAGGACCCCAGCGTGGGTCCTCAATGGCTTTCGCCACCTTAAGAATCGTGATTTGTCCCATCCAGGACATCAACAGCGTCCAGGCACCTGACCCGAGCAGGAGCCACGCCAGGACTGCCGCCACGCGATACCGATCCGATGCCCAACCGCCGAACGCATAGCCCGAACTCATGGCGGCCAGGATGATGCCGATCAACGCTCCCCAGACAAAGAGCGAGTTGCCGAAGATCGGCGCTAGTAACCGGCTCCCCAAGATTTCAAGCGCCATGACAATCGCGCCGGTCACGAGCGCCGTCACGAGCAAGAACAGACGTGGGGTGGAGTGTTGAGCGGGATCTTGTCCCATCATCGAGTGAAAAACCGTCGGGAGACATTGATGGCAAAGCGGCAGCACTCAAGGTGACAGTGACTCATGTTATGACGTGCCCCAATTTTTAAAGTATCGAAGCAAATCCCGCACCGAAATCATTCCCACTATGCGCCCTTCTTCGGTCACAACGAGGTGTCTGATCCCCCGTTCAGCCATCACGTCGCTCGCGTCATGCGCTGACTGGGCGATATCAATCGTCATGACCGGCGTGCTCATCACCGCTCTCGCAGTCACTTGCTCAGCGACGGCGCCACTAGCCATCGCTTTCCGAACAAGGTCCGCCTCACTGACGATTCCGACATAGTCGCCTCGCTCAGCAACAAGCAGCGCTCCGACTCGCGCATCGCGAAGCTGCCGCGCGACGGCTAACAAGCTGTCATCCGGGTGCACCGTCCGCGTGATGGGACGCATCATCATTGCCAAGGGTCGCTGGATGGGCCCGCCAGGAATTGCCATTCTGCCATCCTCTCCTGCGAAGAGGTCAGAATTCTACTGAAGTGTGCCGCAATCTGCAATTCTCCCCGCTTCCGAAGTGAAACACGCGATTTGATTGCTCGCACCCGCCCGCGTTGTTATACTCACGACGCTGCACACACACTCACACGAACTTCCCTCAGCTTTTTTTCAGGAGGAGATGCGTCCATGCATATCAGCGTGATTGGAACGGGTTATGTCGGCCTGGTGACCGGTGCCTGCTTCGCAGAATTCGGCGTGAACGTGACCTGTATGGACACCGATGCACGCCGCATCGCTAAGCTGGAGAAGGGCGAAGTCCCATTTTTCGAACCGGGCATCACCGAGCTTGTCGCCAAAGGCATCAAAGAGGACCGCCTCCATTTCACCACCGACGTCGCCAAAGCCGTCGATAAAGCGCTCGTCATCTTCATCGCCGTGGGAACCCCTCCGAAATCGGACGGATCAGCCGATCTGTCCTATGTCGAGGAAGTCGGGCGCGGGATCGCGAAAAACATGACCGGCTACAAGGTCATTGTCACCAAGTCCACGGTCCCCGTCGGCACGGGGGAAAAATTGCGTGAAGTCATTAAGGCGAATCAAACCGGCCGATTCCGTTTCGACATCGTCTCGAATCCTGAATTTCTTCGTGAAGGCTCCGCGATTGAAGACTTTATGCGACCGAACCGTGTGGTGATCGGCGCGGACAGCGAGCAGGCCGTGGCCATTATGAAAGATCTCTATCGCCCGTTGTATCTGCTGGAAACTCCGGTCGTCGTGACCGATATTCCGACCGCTGAAATGATCAAATACGCCTCCAACGCTTTCCTCGCCGTCAAGATTTCCTTTATCAATGAAATCGCCACGGTCTGTGAAAAAGTGGGGGCCGACGTGCAAATGGTCTCCAAAGGAATGGGACTGGACAATCGTATCGGAAACAAGTTCTTGCATGCAGGGCCAGGATTCGGGGGTTCTTGTTTCCCGAAAGATTTGGCTGCACTCGTCCAGACCGGAGAACGCGTGGGGTACCCATTTCAGATCGCAGGGGCCGCCGCGAAGGTGAATTACGAACAACATCTGCGGATGGTCACCAAGATTCAGGAAGCTTGTGGAGGGGTGAAGGGAAAAACCCTGGGCGTGTTGGGCCTGTCCTTCAAACCCAATACCAACGACATGCGGGAGGCGCCGTCGCTGACGATCCTGAGCGAGTTGATGAAGGACGGCGCGACGATTCGCGCCTATGATCCTGCCTCAATGGAAGAATCTACGAAGCTATTACCAGGCATGGTGCCTTGCCAGGATACCTATGACGTGGCAGAAGGCGCCGACGGCCTGATCATCATGACAGAGTGGAACCAGTTCAGAAATCTCGACTTCGAGCGGTTGAAGAAGTCCATGCGACAACCACTTTTGTTGGATCTACGCAATACCTACGACACTGACAGAGTCGTCGGATTCGGTTTCCGTCACATCTCAGTCGGTCGTCCTGCCAAGGACCCAGTCGCCTAACCGACGTACTGGCTGCTGCGGCTAGCTGAGAAGTTTCGCCGCTTCAGCCGGTGCCCCCTCTTTCGGTTTTGGCTTATAGCCCATCCGATCGAGTACCTTCATAATCTTTGTCTTCAGCCGGTCGTCGGCCTCCGCGAGTGCCGTCGCGAGAGGCTCTACCGCCGGTTTCCCAATCTTTCGAATGATCTCCGTCGCGGATTGACGCACGTCGTCTTCCTCCGAAGCCAACAACGGCACGAGTGATGACACGGCCGTCCCACCAATCTTGATCAGCGAATCGTAGGCCCGCTGCCGCACATCACCCACTTCGTCGCTGAGCGCGCCCACCAACGGAACCACCGCACGAGGATCTTTCAGCTCGCCGAGGACTTCCGCCGCATATTTCCGATTGAGCCAGTGCGAGTCCTTGAGATCGATCAGCAT
This sequence comes from uncultured Nitrospiraceae bacterium, assembly GCA_963839785.1. Taxonomy (GTDB): domain Bacteria; phylum Nitrospirota; class Nitrospiria; order Nitrospirales; family Nitrospiraceae; genus Nitrospira_A. The sequence goes on from CAWIWD010000005.1 coordinate 95,948, forward strand.
GGCGTCGGCTTTTTGTGCATTCGGATCCTTGGCGCGAATCCGGAAGCTCTTCGCGATGCGCTTGCCCCCTTCTTCGACCACACGGATCGTCGCCCCATCGCCGGGCTTAATCTTGAGGAAATCTTCGAGGGCCTCGTCACCGACATCCAGCACCACGGTCTTGCCGTCGTAAGCGAGGAGTTCGACTTCAAGCTGTTTGGCTTCGGGGTTGACGGCCACGACCCGCTCCGTCACCAGATTAAAACCATCTTTCTTGGCCCCGCCCTTGGGTCCGATCTGAATCAGTTTTGCCGGTGCTTCATCTGCCATAGTAGAGTTTCCTTTATCCGGTTATGACGAGGTCGCCTGTTTCCATCCCAAACTCGCAAGGACACCTTCGACTGTTTCCTGCACCATCGTGTTTTCGTCTTCCAGGAGGGGAAGCAATGGCTCAATCGCCTGCTTCGCGCCGAGCCGAGCCAATGATTCTGCCGCGTTCCGCCGCACGAGCCAATCTTCATCCTGAAGCGACTGGATCAAGGCATCAGCGCTGCGCAGATCGCCGATCTTTCCGAGCGCTTCCGCCGCATGACGCCGCACCATCCAATTGGTGCCCAGCAACCCGCCGATTAAGGCATCGACCGCCCGCGTATCGCCGATCTTTTTCAAGACGCGCGCCACGTCTTCCCGCACCGTACCGTCGGTCAGCGCCTCGATCAATCCCGGCGTCGCGCTGGAGTCTCCGATTCGTTCCAGAGCCCATACCGCCGCTGTCCTGACCGCTCCATCCTTGTCTTTCAAGGCCGCCATGAGAGGCTCCACCGCCCGGACGTCTCGGAAACGCCCTAACACGTTCGCCGCTTGTTCACGAATCGCCCATTCATCGTCATGCAATGCCTCCAGCAGTTGATCGAAGGCGATTGGGCCGATGCGCGCGACGGCAGTCGCGGCGGCTTCGCGGATCACCACGTCCTCATCTGCCATCAAGCCGATCAACTGGGGAATGGCCTCGTGGCCCATTTGCCCGAGACTGGCCATCGCGTGCTCGCGCAAGGCGTCGTTGTCGTCCCGAAGCGCGGCTATCAGCTGTGCTATACGTTCGGCATCACTCATGATCGTCCGATTCCTCCTGTCCGACCGGTTGTGCATCCTCAAGCGCAGCCAGTTTGTCCGCAATGAGTCCGGCGCTATACGACACGATCCCATCCCGGTCACCGCGTAAACGGATGAACAACTCATTGTGCGGGCGCAACACTTCCACGTCTTTGATTTTGGCCAAGGCCTCGATCGCCATTACTCGCAACGGCCTGATCGGGATGGCCTCAATGTATAATTGCGCGGGGCGCGGATCACCGATAAGGCCCAGCGACTTGACGGCGTATTCTTTGACGCCCGTATCCTTGTCCACCTGGAGCCGTTTCATCAACGGCTCCACTGCGCGCACGTCTCCGATTTTCCCCAGCAAATCTGCCGCGGCTTCGCGCACCACCCAATCATCATCCTCAAGATACTCGATCAAAATTTCGACGCTCGGACGGCCGACGCCGAGCAGGTCCATCACCGTGGACATGCGGGCTTCCTCCCGTTCACTTGCGCCTTCGATATCCCGCAAGGCATCGAAACTCGTATCAAGCCGCTCACGGATCGCGCCGAGCTTTTTGAGTGTCCGTACTGCAATGTCGCGAACTGCCGGGGACGCCATCGCATCGATCAATCCGTCAACTGAGCGCGGATCGAGTAAATGCTCGAGAATCGTCGCGGCCGTCGTCTGGGCTTCGACCTCAGGATGGGTCAACATCTCACAGAGCGGGGTAATCGCATTCGGTATCAAGCCGAGAAGTTGGCGCACGCGGCTTCGCACATCCTCGTCCGGCGATTCATGGAGGTTCCGCACGAGACCCGCCGCCGTTTCGTCGTCCAGATTGCCGGCCATCTGCTCGATCGCGGCAAACGCAGCCTGTCGAACCGTCTCCTCGGGATCCCGAAGCAAACCGACCAGGGATAGTCCCGCTGCGGGGTCTTTGATCCGAGACAGCATCCCGGCCGCTTCCACGCGAAGCGGCGCATCACCCGTCGCCAAGGCTTGCGTGAGGGCGCGCACCGCACGAGGACCACCGGCCAAACAGGCAGCCGTGGCCCGCATACGCCGCCACTCCTCTTCGTGGGTCAACTCCGAGACCAGCGTATCGATAGATTCTTTGGACATCTTATGAGAAGGAACTAGGACAGTGAAGTAATCGGTAGAGCACCGCTGCATCTGCCGAGAAAACATTTAAGAACGAAGACGCATTGTGCCGGCTGACCAATGGTCATACCCGGCCCGGACGCCAACCCACGGCGGTCAATGCCTCCCGAACATAATAGCGAATATTCTCATCTTGCTCTTTCGCCAGCATCGGCAGCAGCGACGGAATAATCGCGGGTCCAAACTTTTCCAAGGCCGCAGAGGCCTCCGAACGGGTGACCGGGTTCCGTAAGGCCACAATCAGTGACGGAATTGCGACCCCATCGCCAATCATCCCTAACGCGCGAGCCGCCATGCCCATGGTCGCCATCTCGTCGGTCCATCCATCGGCACAGGCCGCTGTCGACTGGCTCGATTTCCCCAGCGGGGCGCCCTCTACGACTTTTCGCAACAGAGGTATGGCGCGACGGTCACCGATATGACCCAGCGCCTCCACCGCAATCAGGCGTAACGTCGGCTCCTTCATCACCAGGACTAAATAGTCCACCGCCCGGGCATCCCCGATGGCGCCGAGGGCCCGCACGACATCCTCGCGAATAGCCGAATCCCGATCGTTAAACAATGCCTGGAGCAATGGCTCCACGGCATCACAGGACTTCAGCTTTCCGAGCGCTTCCACCGCATGGAGGCGAACCAACCATTCGTCATGCTGCAGCGCTTGAATCAGCGCCAGCACGGCAACTCCGCCAATGGCGGCCAGGGCGCCGGACACTTCCTCTCGAACCGCTTTGACCGTATCCTGCAGCAACGGCATCAGGACGGACACAGCCTCTGGATCGCCGATCCTGCCTAACGCCTTGGCAGCATGCATGCGCACAATCCAATCACGACTGCCCAACGCGGCGACCAGCGGCGCAAATACCCGAGCATCCGCAAGCGAGGCCAAAATGGCCGAGGCTGCCTCTTGCACATGCAACGCAGGATCCGCCAGACAGGTAGCCAAGGCCGGCACAGACGGCTCGCCGATTGAGGAAAGTGCTCCGATAGCGGCCTCGCGAACGGCGCGATCAGTATCGTGAAGCGCTCTCGTCAGGGGCATGACCGCACGTGGATCCTTGAACGATCCCAGCATGACTGCCGCCTCTTCACGGACCGCCCAGTCCTCATCTGATAAAGCGGCAATTTGCTCACTGACGGTATCGGCCATGTTCCTCGGCCTCGCGTGAAGCTCTCGACCTTAACACAGGTTTTTTTTGAGGGTCAACGCAGGGTCGATCTTACGACCAGGCATTGAAACCTCCCTGCGGAGCTTGGTCAAACAGGAGGGAATGAACGCAGACTCTAGAGACACGTCACTGGAACTGAGCCGGAAGAGAAGCGGGATGGTTACCGCACTGACCCCTTTGCGTAATCTCCACTTGGCCCGAACCGACCGATATCTCCAAGCGGCCGATCGACACGAAGATTGTCGGCCTGGCTGGAGTCTACTGACGTCTCTTCATCCGGAGGCGTCCAGCCCAGGTGCTCCAATGTCTCAACGACGAGCAATCGCAAGGAATCCTTGGCCGTGAGTCGCACAGAGGCATAAGAAAGGACGCGCTCGCCTTCGGCTTCGACTTCAGACGCTTTGGGATCGTAGAGAAAGGAAATCGAGCGGCTCGATTGCCGAATCACCGATTAACACCAGCGCCGCGGCAGCCTTCTCCCGTAAGACACCATCCTTTAAGAGCATGATGAGATCAGGAATGACGCGTGGTTGGCGAAAATGACCGAGCGCGGTCGCTGCGGCTTCTCTAATAAACGCATCTTCACTCACAATGCAGCCAGGGGTAGGAGTTCCCTCTTGGCGAACGCCTTTCCCCTTAAGCGCAGCCAAAACCGCAGGCAGGGCTCGAGAATCGCCGATCATGCCCAACGACGCGATGGCATGCCGCTTGACGGCACCGTCTTTCATGGCCTCCAGAAGTCCATCGATGGCGCGAGGATCGCCAATCATGCCCAGCGCAATCGTGGCATCTTCACGCACCGCACGATCCGGATCTTTCAGCGCTTCGATCAAGGCATCAACGACCCTCGGTTCACGCGCCCAGCTCCGGCCGATCTGATAGTCCGTCGTCATGCCCCCCAAGGCTCGGGCCGCATGACAACGCACGACGAAATCTTTGTCCTTCAGGGTTTCGATCAGCAGATCGATGGATGGCGCACCAATGGCTACCAGGGCAATCCCCGCCGTTTCACGGACGATTTTTGAAGAATCTCGAAACAGCTTCAGTAACGCGGGAATCGCTTTGGAGTCGCCGATTTTTCCAAGCGCTTCCGCGGCGGCGCTTTTCACAGCTCCATCGCGATCCCGGCAAGCAAAGATCAATGCATCAACGGCGCGTCGATTGCGCAAATCACCGCAGGCTTTGGCCGCATGTTCTCGCACCCGCCATCGCTCATCCTTCATCGCCGCCAGGAGACGGTCAATCTGGCTCTCACCCAAAAACACGACAGCCGCGACGGCTTCATTCCGAACTTCCATAATGGGATCGTTGAAGAGCGCGATGAGGGCCTCCGCCGCCTTGGCACCGCCGATCTTCGCGACGCCCCACCCGGCGCGAGTCCGCACGGACCAATACTCATCACCGCAAGCGGCGATGAGCGCCTCCAATGTGGTCGGATCTGCTAGATCTGCGAGGGCTTTTGCCGCCTCTTCACGTGTGGCGTCGTCCGCATCTTCAAGGGAATCGAGAAGATCATCGAGTGCTTGTGCCATCACTCACCTCACTATTACCGTAGTAGGCATCACGTTGACCGCCATGAGGATAGGTGCGCTTGCACCGTACCACCAAAGTCTGAGTCCCGCGGCCCTCCACACATTGATCGAGTGACTTGGAGTATTCCAATCGTCCGTCCAAACTAACCGTAAAGGGGAAATCGAATGTAAAACTGATGAACTTGTATTGCCCAGGTTTGAGCTTCAACTCGCGCGTCTCAGTCGTCCGATACGCATCGGAAGTCTCAGGGTCCAGCACCCAGAGCGGAGGCGTTACCCCCGGTACTTGCCACCACGATTGCGGCACGAGCGGAGTCGGATCGATTGTGATTGCATGTTCCTTGCTGTGGGCCGGGGGGAGGGCCGGCAGCCAAAAGTTCCGGAGGCCCCATCAACAGCACCGCGCACGGCAGCGCCAACCTCCCAAGCAAAACCCACCGCCTGATGAACCCTCTCTGAGACGGTGAATACATCCAGTCCTCTATTGCAACAGCGGACTTGCGGGAGCAGCCGTAAAGGCCGTCTTGAAAATTTCTTCGACCGGCTGGCTCTCCCACTCCGTATAGGTAGTGAGTCCCAGGGCACGCATCACCGTCGCACCCGTGTCGAGAATCGACACCGGCTGACGAATCATATGACCGGCCTTGATACCGACTCCTGAGGCGATCCAGGGCACCAGCGGCACGTTGGTGGCTTGTGCGGCAGCCGCATCACCGGCCGAAAATTGCATCTCACCGACGGCGCTCAGCGACGTGGCAAAGACCGTGGTCCGCTTGATCAGGCCGAGGTCACGGTAGAGATCCAGCACGGTCCCCATGGCCTTGTCCACTGCTTTCAGGGCATCTTTGTACGCGGCTGATTTCCAGCCCTGCGCCTCACCCACACGTCCAGGGGCAGGCAAATGAACGACCAAGAAATGCGGTAACGCCGGAATGGCGTGGCCGTAACCGGATCCGCTTGTCGCCTTCTTGAAATAGTCACGCACATACCCTACCAAGCGGTCGGGGCTGCATTCAGCCCGGAGCGGGCCGCACATCTGATAGTCAGTATAGGGCTCAGGCTTGGCAAGCTGATACAGCGACTCATCCATGTAAAAGATCGCGCTGTCCCGGCCACCGCTGAGGTCGAGATAGTCAAAGACCGTCGGCGCCCGGGGATAGCCGCGGCTGAATTCAAAGACATTCCAGGTAATACCATGTTTTGCGACCGGCATTCCCGTCACCAGCGATGCCATGGTAGGTAGCCGGCGCGCAGGCGCGACGGCCGTCGCAGACCAGGTCACCGACCCATCCTTTACGAGTGATGAGAGGACCGGCATGGACCCGGTTTTCAACGACTCCTGGCCCAGGCCTTCCAGCACGAAGAGGACGACATATTCCGTCGTCGCTCCCGAAGCAGAGGGGGAAACGGCTGAGGTATCCCGGGCCGCGTGGGCCAGGGATTGGAATTGCGAGTGAAACGAGGCCGCGACAAGCAACAGACCTACAGCGAGGCTCGCGCTCAAGGCGAATACTAGCTCTAGAAATGCTGCTGATACGGTTCATAACCTGCCTCACCATAAGATCCTTCACCAACGAAAGAGCAAGTACCTTAGCATGCTGTTTTCCGGGAAGGCAAGGCGCGAACCCTGCGCGTAATGGCGTCCCTGGAGCATCGATGTTATCCTGACGGAGCCGGCACACTCTCAACCGATACCTGCGATTTGCATGGGTGAGGCGATGTTCCAAGACAGTGGTCGCACAGAGGCGCGATTCATTTCTTTCACGTCCTGGTGGGACACCATCACTCGCCCACTTGGTACCTGCTGCATGCTCACTCTAGTCCTTGCGTTTGGATGTCCCGAACTGGGCCATGCCGAGGTTCGCGTCGTCACGGGCAGAGGGGCCCATCCGATGAGCGATCGAGAAACCAAAGTCGATGCCGTCCGGCTGGCTACGGAGGAGGCGAAAAAGGAGGCGTTAGAACAGGTCGCCTCCTATCTGGAGAGCGTCACGGTGGTGCGCGATCTGGACGTCACCCAGGATGAAATCCGCAGTTACACGGCTGGCATGGTCGTGGTGCTTAATCAACAGGTGAAGACGGAACTCGATGGAGACGTCGTGACAATCCGCGTCGATCTGACGGCACAAGTAGACACCGACGAGGTCGCACAGGCCATTGCCGCGTTGAAACAAAACGAAGACGCGCGCGGCCAGTTGCTCGCGCTGAGACAAGATGTGGAGCTGCTGCAACAGGAACTCGGGGCAGCCAACGAGGCCCTCGCCGCAGCCACGTCGCCTAAACAGGTGCAACAACTGAGTGATGAGCGGAACGAGCTGCTCAACCGCGCGCAGTCCGATGCGATGGTGGCACAGGCTTGGACCGATTGGGTGTTGGTCGCACCGTTCATACAGCCCTATCCGGCCGCAGGCCTCGCACAGGTGCAGGCGCTGCTTGCCCTCGCTAGCCGCCTCAGTTCCAACAATCCTCTCCTCGCCGTCGCGCAGCAGACCGTAGGAGCCAAATCACCACCCGCACCGCCTCAACCTCAGCGGCCGCCTGTTCCCCATACCGTTCCGTTTCTGCCGGGCTATTACGTCGTGCCGCAGCAGCCTGGCGAGCGAAGCGCAACCCCGCCGGTAAATTCTCGGCAGCTTTCGAACGTCCATCAGCTGAATCCCCTTCTACCAAACCCTTCGGTACAACCGCAGCAGACCGGCAGTACGCCGACGATTATCCAAGTGCCTGCTCAGCCGGGCACCTCTCTGCCGCAACCAGGCCGCGGTACGATGCCGACCTATCGACAAGTCCCGCCGCCTAATGGCCAATCGACCTCGCGAACGTTGCATACCCATCAATCAGGAAGCGACGGAGATTCGCCGTCTATCCCGCAACTGCCCGGTGTCGAACCTCGGGGGATCCCCCCTACAATCATCTACAAGGTTCCGCAGAACCCGATGACGGTCCCGCCAGCACCTTCGCAAAGCGTCCCCAATAGGCGGAGCAATCAGGGAGGGAAGGTAAGCATGTCGACGAATTCGGCCCAGGCTCAAGCAGGATGGTGGGTTCTGTGCGCGCTGCTCATGACACCGCCAGTCATGGCGGCAGACTTGGGCACACCAGAGGTGCGCGACCATGCTGACCAAACGTTCGAACGGCTTCACCAGCGTGAACAGCGAACCGCATCCGAGAGTCCGAATCGTCCTCAGCAACACCAGGCGCCTGCCTATAATGCCGCGCAGTTTCTAATTGGGCAGGGCCAAGGGGATCTCAGCAAAGGGAGGCTGGTCTGTCAGCGCGTCTCCGAGCTGTCTGCCCGGGCCGACATTGCCAAACAAATTCGAGTGCTGGTGAAGGAACATGCTACTGACCGGGTACGCGAACGAACGGGCCGGGAAGCCGAACAAGACATCGAAGTGGTGCGCGAAGAGATCGTTCAAGAATATCTGCAAGGGGTGAACATCATCGATCGCCGCGCCGACGAGGAAGCGAAAACCTGTTCGGCCACGGCGGTCATGCCAAGAAACCAACTGTCCCCGGCCGATCTCGCTGCAATCATCCCCGCCCGATTCCGCCGCCCACCGCTAACCAGCTATGAGACCTCCGCATCGGTCACTCCATTGAACTTCTCGCTCCGTTTCGGGTAAGACAGTCTTCCCATGCCCATCGAAAACAATTTCCAGCACGACGAACTCTCGCGTAAAAATCCCGGTGATCGGCTCGCTTATGCCGATTGGACGACGCCCCCTGACGCGGAGTCTCCTGCCTGGCGGGAGAGCGATGGGCCAAACCGGGGCAGAAGCTGTCACAGGCCGGCGTGCGGCTGATCATGTTTCTCCATGGGGCAATCCCCGGCACCGATGTTTTCGGTTTAGGACGGCTCGATGAAGTGGGGGGTCTCAAACGAGGTTATTCACGCGGCATTTCCGGTTTGGATTCGCTCCTCTCGCTCATGCGGGAAGGTACGAACGGCATCACGCCGCTGCCGGGAGGCATGAAGCCGCCGCTGTCCAACGATGAGCCCACGAAGGCCCTGCTCGACGGTCAGATCGGCGACGCCGGCAATTTCACGACCGCCACGGTCGAACAATGCCGGAAAGCCTTGAACCAGAACGTGACGAAGCCCGTCACCTGCGTCCGGGAACTCTGGTCCAGCGAACATCATCATGTGGGCCGAGCCATGGCCGCCTGTCGGTTATTGGACCGCCTGCGCACCCTTGTCGTCGAACAGCATCTGGGATCCGGCGATCGCATCCTCATCCAAGCCCATGGCCAGGCAGGACTCGTGCTCGCGCTCGCCTCCAATCTGCTCTGTCCCTCGCCGATCACTGGTCGAAAAGAGCTCTTCGAACTCCTGCTGGCCGCTCAGCCGCAGGGACCAGACGCTCAAGCGATTCACCGCATCGAGCCGCTGCTGACAAACGGCACCCTGCTCAACGGCGTCGCGCTCGATATCGTCACCTTCGGCACGCCCGTGCGGTATGGCTGGGACCCCTCCGGCATCGGTAAGCTGCTCCACGTCGTGAACCACCGCAATCTGCGCACCGACGGGAAAACCTGGCTTTCCAAAATGGATATGCCGCAAATTACCGTTGAAATGCCGATCGCCTGGGGCGGAGACTACGTACAGCAACTCGCCGCCGCCGGCAGCGATGCAATCCCGCCCGAGCAATGCTGAAGACCGCTAACAAAGCCATGTGGGAGTTACTGGAGCCCTACGATGGCTTCGAACGCTGGGTCGAGTGCGCCCGACGCGCAGGACGTTTCCCGAGCGAAGGCCAATGCCTGCTCGTTGACTATAAAGATTGCACAAGCTCGACCAATGTCCGCGATCACTACTACGGCCATGCCGCCTACACGCGAACGAACGCGATGCTCTTCAACTTCAATCAGATTGTCAGTCGGCTGTACTCGTAAGCCGTACCTCACATCTCCAGTTATGAGGTCATCTTTCGTTCATCTGTGGCACCGGGTATGCCTGTCTGCAATTTCCTTCTTGATCTGATCCCACGTCGCAGTCTCGGGCAGATTTTTGATTATCTTAGGAGCCTTCTTTCATGGCCTCAGCACGGCCTTTTTGATACTCAAGGTGCGTTCCGGGCGTCTGCCGAACAGCGCCTGCAAAGGCCTCCCATTTCTGGTCATCGGAAAGACTCTGCATCAGAGCCAAGGCCGCAGGAGGCGCGACGACTGAGGCGTACACGTGGGTGGGTCACAGGGAGGCGTGCGAACAAGAACACTGCTGGCGGCACCTTCTTCACCATCCTGTCAATACGGCATCTCGTCGTCGTCCAACCCGAAATGGTGGCCGATTTCATGCACGACGGTATCACGCACTTCCTGCACGACTTCTTTCTTCGTGCGACAGATTCTGAGAATCGGCCCGCGATAGATAGAGATTTTTGCCGGTAGCTGTCCGCCGGTCTGAAAGAATGATTCATGATCGATGGAGAGACCTTGATAGAGGCCGAGGAGATCCTCGTCTTCCTCCATCTCCAGATCGGCTAACAGGTCGGGAGAGGGCTCATCTTCCACCACCACGGCAACGTTGGAAATGAGCTTGGCATATTCGTCCGGCAGCCCATCCAGTGCTTGTTGCACCAGTTCCTGAAACTCAGGCTCCGTGACTGAAAGCAATGGTCGTCGATGTCTCATGTGAGAAGCGAGTGGTCATTCAGGATTAATCCGCTTTTTCGGGCATAGAGACGGAGCTCGCTCAATCTTGCACCATCTACGGATGCGCGGCTCGCCAGTTGCAACCCACCCCCAGATCCACCTTCAGCGGCACCGACAAACCGAGCTTCGTCCCCGTGGCCTCCATTTCCTGCTGCACAAGCTGCTTGGCCGGTTCCAATTCTTCGTCCGGCACTTCAAAATCAACTCGTCATGGACTTGGAGAATCATTTTGCAGTGAGGCAGCTCCGCCTGCAGACGACGGTGGACATGGATCATGGCCAGCTTGATGAGATCGGCGGCTGACCCTTGAATGGGGCTATTGACCGCCATGCGCTCACCGGCGCCGCGCTGAGACGGATCGCCGCTCTGCAATTCCGGAATGGGCCGGCGGCGGCCAAGGATTGTCGTCGTATACCCCTTGGTTTTGCCGTCTTCGATATTTTTGTCCATCAAGGCCCGAACGGCCGCGAACTTTTCGAAGAACGTTTCGATGTATTTTTTCGCGTCAGCTTGCGACACGCCGATGTTGGAGGCGAGACCGAACGGGCTGATCCCATACACAATCCCGAACACCACGCTCTTCGCCGCGCGCCGCATCTCTCGTGTGACTTGCTCGGACGGGAGGTTAAAAATCTCCATGGCTGTGGCCATGTGGATGTCCTCTCCCTTCTCAAAGACCTGGAGCAACCGGGGGTCTTGCGACAGATGCGCCAGAATACGCGGCTCGACCTGGCTGTAGTCGGCGCAGAGCAGATGATATCCCGTCGGCGCGATGAAGGCTTCTCGGATGCGCAGGCCGTAGTCGCCCTTGACCGGAATGTTCTGAAGATTGGGATCCGTGGACGAGAGGCGGCCAGTTGCCGCGACGGTTTGATTCAATGACGTATGGAGCCGCTTGGTCTCCGGATTCACCAGTTGCGGCAGCGCATCGACATAGGTCGATTTTAGTTTGGTCAACGTACGATAGTTCAGAATTTGCGCCGGTAGCTCATGCAGGGCTGCCAGTTGCGTCAGCGTGTCTTCGTCCGTGGAGTAGCCCGTCTTGGTTTTCCGGAGTGGTTTCAGCCCAAGATTCTCGAACAGGACCGTCGGCCAACTGTTTCGGCGACCCAATGTTGAACTCACCCCCGGCCAAGCGATAAATCGACCCCACCATCTGGTCGAGCTCGCGTTCCAGTTCCTTGCTGAGTCCCTGCAGACCCTCCACATCGAGCAGAAAACCATTGCGTTCGATATCGGCCAAGACCGGCAAAAGCGGCATCTCCACGTCCTGAAACAAGGCGAGACTTCCTTGCTGTGCGAGGCGCTCACGCAACATCGGCGCAACCTTAGCCACCACTGCCGCCGTTTCCCCTGCTTGTCGTATCTGCCGCTCCTCTGCATCGAAGAGCGAGGCCGGCTTACTCGCCTGCGCATCCGTCCCTGCCCCAAGCTGATAACTCAAGAGGTCCATCGCGATGGCTTCCACTGTATGCGCGCGGCGATTGGGATTCAGCAGGTAGTCGGCGACCATGATGTCGAAATAGGGACCCGGCATCTCGTTTCCCTTACGAGAGAGGGCCACGAGAACCGTTTTAAGATCGTGCGCCGCTTTTACTGTGCCGGCGTTACGCAGAAGATCGTAATATTGGTCTCGGCCAGCTTCGCGCCTCCCCCTGCAGAAAGGTCACGCCACCGTCCGGTAGACCCAGCGCACAACCTTGTATGCCAGCCCGCACGCCAGGTTCACCCGTCAATACACAGGCGAGGCTCACCATTTCGTCCGTTTGTAGCCTGTCAAGAAAGGATGTGGCAGCGGCATCATCGCCGAGTTCTTCGAGCTCAGTTCCTAATCTATCCTGCTCAGGAGTGTCACCCCGAAAGGCTTTGGCCAGGGTCATGAACTCCAGCTCACGGAGCAGAGCCACTAATGTCTCCGTATGCGGTGCCCTCGCCTGAAACTGGTCTGGTGCAAACTCGAAGGGACAATCCACCTGGATCGTCGCCAGGCGTTTGCTCAGACGCGCCTGTTCACCCTGTTCCAACAAAAGATTTTTGGTTTTGGACGGAGTGACTTCCTCGACCCGTCGAAGGACCTCTTCGATCGTGCCGAACTGCGTGATCAGCTTCACCGCTGTTTTCTCGCCGATTCCTTTGACACCGGGGATGTTGTCGCTGGTGTCGCCCATCAGACCCATGATCTCAACCACCCTTGCCGGTTCAACCCCAAATCGGGCTTGCGCATCCGCCTCGCCGAGCCATTTGTCCTTGACCGGATCATAAATACGCGTCTTCGGGGTGAGTAGTTGGAACATATCCTTGTCGCTGGTGACGATTGCGATTTCGAGGCCTTGGGCTTCGGCTTTTCGCGCCAACGTCCCGATCAGATCATCGGCTTCATACCCCGCCTGACTGATCACCGGCAACGCCAACGCTTCTACTACACGGTGGATATAGGGAACCTGCGCGCTCATCCCCTGCGGCATCGGAGGCCTTTGCGCCTTGTACTCCTTGAATGCCTCATGACGATGGGTCGGGCCCTTCTCGTCGAAGACGACGGCAACATAGTCCGGCCGGTGGTCGCGCAGGACCTTCATCATCATGGTCGTAAAACCATACACAGCGTTGGTCTGGAGCCCTTTGGAATTGGACAGGGGCGGCAAGGCAAAGAATGCCCGATAGATATAAGCGCTACCGTCGATGAGATAGAGAGTGGACATCGGCAACAGTAAACGTAATCACGGCCAATGGGACCCTATTGCCCCATGTAGACAAAAGCAGACAATGGTCACTTCTCCGGCGCGATTATGAGTGGTGGTTTGTCGAATTTGGCACGCATGGAGTTGATCGTACTGAGCACGGTCGATTGGCCCACGATCTTGGCTTCCACCCGACGTTTACCCGGGAACTCGACCAACGAAAGGCCGATCAACATCGTCAGCACCCCCTGCCCCGGCAAGAACAACATGAGAAGCCCGGCGAACAGAAAAATAGCTCCCACCATATTCTTCACGATGTGTCCGATGACGCGAAGCAGCGGATGGTGGTTCTCCATCCAAGGGCGCGGAATACGAATGTCGAAATAGTCTGCCGGGAGCCGCATGAGAATGATCGGAATGGCCACCAGCGTCCCCACAAACATGAACACGGAGGACACAGCGAACCAAATTAGGACATTGGCCGGCACATAGGATTCGATCTGCGTCAGGAGTTCACTTATCACCGGCGCATCCTAGCATGGGGCCTCTCATGGCGGAAAGGGCTCCGCAGCGGCGGGTTTACGTTCCCTACGTCTCCACGCTATACTTCTGCCTATGTTATCGCAGCGAACCAGCAGCGCGATTCAGACGCAAACCTGCTTGCGGGGCTGCCTCGCGATCGTTCTCGGACTCACTCTGTCCTTCGCTCTCATCGGAGTGAATGACCACGTGACCCACGCCGCCGATGCCAGCTCCAATGCCACGGAGTCGGATCTCCAGATCGACATCACCAAAATCGGACTCGGCAAAGAGGTGGTGATCACCCAGGGTCGCAAGGAATGGTTCATGCGGGTGGAAGTGACTCCAGAAAATTCCGTGGTGGTGCGCCAGGAAAAGGAGGGTGAACGTTATCTGCTCGACGAGAGCGAGATGCACGACCGCGCTATGACCCCAGCCGAAGTGGAAACGGCCATCACCGACTTCGTGAACAGCGTCAAAACCAAGCAGAAGGTCCAATAGCCCGTATGGCAGACAAACCCAAATTCGTCATCTTCGCGCACAACGCGACCTACGATAAACTGCACCAAGTTGCGACCCTGGGACTGACGGCCGCCGCGATGGGCAAGAACGTCATCGTGGTATTACTGTTTTGGACCATCAAGAAGCTGGCCGAAGGCAAGATCGACGTCATCGATTTCCCGCCGGAGTATGCCGCCTCCGCAGAGCAGGTCGCTCGTCTGTTGAAGGAAAAGAAGGTCCCGACGATTTCAGAAATGTTTCACGAAGCCCGTCTCGTGGGACAATTTAACCTGATTGCCTGCAGTGCGGGTCTGGAATACATGGGCGTTGAAGCCGGCGCGGTGGAACGAAATGTGGATGAAGTGCTCGGTCTTCCTTCCATTCTCTCGTTGACCGCGCAGGCGGAAACGAAACTGTTTATCTGATCGACCAGACAGACAGACCCATCAGCGACAGCCATCTCGGCGCCAGACTGAGTTACCCTTACCGCCTAGCGCGAATGCGTCACGCTCACTCGATCGCAATACCCCGCAATGTTGCACTGACTGCACAATGGTGAGACTGGTTGGCAGAGGTTCTGTCCGTAGGGCACGAGGAGATCGTTGAAAATTATCCAATACTCGCGCGGAAGCTTTCTGCGGAGCGCTTGCTCGGTTTCGTCTGGAGTCTTGGTTTTTACATACCCCCACCGATTACTGATCCGGTGGACATGAATGTCGACACAAATTCCCGGTTTCTCATATCCGACCGTCACGACCAGGTTCGCCGTCTTTCGTCCAACTCCGGGCAGTGTCAGCAATTCGTCGATGGTGTCCGGTACTCGGCCCTCATATCGTTCGAGAAGCTGCGTGCAAATCTGCTGGATCTGTTTTGCCTTCGTCCGATAGAAACCGACGGGGTAAATGGCCTGTTCAGTAGCCTCGGCCGACAATTCTCTCATGGCGGCTGCGGTCGAGGCTAAGGCAAAGAGCCGCGCGCTGGCTTCGGCGGTCGTCTTATCTTTTGTACGCAGGCTGAGGACACAGGAAATCAATACGAGGAAGGGATCACGGCCGGACCGTCTGGCCACGACCCCGACAACCGGCTCAGGCCAGCGAGTGATTTCTCGCTTGACCGTCCGGATAACGGCGTGAATGTCTTTCGCCTGCATGGGTCTGCCGGGAAAGGGAATGGACGGGGAGATATTGAAAAGGTCGACGGAGGAATGGAAGTCTGACGACTAGTCGGAGCGTCTCTTCGCAAGCCATTTCTGCCGGCGACGCTGGGCTTCCCGCTCTTTCGCCTTTTTACGAACGCTCGGCTTTTCGTAATAGCGGCGTCTCTTCAGTTCGCGGAACAATCCTTCGCCCGCCAATTTTTTCTTGGCGACCTTCAGGGCTTTTTCGACGTTGTTGTTGAAAACCTTAATTTCCATCGTCAGCTACCTTCGACCCTCTTTCAGCGAAGTTTCAGAATATTCAACACTTTTTGCGACCACGAATCGAAGGGCGGAGTGTAGCATAGGGATTTCGCATCCACAAGCATTTGTTCTGCCGCCGAAAATCGATCACGAATCGATGCAATAAGCTGGTGATTTGGCTGTGTTTTCATATTTTCATCGACCATCCCAAGACATCCATCGATGACCGCATCCGCGAGATGCATCCCCATGTTGAGATCGGGATGAACCTCCGGTTTCGCCGACGTCAGGAGGCCGCGCAGCAACGGAATGATTTCGCAGGACAGTTTCACAATTTCCAGCGGCGTTTCTGTCGCCACCAACAAACTCGACGCGAGTTGAAGGGTGCGATCCGAGTGGTGGGGCGGGAGCTTGTTTGCTTGAAGCACCTGCGCATAGGCCTCTCGATCGATCTTGACCAATTCATGCAGACGCGTTCGAATTTCAGTTAGCCGCGTTTCGACGATCCGTGCACGATTCAGTTTGGCCACCATGATGCCTAAGGAGGCCGCGAATGCGGCCGAGAGAGCACCCACACTGCCCCCTGTCAAACTCTGGCCCTCTGGCATCAGTCCATCGATTGCCCCGGGTTTCGCCGGCCATACCGCCTTTGCGTTGAGTGTCTGCGGTGTCGACACGCGTCCGAACGCTTCTCGCGATTCGACACTGTCCATTTGCGCTTCGAGAACCTGCCGACCGTCAAATTGATTCAGATGAAGCGCATGCTGCGCTGTCGCAATCAAGGCTTGCTCTGGGACCAGGCCGATGATTTCAGTACCGGCCACATCTACTCCACGGGCCTCGGCCTCCCGCTGCACCAGGGCAAATGCAACGTGCAAGGGCGTCTCCTCATGGTTCGTCAGATTCATCGATACTTGCACGAAGCCTGACGTTTTCAGATCAACGCCGATGGCTTTGACAAATGGGAGCCCCCCGCTCGACTGTCGAACGACTTTGGCAATGTCGGTAGCGACCGACGGATCGCGGCTCTTCAGATTTACATTAAAGGCGATGAGCGGCCACCGCGCTCCCACGACCGTGGCCCCCGCGGTCTGGTGCGGGTGCTTGGGCCCGAAGTCCGGCACCCACGCCGGCTCGGTCTCCATCCTCGCTCTCAATCCTTTCAGGCCGCCCCTTCTGACCCACTCGAGGTTCTTGCGCTCGGGCCGAGAGGCTGCTTCCTCATACAGAAACACCGGGATCTTAAGTTCGTTGCCGATACGTTGCCCAACCATCCGAGCCAACTGCACACAATCCTGCATGCTGACGCCGCGAATGGGTACGAAAGGCATGACGTCCGTCGCGCCAACACGTGGATGTTCGCCATGATGTGTGCGCAGGTCGATCAGCTGAGACGCCACCCGCGCCATTTGAAACGCGACCTCGGCTACAGCATAGGGTCGACCGGCCAACGTCACCACCGCCCGATGATGATCGGGGTCCATGGTCTCATCCAGCAGGGCCACACCCGTCACGGAACGGACGATATCGACCAGTGCTCGGACGACGTCGGGATTCCGACCCTCACTGAAGTTCGGCACGCATTCAACGACCTGATTCACCCAATGCCTCTTCCGCGATGACTTTCCTGTGATGCGCTGCTCGCCCCGAACGTTCACGCAATAAAAAAGCCGGAGGCTGGTGATCCTGCCCTCCGGCTTTGCCTAGCATGACAGCCTCGCCTATACGCGCCTGTCGCCGAGCGTTACTTCGTTTTTTTGACAAAGGCCTTATAGATCCGCTTGGAGGAGCTTTGCTCCTCTTCCAACCCCACCATTTCGTGGCCGGTGGTCTGACACCAGGCCGGCATGTCTTTCTTGATGCCTTCATCGTCCGACACGACTTCCAGCACCTGACCGGTCGTGAGTTCTTTGATCTTCTTCGAGGTCAAAATTATCGGCATCGGGCAAAAATACCCAAGCGTATCGAGTTTCACATCGGCCTGTATCATAACGCTCCCTCGGCCCGTCGCTTATATGAACAGATTAACACTGCCCTGCTTGGCTTCCGCCAAGTAGGTGGTCACACCCGCGAACTGGTCGATCCCGTCGATCAATGTGTCCTTGGTAATCCCCATCAACCCCATCGTCGTCGTGCAGGCAATGAAGCGGACTCCGAGGTCCAGCGCCATATCCATCAATTCCGGGACGCCCGGCATACGGTTCTTCTTCATCACCACCTGCATCATCTTGGTGCCGAGTCCCCAGAAGTGAAACCGGGACAATGGCAGCTGATCGGCTCCGCCTTTATTGAGGAGTCCGAACATGCGGCGCAGCAAATCCGTGGCCGAACTGCGCGCCCCTTTTTTCCGAATCGTGTTCAACCCCCAAAACGTAAAAAACACCGTCACCTGCATCCCCATGGCGGCGGCCCCTGTGGCAATAATGAATGCGGCCATGGCCTTGTCCAGATCGCCACTAAGGAGCACGATCGTGACACGATCCGGCTTGGACTCGCGCAGCTCCGCAAGAGCGGCTGTCGGTTCTATTTGCGCAGTGATCATCGGTTACCTCGCTTCTTGATCTACGAAATCGTCGATCAAAGACGAAAGAAACTATAATCTCCGCTTCTTTTTCTTGTCAAGAAACAGGAAGTTCCGACGGTCCTCGTCTTGGCGCTGGCATCACCTCGAGGGTTGCTTGACCTGCTGCGGACCCCCCGTTATAGTTCCGGTCACTCGCATGCTGACTCTGCGGCGCCCGCGCACTCAACGACTCACCTATGAACACAGACCTCATCACCGAATTCAGGCCTACAAAAAGCGCGCCCCTGCTCGGGTTTTGGTATCCTGTGACCACGAGCACCTCGCTGGCAGTCGGCCAGATGCAATCACAAGTGATGCTGGGACAGCCGATTCTGGTCTGCCGCGACCGTCAGGGGCAGGTGGCGGCCATGCGCGATATTTGCCCCCATCGTGGCATGCCGCTCTCGTTCGGGCATTTCGACGGCGAACGTGTCGAATGCGCCTACCATGGCTGGCAATTCGATATGGGCGGCCGGTGCCGCCACATCCCGGCGCTGATCGAGGGGTCTCAACTCAAACCGGAAAAGATTGGTATTGCCTCGTATCCCTGCCAGGATCGAGACGGCTACATCTGGGTGTTCCTCGCTGACCCGCGGCAGCCGAACGAACCGGTCCCCGGAACTCCCGCGCCTCCCGTTGCCGTCCGAACCCTATCGCATGGTCCAAATCTCCACGATCTTGGACTGCACCATAGACGACGGCATTGTGGGGCTTGATGGATCCGGCACATGGTCCGTTCATCCATCAAAGTTCTTGGTGGCGCACGAAGGCCAGCATGCACGAGAAAGCGAAAACCTTCGAGCCGATTCCGAACGGGTTTCGCATGGTCCCCCATGCGCCCTCCAAGAACAGCGGACCGTATAAGCTCCTGAATCTGTTGTACGGCGGGCCGCTGACGACGACCATCGACTTCGTGCTGCCCAATCAACGTTTCGAATTGGTGCAATGCGGCTCGATGTTCGTCTCCTCGCGCGCCACCGTGACTCCGATCGGCGACCAACAGTGTCGCATCGATTTTACCGCGGCCTGGAACATCCTTCCTTGGCTTCCCTTCGCTAAGCCCCTGTTTCGCCACTTCGCCAACATCTTCATGAAGCAGGATAAACAAGCGATGGAGCGGCAAGCGATCGGACTGAAGTACCAACCGGCGCTGATGCTGATCGATGATGCCGATACCCCTGCCAAGTGGTACTACAAACTGAAAGCCGCACATCTCGCGGCGGTGCAAACAGGCCGTCCTTTGGAGCATCCCCTGAAGGGTCGCGTCACCCTTCGTTGGAGAAGTTAGCCAGGCTGTGCGGGTTATCTGGCAGGTTGGATCGAGCCATTGTGCGGCTCGTTGAGCAGCGCCATGGCCCGACGAATCTGGTCACGTGATCCCAGCAGCGTCACCACATCCCCCGATTGCAGGCGCACCGTTTCAGCCGGATTCGACTGCGTCATCTGGCTACGCGTCCAGGCAATGATGGACGCGCCGGTCCGTGGACGAATGGAGAGTTCGGCCAAAGACTTGCCCACCGCCGGAGCCTCCTCATCGATGCGACAGGTTTCCACCTCGACATCGGTGAGGGTGCCCCCGCGAAGATGATGCGCCAGTTCAGGCATCTCGCTGCGACGCAGCAAGGCATATCCCTCCCGTCTGATTTGCTCGGCTTTTCGCGCCACGAACTCCTGCGGCAAACTGTAGGTGCGTAGCACCAGCGCGAAGATTTCAATCGACGTCTCAAACTCCTCCGGCACCACGTCGTCCGCGCCTAACTGGTGCAACTCTTCCAACTCCCGCAAATAACGGGTCCGCACGACGATGTGCACGGCCGGGTTCAGCCCCTTCGCGACCTTCACCGTTCTCCGAGCCGTAAATGGATCGGAAAGCGCCACGACCAGCACTTTGGCCTCTTCTATCTTCATGTGTCGCAGGACATTGGCATTCGAGCCGTCGCCATAATAGATCGGCACACCATGACGCGACTCGCGACGAACCGTGTCGCCATCCAGGTCGAGCGCCACGTGGGGGATCTCCGTTTCGCTCAGCACGCGGGCCAGGTTTCGACCGTTCAATCCATACCCGACAATGATCACATGGTCCTTAATACGAATCTGCGATCCTGCCAATTGTTCAACATGCGCAGCCGTCCGAGTCGGCAGCCACCCCGCACCCGTTGCATCGCTTCGATCCGCCGACCCAAGTGAGGCGACCACTGCATCAAAAAGGGCGTCACCACCATCGTGAGGACCGACGTCGCCAGGAATAGATTGTACAGTTCGCCGGTAAACAACCCCGCATCTTGCCCCTGTTGCGCCAGAATAAAGCTGAATTCGCCCACCTGCGCCAGGGCCATTCCAACAAGAATCGCCGACCTAGGCGGGGCGCCGGCCGCAATCATCGCTCCGGTCCCGGCCACCAGCTTTCCGACAATGACCGCCACAAGCAACCCCAGGACGATGAACGGATGGTCGAGCACCACGCGCAGGTCCATCAACACTCCGATGGACACGAAGAACAGACTGTT
Organism: uncultured Nitrospiraceae bacterium; assembly: GCA_963839785.1. Classification (GTDB taxonomy): domain Bacteria; phylum Nitrospirota; class Nitrospiria; order Nitrospirales; family Nitrospiraceae; genus Nitrospira_A. Next base: position 116,695 of record CAWIWD010000005.1, read on the forward strand.
GAAACTATCACGGAACGGCAGGACCTCCGCCAATGCTTGATGGCTATACTCAGACTCAGAAATGACGAGACCGGCGATAAATGCGCCGAGAGCCAGCGACAGTCCGCCCAGCGAGGTCAGCCAGGCAATGCCGAGGCAGAGGACGATAATAGAGAGCAGAAACAGCTCTCGACTTCGGCTGCGTACGATATGCCGCAGCAAGCGCGGCACCAGGTACCAGGCCGCCGCGACAATCAAGACCCACGACCATGGCCGCTTTGAACAAAGTCATGAGGACCGTTCCCATTGCGCTTCCGGTCGGAGTCCCTAAAATTGGTGTGACGAGCATCATGGGAACAACAGCCAGGTCCTGGAAGATCAGGATCGCAACCGTGGCACGACCATGAAACGAATCGCTCTCGCCCTGCTCGGAAAGCGCCTTCAACACGATCGCCGTGCTACTCAATGAGAGGAGAAAACCCCAGAAAATTCCCTGTTGATAGGACAGTCCCACTAGGAGTGCCCCGCCCATCGCCAAGATCAGCACGCCACCGGTCTGAACGGGAGCGGCTACCATGAAAATGCGGCGGGCAGCCGCAAAATGGGCAGACGAAAACTCCATGCCGATGGTGAAGAGGAGCAGCACAATCCCGATCTCGGCCAGCACCTGCACCTGACTCACGTCTGGAATCAAGTGGAGGCCATGCGGACCGATGAGTGCGCCCGCAACCAGAAAGCCGGCGATCGACGGCAACCGGAACTGGTGAAACACGAAGACCACGACCGTGGACACCGTATAGATCACTAGAAGATCGCCAAGAACTGCGTAATCGCTCATCCTATGTGAACCCCACTAAAAGTCTGGATCACGTACTGCCGCGTACCGGCACGCAGCATACCTTAGGGCTCTCAACTGAACAAGCAGTTCTGCTTGTTGGGACGTCGCGCTAGACTATCGTAGAGTCCACGCCAGCCAAGCTTTTCACGGGAGGCTTCCCCCCTGCGCGCCATCATTTCTGATTTCGATCGCGTCGTTTCGGACGATGAAACGGCGCATGGGGACTGCTTTCAGCAAGCCTTGGTGTAACAGGAATCCAGTTGGACAGGGAGGACTATTATGGAACCTACCTCGGCATGGACGAGCAGGCACGCGGTGCTGGGCTGCTACAAGCGAGGGCTGGAGTCTGCGATCCCTCCCTCCAAGCAGAAATTATCGAAAGCAATGCGACCATTTCAATTGATTAGCTCCGCAGGCGAATGCTCCGCCGGGAACCAGATCAGGCAAACTATGAGTTCACGTTGAGACTATTGAATGCGCATCCAGCCGGCATGCTGGCGGAATTGAAGGCCGGACATGCGCATCTTGGCTGTCGCCACGCCTATCCGGCATTCGAGTTGAACGGCGCGCAACTCGTGCTTCGCGCACTTGGCCGGAATCCTTCCAGCGGATCTTTGCCCAAATGCTATTTTAGGAAACGGGAAAAAGACGAAGGCTAGAAAGGAATGCGAATGCCCATTTGAAACTCGTTCGGCATCATGCCCTTGCCCAATGACTCGCCCAAGAGATTTTGCTGAGGGAACATTGACGAAGAACCCATCGCCCGGTCGCGCTCTGTCACAAACCCACCGCCAAATCCAGCCCCGACAAACGGAATCAACGTCTGCTGGCTAAGTTGTAACCGTCTGCTTAACGTGGGGGTCTGCCGAATGATGTCTTGTTCGCGATCGTTGATCGTAGGAAGCTGAGACAACGGGCTCGGGGATTGGAGGCGACTCGCACTCCATGCCGGCAATTCGTTCATTTGATTTTCCGCATAGGCCATCCCGGCGCACAATATGCCGAGCAATCCCGCGCGGACTATTGACCGGCTGACCACGTGCATATTCATCGTGATATCTTTTCCTGCTCCCACATATGCCCTTTTTCACCATACCCCATACTCCCAACGCGCGACAAGTGGGCGCCTGCACAGACCATTCAATCGGCGGTTAGGAGCAGTGCACGATCCTGTTTATTTTATTCGCGCACGAGTCGCCATACATACGACGACCGTGCAATGTCACAACCGGGCGCTCCTGCCTCTGCCGCCAAATAGGTTACCGGACCACGAGCAGGCACTACCCGGCAAGGATGTTACGGGACGCACGCCTTTCGCACAACGGGAATGAAGCAGCACGATTCAGTCATGGCAGGCTAGTGCTGGAGCATCAAGTGGACAGGATTGACAGCCCGGTGGTAATGCAACAATCTTCGCCCACCCAGTGCGCATAGACATGGCCAACGACATGCAGTCGTCGAGCGACTCTGCCCATTTCTATCACGATACGAAACTCGATGGGTATCGGATGGCGGAACACGCGAGTGACGGTCCCGTCGGCTACGGATGCGACGCTGCAGGATGACGGTAGCGGTCACACTTTGTAGTATTCCCGGTACCAGTCGACGAACCGCGCAATGCCGGTCTCGATCGACGTGGCCGGTTTGAAGCCCGTGTCGCGCATCAGGTCCGCCACGTCGGCATAGGTTGCCGGCACGTCGCCGGGCTGAAGGGGGAGAAAATTCTTCTCCGCCTTCTTGCCGAGCGTCTGTTCCAGGACTTCGATGAAGCGCAGCAGTTCAACCGGCTGGTGATTGCCGATGTTGTAGAGACGATAGGGCGCGGAGCTGCCGCCTGGGTCGGGCTTGTCACTGGACCAGTTTGGATCGGGCTGCGCGGGGCGATCCAGCGTACGGAGGACCCCTTCGACAATATCGTCGACGTAGGTAAAATCGCGCTGCATCTTCCCGTGATTGAAAACGTCGATCGGCTTTCCTTCCAAAATCGCCTTCGTAAAGAGAAACAGCGCCATGTCAGGACGGCCCCAAGGTCCGTAGACGGTAAAAAATCGCAGCCCTGTAATCGGAAATCGGTACAGGTGGGCATAACAATGCGCCATCAGCTCATTAGCCTTCTTCGTGGCAGCGTAAAGAGAAACGGGGTGATCGACATTATCATGCACTGAGAACGGCATGTGCGTATGCCCGCCATATACGGAACTGGTGGAGGCGTAGACGAGGTGTTCGGCCTGGGAGTGTCGGCACCCTTCAAGGATGTTTAGAAACCCGTCGATATTGCTGGCGGTGTAGGCGTGGGGATTGACCAATGAATACCGGACGCCGGCCTGCGCGGCCAAATGGACGACTCGTCTGATAGGCTGTTGCTCGAAAAGCGCGGCAATTCCGGTACGATCGGAGAGGTCCAGCTTCGTGAATTGGAATTGCGGACGCGGAAGCAACTTCGCTAAACGTGCTTCCTTCAGCCGCACATCATAGTAGTCGTTGAGATTGTCCAGCCCAAGGACCCAATCGCCTCGATCGAGCAGTCGCTGGGCCACATGAGACCCGATAAAGCCGGCCGCGCCCGTCACGAGCACTATGTTCTTGCCAGAACCCATATCACTTCCCTCTCCACGCCGGTTATCTGTACGACGAACGTTAGGCGCGGCCGCCCCGCTTCATGAACGACGGCTCCCCGTGATCGACCCGGTAGAGCGACATCGGAGCCAAGGCTTCAACCGCGGATGAGAATGAGAGCTGCACCGATCCATCGTCGGCGCATCGAAATATATCCAGCGCCCGAGCGCGATGATACCGGCAATCATGCCGGCCCAACAGCTCTTTCAGTTTTTCCGGCGGTTCCCAGTTAGCCGTGAGCAGCGCCGTCCGCGCCGGATTGCGCTGACTAAACATGAACGACAGATGATCGGGGTACCAATCGGCCCCGCCGGTGGCGTAGGACACAAAGAGCCGGGCCTGGGCGGCGGCGCAGAGCTCGTCCAAATAGCTATTGGTGAGATACCCATTCTCGCCCACATCCAGCCAGAGCCCAGGATGGGACAGTGGCGCATGGGCGGCGTAACTGCGGATTTCCTGCAATTGCTGTTGAGAAGCCAAGAGCAACCCGATAGGCCCGTATTTTTGAATCAGCTGTTGAATCACGCCTTCCTTGATGGCCGAGCGGCCGCTGTTGGTCGGCCCGCTGTCCGCATGAACCAACACATTGTGCCCACGGTCAGACACCAGGTAACAGTTTCTGGGCATCTCCAGATCACAGGGATCTTCGCCGAAAAAGGGAACCGACACGACGGCGCCGCCATCAAAATTCCATGCTTCGCCGTGCGCCAGTTCGATGATGTTGGTACAGCCCAATTCTTTGAGCAGCGGAATGTAATCGTAGAAATATTTCTTTCGGTTCCTCCGGCTGGGAACCACGATGGGCACATCCTTCGGCATATGCAGCAGCGTCCGGGGATCGACATGATCGTCGTGGTCATGCGTCAAAAAAATCGCCGCAGGCTTGGGCACCATCGACACCCACAGGCTCGGCACGTTCGACTCCGCGAACCAAGGCAGCAGCCAGGGATCGAACAGCAAAAAATTATCGCGCTGTCGATACATCAACGCGGCATGTCCCAGGTGAATGGTGTCCCGATCTCTCGTATTCAACAACCATTGCTCTCGAATCGACGCTTTCGCCGTGAGGGTCAGGCATTCATACTGCACGAACAGATCCATCAGTTTCGTCAACAGACGCTCTCCGTCTCGGCCGGCAGTCGCCACGATAGTTTGTATAGCCCCGGCTTGGTGCGTGCCGTGCAACATACCAAGCAATTTTCCCACGACTGGTCCCATCGGCCGCTCGAACGGCACTGGAATCGCCTGACGCTTGACCGCATTAAAAATACGCAGGCCGGTATTGACCACGGTCGCCGATTTCGTGGCATCGAAGGAATGCGACCACTCGAACGTCCCGTCCGGTCGGCGACGCGCGGTGATGTGCTGGCTGAACTGCTGGCGCGAATTGATCAGTTCGGCATAGGCATCTTCCAATCGCACCTTCATGAGCGGATCATCAAGGGCGGCGCGACGGGAAAATACATCACTAATGGCAGTTTCCACGCAGGCGAGAAAAAGGCTATGGGCTTCGTGCAGACTCGCCAGAACCTCGGGAGCCACCCCGCCGATGAAAGGAAATGGTCCCGGCGGCTGGCTGCTTTCGAGTTGCACCCAGACCCAAGGCGCAAGTCCTACATACTGATCACGCGGTAATGAGTCCCACATGCTCATGGTCGTGGGGCGTGACGTGTGAGGCACACGTGGGGGCGTGTGAGCCAACTGGAAAGTTGTTTTGGCATGGTCGCCTTTGCCGCGAACACCTTACTCCTCACGCTTACATTCCAGCTTACTGATCGTTGGTTCATACAACGCCTGGATCGCATTGCCGTCCGGATCGGTAAAATAGAACGAATAACTACCGTCCCGGTGTTGCTTGGGTGGCTTGGCAATGGCGGCTCCATACTGAGCCGCATGCGTCCGCACGTCGAGAAACAGCTCGTCCACCTGCGCAGGACTCCCGAAGATAACGCCGAAATGGTCGAGCAATTGCCCGCGCGGCGGCTGGTACTGCGCGAGTTCATCGGGTGCGATTTGGTGCAATGCCAGATTATCGCTGCCCGAACTGAAGTAAATATTGTCCGGATCAGGCTGCCAGACCACCTTCATCGCCAGAAAACGCTCATAGAAAGCGCGCGACCGAGGAAGATCCGTCACCCGCAGCGCCAGATGTCGTAAGCCAAGATGCATGGGCAGACCGAGTGCTCCTCCGCGTATAGTAGGTGGCCTCCTGTCACCTCGTCAATCCTCATTGCGTCCTCGCGTCTTCAATGATCACCGGCAGGGCCTACAACTAGTCGTGTTTCTGACAGAGGCCCCTGTGGTACGATCGTTCAACGTTTGTTCGAACCAAAGGAGCTAGGAGTGATGTTGGCACGATCCTTCTTCGCAGTAGTGGTGGCGTTCGCCGGACTGAACGGCGCGGCTTCGCACGCAACCGCAGCGGGACAGACGGCGCTTCCCCAAGAAATGACCGGAAAGGACGGCGCGCCGCTCGTGCTGATTCCAGCCGGCTCCTACCCAATGGGAGTACCCGTCGGAGATCGCGATGGGGGACGCGATGAATATCCTCGCCACGTCGTCGAGGTCACGGATTTCTACATGGACAAATACGAAGTGACCAACGGCCGATATCTAGAATTCGTGAAAGCGACGAAGCATCGCGTCCCGCAGAATCCTAAAAACCCAACTCGCAACCTGTGGGAAGGAGTCGGCATCCCCGATTCCCTCGCGGACCGGCCGGTGATCAACGTTGATTGGGCGGACGCGGACGCCTACTGCAAATGGGCCGGCAGGCGGTTACCCCGCGAAGCCGAGTGGGAAAAAGCCGCCAAAGGCAATAATGACTGGCGATTCCCCTGGGGGAACGTGGAGCCCACGAATAAACACCTCAACTTCAATCAGAAGTGGATTGGAGAAAAGACCCTCATGCCGGTGGGGAGTTATGAGAGCGGGAAAAGTCCCTATGGCGTGTATGACATGGCCGGCAACGTCTGGGAATGGATGAACGATTGGTACGATGGGAAGTACTACGAAAAAAGCCCCGTCAAGAATCCCCCTGGGCCGGAGAGCGGCACCAAGCGGGTCATTCGAGGCGCCGGCTGGCAGAATGAAACTCCAACCGTTCGCATCTTTACTCGGGTGGACAGTGATCCGACGGTGCGGAACGAATCGACCGGATTTCGATGTGCGATGGACGTCCCGAAGTAGCCCATTCATCACCGCGACCCTTCCTTGAGTGCAGGATGCCATGGCCAATTCCGGCTTCAATGGGCTGACCGTCGCATCGTTTGAGTCGCGCATGGCGGCGGAGATGACGCGACTGATCGAACGCCATGGCGGAAGGCCGCTGGTGGCGCCGGCTTTGCGTGAGATTCCGCTAGAAGATCATTCCGCCGCCATCCGGTTCGGCGAGCAATTGCTAACAGAAGGCGTCGACGTGCTGGTTCTGCTCACGGGAGCGGGCACCGCCACGCTGTTGGATATCCTGCACCGCCGCTACGCCAAAGATAAGGTCGCGAGCGCCCTGAAAAACACCATACTGATCGCGCGCGGTCCCAAACCTGTCGCCGCGCTCAAAAACCTCGGCTTTCAACCGACCTTGACCGTGCCAGAACCAAATACCTGGGTTGATGTCGTATCGACTCTGGACGAGTACCGCCCCATGAAGGGGCTGCGGGTGGCGGTGCAAGAGTACGGTCTGCCGAATCTTGATCTGCGGGAGGCATTGAAGCAACGAGGAGCCTCTGTGGTCTCCGTACCGGTGTACCGATGGGCACTGCCGGAAGATATCGCCCCGTTGCGGCAAGTGTTAGGTGAGCTTCTGGCAGGACATGTTCAGGTAATGCTGGTGACCAATGCCGCACAGATCGATCACGCCATGCAGGTCGTGGAACAGGACGGACAGTCGACGCAGTTCAGAGAGTCCTGCAAGAAGGTGGTCGTCGCTTCCATCGGCCCCACCGCCAGCGAACGCATCCGAAGCCACGGCTTATCAGTAGATTTCGAACCGTCGCATGGGAAAATGGGCATCCTCGTCAAAGAAACAAGCGAGCAAGCCCACCGTCTCTTCGTCGCCAAACAATAAGCCGAGAGAATCTTGAGTCCGCACGGCACTTGCCCGTAACGACAGACCGCTCATCCGACAGTCATCGAACGTTACTGCGGCTGAGCCGACAATTCTCCTACGCCTTCTTTCACATCCCGCGCACAACGAAACCCGAGCCAATTCATTTTCGTGGTGGGCTCCGTCCCGTTACGTTGAGCAGGCCGCACGGAAGGCGTGCTGTCGATCCAGCCGCCGCCGCGAAATGTTTTCTGTGTGCCGGTTTCCGGCCCCTTGGGATTTCGGTCTGGCGCCGTTTTATAATATTTAGGATCGTACCAATCGTCCGTCCATTCCGCCACATTGCCGGACATCTGGTAGACGCCATAGGGACTGACTGAATTTTCGTATTTATCCACGGAGACGATCGGCGGATAAAGCAACAGACGCTCCGGACGATCTCGCACGGGTCCCGACAGTCCAGTGCGGCCAAAGTTGGCTCGCGAGAGACCGGCCATTTGATTACCCCAGGGGTAGATGCGTCCATCTTCTCCCCGCGCGGCCTTTTCCCACTCGGCTTCTGTCGGCAATCGCTTGCCCGCCCACTTGCAATACGCTTCTGCGTCGAACCACGACACGTGCATGACCGGATGACTGACCATGGTGTCCTGGAAATTTCCGCCATCGTATTGCCAATCGATCAGTGGGTCACGATTCGAGGCCAACACGAATTTCAAGAATTGCACCGTGGTCACTTCGTACTTGTCGATTTCATAGGCATTTACATAGACCTTGCGCTGAGGAAACTCCGCCAAGTAGGAATTTTTATCGATCTTTTTGTCACTTCCCTGCAAAAACTCACCCGCAGGGATAGGGACCATCTCGTCATGCGCCGGTAGCTTGATCCGTTCGAAGGCCAGCTTTTTCCCTTCCGGCGTCCATTCCCTGGTCACGTCGGCAACGTCCAGCGCGTAGAGGCCGCCGCTGATTGTCAGGACACCCGCCATCATCACACCAGCAATACCCCCTATCCTTCCCACTATCACAGCCCTCCTTGTCCCGGTCCACATTTTACATAGGCTGTTGCGCCGGCGCCGGAGAAGCCGGCGGCTGATCGAAGTCTTCCAATGGCTCGAAATTGAGCGGCAACTGGAACAGATAATCGATCACGGGGCGCAACTTGACATGCTGATACTCGACGATCCAGCTACCGTCTTTCTTTGCCAGTTTCATCGGGAAGCGAATGTCCGTAGCCAGCCATTGATAATAGACTTCCGGCCGCTCGCCTTGCTTGACCATGACTTCGTACAGGGTCGTTGGATGCCCCTCTCGCGTTTCCGTTCCGATTTCTTCGCGTGAGACTTCGCCCTCCAGCCGCTCCGACACCTGCAGGTCTTGCTCGGCACTATAGGGCAGGGTCTTAAACCGCTTGATCCGCGACAACAACAACCACACGACATTCTTATCTTTCCGCACGATGCTGACATTGACCGGCCCCATCGAATGGTGTTCGATCCGCCACATACTGTCGCGGTAGTAGACATTGGATTTTTGTGTACGCCCATTAATCTTGGTCACTTGATCGGCCGTAAACTCCAACGCTTCGGCCTCAATGGCGCCGCAGATGAAGAGTCCCAACAATAATGACCATGACGTACAAGTGCGCATCCTGCTTATCCTACCGAGCTGAGATGTGAATTTTCCAGGGCTCCTACCGTGCATGATCCGGCTCAGTACCGCTCTACTTAATCAACCTTCCGATCTTCAGCTCTGTGGGGCTCATCCTATCCCCCAACACGCGCAGCCCCAGCCTGTGGGAGAGCGCAGCGGTCCGGACTGTTTCTCTGGTGATCGAGACGTTATGTGGTTGCTGACCCCGGCAGCACAGGAAGGGACGGACTATCCCTTGTTCAGAGATACCCCGCGAGGTGCGCCACCGCGACCACGGTCTGCCCGGCGGAGGCCAAGCAGACACGCAGTCCATGAGAATCGAGAAGGGTTGGCTTTACGGTTTAGCCTTAATACATTCGATGTCGAGCTTGATTAATACGTCGTCGCCGACGATGAGCCCACCACCGTCCAGCGCATTGTTCCAGACCATGCCGAAGTCCTTCCGGTTCACTTTACCTTCGGCGGTGAATCCTGCGCGGGTATTGCCCCAGGGGTCTTTTGTGACGCCGTTCAGATTCCCTGTCAGCGTCATCTCTTTCGTCACGCCACGCAACGTCAGGTCACCGACCGCCGTATAACCATCTCCGGACTTTTTGTAGCTTTTCATCTTATAGACCATCGTCGGATACTTCGCGACATCGAAAAAATCAGGATTCCTGAGATGGGTATCGCGCTTTTCCTGGTTGGTGGTCAGAGATGCCGTCTTGATCGTAGCCTCAATTGCCTTGACCGTCCCGGCATCGGGATCCATGTCGATAAAACCGCGTATAGTCTTTGAAGTGTCCCGTGGTCTTGGAGATCACCATGTGGGCCACCTTGAACTCCACGATCGAATGATCCGGGTCCACATCGTATCGCGCCGTTTCAGCAGACGTGTACGCCCGCATTGAGCAGCACACTTGCGCTTAGACAGAGCATGGCCATTGCACGACCGGTCCGATTTGTCATAGCTACTCCTTTGTGGAACCGCTCGGTGCGGCGTCCTTCTTTCGGTGAGGGGGGCGCGGCAGGTTTGGACGATTTTTTGTCCACCGTCATCTGCACATCGCGGGTCGCGACTTTCGCCCCAGTACGCATCCGCACATGCACATCGACGATATCTCCGCCCACATCGGGCGGGATCGGAGGAAACGGGTGGGCATGGATGATGGTCTGCAGTCCGGCATCGTTCACGTCTCGCGCGCCGGAGCTTTTCTCCAGTTGAATCAGTTGCGCCACACCACTCGCATACATTTTGAAATGCACGCGCACGGTCTCGCTGCTGGGCGAGCGGCGAATAGACCGTATTTGCCGGCTCCAGTTTCGGCTGATCAAATCGCTGACCTGTTTCCAGTATGCTTTGGATTCTCCTGGCGGAGGCAACGGCAACAGATCTTCCTCTACAATGGTCGCGTTGACGGCGAGCACTTGCTCCGTCGCCTTCTGCACCGCCGCGGAGTCGGCTTCGGGACTTTCCACGAGGGGTCCTGGTGGTATTTCGGCTTCCTCGGGCGGCCGATCACCCAATGTGACGTAGAAATCACGTTTCAAAAATTCTTCGAGCCCCGTAATTTTTGCCCGAGCGAAGGAAACCCGCACTCTCACGGCCTTGGGATGCACCGTGGTCCGGCTCTTGAGGGTGGAATTAGGTTCCAGAATAGCCGTCCCTTGGTACACCGCCGGCGTCGCATCTTCGCTCAATGAAACGGTCTGGCTCTGGAACCCCGCAGACTCGATGATGGCCATGACCGATTCCGTCCCCGCGGGCAACCCACCGAGGGTAAGGCTGAGCACGACGTCTTTGCCCGCCTGCACGGAGCCATCCTCTTCGGTACTCACCAGTTCAAATTGCGCCCATCGTTTGGGGCTCACGGGTGTTGCGGACGGTGCTTGGCCCGCGATTGCCGGCAGAGGCAGGAGAGAAAGGCACAATACAATGCCTAGTCCTGCGACGCGCGGTGACCGGACGTTTGCCGACATGACGTGGCATCATCGCATCCTACCCAGGACCCGTACTCAGTTCAACCCGTTTTTTGCCGGCCTACTGAAGCAGCAGGCGGCTGGTCGCTTCACTGAACATGGCGCGTTGTATAACCCTTGGTGACGTTCTCGGTTCGGCTAGGCATTTCGCGCACGCTTGTTATAATGGGGCTATGCGTGCGCTTGTCAAAACTTCCGCAGGACCGGGACTGACCTATACCGATCGTCCCGATCCGACTCCGGGACCATCTGACGCCGTCATTCACATCAAAGCCACCTCCCTCTGCGGAACCGATGCCCATATTTACAATTGGGATGCCTGGGCCCACAGCCGTATCCATCCTCCACGGACGATCGGACATGAAATGTGCGGTGAAGTCGTCGCGATCGGCGCGGATGTCACCCTCGTGCGCGTGGGGGACTACGTTGCCGCCGAATCGCACTTGACCTGTGGCGCCTGCTTTCAATGCCGGACCGGGCAGGCGCACGTCTGCAAGAACTACCGCATTCTGGGCGTTGACCTGGATGGATCGTTTGCGGACTACGTGGTGCTTCCGGAGACAGTGCTCTGGAAAACCTCACCCGATATCCCGCCGGAGTTAGCCTCCGTACAGGAGCCCTTGGGTAACGCGGTCGATGCGGCTCTGGTGGAAGACCTGACCGGCCACACGGTCTTGATCACCGGTTGCGGCCCTACCGGCCTGTTCGCCGCCGCCGTGGCCCGCACCGCAGGAGCCGCCACGATTATCGCAACAGATGTCAGCGACTATCGTCTTGGCTTGGCCAAGCAAGTCGGCGTCGATCACACGCTGAACGCACAGACGGACGGGCCTGAGGCCATTGCCGCCGCCATTCTGGAGATCACCGGAGGAGAAGGCGTCGATGCGTCGTTGGAAATGTCCGGCCATCCCACCGCGCTGCACCATGCCTTTCGATCCGTCAAAAACGGCGGGCGCGTGACCCTGTTCGGCATTCCCACCGGGCCCGTCACCTGCGATCTTGCCAACGAGGTGATCTTCAAAGGCATCCGCGTGCATGGCATTACCGGCCGACGCCTGTTCAGCACGTGGTATCGATCTGGCGGGACTGTTCAAAGCCGGCCTCAACATCCGCCCGGTCATCACCCATACCTTTCCGCTGAAAGACTTCGCCCAAGGATTTGAATTGATCAAGTCCGGCCAATGCGGCAAAGTAGTCTTATTTCCGTGAGATCTGCGTCGTACGCTGTAAGGGCGACTCCCACCGCTCTTCGGTCGGCAAGACTCCTGACGCTTCACGTCTGACGAACAATCATGGCTTACAACTCTCTCAAGAAAGCCACCGAGCAGCAGCTTAGCCGACATTCGCGCGGCCGGTCTCTACAAAACCGAGCGAAAAATCTTGAGTCCCCAGAGCGGCGAGATTCGGGTGGCGCAGGGGAAGGTCCTCAACCTTTGTGCGAACAATTATCTTGGACTGGCGGATCATCCAGATGTGAAGCAAGCGGCCATCGATGGACTGCAGGACTACGGCTACGGCATGGCCTCTGTCCGCTTCATCTGCGGAACCCATCAACTGCACACGCAACTCGAAGCAGGCCCTCAGTGCATTTTTCAACACCGCGGACACCATCCTCTACAGCTCATGCTTTGATGCGAACGGCGGCTTGTTCGAAACCCTGCTCGACGAACGAGACGCCATCATCAGCGATGCCTTGAACCACGCGAGCCTCATCGACGGCATTCGACTCTGCAAAGCCGCTCGCCTGCGTTATGCCCATGGCGACATGACAGAGCTGGAAGCGCGGTTGGCCGAATCGGCCGCGAGTCGCGTCCGAATGATCGTCACGGATGGAGTGTTTTCGATGGACGGCGATCTGGCAAAACTGGATCGTATCGTCGAATTGGCTGATCGGTACGATGCCGCGGTCGTCGTGGATGACAGTCATGCCACCGGAGTTCTGGGCAGGGGCGGACGCGGCACGCCTGACCACTTCGGAGTCGCCGGACGAATCGACCTGATCACCAGCACTCTGGGCAAAGCGCTCGGCGGCGCCACGGGCGGATTTACCACCGGACGAAAAGAACTCATCGAATTGTTGCGTCAGCGCTCGCGGCCTTATCTCTTCTCGAATAGCTTGCCGCCGGTCATTGCCGCAGCCGCGTTGAAAGCGTTGACGCTGGTAGAGCAGGGGGACCGCTTGCGCGAGACGTTGACGGAGCAGGCGCGATGGTTCCGCGGGCAGCTTACGGCCCTCGGATTCACCCTCGTGCCGGGCGCCCATCCCATCATGCCGGTCATGCTCGGAGAAGCTACGCTGGCGGCGCAAATGGCGGAGTTCTTGCTGCAAGAAGGCATCTATGTGGTGGGATTCAGTTACCCGGTGGTGCCGAAAGGACAGGCCCGCATCCGCCTGCAACTGTCCGCGGGGCATACGCGCCCGCAACTCGAACGGGCCGTCGCCGCATTCGCCAAAGTCGGCCGAGCACTCAAGGTGATTCCGTAGATCGTTACTCTCTAATCTGATTCCGCCGCTTTTGGATATAGGCGTTTTTGACCGCCGTATAGAGATCCAGCGTCGCTTCCTCCACTCCTTGAAACTTTTCCAGGTTTAACGAGCGGTCGTTTACGATCTCGCCCACGCGCATACCAATCTGAGCGAATGACGATGTCGTTCGATTGGAATGGGCAATCAAGGAGGGGATACCGTTCACTTCGATAATTGGAAAGACCAACCAGTTGATCGGATTTAGGGCAATATCTCCAAGATAGCCGAAGAAATCCCGTACAGTGAACGGTTGAAGGAACGGCACCACGAGATAGGGTCCAGGTTTAACGCCATAAAAACCCAGCGTTTGCCCAGTGTCTTCCTCCGGCGTCGTAATGTTCAGCTCCCGAGCCACATCGACCACTCCGGCGAATCCGAAGGTGCTGTTCAACAGAAAGCGGCCGACCTCGGTGCCGGCCCCGGCCAACTTGCCTTGTGCCAGATTGTTAATGAGGCGCGAGGGAAACCGAATGTTGTAGAACACATTGCTGATGCCGATCTGAACCGGATTGGGTACCACGGCGTTATAACCTTGCGCCACGGGCTTGAGCACCCACCGGTCCACCTGCCGATTGAACTCGAACACCTTCGTGTTGACCGGCTCCCAAGGATCGTACTCTTCTCCCCCGGTAGGCTCATCGCTCCTGGCGAAGGGATCGAAAAATGGATCGTCCGCAGGCTGATCTCCCGATCCCGCTTGAACCGTGTCGACCGCATCGGTTTTCGCCGTGGGGTCTTTCTGAGTAGACGACGAAACGATCCCACCCTTCCGCTTCTCCGCAGCGCGCTCTGCAGCCGCGGCCACCGAGGGGAATTCAGCCTCGTTGGCACTGGAAATCGAGGACGGACGAGATGGCCCGCCTGCACATCCGATCGTGACCAGTACACCGACAGTATATATCGTACCCACGAACCATCTCGCGCTTCCCGATATCCGATGCACCATGCCTCCTTATTCGGGTTTCCTTCGTCATCCCCCCCATTCCGCCGCAGGGTGACTACTTCAGCAAACGACGCACTCTACCAGAATGGCGGGGCACCCGCCATATGATCAAACGTATTTATGACCAATTTGCAGACCCAAAGTGGTTTAGACCTGGCAGTTGCTTTCGAGTTGAACACTGCCCTCGCCATACGTACCGCATCTTACCAAGTCGAACGAGTTGTGAACAGAAAAAACGTAGAACCTGCGATGAGTTGCTTCCGACTTCAGCGCTTCAGGACAGAGCTGATAAATTCGGACAGCTTGGCGAAATACGCCTTTCCTCCCACCGACGGCACATCGTTATGAGTGGCGCCCCGCACCACATAAAATTCCTTTGGAGGCTTTGCGGCATCGAATGCGCGTTGGCCCAGTTCGATCGGGATGATATCGTCCCGATCGCCGTGGACAAACAGCTTCGGCAACGAGAGGTGAGGCAACCGATCCTCCAATCGAAATGCGGCGCCCAGCAGCCAATGAAGAGGGAATCCCAGGTAATGGTGGCGGGCCACCGCCTCGATGGAAGGAAAACAGGATTCGAGCAGCAAACCCATGGCCGGCCGTTGTGCAGCCAAGGCCCCGGCGATTGCGCCGCCCAACGATCGGCCAAAGATCACCAGACGTTCCGGCCTGATGCGGCGGACATGCAGAAGATAATCATAGGCAGCAAGCGCATCCAAATAGAGTCCGTCCTCTGACGGCCGGCCCTGGCTTCGTCCATACCCACGATAGTCGAACAGAAACACCGACAGCCCCAGCCGGTAGAGCGCCTGGAGATTGCCCAGACGATGAGTCATGTTTCCCGCATTGCCATGGCACCACAGCAACATGGCGCTCGGAGACGGCTGCTCCACATACCAACCGAATAGTTTCATTCCATCAGCCGACTGAAACCACACGTCTTCCAGCGGAAGACCGCTGAGTGCGGCCCAATCGCGCTCCTCCCACGGATGCGGATGGTAGACGAAGAATTGATCAAGCAAACTCATAGGCATGCTGGCGATAGGTTGGTGGAGAACTACTGGATGCTTTGACCTGTTGGTCGTTGCGAGAATCCACTGTTGGTTAAAAATGCAGACCGACTCCGAACAGCCCGTAATGCGCGCGAAAATCTACCGCCAAGCCTTCCCAGTGATAGTTCGCGGAAAAGTAGCGATACTCTCCGAAGATAAATACTTTCGGACTGACCATGGTCCGCGCTCCCGCCAGGTACTGATGCCCAAGCGCGCGCGCAGAGTCGAAGTCCTTATCGGCCCGTCCGGTAATATTGGGGTTGAGCAGGATGCCATGCGACCATCCGGCACCGATCCCGACGTAGGGCATGACCACCTCACCGGGATAGCGCAGGACGAGATTAAACATGGTGTTGAGGACCAAGAGATCGGAGCGACCAGTGCCGTTGTTTTGTCCATTCGCGTTGTTTGGGAAAGACAGCGCCCCCCCATGTCCGAGGGAATCAAGCTCAATCCCAACTATTCTTTTGGTAAAATGCGGGAATAGTCCTACCTTGATCCCAGCGCCAATGCCCTGTTGGACTGAGGCCGGTACCGTCGTACCCTGATTGTACAGATTCTGATCACGCGGCCAGCTTCCCAGCATGTAGACACTGAGATCGATGTCGCCGAATTCGGCACTCTGTCCAGCAGATGGGAACCCCCAGTGAGCGAAAGCACGATGCAGAACGCAAACGAGGAGCCGCATACTGCCTGTACCGTACCATGCAGGTGGCAATGGAACGAAGAAAGAAAAAGGGTCTTCGGGATGAATCCCGAAGACCCTTTTTCAGAAGCATAGAAACGGAGATCAGCTGCCCTTCACGACCGTGCACCATTCGCCGATAATACCGAGGATGTTTTTAGCCGTGTGGTCGACGGAAGCCACCTGGTTGATCCCGCCGGCCGCTTTGGCTGCCGTAACGCTGGCATCACCAGTTGCAACCCAGCCCAGAATGGACTGGCCGCATGCTTTGCCCTCTTTCGTGGCAGTGGCATGGTCTGTCGCCGTATCGCCATACTTCACTTCTGTGTACATACCGCCCAACATCGGAGACGCGACGATCTGACAACCAGTGAGGCTCAGATAGGCGGCGCCAATCAAGGTCAAAGAACACAACGCGGTCAGCTTCTTCATAAGGCCTCCCTCTCGAGGTTATGGTTAATGACTCCCCAACCGTGCCCTGACATTGGGGGTTCTACTGTGGGCGGAGTATAGGTAACCTCTCGAAGCTTGTCAAATTGATAGGCCGGCTAACCAGCATCGCTGCGACAACCTTCGTTGCGAAGCAAAACGAGCCGTCTTTGAGCATGTGACTCCAAGGCCGGCTGAAGCCAGTTGTGTCCGGAAACCAACGAGAGCATGGCCATCAGGTCTGGATACCTTCTCGCTCTTCCAGTCAGCATGTAATTCTTGCGTCAACATCTCCATCTGGCACATCTTAGCTAGGCTCCACTCCAACCGCGCATATTCCAGGTCCACACTTTTGTAGTCTCGATTCCCGCCCTATGCAGAATGGAAACCAGCATCAGTCTGCCCTATAAACAGCCCTCTGGAAGCAGAAGCTGAATTTATTCCACAAAAGGACGGGGATCACGAGCATTAATTAAGGAGACAGCAATGTGGTAATCGGACAGATTCAACAAGGCGCTACTGGAACGCTGTGCCTTGTATTCAATGACAACATCCGGTTTGCTCAGTACTCATGGCCGCCAACGGTACCAATTATCGAGGGAGAAGTGAATATAATTAAGGAAGGTGGCTTCGCGGCCTGATTAGCCGAGTTGGGCGAGCCCGACGCCTTCAGCAAAACGGAGACCGGAGGATTTGACGACCGATATATTCTCGACCCTCAAGCTCACCATGCCTGGGTGAAAGTTGGCACTGTGTTACTCCACGCTGGAGCCGATTTTTTCACATTACTTTGGGAGCTAATCGGAACACCTTATGAATTGGCCGTTCAGCGACAGAACCGTCATCTATCACCTAGCCTACAGGCCAGATGGGAACTTGCTCATCGAAAACTTAAGCCGTGACCAGGAATGACATCACCGCTTGCTCGGCAAAGCATCGTTTCTGCTGACTGCCTCAGCCTTTTGATAGCTACTTATTCGCATTGTTACAAAGTGTGAGCCCTCCGGCGAATGCCATTCTTGACGGCTGTCGTCTCAGTGCTAGACTTGAATAACCCGCAACTGAAGCGATCAATCGTCTTACGCACAGACGATCAACCATATCGGCCAACTTATTCAGGAGGATGAGATGAGAAAGGCCAGGATTCCGCTTCTCGCACTACTAGTCGTATTCATGACGACATCGGGCTGTTCAGTTTTCATGGCCGCAAGCCGTTCAAGTTACCGTGGCGATGTGAAAGTCATTAAGAGGGCGCCTCGCGTCCCGAGATCATTACCGAACTGGGTGAGCCAGATTCATCTTATAAGCCCGAAGCAGGCGGCTTCGATGACCGATATCAGTTGGATCCAGAAGCCCATAGGATTCGGTCAAGGTTTGCACAGTCATCGGGCACCTCGGCGCAGACTTGGTAACTGGTTTCCTCTGGGAACTTGTCGGAACCCCTTACGAATTGGCAGTACGCGATAGATTGGTTATTTATCACCTGGCATATAACACCGATGGCAAGCTCGCCACGATCGAAAAAATCAAGCCGTAAAATAACTCAGTGCAGTCTTCCCTCTGGGGCTCGGCTGAGATAATATTCAGCCGACACGTCCTATCATACCGATTTCTTCAACATCACTCCCTGACAGGTGAACCATCATACACACAGCCGGGCAGGCTTCTAGAAAAACGCCTGCATGGTGAACAACACATCGTTGTCATGGTCGCGGTGGTTGTATTCCATCCGTAACGCCCAGTTTTGAGCGACCGTATAGCGTTGCGCCACCGACCATCTCACGTCGTCGGACGTCTCTCCCAACGCATACCGCACATACGTCGTCGAAGCCAACATCCGCCACCGTTCCGTGAGATCGGCATAGAAACCTACCGATGCGCCTCCGCCGATGCGATGGCGTTCCTCATAGGCCCGGCTGTAATTCCCTTCTACTTCGGCAAACGCAAACCAGACCTCGCGGCGAAGCAGATGCGTATCCGTCGCTGCGCCGATGCCGCCGCTGACATTCCAATTGCTGCAGAGTTCGCAGGTTCCATGCTTGATCGTCTGCATTCCGATATTAAACTTCCAGGAAGGGGCATGAAACAGCGAATCCATCGGCGAGATCGACATGACATTCATCAACGTCGCGCGCTCAACGCGCGTCTGATCGGCCCGATTATAGTGGCGCAGGCTGATCGAGCCCGAGTTCGATCTGTGCGTCGGGCGTATAGCCGGTCTCAGGGTCGAGCAGATCATGGTAGGCCGTCCGCAGGCTGACTTCTTCAAACGTATCGTTGTTGCGCCAGCCTCCGCCCACACTCATGCGGGAAGTCTTATGGCCCAATTCCGGCTGCAAGGCGAAGGGACGAATCGCGAGATCTTCCGACGGAATCCGCAACAGACTCCGCGCGGTCAGAATCTGCCGGTTCCGCTCTCTCGAAACGACCGCCAAGTCCTCGTCACGTTCGCCCGTATACCGCACATAGTCGGAAGCCACATCCAGCACGAACGCCTGGCGAGGCAACGGCAACGCTCGAACCTCTTCCGATTGACTGGCCGAGGCATCTCGCACCACTCGTTTCACCAACCTATGTTCCTCGGGCGACAGATGTTCACGCTTGCGGCGGATAAGCGTCACTCGAGACGGACGGAATGAGATATCAGTCACTAATCCTGGTTGGGCTGCGAGCAGACGAACGGTATCGGCCGGAACAGTCCAAAATAGAAATCGGTCGGTCAGATGTAATCGAGGGTCTGCATATTCCAATATCGACAACAGGTGATACGAGCAATTCTCCTTAAAGAAATAATAATCAAATGACGCATTGCCGAGTTCCCAGGCATGCATGAGAAGCCGCCGAATCTGATCTCCATTGAAGCTCAGCCTGTACTCCCAGATGTCCCGATTCTCGATATCCCGATACTCCTGCACCTTGAGGTAATAGGGCACGGTGGAGAAGTATCCGCGGTAGCCGCCGAAAATGCCGCGTATCGGGTAATCCAGGTTCGAGCCGGGAGGGACATCAGCGGCAAAATTAATGGTGTAGGCCAACAGCCGGGTTTGGGCTGTCTGCCCCCGCTGGTCAATCCGAAGAAAGGTATGCCCGAACATCGATGCCGGATTATTCATGAACGCGGCGGGAAAAATGAGCGAAACAGATTGCGCTTCAAACCCGGCAAACCATTGCTCGAACCGGTCACATTTCATCGGCGCGAGGCGGCTGTCGTCAAAGGAAAGCTGTTCTTTCAACCACGCGTACCGTGCGACGAATGCACATTGCGCCGGCTGCTTTGAACGGCCGACGAGGTCAGGCGAAAAGAATTGTGTCACGGTCGCGGCAAGCTCCGCCTCGGGATCGGTTTTGCCGTGAGGGGACATGAAGAAACCAGGCTCATCCTGCTCGCTCTCGTAACCCCCGAATACATTGGCTCGATAGTGGAGCAGGAGATGCCATTCGCGATGGTCCGCCAATCGGGCCTCGCGGGCCCGCTGGATGAGTTCCTGAGGATAGGACATGGTGGATGCTTCCGCCTCGACGGAGGTCGCGAGAAGAAAGGCGGTTAGCAGGGCAACCAACATATGCACGATTGAATGCAGATAAAAGAACAGGGCTCCGGTCAGCGACCGGAGCCCTGTCATCAATGTTCAGTGTGAAACAAACTTAGCGGCTGACGGCCTGCGCAACCACAGAACTCTTGCCGACCGCATCGTTCAAAGCCTTCACTAACGCGACCGAGGAGGTTTCACCTGCCTGACCATGGCCGTATAGCGCTCTTGGGTCAAGTGCAAAGAAGGCCGTATGCTGTTCCGCCGGAATGCCCATGAGGGTAGCTAAAGAGGCCAAATGCTCGCCCTTGCCTTGGGCCATCTCCTGGGACAAGTTCTCGAAGTTCATCGCGGCAAACACATTGGTTCTTCTGATGCGCCATCACTTGGCCATCATTCGTGCAACCGGAGGTTCCAGAGCTGATGCCGAATGTGCCGCTTCCGAAGGTACCATTGGTGGTGGCCATCATGACTTGCGGCGCGATGTTCTTTTGATTCTTGTAATCCGCCCACGCCAGTTTTCCCAGACCACAACCTGGTCCCGTATCGGGATTCGCCGCCATGGCCAATCCGGCTTGTGACACCACCGCGACGGCGCCCAACGCGACCAATAGTTTTCTCAGCATACGTCCTCCTCCTTTGAACCAGTGAATGAATGTTCTCAACGGCTCTCTTGCCGTCAATCTGTCGATATTATAACGAAGCCATTCCGTCATGTAGAGCAGAAAAGTTCACGGTCGCTTGAACGCGTTACTCAGCCCGGTCGGCCAAAGTGATGTGCTGCGGTTCAATGGTGGCAAGATGGAGCAGCAGTAATCCGATCGCGCGGGGCAGGTGAAACCGTTTCGGTCCGGCAGAACCGGGATTGAACAGCAGCACCCCATCGCGCCATTCCGACTTCGGTTGATGGGTATGCCCATATACACAGACGGCCGGGTTTGTTCGCTGCAAGAAAGAGGCGCCGTCCCGCGTCAGCGTCCCTTTTTCATAAAGTCGATGATAGAGCGCAATCCGATATCCTGCCACTTCGATGACCTGCTCGACAGGAAAGCCGCTCGCCTCAAATCCATCCACATTGCCGGATACGACCGTCACGGGAGCAATCTTTTGAAGCTGCTCAATGACCTCGCGCTTCCCGATGTCTCCGGCATGCAGAATGAGCTCGACCCCGGCAAAGTGTCGGGTGATCGCGCGATCAAATACTCCATGCGTATCCGATATGACTCCGATGCGCACCTCGTGAACCTCGCACTATGTGCCGGGATCCGCATGGGCCAGCGAACCCTGGATGACCTTCCAGTCGAATGTAAACGGCTCAGGACTGCGTTTAGGCAATGCCGCCAACTCCGCTTTCAATCGTTCCGCACGAGCCGCACTCATGGGGTGGGTCGAGAACAGCTCCACGCGGGCTTTGTCCTTGTCCGAGAGTCGCTCGAAAAATCCAATCATACCCTCCGGCGCGATGCGCGCATCGGACAAGAGGCGAATGCCGGTGAGATCCGCCTCGGTCTCCTGCTCGCGACCGAACTTCAACGTCACCAGGTTCAACCCCAGCTCCTTCGCCAGCCCAATAAGACCCTGCTGGTCACCCACAACGATACTGACCACCGCCGCGAGTCCTAACATTTTGACCATCCGCTCAAGCCCGTGCCGTTGCAGTACATGGTTCAACTCATGGCTCAGCACACCGGCGACTTCTTCACCGCTCTCGGCCTTCTTCATCAAGCCGGTGTACACCACCACGTAGCCTCCCGGAAGAGCGAAAGCGTTCACGACGGCGCTGTGCACAACAGAGACCTCAAACTTGTAGGGATTGTGAGGAATCTTGTCCGTCAGACGCTGCGTCATTTCCTGCACGGCGCTGAGTGCGGGCCCCTCCTTCAGAACTGTTTCTTTAGACAATGCATCCTGATAGACCGCCTCCCCGAGTTTCTGCTCCCACTCGATGGGGATCCTGGCGACCGCCCACTCGACGATGAGATCGGAACCGAACCAGAGCAAGAGAACAAGTCCTGCCACAACTCCTACCGCACTGCCCCAAAACAAGCGATGGTTGTGCCGGGCACGCCGAACATGTTCGGCCGCACGCTCCAACGAAACTGTCAGCTCCGGCGGCACCGTGCGACGAAAGGCGACGATCAGGGCCGGCTCTTTGAGGTACAGCGTTCGAGCCGACGCATCAGTCGTCCACGTCAGGACGAGCTGATCATGATCCAGCCCACCGGCCGCTACGGACAGGGCTGAGAAGGCGACGGACTCCTCTACCAACGGCGACCCATCAGGCGGTATGAGGCGTATGCCTTCCGACGTCAGCAGGACATGACAAGGCGCCCCTGCTCCGGGCAGACCATCGCCGAAACACAGTGCATTAGAAGCAGGCTTCATGAGTATAGGGATCTCTTCGCGCGAACGCTCAAAACGACAGCCAACGCGGCAGCAGGCGAGAGAAAACCGCCGGCGTACCCTCTAGGTACGTTGAGGATTTTGTCGAGCCGAGAACAAAGTTGGGCAGCCGCTATTCGGAGACCGGAATGAACTGACGTATCCAATTCCCAAAACTACCAGGATTACGACTTTGAATATACACGACGCCCGGACCGCGGAACCGGCAGACCAGCCCTTCTCCCGACGTCAAGCTGGCGATCCAACCGGACGAAGCTTTCTCGATATTGTATGTCGTCGTGGAGGTCCATGCGACCAGATGGCTATTATCGACGATGTATTCTTCATTCGGTTTGAGATCGATTTTATGGATCGCGCCAAAGCTATTGAGCATCAGTTGCCCGGCTCCACTGATCCTCAGAATGAAGAAACCTTCTCCGCCCAGCAACCCGCGGGTGAGGCTTTGCATTTTGCTCTCAATCTTCACGCCTTCGGCGCCCGCCAGGAATCCGTCTTTTTGCACCATATATTCATTCACGCCGTCGAGATCCATCAGCACAATTTCGCCGGGCACCGTCGGCGCTAACAAGACTTCTCCCGCACCGCGGCTGGCCCGCAGCGTTTGAAAGAAGAACTTTTCGCCACTGAGCATCTTGCGCGACAAGGCGCCCAAAAATCCGCCTTCCATTTTACTTTCGATATCGATGGTCGGCGACGCGGCAACCATAGCGCCGGATTCGGCTTTTACCGTTTCACCGTCAGCCAGGGAAACCCGCACCATCGGAAATGCGCCCGGATAGAGAATCTCGCTCTTCATTATGCTGCTGCCTCCTTAGCAGACCCTAACTGCGTATCCACCCATACAATCTATGACTGGGTTCAGAACCTTCTTCCACGTAGTCCATCCGCATGCGCCCCACATAATCGGACGGCACCTGCTTGCGTACAGCGGCGACATCGACCCCAAAGAGTTTTGCGCCGTTCAAGCCAAAAATCTGCGCCTTGACCTCGCGGGTCAGGGGCAAATAGCCGTGCTGTTCAATGATTTGATCCGGGATTTGAAACCGGCGGAAAGCCTCGATCTGCCACTGCGGGGTCCCCGACCAAATTGAGTCCGTTCCCCACAGCACATGGTCCACACCAAAGGCCTCGATGATCTGTCCGAGCAGATGGGCACAGACAGCCGGATGCACGGTGACCAGCTGCCCGAACGTAGAGCCCAGTTCCATATAGATATTCTGAATAGCCGGCTCGGCCTGTTTCATCCGGCAAAACTCCGTCGTCCAGGGGATGGCGCCCGTCTTGGCGAAGGTTTCGCCGACCGAGGCCGAGGTCAATAAACCGGAGTGGTACACCAAAAATTGGATATCGGGAAAATCCTTGGCGGCCTTGATGAGATCGCGCGGGTGATTGTACTCGGGCACTGGACCAAGCGGGAGGCCTTTATGCACGCAGACACGTGGAATGTTCAGTTTCCTGGCCTGTTCCAGCATCGGATATGAAATCTTCTCGTCGTCCATCCACCAACCGTGCTCGAACCCCACGGGGCAAGAGCCGGTGTAGCACTTCCAGGCATCGATCTTCAGGGTCTCGGCCTGCATGGCCATGAAGTCCAAATCTTTGAGCCCCAACTGCGGCGTGGCCAGCCCATGCGCCAGCATGCGCTGTGAGCCGGCGAGACGATTGATCTCATCCCGGATGTGCGCCATTTCTTTCGGGGGTACGACCGCTTCCTGGGGATAGGGTCCGGGAGGGGTGCTGATTAACCCAATTGTCGTCTCACTGTCCAAAAATATTTCTTTGATAAAGTTCTGCCAGGAGAGATCGTCGATCGTGCCGCCATCGGCGGACAGCTTCGGGTTCAATCCCGCTTCGCGGGTGCGTCGGCGTAACGACAAGAGAGCCTGCTTGGTGACCGCGCCTTTGCGCCTCGCCTCAGCGCCGGCCAGATCGTAATGGCTCCCCACATAATGGGTTTGCACATCAAAGATAAAATACGGTTCGCCCGTACGGTCCGAGAAGGCCGCTGCCTCCACGGTTTCGATGTCCAGCACGTCGAAGAATTTTCCGAACACAGCATTCAGAGCCAAGAGCGCCGCCGCCATGCCACCGGTCGTACGCAGAAAGTCTCGCCGCGTGAGGCCTAGGGAGGCGGCAGCGTGATCGGCAGCGGTGATGACGAGACCCTCCACGCGTGCCTGTGCGGCTGTTTGAGGGTACGGGGAAAACTCCTCATTTGACACCACTTGAGTAGGAATAGGCGAGGCCGATACGGCCCCTCGTGTGAGGCCCTTGTCCGCACCCATGCCTTTTGGTCGACTCATTGCGTTACCTTTCCGAGATTGGGCTGGATTCTGTGGAATGTCCTCAGCTCTGTCAAGTCACACCGCGCCTCGCCCTCATCAGAGCGTCTACTGCGCATCACCTATGCCATGATTCTGTCCTCACGATCCCGGTTGCTCAGCCAATACAGTCCGACTGGGCGCCTTCCTGTCTCAGATGGACGGACACGCAGTCGGTTATGTGGATTTCTACGATCCGGAAGATCGGCAGAAGGGCTTCATTGATCCGTCGATCGCGCGGGCCATCACGAGTGATTTCCCATCATGAACCTGCTCATCTCCGTGGTCACCAAATGAGCATCGCACCGGTTCCTACCTCGGCGATGTGAGCATTGCCTCAGAGCTGAAAAAGGCCCTCAAGATCGGACCCGCCAGCGCCTACGCAAACCTGAGGGACAGATACGGTTGAATTCCCCCCGAACCAGCACGCTCTTGCCCATCGATGGTGGATGATAGCTGAAGAGGAACAGGACGCGTGGCGCTACTCAGGCCGTTGCTCCGGCGACGGTCCTCCTGACGATTGTTCTGCGCCGTTCCCGCCGTGCTGACGGCGAAGCTCGCGTCGATAGGCGCGCCGTTCATCAGGCGACATACTCTGAAATTTTTCCCGCAACGCTTTGCGCTGGTCCGGGGGAAGGGACTTGAACCATCGCCGGGCATTCTTCACTGACTCACGCTGCTCGGGCGGCAGTTGCTGAAAGTGCTGATACCGCTCACGGAGCTGTTGTTGTTGCTCCGGCGGAAGCGTGCGCCACTGCTTGAAGCGCTGTTTCGCCTCTTGACGCTCCTCAGGCGTCATCGTTCCCCATTGTTGGGCGCCATTGCGTAATCGTTCCTGTTTGCGCGGCGGGAACTGATCCCATGTTCCACTGAAACGCTGCAACAATTGCTGTTCACCAGGACTCAATTGGCTCCAAGGCACCCCCGCAGGCTCGCTCTGCGCCCAGGCCGAAGCACACCCCGCATACCAGCAAGACGATGCATATACCAAACGCTTTCATGGACCAGTCTGCACCCTTCTCGACCCGCTTGATGTGTCAGGACTCTGATCAGAATCGACGGAACTTCAGTCGCCTGCGGCCACACTTTTCAGCCTCTAGCCGGGTCGACAGCCGAACGGGCGGAGCGCTCAAAAGAAAGATCGTCAGACGTTTCGAACGGATCCACCCGCTGTCCCTCATCGTGTGCCAGGACCACAAGATTCCAGATTGGTCTCCACGGCTGCTATTCCCTGTACTGACCTGTGCCAACGCGTCACCCAGCCTGAACGGCCGCTCGATAGTCGGCTAGCCGGTCGTAGCGGGACCATCGGCCAGCCAGTCGTAGAATTCCAGATCCTCTGAGACTTCGATATTCTCGGACGACTGCATCAGTTCGAGATCCTCGAGCAATGGGAGATGTGAATGGTTTCTCTCCGTGGATGGCCATATCCATAACGTGAGGGACAACCCAACCACCGAGGCCAGAGCCATTCCTCCGGCCCACTGAAGCCAGGGCCTCCGCGTTGATCCACGGTCCAATACATTCAGTCGCGCGCGCTGCACCAGCAAAGTAGTCTGCTGATCGAGATCGTGCACGCTCTGATCGAGAAGACGCTTGGCCGAAGCGGCCAAGGGATCCCTCTGTGGGTTCAACCGTTCACTCATGGCCAATGTTCTCCTAATCGTTTTCTCAACACCTGCAATGCGCGGAAGAGATGCGTCTTCACACTCCCTTCGGAGCACCCCATGGCCTGCGCAGTTTGTGCCACATCCAGCTCCTCCCAGATGCGCAGGAGAAACGCCTGCTGTTGCCGCAACGGAAGGGCACGCAAGGCCACCTCGAGTTCGGCGCAGGCGCGCTTGCGCTGTAGGTCTTCATCCGGCGACACCGCGGCTCGGTCAGGAACCTGCTCCAGCGGATCTTCTCGTTCCTCGTCATCCTGCGAGCCATGAAAAAATTCTCTCAGGCGGTTTCGCACCCTCGTCCGGCGGTACCAGTCGCGAATACGACTCTGCAGAATACAGTGAAAGAGCGGCCCCCACTCACCTTCAGTCCTGTCGCCATATTTCTGCACGAGCTTCAGCATCGCATCCTGCACGAGATCGAGCGCCTCGTCGTCATTCCCCGTGGCAATCTGTGCCATACGGAACGCCCGCCGCTCAATGCCTGCCAGGAACCGATCTAATGCCTGGGTTCGATCCAGAGATCCTGCTTTCTCACCCAGGCAAAGGCTGCCGGGTTGTCCATCCCTCGCGATATGGGCAGGACAAATGCTCATTGCCGTCTACCGCAGGACCACTCGATGAATGCTCAGCCTGCGGGTCAACCAATGGCTCGACCGCTGTCGCCTCGGCCTAACTTGTCCACCTTCACGATCACGAAAGCATGGAACCTCGCGCCCGTCAAGGATTCCATTTTTGGCTCCATCATCCTCAAATTCCAGCGACGGCTCATAAAACTTTCCGCCCTCAACACACCACGCCGCCCTCCCTGCGTCCTCTCGATGATGCATCGTCTACCCTTTCGCTCTCCCACACGCGATCGAATCAGCTCTTCTACAGAGGAGAACGCACCGACGATTCGTGGGTTGACCGAGCGATCCTGGCCCGATATGAAATGGACGAGCTACCGCAACGGTATCTCTGAATGGATGGATTTGATTCGCTCGAGATGGGACCTGCGAAAAGTGGCAGGGGGCAGTGTTCTGAATGAATTATTTGTCGTTATTCATCTCAGCCATTCTTTTGACGCCGGCCCATGCGGTCGGGGGAATTTGCACGACCACGTCGATCCCGTCCTGGGCATCATTGTCCTTCATGTCGCGACCCACACTGTAGAAGAGATGCTTTTTCATATTGACCAGCATAGGAAGGCCTGTGAACGGGTCATAGAGACCTTGCCCGGCTTTGGCGACTCTCGTGAGCAGATCCTGTTCGGGAGGAGTTCGGCGCAGCCAGGACTGCAGGGACGCCAGACGGAAGCGCGCATCCGTTTCCATGACTCGGCCGGCATAGGTTTCCCATGCCGGGAGCACGTCGACGCCGACGAGGCTCTCAATGGGATTCATGATGAGATCCGTCAGACCGTACGGAGGCGTGCGCACAAACTGGGATTGTTTCGGCAAGTCGGCATATCGACCTTCCGCCCCCGCCGCGCCTGCGGCCTCATAGTATTGCGCATAGGCATTGAATCGGCGCTGTTTCGGCAACGGTAGGACGGCAGCGACGGAGCCATAGAACGGTCGGGTATCCGTCGCGTCGTGGTTCATCGTCTGCTCCAGCGTCTGGGTGGCTAACACAAATTGGCTCTGCATCGGCCAGCGAATCGATTGCTCGGCCTGGTCCAGCGGCCGCACGAGTTTCGCGAGCCGGCTAATCAGGCGGTCATCCAGATCAGGTCGTAGCAAGAGCCCGCTTGCAACGGCGATATCATCATTGAGAGCGTCACTGGCGAGCATTTTGACCGGCAGGGTCTTGGCCTGACCCAACACAGTCCGCCATGCGGTGAGATCCGACTCAAGTCGCGCGACCCCCATCTCCACATCCTGCGCGAATCCTTCCGCAACATAGAGGCGGTGCGCATAGAGAATCACGCGACAGTTCGGACTGACCGGCTTCCCGAACCCCCAATCTTCGAAGGCCTTGGTGAGCCACTGCCGGTACCGGCCCATGGCCACCCCGGCCTGCGACACCCAGCCCTTGACGCCGACGGCCTCCGCCCGCATCTGGGCCGCTGGATCAGACGTCTTCATCCATTTGGCTATCACTTCAGGCGGCGCGCCCTGCTGGAGGCCTGAGCCCTTCCCCTCGTTCGATAAACAGGCCTGAGGCCAAGGCACGATCGGTATCCTCCGCGCGTCGATCAATCCCCACCTGCATAGCATCCTGCGCAGGCAGAGCACCGAAGCCAAGCAGGATGAAATATCCGTTTTTCTGGGAGTCCTGGAGCGTGTGTTGGGGAACAGAAGTCATGGTTCGATAGGCGGAATTGGGCTGTTGTTCAAGCGCCATCCAGGTCAGTGCGAGAGTTCCTACGGTACCCGCGACGAGCATCAATGCGGCCCCGGCCAGCGCTACCAGGAAAACAACCAGCGATTGCGTCGTGGATACCCCCGCGCCGATGAAGGAAGCCACGGTGCGACCGATGTGGCGCCAGGCCCGACCCGCCGCTGGCATGCTTAGCTTTTGCCCCCGGGCAGGCTGGTCCACAGGCAAGGGCATGGCCTCGTCCGATTGCTCCACAA
Source organism: uncultured Nitrospiraceae bacterium (assembly GCA_963839785.1). Classification (GTDB taxonomy): domain Bacteria; phylum Nitrospirota; class Nitrospiria; order Nitrospirales; family Nitrospiraceae; genus Nitrospira_A. Next base: position 145,897 of record CAWIWD010000005.1, read on the forward strand.
GGGGATCCGCCGGGAGAGCGTTCATCTCCGATCGCTGCTCCATGGATGGATCGAAGAGAGACAGAGACTCCTGGGGCAACATAGTCGCCTGGCTCGCTTCAGCCGGCGCTACGTCTTTCGGCTTACTCAACCAGCGCGTCAGCATGTTCCCGGTAGAAGGGCTCGGCATGGGCTGCGATACGGAATCATCCCACAGAATCCGAGGTCCAGCCTCTGCGGTAGCCTCGGGGCTTGCCATTGATACAGATGCGGTGGCGGGGGGCTGGACAGCCGGAGGCTCAACCGGCACATCCAGCCTCTCTGCTCTTTCAGCCATCTCGGTGGCCCGCGAGGACTCATTGAAGGGCAGATCCGGTTCATCCGCACGTTCGCCATCCGGCACAGCAGGTTCGAGTGGGAGGAACGGTTCCGCTGTCGAAATCTCAGACACCACCGATACTTCACCTTCTGGAACTGCCTCTTCGCTCAGCGGAAGCGCGTCTGCGTCATGCACAATAGCTTCCGGCATGCGTGCGTCATCTTGAGCCAATAGAGGTGACGTTTCTGCATTCGAAAGCGGCGCAACGTCGTCTGCTTCCGAAGAAACGATGTCAGGGTTCGTCGCAGCCTGAAGGACAGTCTGGTCGGCAGATAATGGGGAAGCGGGTGAAGGAGCCGACGTTTCAGGTACCGTGGCAAGGACTGTGGGCTCTGGGATAGTCATCTGCACTACCGCCGTCGGCACCAGAGCGAGGGGCTCCGAGGCAATGACCTCTACCGGTTCAGCGAGAGGCGCCGGACCATGTTGCGCAGCCGCCTGTGCCATAGACGGGGTCGGCATGTCTGACAAGGGAGCGACTACGACGGCCATCAGTGGCTCGGCGGACACCGGACCAGGCTGTTCCTGTTCTAAGGTCGCGCTCGCGTCATCCCCGGCCAGCCGCAAGAGACGCTCTCCCGGAGAGTCACGCCTTGCTTCGGCAGGTAATTCTGGTTCGAATACCGACGCGAATATTGGTTCTTCAACCGGTTCGACTGCCGTTGCCGGAATATGAATAGGTATGGAGTGCTGGTGTAATTCGATCGGAGCATCCAGGGCAAGGATTCGGAGCTCCGGGGTGGAGGGTGTTTCGATCCGAATGGCGCTGTCGACGACCGCCTCGTCCGTAAGAAGCGCCATAGCCGGCACCGATGCGGGCTCGTCCTCCTCAGCAGGCAGGACCACGGTCGCATCCTGGGCAGTTTCCACAACATCGGTAGAGACTGTTCCGAATTCCGGTTCGGGATCCTGTCGTGGAATCGCGACATCTTCAACCTCTATCTGCTCCCAAGGCATGGGTGCCGAAAGCGAAGGCGAATCACTGGCAAGAGTCACTAGAGACTCAGACGGCGGGGGTGCCAGCGAAAGCCAGGCTGTCTCTGAAGGGTCGGCAGGCGACGTGGAAGTCGACGTCGATCCCGCGCGCCCAACAATCGAAGTAACGTCTTCGCCTTCTGCGGTCGACTGAGGCTGCGCAAGAGCGGGATCTAATTGCATCGCGGCAACCGCTGTCAGAATATCCTCCCATGAGAGCCCCGACGAAGAGGTAAATGAGGAAGTAGCGGAAGTTGAAGAATCCGAGGCTATTCCGGCATCCAGTGCGTGATCCGTCCCGGAGAGTTCCTGTCTCTGCGGCGCTTCCACTATTCCTGCATCACCCTGTACTTCGGCTTCTGAAACCACTGGCGCCGGTATCTCTTCAACTTGGTCCCAGGGCATTGAGACCGGGCTCATCGGTGCTTCTGTGATCGGGTGAACGCTGGTGGTTCTCAGCACCTCGATCGTGAGAGAGGATGGCTCCAGAATCGCTAGTGGTGATCGCTCAGTCTCTCCAATTGGTGCAGACATCACATCATTCCCCGTCGGCTCGTCGCAGGCCCCTACCATTGAACTCTCCGGGACAGCCGTATCAGCCTGGTGCATGGTCATACCGGCGACAATTTCTGGAACGCTGCGCAACCGGGGCGGAACCCTCTCCCGGCATCTCGATCACTGGTTCCGAAATCCGAGCGACCGGAGGAGGATCGGGGCACCCTGATAATGCTGGAAGCACCTCGGCAACGGTCGAAGCCTGACTGTCTGCTGTCAACGAATACTCGGGAGCGGCCTCTTCAACCTGATCCCATGGCATCGGGGTTGAGTCTCTGCGGTTGTTCTCCAATCGAAGGGGTATTACCACGGGATTGCGCTTCAATTCCTGTCTCCGAATCCTCAGCGGCCGACGCTGTACCGCACGTTGAATCGAGCATCGGAACTTCGTTCTGCGCGGTGACTTGAGTCGGTTCTGTCGTTCTAGACACTGAGGAGGATAACGGCTCAGAGGGTTGTCGAGACTCCGTCGTCCTAGATGATTCTTCGGCCCGGATGGCCGTTTATCGGTGGCGATCTCTTGTTCCACAATCCCCGTACTTGACTCCCCTATGGAGAAGGGGACATCCGCGGCTATCCCATGGATCGAACCTTCCGTCGGTGGAATCGGGGCCCCGGCTGCAGGAATCGTCTCCGGCGGCGAATCCATTTGTTCCCATGGCATGGCACCCGCTGCCGTATGGTCGGCAAGCGACTCGGCAGGCACGGCCGTCTGGAGAAGGTCGCGCTCCGACTCAGCCGCCGCAGGCTGAGGAATGGCTTGCACTATCTGCCCCGTGACGGTATCGAACATGGCCGCAAAGCGGAAGGCAACCGGACTTCCTGGAGCAATGGATCGAATTCGGCCGAACAATTCTCCGGCTCGGTTCGGATGGTCTGCTGTCCGGGTCTTCCAACAGCACTTCGAGCGCCTTTCCGTACTCTGCTACCGCCGCCATGACGTCGCCCTTGTCCTCATACACATGTCCCAGCATTTCCAGGAACGGCACACAGCGGGGCCCTGCTGTCAGGTATTCACGCAAGAGGGATTCGGCCAGCCAATAGTCCTGACGCTCCATCGCCTCACGAGCCAGCGATTCGAACGCAGTCCGCGCACTCATGAGGCTTCCAAGTCGCAGGTGGAGAGTGGCGAACAGTCGCCGAGCTTCGGCATTGAGCGGATCGAGCGCCAGCAAGTCCTTCAGCACTGAAGAGGCTCGGCCATACTTGCCGGCGTTCATTTGTGTAATGGCATCTTCGAGCAACGCCGACTTCTTGCTGATAGCCGATGGCGCCCTTTTTTTGAATTTTTGAAGGGGTTTTCTTGTCTGATTTGAGAGGAGATTTTTTATCGGATCGCACAGTATAGCCTTGGAAACGTTAGGTTTTTTTAAACCACTGATATCGCTGGTCGGGATATTGCCAAAAGGCACTGGCTAGGACATGACCACGTCCACAGGAAAGAAACGACTCTCCGAATGGGAGCAAAAGAGGTGCCTCAACCACTGTATGGTTCTCCCCCGTGCCATCCCTCACTGAGAAGGGAATGACCGCCGTTCCCGTGCCTATCACTGACTCCGACAAGGGATCTGATATGGCCATGTGTTTATTCTTTTCGGCATTTTCTGGCTCGATCTTAATTGGGGGTTTACCTGAGTCAGAGAGGCACAGGAGGGCGGATTTCAGTAACGCTGAGAGTAGGCCGGCAACGTTATGCCAAGTTCAAAAAAGATCGTAGGAAGTCGGCGGGTGCAGCGCTCGGTCTGAGGCGGCCATCGAAGGAGGCGGGGCGCAGGCCACCGTGAATGAGGAGAACCTGACGACTGCGTCCCGCTGGGCGCTTGAAGGGCCGTTTATTGATCGAGGAAATTTCCGTATACTCCGCTCAAGGGCTTCGCCTTGCCTATGCGACGAATTATTATCTTTACTGATCTCGACGGGAGTCTGCTCGACGCCACCAGCTATTCGTTCGACGCTGCCAAGGAAGCCCTTTGTCTCATTGAGAGACTCGGCGCAGCGCTGATTTTAGTTTCAAGTAAGACGCGGGCAGAAATGGAGCCGGCTTCGCCTGCGGCTGAATAATTTCCATCCCTTTATCGTGGAGAATGGTGGAGCGCTCTTTGTCCCGAAGGGCTGCTTTCCGTTTCCGATCGAGGACTCGACTCCCAACGGGGAATATGACGGTCGTCGTCATTGGAGAGCCCTATGACGCCCTGCGGGCAGCACTGAAGGAAATCGGTCAAGAGTTGGGTTGTCGCTTGCAGGGATTTGGAGATCTCTCCATCGAGGATATCGCGCGGCTCACCGAATTGTCACCTGCCGATGCAGTCCTGGCCACACAGCGGGAGTACGATGAACCATTTGTGGTTATGGAGAGCGAGGTCGCCTGGAGTCGTCTTCTGAAGGCAGCGGAGGCACGCGGGCTTACAATGTACGCGAGGAGGACGGTTCTATCACTTGATGGGATCGAACGATAAGGGCATCGCGAGCCAACGGCTCATGGCTTGGTATAGACGCCTCGCGAGACACGATGGGCAGGGGATGATTACGATCGGGATCGGAGACAGTCTCAACGATCTCCCCATGCTGAGCAGTGGTGGATTGTCCCATCCTCGTCCAGAAACCTGACCGTTCCTACGATCCGGACGTGCAGCTGCCCCATCTCATCCGAGCCGACGGGGTTGGCCCGGTGGGATGGAATCGAAGCCTCATGGATCTCTTGCCGACTCTCTGACGAGGGGCTAACCGACATTCCCGTACCACTCTGAGCCATCGCAATGATTGACGCACTACAACCTCTTCCGCGACGTTTCGGGACGTCGACGACACTGAAGGCTATAAGAGAATCCCACCGGCGAAACCTACCCCTGCCGCGAGTGCTACAAGGCTCACCAGGGACCCATTGAATGTAAACGGGCGACGGTGTTGCGGATAATGGGGAACCGAGGCTTCTCCTCCCAACCAGCGACGCGCCTTGGCCTCTGCGTCGACATCCGAGATATGCTTATTCATGCCGTGTTCCATTTTATCCTCGAATTCCCGACCGCAGCCACATCCTATAGATGGCGCAAGTCATCGGGCGCTCCGTCGGGTGAGCGAATGGAGAGCCCACGCTCGAGATAATCCTTGGCCAAATCTTTTGCGCCCAGCCCAAACGCGATTGCCCCGGCCAAGACAATCCCTCCAAGCGTGATGCCGAAACCTACGACCACGATATTCTGGGCGATGCCAAGCTGCTCCAGCGCCATGGCCACGGCCAGCAATTGAATGCCCCAGCGGGAACAGGTGGCCACAAGCCGGGCGGGAGGGAGCCCGGCATTCACCGCTGCAATCAACACCGCCTGAGACACAAAGTTCGACAACAACCAGCCGGCCACGAGAATAAGTCCCCCCGTCACGAGATGGGGGACATAGGCCAGGAAGGATTTGGCAAAATCGTTGATCGGCTGGAGATTGAGCGCTCCCAAGGCAGCGACAGTCGCAAAAATCATGACCAGCCAATAGGCGGCTTGCCCGACCAACCGCGAGGGATCGGTTTTAACCCCCCCGCGTAACAGTGCGCCCGTGACCCCCAAGCGGTCGAAGAGCCGGTCTAGTCCGATCACCCGCAGCAACCGCTCCAGCGCCTGACTGGCTGTCCATGCCACCAGCAGCCCCGCAAAGAAAATGATGGACATCGCCAGGAGGCTGGGCAAGACCGCGAGTACCTGTCTCGCCATCAACTCCAGGGGATCGAGCAGACCCTTTTCAAAAAATTCTTTCATACTTCCCTCCTCCGGCTTCTCCCGCAGCCTGCCTTCAGATGGATCGAGTCGCAAGCCTCATCCGGCATGGGGTTCATTCCACCGCGCCACCAAATAGGACTTGTCCTTTTCAAAAGCCTGGCTCAACGCTTCGATGCGCCCTTCGGCTTCGCTCGACGTGAGTCCTTGCGTATCCAACACGAACGAGGCGGTCCGCCCGAGATATAAGGGGGTGAACGCCTTCAACACGTGATCGCGTGGGAGCACCCGGTTTCGATAGGCGACGGCCGCATCATAGACGACTCGCGCCCACAGATTGTCAGGGATTCTGAACTCCTGCAAGGAACAGGTCCCCAAGAGGCGCAGACTCTGTCTGGTCCCCGGCGCCAAAATCTGGTCCCAAATCACGCCAAGATCGCTCAAGCCTTGCCGGAACGTGCTGATCATGCGATCGACGTTGACGTTAACCGGCTCGACCCCCACTTCATACTGAAATCCGAACAGAGGCACCGCGTTTGAGCCCTCTGTTTTGGCCCAGACAGCATAATGCTCTTCCATCAGCGCGAAGACGGCGCCGAGCACCTGAACCAACATGGCCGACAAGTCCGCCGCGGGATCTTTCGGATTGTGAATTTTCGCGCCCAGAAAACTTTGGCAGACCCGAGCGCCGCTGGCGATCGCTTCCGTCGTCATCCAGATGTCGATGCCGAACTTGGCAACTTCCGACTCCCAGACATGCTTGTCCAAATAGTGCTGAGCCAATGGACCTGAAAAGCCGAAATCTCCGCCGATCGGTTGCCTGATCCGATGGCCGTAAAGTGTTCGCGTCAGTGGATACACGATACTATTGGTGATGGTCCCATCGTACTTGTGACGCAAATAGTAAGGCGCCACATAGTCAAAGCCCTGCTCGAACACCGGACTCACCAGCAGTTCAATCCATTCCGGTGTGATACTCCGCAGATCTGAATCCACCACCGCGCAGGCTTTGGCTTTCAACCGACGGGCGATTTCGAAAATGGTGCGAAATGCGCTCCCCTTCCCGGGGATGCCGTGATACGGCGTGATGATTTTATGGAGCGAGCTCTGTTGATCACCGATAAACAGCGTTTTCAGGTCGACCACGGCCTGCGCAACCACATCTTGCGTGCCGTCTGTCGAGCCTCCGTCGGAATTGACTAAGACGGCGCGGGCTTGGGGGAAATATTTTGCCAGACCGGCGCTGACCGCTCTGACGACATGCCCGATCGTTTCAACATTGTTGAAACTGGGAATCCCGACCAAAATGTCCGTGTGGGCGAATTGGTCAACCTGCGCTTCGGTTTCGGGGGTCAGGGGGGCGGTATGGGCAGCGTCAGAAACGTTAGGAGCAGGCGTCATAGATTGATTCTCATACGCCTCCGCCTCATGACCTGTCTATGACATAGGAAACTGGGTTGGCGAAAGGCCGGTGTGTGCCGCATTAACTCTAGGGTAAGAAACACCATCTCGCATGAAGATGTCAAGCAATCCCGACGCAAAGCCCCGTCGAAAGAGCGTACTGCGTCGATGTGAAAGACGCGTGATTGACGTGCAGGAACAAGCGGCAGGAATGAGGACGGCGCAATGTGGCTATCCGCCGTCGGATATCACGATCTGTTCATTCCGCTCCACACTGAACGACGGAAGCAGATCGTGGGCATTGACGTAATTGCTGAGCCGAAGTTGGTCGTCGGCGTCCATTAGAATAGGGTCGACCCCCAACCTCGACTCGTTCGCCCAGCGTATCGTCGCAAGTCTTACCGAGAGGGGTTTAGACTGCCCTGGGATATGCAGATGCAACTGGAGTAGATCCCCGGCTTGTAACCCTTTAAGTCCAGTTCGTGACCAGCCAGGGATGGAGAGATCGAGCATCCGACCGTTCCAAATGAGGAGACCGTCTTCGGAACGAGATCCGGTGCACTCAACGATAAAGCGTGGGCGACTCTGTTGTTCCATCCATTTCCCCAAGCACACACTTGGGGAGAATATGAAAAACAATGGATACGGCTGATAGTCCCCGAAAGTGGGGGATGAAAGGTCATGCTCTGTGGTCCAGTCTTGAGGGGCCGCGGAACCGACACGAAGTACGATGGGCAGCACGACGACCGGGTGAGGTTACGATAGAACAATCGCGAATCACACACCACGAAGAATTCGGAATAGAAGAGCGATGGTCAGGCCGCCGAGGGGGAATTCGATGCCGGCCCGAGCATCGAGTCCGCAAACTCGCGGATGCGCGCTTCGGCAGCGGCGTTCATATGCACAATTTCAAGACCAAACTGACGTCCATTCATCCACTGCACCAGCCCTCCATCAATATCGATGGCTCTGGGCTGGTCAGGCAAAACCACCCGCAAGGTAAGTTCATCCGACCGTCACAGGCTTGTCCCCGTCGATTCGCCAACCCTTTGCAGAAAGATCGCAGACCTTACCGGTCCCGACCGGGCCCTTCTCCCAAGTAATAGAGGAAATCAGTTGACCGGCACGCGCCTCCGAACGATTTGAATGTGGTGTGGCCATGAGTTCGTGGCAAGACCGTAGCACCTAACGAGATTCCTCTCGGTTACACTCGCAGTCTACCCATCTGAGAAGGGAAGGGCCGAGAATGTTCCATTTCTCACCATACTCCGGTGGAAGATGGGTACGAATCGAAGCGGCAGAGACAATTGCGACTAGATGAGGGCCGTCACAAATTGTTCGAGGCGAGCATGCTCGTCGGCTTTGATCGAGCTGACCGTGATCCCGAATTCTTGCCCACGCGACCAACAGACAGTTGCGCGATCAATAAAGACGGTCGGGTGCTGATCGGGAAGGAAGATACAGAGCGTCACCACCATGCCAGGCTTAACCGGATGTGTCCCATCGATACGCCATCCGTTGAGCGACAAGTTCCAAGCGATGCCGGTTCCTTGGAACTCGTTACTGGAGTAATACACTGAACACTGAACGGGAAAACGGCGGAACGACCGCACATGAAACCTGGTACCCGCAGCTGCGCTCGGATGAAGTGGCGCCAACGAAGAAGCCTGTTTGCTGCCACTGGCCATTGTCATTCCACCATAGTTGCGGTTGGGATACCAGGCGTTGGGGTGAGTGACGGGTTTCGAACCCGCGACCTCCGGATCCACAATCCGGCGCTCTAACCAACTGAGCTACACCCACCACGCAAGGGCGCACAGCGAACGCGCATCTTAACAAACCGCGAAGAACAGTCGCAACCCACCTGCGGCGAACCGGACAGCGTCCGGCCAAGCGCTGTACCGGAATGTTTTCGCGTCACCCTCCTCGGTTGTCGAACGCGTCCTGCATTTCCGCTAGGATGGCAGCGGTGACGATAGGGGGATCTTCCGCGTCGCGAATGGGACGACCGATCACCAGGTAATCCGCGCCGGCGGCAATGGTTTGAGTGGGAGTGGTGACGCGTGCATGGTCATCGGTCCCTTTTCCAGCCGGTCTGACCCCCGGCGTGACGATGAGCAGATTTTGTCCTACCTTGGCACGAATGGCCTCCGGCTCTTCTCCTGAAGCGACCACTCCGTCACAGCCCACCTCGGCGGCCAATGTAGCTCTGGCCGTCACGAGATCCTGGACAGTCCGCTGAATGCCCATATCGCGCAGATCCTGCCCATCGAAGTTGGTAAGCACCGTCACGGCCAACAACTTGAGCTCGGATTGGCCTCGACCTTGCACTGCCGCAATCAACGCCTTTCGATTCGCATGAACGGTCAAGAATGTTGCACCCATGGCAGCAACCCGAGCCGTGGCGCGCCTGACGGTCTCTTCGATATCGAGAAACTTGAGGTCCAGGAACACCCGTTTCCCACGATCAACCAGTCTTCGCACAATGTCCGGTCCCGCCACCGTATAGAGCTCCAGGCCGACTTTGACAAATCGAACCTGGTCTCCCATACGATCGACCAACGCCTCGGCCTCCGCGGCGGAAGGGACATCCAGCGCCACAATGAGACGGTCTCGTGCATCAATCCGCGTGATCATACCTACGCCTCGACTACCGAGATCTCCCGGAAGCCCAGCTGATTCCTTTCCGTCTCCTTGACCTATCTTCTCATCCTATGCTACAAGCTCAGGCTTTGAACGTAGGAGAATCCGTATGCCTGTTGTCCACAAGTCCACGATTCGCCGAGCCCGCCAATCCGAGAAACGCCGGTTGCGCAATCGCGCGACGCTTAGTTCAGTCAGAAGTGTCCTCCGCAAGGTCCAGGAGGCCATCGCGGCCAAGAATCCGGATGAAGCGAAAACCACCCTACGAGCTGCCACTGCTGCCCTGAGCAAAGCGGTGACCAAGGGTGTCCTGAAGCCCAATACGGCCTCTCGTCGCGTGTCGCGGCTGACCGTGCGAGTGAACGCTATCACCGCTTCCGCGTAACCGTTCTGATATTCGACACCGGTCTCGAGCCTGCCTGGCGCGGGGCCGGTTTCGTCGACTGCCCACGCGTCACATGCGGTGCTTGTCTCGATGGCTCCCCACAGAGCCGAAACAAGAGATCCTCCATTACGCGAACCGGGGTACTGCCGCTCCCCCCTTTGAGCTTCGAGTCGGTTTCCATGAGCCACTGAATGGCCCGACCTAGCTGGCCATCAGAGAATTGGTCCAGAAACCCTCGTACCCGCGAAGGATCCATCCGAAGCGTACGAGCGGCTTCGCCTTCCCGTCCGCTTGACCTAAACTGCTCCTTCGTTTTCCACAACCGTCGATATTGCCAAACCAAGGCCCCCAGGATCCGTAACGGAGCCTCTCCATTTTCCACATTTCTGGCAAGAATCCGCAGTGCCCGCCCATGGTCATGCGCACCGATAGCGTTCATCAAGTCGAACACCGAGGCTCCGGGCTCGGTGCCCCGCAACGTCTCGACATCCGCCGCCTGCACGGTCCTGTCAGCTGGGACGTAGGCGGCCAATTTCTCAAGCTCTCTCCGCACGGCATAGAGCGATTCGCTCCCCGCCTCCTTGAGCAACTGGGCCGCTTCTTCGTCAAGACACACACCCAGCGCCGCCGCCTCCTGGCGGATCCATGCCGCCAATTGGGCGTCGCGCAATGGGGCGCAGGTGACGGTCACAGCTTTTTTGGCTAACGCTTGTGTCCACTTAAGTCGACCATCCAGCTTCGCGCTCACAATGATCAGCGTCGTCGTCTCGTTCGGGGCCGATAGATAGGGTAAGAGCTTCTCTCCTTCCCGCGCCGGCAGCTTTTCCAAGGATTTATAGACAATGACGCGACGAGCGGTGAAGACAGGGATTTCTGCAGCACAGGCTAAGACATCTTCTACGGAGGAATCGTCACCGTAGAATACATCGTAATTAAATCCACTATCCGACGCTTCTCCCAGCGCTGCTTGGCGAAGAAGGGAAACGGATTGGTCGCGCAGGTAATCCTCTTCGCCCACGACAGAGTAGAGCGGCAGCACCCCGCTATGCGCAAGAGACTGCGACAATTCCATGCTCATGACTGCGACACTCATGTGTAACCGCTCGCTGTCATGTTATCGCCCCGCGGCGGGTTGGGCATTGGTGGACGATGCGGCATCGGCCTTAATCGGGCGCTTGAGCGCCTTGTCTAATTCGCCGGTATCCTGAAACAACAGGAATCGTGACGCTAAATCTTCCGCGATGAAACGACCCGCCTGCTCCAACGCCCGGTTTTGTAACACGCGGTTGAATTGCAGATCTTGTGTCAGGAAAAACTCCGACGTCCCTTTTGCAACCTGAGACCATACGACCTTTCTCGTTTTCGCCTCCTCGATCCTGACACTCACCAGCATTTCTACCCGACTTTCAAATGTCGTCGTCTGATCGAAGCTCAGGGTCGGCAAGGAAATCTGCATAATTTGCCCTGACAGAAAAAGTTCGGCCCCTCCGGACGCCCCGACGATTTCCGCTCCCGCTCCGGACGAAAACTCTCGGCGCAGGTAATTGGCCAATTTGATCTCAAAGTTCGGTTCATACGTACTGTTGGAGATTGGAAGAATCGCGAGCCGCGGCGCCTGTGGCCGCTTGACCTCTGACTCAGGCGCGCCGCCGATGGTAGGACCGGCGCCTTGCACTCGAAACTGGTACCCGCAGGAGGCCACATTCATCGCCAATAGGCACACAGCCGCAGAACCCACGACCAAAGCGATGTGACGTCCGGCACGTTGGTCCGTCGCTTTATGACCTGTTCTTTCCCGCACGGCATCACACCACAAAGTTAATCAATTTCTTTTCAACATAAATGACTTTCTTGGGCTCTTTCCCCTCCAACCATTCCGCCACTTCCTTCTTAGCCAATGGCTCCAGCTGCTCGCGCGATGCCCCGGCATCAAGCTCCAGTTTTCCGCGCAGACGCCCGTTGACCTGAATCGGAATGGTCAGGCGGTCGCTGACCACCAAAGCCGGATCAAACTGTGGCCAGAGTTGCTGCCCAGCGCTTGGTCCCTGCCCGAGACGTTCCCACAGCTCTTCGCTCACATGCGGCGCAAACGGAGAAAGCAGCAGGACAAACGGCTCGAGCAAGCGACGCGACCGTTGCTCCAGTTTGGTCATTTCATTCGTAAATATCATCATTTGCGAGATCGCCGTATTGAATCGCAACGCCTCAATATCGTCCGTCACCTTCTTGATGGTGTAATGCAGCAATCGCTGTTGCTCAGGCGTCGGCTCCACATCCATGACCGCCCGGCTCAAGGCTCCGTCCTCGCCGATCATCAGCCGCCAGACCCGATCGAGGAACCGCGTAATGCCTTCGACTCCGCGAGTGCTCCAGGGCTTCA
>CAWIWD010000006.1:0-88615 GCA_963839785.1 uncultured Nitrospiraceae bacterium
GGATTGCATATTCTTAGGGACTGAGCGGCATGAAAGCCGGCGGATCGACAACCAGCTCCGCGGACGCGCGGGCCGGCAAGGCGATCCTGGATCCTCGCGCTTCTACCTGTCGCTCGAAGACGATCTGATGCGCATTTTCGCCTCCGAGCGCGTGTCCCAACTGATGCTCAAGCTGGGCATGGAAGAAGGCGTGCCGATCGAACATGGCATGGTGACCCGCGCCATCGCCAACGCGCAGAAAAAAGTCGAGGCGCACAATTTCGAAATCCGCAAACAGCTGCTTGAGTATGACGACGTGATGAACAAACAGCGCGAAGTCATTTACCAGCACCGTCACGCAGTGCTCGCCGGTGAACATATCCAGCAGGACATCCACGACATGATGAAGGAAGTCGTGCAGGCGTTCGTCGACACCTACTGCTCGGCCGAACAGTATCAGGAAGAATGGGACTACAACGGTCTCGGGGAGGCGCTGGAAGGCCAGTTCGCTCTGGATATTACGCAAGGCCGAGGCAGCGTGGCCGAACACTTCAAGGACGTCGGTCGAGATGCTCTCATCGAGGAAATCCAGACTAAGGTTCGCCAGGCCTATGAGCATAAAGAGCAGGAACTGGGCTCCGAGCTGATGCGGTATTTGGAAAAAATGCTGCTCCTGCAGGTGATCGACCACCATTGGAAAGATCATCTGCTGGGCATGGACCATCTGCGCGACGGGATCGGCCTGCGCGGGATATGGGCAAAAAGACCCGCTGATCGAATACAAGCGCGAAGGATTCGACATGTTCTCCGGCCATGATGGATCGCATCAAGTCGGATGTGCTGGAGCGAATGTTTCGCGTGCAGGCCGTCAGGGGCGAGCAGCCGCCGCCGGTTCCGGAGCCGACTCCGCCGCCCCGCATGGTGCTCAATCGCAGCGACGAGCCGGCGCCGCAAATCGCCCAACACCCAGCCGACAAGGTCGGTCGCAACGATCCCTGTCCTTGCGGAAGCGGCAAGAAATTCAAAAAATGTCACGGAACATAGTCCGAGAGGAGGCGGGAAGACTCCTGCTGACTTTCGGCTCCAGGTAAACGCCTTCGACCTCCATTCGGTGCGCCTCGTTCCGGGTCTTTTCGCCTTGACTTGCCTTGAGCCAGCGGCTAATCTAACCCCCTCTTTTCCCTAAAGAATCCGGCAGAAGAGCGGTTTCTGGCGTCGACGCTTGAAACGCGGACTCGACTACCGACAAGGGTGGTGTCACTTTGAGCACCGGGCATCCACAACTTCTGGCGGAGATCAGGGCTGAAATTGCCGCCACAGGTCCGATTTCGTTCGCCCGCTTTATGGATCTCGCGCTGTATCATCCGCGATTCGGCTATTACGTTCGCCCGGTCGACGACCCCACCAAGGAACGCATCGGGTGGTCGGGCGACTTCTATACCAGCTCGGATGTGCATCCGATTCTTGGACAGGCCCTGGCCAAGCAGGCCCAGCAACTCGATGCCCTCCTCGGCCATCCGGATCCTTTTACGATTGTGGAAATGGGACCCGGCAAGGGATTGCTCGCGCGGGATTTCTTGGCCTCCTGCCAAGATGCTCCCGCCGACCTCAGGCGACGCCTTCGTTACATTTTGATCGAGCGCAGCGCGGCGATGCGCACCTTGCAACAGCACTATCTCGCCCCCTGGATTGGACAAACCGGCCAGGTAACCTGGATCGATCGCCTGGAGGATCTGCCGCCTGACAGCATCACCGGCCTCTTTTTTTCCAATGAACTGGTGGATGCATTTCCCGTGCACCGCATCGCGGTGATCGACGGGACACTGCAGGAAATGTATGTCGACTGGCAGGAGGATCGATTCACTGAAGTCTACCGCCCCTTGTCCGACGAGTTGGCGGCTTATGTACGAGAAGCTGGCATGGTCCCTGCCGGAGGCATATCGAACGGAAATCAACCTCGCCGCGCTTCGTTGGATGAAACAGGTGGCGCAGGTCGATGCATCGCGGCATTGTCATGACCATCGATTACGGCCACACCGCGGACGATCTCTACGGACCGGACCGGAAAACGGGCACGTTTCTTTGCTACTACAACCAAACCACCACGGAAGATGCGTTTGACCGAGTGGGTGAGCAGGACATGACCGCGCATGTGGACTTTACTGCCTTGGCGAGAGTGGGCCAGGCGGCAGGATTGAACGTGACCGGGTTTACGAATCAAATGAGTTTCTTGATCGGCCTGGGCGCCGAGCAATTGCTGGAATCGCTCCAGCCGGAATCACCGGAATTTTTTGCGGCCATTCACCTCCTACGACCGGAGGGCATGGGACGGACCTTCAAAGTCCTGGTCCAGCATGCGAACATGGCCAAGCCGGAACTGGATGGATTGAAGTTTCAGCCGTTTTTCGGGTCGATTTTGGCCGCGCAATCGGCCGCCTAGCAGAGAACCGACAAGGAGTGATGGGAATCATGACAGGCAGCATGTCAGACGTCGCCATTCGTGTCGCTGCCTGGGGTGCCATGGGTAGCGAAGCAGCTCCGCTGAATTACATCCCGATCCTGATTTTTATGGTGATCGCGGTCGCGTTCGGCGCGATCCAGTTGCTGGTCGGGAGAATCGTCAGGCCAAGCCGCCCCTATCGTGCCAAGCTCGCGCCCTACGAGAGCGGCAGCCCATTGTTTTCGGACGCCCGTGTGCAGTTTCCGATTCGGTATTACATCATTGCGATGCTCTTCGTGATTTTCGACATCGAAATCGTGTTTATGTTTCCCTGGGCCGTGGCGTTTAAGAAGCTGGGGTTGGTAGGGTTGATCGAGATGGGCGTGTTTATCGCCATCCTGATCGTCGGGTTCTGGTATGCCTGGAAAAAAGGGGCGCTCGAATGGGACTGAGCATGGGCGTGGAAGAAGCGGTATCCGGCATCGGACACGGCCGGCTCACCATCTCGCCGGCGTGCGCAGACATGACGCTCCTTATTCGTCGCGTCGCGCACCTCGCGGAACGCGCGCCTCGGAAGCCCTCGTTCAACGCGCGCAGTCGCAGACGGCAGGCCACTCATCTCCTCGCTCGCTGACGGGGTGGAGAAATAGGAAAGTGAGAAGGCTATGAGTTTTCTTAGAGCGCCAGATTGGATGCCAATATCATGACGACGAATCTCGATGCGCTCGTCTGTTGGGCGCGCAAGTCTTCCTTGTGGCCCATGACGTTCGGCTTGGCCTGTTGCGCCATCGAGATGATCGCGAGCGTGTCCTCGCGCTACGACATCGACCGGTTCGGCGCCGGCGTCTTCCGCGCGTCGCCTCGCCAATCAGACTTGATGATCGTGGCGGGAACCGTCTGCCGAAAGATGGCGCCGGTCATCCGCCGGATCTACGATCAGATGCCGGAGCCGCGTTACGTCATCTCCATGGGATCATGCGCCACGTCCGGCAATCACTACAACAGCTATGCGGTAGTCCAGGGAGTCGACCAGATCATTCCGGTCGACGTGTATATTGCCGGTTGCCCCCCTCGCCCGGAAGCGTTGCTGGACGGTCTTCTGAAACTGCAGCAAAAGATCCAGCGCGAACGAGTATTCGTGAAGTAAATCGAGGATGATGCAACCGCTGCTCGAACGACTGATGACCGCCTTTCCCGACGCCATTCGAGGCGTGGAGGTGGATACCGCTCGAAATGAGGTGACAGCTCGCGTGGCCGCCGCGCGGATCGTCGATATCGCGCGCTGGCTTCACGAGACGCCTGAAGCGTCGTTCGACCATATCACCGACATTTGCGCGGTGGATTATCCCGACGATCCGGAACGCTTCGAAGTCGTGTACCAACTGCTCTCATTGCCGCATCGGCGGCGTATCAGGGTCAAGGCCCGCGTCACTGAAGACGCTCCGGAAATCGCCTCCGTCACCGGCATCTGGAAAGGCGCCGAGTTCATGGAGCGTGAGGTCTACGATCTCATGGGCATTATCTTCGTGGGGCATCCCGATCTGCGGCGCATCCTGTTGCCGGAAGACTACGAGGAAGGCCATCCGCTTCGGAAAGATTTCCCGACCGAAGGGCGCGGCTGGCGCAGTTCTTTTCCATTCATTCCGCGTCTGGATGAGGCACCCGCGGAGCAAACGGAAGGGGAGATTCCCGACAAAGAGAAACAGGCCTTCCTTGCGACCGCACCGACAGGAGGCACACGCCGCCGCGAAGAGTTATTGCTGAACATGGGGCCGCAACACCCCAGTACGCACGGCGTGCTCCGAGTGGTATTGGAATTGGACGGCGAGCGGATCGTGAAGGCGACACCGGACCTCGGGTATCTGCACCGGGGAGTCGAAAAGCTGGCCGAAGGCCTCCACTACATGCAGATCATCCCGCACACCGACCGACTCGATTATGTGTGCGCCATGACGAATAACTACGCGTACGTCCGCACGGTAGAGAAACTCTTGGATATCACGGTGCCTGAGCGAGCGGAATATGTCCGCACGATGGTCGCGGAGATGCAACGGATCGTCGGGCATTTGTTCTGGCTCGGCACTCAAGCCCTCGACATCGGGGCCATGACCGTGTTTTTTTGGACTTTTCGCGAGCGCGAAATGCTCCTGGATATGTTCGAAAAGCTGTGCGGCGCGCGCTTGACGTTGAATTACTACCGCATCGGCGGAGTGGACAGTGATTTCACGCCTGATCTCGTCGCTCGGCTGAAAGCGTTTCTGCACACATTCCCGGACAAGGTCAGCGAGTACAACCAGCTGCTCATGTCCAATCGGATTTGGGTGGGACGAACGAGAAACGTGGCTGTGATTTCAGCGGAAGACGCGATCAACTTCGGGCTCACTGGCCCCACGCTGCGAGGATCAGGCGTGGACTACGACGTGCGCAAGTACGAACCCTATGGGGTCTATGACAAGGTCGAATGGGAAGTGCCCGTCGGCAAACAGGGCGATACCTACGATCGTTACTGGGTTCGCATGGAGGAGCTGCGGCAAAGCGCGCGCATCATCGCGCAGTGCCTCGATCAGATGCCGGAGGGGCCGATCATGGCAGATGTGCCGCACGTGATTCCCCCGCCCAAGGCCAAGGTCATGCGCGACATGGAGAGCCTGATTCACCACTTCATTATTTTCACGCAGGGCTTCAAGCCGCCGAAGGGCGAAACCTATTGCGGCACGGAAGTGCCCAAGGGCGAGCTCGGATTCTTCATCGTCAGTGACGGAAGCCCTCGGCCCTACCGAATGAAAATACGCGCCCCATCTTTCATTCATATGGGCGCGTTCGACCACATGGCTCGCGGGTATTTAATCTCGGACATCATCACAATCTTCGGGACCTACGACATCGTGATGGGAGAATGTGATAGATGAAGGTCGCGAGCCAAGTGCTTCGCTGTGCTCGCGCAACGCGCGCCTTAGAAGGGCCTCGTTGGACGCGCGCACGTTGGAACACTATGGCTCCCTCCTCCTGGGTAGAAGCGAGAAATGTTGAAGGAACAGCATCAAAGCCGAAATCGACGATATCTTAGCTCGCTATCCGGTGAAGCGGTCGGCACTTTTGCCTCTGCTATATCTCGCCCAACGAGAACAGGGCTATGTCACGGAATCAGCCATGCAGGAAATCGCCGGCATCTTGAAGCTGACCACGCCGCAGGTGTATGAGACAGCGACGTTTTACACGATGTTGAATCTGAAGCCGGTGGGAGCGTTTCACATTCAGGTCTGCAAATCGCTGATGTGCGCGCTCGTCGGGCTCTGATACCCTCATCGGCTGGATCGGCACGAAACTGGGCATCAGACCAGGCGAGACGACGGCAGACAAGCTGTTCACGTTGAGCGCCGTAGAGTGCTTGGCCGCCTGCGGGACCGCTCCGATGATGCAGATCAACGATGATTACTACGAACGGCTGACCGAGGCCAAACTCGACCGCATCCTGGCCGATTTGCGAGACACAGGCGCTTCGTCCCTGAAGACCGGGCCCTTTATGTGGCCGGAACCGGCCGCGGCGAAGCCGGGTGGGTGAACCGTCTCTCGACGGGGGCAATTCGAACTGAGGGAATGTTGCGCGCTTTCACGCTCCATGCGCGACACGGCACGAGATTAAGGGTATGAAGACGTACGAACCGATTCTTCTCAAGAACATGCTGCAGCCTGGCTATACAGGCTCCCTGGCCGACTACGAGCGCGCAGGCGGATACCAGGCACTACGGAAAGTGGTCGGGAAGGTCAGCCCGGCGGATGTGACGGCCACGGTCATGAAGTCGGGGTTGCGCGGACGCGGCGGTGCGGGATTCCCCACCGGAGTCAAGTGGGGATTTCTTCCCAAGGACTACCAAGGACCGCGCTACCTCTGCTGCAATGCCGACGAGAGTGAGCCCGGCACCTTTAAAGATCGCCAACTGATCGAGCGTGATCCGCACCAATTGATCGAGGGCATTGTGATCGCGTGTTACGCGATCGGCGCCGCTAGTTCCTATATTTATATCCGTGGCGAATTTGTCCTCGGGGCCAAGATCCTTGAACATGCGCTCGCGGAAGCCCGCGCCGCCGGGTACGTCGGCAAAGAATATTCTCGGCGGTAGCAACACCATCGATGTCTGGGTCCACCGGGGCGCCGGCGCCTATATTTGCGGCGAGGAAACAGCACTCCTGGAATCGCTCGAAGGCAAGCGCGGCCTCCCACGCGTCAAGCCGCCATTCCCGGCTACGCACGGGCTCTATAATAAACCCACCGTGGTGAACAACGTCGAGACCCTGGCCAATCTGCCGCACATCATGACCCGCGGTGCGGAATGGTTTGCGTCCATCGGCTCGCCACCGAAGAGTACGGGCACACGGGTGTTTTGTGTGAGCGGCCATGTGGCCCGGCCGGGCAATTACGAAGTTCCGATGGGGATCACCTTCCGGGAGTTGATCTACGAACAAGCCGGCGGCATGCGATCGGACAAGAAACTCAAGGCCTTCATTCCGGGCGGCGCGTCCGCGCCCTTTCTGACCCCTGATCATTTAGACGTCAAATTGGATTTCGAATCGGTGGCGCAGGCTGGATCGATGTTGGGCTCAGGCGGTGTCACTGTCATGGAAGAAGGCACCGACATGGTATGGGCTGCCTTGCGCCTGATGGAGTTTTTTTATCACGAGTCGTGCGGGAAATGCAGTCCTTGCCGGGAGGGCAGTTCATGGCTCGTGCAAATCATGCGCAGGATCGTGAATAAGCGCGGGCAGATGTCGGACCTCGAAACTTTGACCGACCTGTGCAAAAACATCGCCGGACGCACGGTCTGCGCCTTCGGTGATGCCGAGGTGTCCCCGATTATGAGCACGCTCAAACATTGGCGGCACGAGTATGTCACGTTGATTCATGCCGCCGAGGCGGCGAATTTGATACGACCTGAGCCGGTCGGCACGAGAACGTAGCATGGAGCCCTGTCCCGACATGTGGCTGCAGAGTCTGAGCGAGTCCTTTACGTGCCCGATTTTCCACATGAACCCGTCCGCACATCAGGATATGTAGTCTGACTATGGCTGGTCCAACGACAGAAACAGTTCGCCTCACAATCGACGGCACTACGGTTGCGGTCCCCAAGGGCACGCTCGTAATTGAAGCGGCCCGGCGCGTGGGCGTGATGATTCCGCATTTCTGCTACCACCCTAAACTGAAGCCGGACGCCAACTGCCGGATGTGCCTCGTCGAAATCGAGAAGATGCCGAAACTCCAGACCGCCTGCAGTACGCCGGTGGCCGAAGGCATGTCCGTTCGAACGGCCACCACCGTCGTTGATGATGCGCATAAATCAGTGCTGGAATTCATCCTGGCCAACCATCCGCTGGATTGTCCGGTCTGCGATCAAGGGGGGAAGTGCGACCTGCAAGACTTTTCGCACCAATACACCCCGACGACCAGCCGGTTTACGGAAACCAAGCGCATCTTCCAGAAAGAATACTTTAGCCCGCTTATCGAAACGCAGATGAACCGCTGCGTGCAATGTTTGCGCTGCGTCCGCTATTGCGACGAAGTCATGGACGTGAAAGCGCTGGCGCCGGTCGGCCGCGGCACCATGACCGAGATCAAACATTTCGCGGCCCATCAGCTCGACTGCGAATTTTGCGGGGGCTGCGTGCAGATCTGTCCCGTCGGGGCCATCGTGAGCCGTCTGTCCATGTACGAATATCGCCCCTGGATGCTCAAGCGGGCCGAAACCATTTGCACCTTTTGCGGGGACGGCTGCCGGATTACCGTGCAAACCAAGGGCAACGAACTGATCGAGGTCAACTCGCAGTATGGAGCGGGCCGGAACAACGGCGATCTTTGCGCGCGCGGCTTTTTCGGCTTCCACGTCTCCACCCACCCCGACCGTCTCACGCACCCTCTGATCCGCCGCAACGGCGCATTGGTCGAGGCCACCTGGGAAGATGCGCTGGAATATGTCGCCGAGCAGGCGTTGCGCCTAAAGTTATCTCATGGGCCGGATGCGTTCGGCGGGCTCATCACGTCTCGCTGCACCAACGAAGACCTCTATCTGTTTCAGAAATTCATGCGCCAAGTGATCGGCACGAATCACATCGACAGCAGCGCTCGGTATGGACATATCAACGGGGTGCAGGCCTTGCGGCGGGTGCAGGGCACCCACCGGTGGAGCATCGCATTCGAAGACATTACCGCCGCCGACACTCTGCTCCTGGTCGGCACGAATATTACCGAGACGAGTCCTGTCACGGGCCTTCAGGGTGAAAGAAGCCGTCAAAAAACGGCAGGCGACGCTCGTGACGATCGAAACCCTGCAACCGGCAATTGATACGCTGAGCAACATCGTCAACTTGGCCGCCCAGCATTTCCTCACCTACCCGGCGCAATTCGGGAATACCGTCATCGGATTGATCAAAGCGGTCCTCGAACAGAACCTGGTCGACGCCACCACGTCTCAACAAGCGCCGGCATTTGTGCAACGCCTGGCCTCCACCTTGGCGGGCGCTTCCTGGGAGGCCTTGGAAGCGGCCACCGGTCAGACACGATCCCAATGGACGGAGACTGCGCAGACATTGGCCATGGCGAAGCGGTTGGTCATCCTGGTTGGAAATGGCGTGCTGCGTCAGCCAGGCGGACAGGATATCCTCACGAATCTCCTGGATCTGCTGATCCTGCTGGGCAAACTCGACAAACCAGGATGCGGGCTTGGGCCACTCGCTGAAGAAAACAACGATCAAGGCGCGGTTGAAATGGGCGCGGTGGCCGAATTTTTCCCAGGTCCTGCCCCTCTCGCTGACCAGGCCGCCCGCGACCGCATCGCGACCGTGTGGCGGGAAGAATTACCTCGCACGACCGGCGCCTCGCTGACCGACATGCTCGCCGCTGCCAGCAAGGGCGCGGTGAAAGCGCTGTTTATCGTTGGAGAAAACCCGGTCGGCACCCTGCCTGCCGCAGCCCAAGCCAAGGAAGCCCTGGCGAAACTCGAGCTGTTGGTTTGTCAGGAATTGTTCCTCACAGAAACCGCAGCGATGGCCCATGTGGTGCTGCCGGCCTCTTCGTATGTGGAAAAACACGGGACCTTTACGAACTCCGAAGGACATGTCCAGGCAGTCCGCCAAGCGATCGATCCGGTGGGCGACAGTCGTCCCGATTGGGAAATACTCTCAGCCATCTCGGTGCTGATGGGCTCCCCTCTTGAATACGGAGACGCGCGGGAAATCTTGAAGGAGATTCGGAGCGTGATCCCTGGTTATAGTCTGCTGGGACCGACGCCGACGACACCGAAAGTGGATCAGCCCATTTTGAGCCGATATTTGACCGAAGGGTTTGCAGACGATCTGACGACTCGTTATGCCCTCGCACCGGCGGGTTCGACAGAGCGCGATCAATTCACCCTCATGTTCGTCCAGACACTGTTTCATTCCGGAAAGTTGTCGACCCGCTCCAAGGGACTTCTCCAATTGCAGCAAGAGGGGTTTCTGTCGATCAATCCGGTGGATGCCGCCAAAGTGGGCCTGACGGACGGAGGACAGGTTCGGGTTTCGAATTCACGTGCGGCCATGACGACGACCGTAAAGGTGCGCGAGCGTGTGCCCGTTGGCTTGGTCTGGTTCCCGGAACATTTTGATGGCGAGGCCAGGCAGCTCGCTGATTGGATGATTGATCCCCGGACTCAAATCCCCTATTTTAAGCTCGCGAGGGTGTCGTTGGAGAAGGTCTCGTAAGACAGAACGAGGGAGTATTGTCGTCATGGATATTGGATTGCGACTGGCGGTGTCGTTGGCTCAAATCGCCGCAGTGATGGGGGTCGTGATGCTGACCGTCATGGTCCTCACCCTCGCCGAGCGCAAAGTTCTCGGCTGGATGCAGGATCGCATGGGCCCGATGGAAGTCGGCCCCTATGGCGTTCTGCAACCGATCGCGGACGGTCTGAAATTGTTCTTCAAAGAAGACATCATCCCGGCCGGAGCCAACAAGTTCCTGTTTACCCTCGCGCCGATCCTCGCGCTCGTGCCCGCGATGATCGGCTTTGCGGTGATCCCGTTTGGTCCGAGCATGACCATTGAGCTATTCGGCATGCAGATCAAGCCGTTCATCATCAGCGACATCAACATCGGGATTCTCTACATTTTGGCCTTTGCCTCGATCGGCGCCTTCGGGATCATCCTGGGCGGCTGGTCCTCGAACAGTAAGTATTCGCTGCTCGGCGGACTCCGTTCCGCCGCGCAGGTGATCAGCTACGAATTGAACGTGGGACTCGCGATCGTCGGCGTCATTCTGCTCTCCGGCTCGCTCAGCCTCGTGAAGATCACGGAGGCACAGGCCGGCGGATTTTGGAATTGGTTCGTCCTGGCCATGCCGTTCCCGCAAATTTTCGCCTTCGTGGTCTACGTCATTTCCGCGGTGGCGGAAACCAACCGTGTTCCATTCGACCTGCCCGAAGCGGAGAGCGAACTGGTGGCAGGGTTCTTCACCGAGTACAGCGGCATGCGCTTCGCCTTTTTCTTCATCGCGGAATACGCCAACATGATTTTGGTCTCCTGCGTGGCGGCCGCGCTGTTCCTCGGAGGATGGAACGCGCCCTATCCGGGCACCATCCTCGAATACATCGGCCTGGAACGCATCGCCTGGATGGAGAACGTCGTCTGGTTTGCCGTCAAGGTGTACTTCTTTCTGTTCCTCTTTTTCTGGTTACGCGCGACACTGCCGCGATTGCGATATGACCAACTGATGCGGTTCGGCTGGAAAGTCATGTTACCCATCGCGTTGGGGAACATCGTGCTGACGGCCCTTGCCGCCTATTTCTTTCCTCGGTAACGGAGAGACATGAACGCCGCCGTCTCGGCACAACCGAAAGGAAAACCATCTCTCAGCAATTGGCTGAAGACGTTGACCTTTTACGAACTCCTCGTAGGCATGAAAGCCACACTCACGCATTTGCTTAACTACAAACCGATCACCTTGCAGTACCCGCACGAGAAGCGCATTTTGCCGGATAACTATCGCGGCATGCTCGCCTTGCTGCGATACGACGATGGCACCGAGAAATGCGTCGGCTGCGATCTCTGCGAGGCCGCCTGCCCCTCGCGCGTGATTCGAGTCGTCAGCGCTGAGGTTCCCGGAGAACCCACGAAGCGATACTCCAAAGAATACTATATGGATATGACCCGCTGTCTCTTCTGTGGCCTCTGCGTGGATGCCTGCCCCGTGGACGCCTTGGGAATGACGCGCGAATATGAATGGGCCGTCTACGACAAGCGCCAGCTCCACCTCAATAAGCAACAGCTGCTCGCCATCGGTGACCGCTCCTTTCCCGTTCGGGAAAAACGCCTTGAGCTACAGCACCGCAATGTGGCGTTTTTCAACGTCGCATTCAAGAATCTCCCGCAAAAGGAGCACTAATCGCCCACCTCGCTCTCCGTGTTCCCCCGGCACAGAGAGGAGCGAGTCGCAACGAGCTGTCATCGGACCATACGCAAGACAGCAGGGAGCAAGAGGGGTTGGGCCTGATTTGGGATACTCGACAGACACATGGACCACATTTTTTTCTTCTATTTCGCCGGTGTGATCGCAGGCACCTCTCTCTTGGTCGTGGCACTGCGAAATCCCGTCTACAGCGCGCTTGCCCTGCTGATCATGTTTTTTCATGTCGCGGGCCTGTACGTCACCCTGCATGCGGAATTTCTGGCCGCGGTCCAGATCGTCGTCTATGCCGGAGCGATCCTGGTGCTGTATCTCTTCGTGGTCATGCTGCTGAATGTGAAGAGCGAGGAGCGCTATCACAACCAGCTACCAGTCGCGGCGCTGCTCGGCGTGGTGTTGTGTACGGAAGTGGTTCTGCTTCTCATTCAATCTCGCGTAGGGGCATCTGGGGCAGCGCCTCCGGCTGATCCTGTCGCCGCAGCCGGCAATACCGAAATGATCGGCGAAGTCCTGTACTCCACCTATTTATTCCCTTTTGAGGTCGCATCCCTGATTTTGTTGGTCGCCATGATCGGAGCGATCATTCTGGCAAAAAAAGACTTCGGTGGAGAGCGCTCCGTAACAATCGGCGAGGCTATGGCAGTTCCCTTATCCTACTATTTGATTTTGAGCGGGTTTGTGTTTCTCACCGGCGTGATTGGGGTATTGATTCGCCGCAACATCATCGTCATTTTGCTGTCCGTCGAATTGATGCTGAATGCCACGAATATCAACTTTGTGGCCTTCTCTGAATACTTTCACAATGTCGCTGGACAAGTGTTCGTGTTCTTTGCTCTCACTGTAGCGGCGGCTGAAGTGGCCGTTGGCTTGGCCATTATTATCGCCCTTCATCGCGCCAACTCGTCGATCTACGTCGACGACCTCAATCTGTTGAAACGGTAGTCCGACGTATCGGCCATGCTCTACACACTGATTCCATTTCTTCCCTTGTTCGCCTTCTTGATCGTGGGCATCGGTGAACAATGGATCAAGGAACGGGCGCACTTGATTGCCGTTCCAGCCATGCTGGGGTCCTTCGTGCTCTCGCTATTGGCGCTGTACGACGTCGCCACCGGCCATCCTGTGAATGTTCCCCTCTATACCTGGCTGACCTCGGGAAACCTGGATATTCACATCGGAATCTGCCATTGATCGGCTGACCGCCGTCATGCTGGTACTGGTCACCACCGTCAGCACGCTGGTGCACATCTATACGATCGGCTACATGCAGAGAGAACCGGGATACGCCCGCTTCTTCGCCTATATCGCACTGTTCACCTTTTCCATGCTGATGCTGGTCATGGCCGACAATCTGCTGCAATTGTTCATCTTCTGGGAAGCCGTGGGGCTTTGTTCCTATCTGCTGATCGGGCATTGGTATGAGCGGCCGAGCGCCTGCGCCGCCGCCACCAAAGCCTTCCTGGTCAATCGCGTCGGAGACTTCGGCTTCATCCTCGGCCTGTTCCTGGTCTGGTATTCCTTCGGCTCCCTCGATTACGCCGCGGTGTTCGCGCAAGCTCCAGACCTGGCATCCAAGGCATGAACATACTCGGGCCCTTCGGCGGGACTTGGGATGTCTCAGTGATGACGATGATCTGCCTCCTGCTCTTTACCGGAGCGGTCGGAAAATCCGCGCAGGTTCCCGCTACACGTCTGGCTTCCCGATGCCATGGAGGGACCGACGCCGATCTCCGCATTGATCCATGCCGCCACCATGGTCACGGCCGGAGTCTTCATGGTCGCGAGATTGTCACCGCTCTATAACCTCTCGCCTACCGCCATGACCGTCGTCGCCGTCGTGGGCGGCTCTTACCATGATGCTCGGGGCAACAATTGCCCTGACCCAAACCGACATTAAGCGTGTGGTGGCCTATTCGACGATGAGCCAGCTCGGCTACATGGTGATGGCCTGCGGCTTGGGCGCCTATGGCGCAGGCATGTACCACCTCCTGACTCACGGCGCCTTCAAAGCACTGCTGTTCCTCGGCTGCGGATCAGTCATCATCGCGTTGCACCATGAGCAGGACATGCGTCACATGGGCGGCCTGAAGGACAAACTTCCGATCACCTATTGGACGTTTGTCGTTGGATCGCTCGCGCTGGCGGGCTTCCCTCTGACGGCTGGCTTCTTCAGCAAGGACGATCTCCTGATCTCTTCATGGTCGGCCGGTCCGTTAGGACAGTTCCTGACGGTGTGCGGACTGCTGACCGCAGGACTCACGGCCTTTTACAGTTTTCGCCTGGTCTTCGTGACCTTCTGGGGGCCGTCTCATGTCGATCCTCATCATGCCGGACATATCCATGAACCCTCCACGACGATGACGGTACCGCTCATGATTCTTGCGGTCCTCAGTATCGTCGCCGGCTATCTAGGCATCCCCGAATTTTTGGAACCGGTCTTCCATGGCCACAACGCGGCCGCGCATCACGAAGGCCCTGCCGCCTATGGCATTATGGCGTTCGCGACCTTGATGGGGCTCGCCGGGATCGGCGCCGCCTACTATCTATATGTGCTGAACCCCAACCTGCCGAACCGGCTCGCGCAGCATTGGCGCGCGGCCTTTGAGTTGTCGCTTCACAAGTGGTATGTCGATGAAGCCTACGACCGCTGGTTTGTCCGTTCTACGTTGTCGGTCGCCAACGGTCTGTGGAAACATGTCGATGTTTCGATCATCGATGGAGCGGTCAATGGTGTGGCCCGCGCCATTGCCTGGGGAGGCTGGATCATTCGTTTGACGCAAAGCGGACAAACGCAACATTACGCCCTCGGCATGACACTGGGCGCCATGGTAATTTTGACGGTGTATTTGCTGTTCTAGACAATGAAAGGGAAACCAATGGTCTCTGGTCATCGGTCGTCAGGAATCGTCTGCGTATCCTGCCTCCGCTGCCATGGGCTCTTGACCAATCATTCATGACGAGCTCGTTTCCCTGGCTCAGCCTGATCGTTTTTCTTCCCCTGCTCGGGGCCGTTCTCTGTCTCTTGGTGAAGGCGGAGTCGGCCCGCTGGCTGGCGCTCGGCATGACCGTGGCGGATTTTCTCTGCTCGCTTCCGCTCTGGTGGCTCTTCGACTCCTCAACCGGAGAGATGCAATTCGTCGAACGAGCCTCCTGGATTACGTCCCCTCCCGTGCAATACAGTCTCGGCCTCGACGGCATCAGCTTTCCGCTGATCTTGATGACGACTTTGCTCATGCCGTTCTGCGTCACCGTGTCCTGGACGGCGATCGAAAAACGCGTCCAGCTGTTCATGTCGATGTTGCTGGTGATGGAAACGGCAATGCTCGGCGTGTTCGTCGCCCTGGATTTTGTGTTGTTTTACGTATTCTGGGAGGCCATGCTGATCCCGATGTACCTGCTCATCGGCGTCTGGGGCGGCCCCAATCGCCTGTATGCGGCGATCAAATTTTTTCTCTATACCTTGGCGGGAAGCCTCTTGCTCCTGGTCGCGATCATCGCCCTCTACTTCCACGGCGGACAGACCTTCGACATCCTGGCGCTGAGTCGGGGCACATACAGCGCGTCGCTGCAAATGTGGCTGTTCCTCGCATTCTTCGCCGCCTTTGCGGTGAAGGTCCCCATGTTTCCATTTCATACCTGGTTGCCGGACGCGCACGTGGAAGCTCCCACGGCAGGCAGCGTGATTCTGGCGAGCGTGTTGTTGAAGATGGGCACCTACGGCTTTCTCCGCTTTACCTTGCCGATGTTGCCGGACGCGACCGTCACGTTCACCAAACCGATGATCGCGCTGTCGATCATCGCCATCATTTATGGCGCCTACATGGCCCTGGCGCAAACCGACATGAAAAAACTCATCGCCTACTCCAGCGTCAGTCACATGGGCTTCGTCACGCTGGGCATCTTCGTCTTGAATATCCAAGGGATCGAAGGGGCGGTCATGCAGATGGTCAATCACGGCATCACCACCGGCGGACTCTTTCTCTGCGTGGGGATCATCTACGAGCGGACCCACAGCCGCGAAATTCTCGACAATACCGGACTGGCTGGGCCGATGCCGCGTTATGCGCTCTTCCTGATGATTTTTGCGCTGTCGTCTCTAGGCCTTCCCGGCACCAACAGTTTCGTCGGCGAATTTCTGGTGCTGGCCGGCACGTTCCTCTGGAGCAAGGCCGCCACAGCCCTGGCCGCCTTGGGGATCATCCTGGCAGCGGCTTATATCCTCTGGCTCATGCAACGAATGGTCTTCGGGATCCCGTCGCCCGCGCATCGCGCGCATCTGCTGGACCTGAATGCCCGAGAAACGGTCGACTCTGGTTCCGTTGGTCGTACTGGTCTTCGTGATCGGCATTTTCCCGAATCCCCTGCTGACCCGCATGCATGCCAGCGTGACGCACTTGCTAGCCACCCAGAAGACACCGGTGTTGGCGGTTGACACCCCGGCCTGTGCCGCAGCGCAGAGCCAGTATCCACTGCCGCGATCGGCGGCATCGCCCACACTCCATCTTCTGAACAGGCCACCGCACGATGACGATTCCCATACAAGATCTGCTCGCGATCCTTCCTGAACTCGTGGTGATCGGCACGGCTTGCCTCATCCTAGTGCTGGATCCCATCCTTGCAGCTTCCAAGAAGGACCTCCTGGCTTGGCTGACTTTGGCAGCCCTGGCCATTTGCCTGGGTCTCACTTCCTCTCAAATGACGGGTCGCCAATATGCCTTCAGCGACCTGGTCGTGATCGATGCGTATGGGGCCTTCTGGAAACTGCTGCTGTATGTCGTGACGGGGCTCACTGTCCTGTTGTCCCTCGCCTACCTTAAGGCGGAGCGATTGAACATCGGCGAATATTATGGCTTCATCCTGCTGTCGCTGGTCGGCATGATGGTCATGGTCTCTGCCGCCGACCTCCTCACAATCTACCTCGGCACCGAATTGATGTCTCTCTCACTGTACGTGATGGCCGGACTCAAGCGAACTGACGCGCGTTCGCTGGAAGCGTCGGCAAAGTATTTCGTGCTGGGGGCCTTTTCATCCGGGATTCTCTTGTATGGTATCTCGCTGTTGTTCGGCCTGGCCGGGAGTACTCGCCTCTCTGTGATCGCAGAGGCGATCGCCGCGCAGGGAACGGGCAATCCCTTATTGTCCCTGGCGCTGGTGTTGCTGGCGGTCGGGTTCGGATTCAAATTGGCCGTCGTGCCGTTTCACATGTGGACGCCGGACGTCTATCAGGGCGCGCCGACTTCCGTCACGGCGTTCATGGCCGTTGCCTCGAAAGCGGCCAGCTTCGGCGCCTTTCTCCGGGTGTTTGTGGAGGGCCTGGGAGGAGTGAGCGCTGATTGGTCGATCCTGTTTACCGTCATCTGCCTGGCGACGCTGGCCTTGGGCAACCTCGTCGCAATCGTGCAGACCAACATCAAGCGCATGCTGGCCTATTCCAGCATCGCCCATGCCGGCTATGCCCTCATCGGGGTGGTCGTAGCTGGCCGACAAGGCGGAATGGCCGCCTCGACACGGACTCGCGAGCGTGTTGCTTTACATCGCCATCTATTCGTTCATGACGCTTGGCGCATTTGCGCTGGTGGGGATGCTGCGCAAAGACGGTCAGGAGAGCGATAATATCGAAGACTATGCGGGACTGGCGAAACGTGAACCGTTGGCGGCGTTTTTCATGCTGGTGTTTCTGGTGTCGTTGGCCGGCATTCCTCCGACCGCAGGCTTCATCGGAAAATTTTATATCTTCATGGCCGCCGTGAATGGTGGGATGGCATGGCTGGCCGTCGTCGCCGTCATCTTCGCCGCGATCTCCGCGTTCTACTATCTGCGAATCGTGATGGTGATGTATATGCGGGAACCCGAGGGCTCGCTACAATCTCAGTCGCAACTCGAAACGTCTCCGGCTCTGTCGTTCGTCCTCGCCTGCGCCCTCGCCGGCGTCGTGCTCCTGGGGCTGTTCCCTAACGGCCTGTGGTCGCTCGCCAGCCATGCCACGCCGTTACTGAAATAGCGGATGGGCGTCTGTCGCGTCCCATACAATCTTCCGCGTTTCCCGTAATTGTGGCGCGCCGGCATCCCCATCACAGGGCTGGCACCCTCAGCCCAGGTCGTCTAACCGCATCGGCAATGTTCGAGACGGGCTTGCATGATCGGATCATCGTTTTTCTCTAACGTAGTCGACACCTTCCGGCGGCGGGGCTGTCTCAGTCTGGCCGCCTCGCTGGCATTCTTCTCCCTGCTCTCCTTGTTTCCCATGGTGTTTCTGCTGCTTTACGGCATCAGCTTCATTGTCAGCCAAGATGTCATCGGCTATCAATTCTTACTGGGATTCCTGAAGGGATTTCTTCCCAGCATGGGAGAACGACTGGCCAAAGAAATTCGGCGCGTGGCAGAGCAGGAGCAAGTGCGATGGGCGGTCTTTCTCGCATTCGGCTGGTTCAGCGCGCTGGTATTTTATGAACTGGACTACGCCATGAATACCGTGTTCGGCACGGCGGCCAAGCGGCATCCGCTGATTTCGACGCTCGTAGCCGTCGCAATGATCTGGATGCTCGGCTTCCTGGCGCTTATCTCCTTTGTGGCCACGCAGGCCATCGAATTGCTGACTGCCTATGCGCCGCATCTGTGGGGACTCGATTTGGTCGCGATCACCGCACACGATTTTCTGCTCACCTATTCACTGCCGTTCCTGCTCGCCTTTGCCTCCGTCACCTGTCTGTACCGATTCCTCCCGCATCAGCGGCCCACATGGAGAGAGGCGACCATCGGAGGCGCGGTTTTCAGCCTGCTGTGGGTCTCTGCCAAGGTCTTGTTCGTGAACTATTTGGAAGATGCCGCGGTCTACACGCAGATGTATGGCTCATTGCTCGAAGTGGTGTTGTTACTCCTCTGGGTCTACTATTCTTCGGCGCTCGTACTCCTGGGCGCAGTGGTGACCCACACCTACCAGTGCCGGCGTCCGTCCCCCTCGGCCTCTACGCCCGATCTTCTTCCCCAGTAGGCTCCGGTCAACCTGCGTTCCTGTTCATTCGCGGTTTTTGCCAGCCACTCGTCTGGTCTGATAGATCTGAACCACCTGGAGCAGCCCGAAACAAGGCGAATTTTCACGATATTCGACGGCTTCGACAAAGATCTCCTCATGTTAGGGGGAACCGTAGAGGCGAGTGGGTCAGAGGAAGACGCCTCGGACCGAGACACTGTGCCTCTCGTCTCAGCGGCGTCGCAAGCATGACGCTCATTATACTTCGCGTCGAGGACCTCGTTGCGGCCTTACCGGACGGCCATTTTAAGTATCCTGTGAAAAAGCATAGGCGGCGCGGAATACCTTACTTGGAAGGATGTCCCTGATCGATGAAGTTGCCGATGGAGGCGCGCGTCAGCAATCCGAGCAGTTCGCCATCTTGCACCACGATCAGCCGCTCTGCCCCAAACGACATCATTTTCTCCAATGCCTGTATCACCGGCACGTCCGGCGATACGATCATCTCATCATTGGAGGTCTGCATCACCTCGGCAACCCGGCGGATCGCCCAGAGCGGATTGTTGACGGCCTGTACGTCACGCACCGCCACGATACCCAGAAGCCGCCCATCCTGCACCACCGGAAATCCCCCGTAGCCGTAGGGCAGGAAGTATTGATTCACGGCCTCTTCAAGCGTGATGTCCGGGGAGAGAGACACCACGTTCTTGACCATAAGTTCGCGGACGGACAACGACGCCAACGATGCACGGATCACCGCCTGCTTACGGCTTCCCCGCGCCGCCGTGAAAAGAAAGGCCCCCAGCAGCACAATCCAGCCCCCACTACTTGCCAGGGCGCTCGACAGGGTCCCGGAGAGTGCCCCGACCAGCAGGTAGCGCTCCGAAGAGACCAAAACCGATACCGAAGAGCAATCCTACCAATGCCGCCTGGCTCGTCGCGCGATAGAAATCCTTGCTCCAGGCCCACAGACCCGCCCGCAGGGCTCGGCCACCGTCCAGCGGAAAACCCGGCAACAGGTTGAAAAGGCCTAGCTGCGTATTCACGATCCCAAGTAGTGCGCCGAGCGCGGTTAACCCCTGCAGGGAGGTCCCGGACGGGAGCCATTCCAACAACAAGACCAGGCCCATACACAGCCCCGCCAAAAAGAAGCTGACAATCGGGCCTGCAATGGCGATGAGGAATTCCGCCCTCGGATGCGGCGGTTCCTTCCGCATTTGTGCCACTCCACCGAAGATGAACAGTGTGATTTGGCCAATGGGAATGTGATAACGAAGGGCAACGACAGAGTGACCGAGTTCATGCAGCAGGACCGATGCGAACAGGAGCAGCGCCGCCACACCGCCCATCCCCCAATATCGCGGCTCTGAGAGACCGGGTAGCATGTCGGGCAGATACCCCGTGGCGAGCGACCAGGTCACAAAGAAGAATACGAAGAGCCAAGAGGCATGCACGTAGATAGGAATTCCGAACACTCGACCGATTTGCCAGGCAGGTCCCTGCATAGTGCTCACCGTAGCAGCCACCCTGACAGACCGTCAACTATCGCCGGTCCCTGTCATCGGGTATACTCCCTTCCATGCGATGGAACCTGTGTCGAGTGACTCTATCCGCGATGTGCGCGATGGTGCTGGTTGTGCAGGGCCAGCTCAGCGGAGGCCCAGGTCATCAAGGCTGGCTCTCCCTCATGCCCGGCAGTGGCGCTGACCTATGATCTCTGTCCGGTGCGCACCGCCTCGGGATTCGACCGCGAATTAATCGATTTCCTCATGATGAACAAAATTCCAGCCACATTTTTCATGTCCGGCCGATGGATGGCCAAACATGACGCCGAGGTGAAAGAGCTGTTGGCCGTTCCATTTTTCGAAGTCGGGACGCATGGCGAGGCGCATGCGCATCTTCCGATGCATGAGCTGGAAGAGCAACAACGAGAGATCCTGGGGCCGGTGCGAACTCTCAAGACGAAATACGGCCGTTCGACGACCCTGTTCCGACCACCCTATGGGGAATATAACGATCAGACGGTGGAAGCGGTGAAAGCCTTGGGCCTGCGGCTTATGATGTGGAGTCTCGAATCGGGAGACCCCGATCCGGTCCTCACGGCCGACGCGATTCTAGCTCGCTTACAGAAACACATGAAGCCGGGCAGTGTGATCGTGTTGCACGCCAACGGGAAAGGTAGACATACGCGGGAGGTAACCACAACTTTAGCCGCCACAGTCTTGCCTGACAAGGGCCTAACCCCCATGACGGTATCGGGTCTCCTACGATGCAACCAAGCCACAGCCCCACGCCAGCCATAATCCGCGACATGCGGCCGGAGGATCGGGATGCCGTGATCCGGATCCTTAGCGACTCCGATCCCTGGAAACGACTCGGGTTTACCGCCGACGATTGGGGAAGGATCTTTTCGCCCGTGCCTCAAGGTCGGGACACGTTCGTGATGGCAGCTGAAGGAACCGTGGTGGGGATCGCCATCGTGCGACGAAAATTCCTCTTCGGCGACTATCTCGAATTGCTCGGCATCGCCCCTTCCGCAACAGGCACCGGCCTCGGGAGCCGGCTACTCGATCATATCGAATCGCTCACATTCGCCCGGGCCAAGAACGTGTTCGCCTGCGTGTCGGATTTTAATGAGGGCGCGCGCGCCTTTTACCGCAAGCAAGGATACAAGGAAATCGGCCCTATGCCGAACTTTCTGATTCCGGGATATGCAGAAATTCTTCTGCGTAAGACGATCGGACCGACGAGATCCACATAGAACGACAGCTCCGAGGGGAGTGGCATTCTCTTGCGGAAACATCCAAGGTGGCCCATATCATTCGCAGCAAGCCGTAAGGAGTGAGATGCCCGAGGCGTATGCAGGCAGGGTAGGCTGAGGGGTTCTGCGAGTGAGAACCGAGCTGGAGGATGTTTTCAGCAGCCGACGGAGGGAACGCTCATGAAAGTTCGCAAGCTGCTCCACACCCGCATGCGGGTCAGCAACATGGATCAAACCATCCAGTTCTACCGAGATGTGCTGGGCCTGGAAGTCATGGAACGCAAAGTGTCTCCACGCGGATCGCATTTGGCATTTCTGAAGGTACCGAATAGTGATGAACTGATCGAGCTGTGTAGTTTTTCCGCCAGCGGACCGGTCACCGTACAAGAAGATCTGGTCCATCTCGCCTTTGAGGTTGAAAACTTGGACGACACGATCCGGGCTTTGGAATCGCAGCAGATCAAGATTACCGACGGCCCAACCCGTACCTCTTCGGGTAGCCGATTCATCTTCATCGACGCGCCGGACGGCTACGAGGTGGAACTCATTGAACGCCCGCCAGGGACCGCGCTGGTGTAACTCTCATCATGTGTGCGCTTCTCCCATTGACGGGGCAAGAATCGCCGCGGTACCTTTTCCTGCTTCGCAACGAGTGACGGCACACCTCTTCCAATCTCTAGGAGACCAGGCATGAAGAACGGGTTTTTTCGCGGGCATGGACTCGGCAATGACTATCTGGTGATGGATCCTCTCGAGCTGACGTTCAAGCTCTCCGTTGGTAAAATCCGCGGCATCTGCGATCGTCATTGGGGCCTGGGCAGTGACGGCATCCTCGCGCTGGTGCCTTCCAAGAAGGCCGACTTCGGCCTGCGTATCTTCAATCCCGATGGAAGCGAAGCTGAGAAGTCCGGCAATGGATTGCGCATCTTCGCTCGCTATCTTCATGCCACCGGCAAAACAAAGAAGAAACAGTTTACCGTCGAGACCAAGGGCGGCCTGGTCTCCATATCCCTCCATCTCGATCGGCACGGCGATGCCGCCGCGGCCACCGTCGAGATGGGGCAGGGCTTCTTTTCACCCAGCCGCACTTCCCTGCACGCTGCCTATGGACGAAT
Source organism: uncultured Nitrospiraceae bacterium (assembly GCA_963839785.1). Taxonomy (GTDB): domain Bacteria; phylum Nitrospirota; class Nitrospiria; order Nitrospirales; family Nitrospiraceae; genus Nitrospira_A. Next base: position 22,696 of record CAWIWD010000006.1, read on the forward strand.
TGATCCAAGTTCCGATCGAGGCGGCAGGACAATCGCTCCAATTCACGGGTGTCAGTGTCGGCAATCCCCATTGCGTGCTCTTCAAAAATGCCGGCGAGACCTGGAGCCGAGAAGACCTGCTGCTGCTCGGCCCTGCGCTTGAAACTCACCCGTTCTTTCCAAAGCGCACCAACGTGCAACTCGCGGTCCCGACCGGCCCCAAGGAAATCTTCATCCTCATATGGGAGCGAGGCGCCGGCGAAACCCAGGCCTCCGGTTCCTCGTCCTGTGCGGCAGCAAGCGCGGCCGTCCGAGCTCGGCCTGGTCAAGGGCCCGGTCACGGTGAACATGCCAGGGGGCAGCCTCAATATCCAAGTCGCCACGGATTTCAGCCTCACGATGAAGGGTCCGGTCGCGGAAGTGGCCCGAGGCTCCCTCAGTCCGTCGTTTGTGCGCACGCTACGGTAGCAGGATGCCTCCTGTCGCGCTGGACATCTGCGTGTCACGCTCAAGATCGCAGGTCAGCCGCCCGAATAGACTTCCGCAGCCTTTAGTTCGTGCTGGATAGTCCCCCCCGTTGGGGAAGTACAATAACTACCGATACCGACCGAGACATGTGCTCATTAAAATGACGGACGTTCTGCAATCCAAACTGGCGCATTTGCCGGAACAACCCGGCTGCTATCTCTTCAAGAATGACAGGAAGGAGATTCTGTACGTCGGCAAAGCCGCTGTATCTGGCTGACCGGGTCCGCTCCTATTTTCAAAAGGGCAGCGACCAGACGCCAAAAACCAGCCTGCTCGTCAACGAGATCGCCGATCTCGAAACCATCGTCACCCGGTCCGTTCTCGAAGCCCTGATCCTCGAAAGCAACCTGATCAAGCGTCACCGCCCGCGATTCAATATCGTCCTGCGCGACGACAAGCAGTATCCCTATCTGCGCTTGCCCATCAAAGAAGATTTTCCTCGCCTCTCGATTGTCCGGCGCGTGCAGAAGGACGGGGCGCTCTACTATGGACCCTACACGCCGGCCGGTGCGCTGCGCGATACATTGAAGGTCATCCGGAAGGTCTTTCCACTGGCCACCTGCGAAATCGACATCAACGGCAAGGCGGAGCGCGCCTGTCATCGAATTCGAGATCAAGCGATGCATGGCGCCCTGCATCGGCAATCAATCTCGCAACGACTATCACCTGATCGTGAAACAAGTCCGTCAATTCTTGGAAGGACGCGACACGCGAATTGCTGGACAGCCTTCGCGAGGAAATGGAGCGGGCGGCGGAACAGGAGCAGTTCGAAGAAGCCGCACGGTTGCGAGACCGGCTCTTCAATGTCGAACGAACCCTCGAGAAACAACGCATCACTCAAATCAGCGCCGCCGATCAAGATGTGGTCGGCTTGGCCAGGCAGGGGACCGCGGCAGACCTTCAACTGCTGTTTGTGCGCGGCGGGTTGCTGATCGGACGCAAAGATTTCTTCTGGCCTCAATCGAGCGATGCCAGCGACGAAGAGTTGGTCCGCTCCGCGATCGAGCAGTTTTACAACAAAGAAGGCCAGCCACCGAAAGAAATTCTGGTGCCGACCGCACTCGACGATGCGCCGCTCATAGAACAGTGGCTGACGGACAAACGAGGCGAAACCGTGCGGCTCATGGCTCCTGAGCGTGGCACCAAACATCAATTGGTTCGACTCGCCGAAGAAAATGCCGGTGCCGCCGTTGCCGACCATTTGCGCAACGAAGCGTTGGACCGTCAGGCGACGGCGGAGTTGAAGCGCCTGTTACGCCTCGAGAGCGCCCCGCAGCGCATTGAAGGCTTCGACATCTCGAACATCATGGGCAATCAGTCGGTCGCGTCATTGGTCGTCTGGGAGGACGGGCAGGCAAAAAAATCCGATTACCGCAAATTCCGGATCAAGACGGTCGAAGGCGCCAACGATTTTGCCAGCATGCAAGAAGCCGTGATGCGACGCTATGGATCGACCGAGGACCTCGCGCGCCCGGATCTCATTCTTATCGACGGCGGACTGGGCCAATTGAGCGCCGCCATCGAAGGCCTGAAACAGGTCGGCCAAGAACAGATTCCCATCATTGGCCTAGCCAAAGCGCGTGGCGAGAAAGAGGAGCGTATTTTTCTGCCGGGGCGAAAGAATCCGATCATCCTACGACCAACTTCACCCGCCACCCACCTCGTCCAGCGAATTCGAGACGAAGCTCACCGATTTGCCGTGACCTATCATCGAAAACTCAGAGGCAAAGCCTTGCTGGCCTCCGAACTCGACCAGGTCCCCGGCATCGGCGAAGTCCGCCGGAAGCGGCTCCTTAGACAATTCGGCAGCCTCGAGCGAATTGCGGAAGCCACCGACGAACAGCTCCGGTCGACCGGTATCGATTTATCAACAGTCGCAGCGCTACGCAAAGCACTGACCCCCTCCTAGACTCGCCTGTCAATCCAGCATACCTTACATCGCCCTGTATTCACTTCGATACACTCGTATCGGAATGGGTACGTTGCGATATCTGCCTCACGATGAGACAGACCGACGTTTTCCCTTGCAGCGAAACGAATGGGCGATTACTCTGCCCTGAAAAAATGGATGATCGTGAGGTACGTAGCTTGCCTATTATAGAGCCGAATCTGCTCAAAGATTCTTACTGGGAGGCGCCCCGATGAGGATGTTGCGCATCTGTAGCTGGCTGATTTGTGCTTCGCTCGCCGCCTGCACGACGCCGCCGGAAATCAAACAGGCCCTCGTGGCTAAAGACCAGGCCTATGCCGAGAACGAACAACTGATGCAGCAGTATCGTGAACTGGTCAGCAATATCACCACCCGGCATCAGCAGTGGTATCGCTTCGTTCAAACCAGGCTCAAACTGGATCTTGCATTGCAATGGGCGACCACCAATCCAAGGCGCGCTGATATTTCGGACGCGGACATCGCGAAAGATGATGCCGACCTGCTGGGAGCCAAGGTGCTCGCCGTCATCAACCGGATGCGCCTCACTTCGCTTCCTGAGCGCAAGGGTCCCAACGGGCAGACCGTCTTTCAGCCTGGGACCAGCGATATGAGCAACCTGATCCAGAAGATTCCGGAACTCATCACGCAGGTCGAACAACGGGTCGCCGCAGATTCTCAGGTTCCTTCGGCCGTTGACCTCACGGTCTTCGACAAGTACCGGACCAATGTGGCGGCGCTGCGACGAATCAACAGCATCATCAAACAATACCTGGACATCGACGTCACCCTCAATCGAACCGATACCCAAGGATTGGCGGATGCTGTGCGGCAGGTGCGCCGATGACCAGACCATCCGACAGCGAGAAGAAGGAGTCTTCCATGAGCCGACGAACCCTGCCGGTCTTGTCCATGATCATGCTGTTACTGGCTGGCGCCGGTTGCCATTCCATCCACAGCAACTCGGTGCGTGATCTTATCCAGTTAGAAGGCACCAAGATCGATGCCGCCCAAACCAACATCGATCTCTTTCAAAAAGAAACCGAGGCGCGGGTCAAGTTGCTGGAACAGGCGCGCAGTTTCCTCCACGAAAGTTTTCAATCGCTTCAGATCGAGGAAACCAAACACCGCTTCGTCCTGGCGTCCTTCCGCAACGTCACCAACAAGAAAGGTGACGCCGCCTACGCCGCCGCCTACCTCATGAGTCTGCTTTACATGGCCGAAGCGCAGGGGCTCGAAAAAGCCGTCTGGGATCAATTCGAGGAAGATTTCTGCGGCCTTCGAGATACGGCCAATGCTCTCAACGACTCGTGGAAACGAACCGCGTCCCTCCATGCTCAAATCCAGCGCTTCGCCAAACAATCGGCGCTGGCTTCCGTCGACCCTGAGTTGGTCGGCTCGATTCTCGATCAAGCCCCGAGTCGATCGGAACAGATCATGGGAATTGTGAACCATTCCCGAACCGTCAATGACGCGCTGGAGGAAGTCGTCGGCGCTCGCATTCTGCGCATCGGCGGCCTGGCCCGTGCCCAGAGCTTCACCGCAGATCTGGTGGAACTGCTCGACCGAATGAAGAAGGACGACGGACAGTAACGGAGGCCCTATGAACCGCAGCATCGAAGGAGTCGTCATGTTCCTTCAGGACAATGACAGCCTCATCAAGCAATTGATGGAGACGGCCGAGAGCGCCACGACCAGCATCGAGCAACTGGCGACCCAGGTAGACCATGCCCGAGACGAGGCGCAAATATTGGTCGATCATTTGGGCGGTGTAGAGTTTGCCGTCGGCCGTCAGGACGACACGAAAGTTCGGCAAACGGCGCTTCTTGACGCCGTGGCAGCCTTGCGAAAGAAGTTTGAGACTTACAAGAACGATCCCTTGCGCCGAGGAATTTATGCGGCGGAGATCTCTAATCTATACCTGCAACTGGCCAACACCTTCAATAATGAGACAGTGGCGAGGATGGTCCCGTTTGAGGCGGACGAGATCACCACCTATAAAGATCTTCTGACAAAATCCCTGCTGGATGCCGCCTCGCGAAAGAAGCGCTCGGCCGTCATCAAGGCGGCGGCTCAAGTGTCCAGACTGGCACTCGGCGTGGCCGGAAAACTGGCAATTGTGTGATGGCCATGAAGGGTCGGCCTACGATGTGGACCTATCCAACGCTGGCTGCTGTTCGTGGTCGCATCCGGATGTAGTCTCGATGCGGCCTCCCGGGGTCCCTTTGGTCCGGAAGATCCGGAAACCAGTATTCCAAAGACTCCGCTTCCGACTCAGATCCCGGCCAGACATATCCTCGAGTTTACCGACGACGAATCCGTCGGGCACATCAAACCCAAGATGGCAGGAATTGCACATGAGGCAGCCGTCGTGCGGTCCCCCAATCCGGCCGCAGTCCTCTCAAGGTCTGAAATTGTCGCGCTGCGGAAAGCAGCCGAAGCCGATCCCAGACTGACTTCCCTTCTAGGTGACCGGTGGGGGTTCATCGATGCGGACCTCCTGTCGCCGGAGGACAAAATCGCATTCGGTTGCTGTCGAAATCACGCCCGTCTCGCCCGACTCACCTACTTCAGCTACAGCCACAATGTCGCGATCGATGTCCGCATGAAAGACACGGCCGTGCTGAACGTTTCGCGAAACGAAGGGTACCTGCCTGCCGAAGGACCGCGAGATGTGCAACGAGGGATCGAATTGGCTCGCGCCGATGCCCGCCTGGCGGGAAAGGTGCAGGCGCTCCAGGGACATGGGCTCCTGATGCAACCGGATCGCGGCGTATTTCAAAAACGATCCGGGATATGAGCACCGGGTCATCTGGATTACCTTCTCTCAAGGGCAGGATGGAGACCCCAAGTACTGGGCGCAGGTTGACCTGACGGAAGACCGCGTGTTGGACGCGGGGGAAGAACCGCCTCGATAGGCGAATCGAAAGGATAGCAAATGACACGCGTTGCGGGGATTGTTTTGCTGCTGCTCTGCGCTCTCACATGGCCGCTTCCTGGCTTGGCGGACGAGGCGTCGGAACATCTTGACTGGGGACGCTGGAGCCTCGATTACGAGGTCAAAGACAGCACCGGTCTCGCGCTTCGCAATGTCGCCTATGCCGGGGAACAGGTGCTGGCCAAGGCCAGTATGCCGGTCGTCCGCGTAAAATATGTGAAGGAGCGCCGATGGTGGAATCCCTTCACCTGGTTCGGCTCGCGCGCGGACAGCGGGCGTTGCGGGCCTTTCCAGGACCGCCTTCGTTGGCAGGATTTAGTCCCGGTTGTGAACTGCGGAGACCACAACGTGTGCGTCGAGAGCGCCACCCAGCACGGTGTGAAATGGCTGGAGCTGGGAATGTATGCCAGAATCGGTGAATATCACCTGTACCAATCGTGGCATCTATCCGAAGACGGAGAGATCCGACCGGTCCTACACAGCCGCGGGCTCTCCTGCAATACGGATCACATGCACCATCCCTACTGGCGCTTTGACTTCGATATCAACGGCAACGGAATGGACCAGGTCTTCCGACACGACGACGGAGCGTCGGACTCAGGGTGGGGCCCAGGTTGGAAGAAATATACGAACGAATGGAATGACGTCAAAAACATGAGCACCCATCGAACCTGGTTCGTTCGCGACCAGCCGACAGGACACGGCGTCTGGATCCTCCCCGGCGATGGGTATGCCCCGCTCAAAGATGACGGAGAACGCGACAGCTTTGCTGACCTCGATATTGCGATCCGGCGTGCCAATCCAGCCGAGGACCTCCCGTGGATGTTCGGGGCTCGCGGTCAGCTCGGGTATGACGAAGACAATCAAGGCGTGCAAGAACAGGATATTGTGTTTTGGTATGTGGCTCACCTTCCTCATATGGCCGCACTCGGCCCTACGAAGTGGCTTACCCTTGGCCCCACCTTGAAAATCCAGCGGTAGCTGAAGACCAGGAATTCGTCTGAAGCGAATCCCGCGATAGCTTTCAAACTACGATTTTGTCGATTGCCTCTCAATTTATAGGCACTCTCTACTAGGGTGCAATTGCCCTAGCTTTGCTCTATCTCTGGAGGGTACAATCGGCATACTCCACCAGAGCACAACGGCGTGAGTACCAACCGGTTTCGAGATGATCAATTCGCGTATCGCCATGCTTCCCTTGCAGGAATTCACCGCATTGGAAGGACATCATGATTCAGCCGCAATCGTTACGGACAGAAGTTCAGCCGGCCCAAACCAGTCGGTTCAGCACGTCAGCTCATTATTCCGATCCGCCGAGCGCGTCTGCAGCCCACTCTGGTGACGTCCTGGCCTCCAGGATGTATGAGAGGAGGTCGCGCCATGATCTTTCGGGGACCTGAGAGCTTCCAATATCTTTCGCGCAAAGAATTCCAACACATGGGCGAAGTCATGGAACGCGTGCGACGCATTCAGGAGCGCTCTCAATTGCCCGATCTGGCAGAAGCCGTGGCCTCGCTGGTTCCGCACCGATTCGCAGCGAACGGGTCGTTTCATATCCAGAAAAGGACGATGGAGATCGGACATTCAACCTATGGCGACGAACATACCCATCTGTATGCGACGCAGGGATATGTCACGGATCCTGCGATCCAACTGCTTCAAAAAACTCATATCGGCACCGTATCGAGCGAAGACTGCCTTGATATGCCCATTCCGCGGGAAGTGATTAATCTCAAGCTCGATGCGGGGATCAAGACCTGCTTGACCGTAGGGGTGCGTGGTGTGCTCGGATTGTGCACCTATTACGCTTTCAGCAACTTCGACCAGCGATTGATGAATCGCCTTCGGACCATGATGCAAATTCTGGCGCCTCATTTTCACTTGGCCTACTTGCGCGCCACGACCCAAGTCACCGACGACCAGCCGTCGACGGACAGTCCCGCTCTGACGGCCCGAGAAGAAGAAATTATGCGATGGGTGGCCGAAGGCAAAACGAACTGGGAAATTTCCATCATCCTGCACGTCAGCCTCAACACGATCAAATTTCACCTCAAGAATGTCTATCAAAAGCTCGGCGGTGTCGAAAATCGCTGGGCGGCGGTCGCCCAATGGCAGAACAGCGCGAAAGGCCTGTTGATTCCACCCTCTCCACGCCAGTCATCCAAGGTCTCACTTCCCGCCGACCGACCGCTCCCTTCCATTCAATCGCCACGCCCCTCGCATCTCTCGCGATAGCAACGAGCGCCTCGGCTGCCACCTCAGTGCCCTCTATTGCTTAGAGGCTACCGCCCGTTACGAACGCGCCGTCGCGAACGGCAGTTCCAACCCGGCGTGCGGGAACTCCTCGCCGGTTGAACGTGAGGCATCGTTTCGTCTGCGCATCACGACGGAGAGATTTGCGGGCGCCATTAAAAAGCCGAATTGCTCTTCGACCGAACGGGGCATCCATTGGTTTGGAGATCGAGAAGTTTCGGCAGAGCATCGCCATGATGGCTTTGATTTCAAGGAGCGCCAAATTTCGGCCGGGACAAAAGCGCGGACCGGCGCCGAATGGCACGAACGCTTTTGTATTGTGTCCCTCCTGAGTACCCGCGCGAGATACCAACCAACGCTCCGGCAAGAATTGTTGCGGCGACGCAAAGGCCTCCTCCTGCATCCCGCATTGCCTGGTGAGCAGGAACATAGCCGTGCCGGCCGGAATCCGCACTCCGCCTAACTGAACGTCTTGATTCGTGCCTAAAAACAGCACGGGAAATACGGACTTCAAGCGCATCGTCTCGAATGCGACGGCCTCCACATAGGGCAGTCGTTCGTGGTCACGATAGGCCGTCAGCATGTCGCCTTTGCCCAGCACCTCGTCCACTTCCGCCTGCGCGCGCGCCTGAATGTCGGGATGCTCCGCCAAGAAATGAAACATCCAGGCCATCGTTGCGGCGGTGGAGTCTTCCCCGCCCAGCAACATCGTCAGGACATTGCCGGAGATCTCCTCGTCGGTGAACTCGGGACCATCCGTCTCGCGCGTGGCCAACATGGCCTCCAGAAAGTTGGTCGGATGGGCCGCCAACTCAGGATCATTCGCCAAGCGAGCCCGGCTGTTGGCGATGTAGCCGCGGATCGCCCGATGAACAAACGCCAATGATTCCTCCAAGGCTCGATCCGCCGGCATCTTCACAAAATGCCAGTAGGGGAACGGCGCATTGATGCGACGATTGACCATGGGAAAGATCCGCTCCAAATGACCCTGGAGCTCATCGCCTTCCGTTTCCACCGTGTTCACATCGTATCCAAACGCCAGATTGGCGGTCACATCGATGGTGTACCGACTCAAATCTTTTTGCGCCTCGACGACGCGCCCTTCGGCCACCGCCTGCTCCCACCGGGCTTTCAATCGACCCGTCACCTTGACGAGCGTGTCGAAGAACTGGCGCAAATGGGCAGTATTGAGGGCCTGCATGGCGATCCGACGTTGTCGGTACCAATGATCTCCTTCGGCGGAAAATACTCCATTGATTCCCATCTCTTTCAACACAGGTTCGATGGCATTCAGACGGCGATACGCATCCGGCCGCTTACGCAGGACTTCATTGATGAGGTCCGTGTCGGTCACGGCCACGACGGCCTTATGGGCAATCCGGAATTGATACATTGAACCATGCTCGCGTGCCCATTGTTCGAGGACGGCGTGGAGATGCTTCAAGTCCAACTGCAGAAGATTTCCAAGAATCGGGAGTCCCTTGGGTCCGGGAAGATCCGCCAATGTGCGGCCTGGCAATGCAGAAATCGGCGGGACGTTCGCGGCCGGGACGTTCGATTCGACGGCAGCTGTCGAGTGATACGGGCATCCGGCAGAAGTTGATGGTGTCATATGCATGCCTCCTTATGGTGACGACTCCCTGCGACAGCAGGGAGGAAAGAATAAGAGTGTGTCGCTTCTCGTTCTTTGTACGTAGCCCCGCCTGAAACTCAACCACGTGCATCCGCACCATAGAGCAACGTCTCCATTCATGAGACCTACCCGGCCGGGTAGGTTCCTTCCTTAAATGTTTCCAGTAGGGTGTCGCATCATCCGCAGAACGTTCCACTCACCTGCGACGTCAGCGGTGACCGACATAAGGAGGACGACATGGCGAATACAGGCTGCCAGGTTTCCCGATCCACTTCCGTGCAAGCGTTTATGGAATTGCTGGAACAGCGAAAGACGCGACGGTTCGGGTGCGGAATGGAACTACCCGCCGGCCCCCTCCAGTATAAGAGCTCCCTCCCTCCCCTACCTCTGAACGCGGAAGAAGAGCGCCATCTGATTTATGCTGGGGTAGGGAAAACCGGCGTTCACACGGCGGACATGCAGTTTTCATCCCGTCCTCAGTCCGAGGATGGTCAGGGAATGGCCCTCATGAGTCTCCAAGGGCGCACGGTGCCCAGCGCCTGTGCCGCTCAAACGACCCGGTTGTTTTTCACGAATGATTCAGGAACCTATTTCGTCAAGGAATCGGCGTCGCCCGAAGACCCGGCCATGACGAAACTGACGGAATTGTCCGCCGAGCGACTCGATATTCCCCGGCAACTGCCATTCATGCTCAGTTTCAATCAGTGGTATGCCAATCGGCCAGGCTCTACGTACTTCATCCCCGTCACCGAAATTGCCAGCGTGTATCTCAACCTACTCTTGGTCTTGCTCAGTGATGAGTACGGCTATTTCATTGTCGACACCGATAACGGCAACAACGCCTGCGGACTCGATCGTTTCAGAAAAAGCCACGGAGGACACCTCCATGATGATCCGGCCAAGCGCCGCACGATGACGTTGCGCGACCTGGATAACGCCATCAGCGATACCGCCCTTCAGGAGCAGGGGATCGTTGCTGAGCATATTTTTCTCATGGAGCAGGCCATGGGATTGGGTGGCGGGATTCACAGCGTCGGCAGCGGTCGCCACCTCCTAGGCATCGAACCACATCTCGTCCCGGGACTCGGCTTTCAGTTCCACATGCCGACGAGCGGTCCTCGCCGACCGAATCCCGTCGGTCTGCCCGGCGTCTGGGAGGCGCCCTGTCCTCCTCTGATCGGCAACATGGAGGAAGCCGTCCTCAACCTGATCGCCTCCAAATTCGGCGGCTACCGGATTGTATGCCACTCCCGACTCTCGCCCTTGGAACAATCCGTCGATTAAACCGCAAATCCCGCGGCACTCCGAACAGGGCATCGCCGCCGCCATTGCATTCTGCGAGTACGTCGTTCAGACCTATGGACGATTTCCCGCCCACGTCGACGCGTTCAAGTCCATCGTGGCCTGTCAGGCGCACCATCTGGACTTGAGCTTCTACGACAAGTACTACCCGCCGTCCGCCGTGTCCCAGAGCCATCATGAACACCTGATCGCGTGGCATGAGGGTGAAGCTTGTCGTGACCATCATCAACAGTCGTAACAGGGAGGTGAATCCATGAAACAGATGCGCAGAGTCGTCATCACGGGACTTGGTATCGTGTCCCCGCTGGGGAATAATCTGCAGACGTTTTGGCATTTGCTCAGCACAGGCCAGAGCGGGATCGCGCCGCTCTCTTCTTTCGATACGGCGCCGTTTTCCTCCAGCCTGGCCGGCGAAATAAAAGATTTCGATGCCGAGGATTTTATTCCGCGAAAGCAAGCTCGACGCATGGGCCGCGTCAGTCATTTCGCCGTCGCAGCGGCGCTCATGGCGGTGCGGGACGCCAGACTGGACATCGAACGTGAGAATCGTTCGGAAATGGCGATTTGCCTCGGCACGTCTATCGCAGGGCTGCGCGAGGCTTTTGCGGCACACGACAGCATGCTGAAGCACCAACACCTCAGCCCTTTCACCATGGCATCGACATTCCCCAACGCCGTGTCGGGGGAAATTGCCATTGCGCTCGGTATCAACGGAGAATGCGAAACCTACTCCATCGGATGCTCCTCGACGGCCAATGCCATCGGCCGAGCATTCGAGATGATTCGCTCCGGCAATGCCGACATCATTTTGGCCGGAGGCACTGAAGCCCCGCTGCATCCCACCATTTTTTCGGCGATGGAGGCAGGACGGGTGCTCGCGCCCGATCACGGCGGCACGGTCCGCAATCTGCCTCGTCCTTTTGATCGAACACGTTGTGGCATGGTGCTTGGCGAAGGCGCCGGTTGCCTCATCTTGGAGGACTACGATCACGCGCGCTTACGCGGAGCTCACATGTATGCGGAGCTTGAAGGATGGGGTTTCACATGCGACGCCTATTCCATGGCGCGTCCGTTGGCGTCGGGCAAGGAGCAAAAACGCGCAATCGACCGGGCCTTGGTCACCGCCAGTTGGTTTCCCGGAAGAAGTCGAATATGTCAACGCCTGCGGCCTGGGGACCATGGAACTCGACAGTATCGAAACAACGGCCATCAAAGAATCACTGGGATCTCACGCGTATCGGGTGCCCGTCAGTTCATTTAAATCTGCTCTGGGCCATGCCTTCGCAGCGAGCGGCGCCTTTCAGGTGATCGGCACGGCGCTGGCCATGGAGCATCAATTCATTCCGCCCACGTTGCATTTGACCAACCCTGACCCACCTGTGATCTGGATTATGTGGCGCTGCAAGGGCAGACCTTCTCGGATCGGCAAAGCCCTGATCAACAGCTTCGGATTCGGCGGGAAAAATGTCGTGCTGGCGCTCTCTCGTGTGGACGTCGGGGTCCGAGCCCATATCCCGTTTCCCATCGTGGAACAGGCGCACACTCGGTCACCTGGCGGAGGTGTCTTAGACGGTGCGGTCGGTGTTCCATGTTCGACGGAATGACGAAGCCCCTCTCACGAAGGAGGGCCGCATGACGGCAGAGGATATTTTACGGTAAAGGAGAGCAGCCATGGCAACACATCACGAACCAAAACCCACTCGATGCACCGAGTTCAGCGCCGGCCGGCACCATGGTATCCGCCTCTCCAATCGGATTGCCGGGGCAATCTGAGATCGCCTCTCAGAGTTGTGAACAGTCACAAGCACATCCAGCATCCATCAACTTGGAATACACCTATGAATCAGCATCAGGGGAAACCGTCCCACGTGTTCATCGTCAATCCGCAAGAACTGGTGCGAGTGGGCATACGCACACTGCTCGAATCCGTCACAGACTTTACCGTGATCGGAGAGGCCGGTTTGCGACAGGACGCAGTGCCGCTCATTCTTCAACTCAAACCTGACATCGTGATGCTCGACTTACGGGTGCAGGACGGGAAAGGCATCGACACGGCCAAGGAGATCCTCTCGCGAGCTGCCCGACGACGCGTATCCTCTTCCTCACCGATACGCTGGACGACACCATCCTACTGTCGGCCGTGGCCACCGGAGCTCACGGGTATGTGTTGCAGGACGCCGGAACCGAAACGCTCCTCCATGCGCTGAGGACGGTCACCAAGGGGCAGTCATATCTCGATCCCGGCATGACCCGGCATACCTTTGCCTATCTTCGAAAACTTGCGGATCGAGAGCCTGAGCGGGGGCGGCATCTGCTGTCGCCTCAGGAACAGCGCCTGCTTCCGCTTATTGCGCAAGGAAAAACCAATAAGGAAATCGCGGCAGAACTCGGCCTCAGCGACAAAACGGTCAAGAATTACCTGGCCAACGTGTACACCAAACTGCACCTCACGAGGCGATCCCAGGCTGCCGCCTTTTACCTGACACACTTGTCCTGAATGAGGCATCTCGTCATGCACCGTGGTCATCAACTTAAGTTCCGTCCATCGGCGCACCGAAAGAGTATCCGGACAAGCTCTTTCTGCGTCCGGAGATTCACTCTGCCGCCATGTACCATCTTCGATCGTTCCATCTCAGGGACATGACGGCCTGCGGAGCGGCTCTCCGCCTGCTGGGGACAGGCGCAGCCAGTCTCGAAGCCGCCGCCGATCGTCTGGTTCGGTATCTGTACAATTCCTTTACCCTGGCCAGAGTGAGGAATCGGCCTGCGTCCTCGTCCGATTGTTCAAGACAACTCCCTACGGTCGTCTCCCTCCGGAGCTTCGCGACCTGGCGGTCACAAAATTGGGGAAGGTCCCTGCTGATCCGCTCCTTCCTTGCCTGACCTTGCTGGCTAGCGCCAGCGCCGTACAAGGCTGGAACGATCCCTCGCGTTCCAGTCGCTACCGCGTCGTCCCGCTCGGTAGCCCCGACGATCTCGCCCAACTGCCGATGTTTAGCCAGCTCTTCCAGCAACTGGGCGTCTCACTTCCTCAATTGACTCAACCGAATCCTCATCTGCTCCTTGACTCGGAGGAACATCTCTTCAATGTCTTTCATGTGCTTCACGCCGAAGGAAGCCCGTATATTCCTGCCCAAGACGAATTCGTACTCAAGTATGGGGTGCGTTCGGTGCTGGGATTCGGGGCTCCACTTCCCAACGGAGATATCTTTTCAGTCATTCTCTTTAGCAAGCAGGTTATTCCCGAGGCGACGGCACACCTGTTCAAGCCGCTCGCCCTCTGCGCGCAAATCACCCTCGCGCCGCATGTGGCCGCGACTCCGTTCCCTCCAGCGTCGGTCAATCGGCAGCCGACCGTCACCGGAAGCGATTCGAACGATGCCAGAGTTGCGCAACTGAGCGAGAGAATCGTCGAGTTGGAGAGATTGCTCACCGTGCATGAACAGACGGTGGAACGACAAGCCAGTCGGATGGACATGATCGTCGACGCCGCGGATATCGGAACATGGGAATGGGACATTCCGAGCGGACATATGATGTTCAACGAACGATGGGCCGGCATGCTCGGATATCGCCTCGAGGAAATCGAACCGCACGTCCGGAGTTGGGAGCAGCTGCTCCACCCCGACGACAAAACCGCGGTGATGGACGCAGTCGCCGCCCATCTTCGGGGAGAGACGCCGAGTTATTCGAGCGAACATCGCTTGCAACACAGGAGCGGAACCTGGCAATGGATTTTTGACAGCGGACGCGTCCTCGCCCGAGATGCATCCGGCGCGCCCTTACGCGCGGCCGGCATCCATCTTGACATCTCAGCACGGAAAACACTCGAGTCGGCGGCGACGCGGGCGCAACAGGACCTATCGGAGAAGCAACAAGCTCTGAACGAAGCGCAAGCACTGGCTCATCTCGGCTCGTGGGAATGGAATTTGAAGAATGGCTCTCTCCGTTGGTCCGATGAGCACTTCCGCATTTTCGGGTGCGATCAAGGCCATACCAGGCCCAGTTACGAAGGCTTCCTGGACGTGCTTCATCCGGCTGACAGAAACCGGGTACGGGAGGCGGTCAATGCGTCACTTCACGATAACTCACCTTACAATCTGAAATGCCGGATTCTTAGGCCCGACGGAGAAATCCGACATATTCACTGCCGTGGGGTCGTGCATCGTGACGCAACCGGCCAACCCATGACAATGATCGGAACCGTTCTGGACATCACCGACTATGAACGCACCGAATCCGCCCTACGCGATAGCGAGGGGAAAATCCGATCCATATTTGACAGCGCGATCGACGGGATCATGGTCATTGACGACCAAGGTCGGATCGAAACTGTCAATCCTGCCGTGCTCGCACTGCTTGGATATGAGGAGCAGGACCTGGTGGGGAGCAATATCACACTCCTGATGCCATCCCCTTATCGGGAACAGCATGACGGCTCTCTTGCGACGTCTCTGAGCGCCGGCAAACGGAGCATCATCGGATCCTCACGCGAAGTGCAGGTCGTTCGTAAGGACGGCGTGCTCGTCGACGTGGACCTCTCTGTGAGTGAGCTGGCAATCGGAGATTCTCGAAAATATACAGGAATTCTGCGCGACATTTCAGAACGGAAGTTGCTGGAAAGCGCTCTCCGGGAAAGCGAAGAACGCTTCCGGCAGCTGGCGGACCACATCGACGCGGTATTTTGGCTGACTTCCGCCGATAAACATCACATGCTGTACGTCAGTCCTGGTTTCGAATCCATCTGGGGGCGATCCCGTGACGACTTGTACGCGAACCCCATGCTGTGGATCGAATGCATCCATCCGGATGATCGTGAACGGATCGCCATCGCGGCAGCCTGCCAAACCTGCCTTCCCTATGACGAGGAATACCGTATCGTCACGGCGACCGGCGCCGTGCGATGGATTCGCGACCGAGGATTCCCGGTAAAAGACCAAGAGGAGAGGGTCTATCGCTTGGCCGGTATCGCCGTCGACATCACTGACGCCAAGCAACTGGAATCCACCGTCCGGGCCGGCGAGTTGCGCTATCGGTCGCTCGTAGAGTTGTCACCCAACTCCATTTTCGTCATCTGTAACAATCGAATTGCCTTCGCCAATAAGGCCTGTACGACTCTGTTGGGCGCCATCACCCTGTCAGAACTTCTGGGGCGTCCCATAACGGACTTTATCCAGAGGGCCGCACGATCACTCGTAGAAGAACAGGTAGGAGGCATCGGCCGGGAGGGACGCGAGGCGCACGCGATGCGCATATGGTGGAGCAGGTACGTCGTCTTGACGGCAAGGTGATTATTGCGGAAATCGCCGCCGCCCCCGTGACCTACGAGGGGAAATCCGCCACACTCGTGATGCTGACCGATGTCACCGAGCGCAAGCATTTGGAAGATGCGCTGCTGTCCACAAATGCGCAGCTGATGGGCATTCTCAATGCCGCCAGGCGGCTCTCGATTATCGCGACCGATACGACGGGCAGCATCACGACCTTCAATGCAGGGGCAGAAGCGTTGCTGGGTTACTCGGCGGAGGAAATGATCGGAAAACGGTCTCCCAATATCTTGCACATTCCAGCCGAGATCGAGCGGCGCGGTCATGACCTGAGCGTGCCGCATGGACTACCCGTGCGAGGCTTTGATGTCCTCGTCCATAATGCGCGGCAGGGTGGCTTCGACGAACACGAGTGGACCTACGTCAGGAAAGATGGGACCCACTTCACCGCGCTTGTGACCGTTACCGCTCTTCGCAACGAGGAGAACGTCATCTTAGGCTACCTCACAGTAGGACAAGACATTACTCAGCGCAAGAACGCTGAGGCAGCGCTCCTTCTGACCGCTCAGGAGCTGGAAGCAAAGAATAGTGAACTCGCTAAAGCCAGGGATCAAGCTCTTCAGGCCGTCCAACTCAAGACAGATTTCCTCGCGACCATGAGTCATGAGATCAGAACCCCGATGAATGCGATTATCGGCATGACAGGCCTGTTACTCGATACGGATCTGACCGAAGAACAACATGAGTATGCTGATACGGTCCGCCGCTCGAGCGACGCCTTGCTGACTCTGGTAAACGACATTCTCGACTTCTCAAAAATCGAAGCCGGCAAACTTCAGTTTGAGAATCTCGCATTTGACCTCCGGACGACCGTAGAGGATACGTTGGAGCTGCTCGCGGAACAGGCTCAGAGTAAGGGACTTGAGTTGATCGGCCTGGTCGATGCCGAGGTGCCGATCGGTGTCCTTGGCGACCCAGGCCGTGTCCGCCAGATCCTCGTCAACTTGATCGGCAATGCCATTAAGTTCACGCACATGGGCGAAGTCTTTCTCCATGTCACGTGCGAAGGCGAGGAGAGAACCGGCTGTACTGCGATTCACGATTACGGATACCGGGATCGGCATTCCCGAAGACGTGCAGGCGCGACTGTTCCAAGCATTTACCCAGGCCGACAGTTCAACCACTCGTCGATATGGCGGCACCGGCCTCGGGCTCGCCATTTGCCAACGCCTCGTGAAACAGATGCGGGGCCAGATCGGAATCGAGAGCCGGCCGGGCCAGGGCAGCACCTTCTGGTTTACCGCCGATCTGCCGGAGGCGGCGCTCGCCCCGTCGCCTACCACGATTTCCCTGACACAGCTTCGTGGGCGCCGCATGTTGCTGGTCAATCACAATAGGACCACCAGACATGCGCTCCACCAACAACTCGTACCCTATGGGATAGAGTGCGCCGAGGCGCAGAACGGCCCCGAAGCCTATGAGATGGCGCAAGCGGCCGCAGCGAAACAAAAACCGTTCGACCTCGCGTTGATCGAATTGCATCTCCCTGACATGGATGGATTCCAAGTCGCCACAGGCATCAAGAGCCATCCTGCGACGGCCGCCACGCGAGTCGTCATTCTCACCACCGTAGGACGACGAGGAGACGGCGGCAGGGCGCAAGCCCACGGCGTCGATGCCTATCTTACGAAACCGCTGCGACAATCTCAGTTGCTTGAGTGCCTCTGCCGGTTAGTGGACGCACCCACGCTTGACGAAACAGAGCATCAAGCCTTTGCGGCCCCTCTCATGACACGACATACGCTTGCCGAAGCCCACACGTCGACCCTCACTCGGGTACTGCTGGCGGAAGACAACCCGGTGAATCAAAAGGTCGCTCGCAAGATGTTGGAAAAACTCGGATGCCGCGTGGATGTGGTGGGAAACGGGCAGGAGGCCGTCGCAGCTCATGAGCGAGCGCCCTACCCGCTGATCTTGATGGACTGCCAGATGCCCGAGATGGACGGATTTGAGGCCACCGTCATGATTCGAAAAATGGAAGGCTCGTCAGGGCACACGCCGATCGTCGCCATGACGGCGAACGCCATGAAAGGGGATCGCGAGATGTGCCTTGCCGCGGGAATGGACGACTACGTGGCCAAGCCGATTCGCCCCAAAGATTTGCAGACGATCCTCGACACATGGCTGCCGAAACGCGGGGAAGCGTCTGCGGCCTAAGGCTTTCCGAGATCCGACTGCCGTAGCCACTGCCGCCATCAACGCCTATCACATTCCGCATCCAGCAATTGACAGACGCCAACCCGCGCACTAGGATACGCGCTCACGAAGGAGAGTGAGTGCACGCGTGAGCCATCCGTCCTCTTCCGGTCCCGTACCATCACATCCCACGACCCTCGGCCGAATTGAACTGGCGTTCGAATTCCTGGTCTTTGGCAGCCGGTGGATTCAAGCCCCGTTGTACGGCGGTCTCATCATTGCCGAATTGCTGTATGCGTCCAAGTTCCTGCTCGAACTGTGGGAGATGGGGATTCACTTCAAGCAACTCGAAGAAACCAAATTCATGCTAGGCGTGCTTGGACTGATCGACGTGACGATGGTGGCGAATCTTTTGACCATGGTCATTATCGGCGGTTATGCCACATTCGTCAGCAAGTTGGATCTCGAAACTCATCCCGACCGCCCTGAATGGCTCACTCATGTCGACCCCGGCACCATCAAGATCAAGCTGGCGGCCTCCCTGGTCGGAATTTCCAGCATTCATCTGCTTAAATCTTTCGTGGATATTGCAAACGAAAATCCCGAACATGTGAAGTGGAAGATTTTTATTCACATGACGTTCCTGGGCTCCGCCATTCTGTTGGCCTATACCGACAAACTGATGCAACGAGATCGGAAGCATTAGCCGCTTCGGGGGAGAATCCCTCACGTCCTCCTCTGCCAACCCTTTTTTCGGAGAAGCCGAACGATCTGACCTAACAGTCTTCCCTTGGATACGCCTCGTATCTGAACTGATAATCTCGACGACTCACACATCAGTCAAGGAAAAGCCCGTCTGCCTACTGATCCGTCTTATGGAGTTGCCTGAAGCCTTGTCGCAAGGCGAAACGCTGCAAGGAAGAACATAGGCATGCCGCTTGCTTTTTTCTATACAGCATCTTGATCGCTCGAGCCTGTCCCGGGGTGATTCGAGGTGCCTGCGCCGGCCGTCACGACAGAACAGGTCAGGCTGAGACTTGATCTCTTGGAGTACCCATGAAGCACCTTCCGAACCATGACGATCCGCTTTCACTCGCCGCGATTGTAGAAGAAGAGGCTAGACTGCTTGATGGGCGCCTCTCGAAAGATGATCCCATCACTCATCACCCGCGCGCGGCACTCTGTTTCTCAGGAGGGGGTATCCGTAGCGCCACCTTTAGTCTGGGAGTATTGCAATCCCTCGCTCGGCTGCAGCTGTTGAACGCGTTCGACTACCTCTCCACGGTTTCGGGAGGCGGTTACATCGGCAGTTGGCTCACCGCATGGATCCATCGCCACCCACGGGGGCTCGACGGCGTCATCGAAGACCTGCAAGCCACTCCGAATATGAATGTCGAGGACCGGCCGCATCCGGTCCAATGGCTGCGAAACTACAGCAACTATTTAAGTCCACACTTGGGGTTCTTTTCCGCCGACTCTTGGACTCTCCTCGGCATTTATCTACGCAATTTGCATCTGAATTGGATGGTACTTTTACCGCTTCTCATGTTGCCCCTGCTTCTACCCCGCTGGGTCATTGCCCTGGCTCGATTGAACACCTCCGACGAGCCACTTCCCCCTGCTGCTGTTCCGGCACTCGTACTCACCGGTCTGGGACTTGCGGTCATGGCGCTCATATATCTGCATCTCTGTCGTCCGGCACTACGCCCATATCGGCTCGATACGCGATGGCGTTGCCTCGAACAACAGCAATGGTTTCTTCTGGCTTGCCTGGTTCCATTGGTGGCAGCCACCCTGTGCCTCAGCACGGCGTGGGCTTGGTTTCGGAATGCAGGAGGCTTGATGAGTCAGTTCGCCCTCTACCAATCCATTGTCGGGGGGGCTCTCATTCACACCTTCAGCTGGCTCTTCGCCGCGGTCGCCCTGAGGCGGTTCAAGACCATCACCTGGTGGCTCGTTCTCGAAACCGGCGCCGTCGCAGCCACCGGCGCTTTAGGCGGTGGCTTTCTCTGGGCGGTGCTGGCCAAGACCCCTGACCAAATGGCAGTGGCTCAGTATGCCGAGTGGTTCGCCTCTTTTGCCGTTCCCGGCGTGCTGGCCATGTTTTTACTGACTGCCACCATGTTTATCGGACTGGCCAGCCGTTTTACGGAAGAGCAGGACCGTGAATGGTGGGGTCGCACCGGATCATGGGTGCTCATTGTGATGGTCATCTGGTCGACCCTGAGTGCCGTTGTCATTTTCGGGCCTGGCCTGATCGCCTGGACGCCCACAATGGCCTCGGCTCTCGGCGGATTGTCAGGACTCATGACTCTCATCCTTGGATTTGGCTCGCGCACCACGGCTCAGGAGGCCGAAGAACGATCGCACCTGACCATCATCAGCGATATAGCGGTGAGCGCAGCTGCCCCGATTTTTATGCTCTTCGTCTTGATTGCGCTTGCCCTCGCCAGCAGCTGGCAGCTCGATGTGTTCGCCCATCAATTCGATCGGCATCTCAGCGATCTTGTCTACCCGGAGCCCATCCCTGTGGGCCGGCTGATGCCGCCGGATCCTTGGGGGCATAACCAAGTGCTCCATAACACACCGCCTTGGATGCTGCTCTCGTTCACCCTCCTCGTAGCCGCGCTTGGATTTCTCATGGCCCGCTTCATTAACATCAATCGGTTCTCACTCCACGCGATGTATCGCAACCGGCTGATCCGTGCCTATCTGGGCGCCTCTCGCGTCCAGACCGAACGCGAGCGAACATTTAATTCCTTTACCGGGTTCGACAATCTAGACAATCCGGCCATGAGTGACCTGCGGTTCGATAACGTTCGCCTGGCTCGTTGGCTTTATGCACGTGAGATCTCCTCCCACACTCGCGCGCAGCTCACCGCATTCCATGCCCTCACGGGACCTCCGCCAGGGCAGTTGCAAGACATCATCGACCGACTGGGTCAGGAGCTAACCGCGCTTCGCCAGCGAGGCGCGCTAGGGGAGGCCGCCGGCCGCCTGCAAGTTGGACCGGCCTGCGCTGCCAAGCTGACGACGTTACAACAATCGATCGATGAAACGGCGGCCACGCGGGACGCCGTGACCTGGTTCGTCGACCTCTTTCTCAATCGAGCCTATGAGCGGATGCCGCGGCCGCTTCACCTCGTTAACATTGCGCTCAATTTGGTCAAAGGAGACAACCTCGCCTGGCAGCAACGGAAGGCCCAATCTTTTACGATCAGCTCGCTGCATAGCGGCAGCTGGAATCTCGGCTTTCGACGCACCGAAGCCTATGCGGCCAACCACTATCTCGACCAGCCGCTTTCGCTCGGCACGGCGCTGGCGATTTCCGGAGCAGCCGCCAGCCCCAATATGGGTTATCACTCCTCCTCGGCGGTAACCTTTTTATTGGCGCTGTTCAATATTCGTCTCGGCTGGTGGCTCGGCAATCCCGGTCCAGCCGGCATCCATACCTACAAGCAAGCATCCCCGACTGTCTCCGTCGGTCCTCTGATCGCTGAAGCGTTCGGACTCACCGATGCCAGGCATCCCTATGTGTATCTTTCCGACGGAGGACACTTCGAAAATTTAGGATTGTACGAAATGGTGTTGCGCCGATGTCATTGCATCCTCGTGGTCGACGCAGGCTGTGATCCTCACGCAACCTTCGAAGATCTCGGCAACGCCATCCGTAAGATTCGAATCGATTTGGGTATCGACATCGAGGTGAATCTCGAGGCACTGAGGCGGGCGACAGGGGCAACGACCGGCAGTCGCCACCATGCGATCGGCTCGATTCGCTATGACACAATAGATACGAGTGCCGCTGCCGGCACCCTCCTGTATCTCAAAGCCTCGTTGACCGGCGATGAGCCTTCGGACATACAGGACTATGCGGCGCGCCATCCAGCGTTTCCGCATGAACCGACTTCGGATCAGTTCTTCGACGAAGCGCAATTCGAATCGTATCGCCGGCTGGGTGAACATGTGGCCTGGGAGGCGCTACAGCCGGCGGCCCAGCAGAAGGACCAGGATGTGTCAGCCCTGTGCCACGCGCTCCGCGCCTACTGGTCCACTACTCCCCCGGGCGGTCAAGGAGCCTCGCCTGGAATACCGACGAGCTCGGTATAGCCGTCGATCAGGCGCTGCCACCCGATGCTCCCTTGTAGTGTCATTCGGATCAAGTACTGATCAATAGTCATTGCCAGGCAGGCACTTCGGTCCCGCTGCCATCCTGCCAGTATGGAGTCCAGACGAGGGCGACGAGCGTAATCGCAATATTGGACTTGGTAGGTTTCAACGACCACCGTTCAAGTCTCTCCGTCAGCGGATCGGTCGCGGCACTCAAGGCCTCGGTTTCAGCTTTAAACTCACCCTCAAGCTCGATCAGTTGCTGTTGGAGGGCTGTCGCATTCTCCTCGGCCTGACCCACATCTTTGGATTCTTTGATCACCCGACCAGCCCCACGAATCGCAGTCGTGGCTTTACCGATATTCGCCGCGCTGATTGCCTTACGCCCGAGAAACGCTCCGAGAATGCTCGCGCCGATCGAGATGACCGCCTGAACCTGGCTGTTGCGAGATTCAGTCTGCTGCCGCTCGACCATGTGCTCGGCCCGACGGATGCGATCCTGAAGCGCCGCAATCTTGGAGGCATATTTTTTTCGCAGCTTGTCGAGTTGTTGATCGCGTTCCTCACGACCGGCCTGCTGAAGGCGCAGACGAAACTCACGCTCCGACTCATTCGGCTTCGAAAGTTTTTTCGTGGTGGAGCTTTGGAGCAGGTCGAGTGCTGTGGGTGCGGTACAACCAGCCGGACAAGTCGGCCTTCCAGCTCTCATACTGTTTGATCTTGGTTGCCGCGCCGGGAAGTGGTCGGAATTGGGCGGCACCAGACGGCTCACGCTCCAAATCAGATAGAGCGAGCGGCGCCGCCGTGGCTTGCGCCCACTCCACCGGTACCGCGGCGTCTTGGATCGGTGCCAACCATGTCAGCTCCTGCCCCGTATCAATCCCCGCTTTCACATCTGAAAATCGCACCAGCGCCGCGCCCAAGACCATCGGTCGATAGATCAACGTGTTCCCGCCTGTTTGTACCCCTCGAATGGGAACAAAATATTGCGGAACCTCCGGTGGCAACATCGGACGTGAGACGCCGGCCCCGGTCGCTGAAGCGGTCCCCAATCCAAATCCACCTGTTCTCCGCCGCCGGACGCCTGCCCGGTCACGCCTGTTGCCTTGAGAGGCGCCATCAGCTGCTTGATTTGCGTACGCGTGAGGGGACCGCGCAGGTACGAAAGCGTCCATCGGGTCTGGAACACTTCCGGCGCGTCTTCATGAACGTTGTTCAACAGGAACACCCGGTTCCCTAGCCCTGCAAGGAGTCTGTTCCATGCGTTGGCGATCGAACTTTTTCCCGCTGCTGACCGCTGCCCCCTCCAACCCCTCGATCACCCGCGCCTTGTCACGTTCCGTTTGCAAACGGCCAATAAACCAGGTGCCGGTATTGGCCAGTCCCTTGTAGTCCAGGTCGACCGGATTTTGCGTAGCCAGCACGACGCCCAATCCATAGGCCCGCGCCTGCTTGAGCAAGGTCAATAACGGCGCCTTGGACGGAGGGTTTGCCACGGGTGGACAATAGCCAAAAATTTCATCCATATAGAGGAGTGCCCGGAGACTGGTCGTGCCGGACTGAGTACGGACCCAACTCAAGGTCTGGTTCAGAAGGAGCGCGACAAAGAACATTCGTTCGGCGTCGCTTAAATGGGCGATCGAAAAAATCGCGATGCGCGGCCTTCCAGCGGAGCTATACAACATCTGCCCCACATCCAGCGCCTCGCCTTCCATCCAGGCTGCAAATCCTGGGGCTGCAAGCAAGTTATTCAATTGCATGGCGAGCGTAAATCGGTCCTTTGCCGGGAAGAAGGATTCCAGATCAAGCACTCCTACTGTCGTTATGGGAGGAGTCTGAATCTGCTGAATGAGCATCGACAAATCCAGGTCCAGCCCCTTCCGCCATGCGCTGTCCAGGATCGAAGCCAGGAGAATATGTTCGCGGTTTTTGATCGGATCAGCCTGCACCCCGACCAGTCCGAGCAGACTGGTGACCGTTGTACTGATGCGTTCACGCAAAAGTTCGATATCGTCGAGCATCACCTGCGGCGGAGCGGCAAATGACTTGAGAATAGATACCGGCAGTCCGGCAGTGCTTCCCGGCGTGTAAACGACGAACTCCGCCGCATCGCGCAGCTTTTGAAGACGCTCGCCGCCTTGCCCCCACTCAGCTAGTCCCTTGCGCCAGAGTCCGGCCTGCTGGGCCGCATAGTCCGCTGGAGCGAGGCCTTTCTTACGTGCGTCGTCCTCATTGACCCAGGGGGCAAAATCCTCTCCTCGAAGTAGTGGGAACGTGAGCAGGAGGTTGGCGAGATCACCTTTGGGATCAATGACGAGAGCGGGAATCCCGTCGATCGCGGCCTCTTCCAGAAGGCCGATACAGAGACCGGTCTTGCCGCTCCCGGTCATGCCCACACAGACCGCATGGGTGACCAAATCTTTGGAGTCGTACAGTAGCCACCCCGGTTTCGGTTGTTTGGAGGCGAGGTCGTAGGGTCGTCCCAAGTAAAACACGCCCAGCTTTTCAAAATCCTCAGCCGGACCTGCCTGCTCACCTACTTTCGCGCTGCGACAACGATGGATTTTTTTTGCTCGGCATCAGTTTCTTCCTAGACCCGGTCAATGGAGTCGGCAACGACGGGCATTGTATGGCCTGCTTTCAGGCTCCGCAAGCGGGTCCGGAAAGTCCCAAACAACTCGGGCTGTGTGCGATTTCGACTAGGGTTACCACTAGTGTATGTGTAGGCATCATCTCACTACAGTCACCGCGAGACGACAGGTCATCATCATTTACCGTCAACAGAAGGAGCACCGTCATGAAAAGGTCGTGGGTACTCGGAATTATCGTGTTCATCGCAGGTTGCGGGCCTCATTACACCATTCCCAACTATGAAACGAATGAAATCGAAAAGGTCATTTCCAGTGGCCGATCGCCCGAGGGCTGCATTGAAAACCTGAAGGAGGACGCTCAAAAGCTGAACGTGAAGGTGCGTCTGACCGACGTGCAACAACAGGCCTCGTCCGGTCCGATCTCCTGGATTTATACAAACAGTTATATGTGCACGGGCAAAGTGGTGATAAATAAATCCTAGGAGCGGGATGATGAACGCACAAGGGGCCTTCCTGGGAGCCGACAAGAACCACACGGCGGGGGTGGCATCGAACGACTTGGACGATCCTCGGCTCACCTTGCGCTTCTTGCTCACGTTTGATGACGGGCCACATACGAATACCGGTCAAGTACTGCGTCACTTGGCGCGCAATTCGGTCCAACAGGACGTCAAAGCGATTTTCTTCGTGCAAACGAGAGATCCTAAGGCGGGCGGGTCAGCTGAGGGTCGAGCCATGTTGGCCGTGTGAGCATGCAGAGGGTCACCTCTTAGGTTTGCACACGGGAACACCTCGAGGTCACGTCAGGCATACTGGCATGACGCCGACGGATTTGGATCGCTCGCTGCTGGATGGAAAGGAAGACCTCAAGGGCATCACTGGACGACCAACCCTCTTGGTCAGGCCTCCCTATTGGTCGTTCAATTCGTCGACGCTGTATCGATACAGCCGGCAGCAACTTCGTATGGTGTTGTCGGATGTGAAGGCCTTCGATGGAGTGAACTGGGGGATTCAGTTTCTGCGAAAATGGAGTTTTCCGTCTCAGCTGGCAAAGTTCCGATCCCGATTCCTCAGGGGCGAGCTACCTGTCCTCAATCAGACCATTCCGGTCGTCGTGACGTTCCATGATACCAATGCCTTCACGGCGGAACATCTGGCCGAATATCTCGCACTCCTGGTAGACGAAGCCGTGCGATTGGGCCTCCCGCTCCATCACAAGCCGTTTTTCGACAATCCCGATGAACTCCTGACCGCCGGCCTTACTCGAGCCGTGCCCGCCGTATCAGTCAACTGCTCCACTCCCACACTTGTAGAGGCACAATAATGGCGACACCAGCGCATCCGGGTTTCGATACAGAAGAGGATATCCAACAGGGCATCGCCCGGCTCATCGTCGACTCGCTTAAACTTGAAATGCTGCCACAAGACATCGAGCCCGAAGCAGCGCTCTTCGGCGAGGGGCTGGGACTGGATTCCATCGACATGCTTGAGGTCGCCCTTGCGGTATCCAAGCGGTACGGGGTGGAATTGCGCTCTGAGAACCGGGCCGCCTTGGCCTCCCTGCGTGCCTTGACAGTCTACATTGCCCAGCATCGGATTCGATGATGCACTCAATGGACAGCGAAATTGCTCCGGTCACTCTCCGACGGCACTCTCATGCCCGCACGTCCGCCGGGCCGACGGCCTATCCCCTTCTCGCGCATGCATCGCCCACCTCAATCCTAGCCTGGCAGGGTACTCGCGCACACTCGGTTCAGGAGTTCCTCCGGTCTGTGTGGAGGCTGGCCGACCGGCTTCCCTCTAAACGGTATGCGATCAACGTCTGCAAAGATCGTTATCATTTTGCCGTTGGATTTGCTGCGGCATTAGTAGCCCGGCAAACGAACCTATTGCCTCCATACCGCGCGGCAGAATCACTGGATCAACTCGCGCAATGTTATCCCGACGCCTACGTGTTAACTGATCATGACCAACTGGAAACTTCGCTTCCTCAATTCCGCCTCGGCGACTGGGGCTGGTCTGCTTCCGGCTCGCCGGAAAACCCTCTCATTCCAGCCGCGCAGCTCGCTGCCATCGCCTTCACCTCCGGAAGCAGTGGGTTCCCGCAGGCCCATGCCAAAAGTTGGGGATCCCTCGTGATGGGAGCCAAGGCACTGGGACAGCAGTTTAACTTGGCCAGCTATCCTCCTCGGACCGCAGTGGGAACCGTCCCGGCGCAACATATGTATGGATTGGAAACAACCGTCATGCTTCCCTTCCAGTGGGGCTGGAGCCTGCATGGCGGCAATTCGATTTTGCCCGCGGATATTCGTCAGGATCTTGAACGGCTAGGCTCGCCAGCGTGGTTGATGACCACACCGTTCCACCTGAACGCCTATCTCAGCGAGCAGACGAGGCTGCCCGGTCTAGAAGGTATTATTTCCGCCACCATGCCGCTAGCCCGCTCGGTTGCGCAGGATGCGGAACACCTCTGGCAGGTGCCGGTTCATGAAATCTACGGCTGCACAGAAGGCGGCATGCTCGCCTCGCGACATACGTCGGATGGAGACCTTTGGACGCTTTGTCATGAGTTGAGGATGAAACAAGAGGGTGACAGCACATGGGTGATAGGCGGGCATGTGGGCGGATGGCTCAAACTGACGGACCGGATTCATTTGCGCAACCGGCGGGAATTCCTGCTGCTCGAACCACATCATGACTTGGTGAAGATAGCCGGAAAACGCGCGTCTATGGCGGCGCTCGATGCAGGCCCTGCTCCGCGTCAACGGCGTGATGGACGGCGCCTTTTATTGGCCCGATCGAGGACGGTCCGGAAGCGGTCGATTACGCGCATTCGTAGTGGCCCCTGGTCTCAGCCGTGCCGCGATACTCGCTGATCTCAGAAGGCGCATCGACCCGGTCTTCCTCCCGCGCCCATTGTATCTCGTGGACTCCTTGCCTCGAACCGGCACTGGGAAATTGCCTCACGAGCAATTGAAAACCTTTGCAGAGCAATGCCGGCACTCCCAGCACTCAGAGCCCGAAGGATGGCCCATGCGACATGAGGTGAGGCGAGTGATCAACCCGGACCATCCAGCCTTGGCGGGGCATTTCCCCGGCAACCCTGTCGTGCCGGGGGTCGTCATCTTAAGCGAGCTGGTGCAGGCGACGGAAGCGTGGCTCGATTGGAGCGGAGATCCGGTTTCGGTGACATCAATAAAATTCATGCGCCTGCTTCGCCCGAGCGAGGCCTTCACGTTGCATTTGGAACAGCTGTCAGAGAATAGGGTGTCATTTGCGGTTCTCCGCAATCAGGATCGTATTGCCGCCGGCACACTCCAACGGGCCGCCCCCGCTGACAGATCAGGATCAGTCATGAGCACCCGCTGGCTCATGCAACGTGAACGCGGCAGCCAGAGACTGATTCGCCTCCTGGCCTGGATGACGCTTCGGCTGGGCCGTTCCATCGCGCGCTGGTTTCTTTATCCGATCTGTCTCTATTTCCTGCTGTTCTCCCGAGGCACTCGACGCACCTCTCGCGAATACCTGCGGCGCATTCTCAATCGAGCGCCGGGATGGAAGGATGTATTTCGCCACTACCATGCCTTTGCATCGACCCTCCATGACCGGGTGTATCTCTTGTCTGGCCGGCATCGTTATTTCGATGTTCAGCATGGAGGGCGCGTCGGAATTACAAGCCATTCTGGCCCAAAAGCGTGGCTGTCTCCTGCTTAGGGTCTCATCTGGGGAGTTTCGAAGTGCTGCGCGCGCATGGCCCTGTTCGACCAACACTTGCCGATCACCGTGATCATGCATGAATCCGCGGCCTCCAATTTGAACGCCGTGCTGCATAATCTTCACCCGCAGATTCGCGACCGCATCATTTCTCCCGGCACACCGGATACCATGCTCGCGGTGAAAGAGCGACTCGATCGAGGTGAAATGGTCGGAATTCTGGGCGATCGAGTGTTCGGTGAAGAACGAGGGATGACGTGCGATTTCCTCGGCAAGCCGAGGGAGTTTCCGGAAGGGCCGTTATTGCTGGCCGCGCTCCTGCAAGTGCCGGTCGTCCTGTTTTTCGGCCTCTACCGAGGTGGCCGACAGTATCACATTCATTTTGAGCGCTTGGCGGACAACATCCTTCTTGATCGCGCAAATCGGTCGGAGTCCCTTCGTCCCTGGATCGAGCGGTACGTCAGTCGCCTGGAACATTATTGTCGCCTCTATCCGTACAATTGGTTCAACTTTTATGACCTTACCGATGACCCTCGCCCGGTTCACACTGCTGTGTAGTCTATTCTTTGGGCTACCACCAGTCTCCGCCGAGCAGGCGACCGACACACCGCCTTTGGACTTACCAGGACTGATGGAACTGATGGCAAGGGTGACCTCCCGCGAAGATCGATTCACCGAAACCAAGACCGTGGCCATGTTGACCCAGCCGTTAGTCCTGAAAGGGACCTTGGCCTATGTGCGGCCCGACCGTGTCGAAAAACATGTCACGTCGCCCTATGCCGAACGCCTTGTCGTGCAAGGAGACCAGCTTTCTCTTTCCACCCGTGAAGGGACGAAACACGTGGCCGTGGATAGCCATCCGTTGATTCGCTCGTTCATCGAGGCCATCAGAGCAAGTCTGGCAGGCGAGCTCGCCGTCCTGAGGCGGCTGTACCACATCAAACTCCAGGGGACCCAGCAGCAGTGGACGCTGACACTACGCCCATTGGATGCACAGGCCGCGGAGTACCTCACCTCGATCACCATTTCGGGTCATGGCGATCGATTGACGGTGGTGGATATACGCGAAACCGGAGGAGACCGTTCACTCATGCAGATCCTTGAGCCGGCCTCGTGATGCGGCAGGCTCAAGCGGCGGTCGTGTTCTGGTTGGTGCTGCTGTTCGTCAGCGGAGGAGTGATCGCGAACATGACAGTGACCACCGACCTGACGGCCTTATTGCCCCGCTCGGCGGATCACTTGCAGGAATTGTTGGTAAGCCAACTGCGTGATGGCGTGGCCGCGCGGCTCATTCTCATTGCTCTCGAAGGCGCCTCGACGGAGGTCTTAGCCGAGGCCAGCCGCAACATCGCCCGCAGTCTGAAGGAAACCTCGCTCTTCACCTCAGTGAACAATGGTGATCCCGCGGACTTCACCGTTGAGCGTGACATCTTGATGCGTCACCGCTATCTCCTGAGCTCGGCCGTCACACCTGAACACTTCTCGACGCCGGCCCTGCGAGCGGCGCTCGAACGACAGCTCCAACTACTCGGATCGCCCGCAGGAGCGGTGTTGAAATCTGCGCTGCCCTCCGACCCCACCGGGGAAGTGGCCCATGTTCTCTCTGAATTCTCGACTACCGACCAGCCTTCGATGCTGCACGGCATATGGTTTTCTCATGATCACGCGAGGGCTCAACTCGTGGCCGAAACCCGCGCGCCAGGATTTGATCTCGATCAACAGGATGCGGCGGTGCGCGCGATCCACGCAGCCTTCGCCGCTTCGGGCCTGCCGGAGAGCAGCCGGCTCCTTTTGAGCGGCCCAGGCGTATTTGCGGTTGAATCCAAGGCCACGATCCAACGGGATTCCTGGCGCCTCTCTCTCGTGGCAGCCGTGCTGGTCACCGCGTTATTGTTCGCCGTCTACCGCTCTCTGACTCCGATCGTGTTGAGCCTGCTGCCGGTGCTCAGCGGACTGCTCGTGAGCGTGGCTGCTGTCCAATTGGTCTTCGGATTTGTGCATGGCATCACGCTCGGCTTCGGCGCGACCCTGATCGGAGAAGCCGTCGACTATCCGGCGTATGTTTGGACTCAGGTCAAGGCCGGTGAACAGGTGCAGCACACCCTATCGAGAGTGTGGCCCACTCTGAGACTTGCCGTCCTGACCACGATATCTGGGGCCCTCAGCATGTTGTTCTCGAGTATCACTGGCCTGTCGCAACTGGGCGTTCTCGCGTTCGTGGGCGTGCTGGTCGCGGGACTCGTCACACGCTGGATCCTTCCGGCATTAGCGCCACGGACGTTGCGCACTCCTCCGCACGAGATTCTGCCGCTGCAGTGGACGGCGCTCTTTGCCTCGGTTGGGCGCGCACGCTGGATCGTTTGGTTATCGGTGGTTCTCGCCATCGCGACGCTGGCCGTCCATCATCAAGACATCTGGGATAATGATCTCGCCAATTTGAGCCCGATCTCTCCATCGTCCAAGGCCCTCGATGAACAATTGCGTCATGACCTCGGCGCGCCGGACGTTCGATATCTGCTTGCCATTCGTGGCGCGAGCCAAGAAGAGGTGCTGCAACGCAGTGAATCTGCCGCACGTGTCCTCCACCGGCTGGTAGAGGACAAGCTGCTCAGCGGTTTTGATCTGCCCAGCCTGTATTTGCCGTCAGAAAGGACGCAACGCCTTCGCCAATCGGCCCTTCCCTCTGCTGCGGTGCTCAAGGCTTCCCTCGACCATGCCCTGGAAGGGCTGCCCTTCCGAACCGGACTTTTCGAACCGTTCTTGAATGACGTGGAACAGGCCCGCACCCGCGAATTAATGGATAGCGTCAATTTGCAACAGTCCGCCTTCTCGCTCAAAGTCCGAGCGCTTCTTTTGGGAAGCGGGAATGAGTGGACGGCTCTGGCTCCGCTTCGCGGGGTCCAGTCCGCCTCGGCATTGGCTGATCGCGTGAACGGTGAACCGGTTCCAGGCCTGACCTTTCTCGATCTGAAGGCTGAAGCCGGTCGATTGGTCAACGGCTACCGGCGCCAATCATTGCAACTGACCGCGCTCGGAGTGCTCGCGATCACGGGCATATTGTGGTGGGGATTGCGTAATGTGCTCCTCGTGGGACGCGTTCTCCTTCCGCCGTTACTCGCCGTCCTCTTTGTGGTGACTGTCCTCACGCTCATCGGAGAACGACTCTCATTGTTCCATCTCGTCTCCTTGCTGCTCGTATTGGGCGTCGGGCTCAATTATGCCCTTTTCTTCAACCGGCCGTTCGCCGATGAAGACGAGCGGCGGCAGACGTGGCTCTCGCTCACCGTCTGTATCCTGGCAACTCTTTCGGCCTTCGGCGCGCTGGCGTTCTCCAGCACGCCCGTCCTCCATGCCATCGGCCTCACGGTCGGCCTCGGAGCCCTCTTTTCGTTGCTCGTCGCGGCCGATGCTGAGCAGACAACAGGTGATCGCATGACGACGGCGCCGATCATCACCGCAATGGCCACCGCGAATCCGCTCGGACGCGGCCTCTCGGCCACCTGGGATGCCCTTCGCAACGATCGACACGGGCTGCGACCCAATGATTTCGAAGATGCGGCCGTCAAGACATGGATTGGACGTGTCGATGGACTTGAGGTGGAACCAATCACCGGCGATCTCGCCGACTTTGACTGCCGAAACAATCGACTGGCCTTGGCTGGCCTGCGTCAGGATGGATTCGAGCAGGCCGTCGCTGTGGCGCGTCATCACTATGGTCCCGAGCGCATCGGCGTCCTGATCGGCACCACGACGTCCGGCATTCTCGAGACCGAATTGGCCTATCGCAGACGCACACCATCCGGCGAACTACAGCCCTTGAGCGTCCGCTATCGCCAGACGCAGAATTTGTTTTCCGTCAGCGAGTTCGTCCGGCGCCGCTTGAATCTGAAGGGTCCCGTCGTATCGATCTCAACCGCCTGCTCGTCCAGCGCCAAGGTATTCGCCAGCGCATCCCGTTGGCTGGCCGTGGGATTGTGCGATGCCGTTGTGGTAGGCGGCGTCGACAGCCTGTGCTTTATGACGCTCTACGGCTTCGCCTCACTTGGACTCCTGTCTGAAGCTCCCTGCCGGTCCTGCGACGAAGGCAGAAACGGGCTCTCCATCGGAGAAGCAGCGGGCTTCATGCTATTGGAACGACGTGGCGACCGCGCACGGCGCGCTTCAGCTGCTCGGGTACGGCGAGAGCAGCGATGCCCATCATATGTCCACGCCCCATCCGGAAGGGTTGGGCGCGGCCTTAGCCATGGAACGGGCGCTTGATCGCGCAGAATTGAAGCCGATCGAGATTGACTACATCAATCTCCACGGCACCGGCACACCGGCCAACGACCTCGCGGAAGATCGCGCTGTCTGGACCACGTTCGGAGGAAGGACGCCCTGCAGTTCCACGAAGGGGAGAACCGGGCATACGCTCGGTGCGGCCGGCATTACAGAGGCCATCCTCTCGGCGCTATGCCTGCGGCATGATTTCATTCCAGGCACGATGCACTTGAATCGGCTCGATCCTCAACTCCAGAGTTGCGTGATGCTCCACAGTGAATCCCGTCCCTTGCGCGCGGTGATTAGCAACTCGTTCGGCTTCGGCGGCAACAATTGCAGCCTCATTTTCGGGAAAAGGCAATAATGCACGTCTTTCTTACGTCGGTTGGCATCGCGGGACCGGGGATGGACGGGTGGTCGGCGGCTCAACCAGTCCTCGCCGGCCGTTCGGAATACCGGCATGGGCCAATTTCCCGCTCGATCCCGGATATGTTATCGGCGGCCGAGCGGCGTCGCAGCAGCCCGTCCGCCCGCCTCGCCATTATGGCGGCACAGGATGCCTTTCGGGCCGGAGGCCTGAGAGGAGACGAGATCGCAACCGTCTTCGCGTCCTCGGATGGCGACGGAGCCATCACCCAGGAAATCTGTGACGCGCTGGCCGGCCCGGCACAAGAAGTCTCTCCCACCTCCTTTCACAACTCCGTGTTCAACGCGCCGGCCGGCTATTGGAGCATCGCAACTCATTCGAGGCTGGCATCCACCAGTCTTTGTGCCTTCAATGTGTCCTTCGCCGCCGGACTCATCGAAGCCGCCGCTTTTGCCACGGTCGAACGCCAACCGGTGATGCTGATTGCGTCGGATGTTCCCTTTCCTGCTCCGCTGCATACCATTCGTCCGGTGGAAGAAAGTTTTGCTGCCGCGCTATTGTTCTCTCCCAGGGCCCCGGCTGGGTCCTTCATGCGATGGGAAATCACACTTGAGCCCAGCGGAAACGCCACAACGTGGCCTGAGCAGTTGCCGAAAAGTCTGCGCAGCAATCCGGCCGCGCGTTGCCTTCCCCTGTTGGTCGTATGGGCTACACGAGCGACAGAAACCGTGGCGCTCGAGTATTCAGACACCAGCGACCTCGTCGTTGCGTGTGAACCGGGAGCGTGATTGATGGACAGTTCATGCTTGGACATCTCCCGCTTGATTCCACATGGGGGGGCCATGTGTCTACTCGACAGTATTGAGAGTTGGACTGAGGATTTCATTGTCTGCCGAGCTACCAGCCATCGGCGTCTCGACAACCCGTTGCGTGACGACAGCGGGTTGCGGGCGCTCTGCGGCATTGAATATGCCGCGCAGGCCATTGCCGCCCATGGAGCGCTTCTCAGAGGGCCGGGTGAACAGTGTCCATTATCTGCGGTGCTGGCTTCCGCGCGTGACGTCACGACTTCGCGGTGCCATCTGGATACGCTGCTTGGGCCCTTAACCATCCGCGCTACCCTCGTGTTGACCCATGAGGAGGGCCGCATCTACGACGTCATGATGACCGGCGACGGTCTGACCCTGTTGACCGGACGTCTGTCCGTCATGCTATTGACCGGCCTTTCTCACAGGGTGAGACCCGTTCCGACAGAAGGTGTGGCATGAAGAAGCGCGCGCTTGTGACCGGCGGAAGCGGCGACATCGGACAAGCCATTTGCTTGGCACTGGGCGAAACCGGCTTGCATGTCATCGTCCATGGCTGCACGAACGGAGCGCGCGCCGAGGCGGTTGCACAGTCCATTCGAGACAAGGGCGGCCAGGCTGAGGCGATCTGTTTCGATGTCACGGATATCGAGCAGACCCGACAGGCCCTCGAACGACTGCAAACCGCCGGTCCTATCCAGGTGCTCGTGAACAATGCCGGCATCTATGATGATGCCCCCATGGCCGGCATGAGCCGAGAACAATGGCGCAGGGTCATCGATGTGTCGCTGAACGGTTTCTTTAACGTCACACAGCCACTGTTGCTGCCCATGATCCGCACACGTTGGGGACGCATCGTCACCATCACCTCCATCAGTGGCGTGATCGGAAACCGTGGGCAGGTCAACTACGCCGCCGCCAAGGCTGGGCTTCATGGCGCGACAAAAGCCCTCGCGCTGGAGCTGGCCTCACGGCACATCACAGTCAATGCCGTAGCGCCGGGGATCATCTCCACATCGGCCACCCAGGCATCGTTCGACACCGAAGCCATCGGCCGATTGGTCCCGATGAAACGCGCCGGCACCGCAGAGGAAGTGGCGAGTCTCGTGACCTATTTGGTTTCCGATGCCGCGGCCTACGTTTCCGGACAGATTATCTCGATGAATGGAGCCCAGGCATGAGGACATCGGCTCAGGAGTATGTTGCCGTCATACCGGCCTACAATGAAGCGAGGACGATCCACCTGGTCGCGGCCCAGACGCTGAAATATCTCGATCGCGTCGTGGTGGTGGATGATGGGTGCGCCGATCAGACCGTGGACTGCCTGCGTGAATTGCCGGTGACGGTGCTTCGGCATCCTCGCAATCTTGGGAAGGCGGCCGCGCTGTGGCTGGGCATGCAGCATGCCATGGCCCAAGGCGCGAGCGCTGTCGTCACACTCGACGGAGATGGACAGCATGACCCGGGAGACATCCCGGCTCTCATCACTCTACACCGGCGCGATCCTTCCGCCATCGTCATTGGTGCGCGTTTGCACGCCAGCAGCGCCATCCCCTGGGTACGGTACCTCGCCAATCGTGTGGCGAACTTCTGGATCTCCTGGGCGGCCGGATCTCACGTTCCGGACAGCCAGTCCGGATTTCGCTTGTACCCGACTGCGGTGCTCAATGCTGCGGGTTCGCGTTGTGACGCGATGTCGGGTTTTGCCTTTGAGAGTGAACTGCTGATCGAAGCCGGTCGAATCGGGGTGCCGATTCGGACAGTACCCGTCTCCGCCATCTATGGACGTCACCTTAGACAAAGCCATTTCCGG
Source organism: uncultured Nitrospiraceae bacterium (assembly GCA_963839785.1). Taxonomy (GTDB): domain Bacteria; phylum Nitrospirota; class Nitrospiria; order Nitrospirales; family Nitrospiraceae; genus Nitrospira_A. The sequence continues at coordinate 58,380 of CAWIWD010000006.1, forward strand.
AAGCTGCGGGATGTGATGTGCATTACCCGCATGGTGGCTGGCAAGCTGTTGGCCAAGCGGCTCGATATTCCCGGCTTGCTCAAGAGCCGGCGGCCTGCCGCTCCAATCTCGGCTCGTTCCGAACTGCACCAGCCTCGGGATGGGTCGCCCCAGCCTCGACGCAGGCGAATTCTCTTTATGGCCGAGTCCGTCAGTCTAGCGCATGTCGCGAGAGCTGCCGCGCTGGCGCGGACGCTTAATCCTGAACGATATGACGTTCATTTGGCCTGCGATCGACGCTACCTCCATCTTTTCGAATCACTGCCGGTCACCGTTCATCCCCTGCACTCCATCAACAGCGAACAGTTCCAGGATCGTCTGCGCAAGGGCAGTCCGCTCTACAAGACAGACGAACTGCGAGGCTATGTGAAGCAGGACCTGCACCTCTTGGCCGATTTGAATCCTGATGTCGTGATCGGAGATTTTCGCTTGTCTCTTTCAATCAGCGCCAGAACGGCCGCTGTTCCTTATCTCACGGTGACCAATGCCCACTGGAGTCCCTATGCCCGAGCGCATTTCATCGTGCCAGAGCTCGCCATTACGAAGCGATTCGGCCCACGACTGGGGCAGGCGCTCTTCACCTTGATAAGGCCGTTCGTGTTCGCGCAACAAGCCTCCGCGCTGAATCGCGTTCGCAAAGAATATGGCTTACCGTCCATCGGACACAGCCTGTCGAAGATTTTTTCCGAGGCTGATGAAACCCTCTACGCGGACCTGCCAGATCTGGTTCCAACTTTCGATCGGCCGCAGAATCACCACTACCTCGGTCCGGTGCTCTGGTCGCCTGAAGAGACGCCTGCATGGTGGGGTACCGTTCCGCTTGTTCGACCAATGGCCTACGTCAGCCTCGGCACATCCGGAAGGCCTGAGCTCCTGGCGACGGTCTTAGGCGCATTGGGGAGTCTTGGCATTGGCGCTCTGGTTTCCACGGCCGGCAACCCGTCACCAGAAGACCTGCCAGGCAACACATGGATCGCCCCGTACCTGCCAGGCCTTGACGCCGCGAGGCGAGCAGACCTCGTCATCTGCAACGGCGGCAGCGCCACGGTCTATCAAGCCTTCGCAGCGGGCGTACCAGTCATGGGCATTCCTGCCAATCTGGATCAGTACCTCATGATGGATTACGTACGGCAATACGGAGCGGGCGAATCTGTCCGGTCCGGGGAGGCCTCCCTTCCGGCTTTGACCCATATTATAAAGCAGATTATGGACAAGCCCGCCTATCGACTGCGGGCCGGTCGCCTGAGCGCGATGCTCGCCACCGAGCAAACGCGGGAAACACTCCATCACATACTTTCAAGAATATTTCGAGCTGATCAGAATCCAACATCCGAGAGCATCGAGGCGCCATTCACCTCATCCTCACTCGACTGCGCAGCCAATGACAGGCGAGGACCCTACTCAAACCTTGACCCTTCGCGACTCATCATGATGCCGAAGGAACCTTCGGGAGACAGAAACCGATGACCACAATCGATCCAACGATTTCTCACGCTCCAGTGGTTACGGATCCCGATACCGTTGTCACCGACAGCGAGCTGCGACCACACCTGCACGTGCACTCCGTCACCCTGACCGGTTTATTTGTTCTGGCTGTCTTTTTTACGCTTCATCTAGGACGGATCGTGTTTCTTCCCATCACCGTCGCGATCTTATTCGCGGTGCTCTTTGCGCCACTCTTGCGACGATTGAAGCATCTCTATATTCCGGAACCGGTGGGCGCGGCCATTCTGTTGTCACTCGTGGTAGGTGTCCTTGGATATGGAGTTTCGCGACTGGCCGAACCGGCATCGGACTGGGCTGCCAGAGTGCCGGACGCCTTCCGCCAAGCCGAATCCAAACTTCGAGTCTTCAAAGAACCGATGCAGGAAGTGACCAAGGCGACTGAGCTCCTGGCCAAAGCCACCGCATTGGATGGGACCAAAAAGGTGCAGCAAGTAGAAGTGAAGAACGACGCCTGGCCGATGAAGTTTTTCAGTGTGACGGGCGAATTCGTCATCGAAATCGCAACGACCGTGATGCTCTTGTACTTCCTCCTTTCCTCCGGCGATTTGTTCCTCCAGAAACTTGTCAAGGCGCTACCGAGTTGGTCGGACAAGCGGCGAGCCGTGGAAATCGTGCGGCAAATCGAAGCACAGCTCTTTCAATATCTTTCCACCGTCACGTGTATCAATCTGGGACTAGGAGCATTGGTTGGCGTCGGCCATGTATTTTCTGAGTATGCCGAATCCAATCCTCTGGGGAGTGATGGCCGCTTTGCTCACATTTATTCCCTATTTGGGCCATATGTTCGGCATCGTCGTCGTCATGCTGGTGGCGGCCCTCACCTTCGACGAGTTGAGCTCTGTCTTCATCGTCGGCGCCGTGTACGGAGGGTTGGCACTCCTTGAAGGCTGGCTCGTCACTCCGATGATCCTGGGCCAACGGCTAGAGATGAATCCTGTGGTGCTCATCGTCGGCCTCATGCTATGGGGATGGATCTGGGGAATCGGCGGCGCATTACTCGCCGTGCCGCTCCTGGTGGCATTCAAAATCTTCTGCGACCATGTTGAACCCTTATCTTCCGTGGGAGATTTCATCGGTAAGTGACAGCGAGCGCTACGTGGGGCGGGGCATACACCAGACCGAACGGCTCGGCACGGCCATGTGACCTATCCGCTCCGCGAGGCAGCCGGAGGCAGAGATGCACTCTGCATACCGCCGTCGATTGTCGAAAGCAGCATTCTCACCGGACGCACGTCCTTATCATGGAGGTACTCAATGAGCACCATATTGCTTGTCATTCTGATTCTCATGCTTATCGGCGCCTTGCCTACCTGGCCTCACAGCGCGAATTGGGGGTATGCGCCAAGCGGAGGGCTCGGCTTGGTCGTTGTGATTCTGCTAATTTTAGTACTGACCGGGCGCCTGTAGGTGGGAAGATTTCCACCTACGCTGCACGAAATATTTCGCAATTCCAGTTCACACGAATTAACTCACACCGGACTTGTGTCCGAAGGAGGAATCGATGAAAGAGATCACGTTAGCATTACTTATGCTGCTCATGACGGTCGGGACCGGCTGTTCAATCTCGAGCGTGGCGGCTGACCCTCGCGGAGTCAAAGGGGTGGATGGTGATCATCTGACACACATCAACACGAGAAACTATGCGGTGCACCTGTTCATGACTAAACCGATTTGGGGAGATGCCACACTGAGCAACACGGTTCAGAGTTTCGCCGATGAGGCCAAAAAACACGGAGCTACCAAGGTGAGAATCGTGCAGTCGGATGAGGCCACGATGTGGTATCTGTTCCCAATCATTGGATTTATTTTCACCCCCGTGGCCACAAACGTCGCGGGAGATGCGCTCCTTCCGTAGCCGCGCCGAGCGAGCCAGCCGCTTATGCGAGGCAAATCGTCAGCCTTCTTGGAGAATATCGATTTGACCTCACCCTGAACGACCACGAGCCTGCCACTTCCGTGGCAGGCTCGTGAGGAATATAACCCGTTGTGCACCCGCTGATCCGAATCGGCTATTTTCCGCAGGAAATTTTGAGCGATTCAATATCGTTCGCCATGTCGAGCTTTCCCAGGTTGGCCACTCGTTGTCCGGGGACAAACGCGAGCTCCGTGCCTTTGAAATCTTTATCTTCGTAGGCGCGCACGGTGGCGTTTGAGCCGACAATCACGCTTTCGATATCGTTACTCCAATCTTTACCGGCCAGATTCTTCAGCGTGGCATACTCCTTGGGACCTTGCAGGACGACATGCGGATCATCGGGGTCAAAATTGTCGTCTTCAAAGACCTCAATGAAGCAGTTCTTATCGACCAGTTGGGTTTCCAAATCGGCGGCATAAGCGGGAAGCCCAACTATTGTGAGTGCCGCCGCCATCATCAGATTTCGTAATGCCATATGCTCACCTCCAGATGTACATCTATCTCAGCCGACTTCGGTTCCGGTGTGAGATTATTTTAAAATTCCCAGAAACCACAGCAACAGCAGGAGGCTTGCCGGAACCCCGAACAACCAGAGGATGAATCCCTTTCCCATTGTTCCCATACAGCCCTCCCCTTAAACCACAGCTTATGGCAGTAGCGCAGCCGCCGCTAATTCTCGATTCAATGCGCTGACCATTTTGAGATGCGCCGTGCGATCTTCCTCGAGCCCTCTCGCAAACAAGTCGGCATGATTACGCTGCAGCACCGCGCTAAAGTCGTCGTGTTTCGCCACCGGAATTTCATAAAGAGAGGCCAGGGCAGTCACATATTGGCCGCCACCGGCTGCAGCCTCTTGCCGCAGATTCTCATACGTCACTCCCGCGAACAGATTGATCCGCTGCTCCTTCAGCACCATGCCGTCGGCAGAAAACAGCTCATCCGGACTCGTACTGGAGAAAAAATTCACAGTCGTGTCAAGTGTAGCCTTCGTGGTGTTACAGGCCCCAAACACTAAGCCGGCTCCTACGATGCATAGGCCCAATCCCAGGTTCTTGACTGATGATGTTTTCATGAGGTCCTCCTTTTCTTGTATTCCTGCGAACCATACGGCCCTGACTTCCCTGTCAGTCCACTTTGTAACTGAGGCAAGCACCAGACGGGCCTAGTGATTACCCTGGGGGAACGAGAAGAAAGACCTAGCAAGGCACCAAAGTAGGGGAAGTGGCCTAATCATAGAAGGTTTGGACTGATCATTTAACTGGACAGGCTCTAAAAAGGACAGCAACGTGGATGAAGCGCGAACCATCTTACGATCCCCAGAGTGAATTCGAACGGCCCGATCCGGGGGCACATGAAAGCAATCCTGCTGAAGCCGATCCCCGCTCACGAAGATTGCTGTCCACAGCACGACACTGTGACTAATTGCCCTGTTAAGCGAAAGTCATGAAGATGTCGCTGTAGCAGGATGGTGTGCACAGGTTCTTAAGTAGAATAAATGAATACTGCAAACGGCCAGCACTAAGCTCCACTATACATTTTGCTCCCCTTTTCAATAGATTTTTTCTTAACCACTTGGCAATTGATCGCGCGCATCGGCCAAACACTTTGGCAGCGCCTCGAAGGAGATGCGCCGTCCTTGATGCTGCACCTGAAAGGGGAAGATTGGGATGGGATTGGCGCCACTCTTCCCCAGTGAATGCATAGCTGCTAACACGACGTCGAAAGCCTTAACGACAGCAGTTCTGTCCATGCGAGAGGGTATGGCGTTAAAACGGAGAAGCCTGGTACGGTACGTCTTGGAGTTCAATCGCTGTTCAAGCCGCTTGTTTCCACTCCAATCTTTGCGACTTGCGGCAATGAAACGGCGCCCTCCGCCTCGGACAAAGCGAACTTTTGCACCCAAACATGGCTGTGGATTAATGCGTCTCGCACTACGAACAAGTGTGAGAGTCGTATTACACTCTCCCCCTTCGCAGGGGTGGAAGTTCTGCGAGTCGCCCTAGTGAGCATGGAAGCTGAGAGCAGGATGATGAGGCGCTGCCAGGCATACCACAGCGCCTAGAGGAGCACGCGGTCACGAGAAACGCGAAGGAAGCAGTCTCTATTCACCTTTGACGGTGACCAGCGCAATACCCGCCCTCCGCTCCTCTATCGCATACCAATCAAAAGCGGGATGGCTGGATCGTCCTTCAGTGCGCGCGTCCAACGAGGGCCTTCTGAGGCCGCGCGTTGCGCGAGCAAGAAGGACGGCCAGCCAGCACGCTACACTCCCGCTTCTTTCAGCACCTGTCCCGTGTACGAGCGCTTTGATTTGGAAATTTCTTTCGGAGGGCCCTCGGCCACGATCTCTCCGCCTCGATCTCCGCCTTCGGGTCCCAGGTCGATGATCCAATCCGCGTTGCGAATCATGTCAAGGTTGTGTTCGATCACGAGGACGGTATTGCCGGTCTCGACCAAACGGTTGAGTACATCCAGCAAGCGCTGAATATCTGCGAAGTGCAGCCCGGTGGTGGGTTCGTCTAAAATATACATCGTGCGGCCGGTAGGACGTTTGGAGAGTTCACGTGAAAGCTTCACGCGTTGTGCCTCGCCCCCAGACAGCGTCGTCGCAGACTGCCCCAGCTTGACATAATGCAGCCCGACATCATGAAGCGTCTGCAGCTTCGTCTTGATATAGGGAATGTTCTCGAAAAACTCCAATGCATCATCGACTGTCATATTGAGGATGTCGGCGATGCTACGACCCTTATATTGAATCTCGAGTGTCTCGCGGTTATAGCGCTGGCCCTTACAGACTTCGCAGGTCACATACACGTCGGGCAGAAAATGCATCTCGATCTTGATGAGGCCGTCACCTTGGCAGGCTTCGCAACGGCCGCCTTTTACATTGAAGCTGTAGCGGCCCGGCTTGTAGCCACGCACCCGGGACTCCGGCAAATTGGAAAACAGATCGCGGATGAAGGTGAAGAGGCCAGTGTAGGTCGCTGGATTCGACCGGGGCGTGCGCCCGATCGGCGACTGGTCGATGTCAATGATTTTATCCAGCGCGTCGACACCCTTGAGTTCCTTGCAGCCATCGATCTTGGGCTTTTTCTGATACAGCAGCTGTGAGAGCGAATGGAACAGGACCTCGAGCACAAGGGTGCTCTTGCCCGATCCGGAGACGCCCGTGACGCAAGTCAAGAGCCCCAGGGGAATATTGACGGTGACGCCCTTGAGGTTGTGCTTCTTCGCGCCGACGATGGTCAGCGCCCCTTTGGCTTTGCGCGTCCGATGAGGAAGCGAGACCATCTGCTCGCCGCGCAAATATTTTCCAGTCAGTGAATCGGGATTCGCCATGACCTGCTTTGGCGTGCCCTGAGCGATGATCCTACCACCATGCGTGCCGGCGCCCGGCCCCAAGTCCAGAATGTAATCGGCCGCCTGCATCGTCTCCGCATCATGCTCCACCACAATCACCGTGTTCCCCAGATCGCGCAGGCGGAGTAAGGTCGTGAGCAGCCGACGGTTGTCTCGTTGATGGAGGCCGATCGACGGTTCATCTAGGATGTACAACACACCGACCAGTCCCGAGCCGATTTGGGTGGCCAAACGGATACGCTGGCCCTCTCCGCCGGAGAGCGTGGCGGCCGGACGATCCAACGTCAAATAATCCAATCCCACGTTGACCAAAAACCCCAGCCGCTCCCGAATCTCTTTCAGAATGCGATGGGCGATGACGAGTTCGCGTTCGGTAAACTTCAGCGTCGAAAAAAAGTCCGCCGCTGCTCGCACGGAGAGTCGCGTGACTTCGGCAATCGATTTCCTGGCGATCTTAACGGCCAGACTTTCCGGTTTGAGCCGAGCTCCCTGACAGATCTCGCAGCGTTCCAACAACGTAAAGTCTTCCTCTTCCGACCCACCCGGCGTCATGGCATAACCGATGCCGTCGCAGGCCGGACAGGCTCCATGCGGGCTGTTGAAGGAAAAGACGCGGGGGGTGATCTCCGGATAACTCACGCCGCATTTGATGCAGGCCAACCTTTCGCTATAGAGATGGACCTTGCCTGTTTCCGATAGGACGCCTACCAATCCGCCGGCCAGCTTCACCGACGTTTCAACGGAGTCGGCCACCCGTCTCATGAGCGCATCACCGGGCTTCATGACCAATCGATCGACGACGATCTCGATGTTGTGCTTCTTCTGCTTGTCAAGAATGACGTCGTCGTCGAGATCGATCAACTCGCCGTCGATCCGCACCCGCACGTAGCCGGCCTTCCGCATCTCCAATAATTCTTTTCGATATTCCCCTTTTCGCCCACGCACGATCGGCGACAAGATTTGGAATTTTGAGCCCTCCGGCAACTCGCAGATCGCATCCACCATCTGCTGCACGGTCTGCGCCGTAATTTCCTGCCCGCATTGGAAGCAGAACGGATGACCGACGCGGGCGTACAGTAGTCGCAAATAATCATAGATCTCTGTGACCGTCCCGACTGTAGAACGGGGGTTGTGGCTGGTGCTTTTCTGTTCGATAGAGATGGCGGGCGACAATCCTTCGATCGAATCCACGTCCGGCTTGCCCATCTGTTCGAGGAACTGTCGGGCATAGGCGGACAGGGATTCAACGTATCGTCGCTGGCCTTCCGCATAGATCGTGTCGAATGCCAGTGAAGACTTTCCCGAGCCGCTCAGGCCGGTCATGACGACGAGTTTGTCTCGCGGAATCTCGACGTCGAGATTCTTCAGGTTGTGTTCACGCGCCCCTTTGATGATGATGGAATTGTTCATAAGACGCGGATTATACCACCTGAAGCGACTCGCTTGACAAAGATTGAAAGGCGGTGCTACCACGCTCATATGGTGAAGATCCAAGAACCGCCCGCGCCTGAGACAGATCCGCTGTCACCGCAGCCGAGTGCCGTCTCCACCTGGTCGGGGCAAGCACGCGAGCAGGCCGTTCAGCGGATGTTCACCGCGATCGCCGGCGTCTATGATCTTAATAATACGCTACTCAGCTTTGGCCTCCACCACCGCTGGAAGCGCCTCACCGCATCGTATGTGCCCACAGTCACCAACGGACGAGCCCTCGACATCGGCGCCGGCACGGCAGATCTCGCGCTGTTAATTGAACCGAAGATGGGCGAGCAGGGCCATGTCGTCGCTTCCGATTTGAACCATGCCATGTTGGCGGAAGGCCTGAGAAAGGTGACGGGACGCGGCCTCCGCAAGCGGGTGACCTGCCTCCGGGCCAACGCCGAACAACTGGGATTTCCCGACGAGACCTTCCATGCCGTGACCACGGGGTTCTGCATGCGAAACGTGGGCAACCTGATGCAGGCCTTTATGGAGATCCGTCGCGTGCTGCGACCGGGCGGCCGATTTGTCTGCTTGGAATTTTCACGACCGGCCTACAGCTGGCTGCGCACGCTCTATGATTGGTATTCGTTCCGGTTGCTCCCCTGGATCGGCACCAAAGTCGCGCGCGATCGGACGGGCGTCTACGAGTACCTGCCGGCCTCGATTCGCACCTTTCCCGATCAGGAGCGGTTGGCCGCGCTGTTGCGGGAGGCCGGATTCAGCCACGTGCAACACCGTAACCTCACCGGCGGCATCGTCGCGATCCACGTGGCGACCAAATAGAAAAAGCCACATGCCGAATGGCAGCCGACAGCGGAGATCAATCATGCTCAGCTATCAGCCATCAATGATTAGCCACTAGCTCCGATTATGGAATCGATTCTGTACATCTTCCTCCCTTGCAAGAAGGTCTACCCGATAGGTGTGACCTATCTGGCGGATTTCATTCATCGCCGAAAGCCGGAGGTCAGGCAGCGCATCCTCGACCTGTCGTTGTTCCCTGAATCGCAGCGGACCCAGGCGATCCGCGATGCCGCGCTGGACTTTAAACCGGACCTCGTGTGCTTTTCCTGGCGGGACATTCAGATTTTCTCTCCCCATGAAGGCGATGCTTCGCTGGAGCATGCGTTCAATTTCTATTTCGCCGGCAATCCCATCAAGCGCGTGATGGCCTCTTTCGCTGGCCTGAAGCAACTCTATCGCTACTACAGCCACATTCGCGCAAACCTGTCCTATCCCTGGTTGATCCGCAAGGAATTTCCCCAGAGCCAGATCATGATCGGCGGCGGAGCGTTTACGGCCTTTGCCGATCAACTGATCGAGAAATTGCCTGAAGGGACCATCGGAATTCTGGGCGAGGGGGAGGACGCAATTCTCAAAGTGATCAACGGCGAATCGCTTGAAAACGAACGCTATATCATTCGCGAAGGGAAGCAGACGCGCAAGGGTCATCAAGGCTCACCGGCGCTCTTGGACGCCCTCACGGTCGATCTGCCTTACCTGACATCTATTTTCCCTCAATACGCTTCTTATATGGATGAATCCATCGGCGTCCAAACCAAGCGCGGTTGCCCCTACGATTGCGCCTTCTGCCTCTATCCCTATATCGAAGGCAAACGAGTGCGGTACCGTCCCCCGGAAATGGTCGTGAAGGACATTTCGCAGCATTATCATCAATGGGGCGCCCGGCGGTTCTGGTTTACCGATGCTCAGTTCATTACCGGCAAGGAAGCCTACCCGCAGTGTACTGAGATCCTCGAACGGATTTTGAGTGAACAACTGGAGATCGAGTGGTCCGGCTACATCCGCACCTCATTGATCACTCCGGATCTAGCCAAGCTGATGGTGCGATCCGGCGTCGGTGACTTGGAAGTCGCCATCACGTCCGGTTCGCAAGAGGTGCTGAATAACCTGCACATGGGCTTCAAACTCGAACGGCTCTACGACGGATGCCGTTATCTGGCCGAAGCTGGCTTCAAGGGTAAGGTGATCCTCAATTACTCACTGAACTCCCCGAAGGAGACGGAAGAAAGCCTGCTCCAAAGTGTGGAGTCCTACAAGAAAGTCGCTGCCATCTTGGGTGAAGAGCGGGTCTTTCCCTTGATGTTTTTCTTGGGTATCCAACCCAATACAGACCTGGAACACAGGCTGCTGGAACAAGGCTACCTCTCGGCTGGGTATAACCCTCTCATGCTCACGCCGACGAGCATCCGCAAACTTCTCTATAACCCGGCGCCTCTCAATAAAATCATCGCCAAAGCCTGCCTTGCCGCCTGGGAGCAGAAAGACGGAAGTCGCGATCCACGAGCCTGGACTGGGTCACTCTCTCAGAGTCCTTCGCTTGACTCGGCACCCGATACCGCCCATTATGCAGATGCAAATCTGATTCGAGGCATCGAACACAATTCCGGACGGGAGGCCTTGCTGAATTTAGAGGACATTATCCGGTCGCGTCGGCCTGCCCATCCTCCTGCCGCCACCACGGAAAATACAGCTGCGAGTACAATAGGTTAGACAATATTTACAGTCCACTTGGTCACCTCCGGTTTGCTTGCATTACCCGAGAGCACGGTGCTATCATGCCGCTTCTTTTGGGGTAAAGTTTCATTCAACCGTTTGAATTCTTGGCGGTTCTCTGACCTGATCCCCTTATAGAGTGTTTGCCTAGGAGGCGTTGTCAATGTACAAGACCATCTATATCCCGGTCGATAATTCCGACCATTCCAATACAGCCGTTGATGTCGGCGTTGAGTTGGCGAAGACCTATGGTTCCAAGATCGTCGGCAGCCACGTCTATGCGGCCAAGATGCACGACAAACGATTTAAGCAGATGGAAGCCGGCCTTCCCGAGGAATATCACGACGAGAAGGAACTCGATCGGCAGCGACAGATTCACGATTCTTTGATTACCCGCGGGCTCCAGATCATCACGGATTCATACCTTGATTACGTCGATAAGAAATGTACCGAGGCGAATCTTCCGGTAGAGCGTCGCTCTCTGGAAGGACGCAATTGGAAAGTGCTGGCCGAGGACATCAATACCAATGCCTACGATCTCGTCATCATGGGGGCCTTGGGAGTCGGAGCCGTCAAGGACAGCGTGATCGGCAGCAACACGGAGCGAGTCCTGCGGCGCGTGCGCAATTCAGACATGCTGATCATCAAACAGCCGACTCCGGTGGGCAGCGGGAAGATCGTCGTTGCTGTGGATGGGAGCCCTTACTCTTTCGGCGGGCTCATGACGGGTCTGGCGCTCGGCAAGGCCTTCAACGTGCCGGTGGAAGCCATTTCTGCCTTCGATCCCTATTTCCATTATGCGGCGTTTCACAGCATTTCCGGCGTCCTCAATGAAGAAGCCGGCAAGGTCTTCCGCTTCAAAGAGCAGGAAAAACTGCACGAAGAAGTCATCGACAGCGGTCTGGCGAAAATCTATCAGTCCCATCTGGATATATCCCGCGAAATCGCCCAAGCCGAACAGACCGACGTGAAAACGACGCTGCTGGATGGAAAAGCCTTCGAGAAAATTATTCAATATGTGCGAAAAGAAAATCCGTGGCTGCTCATCGTTGGACGAATCGGGGTCCACAGCGATGAAGACATGGATATCGGCAGCAACACGGAAAACCTGCTACGGGCGGCTTCATGCAACATTCTGGTATCCAATCGCAAGTATGTGCCGCCGATCGACACGCAGGCGGAGTATACGATTGCCTGGACCGAAGAGGCCCTGCACCGTATGGAGCGGATTCCTATCTTCGCGCGAGGTGTGGCCAAAACAGCGATTCACCGATACGCGATCGAAAAGGGACACACCATCATCAGCAATACGGTCGTCGATGCCGCAGTCGGGCATATTCTTCCCGAAAGGGGCCATGGATGCCATGCGGGCATTGGGTGGAAACCTGGATGCCGCAGGGATCGATCGCAACAAGATGCAAGCCGACGAAGACGTAGCGAAAGACCTCATGGGGTCCACGCTCAGCAACATGATGACCCAAGTGGTCGAGGAAAAGCCGGTCAACAGTCCCGGAACACAGGCCTATCTGGATCGCATGAGCCAGAACTACTTTGTCTGCGATGGATGCGGGTACATCGGCAAGGGTGATACCCCGGTGAAATGCCCGGTGTGCAGCGCCGAGGGCAACCGATTCAAACAAGTCGATAAAACCATCTTTGAGGCGGCGGCTAAGGCCGAAGGAGGTCTCGAGACCGACGTCGCCTATGACGATGTGCCCATGCAGTGGACGAAGGACGCGAAGGAAGCCATTCGCTCCGTACCGGCGGGATTTCAACGTCGACGCGCTAAGGCCAAGATTGAAAAGAGCGCACGCAAACTCGGCATGACTACGATTACGCTCGAATATGCCGGCCCCATGATCAAAGAAGCGGCATCCGAAGATTACACCCCGATCTTTGCGAATAAGGGGACGGGGACAACTCCTCAACCGACCGCTGCCGGAATCGAAGCCAAGGGAGAGCGAAGTGCCCGCACCGAATGGCCCCGGAGTCGAACCGGCGCAAGCTCCTCAGGAAACGGTGTCGCCCTATACTTGGACTTCGGACGCCCAAGCTCGGTTGGATCGGGCGCCGGAAGGGTTCATGCGGGAGTGCACCAAGGCGCTGATCGAAAAACACGCGGACAAGATCGGCACCACCGTCATCACGTTGGAAGTGGCGACCGAGGGGATCGAGCAGGCCAAGGGCTACATGGCCGATGCGATGAAGACCGGCAATCTGAAGGACATGATTGCCAACCTCACCGGTTCACCCAGCAAGACCGGGGCGAGCCACTAATGGGAAAGTCATTGCCGGTCCTCAATTTCCCGTTGTCGGGGAGAAGTTGGAATCTCTCCAGCAACAGATCTCGCAAGTTCTTTACTCCCGGCATCCCGGACGGTGGCGACCCAACGATGGCCGGACCGTCGACGACTTCAAGCCTTACCTGGTCGCGTTGAATCTCACTAAGCGCTGTAATCTCAAATGCGACCACTGTTATCTCGATGCCACGACGAAAGCCGGCGGGGGGTCGGACGAACTCAGCACGGAAGAGTGCTACCGCCTCATCGACCAGATTGCGGAAGTGAACAAGGGGTGTCTCCTGGTCATCACCGGCGGTGAGCCGCTCGTGCGCCCGACATTCTGGACATTGCCCGTCATGCGGTGAAGCTTGGATTCATCGTGGTCTTCGGCACCAACGGGATGCTGATCAACGACCGCATGGCCAAAACGCTGGTGGAAATCGGCGTGATGGGCATGGGTATCAGCATCGACTCGCTTGATCCGCAGAAGCACGACAAGTTTCGCGGCGTGCCGGGCGCGTTTGAGAGCGCCCTTGGCGGGCATTGAGGCCTGCAAACGCAATGGCCTCCAATTCCAGGTCCACTTTAGCGCCCAGCCCATGAACTACCAGGAATTGCCTGCGGTGGTGGAGTGGGCCCATACACTCGGCGCACGGGTTCTGAACGTGTTCTTCATGGTCTGCACCGGACGGGGCGAGGAATTGACCGATATCACGCCGCAGCAATACGAAGAAGTCCTGGGTTATCTGGTGGATTGTCAGGATCAATACAAGGACATGTTGGTGCGGGCTCGCTGCGCGCCGCACTTCAAACGGCTCGCATACGAAAAGGATCCCAATTCACCGTTGACTAAAGCAACCGGCTACATGGGCGGCGGTTGTCTGGCAGGGACGAACTACGCCCGGGTGACGCCGAACGGCGAACTGACGCCCTGCCCCTATATGCCCCTGTCAGCCGGCAATGTCCGCGAGACAAGCTTTGTAGATCTCTGGGAAAAATCGGATGTCTTCAATTCTTTTCGCTACCCGCAACTCAAGGGCAAGTGCGGCGATTGCGAATATACGGATATTTGCGGCGGGTGTCGGGCCAGGCCTTACGTGGATCATGGCGACTGGCTTGACGAAGACCAATGGTGCCTGTACACCCCCAAGGGTGGCGAAAAGATCAAGGTCGCCTTCAACACGCCGGAAGAAACCGATATTGCATGGGACGAAGCGTCCGACCTTAGACTCAGCCGGATCCCCTACTTCCTTCGCGCCATGGTCAAGAAAGGCGTGGAACGCCACGCGCGCGAAAATGGAATCGCGCTCGTAACCGTGGAGTTAATGGAAGAACTCCGAAAGAAGCGTTTCGGGAACGACGCGCCGGTCTTCAACTTCGACATGCGAGGGAAGGACTAGGAAAACCAGGCGAGACGCACTGCCTACGGTAGCCTTTAGCTGCATTCGCTGTTCGCCCCCTGACCGATCGCAATGGATTCCTTACAAAGCATTTTCCTCGACCTGAATCAGCTGGTTCCAATCGTGAACCATTGGTTCCATCTCCTGTCAGCCGTCATCTGGATCGGGGGGCTCGCCTTCCTCGTTATGGCTGTGAAGCCTGGGCTGCGAGAGTCCGGACTACCGAAGGAATACGTCCGCCCGATCACTGACGCCTTCTACAAATACTATAAGCGCGTTGCCGGAATTCTATTGATTGTCCTGCTGTTCACCGGCGGCATCAACCTGCGCTACGTCAATCAAATATTCACGTCGCAGACCGGCCAGGCCTTACAACACCATCCCAAGTATCTTTGGATTCTGTGCATTAAGCTCATCCTCGTCCTTGGCCTGCTCACATTGTTTCTGTACACCGTCATTTTCAAAGCGGATCAGGACGCAGAAGAGGAAGGCGAACACTACGAGTCGATCCCCTTTCAGCGCGCGGCTCTATGGATGGGATTTTTCATTATCCTCTGCGCGGCCGCGATGAAGCATCTCCATCAGTAACCGGCATCTCGCGCCGTTTCGTGCTCCTGCAGCCTCCCTCTTCCGGTATCACCTCTTTCCGGTTCGATTTTCCGTGGTCATCGAAATACATCTATATTGCATGGCTCGCCTTCTCGAAAAGGAGGCTGAGAGCTCTGAAAAAATCATGGCATTCGCATTCTGATCCAGGTACCCTGCCTCCGCGCGCGTATGGCATATGGATTGCCTTCTCTCACGATATGGTGGGGTGCGGCTTCTTTCCTCCATACCAATCCAGATCGGCCTGAGACATACGTATGACCGTCTTGTCCACACTCCGTCGTTGGCAGAACCGTCTGCCGGGATTGTATCGCCCTACCACAAGGAGATGCGCCATGCTCTTTGACTTCCAACGCATCCTGGCTTCGGCAGTACTGCTTTGCGCTTGCTCGACCGTCCATTGCCGGGCTGCCGACCTGCCTGTTTCGCAGGCTCGACAGCCTTCCTCCATTCAGGGCTGGACGGAGGAAGACCGACAGGGGTGGTACCATACCTCGGCAGGCACTCAACTGATTCCCTATGACTGGTTTACCGCCCTTGAGGACGAACCACTAAGGAATAGTTTTAGTCGAACCGGCATCCTGGCCGACCCGACCCATCCGGACAGACTTCCGATCGGATTTTCAAAAACCGAAGGACCGAACGTTTCAGAGCCGCAGGTCGGTCTGACCTGTGCATTTTGTCACACCACTCAATTCACTTATCAAGGCAACCCGATTCGCATCGAAGGCGGTCCCTCCCTTCAATACAACCAACGCTTCCTGCAGATCTTCCTGGAAAGTCTGGGCGAGTTGAGAGCACCCGAGAAGTTCGTTCCCTTCGCCACTCGTGTGCTCCAACGTCGCGGGCAAGAAGTGACGCAGAAGAATCTCAGTGAGCTAGCCACTCAGTTCGCCGAAGTCATGAAGGATCTCGTCACTCGGGGAGGAAAGGACGCGTCGCCCGCACTGTGGGGCCCGGGACGGTTCGACGCGCTCGGACGTGGAGGCAACGCTGTCTTTGGGCCTCTCAATCCAGACAACCTCAGACCGGCCAACGCGCCGGCTAGCATTCCAGCGCTGTGGGGCGTATGGGAATATGACTGGGTTCAGTGGGCCGGCTCGATCCAACACCCGCTCGCCAGAAATATTGCTCAGGTCATTGGTGTCAATGCCGCACTTTTTGATTGGACGAAGACCTCCTCGCAAACACCTGCGGAGAAGAGCGAGGCATTTCGATCGTCGATCGATATGGCCGCCTTACAATCATTGGAGAATATCGCGAGACGACTGCAGCCCCCCAGATGGCCGAGCGCCTTTCCTGCCATCAACCGGGAGTTGGCCGCACGGGGAAAAGATCTTTACCACGGCAACCGCGAGAAGGGAATTGCAAACCACTGCGCGCATTGCCATGTTGCCGATCGAATCCAGAATCCTCATCCGAACGGACCAAGCCTGAATGTCCACCTGATCCCTCAGAAAGAAATTGGCACCGACAGCCTCTACCTGGAGAACTTCGCCCAGCGGACGGTCGATCTCACTCGTCTTGGACGAGGCCGGATATCGGCAAGGGAGGCATCTGAATGGGTGACGACGGAATTGATGACACAGAACGGCGCCGGGGACAATCCTGACTACCATCATCTCACCAACAAGTGGCGAGATGATCCTCGATATATCGCCCGCCCGCATTTGGCGGTGTGGGCCACCGCGCCATTTCTTCACAACGGCTCGATTCCCAATCTGTACGCGTTGCTCTCCCCGGCGGAGGACCGGCCTGGTTGTTTCTATCTCAGTCCCAACATGGAGTTTGACCCCGTCAAGGTCGGGTTTATTGTTGCAGAGTGTAATGGGTCTCCGACCTTCCGCGATCCATTGGGAGGTTTCGAATTTAAAACCCAACTTCCAGGCAACAGCATGGCGGGACACGAGTTCAAGGGGTCGGATTGTGGGCCTACGTCGAAGGGAGCCGGCACCTTAGGATGTGAATTGCCGGTCGCCGACCGCTGGGCCATTATCGAATATCTAAAGACCTGTGACCTCGAACGTTCCGTTATCCGAGACGCGGCCCCTTGCCGAGATCTTGACTGAGAGTCATCCCGTGAGGAGGAACTACCCATCTCCGCGAAGTCGATATCGCAAGACAACTGCGGAGAGGCTCCTCGCATAGTTCGGCCGACCATACGCCTAACGCAGGATTCCTTCTGAAGAGACGCCTCAAATCGGTCTGATCGTCTATGATTGACCTCCTGCCCAAAGACCACAGCATTCTTGAACGGCCGTTCATGGAGTTTCGCCCATTCGGCCTCGATGATCGAGGTGAAAAGATCTGCGACATCACCGGTGTGGTCGTCCAGTCGAACGTCGATTACATGTGCGATTACCTCACTCACACCGCCGGACCCGAAGCCGCGCAACAGGCCATGGATCGACTCTGCCGGTTGCTGAATGACCGGCTACCCGACAGAAACTATCACGTCACTCCAGATTTTCTTCGAAATCCCTGGAATAGCTACGCCTATGAATTTGTCTGTTATCTCCGAGAGTTTTGCGAGCAACTCTCCGGCGATCCTCAATTTCACGTCAATGTGGGCACAGAAAAAAAAGTCCCCCCGCTCATCCAAATCCTGGCTCGGCCGTTTTCCACGCAACAGCTCTACAAAATGTGGCCGTATTTCGGCAGTAAATATGTCCGCGGCGTGCTGGAATTTGAGGTCGGCCGGGTCACCACGCGCTCGGCGGTTCTGAGGATGACCTTCACGGACCGAGCCCTCGCTCAATTCGGCCCCTATCGCAAACGATGCGTCGATGTGATCTGTGTGTCCTGCAAAAGCAGCATTGCGCGGGTACAGACACAAATGCACGGGACCCCCGCAGCTACTGTCAGGGACCTCGCTTGTACGGCGCTGGGTGATCCCTATTGCGAGTGGGAATTTACATGGACACCGCAGATCCGCAGCTCTGTCCCGCTGGCTATCTGGGTGCTCGTGGCAGGGAGCACCTACACCTATCTGCATCTCCGTCAGCCTGGCATGCCGACGATGGAGGCCGCAGGACTCGCAGCCATACCGGCATCGCTGCTCTGGTGGATGATCACTGCCCACATGCGACAGGCGGCGAAACCGCTGCAACGCTTGATCAAGGATCAGGAGCAGACCGTCGATGCGCGCCATGAAGAATTACGCGAGGCCTACCTGGAGCAACAGAGTACGGCGATTACTCTACGACGAAAGGTGAATGACCTGACGACGCTCCACCGCGCCGGACTGCTGTTCAGTTCCACGTTCGATCGGGAAGAGCTGCTCACCAAGGTTCTGGATACGATCGTCAGAGAGCTGCACTACGACCGCGCCATGATCGCCCACTTCGATCGCGCTCGACAGGTGTCGCATGACTTTCGAGTCCGAGGGGTCCCGCAAGAGGTGGCGGAGTTCATACGCACCCAAGAGGTCCCGGTGTCCGATCCCGACAGCGTGGAAGGGAAGGTCTTATTACGGGGCGAGCCGGTGCTGACCAACAATATTCACGAGATTTGGGAGCACCTGCAGCCGTTCAATCAGAAATTGGTCTCGATGGCCCACGTGAAATCATTCATCACCGTGCCGCTCAAAACCCAGGATGCCGTCATTGGCTCACTATCGGTGGACCGCACGCACGATCAGGCGCTCACACAGGATGATCTCGACGTGCTGATGACGCTTGCCAGCCAAGTCGCCATCGCCCTGGACAACGCGCAAGCCTATCGTGAAATCGAATCATTGAATGCCGGCTTGGAGGCCCGCGTACAGGAGCGCACCGCGGAATTGGAAGCCGCCAATGCACGCCTGAAACAACTGGACCGTCTCAAATCTCAGTTCCTGGCGCATGTCTCCCACGAATTACGAACTCCGCTCACCAGCATTGTGGGGTTCGCCGACAATATGATCGAGGGTCTCGTCGGATCCTTGAACATGAAGCAGGAACAGTATCTCACTCGCATTAAAGCCAACGGCAACAGGCTGGCGCGGATGATCACCGATCTCCTCGACTTGTCGCGTGTGGAAGCTGGAAAGATGGTGCTGTCTTTCGACTACGTCGTGCTACCCGACGTGGTCACGGAAGTGATCGAGCAATTACGCCCCCTCGCCACTGCCAAACATCTGCACGTGGACCTGCACAGTCATGATCCCTCGCTGCGGGTGTGGGCCGACCACGACCGGCTCAGCCAGATTTTGACGAACCTGATCGATAATGCTATCAAGTACACCCCTGAGGGGGCGACCATTTCAGTCCACCTGTCGGTCGCTGATCAGGAAATGGCACGAATCGTGGTTCGCGACACCGGCCAGGGCATTCCTGCCGATGCGCTCCCAAAATTGTTCGATCCGTTTTTTCGTGTGCAACAGCAGGAGCGGAGCCAGACGAAGGGTCTGGGACTCGGGCTGGCCATCGTCAAAGATTTGGTCGATCTGCACGGCGGCAGCATTTCGGTTCAGAGTACGGTGCATGAGGGCACGCAATTTTCCTTCTGCCTACCCCTGCACCCCCACGAAAACACGGCTCCCGCCCGCTTGCCCATCACCAGCGGAAAGCTGTTGGTGGTGGATGACGACCACGACATCTGCGACCTTTTGCGTGATCGGTTGGAATCGGATGGCTTCCAGGTGTCCGTTGCCAGCGATGGGCGGACGGCGCTGCGGATTCTGTCGGAGACACCGGTCGATGGCGTCTTGCTCGACATTGAACTCCCCGAAGTGAACGGAATTGATGTGCTCTGTCAACTGCGGACCACCCACCCCACGCTGCCCGTGGTGATGATGACGGCCGTAGGGGCGTTGGACCGAGCCATGGCGGCAGTGGAGGCCGGAGCCCAAAGCTACCTGCTGAAACCCTTCGACGGTGAGCGATTGCGGCAGGTTGTCGATCGTTGGTTCATTCAGGGCAGGAACGGCTCCTCTCCGAATCATCCCTCAGTGGGGAAATAACCACATGCACGTCGCTCAGAACGATTGGCGCACCCGCCTTGCCTTCTTGCTCCTCGCAACCATTACGCTTTACACGTTGCCGACGACCGTCCAAGCTCAAACGCCTCGCCTCCAAGGACAATCTGCCTCCGCCGCAGCAATGGGCAATGCCTTCGTGGCGCAAGCCGATGACCCGTCGGCGCTCCATTACAATCCAGCGGGCATGACCCAACTGCATGGATTCCAAAACCTCGTTCGGCACCTCCTTGATCGGCGGCATCACCCAGTTCACCAGCCCAACCGGCGCGCAGGTGACAGGGGACCGCAACAGCTCGGTGGCCTGGCCCCCTCCCGGCCATATCTATCTCGTCGCCAATCTCAAGGATCTTGGATTCACGGCGCTCGGAAATCTCACGGCGGGCGTGGGCTTCAACAATCCATTTGGCTCGCTCACCCGCTACCCCAACGACGGACCATTTCGCACCGCGGTGACGTTTACCACCTTGCCCTTACTCGACATCAAACCTACCGTGGCCTACAAGCTGAGCGATCAGCTCTCGATCGGTTTGGGAGCGGACATTTACACCTTCTCGGGGCTATTCGGCGAGGGCCACGTCGAACAAAAATCCGTCTGGCCTGGGGGTCTTGGAATACCGGCCGGCTCGCTGGTGGAACTGAACGGCACTGACACCACGGCTGGATTCAACGTCAGCCTTCTCTATACGCCATTTCGCAATGCTGACGGAAAACCCCTCGCTAACATCGGAATGGTCTATCGCAGCCAGGCGTCGCTCCATCTGTCGGGCGCCTTTCTCGCAAATGGCGCATCGATTTCTCCGGCCTCCGCGACCTTTGTGCTCCCGCAAGTCTTCTCTGCCGGCATGGCCGTCTGGCCTGTGCGGACGCGTGAGCGCGAATGGAAACTGGAACTGGATATTGACTATGTCGGGTGGAAGGCCAACCGGAATCTCGATATCCACCTTGGCAAACGGGTCGGTGATTGCGAATCCGCAAAGCTGGCAGAACTCGTACACCGTCATGATCGGAACGGAGTACAGATGGCTTCACGTCGCGGCGATGCCGGACTGGGAAGTGGCGCTACGAGGCGGCTACATGAATCAACAAGCCCAGATTCCCGATCGCACTTTCAATCCCGGCGTGCCGTCTGCCAACACACATATCCCTTCCATCGGGATAGGGTTGGCCTGCCATGCAAACGGGACATTTCTTTGGATCGTCAAATGCGGCGAGTTAGGGATCGGTTCATTGAAACCAAAACTATTTGCAATCGACCTGTCCTATCAAACCGGGATCTACGAAGTGCGCAACGTCGTCGGCAACCAGAATCCCACGGTGAACGGCCGGTACGATACGTTGATCCACGTCGGCTCCCTCTCCCTTCGGTTCAATTACTGAGGCCGTTTCTCGCCCACTTCAGCTTTCCCCGGGCTAGCAAGGCGACCTTCTTTAATTCCAAGCCTCCGATCACAGACGTCTCCTCTTCTCCATTGCTCCAGCGGGACGTCAGCGTAAAGAGTCATACATACTTGATCCTCGCTCCATTATTCGCCGTCCATTCACACCATCGTGCAGGATCAAATTAATGCACTGATTTTCATCTGGGAACGGCATGGGGGTTGCTTCTTTACAGGCCGTGAAGAGAATTCATCGCGCCTATACAATCCATTGCCTCCGCCTGTCTATCCCGGTGTGGAGCAGAGCCGGTTTCCTGTCGCCGGTAATGATTTTGAACCGGCCGCATGTCACGGCCTCCTGGATTGTGCCCATCCAGCGCTGATCGGACCGCCTTCTGCCCACGCCAATCTGCCGCGTCTCCGCCCATCACGGAGACGCGGCACCTTATTTCTAGAGCCATAACGCTTCACAATCCTAGCGCAAACCCCGCTCCGGTTTCGCCTTCTCCCGCTATGAAAATGTCAGATCAGCCTTAATCCAGTATCGGATTAGATACGCCATAGCATCTGATTGGATACACCACAGGGTCTACGTACATTTGTCTCTAGCAAACGCTGGGATAATGACATGGCGGATGTCCTTAAAAACTCTACAAATTAAATGTGTCCCCACCGCTATTCGGCCCTGATCAAAAATGGCACAGCCCTTGCGCACTGTCGCAACATATAAGAGTTTCCCTTGGAGGACACGCCGATGGGAGGACAGCGAATTCAGGAGGTCACCATGTTTACGCTGCTCTTCTTGCTGCTTCTCGGCATTGTCTTTCTGCTCGCAGCGGCCGGCCGCATTTGGATCGATGCGACTCCCTCCGATTCAAACAGAATTGCTTCAAAGTCATACGACCGAAGAACTCGTCAACCTGAGCATGTATTGGGGCTCAGCTCTTTCCATAAGGATTCATGATGAGCGTTCTGGAGACGTTGCTAGGATTTCACACAAAGAAATCGACACTCGATCAGATTCAGCGCATCCAGCCTGAAATGCTTCTGAAGACACTGTACTTATTCTTTATGTTCTTACTATGCAGCGCCGCCCACGTAGGCGCTGAGGATCCTCGAGGGGCCACGGATATTGAAGTTAAGCAAGAACAGGTTCCTTCAACCGACGAGCTATTGGTCCGATTTACGGCAGGCGCCAGTGTGATAAGGATCAATGAGATCAATGAATCCTTGAATGTGAAAGTAATGAGAACACTTAGATCAGGGCGCGTATACCTTGTGAAACCTCTAGCAGACCAATCTAGCGAGGACCTTATAAAGGCATACTCCGCTTTTGCAGAGGTGGAATCTGTTGCCCCTAATGTCAAGATACGACCGGAGTAGGTTCCTCACAGGAGGTTGTCATGCCCAAGCATAAAGTGCTCATTATCATGATCGCTACTATTGCTATTGTTCTGGGAGTATTAGGGGCAAGAAGCTACTTAACTGCTCAGCCGACTAAGAGGCCTTGCGATTTTACAAGCTTTGTCGATTTCAAGAAACCTGAATGTCGTCCGAAGGTTCACTCCGTTCCAAACTCTCCGCAGGTAGTAAAGGGAGAAGTTTTGATCAAATATCGCGATACTGTGTTCCAATCCGAGACCGCTTCAGCGCGAAAGAACAAGTTGCTTCAGGCGGGGCAACGCTTGAGCTCACTCTTTAAGGCAACAATCGCCTCAACCAATTCCTCAATAGGAACTCAGCGTCTAAAATTACCCGAAGGTGTATCGATAGCCGATGTCATAAAAAAGCTAAAAGGAGATTCGACGATTGAAAAGATTGTGCCAAATTATAAGATTTATGCCCTCCACCATAACGATGGCTCTTCCCCCGATGATAAGCAATGGCGTACCGACATTGAAAAGGACACGAGCGAGCTGTGGGGATTGGAAAAAATCGGGATGAAAAAGGCTTGGGAAAATTGGGATATGTCGCAGAGAAGCAATGTCGTGGTTGCCGTTATTGATACAGGTATCGATTATCTCCATCCGGATCTCCAGCCAAACATGTGGACAAATGAGAAGGAACTCAATGGAAAGCCTGACTTCGATGATGATGGCAATGGCATTAAGGATGATATCTACGGAGCAGATTTTTGCACGAGGACATCGGACAAAAGCCCCACAGGCGACCCCATGGATGACGACGGCCATGGAACCTTGGTAGCCGGGACAATAGGTGCCTACGGCAATAACGCTCTCGATGTGGTGGGCGTGAACTGGCGGGTTCAATTGATGGCTCTGAGGGTTATTTGTGACCCTGATCCCCAGAGCGGAGTCTCAGGAACAGTTGCAAATGCTATTGATGCGATTGATTATGCGGTCACGAATGGCGCCCTGGTCCTCAACAATAGTTGGAGCGTGGCGGGGTCGCCCCCTATTCAGGACATGAGTGAATTGGCAGACGCAATTGCAGAGGCAAATTGCCAAGCATCGGTCAATCCCACC
Organism: uncultured Nitrospiraceae bacterium; assembly: GCA_963839785.1. GTDB lineage: Bacteria > Nitrospirota > Nitrospiria > Nitrospirales > Nitrospiraceae > Nitrospira_A. The sequence continues at coordinate 82,306 of CAWIWD010000006.1, forward strand.
GCTTGTCACCCTGCACTCTTTGTCGCGTCAGCAGGTAATCGCAGTAGTGACAACAAAATCACCCCGACATATCCAGCCAGCCTGCCGCTCGAAAACGTAATCGCCGTGGCGGCGACAAATAGGGATGATGATTTATGGTCGGAGGCTAATGAGGGCTCAAATTGGGGCGATCCTTTGAATAGCGCAGTCGTGGGAGCGGTTCACATCGCTGCTCCCGGGTACCAACATCCTGTCAGTACTTATCTGAGGAATCATTACGCGGGCCTTTCCGCTACTTCAGGAACATCTATGGCCGCCCCTCATATCGTCCCCGGATGTGCTGCCTTGTTACAGGCAAAGCAACTCGCGACTTCATCCGTCCACTTTTGCCCAAAGATATGAAGGCAATTCTCATGAGCACAGGCGATCATCCCGATGATGGAAGGGGAAATTACAGACTCGCCACTAAAGTCGAGGGCGGCAAAAGACTGAATTGCTACAATGCAATGCAAGTGACAGAGACAGCTGCTCCGGCTGCACCCATAGCTTTAGGGATCCAATAATCCGCCATGGGTAATACGGATGGTATGGGGGGCCCATGTCCGTTATTTCCTGACATTGCAGTACCCCCGAGAAAAAGACTCCCTTTGGGAGCCCGCGATGGCCAGTCGCGCCATAACAAACCAGGAGGAGAACAACATGACAGTACTAGAATCGTTGCGGCATCTAGGACACCAGTTGCTGTTCTGTTTCATCATCGTTATGCTTCATCCCCCACTCGCTTCGGCTGGAGGAATGGCTTCGACTGGCGAAATGACTCCTACGGCAATGCCTGAGGAGGTCACCGATACTGACGCTGCACGAGGTCACGGAAGCTGCGAAGACGATCCAGGAGAACGCCGCGCCCGACGCCAACATCATCTTTGGTGCGACGGTCGACAGCCGCCTCACCGGACAGGTGTGGGTTACGGTCGTCGCCACCGGCTTTGGTGCCAGCGGCACTCGTCCGACGCCGCGCACGATCCAGCGCGCCGACACGCCGTCCGACGGCGACGACGTCGACCTGCCCGACTTCCTGAAGTGATTGCGTTCCTCGTCGTCACCGTGCCGGTCGCGGTCCTCGCGGCGTGGGGCGCCTGGTGCGGCGATGACTTGCAACAGCGATTCGCATCCCTGCATCGACGACGCCGGGCTGCGAACGCTCGGTTCCGACAGCGGCGGCGAGGGCGTGCTGCGGTTGCGCCGTCGCACCGGTGCTGGCCCTGGTCGTCGGCGTTGCCCTGATCCTCCACGGCTACCGGGATGGGCAGCCTGAGCGGGCTCTTCGAGATGGCCGGCGGCGGAGCCGTCGTGTTGCTCGCGTACATGCTCGCTGCCGGCGAAGGAGCTGCCGACACCTCGGTGAGCGAGCACACGATGGTGGATCAGGAGCGAATGCGCATCGTGCGGTCGAACCCGTTCTCGGGTAGCGACTCGGGCCTGTGACGTACGTCGTCCTGGTGGGACGAACACCGATCTCGTCGAACCGGACGAGATGACCTGCGAACGCTCGGGTAGATTCCCGCATGCAGCAGGTGGGAGCAATCGCGACGGGTCACGAGGCCAGCGCGCGTGCGGGGGCGGAGATCCTCGCCGACGGCGGCAACGCGGTCGACGCCGCGGTCGCGGCCGCGTTCGCCGCGTGCACCGTGCGAGCCGACGCTGACCGGGCTGGGCGGCGCCGGATTCGCCACCGTGCACATGCCGGGCGGCGACGACCACTGCTTCGACTTCTTCGCCGTCGGTGCCCGGCATCGACGGCATGGCCGAGATCGCGGGCCATCCCGTGCCGGTCGACGTGCTGTTCGGCGCGACGACCCAGACCTTCCACGTCGGCCCGCAGTCGTGCGCCGTGCCCGGCTTCGTGCGCGGCGTGCTGCACATCCACGGGCGCTTCGGCACGCTGCCGCTCGCAGCGCGTGCTCGAGCCGGGCATCCGCCTCGCGCGCGAGGGCTTCGCGCTGCCGCCGCAGCAGGCGTACTGCCACCACCTGCTCACGCCGATCCTCACGCGCCGGGCGAAGGGCGCGCGTGTTCGCGCCCGCCGGGCCGATGCTCGTCGCGGGCGACCACTTCGCGCAGCCCGAGCTCGCCGACGACGCTCGAGCTGATCGCGCGCGAGGGCGACGACGCGTTCTACCGCGGCGACCTCGCGCGCGAGATCGCCGCGTGGAGCGAGCGCGAACGGCGGGCTCATCACGCGCGCCGACCTCGAGCACTACCAGGTCGCCGAGTACGCGCCCGGTGCGCGGCATCGTGGCGCGGCCTCGAGTTCGTCACGCCGCCGCCGCCGTCGTCCGGCGGCGCGCTCATCGCCTTCGCGCTGCGGGTGCTCGAGCGCGCGAACGGCGGCGTCGACGGCCCGCCGATCGACGTCGACACGCCCGAGGGTGCTGCGCGCGCTCGTCGCCGCGATGATCGCGTCCAACGGCATCCGCGGGCGCGAGTTCGACTGGCACCTGTACGGCGGCGGCGCTCGTCGACTGGCTGCTGTCGGAGCCGACGATCGCAGCGCGGCGACGAGCTGTTCGCGGCGGCGCATCGACGTGCCCGCCGCCCCCGTCGTCGCGGCTCGGCTCGACGACGCACCTGAGCGTCATCGACGCCGACGGCGGCGCCGTGTCGATGACCACGACCACCGGCTGCGGCTCGGGCGAGTTCGTCGGCGACACCGGCATCCACCTCAACAACATGATGGGCGAGGAGGACCTGCTGCCGGTCGAGCACGTGCTGCGCCCGGGCGAGCGCCTCACGAGCATGATGGCGCCGAGCGTGCTGCTCGACGACGGCCGTCCGATCCTCGCGACGGGCAGTGCCGGCTCCAACCGCCTGCGCGGCGCGATCCTGCAGCCGCTGCTGCGCGTGCTCGAATCCGGGCGCGCAGGGCGACGCGGTGCACGCTGCAGCAGCCGCCTCGATCGCGCGGTGCAGGCGCCGCGCCTGCACGCCGAGGGCGGGCGTCGTGCAGGTCGAGCCGGGCTACTCCGAGGCGGCGCTCGACCGAGCTCGAGCGGCGCGGGCACGAGCTCAACCGCTGGCCCGGCACGAACATGTTCTTCGGCGGCTCCAACATGGTCGCCGTCGACGACGGACGGCAGCTTCGCCGCCGCCGGCGACCACCGACGCGGCGGCGGCGCGTTCATCGCGCTCGCCGACGGGAGCGTGAGGCGCGCATGAGCGACGACCGACGACCGATTCCCGATGAAGCCCGCGCTGCGCGACCTGCGCCCGTACGAGCCGGGCCTGTCGGCCGAGGCGCTGCGCCGCCGGATCGGCGGCGACCGACCCGATCGTCAAGCTCGGCTCCAACGAGGGCCCGTGGGGGCCGCTGCCCGGCGCGGCGCAGGCGATCCGCGAGCACGTCGACGGGCTCAACCGCTATCCCGACGGCGCGTTCCACGACCTGCGCGCGACGCTCGCGACGATGACCGGGCGCGACGCCGACCAGGTGGTGCTCGGCAACGGCGCCGACTCGATCCTCATCAACCTGTCGCTCGTCGCTGCTCGAGCCGGGCGACGAGGTCGTGTTCGGCTGGCCGAGCTTCATCACGTACCCGATCAGCGTGCGCAAGGTCGACGCCGTGCCGGTGCAGGTGCCGCTCGACGACGAGCACCGCTACGACCTCGACGCGATGCTCGCCGCGGTCACCGACCGCACGCGCATGGTCTACGTGTGCAACCCCAACAACCCGACCGGCACGTACGTCGATCGCGAGCGACTGACGCGCTTCGTCGACGCGCTGCCCGAGCACGTGCTGTGCGTGATCGACGAGGCGTACCACGAGTACGTCACCGCGCGACGACTACCCCGACACGATCGGCGAGTTCGTCGTCGGCGGGGCGCGACAACGTGCTGGTGCTGCGCACGATGTCGAAGATCTACGGTCTCGCCGGGCTGCGCGTCGGCTGGGGCGTCGGTCCGGCGCAGGTCGTGCGCGCCGTCGACACGGTCCGCGGCCCGTTCGAGATGAACGCGCTGCGCCAACGTCGCGGCGCTCGCCAGCCTCGACGAGCGCGACCTGCTCGCCGAGCGCGTCGCGCGCCAACGAGGCCGGCCGCGCACGGCTCGAGGCGGCGCTGCGCGAGCGTCGGGCTCGACCCGATGCCGGGCGTCGGCGAACTTCCTGTGCGTGCCGCTGCCCGACGGGCTCGACCGGCGGGAGGTCGCCGACGCGGCTCGAGGACGTCGGCGTGATCGTGCGGCCGCTCGACATGTTCGGCATGCCCGACGGGGTGCGCATCACGGTCGGCACGCCCGAGGAGACGCAGTACGCCGTCGCCGCGATCCGCGACGTGGTGCCGGCGCTCGTCTGAGCTGAACCGTAGGCCTGGTACGGGCGAACGCCTTCGATCGATGCTCGCGGCGCGAGCTACTGCTCCTCGAGCGGCGAACCCCGGATTCGGTGCATCGTGAACGCCGCGGAGCGCGATGCCGATCGAGCGCGTGCCGCGCGCGAGCTCGCCGCGAACGTCCATCCGACGCGCGGCGGCAGGATTCCGCAAGGTCGCGCGGGAGTGCGCGGCGCGAGCCGGGGCGCATCTTCGACGATTCGCCCGGCGGCGGCTCGCCAGCGTGTGACGTCGGGGCGCGCACCGCACGTATCCGATGAGCTTCCGCGACGGCGACCCGCGCCAATGACGAAGCTCATCGTCGACCTGCTGCAGTGCCGGACGTTGGCGCCCCCTGTTCGGCTCGAGCCAGACGCTACGCCCGACGAGACGAGGCCAGCTCCGCGCTGCAGGCGTACGCAAGGTCGGCTGACCACGGGCGCTCGCACGCGACGAGGGACCGCTTCGACGTCCGTGCCCACGCCGGTCGCTCGCCGGCACATGCGCGGCCCGCTAGGGCGCGCGCCGCGGTACGGCAGCCGGCTACGGTCCGGCGGACCGTGAGTCGAGTCCACGCTCGCGCTACGGCCCCCGTGGCGCTACGCCTTCGACCGAGTTGCACCCCCAACGAGCGTTCGTCTGCGTGCACAACGGGCGCGAGGCGTGCGGGCGCCGGCTACCGGCCGCTATCGGATTCGGTGGCGCCCCGCGCTCGATCGAACGACGGAGCGCCCCCTTCGTAGTAGCGGCGGCGCGCCGGCGTCGGCTGCGCCGCATCGCTCGTGCTCCATGCGCATCGAGATCCTCGGCCTGCAGAGCTGCGCGTGATGCGCCTCATGCGCATCCGCTGCTTGCGCTGCACGAGCCTGACTGGTGCGTCCCCACTGGCCGGTGGCCGACTCTCCTGGCGCATGCGTTCCTCGGCCGCCGTCGAGCCGCGCTGCGAGTAGCACTGGCTGACTCGTCGCGTCGACGCGGCTGTGGATCGCGAGCTGCTGAGGGCGCCTGCGCTCCTACGGCCGTCGGCCTCGACCGCGGGGACCGCGGCGCGCCTGCGCCGGGATTGTTGCCCAGTCAGACGAATGCGTGATCTGCCGGCGCCCACGCACGGCCTCCGACGTCGCGGCGCGACGAGGGATTGCCGCCGAGCTCCGCAGCCGTCGCGCGTCGGCTGCGACCCGGCGAGGGTCGGGCTCGCGGACGCGTGCACAGCCGCCTTGGTCGCCTCGCCGGCTCGATGACGCGGCCGTACTGCTGCATGACCTGCAGGAACACGCCTGTCGACGAGGCCCACCATCGTCTCCACGACCGGGGATCGAACTGGCGGCCCGGCGCCGTCGCGCAGCTCCTCGACCGCCTGTGCCTGGCCGAGCGCGCGGCGGTAGACGCGGTCGCTCGTCATGCTCTCGAACGCGTCGGCGACGAGGATGATGCGGCTGCCGATCGGGATGTGTGGCCCGCGACCCGAGCGGGTAGCCGGTGCCGTCGTAGTGCTCGTGGTGGTGGCGGGTCCAGGTCGCGACCGGCTCCATCTCGGCGGCCTCGAGGATGCGGTAGCTGAACTCCGGGTGCATCCGCAGCTGCACCCACTCGTCGTGCGTGAGCTGGTCGCCCTTCAGGAGGATCTCGTCGGCGATGCCGATCTTGCCCACGTCGTGCAGCAGGCCCGCGCGGTAGACGAGCTTCACGGTCGGCTCGTCGAGGCGCATCGCGCGCGCGATCGTCGCCGCGTAGATCGCGACCATCTCGGAGTGGTTGCGCGTGTACGGATCCTTCTGGTCGACCGCGCTCACGAGCGTGGTGGCGGTCGTCAGCATCGCGTCGCGCGAGCGCTGCTCGCGTGCGCTCGTCGCAGTCCATCGACGGTGACCTTCGCGGGGTCGTAGATGACCGACGCAGGCCTTGCCCTGCATCTTGGCGGGTACGCGGCCTCGTCGGCGCGCTGGAACAGGTCCGTCTGCGC
>CAWIWD010000007.1:0-74338 GCA_963839785.1 uncultured Nitrospiraceae bacterium
CGGATGGCGTTGAGCTCATGATCGGATTGCAATTTACTGGTCGCATGCCGTTCGAAGGCCAGGCAGGCGTCTGTGCGCACCATGCCTTCGCCGTCATCGGTAATGCGAATCAATCCAAGGCCGCCGTCTTTGATCTCGACGGTGATCACGGTGCTGCCGGCGTCCAGGCTATTTTCAACCAATTCCTTCACGACGGCAGCCGGGCGTTCAACGACCTCCCCTGCCGCAATCCGACCGATAACATCGTGCGGAAGGACTTGAATCTTTCCCAAACTACTGGCTATGTCCATCGGAGAACACGCCCCCTGCGGAATGGATGGAGGATGGACCGGTGGAGAGGAGACGAGGCAACGGATCCAGGGTCATCGAATTTCGGCCATCTTCGTCTTCGCGAGTTTCGCTTCGTCTGAGGTGGAATATTCCTCAATAACCCGCTTGAGATACTTTCGGGATTTCGCTGTGTCCCCGGTTTCCGCCGCTGACAAGCCGAGCTTAAAGAGTGCCGCAGGCACCTTTTCGTTTCCCGCGTACTCATTCACGACATGCTCGAATGACTGTATCGCCCGGATATAATCCTTCAAGCCGTAATACGACTCACCCAGCCAATAATGCGCGTTCGGTGTGAGCGAGGTCGAGGGAAAGTCCTTGATGAACCGCTGGAAGCCGCTGACGGCGAGGTCAAACTTCCCGTTGAGATAGTCATTGTAGGCCAGGTTGAAGGCCGACGTCGGGGTAATGGAGGGCACACCCGGTACAATCGTCGGCAGATCGAGCGGTCCTGACGGCTTCGTCACGCGCGCTTGGCGAGTCGCTTCGGCGATGGCGAGATCCGATCGCATGGAAGCCGACTGCGCGAGTTGCGCTTCCTCGATTCTCGCGAGACGTCCTTCCAATTTTTGAAGTCGAGCCTGCGCATCATCCAGCCGCAGCTTGCCTCCTTCGGGCTCACGAACTCGTTCGAGTGATTCCAACCGGCGCTGCATGGCCTCAAATCGCTTCTGCTCTTGATCCTGTGTCTTTGCAATGATCGACATCTGATCACGGATCTCTAAAAAATCTGCATGTTTCGCACAGCCTGCGAGAAGCAGACCACAGGCGAGCCCTGCGCCTATCTGCAATGACACCACGCATCGGAACTTCATCGTTCGTGCGACTCCTTTAATTGGTTCAACTTATCGATCGCCTTATTGGCTTCCGGCGACTTTGGGTACAGATCGATGACCTGCTTCAACGCCGAGGCGGCGCGCTTTCGATCTTTCAGCGCGAGATATGCATACCCTTTTTTCAAGAGCGCGGCCGGCACTTTTTCACTGGCGGGATGATTCAGCTGCACTTGATCGTAGGCATCGATCGCACGCGGGTAATCCTTCTTGCCGTAATAGGACTCGCCCAGCCAAAACCGAGCATTGGGAGCCAGATCCGAGTGGGGATGTTGCACGAGGAACTCCGCAAACCCCTGACGGGACCCTTCCAGATCTCCTTCCTTGAAGCGGGTCAGCGTGCGTTCGTAGGATTCGCGATCTCCTGCCATTAGAGGCCGCGCTACGACTCTCGGAACGGAATCCCCCACCATTGGACGGAGCCGGCGTCGAAGCCGGCATCCGGCGACGGCATCGCATGCGTTTGCGCAAGGGGTGCAACCTCGGAGACAGCCGAGGCCTGTTCGGACCGCTGCGTGGCGTTGACCCGGAGCGTCGAAAGATGTTGTTCGACCTGCTTCAGGAACGCATGTTGATTTTCAAGGTTCTTGTCGAGAGTTTGGATTTGGGCCTGAACATGCGCCAGCTCGCGCGTCGTCTCATCAAGGCGGCGTTCCTGATCATCGCCACGCGACACAAACTTTCCACCGGCATTTTCCAGCGCCTTCGCCACGGAGGCCACGCTACGGTTGACTTCGTTGAGGTGGTCCGCCGTGACTTTATTATCGGCGTCGATCTTCGCAGCCAAGGCATCCGTGCGTCTGCTGATGGCAGTAGTGTCCTGCTCCACGGACGCGGCGAGATGCTTCACCGTTTGGTCCTGCTGCGCGACCCGCTCGCCGAGGCCCCCAAGGCTTGCTTAAAATCGACCAATGCCTGATTGAGCTTGGACACTTGATCCGCGAGCGTCTTGTTTTGAGCATCCAGTTGCGCCACATTGTGCGAGCGAGTTTCAAGCGCATGCGCGAGTTTCTGCTGCTCGTCCAGGCGTTTCTGCTGGTCGTCCAACCTCGAGTCGATCTTTTGCGCAAGCCCGGTCGTGGTCTTTTGCACCGCGTCCAACAAGTTTTTCTGAACGGCGTCGATATGCGCGGCGACTTGATCCATGCGAGACGTCGCGGCTGCCTGTTCGGCCTTGTTCCGGTCCCGTTCTCCCTTGAGCGATGGCATCCTGATTCACCAACTGCTTTTCGACCCACCCCAAACGCTTATTCTCTTCGAGCCAGGCGTTTCTCGTTTTCAGCTGCCCGCTGTTCGCTGAGCTTATTCGAGTCTTGGGATGCTATTCGCCACAGGTCATCTTCGCGATGTTCCAGCTCTGCGTGCGATGGATGGCTTTATCGACGTCTCCTCGCAAGGAAGGAATGTCTTGCTCGCGCAAGGACACGATCTCCTGATTCTGTCGAGCCCGGTTCTGGGCTTGCTCTTCCGTCGTTTGCTTGATGCGACGTTGAAGCTCGCGCTCGGTCTGCTTGAGATCGGCCTGCTGCGCTACGCAGCCCGAGAGCAGCGCAAGACCAGGTCCGACGAGCGCCAGCAGGACAGACCGCGCGCCAGAGCCCGTGACCACCTGACCCTGCAGGGTCTATGTTCAATCGATCGCTCTTCACCTTAGCTCGAGGCCTCAATGCAGCGTCCATGACAGGTCTCCTTCAGCCTGCGCCCGTTCCGGAGAATCATGTCACATCGTCCATGATCCGAATAGTTATTTCGATCGGACCACCACGTGACCACGACGATTCTGCTGATAGCAACTTTCGCTGCGCTCATTGCAGAACGGTCGTTCTTTTCCATAGGACACCACGGCCAGGCGGTTAGCGCCCACGCCCAATTCGACGAGATAGTTTCTCACGGCCTTCGCGCGCTTTTCACCCAGCACCAAATTGTAGGCCAAGGTACCTCGCTCATCGCAATGACCTTCGATTTTGACCAGGGCTCCGCCATTTCCTTTGATCCACTGCGCATCTTGCGTCAGCGATTGCCGGCCTTCCTCGGTGATGGTCCAGCTATCATAGCCAAAAAATACATCGCGCAATCCTGCCTCCGCCGACGCCGCTTGTTCTTTCGCCTGCTCGCGGCGAATGTCCTCAATCTGTCGCGCGGTGCTCTCCGACGGCTCCACCTTCGCGAGCATCGTGCCTCCGCCTCCGAGGCGTTCCTCGGATGGCGCTTTCCCGCCGGACACGGAATCAAATCCGCGCAAACCGCCGCTCTCTGGCTCATCCTGGGGTTTGCTGGAAAGGGACAAATCGGGGAAGGTGGCGCTCGGGGCGTCGAACCCATTTCCACCAGCTGACCCGGTGGATCCCATTGAACCCATCGCACTCGGAGCCGGACCGCCCGACTTCGCCATCCCGCGATCCGAAGACTGCGCATCGCCGCCGGACTGAATCGACTTTTTCGAACAACCTCCTTGAATGACCAACAGCATCCCGACGACCACTGTTAGGCCCATTGTCGCTACCCGTATCGTCATGTCGTTACTCCTCATGGCTGGTGAATGGTTAATAGTATCGTAGACACTGTCAAATATGTGCCCATCGCTCCTACAGCGCCGGGGACCATGACGGCGAGCTATTGTGAGTCCCGCCGAAGGTAATGCGCTCTAAATTCTTCCCGTCCGTATCCACCATATAGATGTGGCTTTTTCCATCGACCGTCGAACTGAACGTGATGTGTCGGCCATCGGGGGACCAGGAGGGAGAGTCATCAATCCCTGGCCCTGTGGTCACCTGAACGCGCTTTTGTCCGTCAGGCGACACGATACACAATTTGTACAACCGCTGCGAGGTCCGACAGACATAGGCAATCCAGTTTCCGCGCGGCGACCAGGTTGGGGCCGCATTGTAATCGCCTTCATAGGTCAGTCGACGGACATTCGATCCGTCCGCGCTCATGATAAATACCTGAGGGGCGCCCCCGCGGTCGGAGGTAAACGCCATTTCACGTCCCGTAGGGGACCAGGTCGGCGACAGGTCGCCACCCTGATTCACCGTCAACCGATGCGAAGCCTTGGTCCGCGTATCGAGCTTATAGATCTCCGAATTGCCGTCCTGACTACTGGCGAACGCCAGAAAGTTGCCATCAGGCGACAGCGCGGGGGTAATATTCAGGCCCGCCATCGAAACCAGCGTCCATCGCTTGCCTGTCGCCAGCTCCAGAATGTCGATATCCTGCGTGTTCCGGCTCCGATAGGCCGTGAACACGATGAACCGGCGATCGGGCGACCAGCGCGGCATCAGGTTAAGAAAGCCGTCCGCCGTAATTTGTTTGGGCTCATACCCATCATAGTCCATCACAAAGAGCTCGCGGGCGTTCCCATGTTCAGCCACATACACAATCTTCGTGCGGGCGATGCCAGGCTCTCCCGTATAGCGAAACACTAACTCGTCGGCAAACCGGTGTGCCATCAAACGCACGACAGAGGTCGAGCCGACATAGCGTTTGCCGCCGACGACTTCGTCACTGCCGCTGTCGTAGACAAAACCATCCATCGAAAGTTCGGAATCCGCGTTGCCACCCTTCGGGCCAGACTTTCCCCACACCAAGACCGAGACGCCATTCTCGGCCGCTTGCTTGAAGACAGCCTTATCGGCGGTGGTGACTTCACGCGCCTTCACCCCGATCCCCGGCAGATCCACCAACGAAAAGACCAGCGATCGTTGCAAATCGGCCTTCAGGACCTCTTCAATACGCCCGCCCAACCATTCCGGCCCTCCGCCGTTCTGAAAGCCGAAGACGCCGATCGGAATTTTCTGAAAGTCCGGCCGCGTGGCTTCGAGGAATACATCTGTCGCGCGGGAATCAAGAATGCCGAACAGCCCGGCTCCCACCACGACACAGAGCGCTAACATAAGACCCGATGATGATTCGATTCATCCTGCTGCCTCGCCTACGGAAAAAGTAAAATGTGCGTCGAAATAAGAATCGGTCAGATCGGGAGGAAAGGGCGGCAGCGGACACGGCGCTCTGCACGGCTCGCTTCGCGGCCATATCGTAGTAGGCGTTCCCTGAGGACTGTTCGATCACCACGCTACTCGAGCGTCCATCCCGCTCCAACCGAAATCTCACCATCACCGTCAAGGCCTTCCTGAAATATCGACCGGTGGCGCTGTCCAAAATCCGCTGATTCTCGCTTGAACGCGGAGCCAAATACGGGTTCGACCCGGTCATGCCCGGCTATCTGCAATCGGGTCTCAGGTTTAGGTCCGAGCGATGCTCGCGGTCATCGAAGGCGTGCTCGCGGCGGGCTGGGGCTCGCGAAACATCGGTTTGACCTCCCGCGCCGGTTCGGAATACTTCACGGGCGGAGGCGTCTGGAACTTCTTCAAGTCTTGCAATTCCCGGTCGAGATCGCTGTTCATTTCTTCCGACAACGACGGGTGTTTCGGCGGAACCACGGTCGGTTTCGGAGCGACTGGAGGGGCCTCGACGGGCACCGGCGCAGCAGCCATGTCAGGAACTTTAAGTCTTTTCAGCATGGCGTCGAAGTCCGACCGTCTCTGGCGTACGTTCCGGTCTCGGCTGGGCAGCTCGTTTCACCTCGGCCGGCTTCATAGGTGCGAGATCACCATATTGCGGAGCATCCGGCGGCAACTCGATATCTTTCATCACATCCCGAAGCACATCCGCGCGATTCGTGATAGGCGCAGAAGAGGGCGACTTCGCCGCCTGGGGAATAGGCTGCGGGGCAGTCAAAGTTGGAGCGGGCAAGCGAGGCGCCGGCACAGGGGCGGGAGCGGGAGGAGGGGGTACGGGCCGCACGGTGGGAGCAGCCTGAACGGGTGGAGGTGACGGCGCCTGCATCGGCTTAGGAGGTACGGGAATTGGAGCCGATTGAACTGGCTTCGGTGTCGGCCGCGGAACCACCTTCTCAATCTTTGGCTCCGGCTTCGGATCTATGGAGGACAAACTCACCAGGGACACTTCCACCGCTGACATCGGACGTTCGGTTTTTTTGAATAACTTCGCGCCCATAATCATGGCCAGAAGACAGAGATGCAGGACCAGAGATATGACGACCGTCTTACGGAGACGGCCGCTCCCGGCTTCGACCAGATTCCCGATCAGGAACAACGAATTATGTCTTGGCAGGGCTTGGAACGTCATGACTTGCGATATGATCGTGCGGCGCGCGAGCCGCGTCGCCGCTACTTTTTGCGTGGTTGCGCGGGGGTCGTGACCGACTCACTCACGCGCTCGGCACCCGTGGGCTCCGTCACCATGCCGAGCTTTTCAATCCCGGCTTTTTTAACACTATCCATGACCTGCACGACGATGCCGTACGGCACATCCCGGTCCGCGCGCAGATAGAGTGACACCTCTGCGCTCTGATCCTTTAATGCCCGCAAGCTTCCGTTCGAGCTGGACGACACTGACCAGGTCCTTATCCAAATACAATCGCTGATCGCGCTCAATGGACAAAACAGCTCTGGCTTCGGGCTTAATCGTATTGCTGGCGGATTTCGGAAGATTGATGTCCATCCCGCGATACAACATCGGGGCGGTCACCATAAAAATGATGAGCAACACCAATACGACGTCCACCAACGGAATCACATTGATCTCCGCCATGAACCGCCGATGGCGCGTCTCCGACATCATCACTGCACCCCGACCGCTGTCTGCTTGAGTCGAGTCTGCAACGAGCGCATCGCCTCCACCGTGAAGGATTCGATCCGAAACACCGTTTTGCGAATACGTGTGAGATAATAATTGTAAAAGATGACCGCAGGAATGGCGGTAAACAATCCGGCAGCCGTGGCCACTAACGCCTCCGACACGCCTGGCGCCACCGCCGCAATACTCGCCGTTCCTTGCAATCCGATTTCGCGGAACGAATCGATAATGCCCAGCACGGTCCCCAGCAAGCCGATAAACGGAGTGATATTTCCCGTAGTCGCGAGCACAGGTAAATAGGATTCCAGCTGCGACACTTGATTCTGCACCAGATAGGCGACGGTCTTATCCATATATTGATGATCGATGGTCGACGCCTGATCCTTCGATGCGCCCGCCTGCTGGGAAAGGTCATCGCCCCGTCCCCGGAGACCGTCAAGACACGATCCATAATGCCCTGAAATACGCGCGCGCTCGGACTGCCTTCGGCGCGTTTCGACTGACGATATAATTCGTCCAGATCGCGGATCTTCGTAAAGGCGCTGAAGAACCGTTGGTCTTCGCGATCGGCTGCCTTGAAACTCCGCCACTTATAGAAGATCACGCCCCACGAAATGATCGAGGCGGCGAAGAGGAGCAGCAGCACAATTTTCGACACGGCCCCCAGTGATCCCACTAACCCCGACACGCCTGATTGGAACATGCGCCTAGACCTTTCCCTTCACACGGCGTCGCCTGAGAACGATAGCATGGAATGTACCAAAAGCTGGGGGAATGGCGGGGCCGACGGGATTTGAACCCGCGACCTCCAGATTGACAATCTGGCGTCCTAAACCAGGCTGAACGACGGCCCCACACAACCCAAGATGGCGGAAGAAGATTCGGAGTCTCAAGAATCTAACTGGCTAAATACGGTAGAGTGCTCACTTGTACATCACTACTAATGGATAAGGCAATGCCTTGCAGCCAGTTCCCGGTATTTCTTATTGGTAGGCGGAACAGGGATCGAACCTGTGACCTCTGCCTTGTAAGGGCAGCGCTCTCCCAATTGAGCTATCCGCCCGTTTTTTCTCGCTCCCGGCAGATTTTTGGGATGCTATCAACTCCATAAAGGACTGTCAACATAGAATCGTGTACCGAAGGCGAGCGTCACCGTCGATGAATGAGCCGGCAGCACAGTCATCGCTCACGGACGGGACTTGTTGCGTGGAAAACACGCAGTGTGTACTTTTTTTAACTGCAATGAGTCCACATGCGTATAAATTTGCGTCGTCGCAATGTCCACGTGTCCCAACATCGCTTGGACGGATCGCAAATCCGCGCCCCCTTGCAACAGATGGGTGGCAAATGAATGGCGCAGCATGTGCGGCGAAGGAATTTTGGCGATTCCAGCTCGTTGACCGCGGGCGCGGAGGAGTTTCCAGAATCCCTGCCTGGTGATCGGTGCGCCGCGGCGTGTCACAAAAACGAATGGTGAACTCCGTTGCTTTAAGAGGACCGGTCGCGCACTCAGCACATACTCCTGCATGAGCTTGACTGCAGGGCGGCCGATAGGGACCACCCGCTGTTTGTCCCCTTTGCCCGTGATGCCGACATACCCGACTTCGAGATTGCACTGATCGATTCGAAGGAAGATCAATTCGGACACCCGCAAGCCCGCCGCATAGAGCACTTCTACCATCGCGCCGATCGCGCCGATCCTCCGGCGTCGGACGAGGCGGCACCTCCAAGAGACGCGTCACATCTTCGAGGCTGAGGGTTTTAGGCAGCCGCCGCGCGCGCGAAGTGCTGCGTAAACTCACCGTCGGATTCACCAAGACCTTTCCCTCCTGCTTCAGGAAGCGAAAGAGACTTCGAACCGCTGCCAGCGATCGGGCGCGGGACGAAGAGGCCAGTCCGGATCGATGCAGATGTTCTAAAAATTCGGAGAGCAGCGGCGGTGTTACGGCGCGCGCATCCTGCACATCATGATCGCGAAGATACCGCTGAAAGGTGCCGATGTCCCGCTGATACGCTAGCACCGTATTGCGCGACAACCCGCGAGCAATCCGCAAATGGTCCCAGTACCGTTCTATAAATTCCCCCATCGGAAGCGGATCCGACGGGGGTGACGTCCACTTTCTGGGATCACGGTTCATCGTCAGGATGCTCACCGGTGGCGGCCATGGCATGCGGAGGCGACTATATCCAAGCCATCGCATGAACACAACGCATCCTCCGCGACTTGCCTTGACACCCCTGACCCTGTTTCCTATAGTAGCCTCAATCGCGGCGACACTGTCCGCCATGCCCAGGAGTTAATGGTTTTTCGATCAGCATCCCGAGCCTCGCTGCTCCGTGCGTGCGCCGTCGCCCTGACGGTGGCGTGCCTTGCGGGCCTCGTCACATCCAGCGATGCAGCTCCGGCACCCAAAGCTCCACCAGCGCCCCGTTCCGGACAGACCAAATCACCAACCAGCACCGGCCAGGCCGCGCTCGATCAAGCTAAACGCCTGATCGATGCCGAGCAACCTGAGGCGGCCGCGGTCATGCTGCGACGATTTATTGAAGGCGGCCCGCCGCCGGAACTCGTGGATGATGGCTATCTTTTGATGGCCGCCGCCATGTTCGGGATGAAGGAGCAGGCAGAGACAATCCGTTATATCAATCAGCTGATCGGGGAGTTTCCCACGTCGGAACTGATCGATCGAGCGAAACTTCTTCTCGCCAGAACCCATGCCCGGGCCGGCAATCTCGATTTAGCGCTCCCCCTGCTTTCCGAAATCCGCAGCCTCTCCGCCGATCCCAACACCAAACGGGAGGCCCTGCGACTGACGGGAGAATTCCAGGCGCAGAAGAAAGATTTCACTCGAGCGATTCAAGCGTGGCTAGACGAGCTCCCTTTGGACAGCGGGGAACAGGCGCGCGAAACCGAGTCCCAGATTCGAGAACTGGTTAATGAAAAGTTGGATGTCGCGGCGCTCACGCGAGTGCGTGAAGCCTACCCGAAAACATTCCCGGGAGATTTAGCCTCTATCAAGCTGATCGAACTCCACCACGCCGCCGGCGACGATCATCTCGTCGAGCGGGATCTGCGATTGTTCTTAAGCCGCTTCCCCTACCACTCGTATACCGGCAAAGCCGCCGATCTACAAGCGGCGATGCGAACGAAGTTTAAGTCCCACCCCTACTCCATCGCCGCCATTTTTCCCATGTCTGGCAAGCTGGCGCCGTTCGGTACCGAGGTGCTGAACGGAATTCAACTCGCATTAGAGCGATCGAAGGACAGGAGAGGGCGTCCCATCGGTCGGCCTCATCGTCAAGGATATGGAATCCGAACGCGCAGCCTTTCTGGACGAACTGTCCACCTTGTTGATGGACGATCGTCCCCTTGCGGTCATCGGCCCATTACTGTCGAAAAATCTCCCGGTGATGGCTGAGCTGGCTGAACGGACTCATATCCCGCTCATCACGCCCAGCGCGACCGTGACCAACCCTCGACGACTCGGCAATTACGTCTTCAGCACAGCCCTCACATACGGTCAGCAGGCCAAGCGTCTGGCGGACTATGCGGTCCGTGATCAGCACTATAAGCGACTGGTGATTCTCTATCCCGATACAGCCTACGGCCGCGAGCTGACACGCCTCTTCACGCAAGAAATCCGCCAGCAGGATGGAGAAATCATCGCCACCGAAGTGTACAAAGAAGGCGATACAGACTTCCGCGCCGTGATCGCCAGGTTGAAGGCCGAGGATCTGAAGAAATACGGCCTCGAAGTGCCAGTTGCCAATGATCCGGCAAAACCCGCTCCACAAAAGGGGGGCAAGAAAACCAAGCGTATCCTCTATTCACCGGGATTCGACGCGGTCTTCATCCCCGGGCGCTCGCTGGATGTGGGCCTTCTCGCGGCCCAGCTGGCCTTCCACGATATCGCCGTTCCTCTCCTTGGCGCCAATGGGTGGAACACGCCCGACTTCGCGCGAGTCGCTGACCGCAGCAGTGAGGGCAGCGTCTTTGTCGACGGGTTTTTTGCCGACAGCTCCAGTCCGGTCGTGCAGGAATTCGTGGAGCGGTATCGCAAACGATTTCAAGCCACGCCTTCGCTGTTCGCCGCGCAAGGGTATGACGCCGCGAGAATGGCAGTGGAAGCGATCAAGCGTGGCGCGACCACCGGCGAAGCCGTCCGCGACTATTTAATGATGCAGCATGATCTTCCGGCATTGAGCGGTCCCAGCTCATTTAACCCTGACGGCACCCTGAATCGCCGAGTGTTACTCATTCAGGTCAAACAAGGTAAATTCGTCTGGCTGGACCAATAGCACACACCTCAGACACCCGATCGGTAGCGGTAAAAGGAATATCGACTCACGACGGCCGCTGGATGGCCATCGCCAGAAAACAGGAGTGACTGCATGACGACGGGTCGAAAGCGGGTACTCAGCGGAATGCAGCCGAGCGGCCTGCTCCATCTTGGCAACTGGCTAGGAGCGCTGGAAAATTGGAACAAGCTGCAGGAGGAATACGAGTGTTTCTTCTTCGTCGCCGATTGGCACGCGCTGTCTTCCAATTACGCCGACACCAGTCGGATCCGGGAGTTTGTGCGGGAATTGCTCATCGACTGGCTTGCAGCCGGCATCGACCCGAAGCGCGCCACGGTGTTCGTCCAGTCGCAAGTGCCGGACCACGCGATCCTGCATTTGCTGTTCTCGATGATCATTCCGGTATCGTGGCTGGAACGCAATCCCACCTATAAGGAAAAGCAGGAGGAAATCAAGGAACGCGACCTCAGCACCTATGGCTTTCTTGGGTACCCTGTCCTGCAGGCCGCGGATATTCTGCTTTATAAGCCTAATTTTGTGCCGGTCGGCAAAGACCAACTCCCGCATCTGGAGCTCACCCGCGAGCTCGCGCGCCGATTCAATAATCTCTATCGCCCGGTGTTTCCAGATCCGCAGGAACACCTCACCAAGTTCCCGAAAGTCCTGGGCACGGATGGACGCAAAATGAGCAAGAGTTATGGCAATGCCATCAATCTGTCCGATACAGAACCGGTCGTACGGCAGAAACTCAAGACGATGATCACGGATCCGGCCCGCGTGCGCCGCACCGATCCGGGTAATCCTGACGTCTGCCCCGTCTATGATTTTCACAAGATATTTTCGCCGCTGCCAGTCATCGAGCAGGTCAATCGAGACTGTCGCACGGCTGCCATCGGTTGTATCGACTGCAAAAAGTTGGTGGCAGACCGAGTGGTCGAACGTCTCGCGCCCATGTGGGAAGCCCGCGCCACGCTCACCCAGAACCCCGCGCATCTGAATGATATCGTCGAAGATGGCCGCCGCCGAGCCAGCGCTGTCGCGGCCAGCACCATGGCCGAAGTGCACGACGCGATGAAGATATAGCCCCAGCGTTCCACATCGTGAATCAGCCAGCGCTGGTAATCACGGCTCCGCCTCACAGTCCTCAGTGGCCGCCTGTTCATGAGCCTGCAGGCAGGAACTCTGGCTACAGATTTATGCCATCTTGAGCGACAAGCCAGCGGACGCGAGGGGCAAGAGGCCGCATCGCAGTCATGTCAGGGAGAGAGATTAGACAGGGGTCGCGAGCTTGCGCCACACGTCGGTGAGCTGGCGCTGGACCGGGCCACGAATCTTGGTGAAGGATAGGCCGAAGGCATTCGGTTGACACCAGCGCACGGTGGCGCCATCAATCAAAATGGGGTTCGCGTCATCGCCAGGAAAGATGCACAGTTCTACTTCAGCTCCAGGTAACACTGAGATGGAGCTCAGAATACGACAGCCGCCTGGAGACAAATCGGTCAAATCACCGTCCCCGGCCAGCATCTTGCCCTTCATCGAAAAATGGCTGCGGAACTGAACCCGGACCCGCTCATGTTTTCGTTTATTTTTCATGCCGTGACATTCACTCCTCGTACTCGCGACCATGCGATACCGCGTCTCATGCGTACGATAGGTCAAAATCCTACAAAACGCTAGAATTCACCGCTTCCTCGCGGCAAACCGCCAGCAAGCATTACAGCAGAGATACGCCGCTCAGAAAACCGCCTATAGAGTTTGCGGCTTCGAGCCTGGAATCGACATGCCTGCAGCATCCAGCATCGCTCGGTCCACAAGAATGGGGGCCTTGAAGTGAATGGCCAAGGCGATGGAGTCTGAGGATCGGCTATCAAAGACTTTTTCCTGCCCCTGAAACGCAATCGCCAAACTGCCGTAATAGGTTCCGGCCTTGAGCGTAATGACCGTCTTCGTCACACGGCCGCCGAGTGTCTCGATAATGGTATGCATGAGATCATGCGACAGAGGGCGGGGCAACTTCTCGCCCGTCAGGGCACCCTGAATCGAGGCCGCCACCGTGTGGTCGACAAAGATAGGGATCGTTTTGCCTTCCGCCGAGAGCAACACCACCGGGCCATGGTCGGAAACCCGGACTCGCACGTCCCCGATCGTCACGAGGGGGCCATTTTCACTGTCTTCGCCTAGAGCCGACGCAGGCAAAGCCACCAGTAATGAGAGGAGCGGAACAACCAACCACCGCCGTGTCATCGCGCTCATGGTGTCCTCCTATGATGGCGTCCGCTCCGTGAGGCAGCTGGCAGCTCAGGCTCGTACAAATGAATTCGTCTCGCGTTCCCTTCCGATTTCCGTGTCGGCTCCATGTCCGGTCACCACGGCTGTCTGTCCATGTCGAGCGTGTACAGGCGTTCTTTGATGGATTGCTCGATGGCATCGAAATCGCCGCCCCATAAGTCGGTGCGACCGATTCCGCCACGAAACAATGTGTCCCCGGCCAGCACCAGCTTGGCCGAGGGAAAATGAAAACACATGGAGCCCAGGTGTATGGCCCGGCGTGTGCAACGCCATCCGCGTCCATGTCGCCGATCTTCAGCCGTTCCTCATCGGTGAGCCAGTAATCCGGCGGAGGCGCCGGCACATAGGGCACGCCGAACATGCTGGCATTGCGTCTCCAAGAGGTCCCAGAGTGGGAGATCATCAGGATGCAGACAAAGCGCCGCGCCGGTCGCCTGCTTGATCGCGCCGGAGGCGAGAAAATGATCGAAGTGCGCATGGGTATGCAGAATGCTGACGACCGTCAGGCCCAACGCGCGCACCTCCTGCAGAATACGCTCGGGCGCCCCGCCCGGATCCACCACGATCGCCTGTTTGGTCACCGGATCCCCGATAATCGAACAATTACACCCGAGTGGCGGCACTGAAAACGTTTTTCTGATCACGCTCCTCCTCAAAGGCACAGTTGATCACAATCACATCCCTTTGTTCCCGGTTAGCGAGGCTCCATGGGGCTGCGGTCGGTTTGAGCCACCCAGACCACCTCGGTGTCCTTCAGCTCCCAGACGGCCTGGCGACGCTGGAACCAGAGCAGAAAACCCGCCCCCGTTCCATCGCGGCGAGGATTCGCCACATACAGCAGCGCCTGGTCTCCGCGGAACGTCCGCCCCACCCGAGAGAAGCCAGCCGGTCGATCGTGTCTAGCTCGCTTTCCAGGTCCTGAACCGGCCAAGCGACTGGAATGACGGCAATCGCCGCCTCGGTCTCCGGCACGCCCTCCCCGGACACGAACCGGTAGCGAACACCAAAAGAAAATCTAGCCATCCAGTCGCGACGGATGTTGGTTCCTGACGACAAAATCACGTATGAGATCCTGCGGCAATCGATTGTCAAACCAGTCCTGCTCGGTGAACCAGGTTACCGTGGGCGCGACCTGCTGGTCAGGAAGAAGTCGCGTCGTGGTCATCCGTTCGAGGATGACCAATCCGGTCTGCGAGGTGAGGAACTTCGCATCGACCGCCGCATCGTAGAACGAGATACTCATCGGCGGGTACAGATCCAACCTGCTCCGGCGGTTCCCCAGCGCCCATCGCGTATGACAGCGGGTGAAGCAGCGCCATACTCATAGCAATGACACTCGCGAGCCAGGACCACATGACGACAGAATAGCCGCTTGCTTCACCCTGGTCAAACCGTCGGTCACGCGATTGAGGATGGACAAGGGGGGCCGAACTCTGATAATCCTCTGGCGGTGTTACCCAAACTATGATCAAGGCCTTCCAGCGATCGCTCGCCCCCCTGTTCAGCCTCGCAATACTATCGTGGTGTGTCGGATGCGCACCGGACGAGTCTCCGTTTCGACAGGAGAACGAAAGCCTGCGCAAGCAACTCGCCAAGCAGGAGTCGGTCATGAATTCGCTGCAAGACGGCAACAAGGTCATGCAGCAGCAGATCGATCTGCTCAATCAGGAGCTGCGAGATGCCAGGAAACAGACGGAACATGCGCAGGCGGAAGCGAAAGCGCTGCAGGGAGGCCAAGGCGCTCGGCACGAAACTCGAATCCCAATGGCCGAATCGAAAAAGCTGTCGGGAGAAATTCAACGCACCGCCGCCAAGGCAGCCCAAGCCACGGACAATATTCGCGTGGAGGAAAAGGCCTCGCAGGTGGAGGATCTGCCGCGCCCGTTGGCCGCCGTCGGAAAAGCCGCGGAGGAGGCTCTGGCGCGGAACGGATACCATGTGAGGGTCAGCGTCAAGACCGAGCAAAAAGCCGTCTTCGTGACGGAACGCAAAGTGTCTACTCCGGCCTCGCTGGAAATGTCGGGATTCCGCAATCAATATGTCGTATCGCTCCACGCCTTGCCTCGAACGTCACCCGGTTGAGCGTCAAGGCGGACTTTGAAAAGCTGGTCCAGGGCGGACGGGTCTCGCCGGTGAATGCCGAGGAAACGGCCGACATCGAACGCCGGCTCATCGCTGAAATCGGAAAAGCCCTTTCCTCCCCGAGTAAGTTATGAGGCTCCGGGCGCTCGAGCCTGGTCGAGAGCGGCATCTCTTATCGCCCGATGACACATCTTCGTCACTCCTGTTCCTTACTTTCACTGGGCACGATCACCGCCCTCTCTGCGCCCCGGCGCGCGCCCAAGTCCGCCCCCACGCCGGAGTTGGCCGCGCATCTCGCATCGATCACCGGCCTGGCCGTCAGCTCGCCGACCATCCGTATCCCTGAAGGGACGTTCCTGTTGGGCAGCGTGCGCGTGGATGACGATCCCTATGGCAAGGAAACGCAATTCGACGATACCGAGCTTCCGCAGCACCGCGTGTGGCTCGACAGCGTACGAGATCGACCGCGACGAAGTCAGCCTTGCCGAATATCTGGCGTATCTTCACGCACGAAACTTCATCCCTCGGTGGAATTGCAGAAGCTGATCTGGCACGTCATTACGGTCCATTCCGTTCAGGACGAGACCCTGGCGCAATGGCCGGCGCTCTACGTCACATGGAAAGAAGCCGACGGCCTTTGTCGTTCGCAGGAAAACGGCTCCCGACTGAAGCGGAGTGGGAAAAAGCCGCCCGAGGACCGGACGGTAATCTGTTTCCCTGGGGGCAGCAGCTGCCGGACAGCACGTTGGCCATGTTCGGACAACACCATGTGCATGAAATCCCAATCCTCGCCGCCGTCGGCAGCGGAGAGGCGGGCAAGAGCTACTACGGAGCGCATCACATGGCGGGAAACGTCGCCGAATGGGTGAACGACTGGTTCGGCTTCGACTATTACGCCTACATGCCGGAACGCAATCCGCCCGGGCCGACCAGCGGCCGCTACAAAAGCCTGCGCGGCGGGTCATGGAAGAGCAACCGAATCATGTTGAGAACGGCCACCCGTAGCGGTGCGCCTTCACATCAACGTTCCGCCACCGTCGGTTTCCGTTGCGCCAAGTCGGTGCCTGCTCCAGCCGAGCGATAATAGGCCGCGCCTCCTGAAAACTTTTGACTAAGCACAGGTCGGAGACGGCCAGGCATTCCAAGCCAAACGGCAGATAGCCGGCATAGCCCAGCGCGGCATATGGAACAATTCAAACCGGTGCACGAACGGCACGGCATATTCCCAGTGGGCCAGGCTGTAGAAATTCCACAACTCCCAAAAGAATCCGCAGATCAACGCTCCTAATGCACGGTCCACGGCAGGCCCCAATCGTCTGACGGGCATAGTCGAATACGGTCGGCTCCTGTCGAATCATTGCAGTGCCGTAATGAGAAGCAGTGGAGCCACCCACACGAAAAAAAACAGGTAGTCGGGCCACAGACCGAGACCCAAGAGACTTGCGGAGCACGCAAACAATCCCCATCCCCAGGCCACTCGATCTGCGATCGCGCCGACCGGCTCAGGATTGGCACTACCCCCTGTAGACGGAATGGTACTCAACGATTCAGCTGTCCCGAGTACCGCTGGCAGGACAGTCGAAAAGGAAGCGTGGCTTGCCAGAGGTATTCCCACGCAGTCAATTCCCGTCCGCCCAAGTAGTACCAGTTTTGTACGAAACGATTGAGATATTCGAAGGACCACCAGAAGGAGCGCTGAGCGGAAAAAGGGAAAGAAAATACCGGGGACGGTGCAGCATCATGCAACGGCCGATGCGCCGGAAGGTCAGAGCATTGACCATGACGATGTAGCCCAGCCACAGCGGCGTAAACGTCAGCCCTTGAATCGAGTCCATCCAGTCGAGCCTGCTCCAAGCTAACGACCAAGCCAGCAAAGTCCAGCCGATCGCAACCCAACCCCACCAAGGGAATCGCTTCATCGGCAATCCGGTACCCATACCGTGTCATTCGCAACATCGTGGCGAAGAACGGGACCAACGTCGCCACGACGAGCCCAGCCGCTGCGATGAAGACGGCCCACGAAAATGGTTCATGAGTGACTGAGTGCGTCATCGGCGGAAATTCCAGATAAGGGTGGATCGCTCGCCCAGCGACCATCACGCCGAGGAGCGGCAGCGTGACAATCGCCGCCAGAACCCACGCGATCGTCACTCCGTGAGTGAAGGAAGCTTTAGACATGTGTTCACTCTGCAGCATCCGTGGTTCCAGAATGAGTCAGGAGTTAATTTTCAGGGACAAAAAGTCCCGCCGGGACAAGATGCGCGTCACAGGTGATCGATATCGGGTTGTCTGGCTTCGAGAATTGGATCACTAAGCAGTGAAAAGCATAACGAATCTGCCGATTGGAGTCATCGATCCAGCTCTAGGCTCATTGCTTGAATAAATACTCAATGTTTGTTGATTTCCCGCCAAAGGAGGATGACATGATCAAGTCTCTCTTACTGGCCGGCTTGCTCATCCTGCCGGGGTTCACGACCGGTCTCATAGCCCCGACAGAAAGCTTGGCCTCGCTCGCCTACACTCGCGTAAGCATTGAATCGGTTGACACAGCCACTTCAAGTCTGACATTTAAGACGACCGAAGGCCAAGTCTGGACTCTGCAAGCCACATCGGCTGAAATCCTACAGGGATTACACAAAGGAGATACCTGCAGCGTGGAGATTGATCTGGACAACCGAGTGACCAAGATCGTCAAGGTCGATGCCACCTCTCCATAAGAAAACCAAGCAGGCAGAGTCTTATATAGCAACCCCACATTTTTGATTTTTCATGAGGTGTCGCATGTCTAAATTGCCTATCATGTTCCTCGCAGCCTTCACGGCCATGATCATGCTGAGTGGACCCGTCCAATCCCAGACGAGCTCGCCTCCCATTGAAGAGGGCGCAAAGGTGACGCTTGAAATGACGATCAGCGTGCCCAATGACCATCTCGTCATCCCCCCTCACACCAGCGAATACACGCATGGGGCGAAACAACTGATACCAGGCTTGGAACAAGCCCTCGTGGGATTGCATGTTGGAGAAAAGAAACGAGTTGAACTCGATGCGGACCACGCCTTCGGACAATACGATGCCACGAAGAAAACCACCATTCCCCGCGCTCAACTACCGCAAACCATTACAGCGGGAGAAATAACGACGACCCCTGAGGGCCGGCCTTTTACCGTTCTATCCTTGGCGGATGATTCGGCGGTGATCGACTTCAATCATCCACTCGCCGGGAAACAGATAGTGTTGGATGTCGTCGTGCTCAAAGTGAAGCCGAGGGCATAAGCCAGTCACCCTCCAGACTGGGTAGATCCCGTCACCATAGTTCTACCCAGTCGCCTCTCCTGTTTCTGCCTCTGGTCAACACCGATATCTACGTGTGAGGCAGCTTAATCGACCGCACAGGCTCGCAATGTTGTCGGCCGTGGCAGTAGTGGAGAGCCCCTGTTTCGCATAAGGCTCAGCCCATACGCTCGCCTGTGAGTCCTACATCCGCCCTTCATCAATTTCAATGATATCCACCCAGGTCTGTGCGGTAGGCAGCGACGTCACCGGCACTCCGCGCTTCGTGGCGATGGCTTGGACTCGTCCTTCGAAGCGTTGCCTCGCGGCATCGTCTTTCGGGCCTCCGGTGAGAAGGCCCTGCGACCATTGCGCGAGTTCTTCGTCGGAGTGCTGGCGACCGTTGGCCTTCACCCAGGCCAGCAAGGCCTCATCACTTCCACCCGCCAACACCTGCTGCTCGAAAGCCTTCACATCGATCTGCAGAAAATCGATCAGGTACTTATCGAATCCGACCGTGATGTAGTTGTAGTCCTGAATCTTGCCCGCGTGCCGCAGGCGAACCTTGTCGATAAACCGCCCGAGATGGGCAATGCCGCCGAGGAGGGCTTTGGGGCTGCGGGGATACTGTTGAGGAGACATAAACACATTGTCCTTCTTAGGGATAAATGACTTTCAATCCGAGCACATCTTCAAACGGATCGTAATCACGATCATTGTGGAGCAGGCTGTGCCCCTCCATCAGGCAAAATGTCGCAATGAGGGAATCGATTGTCTTTCGAACTGTTCGCCCAGCGGCACGAAGCCGCCGATAGTTCAGCGCTGCCTCGACAGCGATTTCAACCGTCCCTGTCTCGAAAACTGCAAAATTCAGCAACTCCTCCTGAACCACCTCAAACTGCTTGTACTGGTGATCCCCTGTAATACTTCGCATAAGATCAAATCGGTGAGACCGAGGCGTTCTCTTGCCAGCTGAGAGTCCAGCCAGTCAGCATGAGAAGTGCGTGTTCCTCGCAGGTAATCCACCCATACTGTCGTATCGACAATTGTCATGAAGCAGCCTTGATCCGACCTTCCCGCATCGCACCGAGATTTCCTTCCCACTCAACCTTGCCACGTAAACGGCGAATGCCTTCCTGGCCCTTCACTTTTATCAATAATCGAAGGCCCTCCTCCACCACGGCTTTCTTGGTGGGGAGCCCGGTCGCCTTCATTGCCTGCCGCATGAGGCCATTGTCGATCACAATGTTGGTACGCATAGAGCCTCCGAGCGGATGTGTATAAAATAAAAATATTACACACACATCTGAAGGAAGCAAGCGATGATAAAGTTTCGTCAGTAGCGGCTGGGAAAGACGAATCGACCATTTAGAAGGATGGAGTCCGATAAATTCCTCATCAATCAAACTGGAAAAACTCCTGAATTAAATTTCTAGCTAAGTGAGCGACGAGTCCTGATTTTGACCGTGGGTTAGGCCCCCTATTTACAAACTGCTCAGTTCGTGCTCCTGCGGCCTGAGGAGCAACCCGATTGCCTGGACGCCACGACCATTTAATTCCTTCTCCGTGAGGCGAAAGCTCAAAACAATGCATAAGCTTACCGAACTTTCGCGCTCGGAAAGCTTGTAGATCTCATGTGATCCTAAGTCAAGAGGCCTGGCGAGAGCGGGCAGTTCGTCCCCCGTCAAGCAAGTGTCAAATTGAATAGTCCAGTTTCGGACGCTTCCAAACCAAATCGTGCGCTAAGACCAGGAGTAGGTCCCTCCGTTCCGTGATCTCGCGTATTGAGGCAAACAGCAGACTATTCCAAGTGTTGATAGCTGCGCAGGTATGTGCCGGCGGGTATGTAAGCGAATGGCAGTTCGGACACAGAACCTCAAGTAAGTTTGCCTGTGATATTCTTGCCGCCGAAATATATTCAGACGATATGGTGATTCCAAGTGACGTACAGCCGCCAATGTATCGAGCGTGGATTCGGATTATGAGACAGCCATCGCAGCAGGACAAACGCACGATATGCGTCGGGAGCAAGCGGCTCACGAATCGCCTGCATTCAAGCAGAATAACCACCGCGGCGCTTCGGCTGCAATGAGTTCGTTTAGGTCTCGTTCAGCTAATCTCTAAGTCTGGTTGTAGTCATTGAATAACGCACAAGCGGTGGATAACATACAATTGCCTAAAGCGAAGCAAAACGTACTTCCTAGAAGGATTGAATGTCAGACCCAGTCGAGAAATATAGAGCAGCATAAGGTGGGACACTTTTGATTTCAGCGGCTCAAGAATCCTATCAGCCAGGCCGCAGCGAGCGGAAACCGAGGCATACCGCACGTTATGGGTACGTTGAGGTTTGAGTGAAGCGAGAACGAAGTTGGAAGCCGTTTTCAGCGGCCTGTCTTGGCCGACTTATTGGCTTGCAGATACTTATCCACGCCCGCCGCCATCTTGCGCCCTTCGGCGATGGCCCAGACGATAAGCGAGGCGCCGCGCTTGGTGTCGCCGCCGGCAAAGACGCCGTCGAGGTTGGTCATGAAGTTCTCATTGACGGTCACGCACCCGCGGGCATCGTAATTGACGCCCAGGCTGTCGAGAAAACCATTGCGCACCGGCCCCGTGAATCCCATGGCAAGCAGCACGAGATCCGCATCCAGCTCAAATTCCGTATTCGGCATCGGGAGGAACTTACCGCCTTCGAACTTGACCCGGTTGGCATGCAGCTTGGTCACGTGACCGTTATGGCCAGTGAATTTGGTGGTGGACA
Source organism: uncultured Nitrospiraceae bacterium (assembly GCA_963839785.1). Classification (GTDB taxonomy): domain Bacteria; phylum Nitrospirota; class Nitrospiria; order Nitrospirales; family Nitrospiraceae; genus Nitrospira_A. The sequence goes on from CAWIWD010000007.1 coordinate 21,517, forward strand.
CGCTCCACTGCCGGTCACAGCCTTCTTCATGCGAATGGGATGTCCGGAGTTGCATCGGCCAGAGCGGCCACGGAGTCGAGTCCGCGCGTGAGGGCGGAGGCTCAGGCAGCACTTCAAACTGATGGGCTTCAGTGCAACCCTGACGATGCGCGGTCCCCAGACAGTCGGACCCCGTGTCGCCGCCGCCGATGATGATCACACGTTTGCCCTTGGCGGTAATCGGTTCGTCGGAAACGGAAATGCCCGCCGTGCGTTTGTTTTGCTGGGTGAGGTATTCCATGGCGAAATGAATGCCCTTGAGCTCCCGCCCCGGCACGGGCAGATCGCGCGCCATCTCGGCACCCATCGTCAGCCCGACCGCATCGAATTGCTGGCGCAACTGATCGCCGGTGATATCTTGTCCGACGGTGACGCCGCACTTGAATTCGACACCCTCGGCTCTCATCTGTTCCAGCCGCCGATCGATGACCCACTTTTCCATTTTGAAATCGGGAATGCCATAGCGCAGCAGCCCGCCGATACGGTCGCCCTTTTCAAACACCGTGACCTGATGGCCGGCACGTGCCAATTGCTGCGCGGCGGCGAGACCCGCCGGTCCTGACCCGATGATCGCGACCGTTTTTCCCGTCTTTCTGACCGGCATCGCCGGTTCGACCAGGCCTTCGTTGAAGCCGCGGTCGATGATGTTCCATTCGAGCACACGGATCGACACGGGATCACTGTTGATGCCCAGCACGCAAGCTCCCTCGCAGGGCGCGGGGCAGAGGCGACCGGTGAACTCCGGAAAGTTATTCGTGGTGTGCAGCGCCTTGAGCGCATCTTTCCAGCGTCCGCGATAGACGAGATCGTTCCACTCCGGGATCAAATTGACGACGGGACAGCCGGTATTACCCTGGCAAAACGGCACACCGCAGTCCATGCAGCGGGCGCCTTGGATCTTGAGCTTATCCTCAGGGATCGGCTCATACATTTCTTTCCAATCGAGCACGCGCAGCTCGACCGGTTTCCGTTTCGGTCCCTCGCGCGCGTATTTCAAAAACCCCTTTGGATCACCCATCGCTATTCGTCTCTCGTCGTTCGTCTCGCGTATCTCGCTACGGACTTTCGGTCACGCTCTGGATGAGCAGCGTTTCACGCTTCACGCTCATTTGGCGACTTTGGCTGCCGCTGCCTTCCGCTCCGCCAGCACGCGTTTGTAGTCGATCGGCATGACCTTCACAAACTTCGGCAGCATGATCTCCCACGCATCGAGGATACGTTTCGCATTCCGACTGCCGGTGTACAGAAAATGCGAGGTAATCATCTCATGCAGGATTCGTTTGTCCTCGTCAACGGTCACCGGCTCCAAGTCCACCATGCCGAGGTTGCAGCGCGACTGGAATTTTTCCAATTCGTTCAGCACAAATGCCACGCCGCCCGACATACCCGCCGCAAAATTTCTTCCGGTCCGACCCAATACCGCCACCACCCCGCCGGTCATGTATTCACATCCGTGGTCGCCCGTGCCTTCGACGACGGCTCGCACGCCGCTGTTCCGCACGGCAAACCGCTCCCCTGCCATGCCATAGAAGTAGGCTTCGCCCTGCGTGCCGCCGTAGAGTGAGGTGTTGCCGACCAGGATGGTTTCCTCAGGCGTATACATCGCGTTCTTCGGCGGATACACGATGATCTTTCCGCCCGACAGACCCTTGCCGATATAGTCGTTCGACTCGCCTTCCAGAATCAACGTAATGCCGCGCGAGAGAAATGCGCCGAACGATTGTCCGGCCGACCCGCTGAACTTGATCGTGATCGTATCCGCGGGCAATCCTTCCAATCCGTACTTCTTCGCGATCTTGCTTGATAACATGGTGCCGACCGTGCGGTTCAAATTCCTGATCGGCAGGTCCAGTGTCACCTTTTCACTGCGATCGATCGCCGGTCCGCACAATTCAATCAGCTTGCGATCCAAGATATCCGCGATACCGTGGTCTTGCTTCTGCACGCAGTAGCGCGGAATCTCCGGGCCTACTTCAGGCATCCTGAGCAACGGCGTCAGATCAAGCCCCTTCGCTTTCCAATGGTCGACGGCCTTCTGAATTTTCAGTTTGTCCACGCGCCCGACCATTTCATTGATGGTACGGAATCCCAGCTTCGCCATGATCTGCCGCAATTCTTCAGCGATAAAGAAGAAGAAATTGACGACATGCTCCGGTTGCCCGGTGAACTTTTTGCGCAGCACCGGGTCCTGAGTCGCGATGCCGACAGGGCAGGTATTGAGGTGACACTTCCGCATCATGATGCAGCCTTCGACGATGAGCGGCGCGGTTGCAAACCCATATTCTTCCGCGCCCAGAAGCGCGGCAATCGCGACGTCACGCCCGGTCTTCATCTGGCCATCGGTTTCAACCCGGATGCGGCCGCGCAGGTCGTTCAGCACAAGCGTCTGATGCGTTTCAGCCAACCCCAGTTCCCATGGCACTCCGGCATACTTGATGGAGGATAACGGAGAGGCGCCCGTTCCACCGGAGTCCCCGCTGATCAAGACCTTGTCCGCATGGGCCTTCGCCACGCCTGCCGCGACGGTCCCGACGCCGACTTCCGAGACCAGCTTGACGGAGACTGCCGCCTCGGAGTTGGCGTTCTTCAGATCGAAGATCAACTGCGCCAGGTCTTCGATGGAGTAAATATCGTGGTGCGGCGGAGGCGAAATAAGCTGCACACCGGGCGTGGCGTAGCGGAGCCGGGCAATGTTCTCATCCACCTTATGGCCCGGCAACTGACCGCCTTCGCCCGGTTTCGCTCCCTGCGCCATCTTGATCTGCAGTTCCTTGGCGTTCACGAGGTAATGGCTCGTGACACCGAACCGCGCAGATGCCACCTGCTTGATGTAACTGTTTCTCGAATCACCGTCCGGAAGCGGCTTGAACCGTTCCGGATCTTCGCCTCCCTCGCCGGTGTTGCTCTTAGCGCCCAACCGGTTCATGGCGATGGCCAGCGTTTCGTGCGCTTCTTTGCTGATCGATCCGAACGACATGGCGCCGGTGGTGAACCGCTTGACGATGGCCTGAGCGGGCTCCACCTCCTCCAGCGGAATCGCTTCGGATGAAAACTTGAAGTCGAGCAGACCGCGCAGGTTCGACCGCCTCTTGCTCTCATCGTTGACCAGTTGGGAGAACTCGGCAAAGGTTTTCGGATCGTTGCTCTTCGTCGCATGCTGAAGCTTATAGATCGTGTCCGGGTTCCAGTTGTGATGCTCGCCTTGAATGCGATAGTGAATCTCGCCGCCGAAATCCAGCTGCCGGATGGGTGCCGGCTCATAGGCCACGCGATGCCGCCGCAGCGATTCTTCACCGATCTCACGGATACTGATCCCTTCCAGTCGCGACGGGGTGCCGGTGAAGTACCGGTCGATTAATTCATGGTTGAGACCGATCGCCTCAAAAATCTGCGCGCCGCAATAGGACTGCACCGTGGAAATGCCCATCTTGGAGAAAATCTTCAGCAGGCCTTTATTGATCGCCTTGATGAACTTGCCTTCCGCCGTCGACGCATCAAGCCCTTCGGGGAAATAGCCGTCACGCTCCATATCCACGAGTGACTCGAAGAGCAAGTACGGGTTCACGGTTCCCGCTCCGAAGCCGATGAGGCAGGCAAAGTGATGCACATCGCGCGGCTCACCGGTTTCGACGGTCAGGCCCACTTCGGTTCTCGTGCATTCGCGCACGAGATGGTGATGCACCGCCGCCACGCCAAGCAGGCTGGGAATCGGCGCATAGTCTTCGTTCACGCCGCGATCGCTGAGGATGAGAAACTTATAGCCCTCGCGAATCGCCTGCGAGGCCTGCTTACAGAGATCATCCACCGCCGCGCCCAGACCTTCCGGCCCTTCGGCCACACGGAACAGCATCTTGAGCGTCTTGCTTTTGAAATTGGGATCGTTGATCTCCCGGATTTTCTGCAGATCGGCATTCGTCAGGATCGGCTGCTTGACACGGATGCGCCGGCAGGATTCCGGATGCTCGTCCATGAGATTGGGCTTCGGGCCCGATGCTGGTCGTCAGCGACATCACGAGTTCCTCGCGGATCGGATCGATCGGCGGATTGGTCACCTGCGCGAACAGTTGCTTGAAGTATTTGAACAGTAGCTGCGGCCGCTCGGACAACACCGCCAGCGGCGTATCCGTGCCCATGGAGGAAATGGCTTCTTGGCCTTCCACCACCATAGGAGTGATGACCATCTTCAGCTCTTCCACGGTGTAGCCGAACGCCTGCTGCCGCTGCCGGATCGTAGGATGATCAGGCTGTGGCACATTAAGCGGGTCCGGCAATTCATCGAGCGAAATCCGGTATTGCGCCACCCAGGAGCGGTAGGGTTTGCGCTGAACGATATCTGCTTTCACTTCCTCATCGTCGATGATCCGGCCCTGTTCGGTATCCACCAGGAACATACGTCCCGGCATCAAGCGACCCTTCTGACGAATCCGTTGCGGGTCCATCGGCAAAACGCCCGCCTCGGAAGCCAACACCACAAGGCCATCGGTCGTCACCTGATAGCGACAGGGACGCAGGCCGTTGCGATCCAAGGTCGCGCCGATCAACTTGCCGTCGGTGAAACAGACGGCCGCTGGTCCGTCCCAAGGTTCCTGCATCGCCGCGTGATACTCGTAGAATCCGCGACGATCCAAATCCATCTGCGGATTGGCCACCCACGGCTCGGGGATCAACATCATCATGGCGTGCGGCAGCGACCGGCCGCCGAGCACCAGGAATTCGAGCGCATTGTCCAGACAGGCCGAATCGCTCTGATTCTCGGATACGATCGGAAACAGTTTCTGCATGTCCTCGCCGAACAACTCGGTATTCAACCGGCCCTGCCGCGCGCGCATCCAATTGACATTGCCCTTCAGCGTGTTGATCTCGCCGTTGTGGCAAATGTAGCGATAGGGATGGGCCAGCGGCCAGGTGGGAAACGTATTCGTGCTGAAGCGAGCATGCACAAGGGCCAGCGCGCTTTTCAGGTTGCTATCGGAGAGGTCCTGATAATACTGCGGAATTTGATGCGGCAGCAGGAGCCCTTTATACACGATGGTGTTGCTGGAAAGACTGGAGATATAGAAATACTCCCGCCCCTCGATCGCAGATTCCCGGATGGCCCGCTCGACGCACTTCCGAATGACGTACAGTCGCCGCTCAAATTCGTCATCGGTAAAAATTCCACGCGCGATGAACACCTGCCGCATGAACGGTTCGGTGGTACGCGCCAGTGGGCCGATCGCATCACTCTTCACCGGCACATCACGCCAACCCAGGAGCTTGGCGCCTTCATCCTTGATCACGCGAGCAAAGACGGTCTCGCACTGCTTCCGGGCATCGGCATCGGGCGGTAGGAACAACATGCCCACGCCGTACTCTCCTGCGCCAGGCAACTTGATGCCGATATCTTTGGTGACGCGCTTAAAGAACTCGTGCGGCACTTGAAGCAAAATGCCGACGCCGTCACCGGTGCAAGGATCGCAGCCTTGCGCCCCGCGATGAGCCAGGTTTTCCAACACCTGCAGCCCCTGCTGCACGATCAGATGCGACTTTTGCCCTTTGATGTCGACGACAAACCCGACGCCGCACGAGTCTTTTTCATGCTGGGGATCGTATAACCCTTGTTTGGGAGGAAGCCCTGGTATTTTCATGGCACGTATTCTCGTCTAGTAGGCAGGCAATGACCCGGGGAACAGATTCCCCACAGGGGGACGTTCAAGCTGGCAAACGACCACGGTGACTGCTACCACTGATTGGGGGAAATAAAATGAGAAGTCACCTTACTGGATGGGCCGTGAAACTGTCAAGAGAACGGCGATCGCAAATGAAGCGACAATCCATCGACCTGCGCTTGACTTAGTAGCAGTTTCCTGCCCTACTATCCGCTCCATGTCGAACGGACCGACCACCCTCACCCTCCACAGCATGGCCGATGTGTGGGATGTGTATCGCGAGGAACTGGAGGGGGTCGAAGAACAGATTCGAAAAAACCTCGACTCCAGCGTGGCTCTCGTCAATACGGTCGCCGCTCACATCCTCAACAGCGGCGGCAAACGAGTGCGGCCGCTCTTCGTCCTCCTCAGCGCCCATCTGTGCGGCTATGCCGGTCGCGATCATCAGGCCCTTGGAAGTCTGGTCGAATTCATCCATACCGCCACGTTGCTGCATGACGACGTGGTCGATGAGGCTGACCTGCGTCGAGGCCGCCGAACGGCAAGCAAAATCTGGGGCAATCAAATCAGTATTCTCGTCGGGGACTATCTCTATTCGCGCGCGATTTGCCAGATCGTCGACTTCCGAAACCAAGGTATCAATGAGGCGCTCTCCGAGGCTTGCCGAAAAATGGCCGAAGGCGAAGTGCTTCAGCTGTACTACAACGGCAACCCGCTGATGCCCGAACCGGAATATCTTCGCATTATCGAACATAAGACGGCCGGATTGATTGCGGCCTCCTGCAAAATCGGCGCAATCGTCGGCGGGGCCACGGAAGAGTTACAGGAGGTGTTGTTCCGATTCGGACAGCGACTGGGCATTGCGTTTCAACTGGCGGACGATACGTTGGACTATGCCGCCAATGGCGAGCATCTGGGAAAAACGCTCGGGCAGGACTTACGGCAAGGGAAAGCGACGCTGCCGCTGCTGCATCTCTTGCAACATTGCTCGGAGCAGGATCGGCAGTTGATCAAGGATCGCATGGAGACCCGGACCCTGACCGACGAAGAGCTCCGCCGCATCGTGACCCTGATGCAGGAGTATGGGTCCATCGCCTACGCCATGGAGCGGGCTCGCGCCTTCGTCTCGGCCGCCAAACGCGATCTCGACCTCTTCCACGACAACACCGCTAAACGCGCCCTGTCCATCGCCGCCGATTACATGGTGACTCGCGACCGCTAAGTTGCCGCCGTTCGGCTTCACAACGCCCACATGCCGCTGACGGAGCTCACTCGTTCAGCGACAACTCCGGCTCACCGCCGGTGGACAGGATCACACCGCACCCACGAGAGAAAAGGACAGAAACCCGTATGGCACACGTCATCCCCTTTCACGGCACGCTCTACAACCCCCCGACGGTCGGCGACGTTCGTCAGGTGGTCGCGCCGCCCTACGACATCATCGACAGCGCATTGCAGAAGACCCTGCATGATCGCCACCCGAACAACGTCATCCGCCTGGAACTCGGCTATGAACAGCCCGGCGACAATACCGGCGAACAACAAATATACCCGCGCCGCGGTCGCGCTGAAGGACTGGCTGAAATCCGGCGCATTACGCCGGGACTGCCAGCCCGCTATTTATTATCACACGATCGAATATCAACCGCCCTATTCGGCTCCCGGCACTCCGACGAAGCTATTTAAAGGCTTCCTTTCGACAGTCGAGTTGGAGGAATTCGGCTCAGGGAAAATTTATCCGCACGAAAACACGCGCGCCGCGGCCAAAACGGATCGACTCAATCTCCTGGAAGCCTGCCGGGCGAACTTCAGTCCCGATCATTTCGCTCTACTCGGATCCGCACAATGAAATTCTGACGCTGATCGAACAGGCCATCGCCTCGGAGAAGCCACGCATCGATTTCCAGGACGACGTGGGCTTTCGGCAGCGGCTCTGGAGCGTCACCGATACAGGCGTGCTCGACCAGGTCGTGCAGATCATGAAGACCAAACTGCTCTTCATCGCCGATGGCCACCACCGGTACGAGACGGCGCTGAACTATCGCCGCGCCAGGCGGCAGCAGGCCGGCGCGCCCTCCACGCCCCAGCCCTACGACAATGTCCTGATGCTGTTCGCGAGCCTCGAGGACAAGGGATTGACCGTGTTGCCGACGCATCGCGTCCTGACGACGCCCGTGCCGGCAGCTCCGGAGTTGCTGCGCAGGCTCGAGCCGATGTTTGACGTGACACCACTCCCGTTCCAGTCCATGCAACGAACCGCAGGCGCGCGCGACAGTTCATCGAAACCCTGCGCAGCCGCGGGCAGTCCGTGCCGATGTTCGGCCTCGCGCTGAAGAATGACTCGCAGTATTACTTGCTGACGTTGAAAGGCGGCACACCGTCCTTCGGCCACCGCTTCGCCGCGCGATCGGTTGGACGTGTCCCTGTTGCAACAACATGTGGTGGCCACCCTCTGCCCGACTCAGCAGGAACAGGAAGCGATGCTTTATTCGAAGGATGATCACGAATCTTTGAACTGGGTGCGGCAGGGTACCGGTACCGCCGCATTGTTACTGAACCCGACGAAAGTCGCCGAAGTGCAGGCCGTGGCCTCGGCAGGCGAACGGATGCCTCACAAGTCGACCTATTTCTTCCCCAAGCCGCTGACCGGTCTGGTCATGAATGTGATGGAAGGATGAGTCGCGCCAAGACATGAGGATGATGGAATGAGCGGAACCGCGATGAAGGCTAAGGTGCTGATTGTCGATGACGATCAGGACATCGTCACGATGCTGCAAGATCGTCTCGACGCCAGCGGCTACCGAACCCTGACGGCCGCGGACGGCCAACGCGGCATCGAACTCATTGAGCAGGAATCTCCAAACCTGGTTCTGCTGGACCTCTACCTACCCCGCCTCAAGGGCATGGACGTGCTGAAGCGCATGGCCCAAAACAAGCAGATCGACGATATCCCGGTCATTGTCATGACCGCCGCAGGCACGATCCCGGATGCGGTCGAAGCCATGCGTCAGGGCGCCTACGACTTTTTGACGAAGCCCCTCGAAAAAGACCATCTGCTGATCGTGATTCAAAAAGCGCTGGAGCGGGACTCGTTGAAACGGCAAGTGGCCGCCCTCAAGTCCGACATGCAGAACCGGTACGCCACCATCGTCGGGGACAGCTCAGAAAATTAAAGCCATCATCGAATCGGCGCAACGCGCCGCCAATTCGGACGCCAGCATTCTGTTACTCGGTGAGAGCGGAACGGGCAAGGAACTCTTCGCCCGCTCCATCCATCAATGGAGTCCGCGCCAAAGCATGCCCATGGTCGTGATCAATTGCGTGGCGCTCACGGAAACCCTGCTCGAGAACGAACTCTTCGGCCATGAACGTGGAGCCTATACCGGCGCGGACCGGCTGCAAAAGGGCAAACTGGAAATGGCCGACGGAGGCACGGTCTTCCTCGACGAGATCGGGGACATGCCCTTGCCGTTACAGGCTAAACTCTTGCGCGTCCTGCAAGACAGGGAATTCCAACGGGTCGGCGGTACCCGTCCGGTGTCCGTCAACATTCGCTTCGTGGCCGCTACCAATAAGGATCTCAAGCAGGCGGTGAAGGCCGGACAGTTCAGAGAGGATCTGTTTTTCCGGCTGAATGTCGTGAGCTTCACGCTCCCGCCCTTACGGGACCGCAGCGAGGACATTCCCAGACTTGCCGATTTTTTTCTCAAACGGCATGCGTATGAAGCCAAGCGCCCGAACGTGACACTTAGCCCAGCGGCCCGCACCGCATTGACCCATTACCCCTGGCCCGGCAACATCCGCGAACTCGACAATGTCCTGTCACGCGCGGTCGTGCTCAGTCCCAGCGATGTGATCGAACCGGATTTTTTGGCGTTGACTGCTGATGAGGCTGCGGGAAAGGGACGGCGGAGAACGCGCTTCCCTACATCAATCTCACCTACCATGAGTCCATGGAAGCTCATAGCGCTCTATATCATCGAGCGGGCATTGGACCGGGCGGCAGGCAATCAGACCAAGGCAGCCGAGTTTCTCGACCTACAGCGAACCTATCTTGCCCGCTTGATCAAGCAACGGAAACCCAGCGGCCGGCGAATGACCGGGCCTGAGGCTGAAAACACCCCCCGGCTTCGCATCGTTCCGTCCCTCATCGTACCGCAGGGTACGCCTCGTGACTTCCCTCGCTACGGCCTCGCTGGACGACCCTTTTGAGCCTCGTGCCAAACTGAGTGATAGGCTTATCTCCGAGAGGACTATGCTGTGATAGAGCCGCGTAAATTTTGCAGCATCCTCATTGTCGTGCTGACAAATTGAGCAATCCGGCCGCCGCATCCCGCTGCACCTGCGCATAACGTTCGGGCGTACCCACGTCGGTCCAATAGCCGTCGAAATCGTATCCCATGATGCGTTCCCCTTCCTGAATGCCCTGCACATAGGCATCAATGATTGAAGATTCCTTGCCGACCGCCAGGGAACGCAAGAGGCGCGGGTGCAGAATATGGATACCGGCAAACATCCGCGCATGTGTCGGCATTGAAGTAGTCCGACCGCGACCGGTGATCCGCATGACCTGAGCCTGATCAGTCACCTCGACGAGCCCCCAACGAGCCGCCTCGGGATCATGACGCAACACCAACGTCGCCGCCGCGTCACGTTCTTGATGCAAGGCAATGAGGGCCGTCAGGTCCAATTCGAACAACGTGTCGCCGTTGAGTACCAGCACCGGCTCACCGCCAAACAAGCCTTCAGCCTGCTTGATCCCTCCGCCGGTGCCTAAAATCACGGGCTCATGCGAATAGGTAATCCGCATTCCAAAGCGGGCGCCGTTGCCCAATGCCTGCTCGATCATCGTCCCCAAATGATGGAGATTGATCACGGCGTCCAGAATGCCGTGCCGTTTCAGGAGCAGCAGGTTCCAGACTATCATGGGAGTACCGGCAACCGGGAGGAGCGGCTTGGGCGTCGCGTCGGTGAGGGGCTTCAACCGGGTCCCGAAGCCAGCTGCGAGAATCATGGCCTTCATAGCAGGGATGCTGTTTCTACCGCGGCATTATCGCAGTTCAGCGACGTAGGGCGCCAGGCGCTGCCGGAGCGCAGACAGCTCGGGATACTTAGAGAGGTTGCGTTTCACGTACCCTAACACACGGGGAATATCGGCAAGAAATTTGGGATTGTGTTTCACCTGATCGATATAGACAAACCGGCCGGCGGCCTTGAGATTGCGCTGAATGCTGGTGAGGTCGAACAGACGACGAAACGCCGTTCGATCACCCCAGCCTTGCCCATGAGCGGCAAGGCCATTCAGAAAGTGATCGATCAATCCATCCACTACAGTCTCATCCAACTCGATGTAAGCATCTTTCAAGAGCGACGCCAAATCATACGTGGCCGGTCCCATCAAGGCATCCTGAAAATCGATGATGCCGATCCGCGAGCCATCCACCATGAGATTGCGTGAATGGTAGTCGCGATGGACGAAGACCGGCGATTGTTCCGCCAGTAGCTCGGCGATGCGTTGAAACTCCGCTCTGATCGCCGTCTCGTCGGCCGGAGCCATCGGCTTGCCCAAGCGAGCCGTAATGCCATATTCCAGAAAGTGGTCGAATTCCCACATGAAGAGCGGCACATCGAAACGTCGGTGAAAAGCGATGCAGCGCGGCTCGGGTGGCGTCGTTCCCTGTATCTGTAACCGCACCAGTTGATCGATCGCCTGCCGATAGAGAGCGTCCAGTTTGGCGCGATCAGCGTGGCGACAAGCTTCCGCCAAGGTCACATCTCCGAAATCTTCCAAATACAACAGACCGGCTTCGCGATCGTAGTATTGCAGCCGGGCAACCGTCACACCGGTACGCTGCAGATGCGTCAGCACGTTAGTAAAAGGAAGCTCCGTAATCTGGGAGGAAGCACCGCTGACCGCTTCTTCAGACTTCTTGAAGCCCTCCGGATCGGCGAGTTGCATGAGAATCAGTGAAGCGGGCGTGCCTTTCAGAGTGATCCGAAAATATCGGCGATTAGAGGCATCTCCGGCGAGCGCGGCCAGACCGGCGAACTCCCCACGAAACGGCAACTGGTTCGCTACCGTCTTCGCAATGCGCGAGGCATCCGGAGGCATGAGAGGTGTTGCAGGTGCGGCAGGATTGGTAGTGGCCATACGATCGGCATTATAGCCAAACCGTTTCCAACTGCCAGCAGAAAGTCACCTCTTGCATGCGGGCAAGTCGCGGCACGCCACGGGATCCTGTGCACATGATGATGTATGGCCCCCCTGCACCGGTTGTCACTCCTCGCCTGAAGCCGGTATCCTATTGAACAAACCGGAAGGAGGCGTCTATGCAGTACGTTCATCTCGGCCGTTCAGGAGTTCGTGTCAGCCGCCTCTGTCTCGGCACGATGAACTTCGGTCCGCATACTTCCGAACCCGACAGCTTTGCCATCATGGATCGGGCGTTGGAGCTCGGCATCAATTTTTTTGACAGCGCCAACGTGTACGGCTGGAAGGTCGGCGAAGGCGTCACCGAACAAATCGTCGGCCGCTGGCTGGCGCAGGGTGGCGGACGGCGAGAAAAAATCGTCCTGGCTACGAAGGTATACGGGCGCATGGGAGACTGGCCCAACCAATCTCGCCTGTCGGCCTTCCATATCAAGCGCGCCTGCGAAGCAAGCCTCCGACGCTTGCAGACGGACCACATCGATCTCTACCAAATGCATCATATCGATCGTGACTGTCCCTGGGAGGAACTGTGGCAAGCCATGGAACAGCTCTGCCGCGAAGGGAAAGTGCTCTACATCGGCAGCAGTAATTTTGCAGGCTGGCACATAGCACAGGCCCAGGAACTCGCGAAGTCACGCCATTTTCTCGGGCTCGTTTCGGAACAGAGCCTTTACAATCTCCTCGAACGAACCGTTGAGCTCGAAGTGATTCCGGCCTGCCAGGCTTATGGAGTCGGCCTGATTCCTTGGAGTCCGCTGGGACGCGGGCTTCTTGGAGGAGCCTTGACCCCGAGCAACGCCGGTCGGCGAGCGGATGCGGATATTCGCAAAGACATCGAGACTCATCGCCCGCAGCTCGAAGCTTACGAACGGCTGTGTGCCACACTACGCGTCGAACCGGCCGCGGTGGCCCTCGCCTGGCTGTTGCACCAACCGGCCGTCACCGCTCCCATCATCGGACCTCGCACGATGGAACAGCTGACTAGCGCGATGCAGAGTCTTAAACTGACGCTGACCGCAGACACGCTCAAGGAGCTGGATAACATTTTCCCCGGCCCTGGAGGCGCAGCCCCGGAAGCCTATGCCTGGTGAGCATGGCGCACCGACGGCTATCTCATGGCAAAAATTACCCGCTATGGACCGCAAATGTTCCTCCGCAACCGGACGGGGCGACTGCCTGAATCCGAAATCGCGGGCTACCTGAAATGAACGATTTGGTGCCGGCAACCTACAGCGGCAATGACAGCGTGCTCCTTTCGCTCATCTACCGCCTTGGTGGCCTCGACGTAACCACCACTCGCGGACCAATGACACGTCTGACCTGACTTTCAGAGGCCTCCTTCCTGACCTCACGAACCCGCATCACGACCCCCTAAATCGCTCACAACCACTTCGGCTTGCAGGCATTCAATTTGCTTAGCTCGATACCCGGATCGCACCAACAATTTCTCGCCGCACTCATGCTCAGGAGGGTACCCATGGCACACACGCACTCTGGTGGGACCTCCAGAGCCCTACCGACATCAGCTCGCAGCTCACGTCAAGGCCTCCCTTAGCTGTTCCGCATGTCAGGGTCACCTCGTGGCTGACTTGTATATCGACACGGTGGATGCCGGAGGCCACGTGTGGATCCGGGCGTTACGCTGCGTACGATGTCGAAGAATAGCCGACGCTGATCGCGAGGGCTTTCAGGCACAATCAAACGCAGGAAGGATCGGAAGAATGCTGCGCGAATTACCCGAATGGGGATTGAACGATGAAATGACCGCGTTGGGAACTTAACCCGGACTATTAATGAAATATTCCGATCCTCTCGCCCGGCGGGGCTTTTCTCGTTCGGCCTCTCGACGGACTACAAGTACGCCTACGTCGGCCTTACTTGCGGAAACCCCGGCGGGCTTCAGTCTCGAACGCCTCACGACGGCATGCATGAATAATCCGGGTTAACCTCGACCCAGAGCCCGGATTGCGCCACTCCGCCCATCGCCACGTCAAAGCCCCAGCAGAGCGCCTGCCGTATCGGCGACCAGGTCCAGCGGATCACCTTCCCGAAACGGCACGAACAGTTGATGCACCTCATCGCTCAAACCGTAGACCCCACAGCCGACCGCCGCCACGATCACGGCATGGCGCGCGACCCAGGGCCCGGCCGCATGGCGACAAGCTCGATAGGTCAAGGCGCCCAGAATACCGTACTCACACAGATGCAACACTTTGTCTGAAATTTCTTTCAGGACCGAGGCAATGGACTCAGGTGGATTGGAAATGGAGGACCCTCCGAAAATCAGTGCGGCATAGAGCCCCACCGGCCCCCAATACCGCAATGTCGAGCCGACGACAGAGCGAGATTCGATGCGCATGCTCGACGAGATGGTCGGTTCCACTGCCATTATTCTCGACTCCTCCTTCCAGAAACGACGCACCCCGTCGTCCGATCATGACACCGGAGACTCGACTCGCGCACAAACCCGTACATTCGTTGCAACCCTCATACCCCTATGACATACTGCCCCCGAGTCTGCAAGAAACTTCCCGATGAAAACCATTCAGCTCTGCTTCCTCTGGCATATGCACCAGCCGTACTATACGGACCCGATTACGGGATCCGCGAGTATGCCCTGGGTCCGCTTACACGCCACGAAGGCCTATTACGATATGGCCTTCCTGCTCGACCGGTTTCCACAGGCGCGCTCCACCTTTAATTTCACCCCGTCTCTCCTGCTCCAGCTCGAAGAATTTTCGACCGGGCGCGTCCGCGATCTCTTTCTCGAATATGCTCAACGTCCGGCGGCCGACCTCACGCCCGAAGAAAAGGCCTTTTTGATCCGTCATTTTTTCTCGGCGAATTGGGCCACCATGGTCAGACCCTTTCCCCGCTACCAGGAACTGCTGGTGAAGCGTGGCCTCGACGTGCACGGCCAGGACTTGAATCGTCTGGCCAAGCAATTTTCATCTCAGGAATTTCTCGACCTCCAGGTGTGGCACAACCTCGCCTGGTTTGGCTATGGCAGTCTCCAACAGTTCCCACGCCTGGCAGAATTACGGAAAAAGAATCGTGGCTTCACGGAGGAGGACAAGCAGGAAGTGCTGGCCCTGCAGCAGACGGCGATCCGACAGATCGTGCCGATGTACAAGGCGCTCCAGGACCGCGGCCAGGTCGAACTGACCACCACGCCGTTCTTTCACCCGATCCTGCCACTGGTCATCGACTCCGAGTTTACGCGACGCGCCAGACCGGACCTTGCCCCTTCCGGCTCGCTTTCATGCACCGGCCGATGCCGAAGCGCAGATCCGGCTGGCCATCGACTACCATACCAAGACATTTGGCCGACCGCCTGTCGGTCTGTGGCCGTCGGAGGGGTCGGTCTGTCCGGAAATGTTGCCGATGCTGGAGAAAGCCGGAATCCGTTGGTTGGCAACGGACGAGGGCAATCTCTACCGATCGTTGCAAACCGGAAATCACGCCTGGAACCGGCACTATCATCTGTATCAGCCCTACAGCGTCGGCCCGACCGATCATCCGCTCACCATGGTGTTCCGCGATCGTGACATCTCCGACGCCTTCGGCTTCGTGTACCATAAGACGACGCCGGAGTCGGCTGCCGACGATGTCCTTCGGCGGGTCCGCGGCCTCGCCTATGATATTCCGTTGGAGCAAGGCATCGTCGCAGTGATCCTCGATGGAGAAAATCCCTGGGAGCATTATCACGACGGCGGCGAACGGTTCCTCTCCCTGCTGTTTCGCGCGTTCGAGCAGGATGGGCTCCACATCGGCCACGGTATCCGCGTGCACATGGACACCGTCAGCCGGGCGCTGGCCACCAATCCACCGACTCAACATCTCGACCATCTGCATTCCGGTTCCTGGATCAATCAGGACTTCAAGATCTGGATCGGACATCAGGAAGACAATCGCGGATGGGACCTCCTGCAGCACACGCGTGCTCGACTCGTTGAATTGACGCCGTCGCTTAGCCAAGAACAAGCCCGCGCGGCCTGGAGCGAACTGTATGCGGCCGAAGGCAGTGACTGGTTTTGGTGGTACGGAGACGATTTCGACACGGACTACAAACAAGAATTCGACCGCCTGTTTCGAACGCACCTCCGTAACGTCTGGACCTATGCCGGCGTCACACCGCCCGAAATCCTGAACCAACCCTTGGTAGAAGCGCGCACGACGCAAGGGCTGGAGGTGGTGCAACTTCCGCTGGCCTTCATAGCCCCGACCCTGGATGGCCTCGCATCGAATTTTTTTGAGTGGCGCGGCGCTGGAACCATCAATCCCACCCCGCCGTTGGGAGCGATGTGGAAGTCGGAAGGGCTCTTCACGGCAATCTTCTTCGGGTTCGATCACGAGCGACTCTATCTCCGGCTGGATTTCGACGAACGGTCCCAGACGCGACAGGAAGATTGCACCGCCGACCTTCACATCGGATCGGGAATTCAGCAGTACGCACTGTCCTTCACCCTCGCGCCGAGCGGCACGGAGACGTTCCTCCTGACTCAGGCGGACGAGACCGGCGCCTATCGTAACATCGGGACTTACAGCACGATCTGCCGGCAGAAGATTCTCGAACTCGCGGTGCCGTTCAAGGATCTCGACATCGAGGTCGGCAATGAACTGCGTCTGACGTTGACGGTATCGGAGCACCGGATGGAAATCGCCCGCTATCCCCATCACAATCCGGTGACCTTGAATCGGCCTGGCGACGAGTTCAAGCTATGATGTGGAGAGTCTGAGTATGGTTCCCAACTACAGGAGTCGAGATGCCTGAACTGAGAAGAGATCCGATCGTCGGCCGCTGGGTCATCGTGTCCACCGAACGGAGCGGCCGCCCCCACGACCTCCATGTGCCCGCCGCAGCGTTACCTTCTGCCTCCATGTGCCCATTCTGTCCGGGTCAAGAACGGCTGACACCGAAGGAAATCCTGGCGTATCGGCCACAGGCCTCCGAGCCCGATAGTCCGAATTGGACGGTGCGGGTAATCCCTAACAAATTTCCCGCGCTTCATGTGGAAGGGGATATGGGCCGTGAAGGGCTCGGCCTCTATGACCGGATGAACGGCATCGGCGCCCATGAAGTCATCATTGAAACCACCAACCACAAGGACAGCTTGGCCGACCTTCCGGCAAAACGAGTTGAGGATGTCCTGTGGGCCTATCGCGACCGCATCCTGGACCTCAAGAAAGATCTTCGCTTTCGTTACATCTTGATTTTTAAAAATCAGGGCGCCGCAGCGGGCGCGACTTTAGAGCACAGCCATTCCCAACTCATTGCGTTGCCGGTCGTGCCGACCAGCGTGCTCGAAGAGATGGACGGGTGCCGGCAACATTTCCAGCAGAAGGAACGCTGTATTTACTGCGACATCATGCGCCAGGAATCAGCCGAAGGCGCGCGGGTGGTGCTGGAGAATCCAGAATTTGTGTGTCTGACCCCTTACGCGCCGCGTTTCCCGTTCGAAATGTGGATCCTCCCCAAACGGCATGCGGGGTATTTCGAGGAAAGTCAGCGCTCACAGTTCGAGTTTCTGGCGTCGATCCTCGGAGAAGCCTTGCGGCGCATGAATGCCGTGCTGGCTCGCCCGGCATACAACTTCATGCTGCACAGCTCCCCGCTTCACGAAAAAACAGGAGATTTCTATCACTGGCATATCGAGATCATTCCGAAACTGACCCAGGTGGCCGGATTCGAATGGGGCACCGGCTTCTATATCAATCCCGTCTCACCCGAAGAATCTGCCAAATCCTTGCGAGATGCGCCAATCTAGCCGTGATTTGTTCATCGGCTCAAAATTATTGGCGAAGGCTCACCAGGTTCTGCTATGTGCGCCGATCAACAGCCCATTTTACGTCTGGGTCAAACACCTAGTGAAATGGAAGTATTTTATCCGGTCAACCTACTTGCAATCATCATCCGGGCGGGCGTATAAATTTATCATCGGAGCGCGTGTTTTGAATTCCACGTGTATTCTTCCCGGCCATGAGTTCAGGGAGGTAGGAATGCGAACATGAACGAGCCCAATGTCCCCTGGAAGGAATCAATCTTCAGTGAGCTTGATCTCAAGAACAGAAAGTTCAAGCGCTTGGCGCTGGTATCGGCTCTCTTGTTTCTCGGCGTGGCCGGACTGTTGGTTTTCCAGATCCTCCAGGGAATAAGATAACCATCGCTCGGTTGTCTGCTTGTGTGTACCGCGCTCGCAATCTGGTCACCACTCGGATCCTTCCCCTCACCTTGAAATGCGTCCCCCTGTACGAGAGTCATTCGGGGGTTTCGGAGTTTGCAATCCCTCACGAATCAGCCGTATCATCGCCACATGATCATTCAGCTGAGCCATCCGCAACGCCACGTCGAAATCAAAGGCCCCAAGCGCACCAAAGAAGTGCTGCGCGAACTCAATCTCGTGATCGAGGCGCATCTGGTGATTCGGGGTGATGACCTGGTTACGGAAGATGAAATGCTCGCCGATGCCGACCAGATCGAAATTCGGCCGGTCATTTCCGGCGGTTGATCACCCAGGAATCTCCCCAGCCTGTCACGCGGTACAAATATTCATGAATTGCGGAAAGTGTAAAACCAAAGCCGTGATCAGTCTTCCGCGGCACAATGCCGCCTTCTGCAAAGACTGCTTCACCACTTTTGTGCACGAGCAGGTCGCGCGTGCGATTAAGTCATTCAAAATGTTCACGCCCACTGATCGCATCCTCGTCGCAGTCTCCGGCGGCAAGGACAGCCTCGCACTGTGGCATATCCTTCTCAAGCTCGGGTATCGAGCCGACGCGCTGTACGTCAATCTCGGCATCGGCGCCTACTCCGAAGAATCGCATCGCAAAGTGACAGCATTATGCCGAGACTGTGGCTGCCTCCCACGGCGCCACGCTACTGGTCCATGTCGTCGAGCAAGAAGCCGGAGCCGGCATTCGTGAATTGGCCACCATCCTCCACCGGCCAACCTGCTCGACCTGCGGAACCATCAAGCGGTATCAGTTCAATCGCGCAGCCGTGGAGCAGGATTATGACGTCATGGCCACGGGCCATAATCTTGACGACGAGGCGGCGCGCCTCTTAGGTAATGTGTTGCACTGGCAGGAGGAATACCTGGGCAAACAGAGTCCGACCTTGCCTGCTTCCGTCGAAGGATTTGCGAAAAAGGTCAAGCCACTCTGCCGCCTATCCGAACGAGAGATCGCCGCCTATGCGGTGGTCAATCGCATCGACTACATTGTGGAAGAATGTCCCATGGCGAAGGGCTCGAAGATGATCCTCTATAAAGAGGTCCTCAATCGGCTGGAAACCGAATCCCCCGGTACCAAGCAGCGTTTCTACTGGGGATTTTTAGACAAGCAAACCAAGCCAGACTCCGCCGTCGAGTCGATGGCCGAAAAGGACCAACGGACCCTTATCCCGTGCGAGTCTTGCGGCCAACCGACGACCGCAGGCACCTGCTCCTACTGCAAGATGATGGCAAAATCCAAGCATGCCACCGTCCATCGCTGAGCATTACGCGCCCTCGAGCCCAAGATAATCTCCTCCGGCCTTCTTGGCGTCTCATCGTTGAATGACCGCAGATATTTCTCTCAGAGGAAATCGCGACTCGTGGATCGAAACTCGGCGCCCGCCGTGCCGCCCACTGCAATGACGAGCTTCCCATGTGCCCGGCACTTTCGTGTTGGTGGCATCCTCGCTAAGGCCTCGTCGAAGAGGCTGTCCGATTCAACTGTGCGCGAAGTTCTTCAGTGAATTTCGGCAGATCCGACTTCGCCTCGTGGGCGAGTTCATTCAGTGTGGCCGAGAAAATGGGCAGGACGTCACTCGCTGCGTCCGTCATGGTGTTGGTCAGAGACTTGGCGAAACGCTCCGCACGCTCCCCGGCGGTCGGCTTCCGGTTGGACTGTCGCGCACTGTTGTCCAGTGAAGTGCAGGCGGATGAAAACAGCAGGACGAAGATGCCGAAAAGTCCAACGCAGATTCGTACGATCATTGATACACCTCGTCCTTCAGTATAATCGACGATGTCGTACATGCGAAGAGGCCGCCGTTAAATTTTTCCATTTTGTTTCCGATCATGACCCTCCAAGCGCTCGGCGCTCCGCCACCCTTCTCCCGATCTACCTTGCTTGGTATCATATCTATACCCATACACCGGAGGTCATAGCATGGCGGACATGGTCCGGCTTCAACCCGGGGGACTTGTCGGTCCCGATAATGCGTTTCACATTGATGCATGGGGGAAGGCCAGCGTCAATCTGATCACGCATGCGCATGGCGACCATGCCCGCTCGGGCAGCGCCGAATATTGGTGCGCGGAAGACTGCGCATCGATCCTCCGCCACCGGCTGGGACCGGACATCCGCCTGCGAGCCCTTCCTTATCGCCACAAAGAACGCCTCGGCGACTCCTGGATCTCATTCCATCCCGCCGGCCATATTCGGGGATCGGCCCAGATTCGGGTGGAGCATGGGTCGGAGGTATGGGTCGTGACGGGAGACTATAAACGCGATCCGGACCCGACATGTGAGGCCTTCGAAACGGTGCCGTGCGACACGATGATCACCGAGGCGACGTTCGGTCTACCCATTTACCGCTGGACGAGTTCTGAAACCATCGCCGCGCAGATCATGGACTGGTGGCAGGAATGCCGCCGTGAGGGAACTACCGCCCTCCTGTTTTGCTATGCCCTCGGCAAGGCTCAGCGGATTCTTTCCGAGTTGAGCCGCTTCACGAATGATGAAGTCCTCGTGCATGGCGCGGTCGCCTCGCTCACGCAGATCTATCGTGAGCAAGGTGTGACAATGGTGCCGACTCGACTCGTCGGCGACGAGAGCGGCTCGATAGAAGGACGGCTGGTGTTGGCGCCGCCCTCGGCCCACCGCAGCCCCTGGATGAAACGGTTTCGCTCAGTCTCGACGGCTTTTGCGTCCGGGTGGATGGCCGTGCGAGGGATCAGACGGAGGCGAGGCTATCAGCGCGGCTTTGTCCTCTCCGACCATGCAGATTGGGGCAGTCTCTTGCGCACGGTCGAGGAATCCGGCGCCTCACGGGTGCTGGTGACCCATGGCAATACCGACTCGCTGGCGAGATTCCTGCGTGAGGTGAAGGGCGTCCGTGCGGAGTCGCTCACGACGGAATTCGGCGAAGGAGAGGATTAGGTGGAAGCCTTCGCAACCTTGTTCCAGCGCGTCGATCAAACGGCCTCGACCAACGAAAAGATCAGGATCATGGCGGAGTTTTTCCGCAAGCAGGATCCTGAGACCTGTGCTTGGACGCTTATTTTTTCTATCCGGGCAGAAACCGAAGCAGCTGGTGGGTTCGGCGAAACTGCGGCAGTGGTCGCAGGCGCTGGTGCGCTATCCCGACTGGATGATGGAGGACTGTTATGCCGCCGTGGGCGATACCGCTGAGATGGTCGCCCTCATCCTGGCGGCGGCAGGAGAAACGGGAAAGAATCCCCCCAGCGAGGCCATCTCACTCGGCGAGTGGATGTCCCATCGGTTGTTGCCATTGGTCAACATGGACGACGAGAGCCGCCGCCGGCACATCATCGGCTGGTGGCAGCAACTCGAGGCCAAGGAAGTCTTCATCCTCAACAAGTTGTTGACGGGATCATTGCGCATCGGGGTGTCGGAAACATTGGTGTATCGCGCCCTGTCGGAAGTATTTTCATTGCCCCATGCGGTCATCGCGTCACGCCTCGTGGGTACCTGGCATCCCAGCGGGGAATTTTTTACGCGGTTGGGGGCAGACAGCCGGCGATCTGGCATCGACCGAAGCCCAGGTTGCATCCCTCTTGCCGTTGCCGTTTTGTCTGGCCGCTCCATTGGATCGGCAACCGGCCGAATTGGGTCGACCTAGGGGAGTGGCAATGCGAATGGAAATGGGATGGCGTCCGCTGCCAGATCGTGAAGGCGGGAACGAAGCTCGAGATGTGGTCGCGCGGCGAAGAACGCATCACCGGCTCGTTCCCTGACCTGGCGCGCGCGCTGGCACAGCTCCCGGCGACTGGATCCTGGATGGAGAGGTCGTAGCGGGAGACTGGAACCGTCCCGGCTCCTTTCAGGCGTTGCAGAAACGATTGAATCGCAAGAAGCCGTCGCACGGCCCTCATGGCAGCACATCCTGTCTCGTTCCTGGCCTATGATCTGCTGCATGTGAATGGCGAACCATGGAGGGATCGTCCGCTTACGGAACGCCGCGAGGCCCTGCAATCGCTTTTGAGATTCGCCCGTCATACCCGAGATCGGGCTCTCGCCATTACTTATGCCGTCTTCCTGGGCCGAGGTGGCGGATTTGCGGTCCATGGCCAGGAGCCACGGCGCCGAGGGAGTGATGATCAAGGGCCGGCACACCTCGTATGAAACCGGCCGCAAGCGGGGGGTCTGGTTCAAATGGAAGACGGATCCCCTGACCATCGACGCGGTCCTGACGGCGGCTCAACCGGGCACCGGACGGCGGGCTTCGCTGTATACCGACTACACCTTTTCATTGTGGAAAGAGCAGCATTGATTCCCGTGGCCAAGGCCTACTCAGGCCTCACCGATGCGGAGGTGCGTGAGTTGGATGGGTGGATACGCAGGAACACTACGGAACGGTTCGGCCCCGTCCGCACGGTGAATGCCCTGCGAGTCTTCGAGCTCGGATTCGAAGGCATCAGCCGGAGCGAGCGGCACAAATCCGGATTCGCCGTCCGCTTCCCGCGCATCCTTCGGGAGCGCACCGACAAACGACCTGAAGATGCCGACGGGATCGGCAGCCTTGAGCAATTATTCCAATGCCTCGTCCCTGCTTCAGACAGCGGGTTCGAGCGTTGCTGGCCAACGAGGAACGTCACGGGCTCGCAACTCGGAACAAATGAGTTTCGACCTGAACGATCCTCCTGAAAGCGCATGAGTCCCTCCTCAAAAATTCTTACATCGAATCCGCCGGCTCAATCGTATGGGACGATTGGCTCGTCCGATGGAAGCCGCCGCCCTGAAATCCAGAAAAGCGGAAGCGTGGCCTGACCTGTCTCTCGAGCAAGCCGATGAGCAATGGCTCGGTTGGTTTACCGCACAAGGATGGACTCCGTTTTCATTTCAGCGAGAAGCATGGGACGCCTTTAGGCAGGGGAAATCAGGGTTGATTGCGGTGGCCACCGGAAGTGGAAAAACCTACGCCGCGCTGGGCGGCCCGCTCGTCTACCTGATGGCGAATCCTCCTCATGGCAGGAGTGAGCAGCTTTCGATTCTGTATATCAGTCCGCTCAAGGCGCTGGTGCGAGATATCGCCCAGGCTATCCAGCGGCCCATCGAGAAGCTTCAGTGGCCGATCGAAGTAGGCGTGCGTACCGGGGACACGCCGCCCGTCATTCGTCGCCAGCTCAAGGCGCAATCACCTCATGTTCTGGTGACCACCCCCGAATCGCTCGCCATTATGCTCACCGACGAAGGATGGCAAGCACGCATGGGCGGACTGCAAGCGGTGGTCCTCGACGAATGGCATGAGTTGCTCGGGACGAAGCGCGGGAGCCTGCTCGAATTGTCCCTGGCCCGATTGCGGTCGGTGGCAACAGACGCCCGTACATGGGCCTTGTCCGCCACCATCGCTAATCTCGAGGTCGCGGCGGCGGCGGCAGTGGGCTCTGTCCAATCGACGATCATCCGGGCGGAGATTCCCAGAAACATCGAGGTGCGTACCATCCTCCCGGCTTCGATATCCCGCTGTCCCTGGTTCGGCTATTCGGGGCTTCGATTGCTGCCGGACGTGATCCGCAGCATCGATCCGGCCAAGAGCACGTTGATCTTCACCAACACCCGCTCCCATGCAGAGCGCTGGTATCAGGCAATTCTGGACCCGGAAGCCGGAATGGGCGGAGACCATGGCCTTGCATCACGGTTCATTGGATCTCGATGAACGCCAGCGGGTGGAAGAAGGCATTAAATCCGGCCAACTTCGTCTTGTCGTCGCCACGTCGTCACTCGATCTCGGAGTGGATTTTCCGCACGTCGAGGACGTCATTCAAATCGGCTCGGCCAAATCGATCGCCCGAGCCATCCAGCGGGCCGGCCGGGCCTTTCACCGCCCTGGTGAGCAGACCCTGGTGCGCCTCTGCCCGACAAATTTTCTGGAAATTCTCGAAGCCTCAGCGGTGAGAGCGGCCATGCGGGACGGCGTCCTGGAAGAGCGGGCACCCCTGGCCAAACCCTTGGATGTGTTCGTGCAATTTCTGTTGAATTCCGCCTTTCATGAGGGATTCGATCCCGCCGAAATTTTGGCCCAGGCCCGTTCGAGCTATTCGTTTCGAAGCATCACCGACGAAGAGGCCGCCTGGGCGCTGGAATTCATCGTGGCCGGCGGCGCGCTGTCGGCCTATCCACGGTTTCACAAAGTCGAGCAGATCGAGGGACGGTACCGGTTCGTCTCATCGAACATGGCTCGCCAACATAAGATGAACATCGGCACGATCATGTCGGAGAGCGGCGTCCTGGTGCAGGTGCGGGGCGGCGCCAAGCTCGGCATCATCGATGAGACCTTCGCGGCCAAACTGAAGCCGGGAGACGTCATCCAGTTCGGCGGCCGCACCGTAGCCTTTCTGCACATCCGGGACATGACCGCCTACGTGAAACCGGCCAAGCAACGTAGCCCCGTCGCGACGGTTTGGAACGGAACGATCCTTCCCCTCAGCGCGCCCCTGTCGCAATACTTGCGGCGCGAGATCGCGCAGATGGGCCTGGCGGCACAAGGCGAGCCGGCTCGTTCGCCTGAGGTGACGGCATTGTTACCAATTGCGCGCATTCAACAGGCCCGTTCCAGAATCCCCGCCGCCCATCACACATTGATGGAAGAATACCGAAGCCGGGAAGGACATCACCTCTTCGTCTATACCTGGGAGGGCTGGAGCGTCAACGAAGGATTAGGGCACCTGACTGCCTCTCGCCTCGCGCAGGTGCGTCCGAATACCATCGCCGTGTCCGCCAATAATTACGGATTTGAATTACTCTCGACGGAACCGCTCGGAAACCCCGACGAAATTAGACAAGCTCTGACCAATGTCGACAGCTTGGAAGAGGAAATTCCTGCGTCGCTCAATTATCCCGAACTCGCCAAGCGGGCGTTTCGAGAGATTGCGCGGGTGGCCGGTCTTATTCACCAGGGAACACCGTCTGAACGCAAATCAGCTCGCCACCTTCAGATGAGTTCGTCGCTCCTCTTCGACGTGTTCCGGCAGTACGAACCGGCCCATCCGCTGCTGGCGCAGGCCTATCGAGAGGTGCAGGACCAGCAGCTTCAACTCGATCGCTTGCGCGCGGTCATGACTACAATGGCCGGGCAGGAATGCCTGCATGTGCACATCCCACGACTGACGCCCTTTGCCTTTCCACTCTACGTCGAGCGTATTCGATCCCGTCTCTCCACCGAAAAATTCGAACAGCGGATCGCGCGCCTTCAACGAGAGGTCTTTAGCTGAGTGCGCATTGTCGTTCGAGAAGAAGAATTCGAGCTGCTGCCGGATCGCTGCCTCTACTGGCCGTCACAGGAACTGCTCGTGGTGGCCGACGTTCACTTGGGCAAAGCAGAGACCTTTCAGCAGCAGGGACTGTGGTTGCCGGCCGGCTCCGGCGCAAAAGATCTCTCGACCTTGCGCGAGGTGATCGCCGGACGCCTTGTGCGACGGCTCATCTTCTTGGGCGACCTGGTCCATTCGATGGCGGGAGTGACGGGCGAAATACTCCAGGATTTCTCACGATGGATGCGCGATTTTGGCGGAGACGTACAGGTAGTCGTGGGCAATCACGATACGGGCTTGGCCAAACGCTGGCCCGCAGCCTGGGACCGGGCAACGCTTTGTGATCAGGTGCGTCTCGGTGATTTTGTCTTCCAGCATCAACCGGTCAGCAACCCAGGACCGGAGGGAGAATTCTATTGGGTCGGTCATGTGCATCCCATGATTCTTCTCCGCAAAGGGCCTGACCGCCTCAGACTGCCAGGATTTGTGATCTCCGCTTTTCAAGGGGTGCTGCCCGCCTACTCAACCCTCAGCGGCGGCTACGACGTTCCGTTCTCTTCGGGTGATCAAGTGTTTGTAACGGGAAACGGGCGGGTGTACCAAGTCTAGGACGGGCTACGTTCAGGTTCCTTGATGGTCACGTCCGAAAATAGCCAGAATTTTACCGTCGAATCTGGCAGAGTACAGACTATGGAACCGCTCGACCAAGATGTGTGCTACCGTGCCCTGCAGACGCGCGACTCGCGTTTCGATGGACGCCTCTTTGTCGGCGTCGTCTCCACGGGTATCTACTGCCGCCCCATTTGTCCGGCTCGAACCCCCAAGCAGGAACACTGCCGTTTCTTTTTCAGTAGCGCGACTGCCCAAGCGGCAGGATTCCGTGCCTGCCTGCGCTGCCGCCCAGAAATCTCTCCCGAACTGCCCGGCTGGCGCGGCACGTCGAACACGGTCTCGCGCGCGCTCGCGCTCATTGCCGACGGCTTCCTCGATCGTGAGGATGGAACGGTCGAGCTACTTGCGATGCGCGTCGGAATGGGCGCGCGGCAGTTGCGCCGGCTCTTCGACCAGCACCTTGGAGCTTCGCCGATCACAGTCGCCCAGACGCGTCGTCTAAACTTTGCCAAACAGTTGATTCATGACACTAGCCTCTCCATGGCCCATGTGGCGATGGCCGCGGGGTTCGGCAGTTTGCGCCGCTTCAACGATGCGTTCCGCAGGCTGTATCACAGACCGCCCGGCAAGATGCGGCGTCTTACTACACATCCTTCAGCCGATGTGCCCGTCGAGGCTCCCGTGCTCTTCTGCGTTCCCTATCGACCTCCTTATGATTGGAAAGCCATGCTGGAGTATCTACGCGCGCGAGCCATGGATCACATGGAGGTCGTCGAAAATGGCATCTATCAGCGTAGCGTCTCCCACGAGAACTTGCAAGGCATCGTGACGGTCGAGCACGCACCCGACCGGCATAGCCTCCTCGCCACCATCCAGTTTCCATCTGTTCGCGCGCTCCAAGCCATTGTGGCCTGCGTCCGGCATCAGTTCGACGTAGGAGCCGACGTCGATGCCATTACCGCTCACTTATCCAAAGACCACATGCTCGCTCCAATGATTTCCTCTCGACCGGGATTGCGCATGCCTGGATGTTGGGATGGATTTGAGCTCGCCATCCGCGCCGTGCTGGGACAACAGGTCACAGTGGAAGCGGCGCGCCGGTTCGGCAGCAAGTTGGTCGCTGAGTTCGGAGAACCGATCCCTCACGCCGTCGACACACGATTGACTCGCACCTTTCCCACGGCTCACCGTCTTGCCACGGCCGACTTGAGTTCCATCGGCATGCCTGCGGCGCGCCTGGCGACGATGAAGGCGCTGGCCCAGGCGGCAATGTCCAATCCACGCCTGTTCCTGCCAGGGGGATCGATCGAAGAGAGTATTGCGCAACTCCGTGCCATCCGCGGCGTCGGTGAATGGACCGCTCAATATATCGCCCTTCGCGCCTTGCGCGGACCGGATGCATTTCCCGTCACGGATCTGGGCCTCTTGCGAGGCGCACAGCTGGCAGGAATAGCGACCGACGGTCCTGAACTGCTCCGGCGCGCGGAGGCCTGGCGACCCTGGCGTGGCTATGCCGCCCAGCATTTATGGACCGTCGGCAACCGCAGCACAGTCACTGGCAAGGAGGTTCGTCATGGCTCGCCCAGTTCGCTTTCTGACCGAGACGCTCTTGACACCAATCGGCAAGTTGGTCCTGATCTCCGACGAGAATGGACTCTTGCGAGCGACCGATTGGATGGACTATGACGATCGCATGCGTCGCCTGCTGGCATGCCACTATGGAGAAAACAACGTCATGCTGATACCGTCCCCGCGTTCATCCGGGTCGGCCTCAGCCATCGCCGCCTACTTCGATGGTAATCTCCGCGCGATCGATTCCCTTCAGACCGTGACGGAAGGCACCCCGTTCCAAAAGTGCGTCTGGCAGGCATTGCGCGAGGTTCCACCCGGACAGACCGTAAGTTATGGCGCATTGGCCAAGCACATCGGCAAACCGGCGGCTGTGCGCGCCGTCGGCCTAGCCAACGGCGCCAATCCCATCGGCATCGTGGTGCCCTGCCATCGCGTCATCGGAGCCGACGGGTCACTGACCGGTTACGGAGGAGGGTTGGAGCGCAAGCGCTGGCTGCTCGATCACGAGAAGCAGGCACTTACCGGCAGAACGACGGCTACCGTTTCACCCAAGACAGACCGGCAGGATGGTATGATGCGTCTCTTTTTTTGACGAGGAGGTAATGGTCATGAAGGTTCCGTTCACTCTCGGCGCCGTGTGGCATTTCGGTCTGGCTGTTCGCGATCCGCGCGGAAGCGCCAAATGGTTCATGAAGATCCTTGGATTGGGCAAGCAATTCGAATATGAGGGTGGAGTTGGGATCGGCAACGACAATGTGTTGATCGTCTTCTCGAAGGGCAAACCATCACCTAAAACCATCGGCCACATCTCATTTCATCTCCCGAACATGGCCGCGCTCAAGAAAGCCTTGGCCCATCTTCAAAAAAACAAAGTCGAGCTGGAAGATCCGGGGGACGAAATAGGACCCGTAGCCGAAGGCTCAAAAAGCATGGGGATCTGGTTTTCCGATCCCGACGGCTACCGCTGGGAACTGGCCGTTCAAAGCAAGAAGTAGCAGGTGGTCATGGAGTCGTAGGGCGATGCGGCTTCCGCTTGTCCACGACCGAGAACATCCCACTAGCGAGGCTTATTCAATCGCTCGGCCTTATCGGGCGATGACACTCGAGCCCGCAGCGCGGACAAAACAGCTGAGCAGGTGGTCGTTCACCATTCCGACAGACTGCATATGGGCGTAGATGATCGTGCTCCCGACGAAACAGAAGCCGCGTTTTTTGAGGTCTTTTGAAAGTGCGTCGCTCTCCTGACTCATCGCCGGAACCTGAGAAATTGTCGTCCAGCGATTGACCTTCGGTTTTCCTCCGACGAACGACCAGACATACCGGTCGAAGGAGCCGAACTCCCGCTGCACGGTGAGGAACGCCTGGGCATTGGTCACGACGGAATCGATCTTCAATCGATTTCGAATAATGCCGCTGTCCTTGAGCAATGCCGCCGTCTTCTTCGAATTGAACCGCGCCACTTGAACGGGATCAAATCCCGCAAATGCCTGCCGATAGCCATCGCGGCGGCGCAGGATCGTATCCCACGACAGCCCGGCTTGCGCCCCTTCCAACACTAGCATCTCGAAATGACGCACGTCGTCATGCACGGGCCTTCCCCATTCTTCGTCATGGTAACGGATCATGTAGAGTTTGTCGCCGGCCCAGGCGCAACGCACCTTGCCATCCAATGGGGGAGTCTGTTGGTCAGTCATGTGATCACCGCCAGGGCGGCACGCTATCGTGATCCGTGACGTCCGTCAAGCCCTCTCCCGACGGTGGTGCATCATGAATGAGGGGCGTGCATGGTTTTGCATCACCTCCCTCGACTGTGTATAACCTGGAAAATGACACGACTGATTTGCCCCTATCGACATCGACCGCACCAGTTGACACAGCCGCCTTCCAACATGCCTCCATGCATGATGTTCCTGTGCGTTCTTTTCGCTATCGTTGTGAACTTCACCTATTGCCTCGAGGACGCTGAAGCAGTCTCGTTACCGGATACCGGCCATGCTCCATCCTCCGTCACAATTCGCTTCGTCTCCTGGAAACCCGACCATCAACGCGTTTGGGACGACGCCATCGCTCAATTCACGAAGGCTCATCCGCACATCACAGTCGTGCGCGAACTCGCGCCACATTCCTCGACGGCCTATCACGACCTGCTCACCCAGAAGTTGAAAAATCGAGATGCGACGGTCGACGTATTCTTCATGGATGTCATCTGGGTGCCGGAGTTTGCCGCCGCCGGATGGACTCGTTCACTCGACGACCGGTTTTCAACGGCCATGCGCGATCAGTTCCTTCCGGCCACCGTAGGAGTGGGTCGATATGGAGCACACCTCTATGGGGTCCCGAGCCGCATCGATGCGGGCCTGCTCTACTACCGCCAGGACCTTCTCAAAAAATATGGATTCGCTGCGCCGACGACGTGGGAAGAACTTGTCCGGCAGGCCGATCACATCGTCGCCGGCGAACAACAGGCTACCCCCATCCTGCGCGGCTATTCGGCGGCGTTCAAACAGTATGAAGGCTTGGTCTGTCACATGCTGGAGTTCATCGAAGGAAATGGAAGCGCACTCCTGACCGCAGATGCCAGCACGTCAATGCTGGCTGCGCCACAGGCTGTCGCGGCCGTGCAGTTCGTCCGTGAGCGGATCATCGGCGGGCTCGCTTCACGCGCGGCCCTGACCTATCAAGAACCGGAATCCCTCTCCGTCTTTCTCCAAGGCCATGCTGTGTTTCACCGAAATTGGCCCTATGCCTGGGAACTCGTGAATAATCCAACTCGTTCGACGATTGCCGGAAAAGTCGGAGTCGCGGCGCTGCCCGGATTTGCAGCCGGGCGCCATGCGGCGACGCTCGGCGGCTGGCTCTATGGCATCAGCGCCTATTCGCACCATCCGGACGAAGCCTGGGCGCTCATCGAGTTTCTCTCCAGCCACGCCATACAAAAGAAATTCGCGCTAGAGGCCGGCATTGCGCCGTCGCGTCAGGCATTGTTTGCCGATCCCGCAGTGCTGAGCAGGATGCCGCAGCTGGGCAACCATTTCGCCGTCCTGCAGTCGGCGATTGCGCGCCCGCGCTCACCGGTCTACCCCGCTCTCTCCCATTTGCTTCAGCGTTATTTCAGCCGCGCGCTGGCCATCGACGACATCGATCTCGCGCAAGAAGCGGCCATGACCGACGCCCGCATCGATGCCCTTCTCGCGCTGACGAGGACAGCGCCATGAGTCTTCCCGAAGCGATCGCTCGCCATCGCGAAAGCCTGGCGGCCTGGACGATGGTGACGCCGGCGCTGCTCGTCACGCTTGTCTTTGCGCTCTATCCCGTGCTGGATTCGTTCTGGCTGAGTCTGCACCACATCTTCGTGGGCATTCCGTCGCTCGGCCGATCGTTTATCGCTTTCGAAAACTATCTCAACCTTCTACGCGATCCGATCGCCCACCAAGCGTTGTTCGTCACGCTTGCGTTCGTGGTGCTCTCAACCGTGCTGGAATTGGCCTGCGGGCTGGTGATTGCGTTGGTGATACATGAGCGCTTTCGCGGTCGAGGTCTCGTGCGCGCCGCCATTCTGATCCCCTGGGCGATTCCCACGGTGGTGGCCTCGCAGTTGTGGCGGTACATTTTCAACGACCAATATGGTGTCGCGAATCTCCTCCTGTTCGGCGACCGCGTGACTGGGTACATCCCGTGGCTGGCCTATCCGAGCGTCGCGTTCGGCATCATCGTCCTTGCCGATGTCTGGAAGACGTCGTGTTTTGCCGCTCTGCTCATTTTGGCCGGCCTGCAAGTCATTTCGGACGACCTCTATGACGCGGCCAAGGTAGATGGCGCCGCAGCCTGGCAGCGTTTTTGGCATATTACCCTGCCGCTGTTGAAACCGGCCCTACTGCTGGCGCTGCTGTTTCGCACCATGGACGCCTTTCGTGTGTTCGATCTCGTCTTCGTCATGACACAGGGCGGTCCTGGCGACGCAACCCAGGTGCTGCAGTTCTATGGCTACCAAACCCTCTTTACCGAGGGCCGGATCGGATATGGCTCAGCCATTTCTGTTGCCGTGTTTCTCGTGATCCTAGCGCTCGCCCTCATCTACTTACGCGCAATCGGGTCAAATCTTCTAGAGCGCAGACGGACATGAACCGACGCCTCCTCCTCGCCCTTGGCATTGTCGGCGCGGTGGGCGTGAGTCTCTCGCCCTTCCTGTGGTTTCTGCTCACCTCGTTCAAGTCACCGGCCGATATCGAGGCCGTGCCGCCCACCTGGTGGCCGTCGGGCAGCCTGAGCTTTTATCGCTCGGTGCTCTTCGATCATCATCTGTTCGACTATGTGGCCAACAGCGTCGTGGTGGCCGGCTCGACGACGCTGTTGGCCTTGCTGATTGCGATTCCGGCCGCCTACGCGCTGGCGCGGCTCGCCATTCCCGGCAAGCAAGGCATTCTGGCGGTCCTGCTCTGCGTCTCGATGTTTCCCCAAATGGCTATCGCCGGACCCGTATGGCGTCTGCTCGATGTCCTCGGTGGGCTCAACCATCGATGGGGCGTCGTCCTTCCCTATGTGGCCCTGACCCTGCCGCTCGCCATTTGGATTCTGGCGAGCTTCTTCAAAGAGCTGCCGCCGGAGTTGGAAGATGCCGCACGCGTGGACGGCTGCGGTCCCTGGGGCACACTGCTTCGGATTACGCTCCCGCTGGCCGCGCCCGGGATTTTTACCGCTGCGATTTTGATTTTGATCTATGCCTGGAATGAGTTTTTCTTCGCGCTGCTGATCCTGACACAACCGGAACAGCAAACACTTCCGGTCGGCATCGCGCTCTTCCAGGGAGAGTTCACCATGCCCTGGGGCGAATTGGCTGCCGCCTCGGTCGTGGCAACGCTCCCGCTGATTGTGGTCGTGTTACTCTGCCAACGCTGGATTGTGAGCGGGCTGTCAGCCGGGGCCGTGAAAGGGTAGCAGAATGTTGAATAACTCCGTCGGCCGCGTTCTCGGTCGCACATCTCCCTGCGACGTACCGCAAGGGTACGACTCAGTCGCCGTGGTTCCTGCGGCCTTGCCGGACAGCCTCTTTGAACATCCGGTGGGCACCGCTCTCCGCAAGGGACATCACTGTGGCTGAATTGGAACTGCGGGCGATTTCGAAATCTTTTCGTCACCATACGGTGTTGCAGGACATTTCCTTGCAGATTCCGGATGGCAGCTTCACGATTTTGCTCGGACCCTCCGGATGTGGCAAATCGACGTTGCTGCGCATTATTGCCGGGCTCGAGGCACAAACCTCCGGCCACGTGCTGATTGATAGCGTCGTGGTCGATCACCTGCCCCCGGCCGAACGGGACATCGCGATGGTCTTTCAGCAATACGCCCTCTACCCCCACCTATCGGTCCGGGATAACTTGGCATTCGCCTTAAAGATGCGAGGAACGCCGCAGAAGTTGATCGAGGAGCGGATCGCCGAGGCGGCTCAATTATTGGAGATCAATCCTCTGCTCGACCGCAAACCCAAA
Source organism: uncultured Nitrospiraceae bacterium (assembly GCA_963839785.1). Taxonomy (GTDB): domain Bacteria; phylum Nitrospirota; class Nitrospiria; order Nitrospirales; family Nitrospiraceae; genus Nitrospira_A. Next base: position 54,566 of record CAWIWD010000007.1, read on the forward strand.
GACTTGTCCGGCGGTCAACGACAGCGGGTCGCGATGGGGCGTGCGATCGTGCGCAAGCCCAAACTGTTTCTGTTCGATGAGCCGCTCTCCAACCTGGATGCCCAACTTCGCACCTCGATGCGCATCGAGTTGAAGAAATTACAGGCGCGGCTGCAAGCCACCATCATCTATGTCACCCACGATCAGGTCGAAGCGATGACGTTGGGCGATCGCATCGTCGTACTGGAGAGCGGCCACGTCAGACAGGTTGATCCTCCGCAACGACTCTATGCGGCTCCCGCCGACCCATTCGTCGCCTCCTTCATCGGAACGCCGCCCATGAACCTTTGGCCGGGAACTGTGACACGACAGAAAGACCAGCTGTTGTTTCGCAATGATGCCCTCCAATTCCCGCTGCCGGCGGTGGTGCCGGCGCACCCGCCGACCGAGGAATCAGTTGTCACCCTCGGCATCCGCCCAGAAGATATCCGACTGCAAGAAGAAGCCGGAACGATTCGAGTGCAGGTGATGATTGAACTCATTGAAGACCTCGGCGCTGACCTCCTCTTCCATTGTCGAATCGGCCACCTTCCCCTCGTCGTGCGTGCGGGTCGAGGAACTCTAGGACAGCCGGGGTCTGCACTGTGGATGTATCTCCCCATAGACAAGCTGCACTTGTTCATCAACAACCACCGGTTTGACATGGGGTCACACCCAGGCTCTTGACTGCCACGGACTGTTCCTTATCTCTTTATTAGATCCGTGGCAGACAAGGAGAAAAACCACGAGTCGCTTGCAATGCATCGGGAGACCTCGTAAGCTCCTGAAACGATTGCACTTTGCACATAATTTTTTGACGGACCCCACTGATGGCTACGGCGCAACGCGGCTACTACGACATTCTCGGCATCCCCCGCAGTTCGTCTGCCGACGACATTAAGAAGGCGTATCGTCGTCGGGCGCGGGAATTTCATCCGGATCTCCATACCGGGTCTAAAAAAACGGAGATGGAGAAAAAATTCAAGGAATTGAATGAAGCGCACGAGGTGCTATCGGATCCCGACAAGCGCAAAAAGTACGATCAGTACGGCCAAAACTGGGAGCAGGCCGAAGCCTATGAGAAGGCTCGCCAGCAGGCTGGTACTCAAGGCGGGCAGGGTGGCGCGGGCGGAGGATATAGCGGTGATTTCGGGGATATCTTTGACACCTTCTTTGGCGGTCGAGGCCGTGGCGGTGGCGCTCCAGGTTTTGCGGCCGATGGCGAAGACCTGGAAACGGATGTCGACCTCACCATCAAAGATGTGCTCAGCGGCGTTTCGCGACGTATCGATCTGACCCAACGCATCCCCTGCAAAGCCTGCGGCGGCAGTGCCATTGTTCGCGGCCGGCCTTGCGTAGTCTGTGGCGGCACCGGCACGCAAACAGAGAAACGCACGATTGAAGTGCGCATTCCCGCCGGAGTGCAACATGACACCCGAATGCGCATCGCAGGCAAGGGACAACCCGGTGTCAATGGGGGCAAACCCGGCGATCTCTACCTCCGTGTGCACATTCGACCGAACGGCATTTTCCGTCAAAAAGGGGTTGACGTGCAGGTCACGCTGCCGGTCTGGCCATGGGAAGCCGCACTTGGCGCAGAAGTGATGGCCCCGACTTTGACGGAACCGGTCAAGGTGAAGATTCCACCCGGCAGCAAGGCCGACGGCAAACTTCGCCTGAAGGGCAAGGGATTGCCGACCGGCACCGGTGATCATGGGGATTTATTTCTCAAATTGAAGATCGTCATGCCCACCGCGCTTTCCGATGAGGAACGAGCCCTGTATGAGCAACTGGGCCGGGCTCGCCACAGCGATCCGCGCGCGGAGATTCTCGCCGCCTCGCGACGCAGTTCATCCTGATCAGCATTGCACCGAGGTCTACCTCCCCCATGACCGTCATCGAATACGCGCTGTTCGCGTTCAGCTCCCTCTTCGTGATCGTGGACCCCATTGCCGTCGTGCCGGCGTTTCTTGCCATGACCCCACGAGATTCGGTGGGACAACGATTGCGAACGGCTCGCATGGCTTGTGTGGTCGCCATTGGAATTTTGACGGGGTTCGCCTTATTCGGACAGACGATCTTTAAACTTCTCGGCATCACGCTGCCGGCGGTTCAGATTGCGGGCGGATTGATCTTACTGTTGGTCGCCCTTGATATGCTTCGCGCCCAACGGTCTACGGTACAGGAAACCGCGGCGGAAACGGCCGCGGGAACCAGCAAAGACGATGTCGCCATTACTCCACTCGCCATCCCTATGCTGGCGGGGCCTGCCGCGATCTCCACCGTGATTCTGCTGGAAACGCATGCAACAACATTCATACTCCGCGTCGTCTTATTGGGATGCCTTGTACTCGTCGGGTTGGCGAGTTACAGTATATTAGCGATCGGTGCACGCGGCGCGAAGTGGCTGAATCCCATTGCGGAGAAAATTATCTCCCGTCTGATGGGCCTGTTGCTCGCCGCGCTGGCCGTTCAATTTATGGTGAATGCCTTCACCGGTGACCATGGGCTCTTACACGGGCTGACCGGACATTAATCGACTCAACTAAAGGAGGAATGAATGACGACGAAATTGTTCACATTTGCCACCACATCGGCCCTTGCCTGCGTCCTGACAGTGGCTCCCACGTGGGCGAATCCCGACGGTGGATATGGCGGCCACGGCGAGAAATATGAAAAGGGAAGCCGGCACGGGTCGGGCGCGGGCATGATGGAAATGATGATGCATGGCGGGGCAGGCCATCTCATCCGGCATCTTCTGAAACATGAAAAAGACATCGGCTTGAGCGCTGAACAAGTCACCAAACTCAAGGAGATGCAGCTGAATCTCGACAAGAATCGTATCAAGATGGAGGCCGATATTCAGGTAGCTGAACGCGAGTTGAGGGCATTGATGGAAGAAGACAAGACCGAGATGTCCGCCATCGAAAGCAAGCTCAAGCAAAGCGAGGATGTTCAAATCGGGCTGCGGCTGTTGTCGATCAAGACCCGACGGGAAGCCACGGCGCTCTTGACGCCCGAGCAGCGCACCAAGCAACAGGCCGAGCATGACAAAGCGATGCAACAGCATAAGGGCGGCTATGATGCTCCTCACGGAAAGAACCCCCATGGCGGCAAGGCTCCAGGCGCAAACCCCCATGGGCAAGCCAAACCCTAGGAGCCGCTTACTACAAGATCGGAGGTCATGATGATCAAGCATATCGCCATACCAGCGTTGATTGTCGCTGCGCTCTGTTTCACGGGCACCCCGGCCTGGAGCGACAAGGGACATAAAGGCAAGCATGACGAGGGTCACGTCGCTGACCTCGTGAAGGACGCCAAGGTGACCATCGACCAAGCGATCAAAACGGCCTCGGAGAAGGTGCCTGGCACCGTGGTCGAAGCTGAGCTGGAAAAGAAGCACGACAAGACGGTCTGGGAAGTTGAGGTGCTGGGAGCCGATGGCAAGGTGACGGAAGTCCATATCGATGCCGGCACGGGCACGATCATCGATACCGAAGCCAAGCACGAGAAACACGAGAAGAAGGACAAGAAAGAGACGCACTAAGCTTGCTCGGCGGGGCAACATCTTCGAGTGCTGCCCTGCCTCGTGCTTGCATCGTTCACGTCGCCCTACTACCCATAACCCATACCATCTCGCAACCCAACCATCACCGCTCGCGTGGCTTCGAATCCGCCAGGTTCCTAGCTGCGGCAGATTGACCCTCCGCGCCTATCTGTGCGACAGTTTGCGACCCACCTGAAGTGGCGCGCTAAACCGTACATTGCAGTCCCACAGATCAAGGAGCTTTCATGACGATCGACCCCCGACACAAGAGCCACAAATTACTCGACGGACCTGGCCGCGCCCCTGCTCGCGCCATGCTGAAAGCGGTCGGCTTCACGGATGCGGACCTTGAACGCCCCTTGATCGGCGTCGCCAATACGTGGATTGAAGTCATGCCATGCAACTATCACCTTCGCCGCTTGTCCGAACGGGTGAAGGCCGGGATCCGCGCGGCCGGCGGCACCCCGATTGAGTACAATACCATCGCCGTATCCGACGGCATTTCCATGGGCACGGAAGGCATGAAAGCGTCGCTGATCAGCCGCGAGGTGATTGCAGACTCCATCGAGCTGGTCGCGCGCGGTCACCTGTTCGACGGCGTCGTGGCCCTGTCAGGCTGCGACAAAACTATTCCGGGCACCGTCATGGCGCTCTGCCGGCTGAACATTCCCTCGCTGATGCTCTACGGCGGATCGATCATGCCGGGACAATTTCAGGGACACGACGTCACGATTCAGGACGTGTTCGAAGCGGTGGGCAAACATGCCGCCGGCTCGATGACGAATGCAGAGAATTGAAGGATTTGGAAGATCACGCCTGTCCCGGTCCCGGGGCCTGCGGCGGCCAGTTCACCGCCAATACCATGGCCATCGCGTTCGAATTCCTCGGGATCTCGCCGATGGGACGGAACGGCGTTCCGGCCATGGATCAGAAGAAAGGACGACGTGGCCTTCGAATGCGGCAAGATGGTGATGGACCTGCTCAAGAAAGACATTCGCCCCAAACAGATCATCACGCGCCGTTCGATCGAAAATGCCATCGCCGCCGTGGCAACGACCGGCGGATCGACGAACGCCGTGCTGCACTTGCTGGCCATCGCGCGCGAAATGGGCGTGCGCCTGACCATCGACGATTTCGACAAGATCAATCGGAAGGTGCCGTTGCTCGCTGATCTCAAGCCAGGCGGACGATTTACCGCGGCGGATCTGTATGCGGCCGGCGGAACGACCTTGGTGGCGAAACGCTTGTTGGAGGCGAAGATTCTGCACCCTGACCAGATCACCGTCACCGGGCGCACCATCGGCGAGGAGAGCTAAGACCGCTCGAGAGAAAGCGGATCAACAAGTACTGCGCCCGTTATCGAAGCCGATCAAACCGACCGGAGGCATGGTCATTCTCAAGGGCAATCTGGCGCCGGAAGGATGCGTGGTCAAGGTGGCAGGCCATTCCATCATGCATTTCAGCGGGCCCGCCAAGGTGTTTGATCGGGAGGAAGATGCCTTCCTGGCCGTCCAGGCAGGAAAAATCAAATCCGGCGATGTGGTCGTCATTCGATACGAGGGACCGTCCGGCGGCCCGGGCATGCGAGAAATGCTGGGTGTGACTGCCGCCATTGTCGGGGCGGGGCTCGGCGATTCTGTCGCGCTCCTCACCGATGGGAGATTCTCCGGAGCCACCCATGGTTTGATGGCAGGACATGTGGCGCCGGAAGCCGTCAAGGGCGGCCCGATCGGCGCCGTGAAAAACGGCGATACCATTACCTTTGACATCGCGAAGAGACGGCTTGACGTCGCACTCACTCAGAAGGAACTTACGACGCGGCTCAAAAAGGTGACCTACCCCGCTCCCCGGTACGTGTCGGGAGTGATGGGAAAATATGCCCGCCATGTTTCTTCCGCTTCTGAAGGCGCGGTGACGACCTAGTCATGGCACCACAGCTGCGATGTGGCCTTCTAGCAGCCTTGCTGGCCGTCTTGTCGTTCAGCGAAGAGGGTTCGTTGACAGCTGTCGAACCACCGGCGGATGCAGCCTGCGCGGACTGGCAGAGCCGCCATGCAGAATGGCTCTGGTGCGATGATTTTGAGATCGATCGGCTCAGCTAGCTATTTTGAATACGATCAACGGCATGGCCGGTTTGTCCGCGAATCCGGTGCGGGCGTCGGCCGGTCAACCGGCATGCGCGCGGAGTACCTCCCCGGTGATCCCCATGGAGGATTTCTGCACCTCGCGTTCGGCAAGACTCCGAGCGCCTACATGAAACCCGTCGATGCGGGAACCGCCCGGTACCGCGAGATCTACTGGCGTTTCGATCTCCGCCTCCAACCGGGTTGGACCGGCGGTGGGGCCGACAAGCTGACTAGAGCCACCGATCCTCGCCAGCGACCGATTTGCCCAGGCCGCCATTGGCCATGTATGGAGCGGGGGTTTGCCCGGCTCAGATCCTGAGCGGCTGTATCTCGACCCTGCCTCCGGAACCGACGAACGTGGCAACCTGCGCACGACCACGTACAACGACTTTCCGCGCTTGCGATGGATCGGAGCGGCCGGCGGCAAAACCCCATTATTCAAGCGCGGATCACGTCGGCAAGTGGTATTGCATTGAGGTCCACATGAAGCTGAATAGTCGCAAAGCAGATGACGGCCTGTTCGAATATTGGATCGACGACCAGCCGGAAGCGCGGCGAACGGGGCTGAATTGGATCGGTGATTACAATGACTACGGCATCAACGCCGTCTATCTCGAGCAGTATTGGACTTCCGTACCCTTCGCCCAGGTCCAACAACGCTATCTGGATAACTTCGTGGTTTCCACCGGCCGCATCGGGTGCGCAGGGTGAACCATTCCGTCATCGCGTTCGAGTGCGGCACCACGGAGTAAGTTAACCGGTTCTTGATCCTTGCCTCCGGCGATTGAGATACACTGCTGATCTTTTGCTTATGTCATTGCGAAACTCAACTCACCACCAGCATGAGCGACCCGCGAGCCCTGACGTGGCCGATTCACGGCCCACCACCAGTGATCTTTCTCGCCCTGAATGGTTCATCAATCGTGAGTTGAGCCTGTTGGAATTCAATCGCCGGGTACTGGATCTCGCGAAGGACAAGAAGGTCCCACTGCTGGAACGATTGAAATTCCTCTGCATCGTGAGTTCCAACCTGGACGAATTTTTCGAAGTCCGCGTGGCGGGACTGAAAGAGCAGGTCACCCATGGCGTGGAACAACCGGGCCCTGACGGACTGACGCCATCCGAACTCCTTTCGCGCATAGCCACGCTCACACATCAACTGGTGCAAGAACAGTATACGGTCTTGAATCAAGCGCTCATTCCACAACTGGCCGACCAGCGGATCCGATTTTTGAAGCGCGCCGAATGGATGCCCTCGCACATTCGATGGATGCGCCGGTTCTTTTCGCGCGAACTGCTTCCGCTCCTCAGCCCGGTCGGGCTGGATCCCGCGCATCCGTTTCCGAAGTTGCTCAACAAGAGCCTCAATTTTTTGGTCACGTTGGAGGGCACCGATGCCTTCGGCCGCCAGAATGGCACCGCGATCGTGCAGGTCCCGCGCTCACTCCCGCGGGTGATTCGCCTCCCCGCCCGAAGCAGCACCTGGCCGCATGATTTCGCCTTTTTGTCGTCCGTCATCCATGCCTTTGTCCACCAGCTTTTTCCCGGCATGCACGTCACCGGCTGTTACCAGTTTCGTGTCACGAGGAACAGCAATCTCTTCGTGGACGAAGAAGACGTCGACGATCTTCGACGGGCGCTCGAAGGTCAACTCCCGGATCGGCGATTCGGCGATGCGGTCCGACTTGAGGTGGCCGACAACTGCCCTCCGGACATGGTGTATTTTCTCCGCGAACAATTTCACCTCGATTCGCACGACGTCTATCAATGTCATGGGCCGGTCAATCTACATCGACTGATGACCGTGCCCGACCTTGTCGAACGCCCCGACCTCAAATTTCAGTCCTTTACGCCCAGTGTTCCTTCTACACCCACACCGAGCGAAGACTGGTTTGATGCCATCCGGCAGGGCGACATCCTGCTGCATCATCCCTATCAGTCCTTCGCTCCGGTGACGGAATTCCTTCGCCAGGCCGCCGCGGATCCGCAGGTCCTCACCATCAAGCAGACGTTGTATCGAACAGGCGCGGATTCAGCCATCGTGCAATCTTTGGTGGATGCGGCGCGAGGCGGGAAGGAAGTCACCGTCGTGATCGAGCTCCGTGCTCGTTTCGACGAAGAGGCGAACATCGAACTGGCTCACGATTTGGAGGAGTCGGGCGCCCATGTGGTGTATGGCGTGGTGGGACATAAGACGCATGCCAAAATGAGTCTGGTACTACGACGAGAAGGCCGGCTCCTTCGGCACTATACCCATCTTGGCACCGGCAATTATCACGTTCGCAATGCCCGACTCTATACCGATTTTGGCCTGCTCACCTGTGATGCGGCCATCGGGCGCGACGTCCGTCGGATCTTTCAACAGTTGACCTCACTGGGACGGCCGGGAAAGCTGAAACATCTGCTCCAATCGCCATTCACCCTGCATCCCGACACTGCTCAAATGGATTGGCCGCGAAACTGACCGTGCCAAGCAAGGCCGCCCGGCCCACATTATCGCCAAGATGAATGCGCTTCTCGAACCTCAAATTATTCGAGCGCTTTACAAGGCCTCGCAGGCCGGCGTGAAAATTGATTTGATCGTCCGCGGGCCTTGCGCCTTACGGCCGGGCATCGCGGGTCTCTCTGAGCATATTCGTGTGCGCTCGATCATTGGACAGTTCCTGGAACACAGCCGGATCTTCTATTTTCTCAACGACGGCGACGACCGGGTCTTCCTCTCGAGTGCCGATTGGATGGATCGAAATTTTTTCCGTCGTATCGAGGTGGCTTTTCCGGTGCTGGACAAATCCTTGCGGCAGCGGGTCATCGATGAAGGCCTTGGCCCCTACCTGGACGACAACACCCACGCCTGGATGTTACATCGTGACGGGACTTACCGGCGTCAGACCCCCGGCCGCCGAGCCCCACGTTCGGCCCAACAATGGTTGATGAACAAGCTCGTTCCGTAGCTGATCGATCCGAAGTAGGACCGCTCTCCATCCTTTCACATCAGTGTTGGCCGCTCCTTCATCTACCTCTGATGGCACACTTGCTTCCTATTCTGTTCGTTGAAAACGATTGTTGCCGCCTCGATGAATAGGCTCGCCCTGACTGTCGCGCAGTCGTTCCGTCCCGCCCCTAGAGTTGTGACGTCCATCTGTCCACGCTTGATCCACATTCAACCTCTCCGGTTGCTGAAAATAGCCTCCGGAGTCATATATCGAACTGGAGAATGCGGATAACTCAAGGGTCGGAGATGGTTTCGGACACACCTGAAGTAACGACGTGACGAGTGAGAGGCCATGCGGCCAGCATTCAAGCGGCATTCCGAGTCCGTTCGAGCGCGCGGTTTTATTTAAAGCGCATCTGCAGACAGGTGTTCGAGCCGTTTCTCGATACAACCCATGCACAGCACTGCCTGAGGCTGAATCCTCAACCGCGAGTATGAGATCTCATTCCTGACATTCGCGGCATATGCCATAGGACAGGCGTCCCGCATGTGATCCAACGCGCGCTTGATATGTTGGAGCTGGGCGGAGGCTTGCTGTGCAATCAGCTCGCCTGGATCGGATTGCTGAAAGAGACAACCAGGTTCTACGACGTCCTCAGGCCGCTTGTGCATAAGCTGCGAAGCCCCGCTCGAAGCTCGGAACAACAGCTCAATCCGGGCCATGAGTAATTCACGGTGAATAGAAGAGAGCTCGGGACGGCGCGGACGGGAGCAAAAATCTGATCTGCTTCTTGTACGAGGCTCATGGGTACCCCTCCTATTTGAGAGTAACTCTGTTGAGTATCAGAGTACCGGTCCCAGGTAACGGGACACTTAGGTGGAAGTAAACTTGTAGGTTAACAGAGACGGACGAGTATCATCACTTCGCCGCAGTACGGCGCCGTTCGATCACGGGCGCCCAACTCGGCTCCAACTCATGCTTAGCAGTGGCGAGGAACCGTTCTTCGGCACTGGCATCCCGGCTCGATTTGATCAAGCTGACGGCATGAACAGGGAAATAGGCCGGCGTGCCCATGACCTGGAGATCGGCAATCACTTGAGCCAGTGGCCTGCCCCAGAACACTTCGAAGTAATGCGTTTGTACATCGTCCGTCGATTTTTGTTGGAGGACCATCGTTGAGGGTCCCATATCGTACGCCCCCATAAAACTAATGCTGCCCGCCGTCACAGTCGTTTCGGTCTGTTTCACCATCTCCTTCGGGAAAAGAAACAGCGTCACCTCACGCACTTTGCCGAATCCTCTTTCCGAGGTGGAAAACGCAACGGCGGCATAACGTCCCGGCGGTATATTCTGCACATAGACCGTGCCCCCTCCCCCACCACCGGGAAGCGGAGCCATGATGCTCGTTGGAATGAGGGTGGCGCCGCTCAAGACATCTCGATCGTTCTCTACCTTGACCAGATATAATCGATCCTCTGTATTGGGCGCCCATGTGGCGCTCGTGATCGTGATCCCGATGACCGCGCTCTGTTGATCGGCCGGCTTCGTAATGTTGACGGGCGAGACAAACTCCCCGGCTAGACGCTGGAACTGCTTCTTAGGAGGCTTGCTCGCGCAAGCCCCAGTGGCCACAACGATTACGGCCAGCATCGCAATTACCATTCGATTCATGGGGGTCCCTCTGTGGTGGATCAAATAGTCGGTAAGGCGGCACACTGTGGGGATGGCGCTCAGTGACTCGAAACGTCATACGCAAGACCGGGCTGCGTCCGCATTCGTTATATCGAAAGATGTATTTTTGAACCAGCAGGGTGGAAATGAGACACAACCGAAGCTCAACGGAGCCGCCGGCATGTCAGCCGCGGTTTTACCCTGGCTTTGAGTCTCCAATGACAATCGCTTCAACACGGCCTTGGCGCGTTCTTCGAGGCGTTCGGCCTCGCCGGAACGTTGCTTCCGACGTAGGAGAGAAGCGTAGTTTTTTAACGTCTTGGCATAGGCTTCACGATCATATCCGACCGCCTGTTCATAGATACCCAGCGCCTGCTTATAGAGGTCTTCGGACTGCTCCAACCGATTCTGCGACTCATACAGACCTGCCAGATTCTTCAATTCGCCGGCGACCTGCGGATTCTCTGGACCTTGCAGCTTTTCTCGAATGGCGATCGCCTGCTGGAAGAGCGGTTCCGCCTGTGAATAGAGGCCTTGCAATTCATAGAGTTGCCCTAAGCGGCTCATTGCGTCAGCCGTATCAAGATGCTCATTTCCAAGGGATTTCTTGAAAATCTTCACCGCGCGTTGATAGAGCACTTCAGCTTGCGGGTATTGATTCTGGGCCCTATAAGTATCCCCGAGATTTTCGAGGTTTCTGGCGACGATCGGATGGTGGGGGCCAAAGGCCTTTTCGTGAATCGTCAACGCGCGCTGGTACAGCGGCATAGCGCGGGCATGTTGCCCTTGCGCTTGATAAATTCTCGCCAAATTATCGCGGGTGATGGCTGTAAGGCTATGTTCCGGACCCAGCTGTTTCTCGAGAATGGCGAGCGCCCGCTGCATCAGCGGTTCGGCATCGGCAAACCGGCGCTGATCCTGATACACCACGGCAATATTATTGAGGCTTTCCGCCGTCTTGCTGTGGTCCGCGCCAAACACTTTCTCACGAATCTCTTTCGCGCGTTGATGGAGCGCCTCGGACTGCGAGTAGAGTCCCTGTAGACGATAGAGTTCGCCCAAATCCGTGAGGCTCGCAGCCGTCTCGGCATGAGCCGGCCCATAGACACGCTCCCGAATCGCGAGGGATTCCTGAAAAAGCGATTCCGCGCGCGGATATCGGCCTAACTCGCGATTGACCTGCCCCAGTTGGCTCAATGTTTCGGCCAAACGCTTGCCTTGTGGATCGAGGACTTCCGCCTCTTTGCGAGCGGCCACAAACGATTCTTCCGCATGCGTGTAGTCACCTGAGCGCAACGCACGATCGCCGTCCACCATGGCCGAACGCCACCGATGGTCCGCCGCACAACCAGAGAGGACGCCCAGAACAGCCAGGCTCACGCTGAAAAGACGCACATTCGATCCAATATTCATGATCAATCAACTTTTTGCTGGTGAGGATGGTTGTTGGCGAACTGCTCACCTTGTCGGTACAAGCTTAGACTTACCCGCTATGCTGGTTCAAATCAACCCCGGGATGAATTCTTTTGAGCAGTCGAGTGTATCATCTTGGATTCACTACTTGATATCGTCACATCGCACGTTTCACGCGAAGATGACATGCAGCTCCCTGGATCCATGCAATCTGGCTGGAGGAAAACGACGTTAGTGCTTCTCTGCAGAGTGATCCATCTGGGAGGCGAGCTTGGCGATGGCAGACGTGTCATAGGGCAATACGCTGAACACTTTGGCCACATCAATGGCCGGCTTGCCCGGACGCAACAGCTTTTGCGCCAACGTCGCCAGCCACGAGAGCGGCAGGAGCACCATTCTGGGCAGCCAGACCACCGTGAGGTCTGGATTGGCCTGGCGGAGCCGATCCAACAGTTCCCGCTTGGTCGGCAAAACAGGATCCAGCAGATTCAACGAGGTCGGCACATTGTCCCACGCATCCGTCATCCAGCCCAGAAACTCGCCCCGCAAATCCCACATCCACGACGCCAAGACGATCATTCGACGAACCGACCGCGACAAAGATGTTGCCCAAGCGTTTGCCGAGACGGCCCGGTGGATCAAAGTCGCGATAATCTATCAAGGCACCGGGACGAACGACCTTCACGGTGACGCCAAGTTCCTTCCCCAATTGCACCGCCAACCGTTCCGATTCGAGCTTTCCCCAGACATAGGGTCCGGACCCCTTACTGTCCGGCTCTAGGGGATGGTCATCGCCGATGGCGTGACCGTTTCCCTGCGCCAACACCGCCAAACTGCTGACGTGAATGACGTGCCGGATGCCCCCCGCTGCGGCCCCTCGAACTATGTACTCCGTCGCATCCAATGAATTACGCTGATGCTCGGGCCACCCGCCGGCGGTTTCCGCCGCCGCATGAATCACGGTATCCACGCCCTTGAATACCTGTGCTGCCGCTCCGGTCGCCACATCGCCCACCACGTATTCCGCGCCGGCAATCCGTTCCCATGGTGAGGGCTCGCGTCGGGCCACCACACGGACAGCACGACCGCGCGAGAGTAACGCGCGCACGATTTCCTTCCCCAAAAACCCCGTTCCACCCGTCACCAGCACACCTCGGCTATTGACGGGTTTCGGCGCCGCTGCAGCCAATGCCTTGGCTTCTCCTATCTTGAGCGCTTGGGCTACCCGCTCGCAGATGCGCACCGTTTCCAGCAAGCTCTCTGGAGACAGGGGCGACGGGCTGCCGCTACGCGCGGACTCGTAGAACGCGGAGAAGAGTTCGGCCAATCCCGGGTAACTCCGTTGACTCTTGAGAAAGCGGCTAGCCATGGCTGAGGTCGTGCCGCTCAGTAGCTGCCAGGCCTGCCGATAGGGCGCAAACAACTTATCGATGCCGGACGAACCAGGGCCGATGGCACGCTGGGTGGTGCTCCTCACGTAATCGGCAACGAGTGATCCATTTCGCCCAATGGCTCGCAGATAACTTTCAACGGGACGTCCTTCCAGCGTCACAATCAGAGTTCCGGTGATTCCCCCGCGTCGCACCAGAGCGTGAACCGTACCCGCCTGACTTACCTCCAGCGACAGCAGCTCAGTGCGGCCGTCCCCCGCCTGTTCTAACACCTGCAACAGCAGATAGACGGGATGCGGCAGGATGTCGAGGAGCTGATGGTCGGCTCGAAGAACCTTACGACCGCCCGGCGCATGGCGGACCGTTCGGAAGGAGAAATAACTTTCGACATGGACAATCCGGCCGATGGCGGGCAGATACCTCGTCAGTACCCGAGTGGGCGGCTCATACAGCAATTGATGGCCGGCGCAGACCCGCAAACCTTTAGCGTTCGCGTCGTCGAGGATCTGCCGAGCGTCGTCTACTGATTCGGTGAACGGCTTCTCGACATAAATGTGGCAGTCGGCCTTGAGAGCCATCTTGGCAAGGGACGCGTGGGTGGCGGGCGGCGTGATGATATGCACGACATTGAGTCGCTCAGACGCGAAGAGCTCATCCGGCGTCTTGAAACAGCCGATGCCGGGCACGATATCGCGCATGGCCGCCTGCGCGGCCTCAGACGGGTCAGCCACGGCCACCAGCTGCACGCCGGGACAGCGCAGAATCGCACGCGCGTGATGCTGGGCGTGCCGGCCTGCGCCAATAAGGGCAATCCGTAGCGGACGTGAATTGCTGGTGATGAGAGGGTTTGTCACAAGTTCTATCGTTGGTGCTCAGTTACTATAGTCTAATTTCGAGTGTTCTTGAAGCCTTCTCAGAAATCCTACGAGATGGCCAGAAAGGGCAGCGACAGCATCTCAATACTTCTCCGCGATTCTGGCAAATTCCGACGTGACCATGACGCGGAGCATAGCCATTTGAGTCCAGCTCGCATCTGCCGCAGCTGAGGGTGCACCGCAATGCACGCCTGGGATGGCCAACCGTTGTTTCTCACTCCAAGGAAATCAGTCATCCGTAGATGCCGGGAAGAGTCGCCGTAAAGTTGGATCCTCAAATGCTCAGGCACGACACGTGGCGAGGTCGCGCCACTCTACCGGACCGGTTCGGAACTCCTCGCCATCAGCAGATGGTTGAAAATGTGTACGGGCGAGTCATCCGGTCAATGTTTCCGGAAGAACGCTGCAATGGACTGCACGACATACTGCAGCTGCTCATCAGTCAATTCAGCATAGATGGGAAGCGAAAGCACCTCTTCAGCGGCACGTTCCGAGTGCGGAAATGTCCCCTTCACATAGCCCAAATCCCGATAACAATTTTGCAAGTGCAGCGGCAGTGGGTAATACACCTCTGTGCCCACGCCATGTTCCTTCAAATAGCCTCGTAGTTCATCACGCTTCTCGACACGCAACGTGAACTGATTGTAGACATGGAAGTTATCAGTATCTACAACGGGAACTGCGACACGATCCAGCTTCTGCCGCTGCAAACAATTGCACGTAGCGCGAGGCGTTTCGGCGTCGCCCTTCTGCCCACTGGTCTAGTCGCTTCAGTTTGACAAGTAGGACAGCGGCCTGCAGGGCGTCCAGACGGCTGTTGATGCCGATCGCTTCATGGACGTAACGCACCCGGCTCCCATGAACTCGCAGCATGGCAATAGACTCTGCCAGCGCCTGATCGTTTGTCGTCACCATACCGGCATCGCCGAACCCGCCCAGGTTTTTTGAAGGAAAGAAGCTGAAGCAGGCCAGATCTCCCAACACACCAGCTCGCCGCCCTTGACGTCCGGCGCCGATCGCCTGGCAGGCATCTTCGATGACGGCGACTCTGCGTCCTCGCGCGATCTCATTGATCGCACGCATGTCAGCGCATTGACCGAACAGATGCACAGGAATAATCGCCTTGGTTCGGCCCGTGATAGCCCGCTCAAGGAGCCTAGGATCCATATTAAATGTATCCGGACAGATATCGATGAACACTGGTTTGGCTCCCAGCCGGGAAATGGCCCCTGCGGTCGCGAAAAAGGTGAACGGCACAGTCACGACTTCATCGCCGGCCTTTACGCCCGACGCCATGAGCGCCAGCAAGAGCGCATCGCTGCCGGACGCCACCCCAACCGCATGAGTACTGCCGACATACGACGCCACTGCTTGCTCTAACGCCACGACGCGCGGACCGAGGATAAAACCCTGTTCATCACAGGTGGCTTCAATCGCAGCCAGAATTTCGCTGCGCATCGATTGGTATTGGGTCTTCAGATCAAGCAGCGGAATGTTCATCGTTCCTCCCGTTCAACCTCCTGATCGATTCGTCTGCATCCGCATGACCCCTCGCATGGGGCGCATGGCATGCAGGAAATAGGTGTACAGACACTCGTATTGTTTGACCGTCTCTTGAATCGTAAACTCTTCTGGAAACTCATTTGATTGCATCCCGAAGTCTGAGCGGTAACGTTCGTCTTCGAGAATCTGACAGACGCGATCGGCCATGCCTTGAACATCTCCGGGCGGATGGAGGGTCCCATGCGCATGCTCAACGATCGCCTCGTCGGCGCCACCGACGCGGGTCGCTACAATCGGAACCCGGCTGGCTCTGGCCTCCAGCAGGACGCAGGGCAATCCTTCCCACCGGGAAGTCAGCACGAACACGTCGAAGATCTTCAGGAGGGCTACGACATCACGACGCCAGCCCAGCAGAGTGACACGTTCTTGGAGTCCCTGCGCCCGTAACAATTCTTCGACCTGCGGGCGCAATGCGCCGTCGCCGATCAGCACACATCTCGCCATAGGAAGACGCCGGCAGACTCGTGCAGCCACGCGGACAAAATCTTCGGGAGATTTTTGTGGTTTCAAACACGAAATCGTTCCCACTAACAACTGATCCGGGCCGATTCCCAGCGTGGCTCGAAGACGGTGACGTTCCGGAGTGTCTATGCGGGCTTCGAACGGCGTCGGATCGATACCTGGCCGCACCACCGAAATCTTCGAAGCGGAGAAAATGCCCCACTCGATTCCTTGACGTCGATCCGCGTGCGACACCGCAATCCAATGCGTAGTGACCCAACCCACCGTTCGTTCGAGCGCGATAAACGAGCGTCTGACCCAGAAGGGCTGTGCAGGAGTCACACCATAGCCATGAATCGTGTGCAAAATGCAGGGGACACCCGCGAACCATGCCGCCAGTCGCCCTAGAATACCAGCTTTTGAACTATGGGTGTGTACAATCTTCGGACGCAGGCGCCGAAACAACCCGACTAATTCCCAGAAGGCGCGCAAGTCTTTCAGCGGATGAATGTTCCGCACGAGAGAGGGAACAAGACGAACATCGACTCCTTCCAGCGCACAGGCCTCCTCAGTCAACAGGCCACCGGGTCCGGCGATCAATACCGGCTGGAATCGGCTCCGGTCAAGACTTGCCACGACTTGCATGGCGACTTCCTGCGCGCCGCCCAATTCGAGTGTGGTAATGACGTGACAGACCACCTGCATACGATTCTCGCGGTCAGGCAGCGGCTTGCATCCGCAATCGAGCGGCGACCTGCTGTCCCTGAGCAATCGCATCCTCCATCGACGTATGCTCCCAGAGCCCATATCGCCCGACGGAACTGATGCCGCGTCGCTCCAGCTCCACCAGCAATTCTTTCACGGCACGGCCACGATGCCGATCAAAGAGCACATAGGCATAGTACAGATCTTTGACATCGGCCATGACCATCTCGTCGGAGCGGCGGAGCACACCGGCCTGTTCCAATCCTTTCCGCACTCTCTCGATAAGCGAGGCATCTGATTCCTGTGCCGTCGGCTGATGAGAGATTTCGACATAGAGGGAACTGCAGCCGGGTCGGCCCATGGCAGGAGAAAAGTTCATGGGAAACCCGGCGCGGTAAAACGGATACTGGTGTTCAGGGAAATAGATCCAGTGTTTGTCGGAAATGTGTTCCCGCGCGACGGCCAGGTTGACGTTCGACACGGACACCCATCGTAGAGCGGCCGCCAATTCACGCGTCGAGGCCGGCAGATCAACGCAGCGCCGTACCAATTCAGGCAAGGGGATCGTCGACACGAGTTGTTCATATTCTTCCGTTCGCTCGCCGCAAGCACTGCGGAACAGGGCGCGCCGTCTTCCCGTCTCGATCTCCACGAGCTCGGAATCATAGGAGAGGTTCGCGATGGACGGGAGAAATGCTTCCGGCAAGACCCTGATTCCCCCGCTGGCCGGATAGAGAAATGACGGGTTGTATCCGAAAGCCTTGTCCTTGATGCCTAACGCGCCATTGATGACATCCTTTACGTCCGGCTTCGGCACCAGCCAGGACACCCATTCTGAAGTCAGCTCATCTAGAGGCACCTGCCAGAGTTTTTCATTGAACGGCACCATGAAATGTTTCGCAATGCCTTCTCCAAGGCTCTCGATGATCCATTGCTTGAACGACCGATTCTCCGCTGGAGGCTTAGCGGACGGGTCCGACAGGGTGGCGATAAAACCTAATAAACATTCGCGCACGACTTCGAGCGGAAGGCCATGTGTATTCACCTGGAACGGGTACTCCGTATAGGTGTCGTGCGAAAAGACATAGGACTTGCGCGCGTGTCGTTGTAGTTGGGTGGGAAGCAGGCTTTCCACCAAGGCCTTAATGGCCGTTTGACGAAAGTGGAGCAGATGCCCGGTATAGTCGAACGTAAAGCCGTCTTTGACGTACGACCGGCAAAGGCCCCCGGCCTCTGGTTCACGCTCGAGGACCTTGTATGGGACGCCACGAAGATGATACGCGGTGCTCAATCCAGCTAATCCGGCCCCGACAATTAAGATCACAATACGCCGGTCCTTTCTGCCGATCTGGTTGCCGACTCGCTGTTCAATCCCGGAACGCCACTCGACACATTGAGGCGCGTCAATGCCACCGCGGCCCCAGCCAGGCACAGCAGCGTCACTCCGCTCAAAATCACCGCAAGCTGTTGAGGAACCGTCATGACGAGAAGCCCCATGCCACCCAGCAGGGCGGCACCTAGATAGCTAATCACCACCACCTGGGTCACCGACAGACCCCAATGGCGCAGCCGAATCGCCATATGGTCGGGGCTGCCGAGAAATATCGGCAATCCACGCAAGAATCGGATGTACATCACGAATAGGGTATCGAAAATGGGCATTCCCAGGATCAAGATCGGCGTCAGCAAGGACACCGAATGGCCTTCGGTGTATTTGCCCATCATGGATAAGGCTCCCAGCATCAAGCCGATAAACATCGCCCCGGAATCTCCCATGTAGATGGAAGCCGGCCGCCAGTTGTGCCGGAGAAATCCCAGCAAGCTGCCCATGAGTGCCGCCAATATGAAGGCGATGGTCTGGTCTCCATTCAGGATCGCCACCATACACAGGAAGGCTGCACTAATGATGCCGACTCCGGCAGACAATCCATCCATGATATCCAACAGATTGAAGGCATTGATGATGCCGATCATCCACAACACCGTTAGCGCCATATCAATCCAATCCGGAAGCGACACGATTTCAATGCGAATGCCGCTCTTGATCAACACGAAAACAGCCAGGAGTTGCCCCGCCAACTTCGTTCCTGGCGACAAGACGCCGAAATCATCGATCAATCCCAACATGACGATAAGCGTCCCGGAAAGGACGATGCCGAGCACGTCGTGCCGGAACTCAAACGTGAAGGCCAAACTCACGAGAAAGGCGAGGTAAATGGCGACGCCCCCTAAATAGGGCACCGGCTCACGCTGATGTTTGAGGCGGCCATCCGGCTTGTCCACGATGCCGAATTTCAGAGCCGCGCGGCGTGCTATCGGGACGCCATACATAGATAGAAGCGCGGCGACTATGAAGGTGAGTGTCAGCAGAATCATCGCACGCTTGCCGTCTTTCCGGAGCCCGCCACAGGATGGCGCTTATAACGCACGGCACCATTATCCCGTTCGCTCTGAGCCAAGGTCCGGTACGCTTTCGCCAATCGAGGGCCCCAGGCTGCGAGGGAGTATTGCACCTCGACCGCCCGACGTCCGGCCTCTCCCATATACTCTCGCAAATGGGCTAAGCGGCAGAGCCGTTCAAGGTTGTCGTACCACTCCTGCTCGGTGGAGGCGAGATACCCGTTGACTCCGTTTGTAATAATTTCACAGTTGACCCCAACCGGCGATGCAACCGCAGGGATTCCTACGGCCATGTACTGGAGCAATTTCAGCCCGCACTTCCCTCGCGCCCATTCTGTATCCTCGAGCGGCATCACACCGATCGAAGCATCTTGCAGGTCCGACACTTCTCGTTGCATGTCCCAGGCCCTGAACTCGATGTTCACTCCCGGCAGGTGTGGTGATTGCGAACACACCACGCGAAGGCTCATGCGGAAACGTGATTGCAACGCGCGAAGGGCGGGCGCCAGCACATTCAAATATCGTAAATTGTAAGCCAACCCCATCCATACGATCGTAATAGGTTCAGTTGAATGATCGGCCGCGACGTAGGGTCGTTGTCCGCCCGGAACAAATCGGTTCGTATCAACCACCGTCGGCACCACATACACCCGCGGCGAAAATTGTCGTGCATACGAGGCCAGTTGTTCA
>CAWIWD010000008.1:0-8695 GCA_963839785.1 uncultured Nitrospiraceae bacterium
GTGCCACCGCCGTAATTTTCACCAATGTGCCCATCTGCATCTGAGTCCTAGTCACAGCGACTGACTCCGGACCAGAGGGTACCCCCACGCAACCAGCGAAGACGCTACAGAGCAATGTCAGGAGGCACATCCGAATACGAACCGACTGATTGAACAGATGAGAATACACGCGTTCCTCTCATTCTCTTTCATGCCAAATGCGCGACGAATTATAGGATAAGACCTGATCGAATACATCCATTCCTTGATAAAGTGAGCGCGATGACAAGGCTTGACTTCCGAATATCGACTAAGATATTAATAATCGTTCTCAATTTCATTTAAACAGAGGCCCCTCTCGTCATGATCAGCACGACATCTCCAAACAACCACTCTGCCGACTGTGGTGAAACCCGCTGTGAATGCGGTCAACTGATCGCTAAAGTGCGAGGGCAAGGATTAGAACTCAAGTGCAAGCGCTGCAAACGCATTGTTGTCATCCCCTTCTCTTCAATCGAAGGATGGGGCACCGTTCCGTCATGACTGGTTATATGAAAGGAGGCACTCACAACATCGACATACAGTTCCGTTGTAGAGACTCTTCATTCCTCAAGAAGGCCAGAGACCATTGAGTCCCGAGTCAGACCATAACCTCACTCACCTTGGAGGATACCGATGAAGATCCGGTCAATCCTCGGGGCTCTCGTGATTGCAGCTTTGCCGTTTACTTCGGTGTGGGCTGAGAACATGACCCCGGAGGACATTCAGAAGTTAGTCGATGAAGCCGTCACCAAGCGGCTGCAAGAACATGAGCGCCGTGAGGGCGCTACCGAACGGCGTGAAGGGAGTGTGGGCCCAGCAGCCGAACCCGGCATCGGCGCATTGCCGGAGGTCGGCCGCGAACGCCGAAGCCGAGTCGCAACCGGCTTTGTCGTTCGGCTCATCCGGTTCAGGACGGTTAGTGTACGCCAAGCCGTTCGTGTCCGCGCCGAAAGCTATCGTCGGTGGCTATGCTGACATTCAATACCGGGCGCACCGGAACGGGGTATTAGAAGGTTATGGCAACGGAGTGACGAATGGCTTTGATCAGCAACGTTTCGTACCCTTCATTTATGGAGACATTACTGAACATGTGAAGTTTGCCTCTGAGCTTGAAATCGAGCACGGGATTAGAGGGGCAGGAGAAAACGAAATCAGCTTGGAATTTGCGCATATCGACTATCTCGTGAACGAACCTGTCAACATCCGGGCGGGCATTGTGCTCATCCCCATCGGCAAATTCAATTTGCTGCATGACTCGCCGTTGAATGACTTGACCGATCGTCCACTTGTCAGCCAGTTCGTGATTCCATCAACCATGTCAGAGACGGGCGCGGGCCTCTATGGCACCTTTTACCCTGGACGAACGAGTAAGCTCGACTATGAGCTCTATGTGACGACTGGCCCTTGCGGGCATGGGCCTGACGGCGCCCCGCGCATCAATGAGGAAAGTGGCACAAAAGACTCTCGCCAACGAAAATGCGCCGACTCCGCTGACGGGCTTGACATTAACAGCGGTAAAGCGGTCTCAGGTCGTGTGGCCTTTAGCCCGATGCTCGGCGTGGAAATCGCCGGATCGAGCTATTATGGCAATCAATCTCCCACCAGCTATAACCCCTTGAGTATCACAGCAATTGACTGGACGCTCCAAAAGGGGCCGTTTGAGATCATTGGCGAAGCAGCATGGGCCTATTCGAGGGGAAATTCCCGTGCCATTCCTGGCAACACCATCGGCTTTACCCCAGGCACTCTTCTGACCGGTGTCAATACGTTTAATCCGCTGGCAGCTCCCCCACAACGGATGCAGGGATTTTATCTCCAGGGTAACTACCACTTCATGCCGGCGTTCCTGACCAGAGCTTTCGCCGAAACGGTTTGGAGAAGGCTCTACCTTCACTGCCGTGATTCGTTACGACCTGGTGAACTTGAATCGAGACAATCTGGGCGAGAATCAAGGCGAACTGGAGCAGATTTCCTTTGGCCTGAACTATCGCCCGGTGGAAGATGCTGTTTTCAAAATCAGCTATCAATACTTGCCGAAGTCGTTCAATCCGAACTCCGGGCAACGAATTCATGACGGGGCGCTGGTGATCTCAGCCGCAACGTATTTCTAGGTCGAATACAGACGAGCCCTCCCTCTGAAGGGAAGGCTCGTCTGTGAGCAAGAAAGAGCAACATACATAATGCCTACACCTAGAATAGCTTTGGTAGTCTTCGCACTCCTCTCTGTCGGGTGCGCTGCCCTGAGCGGGAGTCATGAGCAGTACTATGTCTGCTCTTATGAAACCGTCTGGGATGCCGCGCTCGAGACCATGAAGGGACAATCCATTTCGACCCACGATAAAGAGAAGGGAACGATCGAGACAAGCTGGCAGGACGTGCCGCCAACCTCAGAACGGTCCTTTGGCATCTTTGGACGGGAAGGCTTTGGCAACAATGAACGCGCGCGCATCACGTTGTCCGTCAAACGAATGAATGACGTCGCCTCTGTGAGCGTATTAGAAACCAGGGAGCGATGGCATTCCCGCGGGGGCGTCACTCAGCAAGCCCTTAAATGGTGGGCGATAGAACCATCGGAAGAGGTGATGAATGGCGTCGTCGATCGGCTCAACGCCAAGCTGAAAGTTAAAGGATGTACTCCCGCATGATGACTCGATTGCTTACATTCTCACTGGTGCTCCTCTTTGTCATGTCCCCCGCCAGGGTCTGGGCTGAACGGGTGTGGGACAGTGAGCTTAAACGCTATCTGACGGAACAAGAAATGTCGATGGCCGAAGTCTATCTCACTGAGGAAGAGGCGCTCAAACTGATGTTCCCAAACTCTACGCGCATCAAGAAAGAACTTTTGAGAGTTCCTACGGATAAGAAGATGACGGTTGAAGAACGTATCGGTTGGAAATTTCCAGAAGACTCTTTTGACGTGTACATTGGCGAGACCGGCTCACAGATTGACGGCTACGCGTTGATCCAAAATACCATCGGCAAACACAAACCCATGACATACATGGTCGGGGTAGATCATACCGGGCACGTTTTGAACGTAGAATTATTGGTGTTCAGGGAAGCGCGCGGCAGTGAAGTGAGGACCAAGCGTTTCAACGTCCAGTATGAGGGTAAAACGGTATTGGATCCGGTCCGCATCAACAAAGACATCATCAACATCAGCGGGGCCACCATGTCCGTCCGGTCGATGACAGCTGGAATTAAACGAGTCCTGGTGCTGATCGATGAGTTTTATTTAAAGCCCGCAGGTCTCGGCAGCGATACGGTGGCCGCAAGGAAATCTGAGCAGGGGATCTTCGGCTCCATCTTCGGAAACTAAGGGCAGGCGGACCGACAGCGTCTCACCATGCGCAACTTTAATCACGCGATTCCGTCTCCGCGATTCAGACCGGCACATTCGGTTAGTCTATACCTTCTTTCTCTTCTTGATGCTGGCAGGATTTACCTTTTCATTTTTCTGGGCCCACAGCATGACAGGGCTCTCGCCACAGGGAATCGCCAGTCACTACAGAGGGTCGGATGTCACATTCGGCGAACCGATGTCGTTCAGAGAACTGGCAGAAATCACCCACTTCCATCTCTTTACGATGCCGGTCGTATTCATGATTCTGGTGCATGTGCTCTATCTCACCAGCGCCGGCAGCATGCTAAAAATCATCACGACCTGGATGTCATTCGGTGGCGTGATGTTGGACCTAGTGTCTCCCTGGCTTATCAGCTACGTCTCCCCCGTATTCGTACTCACCATGCTAACGGGGGATACCCTCATGACAGTCGGATTTCTTATTATGATGGCAATTCCCTTATATGAGATGTGGGTCTTGAATCAGCCGCTGATGGCAGGAAAGCACGGAAAAGAAGAATGATGTAGCGCTCTCCGACGCTCGACACAGTCTGCGGCCAGAGGTATTTAACCCAGAGCCCAAGATTACGCGATGTAGTCTTGGGCTCTGCTTTTTTCAGGAGAAGTTGTGATGCATCCACATATCTCTGAAGAAGTTTACCCTGGGATCATTACGATCCAGGGAATGCTCCGGAAGATCGATTGCCTCCGACTCCCTCTCGCATCACGCCGTGACGTTGAAAGCATACTCGTGCGTCAAGTCTGCCGGGAAATCGATCGCGCGCTCCCCTGGCAGGCTGGTCATGGGCGCCGCACCGCTGCGATCTCGTTGTTGATCGGACAAGCGGTCGGCATGACGACGGGAGAGTTGCATGCTCTCAAACTCGCTGCATTTCTTCACGATATCGGACTCTTGATGCTTCCTCACGACCTAACCATCGGAGGAAACAGGTTTGATCCAGAATCCTACGTCACCGTACAGAATCATCCTCGGCTTGGCGCCTCGCTACTCGAACCGTTCTTCTTTCTCCGAGAGGCTACCGTTCTCATAGCCCATCATCACGAACGATGGGACGGATCTGGTTATCCGTACGGCATCAGAGGGCAATTCATCCCCCTTGGATCCAGGATCCTCTCGATCGCCGATGCCTTCGACGCCATCCGCATCCCCGAAGTCTCGAACCAAGTTGTCCGAAACACCATCGCGCTCAGAATTATCCAAGTTGCAGCCGGCACCCAATTTGACCCTGAATTAGTCGATATTTTGTGGTTGTTCAAGGAATCTATTCCAAGCTCAGATCTTGTCGGACCAACGATAAGAGACCGCTTCGATTCACTGTAGAAGTAATGGAGGTTCCACCGTGTTTCCTTTTCACCGTCGTGACAGTATCGTCGGAATGTCATCTTGGATCTTCATCTCTCTTCTCTTCATCGGATGCGAAGGAGGCAGTAGTTCCGGACCGCCTTCAGTCGCGGCGACAGGAACACCTGGAGCCGAAGCCGACGTCGGCGAACGGTTGTTCGTCGAAACCCGCTTTGCCCAGGCTTTTAAGGTGTACCTGGATTCTGGCGGGAAGGTGAATGACACCCTTCCCGCCGGCGATCCGGTTATGGATCTCTCCGAAACGACGGGGCAAGGAGTGGGCCTGACAGGACCCTTTACAGGGCTTACGATGAATTGCCGAGCCTGCCACCTTGTCGACGAACATGTCGGTACGCCAGGGGGAGGAATGCGGACCTATGCGGATTTCGCTCAACGGAGTCCCGTACCCAACCGTAGCGACGGCAAGAGAACCGCCCCCCGGAACTCTCCACCTCTGGTCAATGCATCGCTTGATCGCTCAGGAGGAGCGTTATTTCACGTTGATGGCGAATTCTCAACGATGGAGGAGCTCATTGTCGGGACCTTCACCGGTCGAAATTTCGGCTGGCTCCCTGGGCAAAAAGCGGAAGCACATTGCGCACATTGCACAAGTCGTGCGTGAGGATGACGGCAGCGGAGTCATTGCCCAACAATTCGACGGACTTTCCTATGCCGCTCTGTTCACCGGAGCCAACCCAAACATTCCGGACGAACTTCGTCTGCCTCCGGAATTTCGTGTGCTCATCGGATCAGCCAGTGACCAGGAAATCTTCGACGCGGTCGTGAAGGTGGTCGCGGCCTACGTCGTCGGCTTGCGCTTCTCGCAAGCCGACGACGCCGGCAATCTTATCCGTTCTCCGTTCGACGTGTTTTTGAGTCGCAACAGCCTCCCGCAACAACCGAACAGTGGCGAGACGCCGCTCGACTATAGCCGCCGACTTTTGACACTCGTGAACGCACTGGCAAGTCCTCAATTCGTGACCTCTAATCCACATCGAGCTGACGGCCAATTTCAATTCCATACTCAACCGTTCGCATTTGGTGCGACGGAATTGGCAGGTCTCAAAATATTTCTCCGAGAACCGGCGACTCCTCCTACCGCCTCACCGGCAGAAGTCGCTGCAGGACAAAATCGGCAACTGCATCGCTTGCCATGCCGCCCCGAATTTCACAGATTTCAAATTGCATAACACCGGGACTACACAACGAGAGTACGACAGCATTCACGGTGTCAACTCATTCGCGGCTCTCACGATTCCATCCCTTGCCGCTCGTAACGGAAATTACAATGGGTTCCTCCCCGCAACCGAGGTCCATCCCAACGCTTCGGAACGTTTCCGAGCCATCCCTATTCTCGCTGATCCTGCCTTGACCGATCTTGGAGCGTGGAACGTCTTTGCTAACCCGGATATGCCGAACCCGCAAGAAAAGATTCGAGCCATTTTGTGCGACGACCAAGTGCCTTGTCCCGTTTCCGATACGACGTTACTGGGTCGAGCCATCGCCAGATTCAAAACACCAGGCCTTCGTGATCTCAGTCATTCCGCTCCCTTTATGCACAATGGCCAATTTGCCACCCTGAACGACATCATAAATTTTTACATCGAAGTTTCAGGTCAAGTCAGAGCAGGCAGCCTACGCAATGGCGCCGTGCAACTTCAAGGGATCGCGCTCACAACCGGCGATGTCGGATCGCTTGTCGCATTCCTCAAATCACTGGATGAGGACTATCAATAGGCGCCATCAATGAACAAAGGAGCACACAGCCGGTGCACACGGAGTGGGGCCACTCCAAGGGCGTGAGCCGGTTTTCCTCCCTGAGGCCCCCGCCCTCTTTGATTCGCTTATATGAGTCCACGGTTGCTTTGCAGCCATGGACTTTTTGATGACGGGGAGAAGCATTCGTGGAATCAGAGAAGCAGAGCTGGCCCGACCGACCACCGAAACATTCGCTGTCCGTGTGGTCAACTGAGTGTATGTTGGATTGACCCGGGAGTGGAAATTGAATGCACACGCTGCAGGCGTGCGGTCTGTATCCCCTTCAAGTCGATGAGGGATGTGCCTCCGCACACACCGCAATCGATACCATATTGAATCCAACAACATACGGCTGCCATGACTAGTTTTTGGAGGTCGTCTGCAAACTGTTCAATTTGACCACCGTTCTTACACCCGATCACTACGTATTGCTCCGTTCGGACGGCCTTCCCAAATACATCGGCACATTTATCAGCAACAATCTTCACAAAGGATTGACTCTCAAACTGTTGCAGGCATCGCGCGCTGCGCTTGGGTTCCGACTGCTCTCGAACGGCCAATAGATCCGAGTTGATAAAATGAAGTGGTGAACGTGGCATTGCTTATGGCTGTCGCTGAATTTTTGACGTAAGCCTTGCAGGAGAAAAACCTTGTGATCAAGCTATGGATAGGAACGTGTCACCAGTACTGTGAATATCATCAACGCCTGGTTCTTGCCTGAAAGACCATGGGATAAGCCTACAGGGGAAAAGGCATAGCGGTGATCAATCAGAGCAGGCCTAGATGCTCGCAGCCGGGCTGGTCGGCTCCCCGATTTTGAGGCCGATTTGACGGAGCGTTTCCGGCATACTTGCCCCCCTGGATGGGAAGGAGGATGCCGTGAAACGCAAACGATTCAGTGTCGAGCAAATCGTGGCCGTACTCAAGCAGGCCGAAATGGGGGCATCTGTGGCGGATCTGCTCCGTCACCTCGGGATTGCCGAGCAGACGTTTTACCGCTGGAAGCAGCGCTATGCGGGACTGGAATCGGAGCAGGTGCGGGAGTTCAAACAACTCCAGGATGAGAACACCAAACTGAAGCGGTTGGTGGCCGAGCTATCCCTGGACAAGGTGATGCTGCAGGACGTACTCTCAACAACATTCTGCGGCCTTCGCGGAAACGGATTGTGGTGGGATATGTATGCACGGCCTACCCGATCAGTGAGCGGCGCGCCTGCCGGACCGTCCGCTGTGCGAGGGCCACCGATCAGTATCAGAGTCCTCGCAATCCCCGCACCGCACTCCGGCAGCGGATCAGGGAGATGGCCCAGGCGCGAGTGCGGTACGGCTACCGGAAGATTCGGGTGTTGCTCAATCGGGAAGGGTGGGCCGTGGGCACGAAGCTCGTGTATCGTCTCTACCGGGAAGAAGGCCTGATGCTACATCATCGAGTCCCACGACGACGGAAATCCATTGCGCTACGCGGGGTACGCCCCAAACCGGGGAAACCGAACGAGGTCTGGACGTTGGACTTCGTCGCCGACCACAACTGACAGAGGGCCGGCGGGTTCGTGCCCTCACCGTCGTCGAGGTGTTTACGCGAGAGAGGTGGGCCAGAGTCTTCGCAGCGAACATGTCGTCGCCGTATTGAATCGGCTCAAAGTCCAGCGAGGTACGCCGACGCGGATCTTCTGTGACAACGGGAGTGAGTTCAGCAGTCAGCTGCTGGACCTCTGGGCCTATCACAACAAGGTCTCCATCGACTTGTCCAGACCGGGCACGCCAACGGACAATGCTCACGTGGAGTCGCGTTCAATGCGACATTACGACGGGAGTGCCTGAATGCGCACTGGTTCGAGTCCCTGCAGGACGCTCACGACCGGATCGAGGCCTGGCGGCATGAGTATAACGAGAGTCGGCCTCACCGGGCGCTTCGGGACTGCACGCCCGAGGAATGTGCCAAGGCCGTCGCGGAGAATCAGCTCCACGAGCCCCTCATCACCGCTGGAAACTCTCCGTAGCGATGGCCTGGAATTGGGGAACCGACCAGGGCACTATAACTTTTACCGAAATCATGGCATTTTGATTGTGGGGCAGGGAAAACCAACGGCCACCACACAAAATGGTCGTCGGAGTTCTACGCATATGCGAGGAGCCACAAGCCTAGAGGGTCTTGACACAAACACCATTTACGCTTTGATCTGCTCCGTCAGATAGTTCTCAAGACCGAT
>CAWIWD010000009.1:0-7536 GCA_963839785.1 uncultured Nitrospiraceae bacterium
TCGTGCTCGGTATCGTGTTGATCGGGATCGGCCTTCGCGGACTTTCCGTCGATTGGAATGGGGATCACGCTGGCTATTGGAGCGATCGCCCTCGTCACTGGCGCGATCGGATTCTGCCCTGTCTGGAGTCTGTTCGGCATCAATACCTGCCCGATGGATACGGGGCGTGCAGGTTGAACGCGAAGGAGAGCGACATGTGAGCCATCAAGAACAACCGGATCACCAATCGACCAAGGGGCTTTCCACTCCGGTCGGATCCCGGCGTACCTTCTTCCGTTGGGTGACCGTCGCGGCGGCGGGATCCATTGGCGTGGGACTCGCCATTCCCCTGCTCAGTTCGTTTATTGCGCCGGCCTTCATGCGTCGCAAGCGCCACTGGGTGGATGTCGGAGCCGTGGACGAGTTGTCTGTCGGCGAACCCACCCAATTGGACCATGTCACAACCATTCGCGACGGCTGGATGGAGACCAAGTCGCAGAAGGCGGTGTGGGCGGTAAAGACCCGAAGGGCGACATGAAGGTCTTTTCACCGATCTGTACCCACTTGGGGTGCGGCTATCGATGGGATGACGGGACCAATAAGTTTCAGTCCCTTGTCACGGTAGTACGTTCGACATGAACGGACGGGTGCTGGCAGGTCCGGCTCCTCGTCGCTGGATCAGCTTCCGATGAAGGTGGAGAATGGACGGCTCCTCGTCATGTATACGGAATTCAGGTCCGGCCAACCACGAAGCGTGCAGTTATGAGTGATGAAGTCGTTCAATTGGTAAATTGAAACCCATCATTCAGCACTCATTATCCGGAATTCATAACTGGAGCAGATGGCTTCACGCATCTACACGTGGCTCGACAGCCGCCTGAATTTCAAACCGGTCCAGCGGACATTGCTTGATGAGCCGATTCCAGGAGGCGCCAGCTGGATCTACGTATTCGGCTCCGCGACGTTGTTTCTGTTCCTCATGCAGGCAGCCACCGGCATGTTTCTCGCGGTGTATTACGCCCCGACGCCCGACCACGCGTATGACAGCGTCCGGTTCATTGAAACCGAGATCACCCTCGGCTGGTTCGTGCGGGGAATCCACCATTGGGGGGCGTCGGCGATGGTGGTGGCGATCGGCCTCCACATGCTCCAGACGTTTCTCTATGGCGCGTACAAACCCCCGCGCGAAGCGATGTGGATGGTGGGCGTGGTGCTGTTTCTCATCGTCATGTCTTTCGCGTTTACCGGGTACCTGCTGCCCTGGGATCAAACGGCCTATTGGGCCACCCAAATCGGCATCAACATGGCCGGGACCGTTCCGTTCGTCGGGGATATGATCGCCCGAGTCTTGCGCGGCGGAGAAACGCTCGGCGCATTGACGCTATCACGGTTCTTTGCAATCCATGTCCTGTTTCTTCCGGCCATCTTGATCAGCGGAATCGTCTTGCACCTGTTCATTTTGCGGCGAGTGGGTCCGGCTGGACCCTGGACCGACGACCGGGCTTCGCTGGGCAGCGAAACCTTCGCTCCCAGGCAGGTCTATATGGACGCGGTCGTCATGGCGGGAGTCTTCCTGGTGGTCGCGATCCTGGCAGTTGCCATCCCTCTTCCTTTGACGGACAAAGCCGATCCCTCGGATACCAGTTTCGTGCCGGTGCCCGAATGGTACTTTCTGTTCTATTACGAACTGCTCAAGTACGTGCATGGACCGCTTGAGCCGCTGGCCACGTGGGTCTTGCCACTCTGCGTCATCCTGATTATGTTGTTCTGGCCCTTTATCGATCGGAATCCGGTGAGAAATCCTACTAAGAGACCGATGGCATTGGGCAGCGGCCTGGTCTTTCTCCTTGTCGTATTCGGACTGCTGGGGATCTCCATGAAAAATTTGTATGCCGTGCCGAGGACCGATCCGGCAGTCGCGCGGGGCAAGGCCTTGTACGCCCAATTCGGTTGCGTCGGGTGCCATCGCATCCATGGTGAAGGTGCAGCTGTGGCGCCGGATCTGTCGACCATCGGTGAGACAAGGCCCGAACGGGCCTGGCATATCAAGCATTTCCGTGATCCTCAATCCGTGTCGCCCGGATCGTTCATGCCGAAATTTCCTTTGAGCGAGGAGCAGCTCAACGACTTGACGACGTACATGCTGAGCTTGAAACGAACCACCTGAGGTCGTTCGTGAGCCGGGTAGGGGCAGCGAGCAGGAAATGTGCAAACTGCGACCAAATCGTCAGGTAGAGGCCCTATGAGCGAGAAGCTTCATCTCGTCTGCCCGCATTGTCGGAGCATTAATCGCGTCCAGATGGCCCGCTTGGCCGATGCACCGAAGTGCGGACACTGTCATGCGTCTCTCTTCACCGGGCATCCCATCAGCCTGACGGCAGCCGATTTCGACCTCCATGTGTCACGAGCTGAAATCCCATTGGTCGTGGATTTCTGGGCGGCCTGGTGTGGTCCTTGTCAGATGATGGCTCCGGCCTACGAGCAGGCCGCGAAGGCGCTGGAGCCGCAGGTGCGCTTGGGTAAAGTGAACACGGAGGAGCAACAGGTTCTGGCCGCTCGATTCGGGATCGTCAGTATCCCCACGTTGATCCTGTTCCGCGGCGGACGGGAGGCGGCGCGCCAGCCAGGCGCGTTAAGCGAGCAGGATATCGTGCGCTGGGTCCGTACTCATGTCTGATTCGCATACCAATCCACTCGCATAATGAATGGGAGCGGGTGGCGCTGCTCCTTTCGCTGGAAGCTGTCAGCAAGCGAGATGCCGGCCTTTTGGCCGCAGGATGAATGGGGCGTGGCGCTGCAGTCGTGAAAGGGGGACTGTTGCGTTTATCCCCAGAGGCGCGTGATGGGCATCCTTCCCTATTTGGTCTCACCTCGGTACGTTTGGATATGCGTAAAAAGAGGGCGTCGGCCTCGAATCGAGATACTTACACATAGAGGAGGGGCGAGATGAAACTCAGCGTGGCCTACCAAGGGGGAACCCGCTACGACATCGTCACTGACCGACATCGGGTGGTCACGGATCAGCCGGTTGAGGACGGTGGGGCCGATGCGGGCATGAGTCCAGTGGAATTGTTTGTCGGTTCCGTGGCGAGCTGCGTGGGCTACTTCGCCGGCCAGTTCTGCGCGCGGCATGACATTTCGCGCGAAGGACTGAGGGTGGAGGCAGAGTGGACGATGGCGGAAGGGCCGCATCGAGTCGGTCAGCTCCAGCTGGCGATTCGTCTCCCGCACCGAGTCACGCCTGAGCTGAAAGAACGGTTGTTGAAGGTGGCGCATGGCTGCGCGGTGCCTCAATCGATTGTTGTTCCTGCGCAAATCTCGATTGAATTGAATCCCCATAGTCATGGGGTGATGGCATCTGATCTCGCAGAAGGAAAATCATGACGGTATCCCGGCGAGCCTGGTTGAGAACGGTGCTACAGGCAATCGGTATCGGGCTGGTGGTCGGGCCCGGACTCCCCACGGTCGATGCCGCGCACGGCAGTGAGGTGGCCAGGGAACCGGACCGCTGACCGTACGGGTTACCCGGCCATTCGATGCAGAAACGCCCGTGCGTGAATTCACTTCCTGGTTGACGCCCAACGAACGTTTTTTCGTGCGCAGTCACTTTGGGCCGCCCCCGGCTGAAGCGGTGCACCCTGACTCCTGGCGGCTGACGGTGAAGGGGTTGGTCAAAGAGGCCTTGAATGTGAGCCTCAAAGAATTACGACAATTCGAAGAAGTGACTCTCACCGCCGTTCTGCAGTGCAGCGGCAATGGTCGCGCGTACCATCGTCCTAAAGCGCCCGGCGTGCAATGGGAGCGCGGAGCAGTCGGGAATGCGCAATGGACTGGGGTGCGTCTGCGAGATGTGTTGCAGCGAGCAGGAGTAAACCTTCAGGGATTGCACGTGCAGTTGCAAGGCGCGGATCGCCCGGTGCTGGCCACGGTGCCGTGGTTCACGCGAAGTATCCCCCTCGCCAAGGCGCTTCATCCTGACACGCTTCTAGCCTATGAAATGAATGGTCGCGCCGTTGCCATTGCTCCACGGCGCGCCGCTGCGCGTGATCACGCCCGGATGGATGGCGGAATCCTGCATGAAGTGGCTGACCGAGATCACGGTGCGGGCGGATGAATCGCCCGGCTACTACATGCAACAGGCCTATCGCATATCCGGAGACCTCGATCCAGCAGGGTCCGGCTTGCCCGGCAGCGCAATGGTTCCGGTGGAGCAGATGCTGGTGAAGTCACTGATTGCCGTGCCGGCCGATGGAGACTACGGTCAAGAAGGGCCCGGTGACGATTCAAGGGGTGGCATGGGCCGGCGAGGCGACCGTAGCGAAGGTCGAGGTGTCTTGTGACGACGGGCGCACATGGGACCAGGCTCGTTTGATCGGTGAAGAGCAACTCTATGCCTGGCGGCAATGGCAGTATGTGTGGAATGCGCGCCCGGCGGTCCGACGGTCATTCTCTGCCGGGCGACAGATGGGCATGGAGAACGACAGCCGGCGACGAGCCCGTGGAATCCCAGTGGCTTTCTTTGGAATGGATGGGATCGCAGGATCGTGACGGTGGCACTGTGAGCATGTTGCAAAAGTTCTCCAGCGTCGTTCTCGCTTCGCTCCAGTCCTCAACATATATATATCGTACGCCTCGGACTATCGTTCGCTGCGGCCTTGCCGGGCGAATCTGTTCGCCATTCTCCGTTGTGCTCCTAGTTATTCTTGGTGCAGTCGTCGTGACGGCCGCTCAGGAAGAAGAGCGAGCGGCAATCGAACGTGCCACGGCTCATACAGCGGCCACGTTGATTCTTGCCCGTTGTGCCGTCTGCCATACCACCGACCTGATTTCCCAGCAACGATTGTCGCAGGACCGTTGGACGGTTATCGTGGAAAAAATGGTGCATTGGGGCGCGGATCTCTCGCAGGAAGACGCCGCATTAGTCGTGCAGTATTTGACCGCGCGAAATCATTCCGGCGCTCCGGATCAGCTGCCGAGTCTCGAGACCGAGTTGGCGATGATGCCACCCTTGCGGGCGCAGAGTGCCGCACCTGACGGTCCCAGCGTCGCGGCCAGGGGCGCGAGACTCTTTGCACATCACTGCCAAGCCTGCCACGGTGAAGGCGCAGTCGGCGGGGTGGGTCCTAAATTGGGAGGCACGACCATCCTCAAAAATGAGGGGGCGTTCTCGGAAACGGTGCGTCATGGCCGCGGCCTCATGCCCGCGTGGGGCACCGTGCTTAGCCACCAGGAGATCGCAGATATTCATGCCTGGCTGGTCTCGCGGTAGGCCATGTCGTACGGCGCGGATCAAAGAAGGGGATGCCTCATGAGCGAAAGCCGGACGGCGCTGGCCGGATCCGCGCTGGTATTCATAGGGGATGTTGTCAGTTCCGCCCCGGCCGAGATCCTGTCGAAAACCAATCCCTTGCCAAATTCCGACCTGACGATCCAGGTCGGAAAGAACCTCTTCCTGCAGAACGCGCAACCGGTGCCTTGCGCGATGTGCCACGGAGATAAGGGCAGTGGGGAAGGGGTCATGGGCGCAACCTTGATCCGCCGCCCAGAAACTTCACCTGCGCCTCGATGATAAAGGACATTCCGGATGGTCGGCTGTTCCGGATCATCAAGAACGGTTCGCCGGCACTGGCATGATGTCATTTGCCGGCCTGCCGGATGAACAGGTGTGGGAATTGATTCACTCTATTCGATTGTTGGGGCGGTAGGGCCCAGGTTGACGATTCACAGGGAGGTAGATTGTGCAATTGAAGCCTTTGTTGCAAGGTGCCATTGTGTTGGCCGGGGCAGCGGCATTGCTGTCGGGATGCGCAGGTCACCATACGGGAAAACTCGACGACAAGCTCAAGGCGAAAGCCACGATCAGCGGCCCCGGCATCACCGGAGAAGCGCATCTGTATCAAGAGTACGAAGGGCGAGTGCGTATCAAAATGACGGTGCAGGGAACGCCCGACAGCAAGCTGACTCCAGGGCGGCATGCAGTCCACATCCATGAGGCAGGGGCCTGTGAGTCATTCACGGCGGCGAAGGGACATTATGACGGAAACGTCGATCCGCAGATCAACCCGGAGGCGCACGTCAACCCCGGACTAGGAAACCATCCCTATCATCTCGGAGATTTGCCGAATCTCGTGGTGGACGACAACCGCAAGGGCACCCTCTATACCATCACGAGTCGGGTAACCCTGGCCCCTGGTTTGACTACGCTCTTCGATGCGGACGGCAGTGCATTCATCGTCCACGGCGTTGAAGACACGTATCTGCCTGAACCTCCGACGAAGGATGCGCCGGGCGGACCCAGGATCGCCTGCGGAGTGATTGAGAAGAGGTGATGCGGTTTCCGGCGACGAGAAAAAATACAAACCATGAGCCGAGGAGGTCAGCGTGGCGACGTTCATGATTTCAGGCAGTCGAGGCACGGATGACCCGACGATGGCGACGTTGCCGTTCATGGCGGCGAAGACGGCCAGGGAGCAGGGACACGATGTGGTGCTGTGGCTCTGGAATGAAGCAGTGACGCTGGGGCGCAAGGGCACGGCCGACCATCTGACCGGCGTGAACCTCACCCCGCTCAAAGATCTGCTGGCCGCAGTCCAGGCGGCACAGATCCCCATCTGGGTCTGCGGCGCCTGCGCGGTGGCGCGACAGATCGGCGCCGGGGATCTCGTGGCCGGTGCGTCTATTAAGGGCATGCCGGACTACATCAAGGCGGTAGCGGAACGCGATCGGAACGTCGCCTTTTAACCGAGACCGAATCGGGCGTGCCGGTCACGAAACGTATCATCTGGGCGATCTTCATGAGCAGACTGGGGGCGTTTTCTCTTGCTGTGTCAGGAAGGAGCCATGGGAGAGATGGTGCAGGTCAGTCGGATTCGCATCGGCAGTCGAGTGAGCTCAGCGGCAATCATCTCACTTTTCGCACTGAGCTGGTCGGTTGTCTTCGCGCAGGGGCATGACATGATGCAGGCGCGCGTCCAGGCCGACAAACTGACCGAGGCGCGTGCGCTTACCAGTCCATTGCCTGACTCGCCTGATACCATCGAAAAAGGCAAGGCGCTCTATCATGGCAAGGGGACCTGCTTCAATGTCATGGACAGGAAGGGGGCAGGCGATGGCTCCCTGGCCTCGCAGTTAAACCCGCCTTCCCGCAACTTTCGACATCATGGATTCTGGCGTCATCGGACAGAGGGCGAGATCTTCTGGGTGATAAAGCATGGATCGCCCGGCACCAGCATGGTGGGATTTGCAGGCCAACTGACGGATCAAGACATTTTGGCCATCATTCACTATGAGCGGACGTTCAGTCTGCACCAGGGAAGAGGAATGAGAGGGAGGGGCGGTCGTGGTCCGATGGGCCACAGTGGATCGCCTGACGGTATGGGACATGAGCGCATGGGACCGAGTGACCAAGAGGGAGCCGCAGGTTCATCGCAGGAAAATATGACGAAGCCGCCGGTTCCTCGTTAGCCCCCCCGATTGGCAGCGAAGAATCGGAAGGAAGCAGTGCATGAGATGAGGAGGCCACAGCGGAGTGAATGCCCCGGAATGCGCCCTCTGCTT
>CAWIWD010000010.1:0-24071 GCA_963839785.1 uncultured Nitrospiraceae bacterium
AACATGTCGTCGCTGTCGATCTTTGATCGTCTGCCTTGCCTGGGCGGGAAGAGCCGTTGCGCAGACCGAGAGCAGGCGCTTCACGGTTCCTTTCATTGTGCGCGGAGCAAACGCGCGCAGATAGTTCAACTCGATAGGATAGATCCAAAGTCCGGGACTTCCATCCAAGAGTCGCATCAACAGCGACGACCCATTACGGCCAGCCCCAAAAATACCGACCAGCACGACGCGCCTCCTAACGAACCCGCTCGATGTGGGCTAATCGATTCACGGACTTTACGAGACGGAACGATTGTGCCGCCACAATTTCATGCAACAACTTCCCTACCGATTCGGAGTGAGTCTGAAACACCGCCTCATCACAGGCATCGTCGAACAGAACGGCGCCTCCGACCCGCACACGTCGG
The DNA here is from genome assembly GCA_963839785.1 of uncultured Nitrospiraceae bacterium. Taxonomy (GTDB): domain Bacteria; phylum Nitrospirota; class Nitrospiria; order Nitrospirales; family Nitrospiraceae; genus Nitrospira_A. The sequence continues at coordinate 408 of CAWIWD010000010.1, forward strand.
CCGAATCGTTCGAAGTCATTCTTGACGCCCTCATAACTGTGATCGCCGTCGATAAAGACCAGGTCCACGTCCCCGGTCTCAACCTCAATCGTCCGCGAATCTCCCACCAGGAGTGTGACTGAGAGACCGAACCGAGCGCAAATGTCGCGAATCTCATCGTCGAACGTCCGATTCGTGCCGCGCTGATGGAGGCGGGCCTCCTTTTCGCCCAGATCAATAGACCAGAACTCGCCATGTCCGTTCATGGCGGCCGCAATAGTGAGGGTGGAACCTCCTTTATATCGCCCGATTTCGATCACCTTCCGTGGTTTCAGCCGGCGAACCAGTCCGAACAGGTACGCGGTCTGCCGAACGGTCATCGCAATGACGCCGTGGTCAAGGGAGGTGCTGGCGAACAACCCGGCGAGATCCTCGAACTGCAATGGGCCGGACGGCGATAGATCGAACGGCATGGTGTCCAGGGAGGGACTTCGGTTCAGTCTTGGGCCCAGTGCCTCCAGCAACAGTTGCGGTTTTCGCTCAGCGAGTTCTTTGGCAAAAGCGGTGCACACGAAGTCCGGCAATAAGGCCGCGAGGCCTTCTCCGATTCGACAAGCAATGGCGTTCTTCACGGTCCCCTCTTAATTCTAACTCGCGCTAGCGAGTCGTTGCTGATTGCCAGGTGTGCTACGTCCATCAGTGAGCGGTGATCTCAGCCTGGATGCCGCGAGCCGGATACCGGCGGGCCACCATATCCTGGACAAGTTGAAACATTTTAGGAACAACCACGTCCGAACGATAATAGGTGTCGAAGGTACGCTGGCCTCCCTGTCCGATACGCAGGCGGAGGGCCTCATCGTCCACGGCGGCCACCATCCTCTCCACCAACTCGTCCGGCGTACGGCCTGATAATGCATTGACGTCATCCTCGATCTCCGGCATAGCCAGGCGACTGTTCTCGTGCAGGATCACGCAGGTGCCGAGCGCCCACGCCAAGAGAATCCTCGTATTCCCGACAAGGAAATCCGCATTCACATTCGTCAACACTAAAAATGCCGCCGCTGACCGGAATTCCTCCTGAATGTCGTCCACCCAGCCACGAATCTTGATGCGCGAATCGTGAAGGGCTGCGGCAGCTGCCGCCGCGGGAGTGCCTTTCCCCAACAAATGAATTTCAAACGGCGCGGTCGTTGAATCGCGCGCCAGACGCGGCAGAATTTCCCGACCGAGATACGTCAGCGCAAAGGTATTTCCCGTCGCGCCGAGATTGCCTACACTGCCGATGATTTTGACGGGCACCGCCGGGGCTCGAGACTCGGGCTGCTTCATCGCCGGTTCTGCTGAAGGCCACATATTTTGCAGGTAGACCGAATGCGGGTGCCCGTGAGTCCGATAAAACTCCGCATCCAACATTGAATTATTCGCCGCGACCTCACAAGCATTCATCATGGCGATATTGATCCGCTTTCGCCGCTCATTACGCACCTTTTCAAACCATAACCATAGACGATCCGTATAAGACCGCGTGGGCATATTGAATAGATCAGGATGCCGAAGCCGCGCTTGCATCGGGAGGTGGTCAGGGTTTCCGTAATAGACGAACTTTGGAATTCCCTGTATATGGTAACTTGCGGCCAAGGCTTCCCAACTCCAGATACTCACGATCGCATCGACGCCTGCCTCCCGCGCTCGGTGTTCGACCGTCGCCCCGAGACCCGGATGCCGGGAACATACGCCGTACCGTAAATGCCGTCAGCAGTCGCTGAGTCGCGCGGCCAGGTTCCTGCCGCGGAGGAATCAACGACATCCTCGACGTAAAGCATCGGATAGACCACAAGGTCCGTCAGCGTCATCTCTCGAAGCGTCTGTTCCGCCTGCTCGGCTGCCGGGCTTCCTCGAGGGTCACGTAAGATAACCTGAAGAAACACCGCATGTCCAAGGCGCTGCGCCTTCTCGACTACTTCATGAGCGACCACTTCGATCGCCTCACCCTTGGGATCGGGTGCATTGGATAACAGGAGCAAAATCTTCATTGTGCGCGAGGGCGTGGCTCCAGGACTCTATCCGGAAAGGCCGGAAACTGAACCGGATCCAGCATTGCTGGTCGTGGGCGACCCGCATGGCATCCATGACGACTTGCGCTCGCCAGCCGTCTTCAAACGACGGCGAAACAGAGCTTCCTGAGCGAATCGCTGCTGTGAACCTTCGGCCACACGGCCTACCAGCAGAGTCCGGCCATCAGTGACGCCCGTGACATCGCATCGGCTGACCGGGCTTTCCCCAAGGCACCCGTATGCGTATCGGATTGGTACAACGGGTGCCCAGGACGGCGTCGGCCAGGTTGGCGTTACCGACTGCCAGAGTTCCGCCTTCTCCGTAGATGGTGAGCCAGTGACCGCGGCCGCCCGGGGTCGCATTAGATATCGTGATCGAAACGGGAATGTCACCTTCCATTAAGTAGCATCGCGTCCAGGGTATCCGGAGCGACCGCGCGATCGTGAGCAGCAGGTTTTGCCGGTCCGCCTCTGGCACTCAGATACGCGCTCACATTGCGCACGGGGCCGATCAACCATTGCAGATAATCCACCACATGCGCGGCGAACGCAAAAACCACACCACCCCCGTAGGCACGGATCGAATTGCCACGACCAGGCGCTGTTTGCCGGCGGCGCGGCCTCGGACCGTCCATTCGACCGTCGCGCGAAGAATTCGCCCGATCTCGCCCGCGACCAGCAATTCCTTCAGCCTCATCCGCTCCGGCGCATCCGAAACATATAGTCGACCATGCCGATGGTGCCGATTTGGCGCGCGACAGCCCAGCATCCGTGCGGCTTGACCGGCATCGGTTCCGAACGGTTTTTCACACAATACATGCTTGCCGGCCCGCAGGGCCTCCATCACGACGTCATAATGGAGCGACGGAGGGACGGCCACTACCACCGCCGCGATATTTTTATCATCGATGAGCTTCTGCCACCGAATCTAGGCCGTGCGGATGCCATGCGCCCGGGCGACCTGTGCCGATTTCTCGCGGTCTTGCCCCGCGATTGCCGCCACTTCGACTCCGGAGACGGTGCGGAAAGCCGGCACGTGCACCCTGGCACCGAATCCGGTACCGATAATGCCCACGGAGAGTGTCGTCATACAAGGTACAATGAGTGACCTACCAATCCAGAATGACGGGATCAGGCAGCGGCATGATGAACTTCGACCGCAATCCCTTACTACGTAATTTGCGAGGGATCGTCTCTCCCAAGTGCCATGCCAATACAAGCGCATAATCCGGTTGATCTTCGAATAGCTGCTTCTCATCCACGACCGGCACATGGGTCCCCGGGGTGAACAATCCTACCTTGAGCGAGGTGGCCTGCTCGGCGGTGTAGTCGAGATAGTCCGGACCGATGCCGCAATAATTCATGACAGTGCTTGACCGTCCGGGCGATCCGATTCCCACGATCCGATGCCCCTTCAATTTCAGGTCGGACAGCAGGTGCACGAGTTTCCATTTCGACTGCCTGACCCTCTGCGCGAAGGTGGTATAAAAGCGGATCGTAGAGCCCATAGGCCTCTTCCTGCTTCACCAATTTTGCATGCGTTCGCTAGGCTTTCTGTCGGTCCCTTTCATTGCATATACACCAATGGATCCCCCGTGATTCGGGATACGCTCCGCATCGACCACGCTGAAGCCAAAACGTTTCATCATATCCTGCATGGGCTTGATGGAATAGAATCGCAGATGCTCGTGATAAATCGTGTCATATTGCAGGGTGTCGATGAGATCGAGAAGGTAGTGCGATTCGGATATGAAGGTGCCGGAGTCCGCCAGCAAGGCATGAATTCCGCGAAGGCAGGGACCCGATTGGCCACATGCGCAAACACATTGGCCGCCGTAATAAAGACGCCTGCCCTTCTTTCCTCAAAACATCCTGCGCGACATCTCGCTGAAGAATGTTGCAGGGTGGTAATCCCTCTCGAGTCGGCGACTTCGCGATCCCCGTAGGTTCCACACCCAAAACGCGCATCCCTCTCGCCTGGAAACCCTGCAAGATGGTGCCGTCGTTCGATCCGATGTCGATGACCAGCCTCCCGGGTCGGTTCTCAACGTCTCGATGACCTTCCCAGCCATCGCATCAAAATTGCTTTTAAGCGCGCCTGTAATCCCGGTCATATAGGGATAGCCTTCGTAAAACAATTCTGCGGGATCGACCGAGTAATCGATTTGCACGAGTCCGCATGCTCACAACGAAAAGATGCAACGGATAAACGCTTCCGGTTTGGCCAACCCGGCAGGACGTATCAAGGAATCACACGGCGGATGATGACCAAATCCATGATCGAGACGAGCGGCTGATGCCCGCAATTTTGACAATGGTTGAAATGGCCGCTGACCATCCCTACTGGCTTGTCGCCCTCGGGAGAGGACCGGACGCGCATTACCGCCGTCCTTTGGCGAAGACCCAGATGACCTCTCACTTGCCATCACCAGCTCCTTTCAAAAGTTGTCTCGCAGGCATGCCTGTTCCAAGCAAGCGGTCTGCAAAGAGCACGACCGCGCATAAGTGCCGATGCTCATTTCGGCGCCGACCATGCCCGAATCACCGCTTGCCATGAGAAGAGCGGGGCCGATTTTGATCCACAAGACCGTCATCACTGCCCCTGCAAGAATGCACTTGAGGTAACGGCAGTCCTACTTGAAACGTCAGCAGATACACCCCGAGGACCGTTCCCATCCCCAGAGCAAACCTGCTTCGATCCCATAAAGACAACCCAATCGCCGCGCAGGACAAATCGCATCTCATGCAGGGCAAACGAACCGACGACCGCCCGCTCGTCGCGCCCACGACCCCGAATTGCCAGGTCGCGGCACAGACCAAACCGATCGAACCCAAACTCATGAGTACGGAAGACCAGGAAAGCAGCACATTCCTGGCACCGTGAGCAAATACTGCGTGTACGGGATCGCCGGGACCGGTGCGCAAACACGAGCAGAAACCATATCGGAACCAGCCGCGGCGCGGTCAACCTCCATGCGTCAAGATATGGATCACCTCGGAGGCAAACAGCGTGACCAGAATGCCTCCTGCCGTCACACAGAGGTACCATAGCGACACCGTGGCTTCAACTTGCCGTGGCGGTTGGGCGGGATTTCCGGCAAACAATTCAAGAACGTCGGTGTCATGGTCCTGGAATAGGCTTTCGTTACGGTCACGAACATGCCACGATAACTTTGCGAATGGGCATAAATGCCCAATGTCGAGAGATCCAACCATCGCTGAATAACGAAGCGATCCATACTATTGGCCAGGACGTCCATCAGACTGAATGGGATCGCGGGCAAGCCGCTCCGCACGATTTCCTTGCCCCAATGAAGCTGGGCCGTCACGATACCCGGTTAGCCGCATACCACAGCCCATGCAGAGTGGAGACCAATCCCGCCGCGATCGGCGCCAGAAACAGGGCGAGGACCCCGATCTTCGCGACCGAGAGCCCCAGAAAGGTGGTCGTCGCCCCGGCCCCCCACTGCAGTGATTCATTCACGGCGTGACTCACGGGGGCCCGTTCGATGACCATCAGCGGACTGAGCGTCCCCCACAACGTGACGGTCAACAACCCCAGCAGCGCCAACCCGAAGTACTGTTGGTACTCGGGACGATAGTCGCGTATGAGGTGCGGCAATACCCAAGGTGACAGCGCCCAAAAAATACCGACCCAGGCCGCTTTCATGCACAGATTGGCGAGCAGCAGATTGAACAGCAGTTCTTTCGACCAGGCTCCGACGTCGCATGCCAATGCGTCGACAACACCCAATTGTCACCGGTGGACGCCAGCGGAATGACCAGCACGGCCAACGCGGTCAAAATGGCGACGGTGCCGATATCAGCGGGATCCAGGTAAAAGGTGGTGATCGGAACCATGACGCCCACCCCCACCACGGTTTGGAGCAGCGTCGGAAGCAGAAACCACAAGAAGCTCTTATCTACAACCGGTCGAACTGTGTGCGCCGAGCCGTCGCTCGTCGCCGCCGTCATGGTGCGACACGATTGACGACCTCGAGGATACGATGCACCGACATCGCAGGGGTTTCTGCACTCGTGTCCACGACAACTTCCGGATCGAGCGGCTCCTCATAGGGATCGGAGACGCCGGTGAACTGCTGAATTTCTCCCCGCAATGCCTTGGCGTACATCCCTTTCACATCCCGCCTGATGCACTCCTCGACCCCGCAACGCACCCACACTTCCACGAACGATCCTGGCCCTGCCGCTTTCTCGACCATCGCCCGCACTTCATTACGGCTCGCGCGAAATGGCGACACGGCAGCGACAATCGCGCACACCCCGTGTTTGGTCAAAACTTGGCAGACCCATCCGATCCGCAGGATGTTCGTGTCGCGGTCCGCATGAGAAAACCCAAGTCCTTTTGAAAGATGCGTGCGGACGACATCTCCATCCAAAACCTCCACGTTCGTCATGTCCTGATCGAGCAGACTTCGAAAGAGCAAACTCGCCAAAGTGGTCTTCCCGGAACAGGGCAAACCAGTAAGCCAGATAGTCAACGCCTTCATCGCCTTGATCAGCAACCTCTCGACATCACATCATGTCGAACATGAGCCCACGCGCGAAATGCCGAAGGTTCCTCTTACGGGAAGCGGCCCCGACCAACTCCAACGCAAGAAGGAAGCCGGACGTGTGACGCCGTACTGAAGCGCTATCTCCTCCACCTCGACCAGTGGGTGAATGTCTACCGCGCGTCCAGCGGCCGACAACCGTGGACCTTCCAACCACAAACGCTGCGTAGAAGTCACAACATGCCACCCAGTCCCCTCGCGATGCAGAAAACAGTGGGGAGCGAATGCCAAGGTCCATTCGAGACGATGGGATTGAGGCCCGCCGGCGTCCCCCCACAGATAATCGGTCACCTGCCACGACCCATCTGCCCGATGGTGTCGCACGTCACGCCGATGGCGGACCGGGTCGGAAAGCCAGCCATATCCGCTATGTTCCGCCGCCACATGTTCGATCGGTTGCCCGATCACCCACTGCAACACATGCAGGCGGCTATCCGGGTGCAGGCAAAAAAGCTTCCCAGGAATCAGGCGATTTTGCTCCGCCTGGTCCACTGTGACCGTCGAATGGTAGCCGGTGCGACGAAATCGATCATACGCCTGCGGATCGGAAGTATAGAGAAAACAACCCGGATCCACAAGAATATCTTCCCCGCCGAGTTGCATCTCTATTGACAGCAGATCGTTATGTTTATGGGTTCCTACTCCACTGGTGCCGGGGGTATTACAGTTGACCAGCACATAGTCTTGTTGCTCGACGAAAAATATAAGATCCCGCCATCGGGAAACGCCACTACTCGTGTGACTGCGGCGTCCCCGATTGCTGTCAAGCTCCGCCTTGGCCACATAACGCTAGCCCGCTGACCACAAGCCTTCATCCCAGGAAGGTCCCGCGACCGCGAGCCAGTCCGCCCGATCGAAACATCTTCCTCGCGACCGCCAACAGATGGCGGTGGTCCCGCACATCACTCGGCCGTATCCGGTGAAAATATGCAAACGACCATTGTCTCCGTCCCCGATTTGGGGAGCCAGTCCATTTGGTTTCGTATAGCCCTGCACAAAGTCACACATCCTTTGCAGTCGAGCGTAAAACGCACTGGGCAACTCCATACCGTGGCTGCCGACAGAGCAACGCCGAAGACAGAAACATTTCCGTCACCAGGCGGTGATAGGAGAGACTCGATTCGTAATGCACGCCATCGGCAAGGACCTGCCGTTCCATCTCACGGGCCAGTTCGCGAACCGCAAACGTCCGCCACGATTCGGCTTCGCCCACCTCCTTCAAGCACAGCCCGAGATACAGGAGGCCCACGATATCCGCGAGGTAGTGATTGGTCGTCACGCCGTCGTCCCGGATCTCCAGATTCGCCATGAGAAACCGGCCATGGGCCACACAAGGCCAAAGCGTCTGTCATCCAGGCATGGTCACCGCCGGAGATTCGATAGAAAGCCAGGGTCCAGAGCCAGTTGACCGCACGAATAGCCACATCCATCGGGCAGGCCCAATTGACCCGTCGCCCGGTGGGTTGGACGCCATCCATCCGGTCATCTGCGCGACACATTCGATGGCATATTTCGGTTCTCCGGTCAGCAGCGCCGTCTGCGCCAGCAGATACCAGATGCTGCCCCCGGGAAAGCTCCCACGGAACCTTGATGTCGACGCCGGCCTGATCGCCATGCGCCACGTCGAGAAAGCATCGTACGGGATTCCAGCGATATCCGCTCTTGAAATCCCGATGCCAATCGATGACCCTCCCCAATGCGACAGGGCCGGACCCAGGAGGTCGAACACATGGTCATAGACCTTGATCCGCTGACTCGATCGTCGCGGTAAGTAGTCCGGCGCACGTTCTTGATACAGCGCACGGATCGCCATGACATCATCGGGTGAGACCGGAAGACGGCGGGGCAATTCGCTCCTCATCCGGTCCACCATAGTAGAGAACCTCTTCAGGATTCCCCCGAACGCGCCTTGCTAATCCTTCCGAGTCACCTGCCAGGAACGTCGCATCATTTGCGCGCGACGCCATGGAGCAGAGCAAGGGACGAAGAACCTTGCGGACGCCCATCCGCAAGGTGGCCGGCTAATCCCATGTGGATCTTCGAGCGAAACGTTGAAAGAGCGACAGAACGTGACTCAGCCAGACCAACCAAGAAGTATATGAGAAGAGGCCATCGACATGGGTCATCTGGCTGCCGCGAGACCAGATCTTACCATCGGACCGTCCAAGCCAGGGCATCCGAGTTCTTTCGGCATCTGCCTATGCATGTATTGCTTCCACCAAAGCGCCAGGTTGAAGAGATACCAGCTGCGAGGATCGCGCTGCCTCACGGACCAGATTCAGTACCGCGGTCTTATCCAGGATGTCCGTCCGGTCGCAAAAATCAGAGAGCGTGTCCTGCATCAAAGTGCCTAGCCGGCCCCCCATCCATTCATGAACCGGGACGCCGAATCCCTGTTTGGGCCGGTCGATGATGGCGTCCGGAATGACGCCTCGTACGGCCTGCTTGAGCAGGGTCTTGACCACGCCTCCCCTGGTCTTCACGGCCTCGGGAATGCTCATGGCCAGTTGAACAAATTCGTGATCAAGAAACGGCACGCGGGCCTCAAGACTCGCACCCATACTCATCTTGTCGACTCGCATCAGTAACAGCTCGGGAAGTCTGAAGTTGAGATCGAGATAACTCATCCACTGGAGGGGCCCTGTTCCCAAGCCTTGGCCTGAAACCGATCGCGGATCGGGACGAATGGCATCCCACGATGTCAGGTGCTCGAAATTTTCGTCGCATAGCGCGGTGACAAAAGCCGCTGCTTCAGCGCTTGCGGAAAGGCTTCAGCGCCGCCCCAAAAAATGGGTTGGTGAAGTCCCCCGCGCCGAAACCGTTCATAGTGAGTACTCTCGCCTTGACCGAATCCACTGCAGACCAAGCAGGCCGAATCGTTTCAACAATGCCGGAACCGGCCACTCGTTCCACGCTTCGAAGCCGCTTGGCCGTTTTCCAGGACGGATAGCCCCAAAACAACTCGTCGGCTCCTTCGCCGACCTGACAGACACTGACGCCGTGCGCACGCGCCAATTGCGAGACATAGTAGACCGGGACACAGACGGGATCTGCAATCGGTTCATCCTGTAATTCCACCATCCGCGGCAAGAATGCCAGCAAATCCTCCAGCGACAACAGCCGCTCATGATGTTCCGCGCCGACGGTGTCCGCCATCAAGCGCGCATAGCCGAGTTCATTGCGATAACTTGGATACTCCCCGTCGTACCCGATCGTAAACGTCCTGACGGGATGAGTTTCACCTTGCGAGAACAAGGCTGCATTGGTGCTGGAATCGACTCCCCCGGACAAAAACACACCGACCGGCACATCACTCACCTTGCGAAGCGCGACCGATTCCCGCAATTGGGCCAGCACGCGAGCCGCAATGTCCGCATCCGATTGCCCAATCAGTGGGGAGGTGTGGTCCCAGACATCCCAGTAGCGACGCTCCTCCATGGCCCCATCTGTTCGCACACGCAACCAGGTCCCGCCCGGCAGCTTCTTGATTCCATCAAACAGGGTCTGAGGGGCGGAGGTCGTGAGGAACGAGAGGTAGTGGAAGAGCGATTCCTCGTGGAGCGCTCTCGGCTGCTCCGAGTCGTGCAACAGCGCTTTAATCTCGGATGCGAAGATCAGCCTTCCATGGTGCAGGCTGTAATACAGCGGCTTGACACCGATACGGTCTCGAATCAACCATAGTTCTTGGCGGCGCACGTCCCACAGCGCGATCGCAAACATGCCTCGAAACCTCGACACACAGTCAATGCCCCACGTCTCGAACGCATGCAGGATAACTTCGGTGTCCGAATGGTCGGTCCGCCAGCGATGTCCGCCCAGCGTCTCCAGCTCATGCCTGATGGCCGCATGATTGTAAATCTCTCCGTTAAACGTCACCCACAGGGTTTCGTCTTCGTTCGCCATCGGTTGTCCGGCCGCCTCGGCCAGATCGATGATGGAGAGTCGCCGATGTCCCAACCCGATCCGACCACCTGCCCCAATCCACAGTCCGGCTCCGTCCGGGCCCCGATGCACCATGCTGTCACGCATCCCTGCCAAGTAGGGTTCGGTCACCCGAAAACGAACTACCGTCGAAGACCAGCGCCCCCACTAGACCACACATGACAACAACTTCCTGCAATCCGCGATCGCGAAGGGACAACTATGATTGAAAAGGAGACTGCATAAACCATCGCAGTGAGGAAACCTATACGACGGCGCGGAACGCCTGCTTGCCGGTCTACGCACCGACGGACCGGCCCGTACTGTTGCCTTTCACGACACCCCGCCTTGGGGCTCGCCAAGCTGCTGCCGGTACCAGCGGTAGGTCTGGCGCAGGCCTTCAGCCAATGTGATGGCCGGCTTCCACCCCAGGGCTGCGATACGGCTTGAATCCATCAACTTTCGCGGCATACCGTCCGGCTTGGTCCGGTCCCACTGCACAGCCCCCCGATAGTCGACCACCTCGGCGACCAAGGCAGCAAGCTCGGCGATCGCAAGATCCTGTCCCGTCGCCGACATTCACGATCGTCTCATTGGAATATCGGTCCATCAAAAACAGACAGGCCTCCGCGCAATCGTCCACATGCAAAAACTCCCGCTTGGGGCTGCCCGACCCCCATAGCGTGGGAATACTGCTCTGCTCACGGGCTTCGTGGAACCGCCGAAGCAACGCCGCCAACACATGGGAATGTTGCAGAGTCGAAATTGTCGTTCGGGCCATATAGATTCGTCGGCATTGCCGCAATAAAGTCACACCCGTATTGCCGCCGATAGGCCTGGCACATCTTGATGCCGGCGATTTTCGCCACGGCATACCACTCATTAGTCGGCTCAAGCGGGCCGGTCAACAGATACTCTTCCTTCATCGGCTGCGGCGAATCGCGTGGATAAATACAGGATGACCCCAGCAACAGCAGCTTCTTCACTCCATGCACATAAGCCTGATGGATCACATTGGTTTGAATCGCCAGATTGTCATGAATAAACTCGGCGGGGAAGGTGCTGTTCGCCAGAATCCCCCCGACCTTCGCGGCTGCCAGGAAGACGTATTCCGGCTTCACTTCTGCAAAAAAATCGACGACCCGTCCGTGGTCGCGCAGGTCTAATTCCTTGCTGGTGCGAACGATCAGATTGTCATACCCATCAGCCGGTAAGGGTTCGCACAATCGCAGACCCGACCATGCCCTGATGCCCGGCGATGTAAATACGGGCGTGCTTATCCATTATTGAGCCCTCTTCGATCCAGTGCCCTGCTGCCTGAGCCGTTCGGCTTCCACATCCGCCTCCACCATCATGATAGCCAGTCGACGAAAATCGACCGTCGGTTTCCATCCAAGTTGCTGCCGCGCCTTTGCGGCATCGCCGATCAACAGATCCACCTCCGTGGGACGGTAATACCGAGGATCGATTTTCACATAGCGCTGCCAGTCGAGTCCCAGATGACCGAATGCCGCATCGAGAAACTCGCGGACCGTGTGGGTCTCGCCGGTCGCCACCACATAATCATCCGGCTGTTCCTGCTGCAGCATGAGCCACATGGCTTCGACATAGTCGCCGGCATAGCCCCAGTCCCGCTTTGCATCCAAATTGCCCAGGAACAACTCCTGTTGCAATCCCAGTTTGATCCGGGCCGCGGCCTTGGTGATTTTGCGTGTGACGAACGTTTCGCCCCGGCGGGGTGATTCATGATTGAAGAGGATGCCGTTGCAGGCAAACAGGCCGTAGGCCTCGCGATAATTGACGGTGATCCAATGCGCATACACTTTCGCGGCGCCGTACGGACTGCGCGGATAGAACGGCGTGCGTTTCCCGCTGCGGGACGTCCTGCACCTTGCCGAACATTTCGCTCGAGGACGCCTGATAGAACCTTGGCCGCAGTCCTGATTCACGAATGGCTTCGAGCAATCGCACGGTGCCCAACGCCGTGATCTCCGCCGTGTATTCAGGGATATCGAAACTCACGCGGACATGACTTTGCGCCCCGAGATTGTAGATTTCATCGGGTCGAACCGTGCGTAAAATTTTATTCAGCGAACTCGCATCATTGAGATCTCCATACACCAGATGCAGCTTGGCATCGGCAATATGCGGGTCCTGATAGATGCCATCGATCCGCGCCGTGTTGAATGAACTGGACCGGCGAATGATTCCGTAGACCTCATAGCCCTTGGCCAACAGAAGTTCGGCAAGGTATGATCCATCCTGCCCGGTGATGCCGGTGATTAATGCCTTCACTGTCGATACGCTCCGATCTGCCTTCCTCGACCTTGACGACTGACGAATCCCAAGTCATCTCCCATGTCACCGGCGTAAGGCCCTTCACTTTTGATAGATCTGTGAAGTCCTGTCAAGCGGCGGTCCCCAACAACAGCCAAGGCCAGACGCAGGCATTGTCCAACCTATGACTCCCTGAAGAATACCCGCAGCTCCGTCGTCGTCATCCCCGTCGATCGATCGGGTTTTGATCACGTCACCAGCTGGTGCCAGGTGGGACTGGTCACGGTGACCCCGATGGCCGCCAAAATCCAAAACACATGAGCCAGACTCCCCATAAACATATAGTCGAAGAGATTGCGTACCCCGAAGCCGATCATCGCCAGCCCGATGCCGAGGGCCATCACCGTAAACGGATCTGCCCGATCGACCGCCCGTGGGATGCGGAATGAGCCGCCGCAGGAGCGCGACAAAAATCCAAACGAAACATCAGCAAGGCAGGGAGTCCGCTTCCCAACGCCACCATGAGAAAAGCGTTGTGCATGGCTGGAATGATGCGTTCCTGATCGGGAATCCCGGCCTGCTCCACCAATGAATATTCGGGAAACTTCTTAATGAACGAATTGTTCCCGTACCCAATGCCCACGAGGGGATGCGTGGCCACCTCCCCAAGCCGATTCCCCAGACCTTGAGCCTCGTATCCACCGTTTTGGCCGCGACCGTATCGGTTTGAATTCCGACCTGCGACATGACCACCAACCTCCGGCCACGACGATATGATCCCAACACAGCCATGGCCATGCGCCGTCCCCCGATCATCAGCGCGAGCGTGACCGCTTGAGCGGCATGCCCCAGCCATCCGCCGCGGGTATAGGAAAACACCTGCGCAATGCGACCGCGAGGCCAAGAGCCAATAGGAAAGCGCCTCGAATCCAGGTCGAGGCGAGTGATGACGATAAGGCTACCGATGACAGGAATCGTCATCACCATGTACGTGCTCAGCCAGTTGTAATCCGAGCCGAACGCCTGGGCCCGCACAAAGCGATCTCTCCATGTCCCTCCCCTATCCACAAAGTCGATCAGAGCGTACGCAGCCAGAATGGTCCCCCCAAGCACCAGCGCCCAGAGGATCTGTTGCGGCAGATTCTGCCCGTCGACGGCGGTGGAACACCAGCAACGACCAGTAGAATACACCGGCCTGCGCCACGAATTTTTTCCATTCCGCAAAACTGTAGGCAGGATCGGTCGCGAAAGGAACCGTGCAGAGCACCCAGATCATGAAGAGCCAGAGAGGAAGGTCCAGCGGATTTCTGATCCAGGGACTCATCTTTTCTCCAGCACACATACCCAACCACAGCACGGTGAAAATAATGACGGCATGTTCCTGATAGCGGAACAGGATCGGAAAAAGCTCGAGCAGGCGATGGCGACCATCACATAGCTTTGAAGTCCCCAAAAAAGTGCGCCACCTGGGACATATCTCGTTCTCGTCGGAGCAGGCCGGTCAGATGAATCGGCGGGTGACGAAGTAACTGGGTTCATAGTCTCAAAGATCGCTTTTCACAAAGTTCGACTTAGCCAAAGCTCGCACCGTCCTTTTTCCGCTCAACCTCGCATGGCAGGATCACGCAACATCCAAATCCGATCTCATGAGTCTCATTTAACAGGATTCCTGCCGGACACGAACGGCACCTGCCCGACATGCAAGTCCTCTTCTATGTATTTCAACCGGTCACCGATTTGAGGAAGTAGCTCCTGTATGGCTCGACATCCATCCACACCCGTGACACAAATCATGAGGAATCGGCAATTAGCGGGATCGCAGTATAGAGAAGTCATGGAGGTTCCACAAGAAATGCGTCTTGCCTGCGAGGATTTCGTCGCGATCGAGAGGCACAGCGTTAAAAGGATGCGACCGTTCGATATCCGCAGCACCGAACGTCAAGAGGTAAGAGATCGCTAAAGGTGGTGAGACGCCGCGGAGGAAACCGCCGGAGAAGATTCGCAAATCGCTGCAGCCCATCATGCCAAGCCGGCATGCGGAACCCAAGCTGATGGAGACGGTCTGCCGACAGTACCGAATAGGCCGGTCGCTTCGCCGGTCTTGGCATCTCTGACGTCATGATCGGCTCGACGGGAACCCCACGCCCCGACAACTTGACGATCGCCGAGGCAAACTCATACCAGGTACAATCGCCCTCGTTGGTCACATGCAGGATACCCTGTGCCGGATGCGTCACCAGGCTGCCGATCATGCCGGCAAGGTCTTCGGAAAAGGTCGGGCAACCACGCTGATCCGCCACGACTTTCAAACAGGGGCGTTCGGCTGCCAGCTGTAGGATAGTCTTGACGAAATTCCTGCCGTGATGTCCATACAACCAGGCGGTGCGAATCACCAACGTATTCCTACAGCCGGTCAACGCCCGCTGCTCGCCCAGGCACTTAGACTCGCCGTAGACACTGATAGGATTGGTCGGATCCGTTTCGACATAGGGGCGAGTTCCTTGGCCATCGAACACATAATCGGTGGAAATATAGATGAGCCTGGCTCCAGCCTTGGCGGCGGCGCTGGCCACCCGTTCAGTTCCCTCGACATTCACCGTCATGGCCAGGCCTGGGTTGCGTTCTGCTCCGTCCACATCAGTGTACGCGCCGGCGTGAATCACGACCTCGGGATCGGCATCCACAATCGTCCGCGCGCAGTCGGGACTGGTGAGATCGAAGGTTGGGAGATCGAGCGCCGTCAGCTGATGGCCCCGCAACGTCTGTCGGAGATCCGTCCCGAGCTGTCCCTGCGCGCCGGTGATTACGATCCGCACGCTGTTCCCTTTTGGAGCCGCTGTGCATACTGCTGCTGATAGTATGCCTTGAACTCGCCCGACTTGATCGTTCGCCACCAGCCCTCATGCGTGCGATACCATTCCACGGTCTGCTTCAATCCTTCTTCGAACGGCACCTTCGGCTCCCATCCCAATGCGCGCAGTCGGCTGCAATCGACCGCATATCGGCGATCATGCCCAGGTCGATCTTCCACAAAGCGGATAAGGGCACGCGATCGGCCTAGCGCCGTCACGATCTGTTCGGCCACAGTCACGTTCTCGCGTTCATTCCCGCCACCCACGTTGTAGATGGTCCCTGGTTTGCCGTGGTCAAACACATGCTCGATGCCCGCCACATGATCATAGACCGAGAGCCAATCCCGGCAGTGCTTGCCGTCGCCGTAGAGCGGGAGCGCCTCGCCATCAATCGCATTCGTGACAAAGAGGGGGATAAATTTCTCGGGATACTGATTCGGACCATAGGTATTGCTGCCACGCGTGACGACAACGGGAAAGCGGTAGGTGGTCCAATAACTCATGACCAACAGTTCTCCGCCCGCCTTGCTTGCCGAATAGGGGCTCCGCGGCTCCAGCCGGTCCTCTTCTGTGGAACTCCCTTGCTCCACGCTGCCATAGACTTCGTCCGTGCTGATTTGCAGGAAGCGTCGGATACCGGCCTGGCGGGCCTCCTCCAGTAACACACCGGTTCCCACTACGTCCGTGCGGGCAAAGGCCCCCGGATCGAGAATCGAGCGATCGACATGGGTTTCCGCAGCGCAATTGATGATACCTTCGATCCGGTGCTCTTTCAGAATCCCCTGCACCAGCGGCTGATCGCAGATATCGCCATGCACGAACGTATAGTCTGGATGACCGACCAAGTCCGTAAGATTCTCAAGATTGCCGGAATACTTGAGCGCGTCGAGGTTCACAACCGCATGGCGTCCGGCCTGAATCAGTCGGCGCACCAAATGGGATCCAATGAAGCCCGCGCCGCCCGTCACGAGAATACGCATGCTAAAACTCCATCCTATTCGCCCCCGTTTGAGCTACCAGTTGGTTGGCCGCGAGAAGCGACTCGATCGTGCCCGCATCCGTCCACCAACCGTCCAACACATTCCACGTCAATGCGCCGGACGCGATGTAGGCATTGTTGACGTCCGTAATTTCCAGCTCGCCGCGGCCGGACGGCTTGAGCGTCCGGGTAATCTCAAACACTCGCGCATCGTAAAAGTAGATCCCGGTCACCGCATAGGACGAGCGCGGGTGCGCGGGCTTCTCCTCAATGCTCAGCACTCGATCACCCTGGAGATGCGGCACCCCGAACCGCTGGGGATCCTTCACTTCCTTGAGCAGAATCTTGGCGCCTGTTTGTTGCGCGCGAAACGCCGCGGCCGCCTTGGCGATATTGCCCTGTATCAGATTGTCTCCCAGCACGACACAGATTGGCCCCTCGTCCGCAAAATGCTCCGCCAAGCGCAAGGCATCAGCGATGCCACCTTCGCCCTGCTGGTAGGTATAACTCAAATGCTTGAGCCCGAAATCCTTGCCGTTCCCCAGCAACTTGAGAAAATCTCCTGCGCTGTTGCCGCCCGTCACCAGCATGACTTCCGTGATGCCGGCATTGACGAGCGTTTGAATCGGGTAATAAATCATCGGCTTGTCGTACACCGGCAGCAGATGCTTATTGGTCACTTTAGTGAGCGGCAACAATCGAGAACCGAGTCCTCCGGCAAGCACGACACCCTTCATCCCGCACCCCCACCGCAACAGTGATAGTAGATCAGACGAGCATTTCTATTTTCGCGCAGCAGTCATGAGCGCCCATCAGACTGCATCTTAACGCTTCACCGGGAGTCAGACCAAAAAAATCTGGCATGTTCCAGAGAGCTCTACTCCATGTCCATCTTGTCGACGACATACTCGGAAAAGGGGAGCGAGGCGGTGAAGGCCGGCGAAACCGCATTCAACACGTGAGTGGACCGAGGCCCCGGCTCGATGACGAAATCGCTCACGAGCTCCGCCGTTCTGATATCAACCAATTGTGCTCGGATGCCAGGCTCTTTCCCCGGGAGCAGATCCGTTTTCTCAAATCCCACCCCCAACGCTTCAGCCTCACGAAAAAACCCTGCGCGCGTAAGCTTCACCAGTTCCGTCCAAGCGATCGAGCGGAAATGGTCGCGCTTGCGACCAAGAAGTCGCATCAGATAAGTCAGCATTGTCAGACTATCACCGAACGTCGCACCCGTCATGCCCTGATACTGCTCGCGCCCCAGCAGCGGAAGGGCTGATGGGCCGATCGTGACGTCGCCTTCCGGTCTCCGCGTAAAGTGCACCCCCAGAAAGGGATTCCGTAGATCCGGCACCGGATAAATATTGCCCCGGACCTGCAGTTTGGACTCTGGGCGGAGCCGAAAAAACTGCCCGCGAAAGGGTAAAATTCTGAAGTGTTGCCCGACCCCATAAGCCTGTGCGAGACGATCGGCAAACAGTCCCCCGCAATTTACCAGATGGCCGTATGACACATCGCCGCGAGTGGTCCTCGCTGTCGCATCGCCATCGCGCCCTTGCCAGGCACAGTCGAACCGGAACTGCACTCCTTCGCGCCCGGCATCGGCCACCATGGCAGCCATGACATGCTGAGGATTCACCACTGCCGTGTCCTTCACATGCAAGGCCTGTTGCACCGTTTTGGCACAGGGTTCGACCTCTTTCAGCGCCTGCGGATCAAGCAAGCTCGCACGCACTCCATTGGACTGGGATCGTGCATGCAACTCGCGTAGCGCCGGCAACTCCGCTTCCGTCCGCGCGACGATCACCTTGCCATGCTCGTTGAGCGGAATGGCCTTTTCCTTACAATAAGCCCGTAACCGCCGGTTGCCCTCCACACACAATCTGGCTTTGAGCGTCCCTGCTTTATAATAGACGCCCGCGTGCAGCACGCCGCTGTTGCGACCGCTGGCATGCAAAGCCGCGGTGGCTTCCTTTTCCAACACCACGACCGTGGCGCCATACCGACGCTTGATTTCCCGGGCGATGGAAACGCCGATCACTCCGGCCCCGATAATGAGAAAATCACAGGTCTTTTCGTTCATTTATTTCGTCACCGGCAGATCGGACAGAGGATGACAAATGACAACATAGGCGCGCCGCTCTGTCGAGTAATAAACATGTTGCAGCTTCAACCGATACAACGGATGAACATCATACGGTAGGTGGCAGCCTAGAGCCCGGCGAGACGCTGATAGACTGCCAACGTGGCAGAGGCGGTGCGGTCCCATGAAAATTGGCCTGCTCTCGCCAAGCCTCTAGCCCTCAATTCACTCTGCAGCGCAGGCGACTCCAGGACACGGGACAGATGAGCGGCGAGTTGTCCGCTGTCTTTCGGATCGATCAGTAACGCGGCATCGCCGGCCACCTCGGGCAACGAGGACAGTCTCGAACAGATCACCGGACAACCGCAACCCATCGCCTCCAACACAGGCAGACCGAAGCCTTCGTAGAGCGAGGGAAACACAAACACCGTAGCTTGCTGATACAACGCAATGAGCTCCTCGTCCGAGATCCGTCCGATGAGTTTGCTCTGCGCGCCGATACCCAGGCGATCGATGGCCGCTCCAATATCCGCCCGTTTACTCACATCCCCGGCGAGGACAAGATCGAAGCGACCGCGAAGTTCTTCGGACAGCTTTGCAAACGCTTCGATCAGACAGCCGACGTTTTTGGTCGGGTCGGCTCCCGCGACACCAACACATAAGGCCGTCCTTCGTGACGGTGATCGGCAGGTCGAAAACGGTCGCATCGAGGCCCAGCGGAGTCACCGTGACCTGGTCGGAACGGAGCGGCACATGCTGCAAGAGATCCTGTCGTGAATGTTCGGAAATCGTGATGACATGGTCGATCGTCTTCCATCGATCCCCGATCAGCCACTGTTCGATTCGACGATTCAGGCCCGTGCGGGCACGCAACTCCGGAAACAGCAAGGGCTTGACGTCATGGATGGTAGAGACGAACTTCCCACGCTTCCACGCCACACAGGAATCGTATGGGAAATGGAGCACATCGTATGGGCCGGCCAACAGCGGTGCGACTTGCTCCCAAAATCGCCGGCGAAACAGCGGAAAGCGAACAATCCGAAACTGCATATTTGAACGCGCAGTAAACGGATGTTCCCACAAGGAATCAGCACCTCATACTGATTGACATGATCGACGCGCCCTAAGGCGTCGATCAATTCTCGTGCGTATCGTCCGATTCCGACATGTGGATTCTTGAGATGCCATGCGGCAATAACGATCTTCACAAGTCATGCGGTGAACACCCTCGCGGCAGGTTCCGAGTCCTCTGCCCTTACCCGCCAGGCGGAACTCCAGACCGGTCGGCAGCTGACACAATTTACGACCGGCGCACACGGCGCGATGGAATCACAGCACACCCGGCATGTCAAGGCAGCGGGAACGGTCGATGCATTTGATTGGCCTTCGACGTCATGGATGCCAGGTTGACTGAGATGCGTGCCTGTGTTACCGATGGCGCGAATCGCATGACATTACATGCTGCCATTGGTTTATTACGCGACGAAAGCATTTCAACAAGCCGATCTTCTATGACCCAGGTCAGCGTCGTCATTCCAGCCTACAACGGTACATCGAGATATCTGGAGCCGGCAATTCGCTCCGTGCTGGGACAGACGTACGTCCGGCTACGAAATCATCGTGGTGGACGATGCGTCGACGGACGATACGGGCTGCGATGGTACAAACGATTCCGCAGGTTCGCTACATACGCCGCAACCAGAACGGCGGACAGGCGCCGCGCGGAATACCGGTGCACAACTGTCTCAAGGGCAATACCTGGCTTTTCTCGACCAGGACGACCTCTGGGAACCCACATTCCTGGAAGAGACGGTCGCCATACTCGAGTCCTCACCGCTGACGACCCTCGTGCATTGTGACGGCTACCAGGTTGATGAACGAAACCACATTCTGGAATACGATGCCGCCATGAAACATACCGGAAGCGTGACGCAATTATTGCGTGGCGGCCATGACGTGGCGACATCCGGCTCGTTATTCCGCAAGGCAGGTTTCGATGCCGGCGGGAGGCTATGACCCGTAGCTCTCAATCTGGGAAGACATGGACCTGGCGATCCGTCTCTTGGGACCGGACCGATTCATCCATCTCGCAAAACCTCTGTACCGTCATCGCCTCTACGGACACAATGCCTCTCGGGAATTCCTTCTCTTCGCGCGTTGGAAGGCCGGCGGCGATTTCTTGAAAAACATGCCCCGCCTGCCTGAGCGGGACGGTCGAAGCGAGGCGCTCTACGAATGATTGGGCCATTTACCATGCGGATCTGGGAAAGCACTATCTCAAGGCCCATGCTCCGCGAAGGCCCGAGAAGCGTTCTCGCTGTTCGCTACGTCATCAACCCCTCAACGTCAAAACGCTGGTCGAGACTCGTCAGATCGTACTTTCTGTAGGATACGCTTACGCCCCGGATTTTCCTGGCAGAGATTTTGAGTTCCGTGCCGCGGCCCAGGTGGCCGATGCAGAAACACAATGGCCGAACACAGACCTTTTCGACAAATCGGCGACAGGGTACCGTGCCGGCCCCACCGCTGTCCCACACCCGATCCAGGCTTGCCATGAAATAGAGCGCGCCGAGACCGGTGCTGATCGACTCGATGAGAAATCCCGTCAGACTCGAGTACCCGTCTGAGCGTCGTCTTTTCATAGTGGAAAAGGTGCCGTGGCAATTCCCAGGGAAACCACCATCGCCGAACAGCTTCGCTTCCAGGCTGCCGGCATTAGGGCAGAGAATCACGACACGGCCATCCCAATCCAGAATTCGCCAGACTTCTTTCAGCAGAGTCGGGGACCGTGAAGATGTTCCAACACATGGCTGAATAAGACCGTATCGAAGCTGCCGTCCGGATAGGCCATCGAGGACAAATCGCTCTGACGCACTCGATCACCGAACCGCGCCTGCGCCTGCGCCACTGCGACGGCGCTCGCATCCACCCCTGAAACGTCCCATCCCTGCTCTTGCAGGAACACCAGATTATTGCCTGCGCCGCAACCGACATCCAGCGCGCGGCCCTTTCCGGCCCATGGCAGCAGGCCACGACCGCGCCACCGACGCCAGAGAAATTCCGGCCAGAGCAACAATCGCCGCGCCCATTGCCACCCGCGCATCCTCTCCGGAACCGGATATCCATAGAAATCCTGGGCGATCCATCGCCGGACCTTCCCCGACCAGCGCTTGGCGGCACGACGGAAATCGCCCGGCGCAGGGGCCAGGCAGCGGGATAATAGGTCGCAGGATAGTAGCGGCCGATTTCCTCGCGACTCGGGCGCGGATTCAGGAACAGCATACGGCAATTCTGACAGCGAACCACCGTGAACAATTCGTCCGTGACATGGTGCGCAAGGTCATACTGAGCTGAACAGTTTCGTGGAGGACGTCCCTCCGCACACTTCACAGTCGATGGTTTCCATGGATCCTCGTTAAGCCGATGGGAGACGATCGGAGCGCGAGGACGCTCGGCTGAACAGTGAAGGCTTCTGGCGGCGACGGCTTCAAGGTGCGGAGCCATCGCGTATAACACCGAATTCTGGCCGGCGCCATGCGAATCGCTTTCCAGTAATGCCGGCGAGCCTCGCTGCTCCTGCCGGCACGCTCCGCGGCGGCGCCTTTCAGGAGAAATAGTTCGCCCACTCTCTATCCAGGGCCGCTCGCTGGCCGGCGTGAGCGGAGCAAACCCTTCCAGGCGTGTCAGGAACCTGTCCCGACTCTCAAGCACCCGCGCTCGATGCGTGTGTTCGTCAAAGGCCATATCCCGATACCCGTGGCCCCGTTGAAGCTTCTTGACCAGCACCTGGTCGATGCACTCGAAGCCGGTAACACGGAACAACCGGATCGTCAGATCAGAGTCCTCCGACCCATAGAGTTCCGGATCCAACCCGCCGACCTATTCAGCACCGTTTTCCTGATCAGCAGCGTAGAGGGCAGCGCGACATGGCCGCCGGCAACGCCTGCACCATCGGCTCCCGGCTCGAACGCGCCGACACGCGCTCCTCCAACGTGCCGTCTTCAAACCGCACCTCGAAATCCGTATGGACCAGCCCCACCTCAGGCCGTTGACGCATGCACGCCAGTTGAGCGGCGAGTTTTCCCGGCAACCATTCATCATCACAGTCCAACAACGCGACGAACTGCTCCCTGCGCCGCCTCGATACCATAGTTCCGAGAGCGCGCCGGGCCTCCGTGGCTGCGTTGAAACCACCGGATGCCCTCGCTCTGCTCGAGAGACCTCAGGACATCCTGCGTGCCATCCGTCGATCCATCGTCGACCACAAGTATTTCCACCGCGGAATGATTCTGAGCGCGCACGCTCGCCACGGCTTTCCGACAAACGGCGCGCCGTTATACACAGGAATCACCACGCTCACCAATTCATCGCTCATGCCCCTGCTCTCGCAATGCGGTGCTCCAGCATCCGGCTGGCCGCCTCGAAGACTTCGTCCACGGTGATCTGCTGCATGCAACTGTCATCGCCGCGCAAACAGGTGGGATGGTAACAGGCACGGCAGTCCAGCCCTTTGTAGATCACCTGCGCCGGGCCGCCCGCGGCCCCCAGCGTCGAGGATAGGTCGGCCCGAAAAGCGCCACTACCGGGGTCCCCATCGCCGCTGCGACATGCATGGCGCCCGCCGTCGTTCCCGACGAACAACGCACAGCGTTCGCAAGAGCGGCGAACTGCAGCAGGGAAAATTTCCCCGCCACGACCTTAGGCGCGACAGTGCATTTTGCTGGCGATCTGCTCGGCGATCTCGCGTTCCCGCTGATCGCCGCCCAACAGAATCCGGCAGGAGAACCGGTCCTTCAGCCGATCGGCCAGTTCAACGAAGCGCTCATGCGGCCATACCTTCAGGGAGTAGCGCGCGCCTGGTTGTAACAACAGCAACGGTGGAGCCTCCTTCTAGGCGGCGAGGCCGGCCTCTCGCGACCACGTCTCCACCACCACATTCTCCGATCGA
>CAWIWD010000011.1:0-85557 GCA_963839785.1 uncultured Nitrospiraceae bacterium
CACCAACCTTTCTATATTGTAGCGATTTCGAGAGCTTGCGAAGGGGCAGGGGAGCGACGTGTTATTAGGGTGTTTAAACGGCGCATCGCGTCGTCTAGCTTCTCGGCCTTGATCGTGCGATAGCGTAAGAACATTTCGACCGATGAATGCCCAACGATCTTCATGATCGTTTCGGTATCCACTCCAGCATCAGCCAGATTTGTCACTGCACAGTGTCGGAGAGGCTTGGTTCTTCTGCACAAGAGCCGCTGATACCAATTCTCCCGTCTGGGCTTCCATCTCCGGTAACTCCCCTACAAAAAATCAGCCTTTTCAGGCTCCCTCAGCGTCAGTTTGAAATGCCCATTATATATTTGTGCGCGATACCTTCGGTAAACTGTTGTGGCTGCACCGGTTGTTACATAATACCTATGAAGAGGATCTGAAGGATGGCTTTGCAGGCAAGATTGATTGCTTTCTACCTTCCACAGTTTCACCCGATTCCAGAGAATGATGCCTGGTGGGGCAAGGGATTTACGGAATGGGCAAATGTGGCGAAAGCCACACCCCTATTCAGGGGGCACTATCAGCCCCGAATACCCACAGACCTTGGTTATTACGATCTGAGGGTTCCAGAGGTTCGGGAAGCCCAAGCAGAATTGGCCCGCAATGCCGGCATTGAAGGATTCTGCTATTACCATTATTGGTTTGGCGGAAAACGTCTGCTTGAAAGACCATTTACGGAGGTGGTCGCAACAGGCAAGCCCGGTTTTCCTTTTTGTCTTTGTTGGGCGAACCAAACCTGGTCGGGAATATGGCACGGTAATCCTGATCGTGCGCTGATAGAGCAGACCTATCCTGGAACTGAAGATAACCGACGACATTTCTTTGCGCTTCGCCAGGCCTTCTTAGACAATCGATACCTACGATTTGAAGGACGGCCAATTTTCCTCATCTATCGGGCAACCGAACATCCAGATGTGACTCGGTTCATTAGGGAATGGCAGGAATTGGCTACTCAGAGTGGACTGCCTGGCATACATTTCGTCGCATATTTATCACCTGAGGAGTCTGCTTGGGATTTCAGAGCAAGAGGTTTTGATGGTTGTACTGTCGTTAGCAGCCTGAGAGTTTTTCGCCTCTCATTATCCCACATGATTCCACGCAAGAATGAAAATCCCATGCAGGTACTGGCCTCTACTAGCACCCGGGGATATGGGGGAGCGTTCAAAGGATTGACACGTGATTGGATGTGGCGGCGGTATAGAAGCGTGTTAGGCCAGTTTGGCCTATATGTAAGACAATACCGACATGCGCTCCCACATCTGCTCTATGGTTGTTCCGATCAACCTGGTGTGTACCCGGCCGTCACCCCAAACTGGGACAATACACCAAGGTCTTATACTCGTGGATATGTCTTACATGGATCGACGCCAGAGTTATTTCGTTACCACTTGCGGGAGGCGCTGAACCTCGTTAGGCATCGCCCACTAAACGACCGCATCATCTTTGTCAAATCATGGAATGAATGGGCAGAGGGTAATTATTTAGAGCCAGACCAGCGGTTTGGACACGAGTATCTCAATGTCATGAAAGAAGAAGTCTCCACCTCCTGCTAGGAGTCGCATGTGTCAGTAGGCCTCGTCCTGGCCGAATCCACTGATCCTAGCGCCTGATCGTACTGCCTCCCGCCCTGAGTTCAGGGCGTCCCAGGAGGGTATGCAACACTTCCTGCCTCAACTGCGCCCGTACCGCTTTACTCGAGAGAGAATACACGGCAAGATCCTGCAAGAGGTTCAACCAGCCGATTGTCGCGGCGTCATAGCGGCTCTTCGGCATGGCCGTATGCAACTCCTGAAACAATCGAATTGCATCGGCCCGATTCTCAAAGAGCGCCACCAGTCCACGGGCGTAGTACGCATCTTCGCAAGCCGGTCCTTTGTGACAACTTCTTCGGTGGAACCTCTACGGACACTTCTCGTAGACTTCAGTAATGCGACCTGTGAACGGCGGGAAGCCTCACCGTAGACAGATTGCAGATTTCATTGGTAGGCTGATGGATGATGCACACCTCTTTCCACCCATATCGAAAGGTTCACCGGCCATGGATGTGTACCGCAAAGAAGTCAGTGACTTCATTCGTCTAGCCGAGGCCCTCCTATCACCTGTTTCTCTGGGTGAACCATTGACAGAGGATGAATGCCGCGTAGTGGACTTCTACGTGAGTGCGCTAGCGGGTAACTGTGCAACCCGGGCGCATGCGTTAGTTGCGCAAACCGAAATGATTCTGTGAACTGATAGTTAAGAATTGATGCGCTTATGGCAGACCCATTCACTAGGCAAGCGGTCTCTCCTGTTGTCGTCCGTGCTGTTGCTGGCTTCCTCTCTGTCGCCGCTCCCCAACGACGCAGAAGATCAGCAACCAAATCAGACGGAAGAACGACAGTTAAAGGGGGTCGTCATTGTCCCTCCAACGGACAGATTGGGCGCCGTTTCACCAGGTGCTGCGGAGGATACGCTTAAGGCTTGTCTTGCGAGGATTCCCGAACAGGCTACGGTTGGACAGCGTATGTTGGCCGAACAAACCTGCGAACGAGAAGAAGCGATCAGGAAGACGTACCAGGGCATACGAGGACTGTAGTGATCTGTGGCAGCCTTCAGCCTGTCTGCCTGCTTCTCATTCCGCAATGAATCGGGAAGAAATCTAGCCAGCCATCCAGGTGGACCCTATTCTAGCCACCTAAACCACACTGCTTCCTCTGTGATGCTCTAGCTTTCTTTGGATGACCCCGGTGTTGTGAATACCTATTAACTTGTCCGGGTTCAGAGTTCATCTACCCTACGGACACTGCCCGTATAACAGATCCGACAAACAAGGAGACGACTCTATGCGTCACAGTCCGTTTTTGGGTTTTACTGTTCTGCGCCCTTCTCATGCTAGCCGAACCTCTACACGCTGAAATGGATCGGGCCAAACTGCTCAAGGAATCAGGTGTCTTTGCGACCTTTGCCGTATTCAAAGCAGGAGATTATTGGTGGCAGTTGGATCATGACGCACGAGTCAAAGCGGCATCAGAAGTCAAAAAGGTGTTCTAGAAGTACGCGGACAAAGTAGCGGCAGACACTCATTTACTTCGTGGACTCTCCGAGCGAGCTGATCTCTTGGTGAGGATTCACTCGAAAGAGATGGTGCACAACCAGAACTTTCTGCTGGATCTCATGGGCACAGCGATGGGTATGGACTTGAAGAACACCGACACCTTCAATGGCATTACCAAAGCTCTCAACTATGTTCCGAGCTTTCCGGAAGACTTGAAGGGAGAGCTAAAGACCCCGCCCCCACAGGGTAGCCAGTACGTGATCGTGGTTCCTATTCGCAAAGATGCGGAGTGGTGGATTTCTGGGCAAGACACCCGGACGGGCTTATGAAGGAACATACTGATGCGACGGTCGCCTACTTGAAGACCGTCAAGCGCAAGCTCAATCACTCCAGCGGGCTGGATGATTGGGATTTCATCACCTACTTTGAGACCTCCAAGCTCGATGATTTTAACAATCTGGTAACGGGATTGCTCAAGGTGAAAGAGAACCGTCACAACAAGCGGTTCGGCGATCCTCTCCTACTGGGTACCATTCGACCACTGGATGAGTTCTAGAGATCCTTGCTCGTTACCCTCGGCCTGGTGGGTATCAGTTGGCGCCTTGGGCTCACAGCAATCGGAATAGAGAGATACCGCGCCCACCTCTTGGCCTTAAGGATTGGATCACTGTTAACAGTAAAGATTGTGTTAGTAAGCGTCTCTTATTTCTTCCTCCTCGCTGGATGACGGGGAAGCCCGTTGTCGCCTCTCGCTTCCCTGTTACGTCTCATTGGACGTCATATTGATGGTGCTGGAGTAATGGACGATGAGTGAGAGACGCGAGAAGGAATGGAATCTCTGCGGTGTGAGAGCAGAACCGACCAGCTCAGGCTGATGCTTATCAGTGCCCCGCCCTGCACCCCGCATGCTGACACGGACACGTCTTCGACTCGCCAACCGGCACCTTCGCAGCTTCCCGACACCGATCGCTGCAATAGGCGTTGTCTGTGATCTGACAATGACACGCAGGATGCGCACACTTTGTCGTAGCCAACTAGTTCCTCCCCGTGCACTCTCGATGTCTACAGCGACAGGGGCCTGAATCTCCCTTCGTCTTTGCAGATATCGCGCATTCATCAATGCAATAGGTTGTCTCTTGGACCGCACACGAGCATGCGGAGTGCCGACACCGCTTTACGTCCACGCGTTCATGAGGCAATGTGGCAGTCAATGTGGCCCTTCCTTCGTTTCAACTCTCTGAATCAGAAGACGCGTCGATGAGAGGTGCTGTTTCACCTGCTCAATGTTCTTCTTCGCTAAGGATAGATTGTGGTGCGTCTCTTGGATCAACCTCCAACAGGTGTTGAGGTTGGTGGTAGATCGGGTAACAAGTGTTTTGGTAGTGGGAATGAAGGACAAGGGAATGGCTCCGTTAAGGATGGTGGAGTTCACCGGCCCAGGATAGAGAATTGTAAGGGATGCGTATGCTAGTGAAACCCCTCGGCTCTTGGCCTAGACTATCACCTATCTCAGGACACTGAGCCGCCTTAGTCACCTTGAATGCCACGTTTCTTCTAGACATCCGGGCGTCGATCTTCTCCGACATGCCAGGATGATCTGTGAGCAGACGCCGCAGGCGTCCAGCTTGGCGTTCGGCTTCGGGTCAGAACCTGCGTTTCGGGTAGCTTCATCCTCTTCCGGTCTCGATAGGCTCGCGTACGTTCTTACGCTGTCGTAGGCCTCGCGGGATAGATCTTCTATGTGTGCGTGGTTCCGTAACGCTCCGTAACGCTTTCATGCAGCTTCGTCACGTGTCGTACCGATTTACTCATGCGTCTGATTAGTCTACGGTCTGTGTTTGGCCGCGTGTGGAACGACTCCCACTGCCCTGGACATTCAATGCAAGCGGTGGAGTATAACTAGTGTACACCCTCTTCGAGGTGATGCATGTTTCGTCTCTGGCCCTGGAAATGGAAGGTCGTCGCGGTTGTCCTCTTACTGCTGCTCCTTGGATATGCCCTCTGGGTTGGAAGCAACATTCATCCAGCACACAGAGGTACTGTGAAATAGCTCCCGCAGGGGCTTAGGTGTGAGGCTTAGCCCCTTCAACTAAGGACGCAAGGTGCGCTCGCTTTGCGATACCCACCTTCGCCAGTTCGGCCAGCAGCACCTTCCCCTAGTCGATGCTTTCCGGTTGGTTCTGCTTGAACACGAAGAGCAAGATCGATTCATCGGCAGGAATGTCTTTCACGACTCACGCGAACTCTCTTCGTCGCAGCCCCCGGTATCGATCGAGCGCCCTCCACGCTCAATCAATGGATCGGAGAATTCCCGAGCACTCGCCAGAATGAATCCGCTTGGTGATAAAGAAACGGCCCTCCGTCGACTTACCACTCACAGCTTCTCATCGTTCAAGGCTATGAGATTCTACAGCCAAACATCAATAGCAACCGTCCTCGCCAAAACCATCTATGTCGAACACCGGCCCTCGTAAAAGGTCATCCGATCCACGACAGGGTTGTGGGCGAATGCTGCGCGCTACGCTCTAGTGGATCCCGATGGTTGTCGTGATGAATCAGTTCGTGCGCATCAGTGAGCCCTAGGTAGTCCTCTCCGAGTAGGCACCGGATGCCGAT
The DNA here is from genome assembly GCA_963839785.1 of uncultured Nitrospiraceae bacterium. GTDB lineage: Bacteria > Nitrospirota > Nitrospiria > Nitrospirales > Nitrospiraceae > Nitrospira_A. The sequence continues at coordinate 5,696 of CAWIWD010000011.1, forward strand.
CCCGCTATGATTTCCACAGGGAACCTTAAACCGTGGAGGCGCCCAATGCCGAGCAAAGTAGTGGTGATCGACAACGACCGTCAAGTCAGGGATGTGGTGTGTGCCGCGCTGGAGGATGATGGATTGGTGGCAGTGGGGGTGGGGAGCTATGCAGAAGCATTGAGCAGCTCTGCTGATCCCCGGCCGATTTGGCGATCAGTGATGGTTTCACGGCGGATGGGGTAACCGGGGTCTCCCTCCTGCATCGGATGTTTCCGAAGCTGCGCCTCGTCTTGTTGTCGGGCGGGGTAGCGCGCGCGATCAAGATTCCTTTTGCCACCCACGGTCTCTCGATTCTTCCGAAGCCGTGCAGTTTACACACGCTTCGGCAAACCGTCCGGGAGACACTCATGAGCGACGCAGGCACCTGCTTGCAAGAAATCGCCGACCGGGGCCGCCTCGGATTCCTCATGGCGGTCCTTCGCTCCTCCCTCACTGAGCCACACTCCTCGCCTGATACGCCTGCACGATGTCTGTGACCTCCAAGGGATCGTCCATCAGCCCGGCGCGCTCGCAGAGAGCGTTCTTTACGCTGCGGAGCTGGATTTGATGCTGGCATCTGTTTTCTTGGCCCATCTGCTCAGCACGCGAGCGAATTGTTCGACGCTGACCGGCTTCGTCACATAGTCATCCATGCCGGCCTTGGCGCACCGTTCTCGATCCTCCTGCATCGCATTCGCCGTCAGCCCAATAATTGGGATATGGGTTTGTAACTCTCCAGTTTTCTCGAGCTCGCGAATGCGCCGGGTCGCTTGAAAGCCATCCAGCTCGGGCATTTGACAATCCATCAGCACGACGTCGTAAGGCAGGCTGAGGAGCGCTTGGATCGCCTCCACCCCATTGGCAGCCACATCGCATTTGTACCCCAGATTTTGTAATAGCCGGACGGCGACGATTTGATTCACGGTGTTGTCTTCCACCACCAGTATTCGGCCACCGATAATCCGAGCTTCCGCTTCTGTCACATGATGTCGGGTAATAAGGCGCGCTGGCGAGACGCCTGAGCTCGCATCACGTGCATGCCCCATGACCAGCTTAAGGCACGCATACAATTGAGCATGGCGGACAGGCTTCACGAGATACCCGGAGAACCCGAGGTCCTGCGCGACCTTCGCATCACCGCGTTTCGCTAGCGACGTGAACATGATCACCTTTACAGAGGCGATGAGGGGATCGCTTTTGATAACCTTGGCCAAAGTCAGACCGTCCATGCCCGGCACCTGACTATCGAAAATGATCACATCGAACGGCTGTGCGAGTTGCGCCGCTTCACGCAGGACAGAGAGCGCCTGCGAGGGTGTGTCTGTCTCCGTGCAGATCATGCCCCAGGCCTGGGCATAGTGACCAAGCAGCGTGCGGTTGCCCCTATGCTGATCGAGGACACAGAGTCGTACATTCCGGAGATCGGCCATGTCCATCAAAGTGGGCGTAGGCTGGGCTTGTTGTTGTAAACGGGCCGTAAACCAGAAGCGGCTCCCCCGGCCCACATGAGTTTCCACGCCTATTTCTCCACCCATCAACGCCGTTAATCGCTTGCTGATCGCCAACCCCAATCCCGTTCCCCCGTATTTTCTCGTGGTGGATCCATCGGCTTGGCTGAACGAGTGAAACAGTTTATCAAGGTGCTCGGGACTAATTCCGATTCCGGTATCCACCACATCGAAACGGAGCATGACCTCAGCCGTCACAGCTTCCAGGAGGCTCACTTGGACGGTCACTTCCCCACGTTCGGTGAACTTAATGGCGTTACTCAGGAGGTTGGTGAGAACCTGCCGGAGCCGCCCGGGATCACCATGGATCCCCGACGGAATGGCTGCTCCCATGATCCCCACGAGATCAAGGCCTTTCGCCTGAGCGGACTCCGCCATGAGTTCTATCGTTTCTTCGAGCATGGTACGTAAATCGAAATCAATGCGCTCGAGCGTGACTTTCCCGGCCTCAATCTTAGAAAAATCGAGGATGTCATTAACAATGGTCAGCAACGCTTCACCGGACCCTCGTATCGTCTCTGCGATTTCCCGTTGATCCGAGGTTAATTCGGTATCGAGTAATAACCCCGTCATGCCGATCACGCCATTCATGGGTGTCCGAATTTCGTGACTCATCGTGGCAAGAAAGTCCGCTTTAACCTGGGCGCTTCGCTCAGCCGCCTTTTGGGCCAGAACAGCCTTCCGTTCGGCAGCTAGTCGCTCTACCAATTGGCCAATCTGAAGGCCAATCAAGTGCAGCGTTACGAGCAGTGCCTCATCACGTTCCTTTACACCGGACCATAGAAACTCCATGATTCCGAGGGTGGTGACAGCCGGTTTGGATGGGAAACGCGACCGCCGACTGTAGGCCACAGCACGCGGCAGCCTCTTGGCGTGGCACGTCCGTATCGATAGCGATGTTCTCGATCCAGGCGGGGTTGTGCGTCGAGAAGACACCGCCCGGGATACCTTCTCCCAGTGGGAAGGAGATCGATCGGGATCGCGCTTCAAACGGACCAAAGGTTGTTGGTGAGGAACTCCAAAAAGATCGACACTGAAGTAGTCCCGTCTCCGCGTTCGGAATCCATAGTCCGGCGGTATCTGCCGAGAGGGCGGTTCCCATTTGTTCCAAAATGAAAGCCAGACCTGCCTCTTGTTCCCTCGCCTCGCCCATCGCACGCCCGGCCGCATACTGGACGGCCATCCGCTGTTCCATACGTTTCCGATCCGTAATGTCCTGTACCGTGCCGACATGACCTCGAACTGTGCCGTTAGGATGATAGAGGGGGCAGGAGCGGCTATGGACCCAGCGCACACGCCCGTTCGGTTGTTGAATGCGGAACTCTGCTTCATATTCTCTGGCGTCGAGTGCGCCCCGGCTCCATCCAGCCGCGCGGACGGCACGGTCGTCGGGATGCACTAGGAGACTCCAATCAGTATGGACACTCGCCTCCAACGAAAGTCCTACCATCTCCTGCCAGCGTCGATTCGTATATACACCGACGCCCTGAGCATCGGTTACAAATATCCCAGTCAGGAGACATTTCACACGCAGATTGGAAATGTGCTTCGCTTCCCAGCAATGTTGTAGCACCCTTTACTCAACCGCTGATCCGCCGCGACCGCGCGGGCTCACAGGACCCATTAGGATGTGGAATAAGGAGGACGCAGCCCCAACGTTTGATACTGTGCACCTCAGGTACTGCACGCCGAAACGGCGGTTCTTCAGTGATCCGCGATTAACTCGTTACGAAGCTATCTTGCATTTTAGCGAAAGGGGATGGATGCGGAAGCGTTTTTTGATTTTGCGCCAGTGCCATTGGGCAGTCGGCTGCCCAGCCCTAAGGGTGCTGAGTAGTAATGACAGACACATTACAATAGAACCCGGTCCTCTCTTTAGACGTTTCACCTGCATGTCCTTGGTACCTATCATTAGCTAGTGAGATCTGAGGAGTGTTTTCGAACAATTGAGGAAGGATGATGGGTACACCATCGGACATCGCCGGTATTTCGTCGTCTGGTTAGCCCAGGCGTGAAGAATGAGTGGACTATCTACTCGTCGGCGTTCTCAAATTTGGTTGGCCAAATCTCATAGTGGCTTTATAGTGAGCACGATCAACCATCACGCGTTCTTCACCCACATTTCGGCAATGGGAGTCATCCTTCTCCATGCGCACCAGCTTCACGCTTCTTTTAGTGGAAGACAGTAGGCAGGATGCAGAATTAGTGCTGGAGACGCTTCGAGAGGCCGGACTTGATCCCCTCTGCCGCCGAGTTGATACCAAGGAAGACTACCTGCGGGAACTAAACGTTTCAGCCCCCGACCTCATCTTGTCTGACTTTTCTCTGCCCCAATTCGACGGGAAAGCGGCGCTGCAACTGCTGAAAGCCACTGGAATGGAGATTCCCTTCATTATCGTTTCGGGGTGCATCGGCGAAGATATGGCCGTGGAATGCATGAAGGCCGGCGCGGCAGATTACCTGTTAAAGGAACGCTTAGGTCGGTTGCCGCATGCTGTGTCACAGGCGCTGGAACGCAAGAGATTAATGGAAGAGAAACGCCAAGCAGAACAGCGGCTGTTTCTCGAAACCTTCCATGATCCCCTCACCGGTCTGCCCAATCGCTCACTTTTTCTAGACCGGGTCAACCGGGTTATTCTCCGAAACCGGCGAGACACGAGCCGCTTGTTTGCTGTGGTCTATCTCAGCCTCGAGGGGTTTCAGATTGTGCATAATAGCCTTGGGTCTTCAGCAGCAGATCGATTACTTATCGAAGTCACCCGACGGATATTGATGCGAGTTCGTTCTGCCGATACGCTGGCTCGGCTTGGTGCAGAAGATTTCGTGTTCCTCCTCGATAATCTCAAATCAGAGGGTAATGCCACCAGAGTGGCGGAGCGGGTGAGGCAAGAATTCGTGCTGCCATTTTCATTGGATAGGCAGGACATTTTCCTCACGGCGACTCTTGGCATTACCCTAAGCGCCACCGGGTACGACGATGCAGAGCATGTATTGCGAGATGCGACGACCGCCGTACATCGTGCTCAGGCTCTCGGTCGCTCTGGTTTCGCCATCTTCGACCAAGTCGATGCACGACCAGGCCATGTCCCGGCTCAAATTGGAAACCGATCTGCGTCAAGCAATCGGACGGAATGAGTTCCGACTCCATTACCAACCGATTATCGAGCTGGAGACGGGACAAATTGCGGGGTTCGAAGCCCTGATTCGTTGGCAGCATCCGGAGCAAGGACTCATGACGCCGCATGCATTCTTAACGACTGCGGCTGAACTGGGGATGCTTCCGTCCATGGGAGACTGGAGTTGCCTGGAGGCCTGCAGGCAACTTCGTGCTTGGCAGGATGCCTTTCCGAAATTGGTGCCGTTAACGATGAGCGTGAATCTCTCGACCGAACAATTTTCTCATGCGGACCTTGTGTCTACACTCCAAAAGGTGGTGCAGTCTACGGGTATAGCGCGCGGAAGCCTGAAGATCGAGATTACGGAATCCGAAATAATGGAGAATCCGAAAGCGGTGAGCGATATGTTGCACCAACTCAAAGAGCAGGGTATCGACGCCTGTTTGGATGATTTTGGAACCGGCTATTCGTCTCTCAGCTACCTTCAGCAACTCCCGATTACGTTCATCAAGATTGACCAGTCCTTCGTGCGGCGGTTAGGGGGAGAGGACGATGCCTTGGCAATCGTGAAGACGATCATGATTCTTGCGCATCAGCTGGGTCGCAAAGTCATAGCAGAAGGGGTTGAAACCAGTGAACATCTGAGCATTCTCGGTCGCTGGGGTGTGAGTATGCCCAAGGATACTTATTCGCAAAGCCTCTTCCCGAAGAGGCGGCTCAAAACCTGCTGGCAACGAGCCGGCGATGGTGATCCCTGGTGTGGTACGGCCTGGTTCACATCATAATCAATACGATCGATAGTGCGGCAGGCGTGGTTCAGGCCAACTATCCTCCTCGCTACATCGTTTCGCTCCTTGGCCTTGCGGGAGATCCTCCGCGGCATAGCCAGCTTCACGATCTTCGGCTAGGCCTCAAACATGGGCATCACGAAACCCATAGGAAGAGAACGATGACGAAGAGCTTAATCTTCTGGCATCATATTGTTACTCTAGCAAGTATGCGGCGATACTACCGAATGGACGAGGGACATGCTATGCGTGGGTCGTGTTTAAGGTATGGTTCAGGGATGCTGGTATGGATAGCACTGAGCTGGGGATGTGCGGCAGTTCCCCCCTGTTCTCAACCAGAGGGCCTCACGGCGCCGGCTTCATCAATCAACCTGTCAAGTGCCGCTTTACAGCAAAAAGTTAAAGCACAGGAGAAGCGCATTAGCGAGCTCTCGACGCAGTTGCAGATGCTGAAGCGTATTGATCAGGATCAGCAAAGGCAGCGGTAGTCTTCAAGAGAGCCGCTGTCACCAGGTATCGGGAAAAACTGTATGATCGTCCGGCTGGAAGTTAAACGGCACACGTCGCCCGAATCGTATTGGCAACTCAAGCGATGTCAGGTACAGCGAGCCGCGATGATGGAGGACGTAAGCGATCCTGCCTTTTTCCGTCCGATGCGGTTCGACACGTTGGAGGACGCCATTCGCCATGCAAAGCGGGCCACCTTCACCTATTTGGAAAAAAAACGACACAAGGAGATGCCGGATCAAATCGATTGGCGGATCATCCAAGACGAACACATCTTCCCGTGCCCCATGTGTCAACAGCCCTTGTACCAAAAGGCTAAACTCGGCCGCTTCGGACACACGTTGGACCTGAGCGACTGGGGATGCTCGCGATGTAAGAAAACCGTTACGTTGAGAACCGACGATTTGGTCTCACCCGGCCTACCGCGCACATGAGCGGCACGTCTTCTGGTGCCATCAGGGATGGGTTGTGGATGCCGATTCTCGTCATAGGGAAAGACATACAATAGTTATGTTCGGGACACTGAATGATCCGACTTATCGAAATCCGGCTGTAAATTGACCTCCATAATGGTCATGCTTTTGAAGGCATGCCGTTTCGACGGGAACGCTCATTTTCCGCTGACGGTGGCAGGAGGCTTGCTCGGCTATCCTGTCGCCTAGTGCCAGCCCTAGTGGACCTCAACTGAATAGTAGCCTAGCCTCGAAATCGGCAGAATACGAAGCCCGGAAAGCGCGATGAAGATGCGATGCCAGTACGCGCCAGCGTATCTCTGATAAGCATTGCTGCGCCAGAAACTTGAACGCAGTCATTGTCTAATCTTTGGAGCGATTCATGATTCGTTTTGCGAGAAAACCGGACAGCGTCTTCTCTGAACTCATGGACTGTGCCATCACAGAGATCGTCGACAATTATCTGAATTTTGATAACCCACGGGATCAGGAAGATTGGTTGTGTGCCTCGATGCCGAGAGGAGCAAGATTCTTCACCGCGTCCCAGGCAAGAGAGCAACTGCTTGCCATCCAGAAGGTCTTTCACGATGAACGCCTGTATCAGCTCACCAAATATCACTGGCTGTTGTTGTATGAGTGCTTGGATACCTTTGCGCAGGGGTTCAATGAGCAGCCGGTTGGGTGGTTGGCAAAGAAATATGGCATTCAATACATCGATTTCCGCAACCTGATCCAGTTGTTTTTCTGGGACACCTCTTTTCTGGAAGATCACTTGGCGAGGATGAGTCGTCAAGAAACACGGACCATGTTGATTTGGCCGGAATCAATCGGACTCACCGCCGGCTTCCAGACCCATCCTGACGAGCTAGCATTCACCTTATGCAACGAACCCCACACACAGGACTTCGAACAGGAACTCGAAGTTCCCGCATGGTCTGCCTCATCAAGTTCCTATCCGAAGGCGGAGAGATGACGGTCGAAGCGGGCTGTAGGAGGCAGGATCGGCCACCAGACTCATTGCTTATGGCTTCGCCGGCTCTCTGCCTGCCAGAATCGCGCGCACCTTTTCGAGCAACAGGTCTCCCGTAAACGGCTTCTGCAGGAAGGGATACTGTCGTAGCACTCTTGCCATCCCGCGACCCCCCAGTTTCCATGGCGAGCTTGCAGACATCAGCATAATTGGCGTCAGCGGCCGCTTCGTGCGCAAAATTGGCACTAGCTTATCCCCGTGCATTCGGGGTGACACATTTTTGTGATCGTCCAGCTTAACATCGGGTGGATACAGCATCACATCAATAAGGATCAGATCGATCTTCGCAGGATGCTCCGCACAAAGACGGGCCGCCTCGGCGCTGCCGATAGCCTTCAGTACCGAAAAGCCGTGGGCTTCCAGCTTAACCTCGCACAGAGTTAGCATCTCCACATCATCATCGACAATGAGGATGGTGGGCGATCGTTGAGTGGCAAAGGTTTCGTTGGTTGTCGACATGCCTCGTGTACTCCATGAGATTAATTCATTCGTCATGACGCCACTCTACTGAATTACTTCTTCAATGGAGCTAGGGAAACCCATAGGACGCTTGACCGCACTTTGTGAATTGAGCCCTACGGCTCTGTGCCAAAGCCAGGCTTCCTTAAGCGGTTCCACTCAAGATGCATCTTCTATGGATGTTAGAGGAATGCCTAGTCGTCGAGGCTCGTGCATGCCTGTACGCTCGCCGAAGAACATCACTTTCCATGCTCGAAGGGGAGGGGTTTGAGAAGTGCGCCACCAGGACTCCATGTCAAAATGTGACCGGAGGAGTGGTGAAGATGGAGGAGTCATACTGACGCAATCTGACTGGAATTTCCCAACGGTCAACAAATCTATATTCGCGTGAAGCTGACACAAAGATTGATTCGCGGGTTAAGATCGGCGACAGCATCGCCGCGCAGCTCATCCGTCTAAGGGGATGCAGATGCGGTGATTAAGCTCAGCGAGAAGCCGCAGACCCTTGAGTTATCGAAGCCGGACAAGAACCTGATGGACATGCGCGCTAAGAGGCCGCGCTTTTCGACTTGGTGTAAAGAAACGCTCCCAGCGCCCGCTCGAACGTCAGTGAGATGAGTGGGTGATCGTTGGAATGACTTAGGTTACGGGAGAGGCAGATAAAAGAATGCCGACGACATGCTGATAACGAAGGAGGGGACGGGTTGTCTATGAACAGATGTAAGGTTTCGCATTTCAGTGTCACGCCCGGCTCGTGCGTGCTCATGGTGATTCTGTTGTTGGCCAGTCTGCCTTCGGCCACTGGGTCGGCAGAAGAGTCCCTTGGACCAGAGGCTACGCTGCGCCTGATCGTGGAGGCCAATGCTGCGCGTGACCTTGCTACCCTGTCTCGGTACATGTCGCATGATGCCGATGCGGTCGGGTACACCATAGACGGCCATAAATATGTCGGATGGCCGGCCTTGGAAGCCGAAATGCGGACCGAGTTTAGTGCCGTCCACAAGCTGGAGCTTCCGATCACGTACCTTCAAGTATGGGAGAGGGGTGAAGTGGCTTGGTTTGCGATGGAACTCGATTATATTCGGTACTTCAGCGCCGGGAGACCTAAGTCAGCGGATGGTGCTCCCGCTACGAGAAACTGGCGTTCTGGAGCGGCGAGAAGGCCGCTGGGTTCTCGTCGCATGGCATGAATCCGGTCGGCAGCCGGATACTGGTCTGGGAAGCGCACTCATGGTTCAGACGACGGTACGCCCTCCTACCGCCGGCACTCAGGCGGACGCCGACCATGGTCGCGACTTGAGCGGGCAGTGGGACATTACTGAGGTTGAAGATAATAAGCAATACCGCGCGACGCTCGATGTTCACGGCAACGGTGGGTATACATGGCAGGGAGGGCAGATCCTGACCACAGCGTTTCACGATCGACGCTGGCAGGGGACCTGGAAGCAACCGGGCAACGATCGAGACGGAGGCTTTGAGGTCGTCCTATCAGAGGACGGGTCTGAAGCGAAGGGTATCTGGTGGTATAACCGGGTCGGGACGAAAAACAACATCCCGCCTCGGCAGCATGGAGGCACTTATCTGTGGAAGCGGGTGGTCTCCTCGTCTACGGTTCGCTGAATAACTGTCACGAACCCGGCATCAGCGTAACAGCCGCCGGTGGGAGGGATAGTTCCTGCGGGTCACACGTGCCATCGAATTTTTGCCGATGTCGGCAGCTTCTGCGGCGTCCCGGCGCTCGGTAAAGTAGCCGATCGCCTTGCCGTACAGTTGGAGCGCATGCATATTATCGACTATTGTGCCGATTCAATCACCGGCCGTATCAGCTCTCCAATCCTGGACCTGGGGTTTCGCCATCAGCCCAAGAGCCATTTCTTGGATGATTTTGACCTTGCCGCGATGGGGCTTATAAACGGTCCGGTATGTTCGGAGTCGCATGTAGTCACCATCAGTCGCATACAAGTCTGGCCTAAGGGGCTCACATATCATCATCATTTTTCTTGTCGGCCAACTTCCGCAGCACTCTTTCGAGTCGGGCTTTAACCAACTGCTCTAAAAGCGACCTCAATTTCGGATCAGTCTTAAGTACCTGTTCCATCAGCTGCTGACTCATCGCAGCCGCCGAACGCAGTAAGCCCTGATCTACGGAGTTTCCAATCGCCTCGTCGATGGAAATGGCTTTCCGTCTCTGGTGTTTTTTCTTTCCGCTCATGAGACCTCCTCATTCGAACTGCTGCTGAATGAAATTTTGATGCCGGTTTTACTTCCACGTGCAATCCCAGATCTGCTCCTGGTTCAGCATGGCAATTAATCGCAGGTGGTAGCAACCACAATTTTCAGGCCATCGTTCCTGATGCGCCTGCGTAGCGAACGAGCACTGACTCTTAGTTGTCTATAGTGCCAACGCAGAGTTCTGTAAGGAAGTAGCTCGTGCGCCGGATGGTTAGGAACGCCGAGTGTCTGATTGGATTACAGCGGGGAAGAAATCACCGGGAGCTAGCCTGAGAATGATTGACTGTGCATCAACTTCAGGAACGTCAAGCCGTCGATATCAGCCCTTGGACAGGTCCATCGCGTCCCGACGTCGAACGATCTCACTGTAATAGGGGTATAGCTTTCACTCACTCTTAGTGGACACGTTCTACGTTTCAGTCACGAGGTGCCCTTCGGTTAGAGCAGTGTCTGACTGCGTTCCTTACGAGAGATGGGAAGTATTGGAGTGAGACCCATACATGACATCCGTGCGGAGCACGTACTTCTGTCCGCTCTGCACGACCGCACCTTCGTGCCAAATAGAATGTAAGAATACCAGCGCTGCTCCTGCGTTCGGTTGAACCGAGAGATATGGACATCGAGGCGGCTGGAAAGCTTGCTCTATGCCCGCATAGAACCTCGTCTCCCCGCCGGCCATTCCATCGTTCAGATAGATCATAAACGTTAACTCGCTTTTATCTAAGGTCTGCATCCGCAGATACTGCCCGTCCCGATGAGGGTTGAAGGTCTGACCAGGTTGATACCGGTAGAAACGCCACCGTTCGTTGAACCCGACAAGACGATTGTCCTCAACGACAGCCGGCAGGAAGGATTCAGCGCGTCGAAACAGGTCTGAGGCGAGAGTCTCATCGTCGACAATGACACGCTCGTTGTTACGCACATCCTCGTACATGACGCCGGCGACGGTGCTGAGTTCGTAGGCAAGCGCTTCGCTCCGTCGAATCAGTGCCGCGCACTCCTCGTTCGACAGAAAATTGTGAATCACGAAGACCTTCTCCGGATCCAACACTTCTTTGATCACGACGGCACCCCCTCCATTTCGCCTGGTGTCCTATCCCCCACAACGTACCTTGTCCTGCCAGATACTTGCATGGCACCCACAGACCAGCATCGCATCAATGGTAGTCCTGTGCACCAAATCTCTCATTTATCCCGTGCAGCATTAGAGCTTGGGCCTCTGGTAAAAATGTGATGGTGTATGGGACAAGCGGGAGCGCTACGGACGAACGTCCCAGAGACTCTTCTGCCGGATGGCCGGAGCTTCAGCCAGAATTCGCCAAGCCAGGATTGCGTAGCAATTTCGGAAGTATTCACGAATCTAACTTGGGAGAGTTGGAACATCAGGCGTCAGCGCAGAGCTTCTTTGGCACCGCTGATCGTGAGACTCTTGGCCTTATTTTGCATCTGGAGTATGCTTCCGCCGTAGTTTACGGAAATACCTTCTAGACACATCCTCGATGGGTAACTTCGCTTTTACGACCGCCTTGATTCTTTTACTGGCTTTGCCGGGATATTTATTTCGCGCCTGTTATAACTCCGGAGAATTTACGCGTCAGCTGCTGTCCAGGACTTGGACCGATGATGTGGCGAAGGCGATTCTATTCTCCGTCCCTTTCCACATCGCTTCATTGGCATTTGTCGAGTTTCTCCAGCATGCCCACTGGTGGACCCATACTCTTTACGCCGAATTGCCCTTCCGAGTTCTGACGGATCAGTATGCCGATCCATCCACACACCTCAAGGGATCTGTAACCGGGATAACCGGCGCTCTCTACAGCAATCAGCGGTACGTCTTAGCCTATTACGGTTTTGTCCTCGTGCTCGCTTCCCTCTCTGGTCATGGCCTTCGCCACCTCGTATGGGAGTATGAATTAGATGTGAAATGGCCCGGCCTATTCCGGTTTAAGAGCGAATGGATCTATCAGCTGATGGGGCGGGGGAAACTATTCGTTCCTCACGCCAATAGATTTTGTCGCATGGTCGGCATGGCGGGTGCCGGCTCTACCGCACATAGGGCTACGATTGTCATTTTGGATGGAGTCACAGATCAACCGTCAGAGAGACCGGGCAGGGCACAGCTGTATAGTGGAATAGTGGCCGGATTTACGGTCGATGACAAGGGAGGATTGAGCGAAATTGTCCTGGTTAAGGCCAAACGAGGAAAGTTTTTGAACAAGTCGCCGTTCGCGGGCTCTGAGTTTGTTCTAGAGGCGATCCCTGGCAGAGCGTTTGTGTTGCGTTACTCTACGGTAAAAAATCTGAATCTCACGTACCTGCCTGTACCTTAATTGGGGCTTTAGTGCCCCCGGCCATAGCCGTACATGAGGATTGGTGAGCCTTTGTGAAAAGCTCGTCCAATTTGCCTTCCTTTTCCAACTTGTCCGCGAGTTGATTGATCTGTTCGGTCAGGACGAAATATGTACCCATAAAGCCCTCCGTACAGGTGTTCATTGATATCCTAATCCCTGTACGATAGGGAATCAAGTCAGCTCCCACAATGCCCCTCGGTCTGATTCAACTGTCCGTTGACTAGGTGCGATGTGGCGATTCGCCGAAGTTGCAGCGGGCAGAAGTGAGTGCGAAATTACCCCATACCGCTACGCACGGCGAGCCACAGCATCCACCGGACACAGCAGGGAGGGCGGAAAGCCTCCACGCGCTTACATGGGGGCGCTCCTCACGGAGTGATTACAGGATTTTCTACAGTCTCTCGCGCAGACCTTCGTCTCCTAGGGTGCGTCCCAGTGCCCGCCAGCGCCGACACGGTCTAAGATGCCTCAAATGGAAAGGGGGTATCTCCATGCCGTGTAACCGTTGCCACAATCTGATGTTTCCTATTGACCTGTTGGACGAAGCCGGTGGGATTCTTCACCAACCGGATGCCGCTTGGCGATGCTTTGCCTGCGGCAACATTGTTGATCCTCTCATTCAGGTGAATCGCAGTCGGCACCACGAGCCTGAGGGCGACGGCCACCGACGAGGGGCACGGTTGAGAATAGCGCAGAGTGCAGCGGCGTGGTCATGATCTGTCGGCGGCATCACTCAATGCTATGTGAGGTACAAGCACTGTCATGCCGTGGAACTCGTGGTCAGTGCGACCGCCTGATAGATCTACTCGTGTGGGGCCGCGAGATGGCTCGTCGCTGATGATTTGGTCAACGCGATCATGGTCGCCATGGCGGCGACTCGTATTCGTTCGAGGATGTTTGACGCTGCTACTCAGGCAAGGTGTACGCCTCTTCCTGAGCCACCCCGCTGGACCGTTCGAAAGGTCGTGAGTGCCTCGAGCCGGGCTTTGTGTTTGAATGCACTGAAGCCCCCCGCGGACATGCTGCACGGCTTGTCGAAAAGGATTGCGTCCTTTGGAGATAGGCGCCGTAGGGTTGCGTCACTTTCAATACGTTCGACCCTCAACCTTTCACACACAAGATCTGCTTCAGTTCAGCCACGATTTCAACCAAGTCGGCCTGGTTCGCCATCACCTGATCAATATCTTTGTACGCTCCGGGAATTTCATCCAGCACGCCTACGTCTTTTCGACACTCCACGCCAGCCGTCTGTGTTTGTAAATCTTGCACAGAAAACGTGCGTTTGGCTTGTCCACGGGACATCCGGCGGCCCGCGCCGTGGGAGCAGGAGTGGTAGGATTCCGGGTTGCCGCGTCCGCGGACAATGTACGATCGGGCGCCCATGGACCCGGGAATGATCCCCATATCATCCGTTCGCGCGCGCACTGCGCCCTTGCGGGTCACGATCACCTGATGGCCGAAGTGATGTTCGCGCTCAGCATAGTTATGATGGCAGTTCACTTCCATAAGGGGCACGATCGGTTTTCTCGTTTTCTGCACGAGGTTCTCCACCGCACGAAGGACGCGGCGCATCATCAGGTCCCGGTTCATGAATGCATAGCTTTGAGCCCATTGCAGGTCGTCCCAGTAGGCATCAAATTGGGCGCTGCCCTCTTCCAAATAAGCGAGGTCTGGATCTGTCAGCCTGACCCGGTACTGCTGCATGAGCTTTTTCGCTTGGTATATGTGCACCTCCGCAATCTCCTTCCCGATATTGCGCGACCCCGAGTGGAGCATCACCCAAACCTGCTGAAGCTGATCCAGGCAGAGCTCGATGAAATGATTGCCCCCACCGAGCGTTCCCAATTGCCGCTGCGCCTTATCGAAACGATTGCGCAGCTGGGCCGGTCGCCGGCTGAACTCGTTCCATCCATGCCACGCGCTTGACTCTGGAGTCGGCCTCTTGTGTTCAGTGAAGCCGACGGGAATGGACCGTTCAATCTCAGCCCGTAGGCTTTTCAGGGAGTCAGGAAGATCGGAGGCCATCAGCGGCAGTTGCACGGCCATCATGCCGCAGCCAATGTCGACGCCGACAGCGCCGGGGATGACGGCGCCCTTGCATGCGACCACGGATCCGACTGTAGCTCCATAGCCTAGATGGACGTCCGGCATGGCAGCGACGTGTCGAAACACGCAGGGTAGATTCGCCGTGTTGACTAATTGCTCTAGGGCGGACGATTCGACCTCCGCGAGGGCAACCCACAGTTTGATTGGGACCCGCGCGCTGTTTACAACGGCTTCCATACCCGCTCCATTCTAAAAATTGGTGAGAGGTTCTGCGTTATTGTACCGTCTATGGCCTTCGTCTGCTCGCTATCCCGTCGTTTATTACCGATACATGCGTCCACTTAGTGGGTTCTAATCTATCAGGGACAATATTGGTTCCAAGACAATCACCGCGTCGACGCGATCGTGAATATACAGAATTACGCCGGTGGGTTGAACCCACTGGTAGGCCCCATTGTCATCCTTTGAGCTCACGCAATCCGGCAGAGTGGAGCCCAAGATGATGCGCCTTTCAGGGTCCGTGAATGGGCAACATCATCGAACCATGCAGATTGCACTCACCAGGATCAGCGATCTTGTCGATCCGTCGATGGGATGCTTTGATGCGGCCTGCGCCATAGTTGCGAGCACCAAATTTGAGATTTCACGCACGGTTACTCAGCCGAACTCCCGGTCTCCCGGCAAGATGGAGGACGTGTGGCCAAGTCTCCTCGCGAAACAGCCGCAACAGTTGAGCCATACCTCTCAAGTCGACAAGGCCTGAGTCCCGGTGTGGAACCCCCACCCTCGGGATTCCACCTCCGGCTGTCGATGAAAGGAAACGCGCTCGCGATGGATCAGCGGCCAGGGCTCTACCTAGGTACGGTCCCTTGCCTGGTGCACTAAGCTACGACTGTTTCACTACTCCCCACCTTGTTACTGCGTCGTCGTAGGACAGGGCGAGGGGCATTATCTTACGGTGTGTGCATGTGAGAGTGCGGGTGAGTCAGAAAACTCTATCTTTCTTCGCTGGGCTGCTTGTGACCTGCCTGGGCATGGGATGCTCCAGTGTCAGCGTCCTCCGTCTCACTTCCGACACATTTTCCCCTCGCTCGGTGGAGGAGGTGGCGATCTTGAGCGAAGCACCGCCCACCGAACATATTCGAATTGCGGAACTCTCGGAGACGTCTTCCTCCCGTGTGGATACGCTTCAGCGACACATTCTAAAAAAGGCCGCACAATTAGGGGCGGACGCGGTCATATTTTCGGTACCTCACACCCGTTCTGAACAGCGAGTGGACTATCAGCCTATGTATAGCCCCTGGGGATATTATGCCCCCTACTACTATGGACCTGGTCCCTACGGCTATTCGAGACCCTGGGGCTACTCCTACGGCGGATATGGAGCATTTAGACGGTTCGGAGGGTACCGACAGTATGCGGCCATACCCTACTCAGTCCGGGTTACGTCACTTAAGGGTGTCGCGATCAGATATGGGGGGTCGCCTGGAGCGCCCGCACAATAGACGGAAGGAGACACAGTGAACCGAAACATGCAGTGGCTGGCGGGTATCGGACTATTGACTTTGATGGGGTGCAGCGGCCCGTCGGCCATACTCCAGGAAGGACACGGAGTTGATCCGGTCATGGACATGCTGCATCGAGGCATCCTCGACTTAGAGGAAAATGTCGAAGAACTCCACGAACGGATTGCCGAATTGCAGCAACTGCCCCCCGTGCCGGATCCTACGGTCCAGGAGTTGCGCGCACTCGATCTCGCGGGCTGGCAGCTTCACCAGCAACAGTGGCTGCTACAGCGTGAGCGACTGTTCTTGGCACTGCATCAGATTCAACAAGCCCAGGCACAGCCACCCCAGCGTGCTGATCTCTGGGCCCAATGGACCGGACGACAGCAGCAATTCCTGACCTCGCTGGAAGATCTTCGCGCCCAACGACATGCACTGGAACAAAAACGATTTGCCGTGGAATCCCAGCTTCTCGAGCGCTATTTCAAGTAAGAATTGCCATTCGAGCAGGTGCCTCTCTCCTTCTATCAGCGCCCGTCGCGGGGTCGTTTTTCGCTGGCATCGTGCCAACTGACGCGCTCCCCCTGGAGTGCAGGAGATTTGTTGTAGTGATCCGAGGGAGGCGCTGACCCATGAAGGCCTCTCTTCCATAAGTAGCCAACTTCCCGAGAATCCGTGCTCCACTTTTTGCCTGAACTAAGATTGCCAGTGATGGAATCCAGCACATCGCTGCCCACATGAATGTTTAGCGCCTCTGGGAGGGCGGATGGTGCCCTCGCTGTTCTTTCAGCGACTCAACTCAATTGGTTGCAGAGGGGAACTGCGAGTCAATCCATTCAATGGCGAGCTTTTTCGCCACGGTATCGGCAGCCTCCTTCGTCGGCAACGGATGATCCGTAGCATCGACTACTTGCTGCTGCCCGGGATGATCCCCACCGACGCAACAACTTATCCACGCCTTCGGAGCCCAGCCGCCTTCGGCCAATAGGTACGACATCAGCGTGATGTTCCGAGTCTTATGCTTGAAAGAGGCCGGTTCCTGATTGGCTTCATTCACGTCGTCTTCATGTGGCATGGTGATACTCCTTCGTGGTGCCTGAAACTCAAGTCTTCAACAGGGCCACCGTTACTGATTTACATCTTACAGGACACCAGGGACTGGCCCGGTGGAAGAACAAAATTATGAAGGAGTAACCCAGATTGGGTTATTCACTGTCGGACGAGAGCTCATAGGAAGACACTTCTGTAGACGCTCCGCATGTGTCACAGGTGCCTTCTTGGTTTCGATGAACATGGCCGGCTGCGTCCGTTGAAGGCCTAAACTTGCTTGCATCAATGAAGTCACCTTGAGCCTTATTACGAAGGCCCAGCAGCTTTTCGCAGTCGGCGCAGTACGTGAAAGTTGTTGCCATGTTTCATTCCTCTCGGAAGGGCGCCAATAAGCAGTGCGGCGAGAGCTACCCTTCTTTGATGCCTAGTGTGTTGTTATTGAGATAGACAATGGGCCCCGAGCGGAACCAATCAACGAGATCCTTGTCGTTTAAAGTGAGCTCTAGCTCTCGCAGAGAGAGGCGACTGTCTTGCAAGAGATCCATACCGATTTGGATCGTGGATTTCAAAGTCGCCCCATCAAACAGCATCATCGTGCGGTCAACACCGGTCCGGGCACCGTCCTCAATTCTCCAACCCGGAAGAATCTGCGACAGGTGCCGACGAATCACCGTCATCTTCTGCGCCTCGCTGTTCATGTCAATGTCACACACTAATTGGTGTTGCCTTTAAAAGGACGTGCGATGATCGATCCCGCGCTATTAGCTGGGTGGTGCATTCATCGAGGAGATAGGAGACTGACCGGGCTGTGAGATGCTCACTGTAAAATGATGGCAGTCCCGGCATAGGGCTGAAAAGGAGGAAATTTTCGGATTGTACAAAGTATGGATGTGCCCTTGTGGCGTATCCGCATCCGGCGCGAGGAGGGACTCATCCAACAGGATGGATTTCCTACATCGAGGATTCTCACATCGGACAGTACTCGGAGGTCTTGCGGTTGTTCCTTCTGTATCCAGCATAATAACCTCTACGTCGGCGCTATCCGCTCTTAAAGACGGATAATAGATTTGGCTCGCTTTTAGTTACGCAACAGGGAAAGATTAACCGCACCCTTCTAAATCCTAAGGGTCCGAAAGGGACGTTGCTACTGGGATTTTCCCGAGAGGACGTCTTAACGTTCCGCAGTCGACTACATTCATGGCCCGGATCTTGCGACGATAGAAGCTCAAGGAGACGTGGGAGAGTTGCAGCCATGGCGCGGCGTCTTCGGGCATGCTAGGTAGGATGAACACGAGGCGAAACATCTGAGGCCGAAGCTGCTAG
Source organism: uncultured Nitrospiraceae bacterium (assembly GCA_963839785.1). Classification (GTDB taxonomy): domain Bacteria; phylum Nitrospirota; class Nitrospiria; order Nitrospirales; family Nitrospiraceae; genus Nitrospira_A. The sequence continues at coordinate 24,084 of CAWIWD010000011.1, forward strand.
CCCTGCCGAAGCATGTGAAGAACTGGACTTTAATGCGGTCTTGTCTTGAACTTTGGTTGAAGGAGCATCTATGCCAGTTCAGCATCTCAAAGCATCAGCGTTAGTGAAGAAGCAATGGGGCGCATTTTGCTGTGATTGTGGAAAGAATGCCACCGATGCGACGGACGACGCTTTGTGGACAGTTTGGACGGTGGAAATGGTGTACTGTCCGGCATGTGCAAAAGGGGAAGGAATCGGGCCGGATGATTTCTGAGCAGCTGCCGATGCGACAAGATCGAAGGGCTTTTCCACGACTGCAGGGCTGCCCGTTCAGGGACGGGCGGTTTGTATAAGGAAACAGCTACACGCTCCGCGAACACAGCGTTGCCTAACATGTGCTCTCCCGCCACTATCTCCCGGCAAGCAATCACATGAACTAAGCCCCGGTCAAAATCCAGGGTCACAGCATACCCAGATCTTCATCTCTGTCATTTTAAATCTACTAGGCGTTCCATCCAGGGCATCCCCCTAGGTGCTACGCTCGCGACTCATATGACACAGGTCGGGCAATCGGACTGCGTACATGAATACCAGCTAGAGTCTGGCGGTGGGCCCTACCTTACGGGCGCATGTGTGTGCCGCTTTTGCAGCTTCAGAATCAGTATGTCTGATGAACGTTCAGAAAGCATGCGGATCCACGGGACTACCAACTGAACAGCAATAACAGAGAGACAGAAGGCGTTGAGGACTCCAGCGCGACGACTCGCGACTCCTTTCCTCGAATTCCTCCACTTGTCTCCTTGCCTCTCAAATCGAAGCCTCATCGAGATCTGCTGCATAGGGAGATAGCTCCCGTTTGCTGCGCCCGTTCTTTTACGCCTGCAATCGAAGTACGGTGAGCGAAATGGATATTGCTGGGTGCTTCGTGCAGTTTCAGCGTCTGTGAGAGCCAATCAGCTCTTGACGTGCAACTCCAAAAGGCTCAAGAGTGGTTAGACTACTGATGTGCTCCGGCCTTAAGAGCCACGCAGAATCCTTTCGATACCTGGTGGTTCCTTTGAGCGGTATCGATTTGAACGTTCAGGAAGAGCTCTTGCCAAGGGTAGATGACTCAGCCTGAGCAGCGGACGATCTATTATGATACGAGCCAAGATATCCATCCAACGCACCCCTGAAGGATTATGGAAGATGGAACGCAGCGCCATCCACATTGACTCAGTGAGACAGCTTGCTCTCCCGTCCCTCCCCCAGGAAGAAATTTTGGATGATCTGGTCGAAACCCTCATGGGTCAGACCCTGCTTTCCCTCGACAAGAATGGCCGGCGAGGCACGTCGGAACCGATTCAATGGGAAATTATCGTGGATCGCGTGCCGCACTGCTATCGCTGCGTCCAACCCATGGTGGAGACGACACCATCACCAGATAATTCGACTGGTCCAGACCGCGCAGAGTGGAAATGTGCCCACTGCGGCACAATGACCGACTTGCGTTAGCAGGCCTTGACATCGACTGGACAGCGTGATTAGGCCATCGGAATTATTGTTGTTCCGTATGGAGTCGGTGCATGGGCCTACTTGGCTCCAGCATCATCGGTCTAGATAACCCGGTGACCATTCTACGTGCGACGCAGACTCAGTAGACAGGCAGACCTGCTGCACGTCTTTATTTTCAGGAAGTGCTCAGGATGAATCGGGGGTTGCCTAGTTCGTCAATGACTTGAGCCACCGCCTCTGATACAATTCCATCCACATACCGCTCAGTCAACCCAAGCCCGCATCCGATCGGTTTCTTGTCGTCCATGGTCATACGCCAGTGATTGCATCCTAGATGATTGTTGGTTCTACTGAACGGTTCTGGCTTGATCGCCCGTGCCGCCCGAGGTGCTGGAGGCTCATCGTAAAGGCATCGTGTTGGACATCGGCTGCGGTTCGCTCAAGCAGATTGGCACGGTTGGTGTGGATCAGCGGGTACTGCCAGGCGTTGATGTGGTATGCGATTTCGAGCGCGGATTGCCGTTTAGAGAGAGCAGTATCTCCGCCGCCTATTCGATTCACTCCGTGGAACACATGCGCGACCTGATTACGTTTATGGTCGACCTCTATCGCGTGTGCGCGCCGGCCGCGCGAGTCTATATCAAGACGCCCTACTACACGTCACGCAAAGCATTCATCGATCCCACGCATGTCCGGTTCATGACGGAAGAGAGTTTCGAATATTTCAAATCGCCGAATTACTACGGACTGGAGACAAACTTTCGTACTGTGAAGATCGAGTTTGCCATGCGAAAGCCTTTTAAATACTTACCGGAATATTTTCAGAAGCGCTGCCGTCGTTACTTGTGGAACGTGTGCGAAGAAATGATGGTCATTTTAGAGTCGGTCAAGCCGTAGCCGGATGCCCGATCCTCTCATTAGCGTTGTCATTCCACTGTTCAACGCTCGAGATGTCATTCGAGAAACCATCGAAAGCGTTCTTGCTCAGCCCTGCCGCGACTACGAAATAGTTGTGATCGACGATGGCTCGACGGATGCCTCGGGCGAGGTGGTTCTCTCCTATGGGGAGCGGATTCGATACGTCCATCAGCCCAACGGCGGCGTGGCGCAGGCGAGAAATCGCGGCATTTCGGTCGCTCGAGGAGCGTACATTGCGCTACTGGATCATGACGACCTATGGGCGTCTGACAAGCTGGCAAAACAAGTCGCGGTTCTGGATGCGCAGCCTGCCGTAGGTATGGTGGTCACCGATGTGGCGCACATTGACCGTGCCGGCCGCCCGATAGATCAACTCGGACTTGCGTACCAGCCACAGCAGGAATTTGCTCGTCTCTTCGTGCAGGGTTTTGTGCCGACACCTTCAGCGACGCTCATCCGCGCCTCGATACTGAAAGCGGTGGGTGGGTTCGACGAGCAGTTCAACAGCGCCGGGATGGATGATCACGAGTTATGGCCGAGGATCGCTGCGGTGACCACTGTCGCCGGCATTGCCGAGCCGCTGACGTTTCATCGCAATCGCGAAATCAAGCCCGCTGATATCGCGCTGGGTCATCGTCCGCTCCTCATCAAAAAGCTCATGGCGCGGTTTAGCCAGGAGCTCGAAAAGCGGCGATACCTTCAAAGAGAGATGGCGTTTTATCTTGGCCGATCGGGGGAAATATCTGATCAAACAGGGGCAGCGCCGCGAAGGACGAGCTCTGCTACTGCAGGGGTTGAAGCTAAGCCTAGGGGAGGGCGAGAGTGTAAAGGCGGCGGTGCGTTGTGTCTCTCGGCTTGTACGATCCTGGTGAGGTGACCCATCGGTGTGAATTTCTTTGACATGCGTATGGCCATTGCGCTTCTAGCGACAGTCGCCACCGCTTTGCCGTTTGCCGTGGGCGTTGTAAAAAATGGACTGATCGAAATCCTTCTGCTGGCCCCGGTCGCCTGGTTCCTAGTCGCCTCCCGGACGCGCGAACATGCCGAACGGGCGCTGCTGCTGCTTGTCAGTCTATGCCTCGCTGTGACGCGTCTGCGACCTCATCTTGCGCCCTGTCATGGGGGCTCGTCTCCACTATTCCCCGATGAACCAATACCAGCGGCGCCTGCCCACGTTGCCCATACTGGGAAGGTGGGATGCGATGGTCGAGTTTTCTGGATCGGTCTATGGAGACTTGGCGGCGATGATCGGCGATCCGGCGTTTCGTGAGCCCCGCCTAGTTGAGTTTCGAACGGATGAATTGGGATTTCGAAATGATGCGGTGCCAAACCCTGTCGACCTCATCGTTCTGGGTGATTCGTTTGCGGCCGGTGTCGGAGTGACCCAGACGGGCACTTTTGCCAGCACTTTGGCCGCCCACTATGGATTGTCCGCTTACAACCTTTCGTATCCCGGCGGACCCTATGAGCAGTATATTAACTTTTCTCTTGAGTCACCCAAATTGAACATTGTGCCGGGATCGCAGCTTGTGTGGACGTTATATACAGGCAACGATCTGGAGGATTCGGGGGGAGAGACATGGGACATTGCGGCTTTGCCATGGCAAACGGGCCTTTCGACAATGCTGGTCAACTATCGCACGTTCAGGAATCGTTCTCCACTCAGACAGATTTGGGTGGCGTTGCGGACCCGCTGGGGAAACATTTCCAAGGATGTTCGTATCCGCTCTGCGCCAGACGGCCGTCCCGTGCTTTTTTATGAGCCTCAGGAACTCTGGGCCGCCCGCTCCCGCGCCGAGGTTGAACGACATCCCAACTTCCCTAAGCTTCTGAAGACCTTTCGCGCCATGAAGGACGTGACCGACCGGTTAGGCCTACGCGTGACCGTCATGATCCTGCCCACGAAGGGAGAAGTGTATCCATGGCTGTTCATGCCACAAGGAGGGGTGGGGGCGGCCACACAGTCCGGATTTTCTGAAGCAGTGATGGGAGCCTGTGAGCAAGTCGCCTTGCATTGTTGGGACAGCAAATTTTATCTTCTTGAGGAAGCCCGCCGTCTTTCCAATTCCTCGCGGGACTTGCTCTGGTGGCGGGACGATACGCACATGAATGAGATGGGGCATCAGGCCGTCGCGTCATTCGTGGGGCAAGAAATTTGGGAGAAGCATCAGCCTCGCCGCTTGCGAGGGCAGGCCTCCGACCCCTAGCGTGCGGACGCAGTGGCACCCGATCTGTTGCGCTCGGTTTACGTTCCGGTCGAGCAAATCATATTGAGTGCAGCGCAGAAAGGACTCGTGTGAGCGCATCAAACGTGATCCAAATCTATACGGACGGAAGTTGTCTCGGGAATCCCGGTCCGGGAGGCTGGGCCTACATCATCGTTCAGGAGGGCGAGGAACGAAGGGAGGGCTCAGGCCACTGTTCGGCTACGACCAACAATCGCATGGAGATGATCGCCGCCATCGAAGCGCTGAAGAGCCTTCAGGCTGCTCAATCCGTCGTACTCCATTCGGACTCTCAACTACTGATCAAGACCATGACGCTGGGATGGAAGCGTAACAAGAACCAAGATTTGTGGGCTGAACTGGATCAGCTTGCCGCGGTGCATCGTATTACCTGGCAGTGGGTGCGCGGTCATAACGGGCATCCGGAGAACGAAGCGTGCGACAACCTTGCGCAACGGGCCGCTTCCATCGCCAGATCTTCGCGTTGAAGGCAGGCTCAGAAAGGACGGTATGCACCTACTGAAAGTCGGCCGTTTCCACATTAACCTCGCCTACATTCAATTCATTCACGAAGAACGAGAAGATTTTATCCTCCATTTCAGCGAAGGCGCCAATATCCGAACAACCAGCGTGGCGCGCAGTTCTCCTGACGGAGAACTGCTGCAGCGATTCGTCACGAGCCGGCTGTGGGTTGATCCAGCCTCTGCGTCCTGAGGATTTTCTCCAGAGCCTCGGTTTCCGGCTCTGTAGCTGATCACTTGAACAAGGCGGCTCCGATAAAGGAGCGCCGTGCGATTGTGGTCACACGCAGCATTACGTGACGCTGACAGTGGCTCGGAGTGGGTGCGCCATGACACTTTTTCACGGGGAGACTCGCCGACGACTGGTCTCCTGGTCAGCCTTGAACCTTCGATCGCCTCGCGAGTTGCTCTAACTTGTCATCCAGCGCAGCAAAATCTTCCAGTATATCGATATGTGATTTCAGGAAATGCTCACGCATCGCGAGGGCGCCATGCCCTCCGACGGTGAGGTGAGACGCGGGACTCACTTCCTGAGCCAGAGCCTGAATTATCTCGGTGGCTCTGGTTTCTGGCCAGGCCAATGGAAAAGAAACGATGGTTAGATTCGGCTTCACCTCGCGGCAGAGCTTGGTCAGGTCCGCCACGGGCACATTCGCTCCCAAGTAGTAAACACGACAGCCTCTCACGCGGCAACGATAGGCGACGGCCAATGCGGCGATGTCGTGTTCCTCTCCGGGCGGGCAGGCCACCACCACTTTGAGGCCAAATTCAGCGACTGGCAGCTGATTCATCGCGGAAAACACTTTCTGTTGGATATGCTTCGTGACGTAATGTTCGAGGGCCACATTCACGTGGCCGTCGTGCCAGAGTTGCCCGACCTGTTCTTGGAGCGGGAGTAAGATCCCATGGAGCGCTTCTTCAAAGGGCACCACCGCCACCGCTCCGTTTAATCGTTTTTCAAACGTGACGCGGTCGAAGGGGTCCAGCGCCGACAACAATTCCCGTCAAGAGGCGATCGAAGGTATTGTCGATAAGGGACGTGCGTGGCGAAGCCGCTCGCATCCGGTTCAGTAGTTCCTCTCGGCCCAATCGCGCGAGGTCTCCGATGGAACCACCGGCATCCAGTTGCTTTTTTAGGTAACGCAGCAGGGCCACATCTTCATCTGAATAGTTGCGGTAGCGGTTAGCCCCTCGTGTCGGTCTTAGGACTCCAAATCGGCGTTCCCATACCCGAATCACGTCCTTCGACAGTCCGGTAAGTTTTGCAACTCTATGAATTCTATGATCATTCATGGTCATGATGGAATTATATCTATATGTCCAATGTTTGTCAAATAAATATTGATATAACTATTGACACATTGGACAAGATGGGGCTATACATTAGACATACATGTTACAAACATTGAACATAAACCCATGGAGATGATCATGGCGACATCAAATGGATGGAAGGCGAAAACCGGGCAGAGCGACGGAAACAATTTCCCAACCTTTTCGGACGGGCACAGTCTGTGGGCGATGCGGGGGGCTCTTGGTGCAGGACATCTGTACGGATCTGCTCAACAGCACCGGTGAGCTTGATTGCTCCACTTGCGCGTTGCGTGCAATGTGGTGATGTCGTCGATCCCGTCATTCAACGAAATCGGCATCTCCAGCAAACCGCTGGCACGGTTCAGGACACGAAGGCGTCGGTGTCATCAATTCTCGGTCGGTTCTCAGTCTAATGGCTCAACCCACCAGGGTTGTCGAGGTTTCTTAACCAAGGAGGTTTCCCATGCGGAGTCTAACGGTTCTTCAGATGGGATTGGGGATAGTGTTCATGGCGGGGTCAATGTCCCTGGCTGTCGCTGCGGATACCGCCGGCGACAATAAGGACATGGTGCTCATCCCGAAAGGTGAGTTCTCTATGGGGAGCAACGAACATTCAGATGAGGTCAAGCATCAAGTCGTGCTCGATGCCTACATGATCGACAAGTTTGAAGCCTCCAATGCGCGATACAAGGAATTCATGAAGGCCACCGGTCATCCCGCACCTGCCTACTGGGACGATCCACGCCTGAGCAAGGCCAATCAGCCGGTGGTCGGGGTGAGCTGGACGGATGCGAATGCTTTCTGCAAGTGGGACGGCAAACGGCTGCCGACCGAAGCGGAATGGGAGAAGGCGGCCAAGGGTCCGGACGGCGACAACCATTATCCATGGGGTCACCACCTCGATCCTAAGAAGGCCAACTATGGGCAAAATGTCGGTCACACCACGCCGGTCGATTCGTATCCTGAAGGCGTGAGTGGATATGGCCTCTACAACATGGCGGGCAATGTCTTTGAATGGGTCGAAGACTGGTATGACCCGAAGTTCTACAAAACCAGCAACGCACTGAACCCTCGCGGAGCCGAGAAGGGCTACAACTTTGCCAATCAAGGCCCGGTGAGAGTGTTGCGCGGCGGCTCGTGGTTGGCTCCCGAAACCTCACTGCATACCAGCCATCGGTTCTGGAATCAGCCGGAGAATAACTCCTACGGGGTCGGCTTAGGATTCCGTTGCGCAAAATCGGCACACAGACGTCTCAGATGAATCCGTGCAGGCGGGACGCGATGCCTTCATTCAGGCCCTAGTAGCCATGGGCGCCGAGAAGAATGCCGATGCGATGGCCTCCATCGAGAAGGCGCTGGGAGCCGATCCGAACAACAAGGAATACCTGGCGACCCGCGAGCTCATCAAGAAGAGCACGAAGAAGTAACTCGCATGCGAGGAGGGGGGCGGTGTACCCGCCTCCCTGCCGGAGCCCTCAGAGGAGGAGGTCAGAAATGAATACGAATCTAGTTGAAGGTTTGATCGGTGCGGGGCTGATGGTGGGAATTACCATGCTGACCGGGACTGCCCAGGGGGAAGACAAGTTGATTCCACCGGACATGGTCTATGTCGGCCATGGTCCGTCAGTCATGGGACTGGACAAGGCGGAAGCGGCGGAGTCGGGCCGACGGCTTACGGCCTACGACAAACGAATGAAGAAACCCTGGTCCGCCGAGGCGTTCCACGACGAAGGGCCGGCTCACATGGTGTTCTTGGATTCGTTCCTCATCGACAAATACGAAGTGGCGAATAAAGACTATGGCGAATTCATTAAGGCAGACCGGTCATCCGGCCCCGGCCTATTGGGATGATCCCCGTCTTGAACAAGCCGCAGCAGCCGGTCGTCGGAATCAACTGGTACGATGCCAAAGCCTATTGCGAATCTCGCGGGAAGCGGCTACCGACCGAGGCCGAATGGGAGAAAGCGGCTCGTGGTCCGCACGGCAACCTCTATCCCTGGGGCAACGATTTCGATTCGGAAAAAGCCAATTACAACCGGCATCACGATGCGACCTTGCCGGTGGACTCGCACCCGGACGGGGCCAGTTACTATGGCCTGTACAACATGGCGGGCAATGTCTTCGAATGGGTCGCCGATTGGTATGATCCCCACTATTACGGGAGACTCCAGACCATGGTGAATCCGACCGGTCCCGACAAGCCAGTGTGGATGGGGGGCACCGGCACCTATGTGGACCGCTTGACGGTAGGCGAGAAGCGAGTCATTCGTGGCGGCTCCTGGATCGCGCCGGAAGGCACGAGTCCGATCGACCCACCGGTTCTGGAACCATCCGCTCAATAACAGTTACGGTGTAGGGCTTGGCTTTCGTTGCGCTCAAGCGGCGCCGCCTGAGTTGGAACAACGCATCAGGGACAGCTACATCACTGCCTTGGTGGAAATGGGACGGGAGCGATTTGTCGAAGCCCAACAGGCCGTCAACCGCGGGCTGGCCATGGACCCTAAGAATATTGAGTTGTTGGAGCTGCGGCCTCTCATTGAACAGTCGATGAAGCGGCCGATGAATACGCAGGGTGTCTGGTGGCGACTCAATGTTCAATATGACGGAGGCAGAGGCATGACGTACTCAGAACAATGATCCCCTGATAGGTGGTCTGACGATGTGGCTCACTCCGGGGCTCCTCCAGGCCGGTCCGATCGATGCCAGTCGCCACCCGCATCCGAAGAAAATTCGAGATGGTGCATAAGGCGGAACACAGCGTGGACCATGCCTGGGAGGTCTACCATCGCGCGGCGCTGGGCGGCACGGTCGCGTCGCCGGATCTGCAAGCGCAGAATCGAGCAACACCTGCATGAGGCCAGAACCCTCGTTCCCCAGGCGCAAGAGGCCGCCGAATGGGGAGACAGGGCCAAGGTGGAGCGTCTGGTAGGAAAAATTAAGCATCCATACCGCCCAGGCAATCCAGGGGAGCAAGGAGCAGAAGAAATGACACCAGGTCTGAGCAGGACAAGAGTCAAATGGAGACGGCTATCGGTCTACTCATGACGGCAGCCTGTGCCGTCTCAGTATCATCCGTTCTCGCGTCGCCCGCCTTTCAAGGAACTTGATCCGGTTCCTATGGTGACCATTCCCGCCGGATCGTTCCTGATGGGCAGTCAGAATCCGAAGGGGCGAGCCGACGAGTGGCCGCAGCGAGCCGTCGATCATCGATGCGTTCGCCATCGATCGAGTGGAAGTGACCAATGAACGGTACATGACGTTTGTTGCGACGACAGGCCACCGAAGCCCACCGAACCCCTATGGCACCGGCCAGTTAGTGTCTGCCAAGGGGATTGAACAGCTGCCTGTCGTGCAGGTCACCTGGTATGACGCAAAAGCCTATTGCGCCTGGGCCAAGAAGCGACTGCCGACGGAAGCGGAGTGGGAAAAAGCGGCACGCGGCACAGATGGGCGGCATTTTCCATGGGGCGAAGATCAGCCGTCCAAGATCAGGGCGAATTTCGACCGGGAATGGGACGGTGAGAAGACTTTTCATGCGGTCGGCTCCTTGCCTGGCGGCAACTCACCCTACGGCGTTCAGGATATGTCGGGCAATGCGCGCGAATGGGTGCAGGATTGGTACGATCCGGACTATTACGCAAATGCACCGGAGAAAAACCCGCAGGGACCGGAGAAGGGGGTAGTACGCGTGATTCGTGGAGGGTCCTGGCACAGCCCCGTATCGGACATCACAGCCACTGCGCGCGGACGAGGGGGGTTCGCCTTACAGACGCACGGGACAGGCTTCCGGTGCGTTCGAGGTGGAGAAGATCAGGTCCAGAGTAAGTCCAACAAGCTGGGAGTAGTGAAGTGATCGGGATATAGGGGCGCAAGATGCCTGATGAACGACAGTGGTGGAGGCGCCGCTACTCCGCACGGCGCTTCCCATGAGGAGGATGGGTCCTTCCCTTGGGGGGACTCGTCCCCTCGGTGAGCGATAGGAGCACCAGCAGCCAGCGATGTGATTCTTCAGAACACTTACGAGGAGACTTCCATGATCTATATGTTGGTCTTTAGCATTGCAGTCATCACGCTCAGTATCGGAGGCACTTTGCTGTCGGGCCGACAACCAGCCTGCGCCGTGTTGCGGCAGGCCAGAATAGGAAGGCCTCGTGTCCGGTAGCGCACTTGTGCCTGTCGGATTGTGTCACATTGAGCTCGGTAATCGTTCCAGTTGTGGATTCGTTGATAGTTATCGCACTCGGAGGTTCCAATGGAAATACGTGGGACACCGGATACGGCTTCTTCTGCGGCTCCGCATGCCGACCACGCCACCTGCTCCCGCTGCGGTGGGTTGTTGCTGGCGCAGCACTATATGGATTTGCTCGATGATACCGGCCAGATCGACATTACGGCCTGGCATTGCACGATATGTGGCGAGGTGGTCGACGCGGTCATTCTGAAGAACCGCCAGAGCCCGCCCCCAAATTTGCTCTACGGAACCAAAGCGCGCAAGTTCAGCCAGCGGGTGGCGGACATTGTGGACAGTAGTGGCTCGGAGGATGCGTACTGATGAAACAGAGGCATCGCAAGCGAAAGACAAATCGTCCCAGCAGTCTGACGAAGAGGGTGCGTAGTCACCGGACAGGTGTCCGTAAACGGGAGGATGCGCGGATGAAAATCGTCGTGACCGGCGGGACAGGGTTTATCGGTCGTGCCTCTGGTCGACGAGTTCGCTCGCCTGGGGCATGAAGTGGTTGTCTTGTCGAGAAAGGCCGACCGCGATCCTCGGGCGTCCGTCAGGTTCGTGGAATGGGATGCGCGTTCTGTGGGTCCCTGGCAAGCTGAGCTTCTGTCCGCCGATGCCGTGGTGAATTTAGCCGGCGAGCCGATCGCTGAAGGACGATGGACGGAGGCACGAAAGCGAGTTCTGATCGCGAGCCGTATTGCTGCCACGAGCGCTCGTTGTGACGGCGTTGGCTGCGCGGTCTCGCCGCCCTTCCTGTGCTGATCAGCGCGTCCGGCATCGGCTTTTACGGTGCGAGCGACGACCGTCTCCTGGATGAACGTGCTCCACTTGGGCAGGGGTTTCTGGCCGACCTGTCCTCGGCATGGGAGGGAGAGGCGCTACGTGCCGGTGAGTCTGGGACGCGTGTTGTGCTGCTCAGACCAGGCATGGTGCTCGAACAGGATGGTGGAGCGTTGCCCAAGATGATGTTGCCGTTTCGCTTGTTCGCTGGGGGCCCGATCATGCCTGGCACGCAGTGGGTGTCCTGGATACACAGAGAGGATCTCATCGGGTTGATCAAATGGGCTTTCACAACGCCAACGGTCTCAGGTCCTGTCAATGCGGTGGCTCCAGAGTCGGTCACGATGAAGGCATTCTGTGAAACTGTTGGGAAAGTCCTCCATCGTCCATCTTGGTTTCCTGTTCCCGGGTCTGGCATTACGCCTGGCGTTAGGTGAATTGGGGACGTTGATGACGACGGGTCAACGGGTCAATCCGGCCAAGGCGCTTGCGGGCGAGTACGTCTTCCGTTATCCGATGCTGGAGCCGGCCTTACAGGCGATCGTAGCAAAGGGATAAGCGAGGAGGCCTAGACATGAGTTTACTCATTGCGCCGGTGATGCAGTATCTGCATGCGGCCGCCGTCGCCATTCTGCTGGGGAAGGTGGTGTTGTTGTCGTTCGTGGTGGCGCCGATCCTTGCGAAGAATTTGGAACGGGAGGCATTCGGGAAAGTCGTTCGGGAACTATTCCCTGCCTATTATAGGTTAGGCATGGCCACGGCTGCTGTGGGGCTGGTGTCCCTGATAGGCCTCTTGACCTTCCAAGGTCTTCATCCATCCCTGCTGGCCGCAGGGGGCATTTGGCTGGTGATCTTGGCCGCTGAGTCTTACTGCCGGTTTCCGCTGACGCCACAGAGCAATGCAATGAGAGATCGATTGAAGGAGCAGGAACAGCGTGGCGCCGTCGATGCTCAGCTGCAGGCAGACGTGGAGTCGATTGCATCAACGGTCGATTTACCTCAATTCGATCGTGCTGATCGGGGGGCTCACGTTATTGGGAGTTGCACGTCAATTTTAATTTTACGAAGGGAGACAGAGCATGCATAAAACCATCGACATCACGGCATGGGTAGCGTTGGGGCTATTGGGTGTCATCCTCCTTCAGTCGCCTCCGCGGACGGCTGAAGTGTGGGCGGCCGACGAACAAACCACGCCTGGGCGCGCAGATGCAGCCGTCATCTGGCTCAGAAGTCACGATGCCCGATGGCGTCATCGGTGTGTCGCTCCACGTCGGCGCTGAACGAGTGGGCGATACCGCGGTGCTGTATATCGCGCATGTCTTGCCGGATGGGCCGGCGCAGCAGGCAGGACTCAAGCCAGGCGATGAGGTGACCACCGTGGATAGCGTGGCTGTCACCGGAAAAACGTACGAGCAAGTGGCGTTGATGGTACGAGGCGCGCCTGGGTCGGTGGTGAAGTTGGGAGTGAAGGGCGAGGGAGGGCTGCGCGAGATCTCCGTCACACGTGTGGCCGGACAATCCCTCTACAAGGGTCAGATGGGATCTCATGGCGGTCCTTCCCGGTAGGTGAGCGATGAGAACGATCATTGCTGTGCTTGGATTGATCGGAATCTTGGCCGTGAGTTCGACCCTGGAAGCTTACGGCCAAGGAACCACGGCCTCACAGCTGTCTCACGTCGACAAAACGAACATCTATCTGATGGCCGGTGACTATCGCCGGGCGTTGGAGGTGTGCGAGCAAGCGATTCAGGAGATGCCGTCGGCCGAAGCCTATCTCCATCTTACCTATGTCTACCAGGCAATCGATGCCTATCTTGAACAGCTGTCCCAGGACGAGAGCTGGATGGCTGTTGAACAATTGTATTTGAACCTCGCTTACCGGCATACGGAAGACCTCGTCGATCCGCCGGGTGGGCTGGCGCGCATGGCAAAAGAGATGATTCAAACGAGTGTCCGGCAGCAATCCGACGTCAGCGCTGCAATGGCCGTGCGGTTGAATAAAGCGGAGGCTGATCGTCTCTGGCAGGAGCAGACGCAGTGGCGGAAAATACATCCCACCACGTGGTGGCGGGCATTTCCAGGGGTCTGGGGCCGATGAAGAGGAAGCCCTTCTCCCCGCATAAGTCCTCGCTCGAAGGAGATCCGAAATAATGAACCAGGACACAGCTGACCGCGGACGTGATGTCAAACTGTTCGGAGCCTTATTCATCCTGGTGGGATTGGTCGATATGCTCGTTATCGAATTCTTCCCAAACTATGCGCTCAAGCTGTTCGGCCTCACGATTTCCGGGCCTCTGGCCTATCCGGTCAAACTACATTCCCCGGCGGTTCACTTTTTGATCGGGTATGGCTTTGTGTTTCTGCGGCCCTGGGCCTGGGGATTGGCGATGGTCTATGGAGGATTCGGCCTCACGAGTGAATTCATGAATCAACTGCAGTTTGGGTTTCATTATCTGCGAACGGGCTTTATGGCTGCGACATTCCTGTTTCTCTGTTACGTGGCGTGGCGGTGGACTTTGTTTGTCGATACTGTGCCTCCGGCTCACCGGCGGGCTTCTTCCACACCAGAGGTGCCCTCGTGAAAGGGTTGGTGTGGTTTCGTCGTGATCTTCGTCTTCGTGATAACCCTGCCCTATCGGCGGCGTGCAAGGACTGTCGGGAGATCGTGCCCTTGTTTGTCTTTGACGAACCGTTGCTGCGATCGCAGGTGTTTGGATCCGCCTGTGTCGGCTTCATGCTGGGTTGCCTGGACGAGTTGCGAAGGTCACTGGCAAGTCTCGGCCTCACCCTGGCGTGGCGGATTGGTCAGCCAATCGACACCGTGATGCAGGCTGCGGCGGATTTTGGAGTGGATGCGGTCTACTGGAATCGTGATTATGAACCGGCAGCCCTGGAGCGGGATCGCACGATCCAGCGCTGTCTCACACAACAGGGCCGGGCGGTGAAGACCTTCAAGGACCACGTCGTGTTCGAAGCCGATGAAGTGCGTGGAGTCACAGGTGAACCCTTCCAACGCTACAGCGCCTACCGTGATCGGTGGTGGGTCAAGTGGCGGGCCGCCACGCCGCTCGTACTCGACGCCCCGACAGTAAAAACAGCGAAACCAACTAGGCTCGCTCCTGAGGTATCGCCGTGGCCTTCCGCGGAAGATCTGGGATACGAGACGGTCCCAATGTGGATCAAGCCCGGTGAGCTGGCGGCGCGCGCCAGACTCCGATGGTTCCTGCGCGGACCGATCCATACCTATGTCAGTGGCAGGAATCTCCCGGCGATCGACGGCACCTCCAGACTGTCCCCGCACTTGCGCTTCGGAACTATTTCTACGCGCACGGCGATTCACGCGGCGCTGAACACCCTGTCGAAAGACGGTCCGGTGTCGCGCGCCGATGTGTTCATGTGGATGGATGAGCTTGTCTGGCGGGAGTTTTTTCAGCAAGTCCTCATGGCGTTTCCTCGCGTGTCCGAAGGGCCATTCAAAATTAAACCGGGGCTTCCCTCAGCGAGAGCCGCGGGGCCTGAACGCGATCGGTTATTTGCCGCCTGGTGTCAGGGACGGACGGGCTATCCGATCGTGGACGCGGGAATGCGCCAATTGAATCAGACCGGTTGGATGCACAACCGCGTGCGGATGGTCGTCGCCTCGTTTCTGGTGAAGGATCTCCGCATCGAGTGGCAAAGCGGCGAGAGATATTTCATGCGGCAGCTCGTCGACGGAGATCTGGCGGCCAACAACGGCAACTGGCAATGGTGCGCCTCGACCGGAACGGATGCGATGCAGGGCTATCGAATGTTTAATCCCATGTTGCAAAGTGAGAAATTCGATGCCGAGGGGAATTACATTCGACGATACGTGCCGGAGCTCACCAGCGTGCCGGTGAAATGGATTCATGCGCCACATCTCATGCCACAGGGTGAACAAGACCGTGTCGGATGTCGCATCGGCATGGAGTATCCGGCCCCGATTGTGGATCATCGTCAAGCTCGCCAGGAATACTTAGACTTCGGAAAACGTCAGGTGGCGATATGATGTCCGCACCGCTCCGTCTCGGTATCAGTCGCTGTCTTCTCGGCGAAGGAGTTCGATTCGATGGGGGCCACAAACGAGACGGGTTTTTGACCGACCTGTTGGGCCGCTACGTCGAATGGGTCCCGGTCTGTCCGGAGGTCGAGGCAGGCCTCGGCACTCCTCGCGAAGCGATGCGACTGGTCGGCGATCCGCAACAGCCTCGACTGGTTGCGATCAAGAGCGGGAAGGACCATACGCAGGCGTTGACGACCATGACGGCGGCTCGACTTCCTGAGCTCGAAAGACTGGACCTTGCGGGGTTTGTCTTTAAAAAGGACTCGCCGAGTTGTGGGTTGGAACGGGTGCGTACATACAATGAGCATGGCATGCCGGGCAGGAAGGGAATTGGACTATTTGCGCGGGCCTATGGCGAGCGGTTTCCGCTGATTCCAGTCGAGGAGGAAGGGAGGCTATGCGATCCCCTCTTGCGGGAAAATTTTATCGAGCGGGTGTTCTGCTACCGTCGTTGGCAAGACCTGGTTCAACGTGGGATTTCCAAGCAGGCACTCGTACAGTTCCACACCACTCACAAATATCTGGTGCTCGCCCATAGCGCCCAGCACTATCGCCTGCTCGGGCGCTTGGTGGCGCAGCTGAACGCCTATCGCCCCAAGGATCTGACTCTTCGATATGGCGAGCTTTTCATGCAGGCGCTGTCCGTCAAGGCAACGGTGCGTAAACATGTGAATGTGCTTCTGCACATCCTGGGGCACTTCAAAACCCGACTCGATGCGCAAGGGAAAGCCGAACTCTTGAGCGTGATCGGGGATTACCACCGGGGGCTGACGCCCTTGATCGTTCCTCTGACCTTGATCAAGCACTATGTACAGATCTTTGACGTCGACTACATTCGCGAGCAGGTCTATCTGAACCCGCATCCGAAGGAGCTCATGCTTCGGAATCATGTGTAGAAAGGAGCGCCATGACACACACTTGTCGTTCAAAGGGCCGGCTTCCAGGCCACGGTCAAAAGTACTCGGACGTGACAGGTTTGTGAGAAACGGGACACAACTGTAAATCTGAATAGGGAGGATCAGTGATATGGCAGCTGTGCGACGAGGTGTCATTCTGGTTGGTCACGGGGGCATTCCCAAAGGCTGCCCTCAAGATGTCGTCACGAAATTGAAACGGCTGGAGGCTCAACGGCGCGCCGCCAAGCAACCGCCGTCAGCCGAGGAGATGGAACTGGATACGAAGATTCGCCAGTGGCCGAGGACGCCGGAGACGGATCCCTATCAGGCAGGGCTAGAAGCGGTGGCCGCTCAATTGCGCGCGAAGCTGGGAGACGTGCTCTTCGCCCTGGCTTACAACGAGTTTTGCGCCCCGACCTTGGAAGAGTCGGTCGATCATCTCGTCCGGAAAGGCGCGACCCACATTACCGTCACCACGACCATGTTTACGCCGGGCGGCTCGCATTCGGAAGTCGAGATACCGGAAATCCTCGAACACCTACGGCCGCAGTATCCAGGCGTCGAACTCCGCTACGCCTGGCCGTTTGATTTGAACCTAGTCGCGGGCACGTTGGCTCAGCAGGTGAAACGCTTTATGTGACCACGTCTCACGGCTGCCAACCCTGTGGAGCCTGGCTCTCGGTAGAAGGAAAGACCAAGACCATGCAGTATCTGACCCATTTTGCATTGACCCTGGCGGAACATGGACTCTGTCCGGACGTGGCGATCAGAGGCGGGATTCGGCACTTGCTCAAGGACCGCCTCCGGGAGATCGGTTCGGGTGATGCTCGGACGGCGAGGTTGCAGGAAACGCATTTTATCGAACAGATGCGCCGTGCCCCCATCGCAGTGGTTCCGGAGATGGCCAATGATCAGCATTACGAGGTTCCCGTCGCGTTCTTCGGGCAGGTTCTCGGCCCTCACCTGAAATACAGCAGCGCGTTCTGGCCTGCCGACGCGGCAACCTTAGCGCAGGCGGAAGCCGCCGGTCTGCGTGAATCTTCCCTGCATGCGGGCCTGATGGACGGGCAGACGATTCTGGAACTCGGGTGCGGCTGGGGTTCCCTCACATTGTGGATGGCTGAGCATTACCCCAACAGCTGTATCACGGCGGTCTCCAATTCCTGCTCGCAGCGCGCCTATATCGAAGCCCAGGCCCGAGAACGCGGTCTACAGAACCGGATCCGGGTGGTGACCTGCGACATGAACACCTTCGAGATCGAGCCGGAGCGATTCGATCGAGTGGTGTCGGTGGAAATGTTCGAACATATGCGGAATTGGCCCGACCTCTTTGCGCGAGTGCGTCGATGGCTCAGACCTGACGGGCGGTTCTTCATGCATGTGTTCGTCCATCGCGCCAATTCGTATCTGTTCGAAGACCGCGGCCCCGCCGACTGGATGAGCCGGTATTTTTTTACGGGCGGGATGATGCCGGGCGATGGTCTGCCGCTGGCATGTCAGGACCATCTCGCCTGTATCGGCCGGTGGCGGTGGGACGGCACTCATTATGAGAAGACGGCCAATGCCTGGCTGGCGAATATGGATGCCGGTCGAGAGACACTCTGGCCCGTCATCGCGCGTGTCTATGGCGCGGCCCAGGCGCAAGTCTGGTGGATGCGCTGGCGTCTCTTTTTCATGGCCTGCGCTGAACTCTTCGGTTACGAAGAGGGCCGACGCTGGTGGGTCGCTCATTATCTGTTCGAGAAACCGAGAGGGGGTGCGTCATGAAGATGAGTACTCCTCTGATCGTGAGCAACTTCCTGCTTTTCCAGATCGGCTGGTTCGCGTGCGTATGGGGCGCCGCGGCGCACCAGCCCTGGATCGGCCCGCTGGTGACGATTGGGGTGGTCGTCGTCCATGTGCTTCGCGCTTCCATACCACAGGCGGAACTCACGCTTGTCGCACTGGCCCTCGCCATAGGACTCGTATTCGACAGCATCTTGGTGTGGCAGGGCTGGCTTCGGTACTCCTCGGGCATGGCGCTACCGAACGTCGCCCCCTATTGGATCGTGGCGTTGTGGGGACTCTTCGCAACCCTGCTGAATGTGTCGTTGCGTTGGATGAGGGGGCGCTGGGTGATGGCGGTCCTGTTGGGAGCCGCCGGGGGCCCTGTGGCCTATTATGGCGGCCTCAGCCTTGGGGCACTGGAATTCGGCAACCTGCCTGCGGGGCTGGTGGCGCTGGCCATCGGCTGGGCGGTGCTGACGCCGCTACTTCTCGCGTTGTCTACGCGGTTTGATGGCTATGCCAGCCCTGCTTGAAAGGAAGGTGTGATGAGTTTCTGGCTCTATGTCATGGGCCTGATTTCAATGGTGAGTCTGGCGACGCTGGTCTGGCTCGTCAGCATCTTCAAGCGCGACGTGAGTATCGTGGATGGCACATGGGCCATGATGTTCCTTGCCACTGCCATTGTGTATGCCAATGGTGCGGGGACCTATAGTGGACGGACGACGCTCATCCTCGCACTGGTCCTGCTCTGGGCCCTGCGCCTGTCCGGTCATATCATTCACCGCAACTGGGGCGAACCTGAGGACCGGCGCTATCGGGAGATCCGCCGGAAATATGAACCCGATTTCGCACTCAAGAGCCTCGGCATCATTTTCTGGTTTCAGGCCGTCCTGGCATGGATCGTGTCGATGCCTCTATGGCCGGCTCTCACCGTACCCGTTGAGGCGGGGGTATTCGATGTGCTGGCCGTGACAGTGTGGGCCCTCGGCATGATCTTCGAAGGCATCGGGGACTGGCAGCTGTCACGATTCAAGGCCGATCCGGCGAACCACGGCAAGGTGATGGACCGCGGACTCTGGCGCTACACCCGTCATCCCAACTACTTCGGCGAGTGCCTGATCTGGTGGGGCTTCTACCTCTTTGCTGTTCCGGCCGGGGCCTGGTGGACAGTGGTGGGGCCACTGCTGCTCACCTACATGCTTTTGAAATTCTCAGGCGTGACCTTGGTGGAGCAGACCATCGTCGAGCGGCGACCTGCGTATCGAGGATATATCGCCAGGACCAATGCCTTCATTCCCGGTCCGCCTCAGCAGGGTACGCCGGCTTCTGTTCCAGGGAGACAGGCGTGATGAGGAGCGGAGGACTCGTGACGAGCCGATCCCATATGGCGATGATGATTCCTGTGCTCCTGCTGGGGCTCGCGAGCCTGTCGCAGCCGGCGTGGAGCGACACCTCGCAGACCTACGACTTCAAGGTGTTTCTCGGCAAGGATGAAATCGGCCGCCAGCGCTTTGATGTGTCTTCGGAAGGCGAGCGGACCCAGGTCCGGGTCGACGCGGAGTTCAAGGTCAGGTTCCTCTCCATCACCGTCTACACGTACCGACATACCAACGTCGAAATCTGGCAGGGGGCATGCCTCCGCGAGATTCGCGCGGAGACGGATGATAACGGCGACTCCTTCTTCGTGAACGGCATTTCCCGAAACGGGCAGTTGAAGGTGACGACACAGGCTGGCGATTGGAGCAGCGAGGGCTGCACTCAGACCTTTGCCTACTGGAACGCTGAATGGCTCACCGGCGAGCGATTGCTGAATTCGCAGACCGGCGAACTGCAGCCGGTGTCTACTCGCCTGGTAGGTGAAGAAACGATCCCCGTGCTGGGACTTCCGACGCGAACCACGCACCGCCGAATCGTTACAGACAAGTTTGCCGTCGATCTCTGGTACACCTTGAACGGCAGATGGGTTGCGCTGCAATTCACCACGAAGAATGGCGATACCCTTCGCTATACGCTCCAGTGAGGGAACAATGTCTTCTGTGAGGCCATCATACTGTGTGCCCCTTCTGTTCCTCATGCTTGCAGCCTGCAGCAGTCCTCCACCGATTCACACCGCGAAGGCCGTCGATTTGGAGCGGTTCATGGGGGACTGGTACGTGATTGCCAATATTCCAACCTTTATCGAGGCGGATGCCTACAACGCCATGGAGACCTATCGCTTGGACCGGGACGGGACCGTGGCCACGACCTTTAGTTTCCGCGCGGGTGGCTTTGAGGGGGAGCCTAAGACCTATCATCCGACCGGCTATATCATCGACAGGCAGTCGAATGCCGTCTGGGGTATGCAATTCATCTGGCCGGTCAAGGCTGACTATCGGATTCTTTACGTGGGCGAGGCCTATAAGCAGACCATCATTGGCAGGATCCAGCGTGACTACGTCTGGCTGATGGCGCGAACCCCGCAGGTGTCCGAGGCTGATTACCAGCGGTTCCTTCAAGTCATTGCTGAGGAAGGCTACGATGTTTCCAAAGTCCGGAAGGTGCCACAACGGTGGAATTAATCTGGCGCCCTATTCTGCGAGATCACTCGTGTCTAGACCCCCTCAATGAGTCGCTGAAGGAAGCGCTCATGCACCGGCAGGCAATCCGCTAAGTCAAAGAATCCATTCGCCTGGTTCGTGCGTACAAGAGGGAGAGGAGCGTTCTAAGGTGCACCCGGTTGTTGAGCGATTCAAACACACCTATGGTCAGTTGAATGCACAGCCCCTCGGGCTGTTGGGTGAGCAGTACAGCGACGTCGAGTTCAAGACCGCTTTCGTCGGATCGTCGGGCTCCCTGCTCTCAAGCAATACTTCGCGAATCTCTATGCGCATGTCGGGGCCTGTTCGTTCAGGTTTGAGGAGGACATCACGCAGGGCAATGGTTCGGCACTGATGTGGACTATGTTCTTGAAACACCCCCGATTGAATGGTGGGTTGGTGGTCGCAGTGCCCGGTTCGACACATATTCGGTTCGGGACAAGGTCTCTCCTACCACCGGGACTATTTTGATGCCGGCGCAATGCTGTACGAGCAGCTTTCTCTCGTCGGCATGGCCACACGAATCATCAAGGGTCGAGTCTAAACGATGAGTCGAATCAGCGTCACAGGGCGACGGGTGTGGGTGACCGGCGCCTCGACCGGCATCGGTCGAGCGGTCACGGTGGAACTCGTTCGCCGAGGAGCCATCGTCATCGCTTCCGCGCGACACGAGCCAGCACTGACCGGACTCGTCCGTGAATGTGGTCCCGATCGCGTCATGACGCTTCCGTTCGATGCGAGCGACCGGCAGGCCAACCAGCGCGCGGCGGACGAGATCCATCGGCGCATTGGCGGGCTGGACATGGCATTCTTCAATGCCGGTGCCTGCGAGTTTGTTGAGATCAGGAAATTCGACAGCGCTGTGTTCGAACGGACGATACACACCAACTTTTTGAGCATGGTGTATGGCATTGAGGCCGTGCTGCCGTTACTCCGGCAGTCGCCGGCTCCGCAGCTAGTGGGGATGAGCAGCACGGTGGCCTATCGCGGATTGCCGCGGTCGGAAGCCTATGGCGCGTCGAAGGCGGCGATCAAAAATCTGTTCGAGTCGATGCAAATCGACCTGTTGCCGGACGGCATCAGTGTCTCCGTGGTGTGCCCGGGGTTTGTGCGTACGCCACTCACCGACCGGAATGAGTTTCCAATGCCCTTCAGGATTGAAGCTGACGCCGCCGCCAGACGCATCGTCGACGGGATCGAAGCCAAGAAGCTGGAAATTCATTTCCCCAAGCGATTCAGCTTGCTCTTCAAACTGCTGACCTTGCTCCCGAGCCCGTTATACATCCGCCTGTGCGCCAAGATGATGGGGCAACCATGAAGCTGGCCATCGTGGGAACCGGCATTGCGGGCATGACGGCGGCTCACCTGCTGCATCCGGATCACGACCTCACCGTCTACGAGGCCGGCGCACACATCGGCGGCCATACCAACACGGTCGAAGTGGAACAGGGAGGAAAGTCCTATGCGATCGATACCGGCTTCATCGTGTTCAACGACTGGACCTATCCGAACTTCATGGCCCTGCTTGATCGCCTGGGAGTTGCCTCGCAGCCCAGCGACATGAGTTTCAGCGTCCGGTGCGAACAGACTGGGCTGGAGTACAACGGCACCTCGCTGAACAGCCTGTTCGCCAGCGGAGGAATCTGCTGCGGCCGTCATTCTATCGCATGATCCGCGACATTCTCCGTTTCAACCGGGACTCACTCGAACTCTTGGATGAGTCTGGTCCCGGTCCCTCTCTGGGAACCTATTTGGAGCAGAACCGCTACTCCCAACCCTTTATCAGGAACTATATCGTTCCCATGGGAGGGGCGATCTGGTCGGCCGGTCACGCTACCATGTGGGAGTTTCCGGCGCGGTATCTCGTTCAATTTTTTAAGAACCACGGCATGTTGTCGGTCGATGCGCGGCCAACCTGGCGCGTCGTCACCGGTGGATCGCAACGCTATGTTGAACCGCTGGTGCGTCCCTTCCGTGATCGCATCCGCCTCCAATCGCCGGTGGAATCGATCAGCCGCTACCCGGATTGGGTTGAAGTACGGGGGCGCGACCGGCGCGGAGCCTATCAGACGGAACGTTTCGACGGCGTGGTCCTGGCCTGCCATAGCGACCAGGCGCTGGCGTTGCTAGCGGATCCGTCCCCCTTGGAGAAGGAGATTCTGGGCGTCATCCGGTATCAACCGAACGAGGCAGTCCTGCACACGGATCGATCGCTCCTGCCGACGCGTCGACTCGCGTGGGCCGCCTGGAACTATCACCTGTTGCCGACGCAGCCGGAGCGCGCCTTGGTGACCTATCACATGAATCAGCTTCAGGGATTCGCAGCGCCCTGCCAATTTTGCGTCACGCTAAACCATACGGAGGCGATCAATCCCGCGACCATCCTCAAACGCATGACCTATCACCATCCTCTCTACACCCCTGAGGCGATTGCCGCGCAGCAGCGGCATCGGGAGATCAACGGGAGTAGCCGTACCTATTACTGCGGGGCCTATTGGGGGTTTGGGTTTCACGAAGACGGCGTCAAGAGCGCCATGGCGGCCTGCCGCCAGCTAAGGAGGGCGTAGGGCATGAAGAGCTGCGTCTACAAGGGGACAGTGAGACACCGCCGCAGCGCCCCGGTCCATCATGCGTTCCAGTATTCGATCTTCATGATGTACCTGGATCTGGCCGAATTACCGGTCCTGTTCCGCAAGCGGTGGCTCTGGTCCGCCCGGAGACCCAATGTGGCCTGGTTCAGCCAGAACGACCACCTGGGAGATCCGCAGATCCCGCTGGACCACAACGTGCGCGACCTTGTCGAGGCGAAGACCGGTCACCGCCCGCCCGGTCCGATCCGCCTGCTGACGCATTTGCGTTACTTCGGGTATGGCTTCAATCCGGTCAGCTTCTATTTCTGTTTCGACTCTACCGACAGCCTGGTTGAAACCATCGTGGCCGAAGTCACGAATACGCCCTGGGGTGAACAACACAGTTATGTCTTGGGGAAGTCGCTGGACGAGGGCATCGGCCGCCGCTACCGCTATCGATTCGGCAAGCAGTTCCATGTCTCACCGTTCATGGACATGAACGTGGATTACGATTGGCGGTTCAGCACCCCTGGCGGCAAGTTAGAGGTGCATATGGAGAACCTGCGTGGAGGGGAACGCTTCTTCGATGCCACGATGGTCATGCGCCGGGAGGAGATCACCGGGGCCTCACTCGCACGCGTCCTGGTGCGGTATCCGCTGATGACCATGCGGGTCATCGGAGCTATTCATTGGCAAGCGTTGCGCTTGTGGCTCAAGCGCTGTCCGGTTATTCCCCATCCTAGAACGCCAGTCACTCCGTTGATGCAAGGAGGACATCCGGATGAATGACCTCGTGCCGATCGTATGCTCTCCCAGGCTGGACCAGAGTCCATTAAATGCCGGGACTTCCGAGGTGTCTCAAGGAGTGCTGGTCGCGATCGCCCGGCGTCTGGTGTTCGCTCGGCTGCGCCGGATCACTCATGGAACCATGACGGTGATTGAAGGTGAGAGGAATACGGCTTTCGGTGACCCCGCGTCACCGTCCGCACTCCGGCCCACGATTACCATCCGTGATTCAGGCTGTTATCTGGACATCATATGGAGCGGGACGGTCGGAGCGGGGGAGAGTTATGCCCGTGGTGCTTGGCAATGTGATGATCTCACGGGACTCATCCGGTTGTTTGTCTTGAACCGCCACCTGGTCGACGGCATGGAGCGGGGCCTCGCGCGCCTTTCCGCTCCCCTGCTCAAAGCCGCTCACCGGCTGCACCGGAATACCAAAACAGGGAGCCGCCAGAACATCGCCGCCCATTATGATCTCAGCAACGAGTTCTTTTCTCTGATGCTGGATCCGACCATGATGTACTCCTGTGCCTATTTCCAGCGGCCCGATAGCACATTGGAGGAGGCATCGCGCTCCAAGATAGACTTGATCTGCCGCAAGCTCCGCCTTTCAAAGGGTGATCACCTCCTGGAAATTGGATCCGGGTGGGGCGGCTTGGCCTGCCATGCCGCTGCGACCTACGGCTGTCATGTGACCACGACGACGATTTCCCGCGCCCAGTATGATATGGCTGTGAGTCGGGTTGGTGAGGCCGGCCTGTCTGATCGCGTGCGAGTGCTGCTTACGGACTATCGAGACTTGCCCGCGCTCGGCACGAAGTTCGACAAATTGGTGTCGGTCGAGATGATCGAGGCCGTCGGGCATGAATATTACATGGTCTTCTTCGAGATCTGCAGTCGATTACTCAAGCCTGACGGACTGATGCTGGTCCAAGCGATCACCATCGACGAGCGGTATTACGAACGGGCGAAACGGTCGGTCGATTTTATTCAGCGCTACATTTTCCCCGGCAGTTGCATCCCCTCGGTGAACATTTTGTGTCAAGCCATGGCGAAGGCCTCGGATTTGAGTCTGTTGCATCTTCAGGACATCGGCGCCCACTATCCGCCCACCTTGCGGAGGTGGCGCGACAACATCCGGCGCAATCTGGCGCACGTGAAGCAACTTGGAATTCGTCCTGAATTTCTCCGGCTCTGGGATTTCTACCTGTCCTACTGTGAAGGTGGGTTCTTGGAGCGGTCTATTTCGACAGCCCATCTGTTGTTCGCCAAATCCGGATGGCGCCAGGATGTGCTGGGAGGATGAAGCGCTGCATCATCGCGGCCCGCGTGGTTCTGGATGGGGCTGTGGGCAGTGATGCTGCCGGTGTTTGTGAGCCTGGCGAAAGCCATCGCGGGACGCAGGTGAGTCCAGCGGAGCATGCGTGAATGACGGATTTCATCTGAACGGTGACCCGTGTAGAATCAGCCCCCATTGCGGGGCACCCTCCAAGCCGCGGTGGTTTGGAGGAGTCAGGCCTCCACCGGAGCCAAGTCGCATCATGTTGCCAGACGACCTGATCGGTGCGTTTCACAAGACCCAATCGTTCAAGTGGGACCCCCAGAGTGGGTTCAAACTTGCCTCGGGACTGACCAGTCCGTTTTACGTCGATTGCCGAACCTTGATGGCGTTTCCGCATGCTCGCCGCCTGGTCGCGCAATTGGCCTATGAAGAGACCAAGGATCTTGACGTCGATTGTCTTGGGGGTCTGGAGATCGGAGCTATCTCCATTGCGACCAGCATCTCTGACTTTGCTTATTCGACCGCTCCCCGTCGCGAGTGGCGAACATTTTTTGTGCGGAAGTTGGCAAAAGATCATGGTCTGGGCCGACTCGTCGAGGGAGTCGTCAAGGCTGGAGATCGCGCATTGATTGTGGATGACGTCCTCACCAGCGGCGGTTCAGTCCTGAAGGCCATCGTGGCGGCGCGCGAGGCCGGCCTGCAAGTACGAGATGTGCTGGTGATCGTCGATCGCAAGGAGCAGGATGGCCGAGCGCGTATCGAGCAGGAGCAGGTGCGCGTCCGAAGCCTCCTAACCATAGATGATCTCATGAAGGGCAACAGATGACTATGGCCGCCATGTATACAGGCCGGCGGATTCACGCTCATCGACAGGCGGTGGATGAGCTGTGCGACTCCGATCCCGAGGGAACTCCTACTTGCACTGAAAGTGAATCCCCCAGCGCCGCTCTTCCACTACGTCGCTCGATCCTGCGATAGGACTGGCCTGACGTAAACGACCTTTCGTTTCCCCTTCACGAACAGTCGTGTACCCCCCTGGGCATTTTTCTTCCATGAGGTGTGTCGCTTCCTTTCTGAACGACGAGAGCAGGTTGCCCTGCTCGGCTCGATAGGGGTAGACCACTACGCCCCCGTTTTCGAAATCTTTCACCAGAATCGCTCCTTCCCCACAGCCTTCTACGGCTAGCAATAGGGCGAGGAAACTGCCTCTTGACCACCTTTTCATAGGGCTCCTATCATAGAGTGTCCGTCGTGAATCGTCCTGTTTTGTAGTCAAGGAGGTGATATGAGATACCTGACGGTTGCTGCATGCGGCGCAATCCTGTGCGGGCTGCTTATGGTGGGGGCCCAGGAAACCTTCGCGCACCATTCCTATGTGTTGAGCGTGCAACAGTTACGGGCCGGTTTGGTCAAGGCGCCGTCGACGAGTGCTAAAGGCTTTGTGCTTGTAGATGTGCGGTCTCCGGAAGAACATGAGTCCGGCATGATTCCCGGCACCGACATGAATATCGATTTTCGTGAGCTGAAGGCGCGGCATCGAGAGCTTGGCGCGAAATTGGATGACCATATCGTCGTGTATTGCCAGTCCGGGCACCGCAGCAACATTGCTGCAGAGGCGCTGGCCGATCTTGGCTATACGCATGTGTACAATGTCGTGGGAAGCATGAATGCCTGGACAGAAGCCGGGTTTCCTGTCGCCCCTGCTCGGTAGGTCCGGAGCCCTCATCGGGTGCGGGTTGACCTCGAAGTGGACGGGGACGATATGTTTCGCATTCCGATTCGGGGGCTGATGCCGATGACGGCAGGAAGGCCGATGTGTACGCCCGTGTCGCCTTCCAGGACACGACGCCACTGGGCCTGGGCCGTGCTGTCCAGTGAGGCATGGAGCAGGTCAGGACTTGCGACGACATCAGAGGAGGAGCCGCCGTCCATGGCCATGGCCTGCTGAATCGAGGGCATGTGCCGATGCAGGCAATCGGCGAGGTCGTGGAGTGAGACTATATCAAGTGTCTTAATCACGAGAATGGAGCCGGTGTTATCTTCTGCGACGACCGTTTGATAGGCACGTTTTCCACTGTCCCGTACGCGGAGCTTGCCTGACCGGTCGAGCAACATCAGTGACTGCGCGGCTTCCCGATAGCTTGGAGATTCTTCCGTGAATCCCTCAAAAGCGAGATCCAATACCCGGGCTTTCCGGAGCTTATCGTCAGTTGGTTCTGCTGCGAACAACCCTTGCCATGAATGATGCTTCTTGCCGCCGAGTGAACGTCCTTCTTTGAGGAGCAACCCCAAGTAGGAATAGTCCTCGCGAAACAGTCCCGCATTGAAGACCACGTAGGCATCGGTGCGTTGCTGCCAGTCGTGAATGGAGGGGGGGATGCGCAGTCGTTCATCGCGAAAGTGGTAAACCGAGAATCGGAAGCGTTCCGGGTCAACTTGAAGAATGAGCATGGCCGGGACCTGCGGACATCTAGTCGCTGGATTCCACAACGCTACCTGCATCCCTGAAGTCAGTCGCTCCCAGGATATGTCGCTCACAGCCGCCGAACTTATCTGATGGTATCCGATGATACCCAGAATAGTCAGGCAAGCGCAGAGGCCTATGAGGCGCTGCGTGAGTCGTGATGATGGTAAACGGTTGCCGAGCATCAGCAGACGATCCCTTCTCAATGCGACATGGGAGATGCACCAGACACTGTGTGGGCCCTCCAGTATAAAAACGATGCCATGCGGGGGTCAATTCAGGCGCGAATATACTGTTGGAAAGGCCTGCGCCTTACGAGGCTTGCGCGGATCGTGGGACGGAACCGGATGCCAATGACGCTTGCCGAGAAAGTCCGATTCCCGACGAAGATGAATCGAGCAATGCGCGCACGGTGCGCAGCAAAAGGTCAGGCGAGAACGGCTTCTGTAGAAATGTGGTTCGATGCGGATCCATTCCTCTATTGACGGAGAAGATCGTCCAGATAGCCGGACATAAAGAGTACCCGCAAATTGGGTTTGATGACGGAAAGATGTTGCGCCAGCTCGCGGCCGTTCATCCCAGGCATAACCACGTCGGTCAGTAGAAGGTCCACGTGCAGGTGTGTTGAGTGGCGGTGAGACAGGCTTCGACCCCGTTCCTGGCTTCGAGGACCTGATAGCCAATTTTAGCCAGCTCACTACGGACAAGTTCACGGACACTGTTATCGTCCTCGACGAGGAGAATCGTTTCCGATCCCTGTCGGACAGTCTCTGATGATTCCGCAGTATTCACCGTCATGGCTTGAGGATTGGCGCGCGGAAAGTAGAGATCGAAGGTGGTGCCGTGTCCGACCTGACTCCACACATCGATACCGCCTCCGCAGCTCGTGACGATTCCGAAGACGGTCGACAGCCCAAGACCGGTGCCCTTATGCTCTTCCTTGGTGGTAAAAAACGGTTCGAACAAGTGCGACAGGACGTCTGCATCCATTCCGCATCCGGTGTCGGTGACGGTCAGTTTGACATACTTGTCCCAGCGGCAGCGGCTGAAGGTGGTGCATCGGCGTGCGCGTGAGTTCGGTCTTGGGATGTTTCGATCGCCAACAATCCGCCGTTAGGCATGGCATCACGGGCATTGACGACCAGGTTCATGATGACTTGCTCGAGTTGACCGGCATCGGCCTTTACGTGGCCGTCGTGTGGATCAGGACGAATGACCAATTGAATGTCTTCGCCGATGAGACGCCGAAGCATACTTTCTATATTGTTCATGACCGTATTCAACGGGAAGACTTTCGGTTCCAAGATTTGCTTCCGACTGAAGGCCATGAGTTGCCGAGTCAAGGTCGCGGCTCGTCTGCCCGGCTTTCTGCATC
Source organism: uncultured Nitrospiraceae bacterium (assembly GCA_963839785.1). Lineage (GTDB taxonomy): Bacteria > Nitrospirota > Nitrospiria > Nitrospirales > Nitrospiraceae > Nitrospira_A. The sequence goes on from CAWIWD010000011.1 coordinate 53,337, forward strand.
TCTTCGATTTTGGCGCGGGTCGGATTGCTCGAGGCAAGTTCCCAAGAAGGGCGTGGCTGTGGCCCATGATGACCGTCAGCAGATTGTTGAAATCATGGGCCAGGCCTCCGGCGAGGCGGCCGACGGCCTCCATTTTCTGAGCCTGCCGAAATTGTTTTTCGCTCATGCGCAGGGCATCTTCTGCCCGCCTGCGCTCAAGTCTTTCGTCGAGATCACGCAGTGTTCGTTTGATGGACGGCACCAGACGGCCCAAGGCGTTGCTTGGATATATAGTCGGTGGCCCCTTGTTGCATCAGATCGATGGCGTAGTCCTCGCCCTGCTGGTTCGAGACGAACAGGAACGGCATGTCAGGGTGCAGTGTGCGGGTCAGGGCGAGCGCGGCGGATCCGTCAAATCCCGAGACTGAGGTGTCGGCAAGAATGAAGCTGTTTCCGTCTTGCCGGAGGGCGGCGAGAAACTCCTCGCGAGTTTGCACGCGCTTCGATTGACAGGGGATGCCGGCATCTCGCAAGGTCGTAGAGATCAGCTCCGCGTCCGCGGCATTACTTTCGAGATGGATGAATCGCAGAGGCTCAGTCATGAGGTCTATCGGAATGAAAATGCCTGAAGAAGGCGGCTACGTGGCTCGGCCGCCTGAACGGCTTGCTCCTTCAGGAGGTGGTTCGTTGATCATTCCCCAGAACACACCAAGCTCTTTGACGGCCTTGAGAAACTGATGAAACTCTACTGGTTTCACCACATAGGCATTGGCTCCGAGGGCATAACTCTCAACGAGATCTCGCTCTTCGCGCGACGATGTCAGCATGACGACCGGGATAGGTTTTAAGGCGGCATCACCCTTGATGGTGCGCAGGACTTCGAGTCCATCGACCTTCGGCATCTTCAAATCGAGAAGGACGACAGCCGGGTTTCCTTGGAGGCGGGTCTTAAAGTGCCCGCGGCAATAGAGATAATCAAGCACTTCGGCGCCGTCGTGACAGAGAATGACCTTATCGGCGAGATGATGCTCTTCCATGGCCGCCAGAGCCAGTTCGGCATCCCGGGGATTGTCTTCCGCCAGAAGAATAGGTTTGGAGGAGGTCATGCCGTCGGCCTCGTTATAGGGAGACTGACGAAAAATGTGGCGCCTTCGCCCAGTGCGCCCTCTGCCCAGGTTTTTCCGCCGTGGCGGTGAATAATCCGACGGACATTGGCGAGGCCAATGCCGGTGCCTTCGAATTCATCTGCTCGATGGAGTCGCTGGAAGACGCCGAATAGCTTATTGGCATATCTGCATATCAAATCCTACCCCGTTATCGCGTACAAACACCACTGCTTCTTCCTGACTACCCTGTCGACTGCCGATCTCAATGTTGGCCTGAGGTCGGGTGCCGGTGAACTTGATCGCGTTGCTGACAAGATTGGCAAAGACCTGCCGTAACATTGCTGCGTCTCCCGTAACCTCAGGGAGCTGAGCGATTGTCCATGAGATCGCCCGATCTTGCAAGTCATGTCGGAGATCATGCAGCACCGACGCCATCAATTGGTTGAGATTCACCGTTCCATGCAACATTTCCTGTCGGCCCATGCGGGAAAAGACCAACAGATCGTCGATCAGTTGTCCCATCCGGGTCGCTGATTCCGAAATCGTCTGCAGGTAACGTTTGGCTTTATCGTCCAATGAAACGGTTGCAGCATTGGCCAAAAGCGAGGCATAGCCGTCAATATGGCGTAGCGGGGCGCGCAGATCATGTGACACGGAGTAACTGAAGGCTTCCAATTCTTTGTTGGCGGCTTCCAGAAGTTCGCCGCGCCGGTGGAGTTCGTCGGCAACTCGCCGCCGTTCGTTCACGTCATGGCGGATTAAGTAGTAGACAGCGGCCAGCAAGACGAACAGTAACAGCGCGCCAATAGTCAGCAGGATAATGCTGGAGCGGGTTGTCGTGGTGGATTCGACAACGCGTTGCGCAAGGGCTTTTGTTTCATCCTGTTCCATTTGTATTTCCAGATGTCGCGCGGCATCGAGTTCAGTCTTGGCGACTCCGGCCAAGGCCATCGCTCGTACCGATTCGAATCCCGTTTCGTTTCGCCGTTCGATGGCCGCACGTTCCTTTTGAAGTTGTTGTGTGATGAGCGTTTCGAGCTCATGTACTCGTTTTCGTTGCGTGCTACCGACCTCGGTGAGGTTCTGCAGATAGCTGATATATTCGGGCGCTCGCGCGCGAAGAGTGTTGTAAGCAGCCAGGTATCCATTGTCGCCGGTCACCAAGAAGCGTCGATGACCGCTTTCAGCCTCGTCCATGCTTTCACTGGTGGCGGCCAGAAATTGAATGAACTCATGACTCCGTTGATCCTGCTGGCCGTTTCGAATGAGGATGGTCATATTGCGGTATGAGATGGCGGAAATCACCAGAATGCCGGCAAATACGAGCCCAAAACCCGCTAGCACGCGGTGTTCGATCGATCGGTTTTGAAAGGTGTGTACCAAAGGAACGAGGAACGGCATGCGCGCCAGGATGCGCTCGCCTTTCGGTGAGAGCGGAAGCGATGATTTTCCAACGGCGTCGGAGGCCGGCTGACTGTTCGTTTCGTTCATACCCATGCGAGAGTCGGGCAGAGTTAATGAGGATCGCAGGCGTTCCTAAACTGTAGCGTGGCGCGCGGGCGACTGCAAACTATTCTAGCAGAGGGTATCGATATGCGAAGGAATTTGAATGAACCGCGCAGCGAGACGGAGCCGCTTCTATCCCCCGAACGGCAGGACGGGAGCAGGGGCCGAAGCCGAAGGGACAACAAAATTAGAGAACATGAGCGTGGCAGCCACGGCCCAATCGAGGAACGGTTGTGGGTAGATACCGATCACGAGCGTCCCGGCGAGTCCTACATAGATTACTGCTCGCAGGGGACCGGTGGTTTTGATGGGAGATGAGTCGAGCGGCTCGTTGATGTACATTTTTTTGACGACGATCAAATAATAGTACATCGAAATAACGATGTTGATGAGCCCGACCGTGATCAGTGTGTAGAGCCCTTCATTGATGGCGGCGACGAAAATATAGAGCTTCCCGATGAATCCGGCGAGCGGAGGCACTCCCGCCAACGATAACAGGAACAGCAGCATGGCAAAAGCCAGAAACGGCGAGCGCCGGTTGAGTCCGCGGTAATCCTCGATTTCGTCGCTGCCCACCGCATTGCTGATGGCCATAATCACCGCAAATGCGCCAAGGTTCGCAAAGAGATAGGTCAATAGATAGAACAAAATGGAGTCGGCCCCCATTTTGGTTCCGGCGGCTAAGCCGATCAGCACATTGCCGACTTGCGCAATACCCGAATAGGCCAAGAGCCGCTTAATGTTCCGCTGGCTGATGGCTACGATATTGCCGTACGTCATGGACAGAATGGACGCCGCGACGATCAGCAGGGTCCAAGCTGGTTTGAAGGTGGCCAATGCAACCAAAAACAAGCGCAAGAGAAGCGCGAAGGCGGCCACTTTGGGGGCGATCGACAAAAAGGCGGTCACCGGGGTTGGGGCGCCCTGATAGGTATCGGGAATCCAAGAATGAAACGGTACGGCGCCGATTTTGAACCCTAGGGCTGCAAAAATGAGAAGGAACCCGATGACGAGCCCAGTAGTGGGAGCCGCTCCGCTCAGCTCAGAAAAGACAAGCTTGCCCGTTTCACCAAAAACCAGGCTGATGCCATAGGCCAGCAGTCCTGCCGCAAAGACGCCCAGAATAAAGAATTTAAGCCCTGCTTCGTTGGAAGCCATATCGTTTCGTAGGTAGGACACGAGCACATAAAAGCCAAAGGTCGCAAATTCCAGTGTGACAAAGAGAGACAAAAGGTCGTTCGCGGAGGCCATGAACATCATGCCCAGGGCTGACATGGCGACGAGGAAATAGTATTCGCCACGAAAGAAGGCAAATCGATGCACATAGTCGATCGACAGCAGGATTACCAAGATCGTCGCCAACAGAACGAGCACCTTGAAGAAGATGGCCAAACGATCGAGGACGAACATTTTGCCGAACAGGGTGCCGGTCATGCCGGTGACGTCAAACCATGCCAGGCATGCCAGGGTGATGAGAAGTCCCAGAATAGTGAGGTAGGCCAGCTGCTCTTGCACGATTCGTTTAAAGGAAAAATCAGCGATCAGGATCACGCAGAGCCATGCAGTGAGAAACAGCTCTGGAAGCAGGAGCAAGAGGTCGCTGGCTGAGAGAGTCAAGGAAAAGGTCATTGCGGGGATCACCTTCGCAATGGGCTCACTGGGCATGGACAAGGGTCCAATGGATGATACTGCGCGTGGACTATTCATGGGATGTTCTGCGATGGGGACGACCTTGGTAATGCGGGCGATCAGCGGATCAACCCCTGATCGGACGACCGAGTACAGATGTCCAGGGAAAATTCCGAAGCTGATGCTGACGGTGATCATGATCAGAAGGGGCATGCGATCGATGACGGTCACGGCATCGTGCGAGTGGCTGTATTTCTCCGCCATCGATCCATAAAACAGCCCGCGCATCATTTTGAAGAGGTAGGCCATCGTCAGCACGATACCTAAGACGGCGACGACGACTTGGAAGGGATATTTGTTCCAGCTGCCCACAATAATCATGACTTCGGCAATAAAGTTCACGGTGCCGGGCATGCCGATGGAGGCCATGCAGCCGATGACAAACGCGGCGGAGATGAAGGGCATCCGGTTGGATAAGCCTCCCAGCGAAGGAATGTCGCGGGTATGCGTTTGGTCATACACCCACCCTGCCATCGCAAACAACATCCCGGTGGCCATGGCGTGAGCGAACATGTAAATGACGGCTCCGCTGAGGCTGATGTAATCGAGCGCAGCCATGCCGAGGAACACATAGCCCATGTGGCTGGAACTGGAATACCCGATCACATATTTGGTGTCTTTCGCATAGTACGCGACCAGTCCCCCATAGATGATGCTGAAGATGCAGAGGACGGCCGCGATCGGCATGAGTTCACGCGTGGTTTCTGGGCAGAATTTCGAATGCCACTCGAATGATCGAGAAATGTCCTAACTTCATCAACACGCCGGCATGTAACATGCTGGTCGCCGCCGGTGCGGCCGCATGGCCGACCGGAGACCAGGAATGCAAAGGCCAGATCGGGGCGATCGACGCAAACCCGAAGAAGATCAGCAACCAGATAATTGTCGCGAGAGGACCGGAGAAATGAGCCTGTTCCCGCAGGATCAAAATGTCGAAGGTGTTGAGCCCCGAGAATTTGTAGATCGAGAGAATGCCCATCAACGCTGCGACCGCAAAAGCTGAGAGAAACAGGACAAGCTTCATGGCCGCATATTCTTTGCTATTCGCGCCGAAATTGAAGATGAAGCCTACCGAGTCTCGCTGCTTCAGCCCTGCGGGGTCCGTCATTTCGAGATACTTCTTGGTGTGGCTGCCCCACATGCCCAGGAGGAGATACATGGGGATGACCGACATTTCGTAAAAGAAATAGAGGAAGAAAAGATCCAGCGACATGAAGACGCCGATCGTGGCGGCGGCCAGAATCAAGATCCAGATATAAAACTCCTTCACCCGATCTTTGATGTGCCACGACACGAATATGCCGGCGAAGAGCAAAATGGACGAGGCCAACACCAGTGGAGTGCCGATTCCGTCCACGCCCAGATGGAGCGAAATTCCCAACTGGCGCGACCATTCGATTCGCTGGATAAACTGAAAGCCGCCTTTTAGCGGATCGTACGCGTAAAAGAGATACATCGATGCGATGAGGGATACAAAGGCGGAACCGGCAGCAATGCCTCGCACCAAGTGAAAGTTGACGGTTAGACACAAAAATCAAGCGCCAACGCCCCGACAAACGGCGCAAACAGAATGATGAGCAGTGTGTATTCAGCCATGGTTTCTTATTATTTCGGAGGCACGTGGACGATGTTGTCTACGGAAGCCACTTTCGCACGATCCAGCCGATCGACGAGGGCCTGAATCGATCCGTTCATCATGCGCAGGAAGGGGGACGGGTACAGCCCGATCCACAAGATCATGATCGATAGCGACAGCGCAATGGTGATCTCCCGCAATGTGCAAATCTTTGATGGCTGCCGACACGTTCTTGGTCAGGGGACCGAGCATCGCGCGTTCGTAGTACCAGAGAAAATAGGCTGCTCCAAAGATCACGCCGAGAACGGCTACCGCGCCATACCACCATTTGGCTTTGAAGGCGCCAAGGAGGATCAGGAATTCTCCGACGAATCCGTTCGTGCCAGGTAGTCCGATGGAGGCCATGCCGATCAAGAGGAGAAAGGTGGCTAAAAGCGGGACTTGTTTCGCAAACCCTCCGAAGGCGGACAAGTGAGAACTTTGCTGCCTGGTCGACAAGAATCCCGCCATGAAAAACAAACCGGCGGTGCTGAATCCCAGGTTGATCATGGTCAATAGGCTGCCCTGCAAGCCTTGAAAATTCAGGGCAAAGAGCCCCACCACGACGAAAGCCTAGGTGACTGATGCTGCTGAACGCGAGGAGACGCTTAAAGTCCGATTGGACGAGCGCCACGACCGCGCCATAGAGAATTGCCGTGAGGGCCAGCACCATCACGATGGCGACCACGCCTTCGCTTTTGGAGGCATCTGGAACCAACGGGAAGGTAAAGCGAAGGAATCCATAGGTGCCCAATTTCATGCCTGCCAGCATGACGGCCATACCGATGGGGCCTTCAACCAGGGCATCGGGAAGCCAGGTGTGAAACGGGAACACCGGCGCTTTGAAGGCGAATCCCATGAACATGAGCCAGAAAATCAAAATCTGCTGTGAGAGTGGAATTGGCACAGACAGTAATTGCAGTAAATCGAATGAATAGACTTCGTCAAGGTGATGGGTCACGGCCCACTGGTGATAATTGATATCGAGCAGCGCGATACCTACCAGCATAAAGACGCTTCCGAGGAGCGTGTAGAGCACATATTTGAGCGCGGCATAGTGGCGGTCCGGTCCGCCACCCCACAATTTGATCAAGAAATAACTGGGGATGAGCATGAGCTCCCAGAAGACAAAGAATAGAATCAAGTCGATGGAGACAAAGATGCCGATCGTCGTGGTTTCCAGCGCAAGGAGTGCCATGAAGTAAAGCCGGACCTGGTTGCGCACCGTATCCCAGGAATAGATCACGACCAGCACGGTCAGGAAGGCCGTCAGGCCGACAAAGAGCACACTGATACCGTCGACCGCCAGGTGATACCCGATGCCGAGCGCAGGCATCCATCGGGCATGTTCGGCGAATTGCATGGCCGCGGAGTCCGGCACGAAGCGCAACAAGACTAGGCTCGCCAGTGCCAGCTCCACCAGGGTGATGCCCAAGGCAGTTGTTTTGACGAGATCCTCATCTTCGATCAACCAGAGGAGGGCTGCCCCAACCAACGGAAGGAAGATCAGATAGGAGAGAATCGGGAAACCAAAACTGAACTCTTCAAGCATGGTGTGTCCACAAACTCCACTGCATCAGCGTGACAAATATCCGCTGGAACCGGTTCCGGTCCAAATGAGAAAGACGATATGCACGAGAATGAATAGTCCTGCCACGATAATGGCTGCATACTGATGCACCATCCCAGTTTGGAGGCGACGCCATGAACGGGCCAGTTGGTGATTGGCATAACCGATAATATTCAAGAAGGCATAGACAATGTGTTTTTCGGTCCAGGTGATGGCGGCTGAGCTGGCGTCGGTTCCCCGGTCAACCGACCGAATAAGGCCATCAATGATGGTGCGATCGAACCACTCGCAGAATTGGCCAAGCCGCTTGGTAGGTTCTACGAACAGAGCGTCGTAAAGTTCGTCCACATAGTATTTGTTAAGCAGGGTCGTATACACGCCTGGCATTCGGCTAGCCAGTGCCTCCGCCGCAGTGGAGTGGCCGCTATAAAAATAATGGGCGAGCCCCCATCCAAGAAGTGCGATAACGGTGGCGGTGCCCATGAGGCCAAACATCACGACTGGTGCGGTGGCATGTTCCTCGCCGGCCACTCCTGCAACAGAATGGAGGAAATGGTGGAACCAGCCGTTTTCGGGTGGAACGCCTGGAAAGCCGCCGATGACGGACAATGTGGCCAAGACCACCAAGGGTCCGATCATGACCATGGGGGATTCGTGGATATGTGCAGCGGTATGATGATCCATCCGCGAGGTTCCATAAAAGGTCAGGTACGTCAGACGGAACATGTAAAACGAGGTCAGGAACGCGCCCGTCGCAGCCATGCCGTAGAGTAGATAATGCTGGTGAACGAAGGCATGGCCCATGATTTCATCCTTACTCCAGAATCCCGCCAAGGGAGGAATCCCTGCGATCGCAATCGTACCGATCAGAAAGAGCATGTGCGTCCAGGGAATCCTCGACTTCAACGCGCCCATCTTGCGGATGTCCTGCTCGCCGGATAGCGCATGGATGACTGAGCCGGCGGACAGAAATAGGAGAGCTTTGAAAAAGGCGTGGGTCATGAGATGGAACACTGCGGCTGTATAGGCGCCGAGCCCGCATCCCAGGAACATATAGCCGAGTTGGCTAACCGTGGAATAGGCCAAGACACGCTTGATGTCGGTTTGGACCAGTCCGATCGTTGCCGCGAAGAGCGCCGTGAGTCCTCCGATCCAGGCTACGGTTGTCATGGCAACAGGTGACAGATCGAAGATGGCATGATTGCGGACAATCATATAGACGCCGGCCGTGACCATGGTGGCGGCGTGAATCAGAGCGCTGACCGGGGTCGGGCCTTCCATGGCATCAGGCAGCCAGGTATAGAGCGGAAGTTGGGCGGATTTTCCAACGGCGCCGATCAAGAGGCAGAGCGCAATGGCTGTGGCCATTTCAGGGGACAGCTGAGCGGCATTCTGCATGACCTGGGTGTAGTCGAGGGTACGAAAGTTGACGAACACCAGGAAAATCGCCAAGAGAAACCCTGCGTCGCCGATTCGATTGACTACAAAAGCCTTGGTGGCCGCTTTGGCGGCGGAAACTTTGTCGTAGTAGTAGCCGATGAGCAGATAGGAGCAGAGTCCGACGCCTTCCCATCCGATAAAGAGGACGACGTAGTTATTGCCCATCACGAGCAACAACATCGAGACCATAAAGAGGTTCATGTACACGAAGAATCGCGTGAAGCCGGATTCTCCATGCATGTACCCGACGGAGTACACATGGATCAGAAACCCCACGCCCGTGATGACCAGCAGCATGATGCAGGTCAGAGGATCGATCAAATAGGCAAGATTGATGGTGAGGTCGCCGCCGAAGATCCATTTATAGGCGATCACTTCACGGGCGGCGCCCGTTCTGAGGGTCTCCGTAAAGACCGCCAGCGACGCAGAGGAAGGAGAGCAGGACGGATCCCCATGCGAATCGGTGCGCCAGGTCGTGGGAATAGCGGTGCCCGAAGAGACCGTTCACGAGGACGGCCATCAGTGGAAACAGAGGAATCAATTTGACGATCAGATCGATGGAGTCGGACACGTTACCACTTCAAAAGATTCATTTCATCGACGTTGGTAGAAATCTTGCCGCGGAAGACGACAATAATGATGGCCAACCCAATAGCTGCTTCTCCGGCTGCGATGGCGATGATGAAGAGTGCGACGATCTGGCCCTGCATGGAGTCGAGATAATGGGAAAAGGCGACCAGGTTGATGGTGGACGCGTTCAGCATAATCTCGACTGACATCAGTACAATAATGAAATTGCGACGGATCAATACACCGAGCAACCCTGTCGCAAATAGCACCGCACTCACGGCCACATAGGCGGACAAAGGAATCATGCGTCGCGCCTCGTTTCGATCGATTTGGGCGTTTTGGCGAGGACGATGGCGCCCGACAATGGCGCCGGTTAGGAAGACACCGATAATTTCAAATTGCAGCAAGTATTCGCTGAACATTTTGATGCCGATGGCATGGGCATCACCGTTCAATAGGATGGCCACTGGAGTCGCATCGCCTTTTGCGCCTGTGAAGGGCGATCGCACCAACAAGAACAATAGGTAGATCAATCCAATGGCTGCGGGGGCCAGTAGATATGGGGTCTTGGCATGGAAGTAGCGGTCGTCCGTCTTGAGATTCAGCAACATGAGGACAAACAAATACAGCACCAGAATGGCGCCTGCATAGACGATCACCTGGACAGCCCACAAGAACTCGGCGTTCAGCATAATGAACAGACCTGAGACGTGGAGTAGTAGGGCAAGGAGCGCTAGGCCGCATTGTACCGGGTGCTTCAGTGACACCGTCAGAATACCGGCGACAATACTTACCACTGCGAAATACGCGAAAAACACGAAGGCCATAACGGTACGATTCAACTCAAATGTTTGGGTTGTGACTGCGTGGGTTTGAGAACCGACTGCGGAAAGTAATAACGATATTCTCGGCTCTCCTCCGAGTTTTTTTCTTGGTTATGGGCATACAGATATTTCTTGGCATCTTCGAGATGGCGTTCGCCTATCTCATAGAGCCGCTTCTTGTCGAACAGCAAGGTGCGTTTGTCATGCGTGGAGTATTCATACATCTTGGTCATCGCCAGCGCGTTGACGGGGCATGCTTCCACGCAGTAGCCGCAAAAGACGCATTTGGTGATGTCGATATAGAACTCAGTGGCGTAACGCTGCAGTGGACGACTGGGGTCTTCCTGGCTGATGACTTTGATGCAACGGGAGGGGCAGGCCGCTTCGCAAAGGTCACAACCCACGCATCGCTCATGTCCATCGTCGTAGCGAAGCAGTCCTAACGCGCCGCGATGACCATCCGGAATCGTCCGCTGCTCACGCGGATACTGAAAGGTGATCGGGCGATGGAACATGTGCTTGAAGGTGACCTTCATGGCGTCCCAGATTTCGTAGAACAACGCCGCTTCAAGAAGTTTTTTGGTCCGTGCCACGACACTCATTCCCACCACCCTCCGACGATATCAAAAAGACGGACGAGCTTACTCTTACGCACCAACCTTTTCAATCTTCACGCGCGCGGACTTGAAGTATGGCACTCCCGTCACGCTGTCCGCCTCCACGGCCATCAAATCTTTTACCGGCGGCTCATTGAAGTGCTCCGGATAGAAACACGATCCGGGCAAGACGTCGGGATCTGCCTTCACGCCTAGCTGCACCGCGCCCTGTGGTGAGCTCAGGCGAATGGTGGATTGTTCGTTGAGGCCGAGTCGTTGTAGATCGTCCGGATTCATCCTCAGTCGACCAGTGTTTGGCTCAATATTGATGAGCCCGGAGGCTCGCGTGGACAGTTTCCCGGAGTGATAAAGCACTTGCCCTGTCACGAGCGTGAATGGCCGAGTGGTGTCCATCGAGGGTTGCTGCAGCACCTGGCTGTGATACCGGCTTTCGACTTCGGACGCATAGCCGTTCGATAAATACGCGTCGGCCGAGGGCGCAATCCGACGGGGCTGGCCGAGATTGTAGTAGCCAGGGAGCAGTTTCATAATTTCATTCTGCACGTCTTGCGCAGTCTCATAAGGCCATTCATACCCAAGGCCGTTGGCCAACGACGTCATAATGTGCCAGTCCGGTAGGCTTTCCCCCACCTGGTCGAGCGCTTGGCGAACGCGCAGGACCTTCCCCTCCAAGATTGGTGAAGGTCCCGTCTTTCTCCGCATAGGTTGCGGCAGGAAGAACGATATGCGCCAGTCGACCGGTTTCAGTGAGAAAGGGATCTTGCACGATCAGGAGGTCCAACTTTTCAAGCGTCCGCTTCACATCCAGGGAGGCGGGTAACGTCGCCAAGGGGTTTTCCCCGATGACATACAGTGCCTTAATCTGACCGCTCCGAATGCGGGAAAGAATTTCCAAAAGGTTCGCGCCGCTGTCCCCGGCCGGCAGGCTGACGTCCCAGGCCTTGCCGAATCGTTCCCGGGCACTGGGGTCATCAAAACGAGCCTGTCCCGGCAGGAACTCCGGCGCGACACCCATGTCGACGGCGCCTTGTTCATTGATTTCTTCGGTGACCGTGGTCACCCCGCATCCTGGCTGGCCCAGTTTTCCGGTCACCCAGGCGAGGTCGATAAGTTTCAGAACATTTTGGTAGCCGTTGGGTCGACGCACGATGCCTTCCGCGCACAGCGCAATGGCGCGCGGGGCTTCTGCGAAAATGGCCGCGGCTTCCCGAATCTGCTCCGCCGGAATACCGGTGTGCGCGGCCACCTGGTCCATCGACACCTGTTCCATCGCCCGCTTCAATGCCGCGAATGCCTGCGGATGCCGGGTTGTACTTGGTTCATCAATCAAATCTTGTTCGATGACTGATTTGACCAGCCCATCAATGAGCAGCCCTTCCGTACCCGGTTTTATTAAGAGAGGATGTGAGGCGAGTTGCGCGATATTAGTATTGGCCGAATCAACAACGATGACCTGTGCGCTATAGACGCGTATCGCTTCCTTGATGCGGACGGAGGTCAACGGATTCGTCTCTGTAATATTGGAACCAATCACGAGCACGGCTTTGGCTTTGGTCAAGTCTTCCCAGTCATTGAGAGGCCGTCCGACGCCGACGGCATGGCGTACAGCGTGCACGTAATTGAGATGACCATAGCGGGCGCTGCTGTCGAGTTGGTTGGTCCGGAATCCTGCGCGCATGAGTTTTTGGAACAGATAGAGTTCCTCATTGGTGCAGCGCGCTGTGATAAGCCCGGCAATCGATTCCGGCCCATGCTTCCGGTGGATATCCGACAGCCGATCGATCACGCTCTGCATAGTGTCGAGCCACGGCATTTCGGTCAGCACGTCGCCCCGGCGCATGAGCGGTTGTCGCAAGCGTTGGTCACTGTCGATGTATTGAAACCCGAATCGCCCGCGGACGCAGATCCCGCCGTGGCCTTTACTGGTTTCTGCCCGGTCGCCCCATTTATTCTTCCACGAGAGCGGCGAAGTGACTCGAACAACTTCGGTATCTTTGGTCTCAAGATGGATTTGGCAACCATCGCCACAATAGTTACAAGTGGTGGTGGTTTTCTTCATCTGCCACGGCTTATAGAGGTATTTGGAGTATTTGTTCGTGATGGCGCCCACGGGGCACACGGCCAGGCAGTCGCCGCAGAACTCGCAAGCCAGAGGCTGGTCGCCCTTGGGTACGACCTGGTTGAAGCCGCCCTTTTTCATGAACTGCAAAGCGTCGATCATTAAGACGTCTTTGCAGACGTTGATGCATTCAGCGCAGGCGATGCAACGGTTCATGTTGAAGTCGAGCACCAGGCTGCGCGTGTCTTCGGGAATGAACTTTTGTTTCGCGTTGGCGAGGTTCGTCACGCCATGCTGAAAGGCCATGTCCTGCAGCTCGCAATGCCCGTCTGCATCGCAGACTGGACAATCCAAGGGATGAACGGAGAGGTGTTTTTCAACCGCTTTTTTCCGCGCCGCAAAGAGATCATCTCCGTCGGTTCGGATCACCATGCCAGCCGTTGCCTTGGCGGTACAGGAGCGGACCGGGGCCTTTTTCCCTTCCTGAATGACCAGGCACATGCCGCAGGATCCAAATGGATCGAACGTATAGTGGTAACACATGGCGGGAATGATCTTGCCGGTGCTGGCGATCACATCGTAGAGCGAGACGCCGTCTTTCGCCTCAATTGTTCGTCCATCAATAGACAATTCAATCGTGGCGACTTCGACGTCTGGATTGGTCGCTGGTTTCAAACCCATGAAATTACCTCAAGTCAAAAGTGAGCGAACCACTGCGCTCATCCACTCGCACTTTTCCTTCGTATCCGTCTTCATCGATCGCATTCCCCCATGACGATATCGTAGGTGCCGAAGATCGTCACGGCGTCGGCAATCATGTAGCCCTTGGACATATGATCGAATGCCCCCATGTGGATGAATGAGGGAGCCCTGATTTTTAGTCGGTACGGCTTTCCGCCGCCCGTGCTGACGATATAGAAACCCAACTCACCTTTGTGCGCCTCAGTTCCGCAATAGATTTCTCCCGGCGGGGCGTTAAAACCTTGCGAGAACAATTTAAACTGCTGAATCATTGCTTCCAGGTTGGTGAACACCCGTGCCTTTGGAGGGAGCGTCACGCTTGGGACATCGGCCATAATCGGTCCCTCTTGGATTTGCTCCAGACACTGCCGGATGATCTTGACGCTTTCATACAACTCTTGCACGCGAATCCAATACCGATCGTAGGTATCACCATTCTTCCCAACCGGGACACTGAACTCGCATTTTGGGTACGCGGAGTAGGGTTCGTATTTGCGAAGGTCGTAATCGACGCCGGATCCACGGAGCGTCGGTCCGCTTAACCCAAAACTCAAGGCATCCTCAGCGGAAATGACGGCCACGCCTTTCGTTCGCGCGAGCCAGATGCGGTTCTTCTCCAGGAAGATCACATATTCATCGATCTTGGGTGGGAAGTAATCCAGAAACTGCTTGAGTTTGGCGAACAGAGACTGCGTGAAGTCACGCTCGACCCCGCCGATACGATACCAGCTGGTCGTCAAACGTGCGCCGCAGAGCTCATCAAACCAGTCCAACAAAATTTCCCGATCGCGAAAGCAATAAAAAAAGACCGTCATCGCTCCGATATCGAGCGCCTGCGTGCCGAGCCAGAATTGGTGTCCGATTATGCGTTGAACTTCTGCGACGATGGTGCGCAGATACTCGGCGCGGTCCGGCACCGTAATGTTCATCAATTTTTCGACGGCGCGACAGTACGCAAAGTTGTTATACATTGCGCACACGTAGTCGAGGCGGTCGGTGTGCGGGATAAACTGATGATAGGTCCCTTCCTCCGCCAGCTTTTCCACCCCACGATGGAGAAAGCCCATCACCGGCGTCGATTTGACCAGCCGCTCACCTTCTAGTTCGAGAATGACCTTGAGTACTCCGTGCGTGCTGGGATGCTGCGGTCCCATGTTCAGCAGGAGCTCCTCAGTCCGGAGGGTCGGAAGCGTCGTGCTTTCGGGATGCTCGGGGTCGACTTTATAGACTGTCGTTCGTTGGTCTTCGAATTGTGCCATGCTCGTTCATTGGCTGAGTGAAAGTTGCCTAACGGGCCGGTTCGTCCAAGAACTCAAATGTATCGCGCCACCCTCTGCCGCGGAGCGGAAAATCTTTTCGCAGCGGGTATCCTTCTTCGTACTCGTCCGGCATCAAAATGCGGCGAAGGTCGGGGTGGTTGCGGAAGCGGATCCCCATCATGTCGTACACTTCGCGCTCCATAAAATCGGCGCCCTTCCAAAGGTCGGTCAAGGATTCCACAACGGCATCCATTTCTGGAACCCGGGTTTTGAGACGAATACGCTGACGGGTTCGAATGGAATAGAGTTCATAGACCACTTCGAAGCGCTCCTCGTCATCCGGCCAGTCCACCGAGCTTACGTGGACAATATAATCAAACTGCAAGGAAGGTTCGTCCCGCAAAAACTTGGCCACATCATGCAACGCTTCTCTCTTCACAGTCACGGCAAGATCCCCTCGCCACTCCGCTGCTTTGAGGCAGGCGTGGGGAAAGGTTTCCTGAATTTTCGTGGCTAGGTTACTCATCAACTCTCTTGTGCCCTCAGACCTTCAGCGCGTCTTTCACTTCTTTGGGTTGGGCGAGGAAAACACGTTTTTGCATGATGCGCTCTTGGAGTTTCAGAATGCCATCAAATAGGGCCTCTGGAGTCGGGGGGCACCCTGGCACGTAAATATCGACGGGCACGAATCGATCGACTCCCTGCACCACGCTATAGCTGTCATAAATATTGCCTGATGTGGCGCACGACCCCATAGCGATCACATACTTCGGCTCCGGCATTTGGTCATAAATTTTGCGAATGACCGGGGCCATCCGACGACACACGGTCCCGGCGACGATCATCAGGTCAGATTGTCGGGGCGAAGCTCGGAACACTCCGGCTCCATATCGATCCATGTCATATCGCGACGAGACGGCCGCGATCATTTCTATGGCGCAACAAGCCAGGCCGAATGTCATGGGCCACAACGAACCCTTCCTGGCCCAGTTGACGGCCTTTTCGACCGTCAAGGTAATGACGTCGGGGGTCCCGTCTTTATCATGGCCACCCAGTTGAATTAATCCCATTCCAGAGCTCCTTTTTGCCAAGCGTAGGCATAGGCAACGAGGAAGAGTCCAATGAAGATCAACATTTCCACGAGACCGATAAGACCGATCTTGTTGAAAACGATGGCCCATGGATAGAGAAAGATGACTTCCACATCGAAAATCACGAACAGCATGGCAAAGATGTAGTACCGAACAGGAAATGGCATCCGAGCATCAGAAAACGGTTCAGATCCGCACTCATAGGTGGATAATTTTTCCGGCTCGGGATACTTCGGTTGAACGAAATAGCTGATCAATAGGGTGCCCGCGCCAAACATAAACGCGATGAACACGAATAGCAAAATTGGAAAATATCGGCTCAGGTACTCTAGGAGGAGCTCGGAACCGGTCATGGGTTTGACCTCAATGAGTTTGAGGGCTATAAGAGGTCGGAATCTTAGCCCTGGCCTATTTTTAATAGCAAGCGCACAAAGGACCTAGGCTCTTGAGTCCCGAAAGTCCTAGAAAGTGAATACTGTCCAGCAGTTAGAAGGAGGCCGAATATGGTCATGCGCGAGTGCGAAGTGCCGTGTTTTTGGGTGTCCGACCTGATGTTTCTGCGGGCGATCGGTTATCCGTGGACCGTGGCATCATCTTATTGGACGGAGTTCTCAGATCGCTTGGTGGTGATCCGGCATTCATATCCCATTCAGATGTCATGGGCGTTTCAGTCGGAACCTTGGTTCTGCGAGGCATTTGGGTATTGATCCGACGTTTTTCGGTTCCCATATCGCACCTCATATAGCGGCACGTCGCGGTGTTATTCTACTGAGCTTCACATCAGCTAATAGAAGCCACGATAGCATCTGCTGTGCACAGCAATCAAACGGTCGAGCGCTGGACCGTGTCTTGACAACCCCCTGCTGTTTGCTAAGGTTGCTACAGGCAAACCCTCCGAGGTGGGACCAACATGAGGACATTACCTATGCGCGCCAGTCTGATCATTCTATCTTGCAGTTTCGCGGCCATCACGGCCATGTCAGCCCATGCGCAGAATGCCCAAAGCGTGCGGTTGGGGGAATCGGCTTTGACCTTTTCCGCCGGCTCGATTCGCCAGGAGATGCCGTTGGAGGGTGTCGTAAATGTGATTACCGGGGACAATCAGCTTTCCGGCAATCGAATGATGGTCGGCTGGACCGGGACGGATGCGCTGTATCTCAAATTGAACAATCCGGGAGACGCGGCCCTGGGGGATCTCTATACCGTGTACCGACGCTCACGCAAGGTGTTTCACCCCATCACCAAACACTATCTCGGCTACATCATCAATCGGTTGGGTGTAGTGGAGGTCATTCAATTAAACTCGAAGGTGATAGGGGTACGAGTGGTTCGTTCATTTGCTCCATTCTCCCCTGGAGATCCGGTCATGCGGTTTGCTCCACCTTCCATGGAAAGCATGGTTGATGTCTCTTTGCCGACGATTGATGTCGAGGCTATGGTTGTTGAGTTGCAGTCCGACAAGAATATGTCGCTCGTGTCGCAAGGAAATCTGGTGTACCTAGACAAGGGGCAAGAAGACGGACTTCGTTCTGGTGATGCCCTGGAAGTGTTCCGTACGGGCGGCGGACTCCCTGAGAGGAGAATAGGCGAAGTGAAGATTCTTTCGACAGAGCCTCATACGTCTGCAGCGGTAATATCTAGAGCGACGGCTCGGGTTCTGATCGGCGATCGCCTTCGGTCCACGCACAGGTCTATCATTGAGGCAATGCCATCTTCTGATGGTGCGGATCTCGATTCTCCTCCCTGCCATTGTACAGCCGGTAATGGCCGGGAACATTGGAAGTGTTTCACCTCTGCCCAGCGAGTCTCGCCCAATAAGTAAGTTGCGGATCGACTATACTCCTGGGGGCACCAAGATTAATCTCGATGATCTGGCTGATCAACTAGAGTATGAATCCGGCGAAGTGAAGATAAAGCCCGCTGCAATGCCGATTCTTCAGCAATTGACAGATTTCTTAACCACTACGGCCGCGCATCAGCAAATTCGGGTAGAGGGTCACTCCGATAATATGGAGATTGGTCCAACACTCAAGGGACAGTTTCCGACCAATTGGGAATTGTCTAAAGCGCGTGCAGCCGAAATTGTCCGGTATCTGATTCAGAAGGGCGGGATGGATTCTGCGAAGCTTTCGGCCGTGGGCTATGGAGCGAGTCGCCCAGTTGCAAGCAATGCAAGCGACGAAGGCCGAAAGAAGAACCGCCGCATCGAAGTTGTTCTCGAGTCGACGGAAGAAAGCTCGCCGGCACAGCCAGTGAAGACGCCGTTAGGTGATCTTCAGTCGAAACCAGCCCAAGTAAGTCTTCACGACAGGGGCTTGGCAGCTGCCGAGGCGGCAGCTGTCGTACCGGCATCCTCAGCACCAATAGAACCCACCTCCTCGGACGCGGGGAGCGACCATGCCGCATCTTCTTCGGACATGCCTACACCGGCTTCGGCTGCCGGAGATGACCTACCTCCGCCTCCTCCTGGGTTGTAAGAAACTGTAGCGGCCGGCACCGTCCCGGTTCCGGCTGCCCTTGTTTGATGTCCCTCGCTTCCATTCATCACCTCGTGTACCTATAAATTGTTCTGCCGCAATGTGATTCGGATGACACTCTTTGACTCCGTCATTGTTGCTCCGATCCGGTGTTGCTAGAATGGGGCATGCTCAATCAGCGCCCATCTATGTCTCCTACGATTCCGCCTCGTTCTTGTCCGGCCTATGTTGACGTGGTGTTGCCTCTCCGACTCCATCGGCACTTTACCTACCTGATCCCCTCAGAACTCGAAGGTAAAATAGCAGTTGGACAGTCTGTGGTCGTTCCATTTGGAGCACAAGAATCTTCATGGCCTTGTCATTGCGGTCCATCCCCGCCTACCGCCCGGTGCACCGGATCGTGGAATTAAAGCCATCCGTTCGCTCGCCGAAGCACGTTCAGACGAACAACTCACAGCTCATCAAATAGACTTGAGCCGTTGGATAGCCGAACGATACGCCGCCCCGTGGGGGCAATGTATCAAGCTTGTATCGCCTCCACTCGGTCAGGCGGGCCGGAGTCAGCTACGGTATCTCATTTCGGATCAAGGGCTGGCCAGCCTGTCGGCTGGGAATGACATAGGAGACATGGACAGGCAATTGCTCTTGCGACTCGCCCGGCGTCCTAAAGGCCTCACCGCGGCGACTCTCACGCAAGGCAAGAAGACTTTGGTGATGCGAACGATACAGGCGCTGATGCGAAAAGGATTAGTCCTTCGCCTGGATGAGTCGGCGATCGCGCGATCTAGTCGTAGCGAGAAGTCGTCGGTCAGTGCAGCCAGCCAGGCTTTCTTCAAGAGGATGGCCTTCGACGGGACAGCGCATCCGCCGGTCGAAGCAGCTTCCTGGCCCGCTACGGTGCGGGAGTTGCTCTCGCGGGATGCCCACGCTTCCTTGCTGGTTCAGGCGAATGGTGACACGAGACTGTGGTGTCTGGTGCAGGCCGTTCAGGAGACCCTTCGTCGTGGGCGGCGGGTGTTGGTCATCACAGGTGACGTCGAGCATGCGAATCGATTGGCCGAGGCCCTTGCAGTCACCGGACAGCACCCACTGCTGTTGCATAGCGGCCTGATGGCGAGAACCCGGGCCGCGGTATGGTCGTCGGCGTACAATTCTTCAGCGACGATTGTGGTCGGCACCCGCATAGCCGCTTTCGCGCCGATTGAGCGATTGGGACTTGTGTGGGTGGAGGGCGAAGATGACGCCTCGCTCAAAGAGGAGCAGGTGCCTCGCTACCATGCCCGAGAGGTGGCACGTCGGCGTGCAGTCTCTGATGGGGGGCTGTTGGTCTTGGCATCAAGCCATCCCTCGCTCGAGAGTTGGTCGGCGGTTCGGCAAGGCGAGACGGCGGCGTATGTTTATCGTGATCCGATGGCTTATCCAAGCGTTCGGGTTATCGATCAGAAGGACTACGCTTTCGCGTCTGTGCCGGGAACGTCCTTGTCGCCTCCTCTCTGTGACGGCCTCCGCGAGGCGCTGCGACAGAACGCCCTGGCAATTGTGTATTTGAATCGAAAAGGGTTTGCAACGGTCCTGCATTGTGGAGATTGCGGCGCCATGCCGCGCTGCGATGCCTGTAGCGTCACGCTGTCATTTTACAAGCGCAGCAACCATATGCGGTGTCATTATTGTGGGCGGACGAGACCCGTCCCTGATCATTGCAGCCAATGCCAATCTCTCAAGCTCGAGCTGGTAGGTTCGGGCACGGAGCGGATCGAGGAAGCGGTCCGGCGGATGTTTCCTCAGGCGCGTGTGGGGCGTGTAGACGGCGAGACGATCCGCCGTCCAGCCGATGCGCGAGCGCTCCGTCGTGTGCTTGCCGCCGGCGATCTTGATATTGTGATCGGCACACAAATGTTGTTTCGATTGGGTCTCCGTTCGATAGCGACTTTCGTGGCCGTGCCGGATGCGGATGCCGCACTCCATATCCCCGACTTTCGCTCGGCCGAGCGGATGTACCAGAGTCTTGTCGACGCAGCCGAGCTGGCCCGCCCTGCTCACGAGGGAGGAGGGATCATGGTCCAGACTCGCTTCCCCGATCATCCTGCGATGTTGGCGTTAACTCAGGGAGATGATGCGCTCTTTCTCGACTCCGAACTGATGTTGCGGCAGCTGCTCTGCTATCCACCGCATACACATCTCGTACGGCTGGATGTGACTGGTACGATTGAGCCGGTCGTAGCTCAGGCGGCCGATCGCTGGACGACGCTGTTACAGGCGCAGGTAGCCAGCTCCGAGCCCGTAGGCTCTCACGACGGACGGCGGACGATTGCGGCTCAGCGGCTCACGGGTGTGGGAGGAGAGGGAAGGGAGCCCGTCATCTTGGGACCGTCTCCCGCGCCGCACGCCATGGCGAGGGGCCGGTACTGTTGGCAGATTCTGATCAAGGCGGTCTCTCTTCAGTCGGCAACGGAGATCGTTGCCCTGACGCTCGCTGTGGTTGAACGAGGACCACGACGAGGTGCTCTCAGGTTTGATATCGATGTTGATCCTGTCGCCATGGGGTGAAGCGCTTTCAACTGCGGCTTCGTTTCCTCTTGTTCCGTAACGAGGTCAGTCCTGGTGTCGGCGGGGGAATGACTGGGGCGTTCGCCTCACGAACACGTTTGAACAGTCCGAACGCAAACGTGACCCAGAAGACTGAGGAGAAGAGGCCAAAGAGGACGGCATTCAGAATCGTTCCCATCTGTTCCTCGGTCGGCTGCTCCCCTGCCATCCGAATTTGAATCATGGTCACGATCGGCCATGTCATGCTTTCAATTCCCAGTCCCAATGTGGTCCAAGCCCAGATGGCTCCGATGCTGCCTCCCCGCCATAAGAGAAACGTCGTCGCGCCTGTGGCAAAGATCAGGGTCCAAATGAAGGCCAACTGTTTGAACATGACGAACGCCCCGACGGCGACGACAATTCCACCCAGTAGCGCGTGTAGGTGCAGAGTCCACCACGTCATAGGATCATTTCTTCCTGGCGAGGAAAACGTAAAGATGGTCAGTCTGCGGATCAGTCGGCAGGAAGTCAATGCGGCTCATTGCAGGGGGTGAAGGACATACAGGTCGGGCGCGCTAGTCAGCGGGCAATCTCGGTGTGGACGGCATCCAGGAGCTGTTGCATCTCAAAAGGTTTCTGAAGGGTACGGCGAGCGCCGAGCATCCTGGCCACATCGAGAAAGTTCAAGATGCCAATCATGTCGCTGCCACCCGTAATGGCCATGATTCTCGCCTCGGGAAATTCTCGGCGAAGGGTCAAGATGCTTTCAAGCCCGTCTTGGTCAGGCATGAGGATGTCCATGATCACCAAGTCCGTCGGCGATTGGCGATAGCGAGCCAGCCCTTCCTTACCGTTTGAGGCCTCATGGACGTGGTAACCGGCCTGGTTCAATGTGTCATAGATGAGTCGGCGGATCGCCTCCTCGTCGTCCACAATTAAGACAGATGGCATAACATTCCCTCGCAACTGTCCTCTAGTGTGAAATTCGAGATGTCAGAGCGCGACGTGTATGAGATCGTTGCTGTGGGGATATGATGGCAACCCACGGTTGTGGTGAATTTACCGCTCCTCATCTCGGCCGGCAAGGAGTTCCTTTCTTTCCATGAAAGTGGAAGCCACCCCGGGCACCGGCTCGGTGATCACCACTGATTTGGGGTACGGCATCGCGGGCAAGTATACTTCAATGATGGTGCCGTGAGCGACTGTGCTCGTGGCGCGGAATGTACCGCCATGTTCACTGACGATAGTTTGGACATCGGCGAGCTCTGCCCCTGACCCTTCTCCCTCAGCCGCGGGTGTCACGAACGGATCGCACAAACGGGCCTGGATGTCTGGGCTCACTCCTTCCACGGTATCCGAAACCGTCAGGCGCACATACGGTCCCGCAGGGAGCGGCAGGTCATGGCCGTTCGCTGGGACGGCGAGCTGAATATTGTCCAGGCGCACTTCCAAGATCCCACCGGTCGATTTCATTGCCTGTTCGGAATGGGCCAGGAGGCTCAGGCACACTTGATGAATCTGGGTGGGATCGGCCAGAACGGGTGTGATGGCTCCAGAAATCCATTCGCGGAGGGTGATATTTTTCGACAATCTTCCTCTTAAGATTCGAAGTGTTTCCTTCAGAAGGATGTCCAGCGAGACCGGTTGTTTGGCATGACCTGCCTGGCGCCCGAACACGAGCATTTGAGTGACCAGATCTCGAGCCCGCTTCGAAGCTAGGAGGACCTGCTGTATATGTCCGTGGGGTCGACTGTCGGGCGCAAGGAGCGGCAGAGCCAAGTCTGAGAAGCCCATGATGGCGGTCAGGCAGTTATTGAACTCGTGGGCGATACCGCCTGCCAGTGTTGCAATGGCCGCCGTTTTCTTCGCCTGCTGCAACCGAGCGGCCAGTTCCTTTTGGGCGGTGATGTCGGTCATAACCACCTGTACGGCCGGGTGTCCATCGTACGTGGTCGGGGTGGCGACCATCTCCACGTCGATGAGATTCCCGTCCGCTCGCTCCCATCGTTGCTCGACGGGCGAGGGGGGCGCTGAAATACCGAGGTTCTCTGGCGGGAGCAACCCTTGGATAAAGTCTTCTGGGAAACATTCCGTCAGCAGTCGTCCCTCAATATCCTGCGCCGAGGTGAGTCCGAAGAGTCGGGTGCCGGCCAGATTGATGAAGCGGATAGCTTGATCGGCATGGACAAGGATGGCATGGGGCGATGCGAGAATCAGGTTCCGGTAGCGGTCCTCGCTCGTGTGTAACGCTTCCATAGCCAGTTGTCGAGGGGTGACGTCGCGGACCATGCCCACATATCCGGTCGAGATTCCTCCGTGGGTGCGTAGAGGGAAGGCTTCGGCCATGACCCAACGCACAGATCCGTCAGGTCGTTGAAATCGAAACTCACGTGAAAAGCTCCGATGATCAGCGGTAGCGCTGGCCCATTCGGCACTGATGACGTCGTGATCTTCAGGGGAGAGTGCAGGAAGCCAGCAGTCTCCCGCTGTGGCTGCCGATGGGAGCCCAGCCATTCTGCGCAGTCGGCCGTTGAGGTAGAGCGTCTGCCCTTCTGGGTCCGACAGAAAAATGCCGATGGAAGCTTCGCCGGAGAGCGTCCGAATAAAGGACTCGATCGTTGAGTGTGTTCCGGAGTGAAAGGTCGCGAGTAGGTCTGGCGAAGTCACGTGCGACTCCTGTGCGCTGTACGAGCCCGATGGGTCATCAGTAGGAGGTCTCCTCCGACATGTGTGAGCGGCACCTGGTGTCCCAGCTCCCATGACATCGTGTCAGCCGGGTGTCGAGTGCGTCGCTCATCACTCAGTGAACAAGTACGTAAGTTGCGATCATAGCACCATGCTGGAGAAGGCCGGTAGAGATGATTAACATTTTGCAATGAAATTGGACTCTAGTTGAATAGAGCCGTTTGTTGGTGCGAACAGAGACTGGTGCCGAGATGGAATCCTATCATAGGGGGTTGCTCAAGTCATTGAAGAATTACGCAATCCCGGGTGGTACCGCACGTGAAGTCATTTTTTGTTTGGCGCTCCATACGTCTTTTTGTCGCCCTATTAACACATATCTAATGGCTGGGTCATGATTCCAGTTTCCAGATCAGAGGTGGTAAGGGGAAATTAGAGCGTGAAGACGTGAGTGCACCTCGCGCGGTTGAGCCCTGAAATAAAAACCATAGGAGAAAAGCATCACCCACTAGTAGGCGAGCAAATGGGACTACCATCAGCCTTCTGTCTGGGCAGGGTTTCGGTCGAGGTGTTCTGGGGATAGTAGAAGTGGCGAAGTTAGGGGTCAGGGGTCTGAGAGGGCTTAACCAATACCTCGGTGCACTCCGCCTCGATGAAAGCCGCCGTTGCATCGCGTCTCTCCCGGAGCGTCTGCTCGACTTCAGTTAGTCCTTTATCTCGAACATCGATGATTTCTCCATCGATGACAGCCAAGTTCGTTATGGATTGTCTGCACTTACGGTCTGCTAAGGCGCGCAGATGCTGTTCCAGGAGCTCATGCTGTTTGATGTGAGCTGCTTCACGAATTGAATTCATTCCCGCCGTATCTCCCAAGGCCTTCGTGGCCGCCGATATCTCTTCCGGAATTGGAGTCTGATCAAAGACGGCCTTCAATTGTTCGGCACTGTGGGCCCCAACATGAGGCGCATGGAACAGCAGGCCACCGAAGTAGAAACAGAACAAGTAGTGCGTTCTCATACCGGTGATCCTTCCTTGACTGTCGAGGACAGCTTGTAATTCGTGATGCACTCCGCAGCTACATCATGCACTACCGAGAGATCGTTCGTGCTGAGTGCTTGAGCGCAGTCCTCCACAGCAGACTCCGAGAACCTTGCAAGACAGTCTCGCCAGTCTCCAGAGGTTTTGAGATCATCAGATGCAGGCTTCTCCCCTGAGTACAGTGCATCCTCCCAGTCCTGCAATCGCTCACCGATATATCGGGAAACGAGGCGGCGAAGTTCGGTCTGAGTCATGGTGCGATTTTCTGGTTTCCTAAGGCGCAGGAAGAGAGCAGGCGTTCTGCCAACAACAATATTCGATCTCAACTCTGCAGCGGCAGGGTCAGATGTGTCGAGGGATCTCCAGATTTCACGCCTGCCGAGAAGCTGTCTCAAACTGGCGGGTACGATGCAGCGAGCGTAGAAGGAGCGTCTGCCTTTGCGTCGGTGGGTCGCTTGTAGTGTAGCCACGACGTAGCCAGAGTGCGAATTTCCAGTGCTGGAGCCTGATTCGTGAGTTGTTGGTGCCGAAGGCGGGACTTGAACCCGCACGGCTTGCGCCACACGCCCCTCAAACGTGCGTGTCTGCCATTCCACCACTTCGGCCATCGAAGGCGCAATCATCAACCTCTGAACCGTGATGCGTACAACTGAGGGAGAGCGGTAATGGTCTGACCGCTGCGTACGCTTTACGCTCAGAGGAAGCGCATTATAGAAGTGGTCCAAAATGCTTGTCAATCAACTAGTTGTCCGGTAGAATCTGGCACGTGCTGCGCAGGCATATCGCAGGTCTTCCCTCATTACAGCGATCAGCAGGCTAATTCGAGATGATACCTCTCTCAATCTCACCTATTTCGTATACGAGTCAGCAGACTGCGATCGCGGCGCTCTTTGACGTCGATAATACAATGCTTCCCGGGCAGGCGAGTGAAGTGCGGTTTTTTCGATTTCTCTGGAGGCGTGGTCTAGTTGGATGGCGTGAGGTATGGGACAGTGCAGAATGGCTCTTACGACAAGCGCCGTCTATTTCACTGCACCCTCTCCGCGAGCGGAAGCTGTATCTGGCCGGAAAAGTTGTGGCTGATATCGAGTCGTTCGCAGAGGAATTCTGTCGTGCCGAAATCGTTCCGTATCTCTCGACCCATGCATTATCTCGCATGGACGAACATCGCCGGGCCGGCCACCACATTGTACTGGTGACTGGGTCCCTGGAATTCCTGATGACGCCGCTGGCTACATTGCTAAACGTCTCCACCCTCCTGGCGGCCAAACTTGAGCAGCAGCAGCAACGGTTTACCGGTCAGGTCTGCTCTCCCCTTCCCTATGGCTACGGCAAACGAGAACTGATTACACACTTGACACACGAATGCGGCATTGATCTGGCGCAGTCTTTTGCCTATGGCGACAGTCCCGGCGATGTTGAGCTGCTTCGTATGGTAGGCCATCCGCTGGTCGTGAATCCTATCCGAGGCATGGCCTCTATCGCACGTCGTCATGGGTGGCCGGTGGCCATATGGAAATGAAGCAGTCATTCGTCGTCGACTCTCGGATGTCTGGGCTAAGATGAAGGTCACAGAAATTTTCCACAGCATCCAGGGCGAGTCTACCTATGCCGGTCGGCCCTGCGTATTCATTCGGTTGACGGGTTGTCCGTTGCGCTGCACCTGGTGCGATACTGCGTATGCGTTCTATGGCGGGCGAGACCTGACGATTGAAGAGATCGTGAAAGAGGTCCGGCGCTTCGAGTGCCCACTTGTGGAGGTAACCGGAGGAGAACCTCTTAGTCAACCAGCAACCTTGGGGCTGTTGGCTCGGCTCTGTGATGAGGGATTCGAGGTACTGCTCGAAACCAGTGGCGCGATCGATACGGCTGGTGTTGATGAGCGGGTGCATGTGATTCTCGACGTCAAGTGTCCGGGGAGCGGCATGCTTGATCGGATGCATTGGCCCAACCTCCAACGGCTCTCGTCGCAGGATCAAGCGAAATTTGTCATCAAAGATCGGGCCGACTACGAGTGGGCGCGCGAGCTAGTCTGTCGCGAGGAGCTTTCCGCACGATGTACGGTGCTCTTTAGCCCGGTGTTCGGTGATCGAGAGGTGCGCCAGCTGGCCGAGTGGGTGCTGGCCGACAAGCTGCCGGTCCGGTTTCAGCTCCAACTTCATAAGTACATTTGGTCGCCGGACATGCGGGGAGTGTGATCGGGCCACGTCTCATTTAAGAAACGTCTTGTGTCTTGCGCATGATGAGATACATTTCCTGACAGAGCAGTGCAATTGAGAACGTAACAAGTCAAGGCGTGTGGAGGATTGATGAAGAAGATCCAGGTTCAAGCACAGGTCGGACGGGCGGAGAACGAGCCTGCCGAAGTTCTGGTTTTGCTCCGCTGCGAGGGGAACCCCGAGCTCTCACAAGAGGCCGCAACCATCGACGCTCAACTTGGGGGACAACTGGCCAGCTTGATCCGACGGGGAGAATTTGAAGGCAAGCTTGGGGAAGGGTTGCTGGTCCATACACAGGGGAAGGCCAAGGCGAAACGGCTGTTACTGGCTGGGTTGGGTAAGGAAAAGGATCTGCGCGTAGATGCGTTCCGTCAGGCCTTGGGATCTGCGGTGAAACGCGTCCGCCTAGCCAAAGTGACCTCATTTGCCGTGGTGATGCCGTCAGAACTACTCGAGGAAATTCCCATTCAGGATGTGGCGCAGGCGCTGGCAGAGGGAGCCATTCTCGGCAGCTACCAGTTCACCGCCTATCGCAGCGCCAACGGGACCAAGCCTATCGATGTGGAACGCCTGGCGATCTACACCTCGCAAGCGTCGCTACTACCACAGATGGCGGAAGGGATCCGGCGCGGTGTTGCGACGGCTGAAGCCACGGTGCTGGTTCGCGATCTGTGCAATCATCCAGCCAACGTAATGACGCCCACGCGCATCGTGCATGAGGCCAAGGCGGTTGCAAAAGAACCCGGTGTACGGCTGAAGGTGCTCGAACAGAAAGACATGGAGCAACTTGGTATGGGCGCCTTACTCGGCGTGGCTCAGGGTAGCCACGAACCGCCGAAGTTCATCATACTTGAGTATAAAGGCGCTAAAGCGAGAAAGGGCGAGGCTCCCGTCGTATTGGTTGGAAAGACCATCACCTTTGACACTGGCGGCATTTCGCTCAAACCGGCCGAAAACATGGAGCATATGAAGGCCGATATGACAGGTGGCGCTGAGGTATTAGCCACCATGCGGGCGGCGGCGCGGCTGAAGCTGCCCGTTCACCTGGTGAGCATTTTGCCGGTAGCTGAAAATATGCCGGGCGGGCGGGCGATGAGGCCAGGTGATATCGTGACGACCCTCTCCGGCAAAACCGTCGAAGTTCAGAATACCGATGCCGAAGGACGGTTGATCCTATCGGACGCGTTGGCGTACGCGACCCGTTACAAACCGGCGGTGCTGATCGATATCGCGACGTTGACCGGCGCCTGTGTCGTAGCGCTCGGCCAATTTGCTATCGGGATGTTCGGCAACAATGATCAATTGAAAGAGCATGTTCGAAGCGCCGGGCAGCGGGCCGGGGAGCGCGTCTGGGAGATGCCGCTATGGGAGGAGTACTTCGAGCAACTGCGCAGCGATGTGGCTGATATGCGGAATATCGGCGGCCGTGGCGGAGGCATGATTACCGCGGCTCTATTCCTCAGCAAATTTGTTGGTGATTGCCCATGGATTCATCTGGATATTGCAAGCACCGACTGGAGCGAGCGAGAACGTGCCTACCTGCCAAAGGGACCGACCGGCATAGGGACGAGGCTCCTCATTCAATTCCTGATCGATCGCACCTTGCCTTAGGCACTGCCATCTACTTGCCGAATGGTCTAAACGGGAGATTCTCGGTTCACCACATAGGTAGACTGGGTATGTATGACACTACGGGAACAAATCGGCCAACTTTTCGTGATGGGATTCACGGGAACCACTGTCACCAAAGATGTCGCCGCGTTTGTGAAAGCCTACTCACCTGGCGGCGTCATTTTTTTTAGACGCAATCTGGAATCGGTCCAGCAAATCGTCGATCTTACCAACGGGCTTCAGAAGTTGTCTCCCGGACCGCCGTTGCTCATCGCGATCGATCAAGAAGGCGGGCGGGTATCTCGTCTTCCCAGTGAGTTCACAATTTTCCCTCCTGGTGAGCAGTTGGGACGCTGCAACTCCTATGAGTTAGCCTATTCGGCCGCGGCCACCATCGCCAAAGAATTGCGAGCTGTCGGTATCAATATGAACATGGCTCCAGTGCTGGACGTGAATAGTAATCCGGAGAATCCCGTAATCGGTGATCGAGCATTTGGCGCCACACCCGAGCTCGTGGGGGAGATGGGCTTGGCAATTATTGCGGGCTTGCAGGAAAATAAGGTGGTCGCCTGCGGTAAACATTTTCCCGGTCATGGAGACACGGCCACCGATTCGCACAAGGTATTGCCGGTGGTCGAGGCGGATCTTCGCCGATTGCGGGATACGGAGTTTCCTCCCTTTCAGCAGGCCATAGGGTTTGGCGTGGCATGCCTCATGACAGCCCATGTCCTCTATCGGGCCTTGGATCCTGAGGCTCCGGCGACGTTGTCGTCGGCCGTGATTCAGCGTGTGCTGCGGGAGGAGTTTCGCTATGACGGGGTCGTCTTGACTGACGACTTGGAGATGCATGCCATTATTGATCATGACGGAATCGGCGAGGCTGCGGTCCGTGCGTTTGTCGCGGGGTGCGATGTCTTGTTGATCTGCAAGGACCAGGATCGGGTGATGACGGCGATGCAGGCAATGGAGAAGGCCGTGGAAGACGGGCGGATCACCCGGGAAAGGCTTGAGCAGTCGCTGGTCCGCGTAGCCCGACTCAAGGCGCGTTATCTTCAGCCCTTCAAAGCGGTGACGATTTCCGATGCGCGTCTGGTGGTCGGTTGTCGCTCGCACAAGGTCCTGCTCGATTCGTGGCATACTGCTTATGGAAGAGTGCCAAAACCGAGAGCGGTGGAGATCAATGAGTCGGCGGCGGTTCACGATTCCCCGGTGACGCATTTGTAAAGGGAAGCCGAAGCTGTATGGCTCCTAAAAAAGGTGACATCCTAGACGAACGAAAACGCCACCCCGATTCCTGTGGCCTCGTGGTGAAGTTTGCTGGCGGAGGCGAGGGATTTCAGAGGATCCGCTGTTGCGGGCACGACCTGACCGAAGAGGACCGAGTGCCGGACATCCTTCCGTCGAGAGGTCGCAAAAAAGGAGCATTGCTCCCTGGAGCGATGCTGGAGGAGAAGCGGCAATTTGCGGAATCCTGCGGTTTACGTGTCATGGTGCTCGACGGGGGCGCCGGGCTGGAAGGGATCGATTGTTGCGGTCATACTATCACAGCTAGCGCCGTCAACGATTTGAAGTTCGGTCAACCTCGGGAGGGACCTCCGATGCCTACCGGCGCTGCAGGGACGGCATGATGCAACCACCCATACCGCTCGGTTCCGAGGGCCGGCCGCATCGAGCCACCACCATGCAGTCCTTGCTCGGATTTATGGACCGGCTGGATAGGCTGGGGTACGTTGCGGCAGGGTTCAGTCTGCTCCTCCTGGGCATGATTATCTTTTCTCACGCCTGGTATATCTTCCTGATGCGGCCGGTGCAGGTTGGCGTGCTTCCTGCCGGGCTCAAGTTATTGAACGATCTTCTTCTGGTTATCATTCTTCTTGAATTGTTTCGAACGGTCGTGCGCTTCCTTCAGACGGAGGTATTGGAGCTGGAGCCTTATCTGGCGGTCGGTATCATCGCCTGTACACGAAGAGTGTTGACGGCAAGCGCAGAATTATCTCACCAACTGGAACTTGTGGCCAGGGATACCCGGCAGGAGCTCTTTCTGCAGTACCTGATGGATGTCGGACTGAACGTGACCGTGATCATTGTTCTCATCTTGGGCGTGTACATGCTCCGCAAGCGCCCGACCGGCCACCGGCCGCCCTCGGCATAAGTTACTTTATGAGGAGAAGCCATAGGAGATTCAGAGGGCGTTCTTGCCCTCTCCCGGCCTCTTATGGCATCATGCACCTCTTTTGGAGGCGGAGTGGCCACATTGCTTGAATATGTGGGATCTGTGCATATCTATCTCGGGCCATACCGAGGCAATCCCATTGCGTTATATTTGAGACGCACAGAAGCCGGTTGCCAGATCGGTCCCCGAGCTTATCCATGGAATGACGTCGTGGGCGCAGGCGAAACTCCAAATAAAGCCGCCGCCGATTTCGAAGAAAAGTGGAAGGGCAAAGGGATTGGCCGCTGATATGTATTCAGGCCCTTCATGGGAAGGTGGCATTAAGCCTGAGAAGCCCGCTCCTCCGAAACCCGCTGTGCCTCCCAAACCTGCGGCTGCTCCGGCTGCCGGCACGTCGGCGTCAGCGACATCTATAACCCCTCCTGTGGCACCTGCTGTAAAACCTGCGGCCCCTGCGCCGGCCAAACAGGCCGCTCCGGTCGCAACTGCTCCAACTGCGACACCAAAGACTGATTCGGTCGTCCAACCGAGTCGTCCTCCTGAACCCTCTTTCCTCAATTGCTATGTCAGTCAACTGATGCGTGCGGTCGGGGCATATTCGTGGGTTCGACGGATGGCCGCAGGGCAAGTTTGCTGTGGCGAATGCCGTACGCCATGTATACGGCGATCCCGATGATGGTCCAGACAAAGAATCGAAGCCAGGTCAGCCAGGGAAGGAAATACATGAGACCAAGGCAGGACAGGACACCCAGGATGGGAATGATCGGCATGAGGGGCATACGAAACGGCCGTGGATGGTTCGGCCTGGTATAACGCAACACCATGATGCCGATACAGACCAGGACAAACGCGAAGAGGGTGCCGATGTTCGTCATATCAGCCGCTTCGCCGATCGGAATCAACGCCGCCATGATGGCGACGGCGATACCGGTCAAGTAGGTCGCATGGTGCGGAGTTCGGAAGGTTGGATGCACGGCTGAGAGCCAGGGACCGAGCAGCCCGTCTCGCGACATGGCAAAGAACACCCGAATCTGTCCGAGCATCATGACTACCAGGACACTTGTAATACCCGCCACCGCGCCGGTGGCCACAATCGCGGCTCCCCACTGAAAGCCTGCCACACGCAACCCTTCAGCCACGGGCGCATGGATGTCGATCTTCGAGTAGGGCACCAGACCGGTCAGGACTGCCGCCACGGCGATGTAGAGGACCGTACAAATCCCCAATGACGCGAAGATTCCGATAGGCAAATCCCGTTGCGGATTCTTGGCTTCCTCTGCCGTGGTGGAGACCGCGTCAAATCCAATATAGGCAAAGAAGACAATGGCGGCGGCGGCGCCCACTCCGGCAAAGCCGAAAGGCATGAACGGCGACCAATTGGCGGTGTCGACAGAGGAGACGCCGACTGTGATGAAAAAGGCGATTACCG
>CAWIWD010000012.1:0-179039 GCA_963839785.1 uncultured Nitrospiraceae bacterium
GCTACGCTTTTGATAGACTCCCTTCATATGCCCATCTCCACTGCCCCTGTCATCACGAGCATGGGTTTGCGCATCTTGTTGCTGTGTGCATCTGTGCTGTTGGCTGAGTTTCGGCCGGCCACCGCGGAATCAGTCGTCGAAATCCCAGTGTTGGCCGCAATCCAAGCCAACGACCGAGGCGTGTTTGAAATCCTCTTACTGCGGTGGGATCGGCAGCCAAGCCCCTCCCCGATAGCCTTACGCTGGCAGGGCGGCAACATTCGGCCTGGACAAAGCAATCTCAGTTCGATGGCCTTGGCCTTCCAATACGCCCTCGACCACACGCCAAGCATCGATCATACAGGCACCGTCAGCGCCATCGGCATCGCCTACACCTCCACCGGAAGCGACGGTCCCAGCGCCGGTGCCGTGATGACAGTGGGGTTTGCCGCGCTGCTGAAAGGGGATCACATTCGGCGAGGCGTCGCCTTGACAGGCACCATTACCACAGACGGGACGATTGGGCCGGTTGGAGGCATCCCGGACAAGATTCGAGCTGCCGTCCGCGAGGGCTACCGCATCATCCTGATCCCGGAAGGCCAGCGCGACGATCCTCGCTGGAATATCAACCGGTTGCCTGGGATCTCAACGTCGAGGTGAAGGAGGTCGGCAGAATCGAAGCGGCTTACCATCTCATGACCGGCAGCACCTCGACTAAACGAGCTTTCGTGGCGGAGGTCACGGGCCCGTCACTCGCCAGGACCCAACCCTTCGAGAATTGCCTGGTACTCCGCGTGATCCAAACGATGCATTCCCAGACTCAGCCGCCGGGTTAGTTCTGTAGCCTCCTTGATATCCAACACTCGTTGCAACAAAATCTGGCATTCCTGAAGCATGGCCGTGCCACCGTCGCACCGGCGTAATCCGCACAAACCCATATCGCGCTTCCGTCCGCACCTCGTCCTTCAGAAAGTCGTCCAAAGCCTGGGCCGGCAACACCGGCGAGGCAATCGCAAACTCCGCGCAAATCCCCTCTTTCAAGACATAGACGAATCCGTGAGATTCCGGCGTCAGAAACTTTTGAAGATTGTCACGTATCAACGTGGTGCACAGTCCCCATATGCCTGCACCCAGTTGGAGTTCAGCACTGTCCTGGGAACTCCGTTCGCGCAAGGCGGCGGCAATAAAGAGAAAATGACTCATGGGGAATACCAGGGATCTGATGAGCGGCAATCTTGGCACATGCCAATCCGAAGGTCTGGGAACTCCGACCACGGAGCGCACAGACGGCTGGATTCGCGCATGCCGCGCCATACCGGCAGGCTGGTTTGTCTAGTCACGCTCTAACTGGCGAGGAGAAGTCGAGCGCAGGGGACATCAACCGGGAACCGCGCGGCCGCCACGACTCCAATGTGAGCTAATTGTTGCGATACTCGTCCGTGTCATCCAGGAGATCTTCCGACTTTTCTAAATAGTCCACATCGTCGTCTTGACTGTCGAGGCCGAGTTCTTCCTCTACTTCTTCTACTTCCTCCTCCTCGATCTCTTCCGAGACATCGTCGATGTCTTCCACCAATTCTTCTTCGTCTTCCAACTCCGGTTGTGACGGTTCCACATCAAATTTCGTGGCCTTGCTCGCACCTGTCCCGACAGACGTCACCGATTTTGCCTCGGGAACCTCCACGGAAGGCTCAATCGACGGCTTCGCCCTTGGCAGCATGGGTTGAGTCGACTGAGGCTTACGCATTGCTGCAGGCTTTGCCGCGGTTCTCGCGGGCAGGGTAGCCGGTTTCGCCTTTTTGAGAGCGCGCTGGGGCTTCGTTGTCGTTTTCTTTTTGTTTATCTTGGGGGCCGGCTTTTTGACGGCCTTTTTCGCGATGGTCTTCCTAGGCGCCGCCTTCTTGGCTTTTTTTTGCGGGACGACCTTTTTGGCCGCTCCAGTCTTCTTTGTCGTCACAGCTTTCTTAGGCTTCCCCGCCTTCTTCGTGGCGACTTTTTTCGGCCGCCTGCTGTTCGCGGCGACGACTTTCTTTTTCACGCTCTTCTTTGCCATTCCACGCCCTCCTCTTAGGTCCTCACCTCGGCACGTCGGTGGTAAAGCGGCCTCCATCTAGCATGAACCGCCGGTTTCTTGCAAGCTAGTGCTCAGCATGGCGCCGCGATCAAGTGAGATATCGAACCACGGTCTAAAAGCTTGAGTTCACCACCTACCACAACTCCTTCACAACGACCTGAATTCCTCTGTACCTTGCCGGAATTGCCTAGCCTCCGCTATCGATTTGACCAGCACGTTGACCATTTTTTTCGTCGAGCCGGCAGTCCTATTGAATCCTTCCGCATTGAGCTGGTCTCTATGTATAATATAAAGAGAATCAGTCACCGGATCGACGATCTTATGCGTTGCGCGAATCATCATAGTAGCTCTTCTACAAGGGGCACTAACTGCTTGGCCCACCTGGGCCACTCCCCCGACGGCCCAAGTCCTCATGGATAGTGGTTCGCCTTATTACGTGCCCGCTGCCGTCACCGTAAGTGCCGGTGCGGCTATCCGATGGGATAATCCCACACCGACCCACCATACCGTCACGCACGACGGATGCTTTGACAGCGGCCGTTGCGCCTTTGATTCCGGTGCCGTCGAGCCGGAGGCACCTACACGATCCCGAACCTCCCGCCTGGCCGATATCCTTATCAATGTCGCATTCACCCGATTATGCGCGGCATCATCATTGTGACCGACTCCACCCTGCTTCCCGCCCAAACCTAGACAATCATCCTCATCGAGTTCTTGCACGTCGGCGTCGCCCTCGTGTAGGCTGCGGCTTCTCTTGCGCAAGACCTAATCCGATGAAAGCTGCCGCAGCCATTCAAGAGCCCCTCAATCTGAGCGGCGATGTCCTCAGCCTGCTCGCCTGGCGCATTCCCGATCTTGTCGCGTACCAACATGCCTTCGACGAATGGTGGTTGGCTCCCCTCGACGACGACTTCCCCCTCGTTCGGCTGAACGCAGTCGGGATCGAAATGCTCGCCTCCATGAACGGGCACATCACCGTCAGCGCGCTACTGGAGAAATACGGAAACAAGATTTGCGGACCGGACGGCCAGCCCGGCGCCTGGCATTTGGAGCGTTGGTCGACTCCCAATTATTCGCTTTGCTACTTCGGCACCGAACCGCCCGGCGGCCATCGGCACAAAGCCAAGTGGGATCTGCTGCTGCAGCAGATTCGTGAGAGCTGGTCCGGCCAACAAGACTTCGAAGGCGAGGAACACCTCGAGGACTTCCATGTCCATGAGCTGAAGGAAAGCGACCTGGAAGACGGTCACTTCGACTTGATCGAAACCACGGTATCCCATCTTTTTCGCGAGCCCTGCGAGGCGCTGGGCGGCACCACTTATGGTCGCTTGCTCATGCGTCAACTACGCCGCTTGGGCTGGTTCAAACCGAAACCAAGGGTCATTGTTGAGATCGGGGGCGGGCTCGGCTATGTCGCCCGCGAACTGGGGCAAGAACTGCTGCCGTTCGAGAAACAAGGAATCCAGTACATTTCGCTGGATATCACCCGTCCATTCCTGCAACTCCAGACCAAACGCGCCAAGGCAGGAGGCTGGACCGGCACCGGCACCCATGCCAACGGCGAATACCTGCCCTTCAAAGAGCATTCGGTCGACCTTATCCTCGACAACGAGAATATGGCGGACATGACACCCGTGAAACTGACGCGCAAGGAGCTCACAGAAGGCCGCGGAGAAACACCCCAACATCAAGAAGCCTTGGACTGGATCAGGCGACTCCGTTTACCGCTCGAAAAAGAGTTGCCCGAAGAAGTGATCTTTAATCTTGGGCCGATGCGCTTTGTCGCCGAAGTCTGGCGGGTACTCAAGCCCGGGGGGCGCGCGTTTCTCACGGAGTTTGGGATCGAAGAAGGCTGGCCAGCTGCCGTCAAGCTCCCGCACCACACGGAATATGAAGTGCAGTACAGCCACCTACGGCAAGCGGTTCGGTGGCTTGGCTTTCAGGAGCGGTACTTGTCGCTTCCGCAGTTTTTGCAGATCAAGCCGGACACCAAGGTTCTCTGCACTGGAGCGGCCTACACGATCCAACGATTCTGTCTGGGTCTCGGCCAGAACTTCGCCGTGCGGGCTTATACCGAAGGGGAACTCACGAAAACGTTGGGCGACATGCTTCCCAAGCTGCAGGGTTGCCACTATCATGACATTGCTGACCCAGCCTGGTTCGGCCTCATTGACTTCAAAGTGCTGCTGCTGGAAAAACCTGGCGGCACCCCTGCTGCAAGCTTCACTGAACAGAAGAGCGGGCTCCGCTGGTATTCGCAGCGGTGAAAGAGAGCGGGCAACCAGACCGCTTCAGTTTCACGCGACGCGCGGACTCAGCAACCATCTTTGAACGCGCGCAGATGAAGGGCACTCTGAACCAGGTTCGTGAAAGTACCGGCAAGACTCTTCACCGCTTTGCGACTCGCATTGCCAGATGAATCAGCACACCCTCACGCAATCCCAAATCGCTCACCAGAACATTCGCCATCTCCAGCGTCTCCATCACCGTTCGCAGAATGATCGCGCCGGTGGCGATGACTTCTTCACGCCCTCGTTCAAGACCCGGCAGGCCTTCTCGCTGCGCTTTCGAGCGACACAACACCTGGTGCTCCAATTCCTTAACCGCATCCAGTGTTAAATTGTAATTATGAATCCTGGCCGGTTCATAGGTCGGCAACTGCTGGGCCATTGCGGCCAATGAGGTGATCGTTCCTGCCGTGCCGACGAACGTGAGTCCGTCAGGACGAGGCATGCCAGCG
Organism: uncultured Nitrospiraceae bacterium; assembly: GCA_963839785.1. Classification (GTDB taxonomy): domain Bacteria; phylum Nitrospirota; class Nitrospiria; order Nitrospirales; family Nitrospiraceae; genus Nitrospira_A. Next base: position 4,794 of record CAWIWD010000012.1, read on the forward strand.
ATAGCCGCCACAGTTTCATTTCTCACCCATTCACGCGCTTGCTGAATTTCTTCGGCCGTCGGGGGATCGCCATGCAGGAATCTTTCGCTCAGCCGTACCACGCCGATATCAATTGATCGCGCCATCGTCGGCCGGCCGGGACGATCCACAATACACTCCGTGCTGCCTCCACCGATATCTACCGCCAACAGGTCCGTTACGCCGGTCGGCAGACCGGAGCGGATACCGAGCATGGTCCGGCGCGCCTCTTCCTCACCAGAGATGATCTCAACGTCAAAACCGGTTTCAATCCTCACCCGGCGAAGAAATTCTTCTCGATTCTTCGCATCGCGCACCGCGCTCGTCGCCACTGCCGCTGAGCATTCCACCTGATAATCGTCGATCAGGTAACGCCACTCTTTCAACGTGGCAACTACCCGCTCCACGGCATCAGTACGCAACACACGATCCCGATCGACACCCTGCCCGAGCCGCAGGATGCGCCGATCAGATCGCAGTTCTCGAAGCCCCCCGGACGGGGAAATTTCTGCGATGAGCAAGCGACAGGTCAACGTGCCGATATCGACACCGGCAAGAATGTCGTACCGAAGCGCTTAATGAGACATTCATGCCCTCTGCCTCATTCTGCGTCTAACGCAATATCATTCATTTCGAGCAACAGTTTGGTCCGCTCGTCCTGAAACGCCCGCACCTGCTGCATCATGCGGGTGACTTCCGAATCGGACAGAATGCGATCGGCTGTTTCACCACGATCGTGCAACTCGATCGTTCGCTCGCCGATGTCACTGTGCAGGTCATCGAGTTGCTGGTCGACTTTGCGCAATTCCAAACGATAATGAAGCAACTCTCCCTCTTCCAACGCGCGGGTGGCAGCCTTGGCTGTGCCATGCCGCAGGGTGACCCAGCCGGCGCGTAAATCATGACTCAGGCGTTGCAACATGCCCATATACCGGTCCTCCACCGAATCGACAGATTTCTCGCGCTTAGCTCACATCTCCCAACGCGAGCTTAGCATGCCACCGACGAAGCATCGCCGCTTTGAATGCGCGGTGCTGAGGCCATGTCAGACCGGGATCCTGTTCCAGTAACGTAATGGCCTCTTGCCTGGCCTGTTCCAACAAATCAACGTCACGCACGAGATTGGCTGCCCGAAACTCCGGTCACTCCCCACTGCCGCACCCCAAAAACTCACCGGGGCCCCGGATCCGGAGATCCTGCTCCGCAATCAGAAATCCGTCGTTCGAGTTGACCAATGCCGCCAACCGCTGTTGTGCGTGAGAAACACTCTGCTCCGCCCCCCCGTCACGACTGACCCGCGACTCGGGGCTCGCGCGCAAGATAAGAAGCCATGAGCAGACAAAGCGATTGATGAGCACCCCTGCCGACTCGTCCACGCAATTGATGCAATTGTGCCAAGCCAAACCGTTCGGCGTGCTCGATCACCATCACTGCCGCATTTGGAACATCCACCCCCACCTCGATCACGGTGGTCGCCACGAGAATCTGAATCGAGCCCGCCTTGAAGGCCGCCATAGTACGTTCTTTCTCAGCGCTCTTCATCCTTCCATGGAGCAATCCCACCTGTGCCTGCGGGAAGACGTCGCGCTGCAGATGTTCCGCCCCCTGGATCGCTGCCTTGAGATCGACCTTCTCAGACTCCTCCACCAAGGGATAGACGATATAGACCTGTCGGCCGGCCTTCAACTCATCCCCAACCAGCTGCCACGCCTTGTGCCGTTGACCTTCACTATAGAGCAACGTCCGCACCGGCATACGGCCCGGCGGCAGCATATCGATCACTGACAGATCTAAATCCCCGTACACGGTCATGGCCAAGGTGCGCGGAATCGGCGTAGCGGTCATGACCAAAACGTCCGGCCGATACCCCTTGTCGAGAAGCATTTTTCGCTGCAGCACGCCGAATTTATGCTGTTCATCCACGATCACAAGTCCAAGCTTGGAGAAGTGCACGTTCTTTTGAATCAACGCATGGGTTCCAATAGCTACGTGCGCCGTACCTGACGCCACTTGCTTCAATTTCTCATTCCGCTCCTTCACCTTACCGCCACTCGTCAAAAGCACCGTGTGCAGACCCACCGCCTCAAGCAGCGGTTTCAGATTCAGATAATGCTGCTCGGCCAAGATTTCTGTCGGGACCATGAGTGCCGTTTGGCAACCCGATCCACAGGCCATGACTAGAGCATGGAGCGCAACCACGGTCTTTCCGCAGCCGACATCACCCTGCACTAACCGATTCATCGGCCGCGATGTCACCATGTCGGCTTGAATCTCCCGGAACACACGTTCCTGCGCAGCGGTGAGGGTAAAGGGCAACAGTTGCGCGAGTTGCTTCAACTGTGGGACATGGGGATCGAAACGGAATGGCTTAAGTTCTTCTTTGGTTTCCCGCTGCCGTAGCACCAAAGCCACCTGCAACAGAAACAGCTCCTCGAAGGCCAAACGGCGGTGGGCGGCTGTCGTTCCTCGGTCGAGGGCGGCAAGATCCGAGTTCGGTGGTGGGAAATGCACCTCTCGAAGCGCGGCGCTGATCGGCGGCAGGCGGTGGCGCGCGCGAACTGAAAGTGGCAGCACTTCTTCCACCTTGGCACCGTATTCCGTCAGCAGTCCATGGATGAGGATACGCATGTGACGAGATGTCCACCCTTTCGTTTCATGATAGACTGGAACGATCCGGCCCACATGAAGCAGCTCATCTTCCGCTCCGCTCAACACTTCAAATTGCGTCGGCTCTAGCCGCACGTCCATCCATCCGCCCCGACCGGCAATCACACGCCCCGCCATCATGACTCGCGCGCCTCGTTTCAAGACCTCTTCCAAATAGGGTTGATTAAAAAATACGGCATGCACCATCCCGGTACTGTCTTCAACCGCCACATCCAGAATAGACAAACGGCGGGACCGCGCTCGAGTCTGCTCCACTTGAACGACCACCCCGCAGATGGTGGGGGTGGCTCCCGGAACGAGCCTACCTATTGCAGTCACCACCGAACGGTCCTCATACCGCCAGGGCAGAGTCCAGAGGGCCTGCTCTATGGTGGAGATTCCAAGGCGCTCCACTAGATTCGTCCGTTTCGGACCGACTCCCTTCGCAAACTGAATCGGTATCTCCCACAACGGTCGTGCAGAATCTGACCGCACTGGGTCAGCTGCGGGCTGTTCCTCATCCGACAAGACATTCGGCGGATTGATCACACCTTGCCCTCGCTGCAAACGACGAAGGAGGTCCAGTGCCCGAGAGAGCCGACCCTGTTGTTCCAGAGATGACAGATGCGTGTGGAAACCAACGAACAAATTGCGGAGCAATAGTAATTCCGTCTCAAGCCCTCGCGGATAGACTCGCTCGCCAAGCACCCCAATAACTTGTTCCGACACAAAGCCGTCGAGGTTTTTGACTGTCGAAAGATGGGCGTAAGCATCGCGGCAGGCAAACTCAATCGGTCTGGCCACACGTTGAAGGAAAGCGTTAAAGGGGTCGTAAGCGTCGGGCGAATCAGGACGTGGCATCCTGGGTTGGAATCGTACCACAGCAATGTCTCCTGCTCAACGAGGCACCTCCGCTCAGCAGGGAAAGACAACCGTGGGTAGGCCGCTGGTTTTGTGACTTTCCTTGGTGCTTTCACGCCTCAATGCTAGAGTGATTTGCTTGGGATATGCACAAGGAGGCCCATGTATAGGCGCAATATTAAACACATTTTGGGACCTCTTTTCATTATGATCACGCTCTTCATCGTTTATCAAGCCTGGCTGAAGCCTCACTATTTCCACGAAACACCGGCTCCTTCGGAGGTTATCATTGAACAGCAGGACCCTGCGCTCGCAGCTCCTCTGGCACCGCCGCAAGAACATGTCGCCATGGAGCTCCAACGGTCTCGAACCATCGATCCTGTCAGCATTCCGGTTCCCAGGCACTCGGAACTGCTTGGCACGATTCATGAGGAACTGGAGAAGCGCAACCTGACCGTGGCTGAAACGAAATTGGAGGAGCTTCCACCATCACTATTTGCGGAATCGGCCACCAAACGACACGTAGCCATCTTGTGGAACAATCTTGGCATCCTTCAGGAAAAGGTCAGTGGGACTGAAGTTTCCGTGAAGGCCTTTAAGAAAGCCGTCGCCCTCGACCCACAAAACTCGGTAGCCCACCTCAACCTCGCCAATGCCTACTGGGGCCTTCGGGATCCCGCACTCACGGAAAGCTTCCTAAGAAAAGTGTTGAGCTTAGCCCCGGACGAACCATTCCCACATGTTGCCATTGCGGACCTAGTACAAGAAAAAGGTCAGCTCGCAGACGCTGAAAAACACCTGGATCAGGCCAGGGAGCGAATCAAAAAAGACCCTGGCTTGCAATCGTACTTGAAGGCGGTTACAGCCAAAGTCCACCACGCCGTGAAGATCGAGGAAAAGTTTTCTAGCCAGAGCAGCGTTCATTTCACAGTGAAATACGACGGCAAAGAAGATCCATCCACATGGACCACCGTCGTTGATGTTCTCGAAGAGGCCTATCGAGAAATCGGCCAGAAATTCAACTTTTTCCCCTCAAGACCGATCATTGTGGTTCTCCACACGAAGAATCAATTCCCCAGCGTCACGGGTAGCCCCAGTTGGGCAGACGGCCTGTTCGACCCTGTCCTCGGACGCATTCAAATCCCCACTCAAGGAGCTGCAACGGATCGAGCGTGGCTGACTCGCGTACTGCGACATGAATTTGTCCATGCCCTGATCCAAGATGAATTAGGCGCAACCGGAGGGACAATCCCCACATGGCTCAATGAAGGCTTGGCGATGCAACTTGCCGGTGATCCCTGGCATGAATTAAAGGGCATTGTTCCCGGAGAGTCCAGCTTGATTCCATTGACTGCTCTTGAGGGTAGCTGGGAAAGTCTACCAGCAGACAAGATCAGCGCCGCTTACATGGAAGCCAATACCGCCACACATTATCTGATTGAACGATTCGGCATGCCGAAGGTACACGAACTGCTCCTCCAGCTGAAAACCCGTCAAACCATCGCCGCCGCCATGCAAGACAAGCTTCTACTGTCCTACGACCACTTCCAACAACAATGGGCCGACAGCCTGGGAGCTACGCTGGCTCAGTCGAAATCTTAACCTGCTATCGCTGCACCGTCCGATGGCTTCTGGCCCCCTCGGATCCAAGGGGGATCCAAGACGGGATCGCCTGAGGGTAGGCATGAATCTCTGGCTCACCCTCAGGTTCCTCGATGCGGTCCAGTTGCTCGAATGAATCCTCCCATAGTAACGTTCCGGATGAGCGGTCGTAGGTTCGTACAAGCAAATCAAATATATGCCCGATCGGTTCATGGATCGGCCTCGTCCGCGGCATATGAAATAGTGCACCTTCCCCCTTTGTCCGAATTCGACTGCCAGGAGCAAACTGGTCCTGCCACACGACCCCGCCAGTCGTGGGGTTCATGGCTCGGACTGAGAAGAGAGTTTGGAGAGGTTTTTGAAAAATGGCGGCGTTTTGAACTGTTACAGGGTTATTCGGGACGAGTACAGCGCTCGCCCGCGTCATGGCTCCTTCCTCAAGTTTCAGCAAATTCAGTTGCCCTTCCCAGAGAAACCGTCCAGTTTCCGCGTCATATACTCGTAACATAAATTTTGACTTCCCCTCCGAGTTGGTTCCTATCCCACCGGCAAAAATCCGTCCTCTATTCTCATCGTGCTCCGCCACGCCGTCTTCTTTGACATTCACATCAAATGCATCTTCGGATAATATCGCTCCCGTGGGCCCATCATACGTTCGAACCGTGATGGTTGATGATCCTGCTGCCTGAAACCCAAATGCCGCGGCCAATACAGTTAAATGAGCTACAGGCGATTGCGTTACGGTAACTTCATCCATTTCTATGATGGGCCAAGTTTCCAGAGGGAAATGAATAGGAGCAGCAACGGAATAAGTTGACGCGAACAGGATGACAGCCACCGGCGACGTCATGAACGCCATTCGTCTCTGCACTAAGCCAAGACCTTTCTCTCGCCAACCGCTGCCTTGTTTCCGTCCGATGACTCCACCTGCAACTGTTTTTAAAAATATATATTGAGCCACGTGTGCCTCCCTCGTGTGAAACGGATTCTCACCCGCTTCACACCATGCAGTAAATGACACACGGGCTGTGGCCAACCCCGCTAAAGATGGGTTTTCGGTGGGACTGTTGGGGAGGTTTGCGAAAAAAAGATTGGAAGAGGCTGGTTATCGGGGATTCCCGTCAACGGCACCGAACCAACGATAGCGATTACGAGCGACGAACCTGTATAGCCAAAAACCCATCGGTTTGAAAACAGGCATGGCAAGAAAGGCGGCGAGCAATCGACCACCGGGAATTCCTGGGAGTAAAGGCAAAATAGCATCTAGCCCTCGTCGAATCTGCCCGTCGTCGGCGATCCAGTAAGCAACCTCCGGTCGGCCAGGCCGATACTCAGAGCCAAGAACCAGTTCGGCCTCCAGGCTTTGGTAAGGGATGTATCGGACCATAGTTGATTGCTCTGAGCGGGACAGCCGTTCAAGTCCTTCCTTACTTTTCACACAGAATCGACAATGCCCGTCATAAATGACCGTACACTGCTGGTGCTGGAATACTGGGCTGTCTCTTTTTGTCTTATCCATAAAATCGCTATCACCAAAGTATTGGGACAAGGCTGCTTGCGGTGGACACAGGCGGTAGCTATAGTGCCGCCATGAGACCGGCCCGCCCGATAATTGGACTGCTCGTTGTACTGATCATGGTGGAAGTCAGCCTGTTTATACTAGGCTCGAGTTCCCCCCTCTCAACCATTAAGCATAGTGTGCTAGTGGGATTTCTCTTCGGTTTTCCAACACTGCTGATAGGAGGACTACTTGTGATCCGTCAGCGGTGGATTCCTATGATCTCGGTGATGTACAGTACCATCGCACTCGCGCTAGACCTGGCAACTATTGTTCAAGAATCCAGCCAATCTTCACCCCACTTAGCAGTGTTGATACTCACTGCCTTGAGCAGCTTGATAAATTTTCTGATTATGGTCTACGGGGGCCATTGCGCCCTCAGGTTCAGGCCGGACATACAATGTTCAGAAGGCCGACATCCCCGTCTTCAGTCTCCTGCCTCTCCCTAATCCGTCTGATCTTACGTATCCGGCCGCTTTTGCGACTAGCGCAATTTCTCAGTGAGTAGTGAGAAATGCCGAAGCAGTGCCTGAATTTCGTCTGGCGCCGCAAGTGAAACACATTCCGTACTAGAGTCATACTGCCCCGAGGTAATAAGGGCAAAGAGCGGCGCGAAAGTGTCCAGGGTCGGGATGGAGGCATCATTCAGATGCGAGGACGGTCCGATTTTAGCTATGCCCGATTCTGGAAGATGTTCTGGCACCAGCGTACGGTAGCAACAATCTCGTCGGCTCGCTGAAAATCAATGGTTCTATGGAAGATAATGGCAACAAAATCATCATTCATATCCGTCTGCTCCACAAAACCGGCATTGCGGAGAGTTGGACGCATTTTTGACACCGCGGGACCCAAAAAATACTTGGCTTGTTTCGCCACTTCATCGGTCCCCAAATCCTCTGGCGTCCCGTCGCACATCAGACTCTTCACATCGTCCATATCAATTCCGTGTTGACAAAGAAGCTTCCCATCCGACCTGATTTCCAATAACCAGTCACCATCCCCTAGATCAAGCGCAAGGGCACCTTCAGGCTCCAGCTCATAAAACTCTGGGACAGTGGCCAGCAAGTGTGACCGAGCCTGATTCCATGATGGCAGGGCGACGATAGTCATGCGCGCGATCGCCGAGGTTGAGAAGTCGGATCTTCAGCGGCTAGGCGAGCGCGAAGCCGCTCAAGTCTCGCGGTGTTCTCAGTCAATTTTGGCAGGTCATATTTTCGGTCCATGCGCACAACTTGCTCTAACAACTCCACCGCCACCTGTAACTGACCGAGATCCTCATAACATTGAGCCAAGACATAACGAGCTCCGCCCGTACGTAACTCATCACGACTCCGCTCCGCTATTGATTGACTGGTATGGCAGCAGGCAATAGCATCTTCATATCGCTTCTGGATGGCAAAAGTTCGTCCCATCATTCGCCATGCATCGGCCACACCGCCTTGATTGTTTAACCGGCGCATGAGCACCAGCGACTGCTCATAGTATCGAAGGGCATCCTCGAACTGACCGGTCTCCCGCGCCACAAGGCCAAGATCTGAAAACAATACGGCTTTTCCCAATTCATCATGCACGCGCGTCATGATGTCGAGCGCCTCGAGATAGTAGGCTCTTGCACGGTCCCATTCCCCAGCATCGGCGCGCAAATTCCCTAGATTGGCCAAGGTTGTGCCGATACCCTTTTCATCGCCCAAGACCTTCTGCAACTCCAGCACTTCCTGATAATAACGCTGTGCCGATTCGCGACGACCACTGACCGCACAAATGTTTCCAAGATTGCCCAATGTCGCACTTAGCGCTCGATGATCGCCCGTCAAGCGATCACATTCTAAAGCCTTCGCATAACAGGCATAGGCATCGGTATAATGCCCGCGGGCAAAATGCTCATTGCCTTGGCGATTCAGTTCCTCTGAGAGTCCGTTTCGAAGGGCCATCATTCCCTAGGCCTGCAGAGCTCGCTCCACTGCTTTTTTGGCTCCGCCTACGATGCTAGCGCCATCCCCGACAAGAATCGAGTCGAAGTTGTATTTCAGCAGGCGCTGCAATCCCTCTTTTGCCTTCGCCGCATCACTGTATTTCCCCGGCGCTAATAGTCTCAAGTCTCCTGACGGGTTCCCTATGAGCGCATCCCCCACGATAAGCACACCTCTTCCCTGCTGAATATATAACGCAGATTCCCCTGGAGATTTCTGATGGTTCAGTTGAATGACCCAAATACCTCCAGGCAAGAGTTCGCCATCCTTAAAGGTCCTCGTGGGTTTTAGATCCATGTTCGGTGCATCAAGGTCAGGCACTTGTAGTTGACAACGGAATTCAGCCTGATACGTCGCGGCATCCCGAGCATGGTCCCGATTGGTGACAATAATGTAGTCGAGGCCTCCCTGGCGTCGAATAAAAGTGCTGGCTCTCCAGTCATGGGTGGCGGGTCAATCAGAATCTTATGCTCGCCGACATTAAGAAACAGTCCGTTAAAATCGATCTGTTTCTCTTCGGAAAACCAAGACCATTGCCATATACCGGAGAGAAGTTGCTTCACGTCGTCGCCTCGTGCTGGTTGGAATTACAACGCTGAAATCGCATCCTGCAAGGTTTTCGTGACGCTCTCACGGATAGTGGCTTCGTCTGGAAGATCGATAATATCGTCTTCTGATACGGTGATGAATTTACGATTTGGCCCCTTGGTCAGGGAGATGAGAAACATGTTGTTCGTCGGCTTCGTCGGGATCACAACTTCAACAGCTTCCGTTAATTTCACGTACCACTTCGAGAAACTTCTTTTTACCTTCTTCCCACTCGTCCATGAATCCCTCTTTCCCACTTACATGGCTCCTGCACCTTCGGCCGGTACGGACGCTAAAAGTTTCTCTACTTCTTGCATAATCACCTCGGCTCCGGCCAATTCCATATTACCCACGCGTTGCCACCGGATCACGCCTTGCTGATCAATCACATAGACATTGGGGATGAATTTGCCGCCGCCATAGAGCTTGTCAGTAGCTTTTGTTCGGGTCAAGTAAATATGGATATGTGACTTTTACCGGAAATGCGCTCAAAAATTCACCCACATCTCGTTTGGTATTTCCGGATGAATTAATGCCGACGACGGCGACATTTTTGCCTAACGTCGCTTCATGAACTTTTTGCAGATTCGTCCCTTGCATCATACAAGGGTCACAGATATGGAACAGTCCTAGCACGACCACCTTGCCCTTCAGATTCTCAAGTGCGACGGCATCGCCCGTTACGGAGGTCAGGGCAAAGGCCGGTGCCTTCTCACCCACCTTAAAGAATCCAGCGGCCCAGATCACGTGGGTCGCCCAAAAAGGTGCGAGTGCGATTGCTACAGCTATCACAATGCGCTTCATTAGAACCTCCTTCCTGAAGCCGAACCTCGACGAAGAATCGGACGTCCCCTCGATTCGGCACTCACCAGCCAACAGCGAATCTTACTTGAGACACGAGGCATCCTAGCATGCGAATTTTTTCTGGAGCAACCACTTAGGAAGGAGGAAAATTAGAGGTTGACGAAGAAGGGAGCCTTTCGTGGAGTGAAAAGCGCTCTCAATTGAGTGCTCTGGAGCCACCGGACAACAGCTTGGCGGATACGAACGGACGGGACACACTTTCGGGCAAACCAATGCAAGGGCCTGATACATACAAACAACCCTCGAAGCCTCCGCTGGAACCGAAACCAGGGCAATGGCTTGCTAATCGCTTCCGACTCAGCCCTGCACAGCGCGACACCAAGCTTCCACCGTTCCCAGCCAAGAATCTTTGAGAGTCATATACAGAGCTTCCTGCGCAAGCCTCATCGATGCCCTCATCAGAACTCTTCAGCAGCTGCTTTCGGCATGAGACGAACAAGCGTGGGGATGTCTGCAGTCGGACTCTATCTCGTGAAGAACGGCACGTGGCAGGACAATGTCGAAGAGGTTCTTCGCCATACCCAGGCCCAGTAGCACCATCCGACGGCAACCCCATTCATCTGCCTGAAACAAAATCCGGCTCCAATCCAATGTCGGTCGGCGACGAACTAACTCGGCCACATCGCAAGTCCACTTCAACTGTTCCCACGCATGTTTTGATCCATGCACACAGAGCAGAATCAATAGGTCTTCTGAACAGAGGCCCATTACCATTTTTGTCGGCAAATGAACCGGCTTTAGTCTGTCCCAGAATGCGCTTCGATCCAGTCGAAAACCAAAATGGCGTCGGGCCATAATCCATTGAAGATCCACGGCAACAATGCCGTTCTTCTTTTGGAAGAAGTGATACGGCTCATCATACTCATGTGTATCCTCGAGTCCTGACTAGTGAGTTGATATCCCTGTGACCAGAGAACTTGCCTGGCCTGTGGGATCGACGCTTGATCCACGATAAGATCCAAGTCCGCGCATTCACGCAAGCTGAGATCGCCATAAGCAGTCTGAGCCAGCGTCACGCCTTTGAAGGGAATAGCGAGGATGCCCTTCGCCGCTAACGCGTCGAGTAAAGCGACCAGCTCTTTGGCAAGCACTGTATTCAGGAGTGCATTAACCTGGAGGTGCCGGCGAAACGCGTCATGAATAGCAGATGGCACCGCTGCCGGGCAGATTGTGGACAATGTTCGATATACGAGAGGGGTCACGCCTTGCGATTTGGTCAGCTCCTACAGCAGGTCCCAATCAAGCGTTCCACCGACCAAATCCCCGATTTCCACTCGAATTGATTCATTGGTCGTCAGTCGTGCGCAGAGTATGAGCAGGCGCCCTTCCGGATGCATCTGTGACACCACGGGGGAGGCTTTCATCCGATGTAGGACAAACTCGTCTTCACGCACATGCCTCCATCTCGCGACCAAAGGCTTCAATTTCTTACTCATTCTAGGACTCCGCCTAACACGTCTCATTCCACTGGACAAATTTCACACCACTCTGAGAGGATTCGTGACGATCCACCGACCCAACTATAGGTTCGGAAGATTTCGGGTAGAGGCGAAGATACCTTCTCAAGCCTACCTTCTCTATCCCATGGAGGCAGGAAGGGATCTCTCCTTTGGGGGTCCGGTCTACAAATAGTTCAAGACCAAACCGGATGGGAAATGGGAAGCAATTGCCCCCAGAATCACTCCATAATGCTTAGTCGATGAAAAGTTTTCGGAGAGGGACGGATGAGGTTAGGAACAAAAGTGTCTGCCCTGACGGAGAGAATACCGTTTACTCGTATCCGATAGCGCATTGGTCAGTGGGGTGGCCAATGAGTGGAAGCCTGACCGGCAGGGTGAAGGCACGCCACTGCGGAGATGGCTCCATATACTCATCCCCTTAAAATATGAGCCACGCAGGACCCTCACGTGCCTCTTCGTCCTCATTACTTTTTCGTGAGTTCCTGCTCTACAGGCTTGCAAGTCAACCAGACAGATCGTCTTCCCTCAGGCATAAAGAAGGGAAGAGTAACTTAGCGAGACGCTTCGAAAAGTCCTAGCTGCAACTCTTCTGCACGTGTAAAGGAAATGGGGTAGCGTTCTGTAAAGCATGCATTGCAATACTGCTCTGGGATGCCTGGAGACGCCTTCAGCATCCCATCCAAGCTCAGGTAGGTCAGACTATCGGCCGTGATGTACTTGCGTATTTCTTCACTTGTATGACTAGAGGCGATCAATTCCTTTTTGGTCGGCGTATCGATCCCATAAAAGCAAGGCGAGATAATCGGCGGAGAGCTGATGCGCATGTGCACTTCTTTGGCCCCAGCCTGACGCAGCATCTTCACAATCTTTCGACTCGTCGTCCCCCGCACCAGCGAATCATCCACGACGACGACTCTCTTGCCTTCGAGCACCTCGGGAACAGCGTTGAGCTTTACCTTTACACCGAAGTGTCGAATCGACTGTTCAGGCTCGATAAAGGTACGCCCCACGTAATGATTCCGGATGAGCCCGGTCTCGAAGCGAATTCCTGAACCTTCGGAATAACCCAACGCCGCCGGCACGCCAGAATCCGGCACGGGAATAACAATGTCCGCCTCCACCATGGATTCCTGCTGCCAGTTGCCGTCCGAACGCCTTGCGAATGGAGTAAACAGCGCGCCCTCCAAAAATCCGACTGTCCGGTCGAGCGAAATAGACATACTCAAACACGCACATCGCCGGCTTGGTGGCTGCAAAGGGCTTGTAGCTTGTGACGCCCTGGTGATCCAGCACGACCAATTCGCCTGGTTCGATTTCCCGCACAAACTCAGCGTCCAATAAGTCAAACGCACAGCTCTCAGAAGCGACAATCCAGGCATCGCGCAGCCGTCCCAAACAAAGGGGACGGAACCCATGCGGATCGCGCGCTGCGATCACACCTTGATCCGTCATAAGAACCACTGAGAACGCCCCTCGAACCTGGGTCAGTGAATCAACCACGCGCTCAAGCAACGTATCGGCCCGCGAATGCGCAATGAGATGAATAATGACTTCCGTGTCAGAAGTCGATTGGAAGATCGCGCCATAAGCCTCCAGCTCGCTACGAAGCATGGTGGCATTGATCAAATTACCATTATGCGCCACGGCCAGATTGCCAAAAGCGAAATTTACATTTAACGGCTGCACGTTCTTAAGCCCGGCTCCGCCTGCCGTCGAATAGCGGTTGTGCCCGATGGCCATCGTCCCCGGCAAACGCGCCAGCGCTTGTTGGGAGAAGACATCGGCGACATGGCCCTGGCCTTTTTCGATATGAAATTGCTCGCCGTCATTGGACACCATTCCAGACGCTTCCTGTCCGCGATGTTGGAGCGCGTAGAGGCCCAGATAGGTAAGATTGGCGGCTTCTTTGTGGCCGTATATGCCGAAGACGGCACATTCGTCGTGAAATTTGTCGGGAGAAATAAGCGGTAAATCTTTGGACATCGCTCTGTAACCCTAGTCTTGACCTAACGCCCTGGGAATGGCCATCGCCCATTGCTCATACAATGTCGTCAGTTCCAGATCGATTGGACAGCCCACACCAGACTCATCGTCCTCGACCTGCATCATGAATCGATTTCCTCCGACGGTACCGATCCGCGCGGCTGGAACACCAGCATCCCTCGCAAGGCTCAGAACCCGTTCAACGCGCTTGGGCTCCACAGAAAGCACGATGCGCGATTGGCTTTCTCCGAACAGCAATGCGTCGCGACGAAGACCATTGAGCGATAAGTGTACCACAGCCCCCAGTCGCTCGTCTGAGCCAGAGATGCAACACTCAGTGAGGGCAACAGCCAATCCGCCGTCGGAACAATCGTGGGCCGACTGTACGAGCCTCTCGCGAATAAGTTGAATCGTGCAGGCCTGCACCGCCTTCTCAGCGTCAAGATTCAGCAGCGGTGGGGAGCCTTGCTCTCGATGGTGAAGTACTTTGAGATATTCGGTACCTCCGAGATCCTCACGCGTGCTTCCCAGCAAAATAATAACGTCGCCACTTTGCTTGAACCATTGGGTAACCGCGCAGTCGGCTGGCTCGATCAACCCGACCATCCCAATCATCGGTGTGGGATAGATCGACAGGTCATTGGTCTCATTATACAAACTCACGTTACCGCTCACGATGGGCACGCTCAACGCCTCGCACGCATCTTTCAATCCTTCAATGGCGAGCACGAATTGCCACATGACCTCGGGGCGCTGCGGGTTCCCAAAATTCAAGCAGTCGGTCACTCCGATCGGTTCCGCTCCAGAGCAGGCCAGGTTGCGCGCACATTCCGCAATGGCGATCTTGGCGCCTTCATAGGGATTGAGCAGGCAATAGCGTGCATTACAATCGACCGACAACGCGAGAGCCTTGTCCGTTCCTTTGATGCGCACAACCGCCGCATCTGAACCAGGGCGCACCATTGTATTGGTCCGTACCATGTGGTCGTACTGTTCATAGACCCAGCGTTTGCTGGCGATCGTGGGTGAGTCCAACAGCGCCAGCAACGCTGCATTCGCATCCTTCACATCCGGTAAAGCGTCGTAGTTCAATGCCTGCAGCATCTCCTGATAAGCCGGCGGCGCACTGGGCCGGTCATAGCGCGGCGCCTTCGTCAGCCAAAGCTTTTGCGGGAATCTCCGCCACAACCTGACCGTCGTCCTTGAGGACCACCTTGCCCGTATCCGTCACCTGCCCAATGACTGCCACATCCAAGTCCCATTTCCGGCAAATCTTGATCACCTCGTCCTCACGACCGGCCTTGACCACCATCAACATACGTTCCTGAGATTCGGAGAGCATGATTTCGTAGGGTGTCATGCCCGGCTCACGTCGCGGCACATGCGCCAGTTCTATTTCCACGCCTGTCCCTTCTCGCGACGCCATTTCACAAGCCGAACTCGTCAACCCTGCGGCCCCCATGTCCTGAATCCCGACCAAGAAATCGCCGGACATCAGTTCCAAGCATGCTTCAAGTAGGAGTTTTTCTGTGAACGGATCGCCGACCTGCACGGTGGGCCGCTTCTGCGCGGCTTGCTCATCGAACGAATCCGAGGCCATCGTGGCGCCGTGAATCCCATCACGCCCGGTCTTCGAGCCGAAATAGATCACCGGATTGCCGACTCCCGCCGCCTTGCCCAGAAAAATCTTATCCTTCCTGGCAATCCCTAGACAGAACACATTCACCAAAGGATTGAGCGCGTAGATATCGTTGAAGACGATCTCCCCGCCGACTGTCGGCACACCCATACAGTTACCGTAACCGGCGATGCCGGACACCACGCCTTTGAGGAGGTGACGGGTATTCGCATCGTCCAATTCGCCGAATCGGAGGGAGTTCAACAATGCAATCGGCCGCGCGCCCATCGTGAAGATATCACGCAAGATTCCACCCACGCCCGTCGCCGCGCCTTGATAGGGCTCAATGAACGAGGGATGGTTGTGAGACTCCATCTTGAAGACGGCGCAAAGGCCATCGCCGATATCCACCGCCCCGGCATTTTCACCCGGTCCTTGCACTACTCGCGGTCCCGTCGTCGGTAACTTCTTGAGGTGAATACGCGAACTCTTATAAGAACAATGTTCGCTCCACATGGCCGAGAACATTCCCAATTCTGTCCAGTTCGGCTCCCGTCCCAGAATCTCAAGGATTTTCTTATATTCCTCGTCGCTCAACTTATGTTGATCGAGGACCGCTTTGGTAATCACAACGCTGTTCATGGATGGCTCATTCCGGATTCCGTGTGAGCTCGCGACACGTTACACGACCGTTAAGTCAGATTTTTTCAGCGTCTCCAACATCGACAGGAAAATTAGGCGACCATCTTCGTTGCCCAACACCGCTTCCGCACTGCGCTCCGGATGCGGCATCATCCCCAGCACATTGCCCTCGGCATTGATAATCCCGGCAATGTTGTCCAACGAACCGTTTGGATTCGACTCCGGCGTCATTGTTCCCTCGGCCGTACAGTAGCGAAAAATCACCTGGGCGTTGGCTTTGATGCCGCCGAGCGTGACCGGGTCGGTGTAATAGTTGCCGTCCGCATGCGCGATGGGAATTTTCAGCACTTGACCGGATTCGCAGCGATTCGTAAACCGGGTCGCGGCATTCTCTACCTTCACATAGACGTCTTTGCAGATAAAATTCAGCGAGGTGTTCCGCAACATCACCCCGGGCAAAAGACCAGCCTCCAAGAGAATCTGAAAACCATTACAAATGCCAATGACCAGCCCGCCTTTGCCGGCAAATTCCTTCACCCCACCCATGACCGGCGAGAAGCGCGCAATGGCGCCGGTCCGCAGATAGTCTCCGTAGGAAAACCCGCCAGGCAGCACGATCATGTCGAGTCCAGTCGGCAAGGTTTCCTTATGCCAGATCATCTCCACCTGCTGGCCCAGCACATCCTTGAAGATGTACTGGCAGTCGTGATCGCAATTGCTGCCGGGAAACACCACCACGCCAATTTTCATGTCACTTACCTTCGCCTCCGTGTCGCGAGATGGCAGAATCTGTTTGTGTCGCGCGCTTCGAACGAAGGCTATCCGAGGGCGCGCATGGCGCGAACACGAAACCCGGCCTGCCGTTATAGCATCTCACTGCAATTCGTACCGATAGTCCTCTATCACCGTATTCGCCAGCAGCTTCTCGCACATGGCTTTCACTTGTGAGTCGGCCTTAGCCTTGTCCGTTTCATTCACATCGACTTCCATATACTTGCCCACCCGCATATTCGTCGCATTCTTAAATCCGAGCGAGTCCAGCGCATGCTCGATCGCCTTGCCCTGCGGATCAAGAATACCCTGCTTCAGCGTCACATAAATTTTGGCTTTCATCGTGCCTTCCCCGCTTCCTGCTGCACTTTGGATACCCTGATTGACGTACTTCCGAATCCAAAAAATGACGCCGATCGTTCCTAGTCCCTGCCAGCGACAACAGAATAAAGGCCCAGCGCCAGGGTGACTCCTTGAGGTGATAGGCCATTAACGCCACCGTCGCGGCCCACACCAAAATCGCCGCCACCAGGCCATAGTTAAGAAACAACTGCAGAAACCGGTTCACTTTTCCCATCATTACCCTATCCAACCAGTGGGAGATTAAGCAGAAGTAGAGCGGATGACTCCTGCGCGCGTCAAATGAGATCTTTCACGACGCGCCCGTTGCGCGTGCAAAAGGACGTCCGACTCACTCTCCCTACCCGCACACCCGCTTCAACACCTCTTGATAGGCCTCCTCGATCTTCCCCATATCCTTTCGGAACCGATCTTTATCCATCGATTCCTTCGTGGTCTGATCCCAAAACCGGCAGGTGTCAGGAGAGATCTCATCGGCCAGGATGAGTCGATTGTGAAAGATGCCAAACTCCAATTTGAAATCAACCAGCAACATCTGTCGTATCTCTGAAGAACGGTAACAACACCGTATTGATCTTGTGACCCAGCTCACGCATCTCCCGTAACACGGCCGCGAGTTGCCACATGCAGCAGACGAAGGTGATCGTCATTCACGAGCGGATCTCCCAATGCGTCGTCCTTATAATAAAACTCAATGATTGCAGGATCGATAACCGCCCCTTCTTTTAATCCCAGCCGTTTGGCCAAACTTCCCGCGACAATGTTCCGGACTACCACCTCGATCGGCACAATCGTCACTCTTTTGCTGAGCATCTCTCGGTCGCTCACCCGGTCGATAAAATGGGTGGGAATACCCTGTTGCTCCAACAAGCGGAACAGCCGTTCCGATACCTTGTTATTGACGATCCCTTTGTCCACAATGGTGCCGCGTTTCTGCGCATTGAAAGCCGTCGCATCGTCTTTGAAGTACTGCAGCACCTGATCAGGTCGATCGGTCGTGAAAATCTTCTTGGCCTTCCCCTCGTAAATCATGGTGCCCGTAGGTTCGGCAGTCATTCTCTATCCTCCACTACCGCGCGAACAATTCAAGAATGTCGTCGAGCGGTCTGACGGTCCCCAGCAATGTCGGATGTCCGAAGCGTCGATTGTGACGATATTCCTTCACCTGTTCGAGCGCGCGGATCAGGTCCGTGAAATTCTTCCAGCTTTTCCGTCTCGAAATAGGTGATGAAATCAAAGTCATCCAGTCCGCTGGAGTGATAGAGCTTCCGCTTCACTACGTTCATATAGGGCAAGCGCGGCCTGTGTATGCTCCTGCATGAGCGTACGACGAGTGTCCTGGTCCAGAGCCCACCAATCCGCGTCTTTTCTGATCGGAATCACGATCGCATAGGGTTTCGTCGGGACCTCGCTTGGCGATTGCAACTCCTTCTTCATCTGGTCGGAAAATCCCGGCACATAAGCCGCCTTTTTGGTGAGGCCATGCAAATAGCTGGTGGCGACGAGATGCCGACCAAACCGTGTTCCCAACAGTGAGGTCAGAAACTGTTGGGTATCCGAGAGGCATGAGCATGCACTCTGAACATGAAATCGGCATGATCCGATAACCCACGGAGAAGATAGGACTCAATGACCAGCTGACTTGAGAATTGCTCAATCAATTTCTTCGCTTCCGACACCGCGATGACACGGGCATCTCCCGGAAGGTCCCACCAGTCGTGATCCATTTGAAATGCGGCGAAGGTGCCGTACACACCAGGATCGGTCAATAGTTTGTCCCGATCGGCCGCCGGCGCCGGCCAAGCTGTTGCCGCCATGAGCAACACAACCATCAAGCGTCATTCTTCCCATCGCCCAGAAGTTCATCCCCGCCTCCTTTTGCGTCGCGACGATGCCACCGCACCGGCCCCGAACACGCGACGAAACACCTGATCGAGATGCCGCAAATAATACATGGGATCGAAACATGCCGTGATCTCGCTGGGCTTTAAATGTGTCGTAATGAAGGCGTCCTTACCGACCAAGTTCTTGAAACCCGACTCCGCCTTTCCATGCGGTCATGGCGTTGCGTTGCACCGCCTCGTAGGACTCTTTCCGCTGCGCGCCCTTCTCGATAAGCGCCAGCAGCAGCCGCTGAGAGAACACCAGCCCCCCGGTCAGTTCCATATTTCGCTTCATGCGCTCGGGATAGACGATCAGATTTTTCACCACATCGGTCACACGGGCCAGCATATAATCGACCAGAATTGTGCTGTCCGGCATGATCACCCGCTCCACCGAGGAATGGCTGATATCACGCTCATGCCAGAGGGCCACATTTTCCATCGCCGCCAGACTGTTGCCGCGTACCAAGCGGGCCAAGCCGCAGAGATTTTCCGAAGCGATCGGATTTCGCTTATGGGGCATGGCCGATGAACCCTTCTGTCCCTCGGAGAAGTATTCCTCTACCTCCAAGCACTTCCGTCCGCTGCAGGTGGCGAATCTCCGTGGCGATTTTTTCGATGCTGGCCGCCAGTAGCGCCAAGGCGGAGGCATAGGCCGCATGCCTGTCACGTTGCACGATTTGATTTGAAACCGGGTCCGACGCCAGCCCCATCTTGACGCAGACATACTCTTCGATGTCTGGACCTTGATGCGCGAAGGTTCCCATTGCTCCCGACAGTTTTCCCACCGCGATATCTTTTCGAGCCGCTTGGAGCCTGGTCCGATGCCGGCAGGCTTCCTCGTACCAGATCGCCAGCTTGAACCCGAACGACACCGGCTCGCCGTGGATGCCGTGCGAGCGTCCCACCATCACCGTATGGCGATGCTCAAGCGCACGCTGCTTCAAGACGGCGATCAACTCGTCGAGATCCTCGAGGATCAGATCCAGCGCTTCGGTCATTTGCACGGCCAGCGAGGTATCGACAATGTCCGAGGAGGTCAACCCCATGTGGAGGAAGCGATGCTCCGGCCCCACGGAGTCCATGAGCGATTCCAGGAAGGCGATGACATCGTGCTTCGTGACCTTTTCAATCTCTGCAATGCGCGCCACATCAATGATGGCCTTCTTGCGGATGCGGGCGCTGGTTCCACGGGGAATCTGCCCTTCGCGCTCGAAGGCCGCACAGGCTTGCAGCTCCACTTCCAGCCAGATTTCGTACTTGTGATGAATGTCCCAAATGGCACTCATCCGGGGACGGGTATAGCGATCAATCATCGTAGTTTCTCGTCGTTCCTACTTCGTAACGCGTCGTTCGTAAGGACGCTCGCACGAGCCATTCCTCATCAGTCTTCACGCGTCACCCTTCACGTTGCGTCATTCCCTACGACCGGCAGTTCCGGAAACGCGCGCTTCCGTTCTAGGCGGGCATCAGAGCTGAGCACCTTATCAAGAATCCCATTCACGAACTTGGACGCCTCGTCATCGCCGAAACTTTTGGCTAGCTCGATCGACTCATTCAACGTGACCTTGGCGGGCACCTCGGGTACGTGCAGCAACTCAAAACAGCCCATGCGCAAGATATTGCGGTCGATGATCGGCATGCGGCCGATTTTCCAATTAGTCGCATAACTACTGATCAGCGCGTCCAACTCCTTTGTATGGGTCCGGACGCCCTCGACCAGTCGTTCCGCAAAGACCCGTAACTCCTCGGCAAGGGGATACTGGATCCAAAAATCGTCCAGCCACGGGCCGGCCTGGCCATGAATGTCGTATTGAAAGAGAACCTGTACCGCCCGTTCACGGGCTTGATGTCGGGAGGCCATAGTGCAGCGCCGGTTAGCGCTTTTGCCTCGCGGCGGTTCGCGTGGCACGTCGCGGAGGAGTAGCCTTTGATGTTGACGCCTTCCCGCCCACTTCTTTACCAAGCAGCCGCATGACATTCACCATTTCGACCGCCGTTTTCGCTGCATCGGCCCCACGATTCATTTTCATCGGATCAGCGCGCTCGATCGCCTGGGCCACGGTCTCCGTCGTCAAGACGCCGAATACCACCGGCACATTGGCCTCCATGGAGGCCTGCATGATCCCTCGGCTGACTTCGGTACTGATGTATTCAAAATGGGGCGTATCACCGCGAATGACGGCGCCAAGACAGATCACCGCATCAAATCGGCCGCATCGGGCGAGCTGACGGGCCACTAACGGAATCTCAAACGCGCCCGGCACCCGCACGACCTCGATGGACTCGTCTCTGGCTCCGGCCTTAGTCAGGGCCTTTACACATTCCGCCAGCAACCGGCTGGTCACAAACTTATTGAATTTGCTCGCAACAATGCCGAAGGTCAGACCCGTCGCGTCATGGGACCCTTTACGGAGCTTCATCAGATTGCGTGACGGTTTGGACGTCTCATGAATTGTGTGTGTTGAAGAAAGAACGGAGATCATACCTGGAATGGGCCTCAAATGGCTACACGTTTCAGGCCGCTTCGAACAACGATCCGCTCCGGAATGACGAGACAATGGTGACCCGAATGGGTGTCTACACTTTTTTTAGCAGATGACCGAGCTTGGACTTCTTCGTGCGGAGATATCTTTCATTGTCGGCGCGGGGGGCGATCTCGATCGGCACCCGTTCGACAACTTTCAATCCGTACCCCTCAATACCGACGATCTTTCGCGGATTGTTGGTAATCAATCGAATCCGATGCAGCCCCAGTTGCACCAGGATTTGCGCACCAACGCCATAATCGCGCAAATCGGCCTTGAAGCCGAGCTGCAGATTCGCTTCGACAGTGTCGCTGCCCTGGTCTTGCAATCCGTAGGCTCTGATCTTATTCAGCAGGCCAATCCCGCGCCCCTCTTGATTGAGATAAAGCAGGACGCCGCGGCCGTCTTTTTGAATGATCTCCATCGCCCGGTGGAGCTGCTCGCGGCAATCGCAGCGTAACGATCCCAACACATCGGCCGTGAGACAGCCGGAATGGACACGAACGAGCATCGGTGTCGGAGCATCCACCTGCCCCTTCAGCAATGCAATGTGTGTCGCCCCGTCGATTTCACTTTCGAACGCGATGGCCTCGAAGTCGCCGAACATCGTGGGCAGGAACGCGCTCGCAGCCCGCCGCACGAATGTTTCACGATGCATGCGGTATTCGATCAACGACTTGATCGTCACTATCTTTAACTTGTGCTGCTTGGCGAACTTGGCCAACTCAGGGACACGAGCCATCGTGCCGTCTTCGTTCATGATCTCGCAGATGACGCCCGCGGGATAGAGCCCGGCTAAACGGGCAAGATCCACCGACCCTTCGGTCTGGCCCGCGCGTCGAAGCACCCCGCCGACCTGTGATTTGAGCGGAAAAATGTGACCGGGTCGAGCCAGATCGACAGGCTTGGAGCGGGGATCGATCGCCACTTGAATGGTCGCTGCACGATCGGCGGCGGAAATGCCGGTCGTGATCCCTTTCCGGGCATCGATGGAAACGGTGAAGGCAGTCCCAAACGTCGCCGTGTTTTCCACCGCTTGCGGCGACAGCTGCAATTCTTCCACACGTTCTGGAGTGAGCGCCAGGCAAATCAAGCCGCGCGCATGTTTAGCCATAAAATTAATGGCCTGCGGCGTCACTTTGCCGGCCGCCATGACAAGATCACCCTCGTTTTCGCGATCCTCATCATCAACGAGGATGATAAACTTCCCTTTCTTGATATCCTTGATCGCATCTTCGATCGAATTAAACGGTGTCGCCATAGCTCCTCAATCGTATGCCTTGCCTTCTCTCTTGATGATCATCCTCGACGGTCAACTCTCGCGCCTGGCATCAGTCGCCCAGCTAACCCTTTTCACGTAACACCTGTCAACGGGAAAAGCCGCCGACGTCCGACGCCTGTGCCATCGCGCGCAGCCGCCAGCGCAATGCGGGATTCACCGATAGCGCCGCGGCGATACTGATCAGCGCGAGCCCCATAAACCCAGGCATGAAGGTCCCCGTGCTTTCGCGCAGCAACCCGAGCCAGATAGGAACGAGAAACCCTCCAAGCCCACCGGCCGCTCCCACCAACCCAGACGCCAGGCCAATATTCGCGGGAAACCATTCCGAGACAATCTGAAAGATGATCCCGTTGCCGAACCCCATGACGGCAATCGTCCCCATAAACAATCCAACGGCCCATACCAGGCTAGGAAGAAACCCCGCAAGCGTACCCATCAGGGCGAGGACGACGAACACCGCCACCAGGATACGCAGCCCCCCCACCGGTCGGCCACATACCCGCCCAACGGACGAATCACGCTCCCCATCAATCCGCAAAACGCCGCGATCGAACCGCCGACAATGGGATCGCTGCCATAGTGATCATGCAGGAGCAGGGGAAGAAAACTCGTCAGTCCCACAAAGCCCCCGAACGTGATGCCATACATCAGACAGAGCCAATACACCGAAGGAACACGCATCATCTCTATTGCCGCCCGCCACCACGCGCCACCGGGAATCGAGCGAGCAAGAGGCTCGTGCCGCACTACTGTGGCGAATAAAGCGGTAGTCAGCACCAGAGGGAGAAGCATTAGCCCGCAGGCGCCATGCCACCCGAGTACAGATTCCCATCGGGGAGCCAGGAAGAGGATCAAGACTGTCCCGATATTGCCCGAGGCGACCAATCCCAAGACCAGGCCCTGATGGGCCGCAGGATAGGCCCGACTGGCGACCGGCATGGCGACCGCAAAGCTCGCTCCCCCCGCGCCGAGCAAAACTCCGATGCCGAGCACTTCGCCATAACTGGTTCCACCGAGCGACCGCCCATGAGACCGCGATCAGCTGGAGCCCTAACACCAGAAGGCCGGTCCACTTCGCGCCGTACCAATCGCAGGCCCATCCCGCTATGATCCGCAGCACCGCACCGCCCAGCAAGGGAAGCGCCACCAACACACTCCGTTGGGTTGCCGAGAGCTGAAGTTCCGCTCCAATAGCGACCGCCAATGCGCCGAATAGCAGCCACACCATGAAACTCACGGTGAGATGCAGCCAGGCGCCCAGCAGCGTCGGCCAATGCCCCCCGCGGAGCGCCCCGCCTAACTTATTCACACTCATTTACGACTTCTCTAACCTTACGCGACGGAGTTTCAGCTCCATACGATGCCGACAGGATTTCGGCGCACCAGGCGCAATATACGAGGCAGGATTTCAGAGACGCAAGGGACCGCACGTCATGTCGACAAGTCTCGTGTTGTCCCGTACCTGACATCTGGTATAGTCACACCTTGGCAACCTACGGTTTCAATTTTCATGGCAGAGCGCAAGCAAACGCACGAATCCCACGAAGACCTAGCCGAAGACGCCGTCGAGCCCGACCACTTCGAACCGACGGACGAGGAGGTCACGGAAGAGCACGATGCGGCCGATCGGCACACGTCAAAAGAACCTAATGAAGCTCCGCTCTCCACCTCCCTCGTTCCTGTCACCACGATCCAACAATACCTGACGGAAATCCGGCGGTATCCTTATCTCACCAAGGAAGAGGAGCTTCGCCTCTTCGAGGAATATCAGGAACGCGGCAGTCGCGATGCGGCCATGAAGCTCATTCTCGCCAACCTGCGGGTGTCCGTCTCCATCGCCTCCGAATATCTCCACACCGGGGCCGACCACATGGACTTGATCCAGGAGGGCAACGTTGGACTCCTGCAGGCGATTAAAAAGTTCGACCCCACGAAAAACGTTCGATTTTATGCCTATGCCGCATGGTGGGCGAGGGCCTATATCCTCCGCTATCTGCTGAACACCTACCGGTTGATCAAGATCGGCACCACGCAAGACCAACGGAAGCTCTTCTATAATTTAAAAAAAGAAAAAGCCAAGCTTGAACGCGAAGGCTTCGCACCGGACAGCAAGCTCTTGGCTGACCGCCTGAACGTCCGTGAACGCGACGTGATTGAGATGGACCAGCGCCTGGGTAGCTGGGAACTCTCGCTCGATCAGCCGATCGGGCAAGAAAGTGACGGCACGTTGATGGACGTGCTGCCTGCTCATGAGCAGCCGGCGGACGAGAAATTGGCTGACACGCAACTTAAGGCGCTGTTTCGACGGAAACTGGCGGAATTCACGAAGACCCTAGACGAGCGCGAGGAAGATATTCTGCGCAACCGCATTCTCTCTGAAACCCCACTGACACTCGAGGATATGGGCGCCAAATATGGCATCACCAAGGAACGCACGCGACAGCTGGAAGCGCGCATCATCAAGCGGCTTCGCGAGTACATCAAGAAAGACGTCAAGGACTTTGACCGGCTTCGGATGTAAAACGGCTCGCTTCCTCGTTAGAACCGTCTGGATACTGACGGCCGCCATCACAGCTCTGTACCCCCTCCCAACACAAGCCGCCTCACGGGTCGCCCTGGAGAATGCGCGACCGGGAACTTCCGACTGGGTCCTCACCAACCCGGCCGACCACGAGGTCGAGGGGTTTGCCTCGGCTACCAGCATCCAGCGTGGCGATGCGATTCGTTTCTACATCCACAGCCCCGATCCAAGTGTGACAGTCGCGCTGTACCGTATGGGCTGGTACGGAGGTACCGGTGCACGATTAGTACAGGGGGGCATTGTGCTACCGGGGATGCAACAACCCATGCCGGTACCCGACACGGTGACCGGCCTGATCGAGTGCAACTGGCAGGTGTCCTATACATTGTCCACGCGGACGGACGATCCGCATGAATGGTTGAGCGGCGTGTATCTGGCCAAGTTGACCGGCACACTCAGCCGCAAACAGAGCTACATCATCTTCATCGTCCGGGAGGACGAACGGAGTTCCGATTTTCTCTTTCAATCCAGTGTCACAACGTTTCAGGCTTACAATAATTGGGGCGGCAAATCGACGTACCCGTCCAACAGCCTCAATGAACAATGGGCTCGAGCGGTGTCGTTCAACCGCCCCTATGCCCGCAGCCAACATCCCCGCGGGGCTAGCGGCACCGGCGCCGGGGAATTTCTGACCGCAATGTCGATCCATCCCACCCGTTCACTTTCAACGGCAGGCTGGGAATACAATATGGTGCGGTGGCTTGAGCGCAATGGCTACGACGTGACCTACAGTACCAACATCGACACGCACAGCCGCGCGGACTTCTGGAAGGCGGCACAAAGCCTGGCTCTCCGTGGGCCACGATGAATACTGGTCACAGGAAATGCGGCGCCATGTGGAAGAGGCCCGCGACCAGGGGGCTGGGCTCGGCTTCTTCTCCGCCAATACCTGCTACTGGCAGATCCGGCTGGAACCTAGCTCGATCACGGGCGAGCCGAACCGAACCATGGTCGCTTATAAGGAGAGGGCCCTGACGGAGGATCCCTATGCTCTGGATGGGGATGCATCAAATGATCATTTGATCACAGTGCAGTGGCGCGACCAGCCGGTGAACCGACCGGAACACAAGTTGATCGGGGTCATGTATGAGACAGTGCCGGTGGATGGGGATGTCATTGTCGCATTGCCGTCCCACCCTCTGTTCGCCGGCGTGAAGTTCCCGTCCGATCATCGGCTACCAGGCCTGCTCGGCTATGAAATTGATCGGGCCTTCCCGAACGGACCAGCCGGCCTGACCATCCTTGCCCATTCTCCCTATGCAGGCGACGGACGGATCGTCTACGGGGACATGACTCTATATGAAACACTCAGCGGATCTCGCGTGTTTGCAACGGGAACCATCCAATGGAGCTGGGGTCTCGACGACTACAACGCCCCATCGTTGCGAACCGCACGGTCCAGCGAGGCCGCCCAGCAGATCACGCACCGTGTCTTAAGCTTTCTTGCCGGAATTGCGCCCACAGACGTTCCATAACGATTCGTTTACGCTCAAAATGGAGGCGCGGGCGATCTCCAGCCATCGATCGCGGGGCAGTTTCGCAGTCCTGGCCAGATAGGATTTAGAAGCCACCTCGTATAGAATCAAGTGTTTGCGAGGTTATTATCCCATTGCATCTGCTCCTCAAATAATTTTATAGTTTCATCCATTGACTTGCCTCGTGCTAGCGCTATCTATGTCTCGAGTTTACTGCAGGTAGCCCTTGCAGTAACACGTCAAAGCTGATTTGCCAGCTTTTACACAACTGTACATTAGGGCCTCGACGCTCATTACCAGAAGGAGGATTGGGTATGGCTACGGAAGCGAAAGACAAGAAGTCCACGGCTGCGAAGAATTTTCAGCCACTTGGTGACCGTTTGTTCGTCACCTACACTGAGGAAATGGAACGGACCTCCGGCGGGATCTATGTCCCTGACTCCGCGAAGGAAAAGCCGCAACGGGGTATCGTGCAAGCCATTGGGAAGAAGGTTGAAAACATCAAGGTCGGCGACCAGGTGTTGTTCGACAAGTATTCCGGCAGCAAACTCCGCATTGAAGACGAAGAATGCTTGATTCTCAAGGAAGAAGACATCCTCGGCATCTTCACCAACTAATTCTGAATCTGACTCACAACACCCGAACCACGATTACTAGACGATTAACGGAGGACGATTATGGCAAAGCAATTACTGTATAGCGAAGCGGCACGGGCGTCCATCCTGCGAGGGGTGAACCAGCTCGCCGACGCCGTCAAGGCGACGCTCGGCCCGAAGGGCCGGAACGCGATTTTGGATAAGAAATTCGGCGCCCCGACGATTACCAAGGACGGCGTGACCGTCGCCAAGGAAATCGAACTCAAGAATCCGTACGAGAACATGGGTGCCCAGCTCGTCCGCGAAGTCGCCAGCAAGACCAGCGATACCGCGGGTGACGGCACGACGACGGCGACTGTGTTGGCCCAGGCGATCTATCGCGAAGGCGTGAAGAACATCACGGCTGGCGCGAACCCGATGGAAATCCAGCGGGGCATCAACAAAGCCGTAGAAGTGGTGATCAGCGAGTTGAAGAAGATCAGCAAGCCCTGCCAGAACAAGACCGAAATCTCGCAAGTCGGCACCATTTCCGCCAACAACGACAAGACCATCGGCGACCTCATCGCGGAAGCCATGGAGAAAGTCGGCAAGGATGGCGTGATCACGGTCGAAGAAGCCAAGTCGATGACCACCTCGCTGGACGTCGTCGAAGGCATGCAGTTCGATCGCGGTTATATCTCGCCCTACTTCGTGACCAATGCCGAGCGGATGGAAGCCGTCATGGACGAGCCGCTCATCCTGATCAACGAAAAGAAAGTCAGCAGCATGAAGGACCTGTCTGCCGGTCCTCGAGCAGGTTGCCAAGCTTGGCAAGCCGCTCATCATCATTGCTGAAGAAGTCGAAGGCGAAGCGCTCGCCACCCTCGTGGTCAACAAGCTCCGCGGCACCCTCAATGTGTCAGCGGTGAAGGCGCCGGGCTTCGGCGATCGCCGCAAGGCCATGTTGGAAGACATTGCGATCTTGACCGGCGGCCAGGTGATTTCTGAGGATCTCGGCTTGAAGCTCGAGAACGTCAAGCTGACCGATCTTGGCCGTGCCAAGCGCGTCACGATCGACAAGGACAACACCACGATCGTCGAAGGTCATGGTGATCCGAAGAAGATCGAAGGCCGCGTGAAGCAAATCAAGGCCCAGATCGATGAAACCACCTCCGATTACGATCGCGAGAAGCTGCAGGAGCGGCTGGCGAAGATCGTCGGCGGCGTGGCCGTCATTAACGTCGGTGCCGCAACCGAGACCGAAATGAAGGAAAAGAAGGCGCGCGTCGAAGACGCCCTGCACGCCACCAAGGCGGCGGTCGAAGAAGGCATCGTTCCTGGTGGAGGAACTGCCTATCTGCGCTGCTGAAGGGCTTGGATTCGCTCAAGGACCTGCCTTTGGAGCAGAAAGTCGGCGTGGACATCGTGCGGCGCGCGCTGGAAGAGCCGGTCCGCCAGATCGCAGCCAACGCCGGAGCCGAGGGTTCCGTGGTGGTCGGTCGGGTTCGCGAAGACAAGAATCAGAACGGCGGCTACAATGCCGCAACTGACGAGTACGTGGACATGATCAAGCTGGGCATCATCGATCCGACGAAGGTCTCGCGTTGTGCCTTGCAGAACGCCGCCAGCGTCGCGGGCTTGATGCTCACGACCGAAGTCATGATCACCGAAATTCCGGAAGAGAAAAAAGAACCTGCCGGCGGGATGGGTGGTCATAACCACGGCGGCATGGAAGGTATGTACTAAGGTTTCCGTTTCTTCTTCGCTGTCGAGGACCGGTCCGGCGGTGGCCCCGCCGGACCGGTCTGTTTTTGTGGCCGAGACCGGCTGCGGCGGAAGTGGCCTTCTGCCGCAGCCACCACGGCGGCCAACAATGCAGACGTTTCCGGGTGATAAAAAAGCGACCGGAACGTCTGATGCACAATCGCCGTATGCCGCTGTCGGTCCGAAAGAAAGTTGGCCAACGCCTCTTGGCGCGAAGCCGCGCTATACCCCATCCGAATCGCACAACGTTGCAGTTCATCATCGCTGTCGGGCAACGCGTGCGTCTGCAAATCATGCATCATCTGCAGTTTATGTTCGACATCCCGTAAGAACCAGTACGCCTCGGTGAGTCGGCGCTGATCATCTGCTTCCACGAAACGGTGTTGGCAAAACCGAAGCAGGGCTCCCACTGTGCTGCGATCGAGAATCTCGGGTACCGCCTTGCCGCTGAGCACTTGAATCGTTTGAACAAGGAATTCGAGCTCTCTGATTCCGCCTGTGCCCAGCTTCACATTCCGATGTTGATGCCCTCGTCCCGCCATCTTCTCATCAATCATCTCTTTGACTGAACGGACGTCGCGAATGACCGCCAGCGCGACCTCTCTCGTCAGAGGCTTGGAATCAGGCTGGAACACGAAACCCTCCACCATCTGAACGAATGCCTGCCCGACCCTAGGAGAGCCGGCAATGTGCCACGCCTTCAGTAGCGCCAGCCGCTCCCACACCTGCCCGCGCTGGGCATAATACTTTTCGTAGGCCTCCACCGACCGCGCCAGTTGCCCGACGGTGCCTTCGGCGCGGAGCCGGAGATCGACCCGAAATACAGCACCCTCACGGGTCTGTTCAGCCAACGCCTTGGTCAATGATCGAGCCAGCAGCTCAAAGTATTCCTCATTGGACAGAGAATAAGCATGGGCTTGGCCGGTTCCTTTCCCCTTCCTGGTTTCACCCTCCGCCGACGCGTAAACATAAATCAAATCCACATCCGAGCTATAGTTCAGCTCATGGGCTCCCAGTTTGCCCATCCCGATGATTGAAAATTCCGTCTGAACCCATGCGCCGTTCGTGTCTCGATGCATGGGGGTCCCGTAGACTCCTTTCAAATCACGATCGACCATCTCATACGCCGCATGGATCAGGACCGAGGCCAGATCGGACAGAGAGCCAGTCGTCTCTTCCACTGTAGCCAGATGGAGCAGGTCACGCACACCGATCCGCAACATCTCACGGCGGCGCACGCGTCGCAGCACGTCCAGCTTCAATTCAATAGCTCTGAGGACACCCAGACTTTGCCGGAGAGCCGCGAGCATTCCTTCGCGTGTCGGCGCCGTCGACAAGACATCTTCCTCCGCCAGCCAATACACCAGCATCGGATCTCGGATCAGAGCGAACGCAAGGGAATCGCTGTTCCCGAATATTGTGCAGAGCAGTCCCAACATCTTTGGCGAGGCGTGCAGATACTGCAGCAGTGAAGAGCGGCTCACGCTTCCAGCCAATAATCGTTCCCAATGATTCAACGCCTGATCGGGATCAGCCGTTCGCGCGACCTCCGCCAACAAGCTCGACAATATCGTGGCCAACAGCCGCCGGGTATGAGGCTCGCCCGCCATGCTCTGAATATTGCTATCCGCTGCAGCCGGATTCTCAATGCCATACGGCGTCAGAATACGCGCCACTTGATCGGGCTCAAGACCGGATGCCACCAGAAGAGGAGTCGGGTCGGGCAACTCACGGGCTGAAACGATGTCGCGAGACGGAGTAGGAGCGGTGGGATGTTCTGAACGTCGTGCCATGGCGCCGCATTATACTGGCGCAATTCTTCCGGTACAACGAAACGAGCTTCGGGTATACTCCCGAGAAATCATGCCGCCAGCGAATGCCGACCGACGACGACATCCTCGCCACCCTGACGCCGCTCTGCCATGGCGTGCCCAACGACATTCTGCAAGACTTCGTCACGCGGATGGACCCGGACTATTTCACGGCATTCCCACCGAAGACTCTCGCAGCCCACATCAAGCAGGCGGCCATGCTCTCCCC
This sequence comes from uncultured Nitrospiraceae bacterium, assembly GCA_963839785.1. Classification (GTDB taxonomy): domain Bacteria; phylum Nitrospirota; class Nitrospiria; order Nitrospirales; family Nitrospiraceae; genus Nitrospira_A. The sequence continues at coordinate 35,863 of CAWIWD010000012.1, forward strand.
GGATCACCCCTGTGAGCTCTCCATCGAAGATGCCACCGGCGATCACTGCATCATCACCATCGTCGCCTATGACTATTTTTCCGAATTCGCCACGATCTGCGGCCTCCTCTCCGCCTTCGGGTTGGATATCGAAGAGGGTCGGATCTACACATTCATCGAGGGACTTGCACTCCGCTGCCGTGCGACCCTCATGGACGGACAGCCCTCGCGCCCGGCCCGAAAGGCCGCCCAGGCCTGAGCCGCAAAAAGATCGTCGATGTCTTTCGCGTGCAGCCCGTGCGCGGCGCGACATTCGGTTCAGAGGATCGCAGCCGGCTGGTGCTCGAACTCACCCGATGATTACGCTCCTGGACGCGAACCAGTTCGACGAAGCTCGGCAAGCCGTGAACCGACAACTCGTCGAGTATCTGGGAAAACGCCGCAGTTCATTCAGCGGACTCCTTCATACTGTTCAGATCACCTTCGATAATCGACCAATCTCCGACCGATACCGTCATGGATATCCAGTCGGACGATACTCCGGCGTTTCTCTACGCCTTCGCCAACGCGCTAGCGATGCGTAACATCTACATCGCCAAAGCACAATTCTCGATCGAGGGCGGCAAGCTGCACGACCGCTTCTACGTCCGTAATCGTCACGGCCAGAAGCTGACCGATCCCGTCGATCAACAACAGCTGCGCCTCACCGCAGTGCTCATCAAACAATTCACCCATGCCCTCACCTGGGCGCCGGACCCGGCCAAGGCGCTGGAGGCCTTCGACCAGTTTCTCGACCTCACCGTACAGGACACGAAAGGCAAGGCCCAGCAACAGGCCCTCGTCGTTTCTCAGCGACAAGAAAACCTTTCCCATCCTCGCTCGCCTACTCGGGACCAGCGACTTTCTGTGGGAAGACTTTCTTCGCCGCCAGCACGGCAATCTATTGCCGCTCCTGAAAGACTACCGCGACGCCCCGCTCATCAAGCCGCAAGCGGCGCTGCGCAAAGAGCTCGACCGCCTGATGGCCAAAGCCAAAACGGAGGAAGCGCGCAAGGAAACGTTGAACCGATTCAAGGACCAGGAACTCTTTCGCATCGATATGAAGCACATGGTCGATACCGCAACCCTCGCCGATTTCTCAGACGCGTTGACGGAACTGGCCGAGGTCATCGTCGAGCGCAGTCTGCGAGATTGCCAGGCCAAACTGGAGAAAGAATATGGCGCACCGCGTCTCGCGAACAAGGAGCCCTGTCCCTTTGCCGTGCTGGGGATGGGCAAGTTTGGCGGCCGGGAATTAGGCTATGCCTCGGACATCGAAGTGCTCTTCGTCTACGGCGGCGTGGGACGCACCAGTGGAAAACAGGGCATCGAGAATAGCGAATACTTCGAACGGCTCGCGCAAGAACTCCTGCAGGGTATCGAAGCCAAGCAGGAAGGGATCTTTCACCTCGACATTCGCCTGCGCCCTCATGGCGGTAAGGGTTCCCTCACCAATCCACTCGAAGAAATCGTCAGCTACTACAGCCCCAACGGCTTGGCCGCTCCCTTCGAACGACAGGCCATGATCAAGCTGCGCTCCGTCGCCGGAGACGCCGCGCTGGGGAAACAGGTCGAAGCCCACCGGGATCGATACGTGTACGGCGGCGGGCCGTGGGATCTCGATATCGCCCTCGACCTCCGGCGGCAGCAATTGAAACAGCTCGTTGAACCAGGCACCGTGAATGTGAAACACAGCGCCGGCGGGCTCGTCGATATCGAGTATGCCATCCAGTACCTCCAAGTCATGCACGGTCACCAGCATCCGGTGCTTCGAACGCCCAACAGCATGCAGGCGCTCTCAGGGCTAGTTGAATGCGGAATTGTGACGCGGCAAGACGGAGAACATCTGCAGAAAGGCCTATCTTTTCATTCGCATGCTGATCGACGGCTTGCGCATCGTGCGCGGCAACGCCAAGGATCTCGTACTCCCGCCGGCTGATTCCGACGAGTTCATTTTTCTTGCCCGCCGTGTCGGCTACACCACCGACGATTGGCAAGCAGGAGCGAGGCATCTGCAGGCGGATATCGAGGAGCACATGGCGCTGACGAAGAAGTTTTTTGAGAGAACGTTTGGGAAGCTGTGAAGCCGACGGGTTCAGCTCCGACACGCTGGCTCTCGTCCGCAGTTTTGGAACTCGCACATCACATGGACACACTGATTAGGGTATGGGGCGCTGCACCACGATCTCACAATGGAGAGGGAATGCATGAAGCCCGATCCGCAGAAGGCTAACCTCTGGATTTCTCTCGACATGCTTTCATGGGATAGATCTCCAGAAGGATCGCAGCTATTTGAAGACATGGGACTACATCTCGCGCGACCATTCATCAACTTCTAGGACATGCCGAAGCCAAGCCAGTAGGTCGAACCAAGTGATTGGACTTGGTTGATGTAATCACTACAGTGAACGACGGGCAGTTTTGAGCAGTCGGAAAAGGCCGCTTTGATCGAAATAGACTATGAGCTTAGACAGATTCCGGCCTGCATACCGAAGGCATTCGTGCGGCAGAGATTGACATGCGTCGGATGAGATAGTGTCTCTTCCTCTTGACGCACCAGGCTTTTCGATAGATTAATCGGATCATCGAGTAAAGATCCGATCCGGCGCTAATGCGGTACCGAGAGATTCAGTTGACCGATTCCTGAGCGACGTCATCTTGGAGACGAGGATATTTTGTGACACGGAATGTCATTGTGTTAGGAGAAGTGCTCATACGTTATCTGCTGGGGCGCCGATCATGCATAATCGCAAAGAATACTGAGTCGAATCATTGGGCCGATCTGCAGAGAGGCTGCATCATAACGATTTCCGGCATGATCTATCCATCGACCCTACGGATGGGTTAGTTGAAAGTCGCCCAATGGGTCACCATAGGCAATTCAACTGAGGAGGCACTTACAGAAGTTTAGGCAACTTCTCATAGCTTTATACGCAACGCGACAGGCTTCAATCGAAAGTGACTGTGGCGAAACCACTGAGGCTATATAAAGTTCAGAGAACGAGTCTCTAGATTAGTCATACAGCTGGAGAAGGACGTTTGTGACACGCTGAAAGTCCAGTTTAGAAGTTTGAAGGAGGAAGTGCGATGCTTTCCTCATGCGACAACAACTGGAGCCGCCTCTGACGAACGAGCGTCCTTTGTATAACGCCATTGCAAGTCTGTCATTCTCCGAAGAATAACCAAGCCTGAAGCTTTCCCCTCACATAGGACTTGCAGAATGTTCAAGATGCCCGTCCAGTGAAGCCGCAGCGAGCGAGACGCGGCCTTAATTCTTATTCGCTCACCCTCTGCGGGACAGGCTCTTTTCCCATGCGCGGTAGTTGAGCGCGTGAGTGACGCAAGAACCAAGCTGGCGGGCATTTTCAACAATCTGCTACTGCAGCTCAAGAACCTTCTCATACGCCCGTAACAAATCCCCCACCGATAACACTCCGATGATCGTGCCGTCTTCCGTCACCGGCAGATGCCGGATACTCTCTTTCTTCATCAACGAAAGCGCTTCCATGAGCGGCTCACTGTCTTCGATGGTGACCACGGCCTTGCTCATGCAAGAGGTCACCGTCGCGCTATTCGGATCCAGGCCCTTGGCGACGGCTTTCCGGCTGAGATCGGTGTCGGTGATGATGCCGATATACCGGGACCCGTCATCCACCAGCAATGACCCGATACGCCACTTTTGAAGCAGCCGCCCGGCCTCCTTGATCGAGGCGCCTTTATGCACGCTCCTGACTTCCGAGGACATGAACTCCGCTACGGTACGGCCGTCCAACCGGTCACCAACGGTCTTTCGCCAATCCCGGCCTGCCCTGGCGCTCTTTTTTAACTCGAGCTGCGCCAGGCAACTTTCCAACACCTGTTTGCGCTGATGGAGGCTTTCGCGGTCCACATTGTGCGTCCCCGCTTCTTGCGCTTCTTCCGGCACAATCGCGGCTTCGCCGAGCTTGGCGTATTGGTAGGCTTCGAGCTCCTCGGAAGCCCCCCCAAAGGTTTCGCTCAGTACCTCTTCGGCTTGTTCGTCGAACCCGTCCAACGATGCCGTTACCTTTCGGCGTGACAGGAACGGCTGGAACGCCACCAATGTCTCACGAATCTGTTCGATATGCCGAGTCAGAACTTCGGCGGGTTGCTCACTTGGTTTTACTCTCTTGGCCATGCTGCCTCCTTGTAAGCTCAAGAGAATAGCCTAACTTGCACACGGGCTCAAGCCGATGTTTTAAGCAGGAAAGGGCTGAGGGGTCAGATTCGGCATGATTCCAGACGCCTCGGTTTCGGATGCCGTTGGCTTGCTCGATCCCGTCCCTTTGGACACTGCCTTTCCACGCACACGATGCATCTTCTCTCGCGTATGGTACGGCATGAGCGTTTCCAACACGAAAGGAAGCTTGTCGCAGGGCACATCTTCCATGATCTTGGTGGCGAGTTTTGGATCGGGCCCCGACCGGCCGCCGACAAAGATATCGACTGCATCGATCACCTTGCCCCCCACTTTCGCCTTCTTTCCCAAGAGCCCGATGTCCGCCACCAAATGGTTGCCGCACCCGGCCGGACAACCGGACCAATGCAGCGTAATCGGCTTCAGACCATCTCCCAGCTTACGCTCCAATGCACGCGCCGTGTCGACAGCCCGGCTCTTGGTTTCAATAACTGCCAGATTGCAATAATCGCTTCCCACACAGCTCACGAGCCCCTTGTACAGAGCGGATGGGTTGTAGGCGAATTGCTTGACGAGCGGCTCTTCTGCCAGTTCGCCCACCAGCCGATCAGTGACATGCGGGATGACAAACGCTTGCGCCGGCGACAGTCGCACTTCGCCCGTGCCGTACCGATTGGCCAGGGCGGCAATGTTCCGAAGATCGTCCGCCTTGACGCGACCGACCAACACCTTGAGTCCGATATAGTTCATGCCGCGTTGCTTTTGGCGAAAGATACCGATGTGGTCACGCTCGCTTGCCGCCCTCGCATCGGTGCCGGCCCCCGGCAAGGTCCGTCCCATCCGGACTTCGACCTCTTGCCTCAACCGCGCCTCACCCCATGCCTCCACGAGGAAAGCCAGGCGCGCTTGCGTACGATTTTCGCGTGGCCCATGGTCGCGGTAAATGTGAAGGATGGTCCGGCAGACGTCGAAGGCTTCAGCCGGATTCACGAACATATCCAGGGAGCTGGCAATGCGATAGCCACCCGAACCCAACTTTCCGCCGACAAGCACGTTGTATCCGTAGCATTTGTCATGTCCCAGATCGTGATAGGCCGGTACGAGCGCAATGTCTTGCGTTTCCGTATGGAGACAATTGTCCGGGCAGCCCGTCACGGCAATATTGCACTTACGAGGCAGATTCGTGTAGGCGGGATTGCCTAACACCTCTTCATTGATGGCACGAACGATGTCGGTTCCATCCAGCAGTTCATTCGGATTCAAGCCCGCCACCGGGCAGGTCATGATGTTGCGAACCGTGTCCATGCCGGTTTGTAGCGAGGTGAGTCCCGCGTCCGACAGCTTCGCGAACACGGCCGGCACATGCTCAATCGTCAGATGGCGCAGTTGGACTTGTTGTCTCGTGGTCACATCCACCACACTGTTGCCGTATTGGCAGCGCCATATCCGCCAGCGCCTCGAGCTGCGCCGACGTTGTTCGTCCCCCTGGGAGGCGCACGCGCAACATGAAATGGCCGGGAGTGGGATTTCTCAGGAATAGCCCGCACCATTTCAACCGTTGAATATCGTCCTCGGGAATGGTCTCCCACCCGGTTCGCGCATAGTGCGCGATCATGTCGCGCACCGTTAACCCGTCCCGTTCCGTCTTGATCGCTTCGATCTTGTTCATCACATGCCTCCCAGCGCGACGGAATAGTCCGGTCCGGTTTTCCTCAATACCACCGTGCCTTCCCGACTTAATCGGTCCACCACCAGCAACACCTGTGACGCGCTCAGACCGGAAAGGGCCATCAATTCTTCGAATGTTTGGGGAGCTTGTCGCTCCAGGAGTGTCAGTACAGCCGTTTCTGCATTCGTGTTCATGGTGCCCTCCCTTCGTCTGATCGCCGTCACAGCGTCACACGTGCCGGTATTTCAGAATGTCTTATACTCGAGCCACTTGCCGTTCAGTGTAATCTTGCAGCGGGCTTCGCCCTGACTGCCGGTGACCTTTTCCATATCGAGCGTGAAGTCGATCGCGCTCATAATCCCGTCGCCGAACATCTCATTCGCCTGCTCTCGCATCGAATCCCCATAGACGCCGATGATTTCCAATAACCGATATTTGAACGGGTCCGTCGCATTGGGAAAATCGGTGCGGACGGGAAAGGCGCTGAGGGCGCCGATTTGTTCTTTATCCAGATCCAGCAACTTTCCGACCTTCATCGCTTCCTCGGGTGTGAGGCGGTGGTTGCCGTTCAGTGCCGCCGCCACGAACGTGGGATTCTTTCCGACCGTCTTGGCCACATCATCAATCGTCACCTTCTTGCTCAGCCGTTGCTTCTTAATCGCCTTGCGTATAGCTTCTTTTTCCATCTTGCTCTCCTTAGAATAGTTCGCCCGTGAATAAGATCTCTCTGTTACGACCCCACGACTGCCGCACTGATCGGCTGAGCAGCCGGCTCCTCCGGCGTTTCCGTCACCCGATAGGGGCTCACCATCCAATAGAGCCCGCCGACAAACAGCCCGCCACCGACGATATTGCCTATCACCACGAAGAGTTGGTTGTACCAAAAACCCGCCCAGCTGACGGCCGCGTCATGCGGCAGAAACAGCGCCATACCCAGGAATGATTGATTCGCGATACTATGTTCGAAGCCGGTGCCGATGAATGCAAAGAGGCACCAGAAAATGAGGAGAATCTTGGCCGTATCATTGTTTGTTCGTGCCGCCATCCACACTGCCAAACAGATCAGCCAATTACAAAGAATTCCCCGCACAAACAGTTCCCAGGCTGGCAGCGACATTTTTACCGCAGCCACCTTCTCAATCAGATCCGTGGTCGGGCCCTTGGCAAACACGCCTGATTGAATGACCAGCCAAGCCAAAGCCAACGACCCTACGAGGTTGCCAAGCCATGACCACGCATTCAGCTGAACGACCTGCGCCCACGACAGGCTTTTCGACAACCCCCCGATCGCGCCGATCATGTTGTTGCCGGTAAATAATTCCGACCCCGCAAAGATCACGAGCGTCAATGCAATCCCGAACGAGACTCCCATGATGAGTTTGACCACCGGTGACCCGGCGGCTGCCAACGGACCTCCGAGGCTAAAAATCAGCGCAATCCCGAATCCGAGATAAATTCCTGCTAAGACGGACAAGATGAAATATCCGCTTGGTGATCGTTCGAGGAACGACCACTTCTTTGCTGCCACTCCTGCGATCCGCTCGTGATCTGCTGCATGCATGGGCGACTCCTTTCTGTGTTCGGCACGCCTGTATTGACTCAAAAAAAAGACGCCCTCGTCCCGGCAGCGGGAGGAGGACGTCTTTGTCCTGTTCGGGGAGGCGAGTTATGCCTCCCCATTCTCGGGGCCGACTTCAACGTCGGCTAAAAAAAAGGCGTCCGCCACTCTTGTAAGAATGACGGACGCCTTTGTCCGTTTACATATTTAAGTGCTGGTGTAAATCAGGCCTCGTTGCCTTCTCTCACCTGCAGGACCAGGTATATCATCGTCGATGGCCCTCGTCAAGCTCTCCTTGACGAGGAACCAACGTTACACATCGTAATACAGGAAGAATTCATACGGATGCGGCCGCAACCGCATCGTATCCACTTCCTTACTACGCTTGTAGGCGATCCAAGACTCGATCAGGTCTTCGCTAAATACGCCGCCCTTCAGCAGAAATTGGTGGTTCTTCTCGAGGTGATTGAGCGCCTCATCCAAACTCCCGGGCATGGTTCGAATCTTGGCGGCTTCCTTGGCTTCGAGATCGTACAGATCTTTCTCCGCCGGCTCGCCAGGATTGATTTTATTTTCGATCCCGTCCAAGCCGGCCATGAGCATGGCGGCAAAGGCCAGGTAGGGGTTGGCAGCCGGATCCGGGAAACGCACTTCGATCCGCTTCGCCTTAGGGCTGGGTGAATACATGGGAATGCGAATGCCGGCAGACCGGTTGCGGCTTGAATAGGCCAGCAACACCGGCGCTTCAAAGCCCGGCGTCAGTCGCTTGTAGGAATTCGTCGAGGGATTGGTGAAGGCGGCCAGCGCCGGCGCATGCTTCAGGATGCCGCCGATGTAGTGCAAGCACATTTGCGACACGCCCGCATATTCTTTCCCGGCGAACAGGGGCTTGCCTTCCTTCCAGATGCTCTGGTGCGTATGCATGCCCGACCCGTTGTCGCCGAAAATGGGTTTCGGCATGAACGTGGCGGTCTTGCCGTGCCGCCGCGCGACGTTCTTGACGATGTACTTGAACATCATCATTTTGTCTGCAGTTCGTACCAGGCTATCGAAACGAATATCGATTTCAGCCTGACCTGCCGTGGCCACTTCATGGTGATGTTTCTCGGTGGCGATGCCGGCCTTTTCCATTTCCAGCACCATTTCGGTGCGGATGTCCTGCTGCGTATCAGTCGGCGGTACCGGGAAGTATCCCTCCTTATGGCGGATCTTGCCGCCCAGGTTCACGCCTTCCTGCCCCATATTCCACACGCCCTCATCGGAATCGATAAAGTAATACCCGCTGTGGTTCGTTTGATCATAACGCGCATGATCGAAGATAAAAAATTCGGCTTCCGGGCCCCAATAGGAGATGTCGCCGATCTTGGTGCTTTGCAGATATTTCTCCGCCTTCTGCGCGATATATCGCGGATCGCGATCATAGGTTTCACGCGTGATCGGATCGACGACATTGCCGATCAGGCTCAGGGTCGGCACGGAGCAGAAGGGATCCAGACAGGCGGTTGACGGATCAGGCACGAGCAGCATGTCGCTGTTATTGATCGCTCTCCAGCCTCGAATCGACGAGCCATCAAGCCCCGAGCCGTCCTTGAACAGGCCTTCCGTCAGTTCACTGATCGGAATAGTGAAATGCTGCCAGGTTCCGATCAGGTCGACGAATTTCATGTCCACGACCTGGACCTTGTTTTTCTTAGCAAAATCTAAGACCTCACGAACGTTCATCCCCTCCTCCTTTCAACCGCCGATGAAATGACTACCCACGCCCTGCGTGTCACGCCGCATTGGCACCGAGAAACGTCTCGATCTCGCTGAGGATCGTCGTCCGAATCGATTCCAGCCGACCGGCTTCCTCCACCTTCTTGCCCTCCATACTCGTCACATAAAACACGTCCGCAACCTGATCGAGGCGGGTGGAAATTCGTGACGCATGGACGGACAATCCTAACTGAAAAATTGCATTGGTGATGACGTAGAGCAACCCTTGCCGATCGTCAGCAAACACGTCGAGGATGGTGAACCGGTCGGACGTTTCATTGTCGATCCGCACCTCAGCGGGCTGCCGATGCGCCGGGAATGACCGTCCCATGCTGAGTCTGGCGCCGCGACGCATCATCGCTTCGATGGTCTGGCGGCAGGTCAACACCTCCGTGATTCTCTGGCCGATCGACTCGCGTCGTTCCGCAGGGGGAGCGCCTTGATAGTCGGGGTCGGCAACTTGAAACGTATCGACGACGATGCCATCTTTTCGCGTCACAATCTGGGCATCCAGAATCTGCAAACCGCCCGCCGCCATGACTCCGGCAATTTTAGAAAACAAACCCGGAGTCAGATCATTATGCGCGACCACCACATACTCGCAGGTTCCCAGCTGGGAATTGAACTCGGTATCGACCATCACTCCGCCGACCTGCAGTCCACGGATCGCGGCGAGATGCGCGGCAATGCGCGGGGCAGATGTCCCATACACATAGCGTAGTGGAAACTGCTCCAACTCAGACTGGATCCATACTTTGTCGGTTGAAAAATCCGGATCCGAAGCCTGCTGCGAGGACACGTCAGCGACGACACGCGCCAATCGTTGCGGTTCATCGACCGTCTCGCGCTCGCCGGATACTTCCTGCATGGCCCGCAAATACAATTCGATCAGCAGCGACTCTTTCCATTTCGTCAGCACATCTGGACCAACCGCGGCAATATCAGCCGCCGTCAGAGCCAACAACTTGCGGAGCACCTCGGGCGTGCCGACTTCACGGGCAAACGGTAACAGCACTTTTTCATCGTAGGGATCCCGGCGAAACGCCGTATGGGCCATCAGTAAATGACGATGGACGAGCATGACGAGCGTTCGCGTATCTCGCTCATCGAATCCCAACAGCGCCGCCGTATCTTCAGCCAACCGCTTCCCGACTTCGCTATGGTCTTCCTCATGCCCTTTGCCCAAGTCGTGGAGCAACACGGCCAAATGCAACAAGTCCTTCCGCTTGATCTCCCGATACACTTCACCCAGCACACCCTGATGGTCAGCTAAGGCTTCCGCCTTGGCCACCGCCAGGAGACTATGCTCATCAACCGTGTACTTGTGGTACTGATTGAATTGCATCAGTCCGCGCACGCGCGAGAAGGCCGGCACCAATTTCTCCAGTAGGTGCGCACGATGCATGGCTTCCAACGTTCGCGCTGTCCCAGGCCCCGCCAAGATCGACAGGAAGATACGTGCCGTTTCCGGCGTACGGAAGCCCTCAACCGACAACATCTCCGCATGCCGGTGAATGTCTTCCAGCAGCGACGGATCGATGCTCAATTTTTTCGAGCGTGCCAGGTCAAAGAGCCTCAGAAGCGTGGCCGGCCGATCCAGGACCTGGGAACGTAACTCGACGGGCACCGTCAACGCTTGGCCATCAACCACGAAGTACTGATCGAGCCGTGGCGACGGCAACCATCGGGCGAGCCGCTGCCACAATGAGCGGCGGCGGCAACGTTCCACGAATCGCATCGAAGCGGCATGAAGCCCCATGGTATGGCGATAATACTGCTGCATGAACTGCTCGACGGCGAGAAGATGCGGGCGATCGGTAAAACCGAGCTGTGTGGCCAACCAGACCTGTTCATCGAAGGTCAGAATTTCCTGCGCCATGCCGGCACGAATATGGAGAAAGGAACGAATGCGCAAGAGAAACTCACGCGCCTCTTTGATCGCCCTGTAATCAGCCTGAGACAGAATCCCGCGGTCGGACAATTCACGAATCGTGGGCGCTCGATACCGCGCCAACCCGACCCATTGCAGGAGATGCAAATCACGCAACCCGCCTTGGCTTTTCTTGACGTTCGGCTCCAGCAAATACACCGTCTCGCCGAACTTCTTGTACTCGCGATGTCGTTCGGCAACTTTCTGCTCCAGGTAGGCATCGCATCGTCTCGATACAACTCTTCTGACATAACGCGCATGGAACTGCTGAAAGAGCTCGGCGCTTCCGGCGAGAAATCGCGCTTCCATCATCGAAGTGCGAACTGTCAAATCGGCCAATCCCAAATCCACGCAATCTTGAATGGTACGAACGCTATGGCCCACCTGAAACCCGCTGTCCCACAAGGGATGGAGCACCTGCTTCACCAGCTCAGGAATGACTTTCGCCGCCTCGGGGCGAAACAAAAACATCAGGTCGATGTCAGAGTGCGGCGCCATCTCCCGCCGGCCATAGCCGCCGAGCGCGACCAGACAGCAGTGCTGGAATCCGGCGGTCGTGAGCGTCTCGCCACCGGCCCGCGCCGCGGTGCGGTATTGTCCCACGATCAAGCCGTCGACCACATCCGTGGTCGCTGCTACCACCTCGTCACCCGACGCACCGGCCAGCAGCCGTTGATGGATGGCTTCGCGCTGCTCCGCCAGCAGAGGCGCCCTCACGTCGGGCGCTGACTCGTGCAATATGTGCGAACCCGTATCCAGTGGCTGGGCCATACTTAGAGCGCGCTTTCCCCCGTCTCGCCCGTACGGATTCTGACGGCTGCGCTAAGATCCCGCACGAAAATTTTCCCGTCGCCGATGCTGCCGGTCTTCGCGGCACGCGTAATGGTTTCCAGCACACGCTGGACCTGGCTGTCATTGACCGCGACCTCAATCTTCACCTTCGGGACGAACTCAATGGTGTACTCTTGGCCCCGGTACGTTTCCTTATGGCCTTTCTGCCGGCCAAAACCTTTCACTTCCGTCACCGTCATGCCTTGAATGCCGATTTCAAGCAGCGCGTCTTTAACCTCGTCGAGCTTGAACGGTTTGACGATGGCCTCGATTAGTTTCATCCTTGCCTCCTAGGACCGGCGACCGCTCTCAGCCGACGGCGTCATTCACGAATAAGCCCGCTCGTTATGTTGACTCAAATCCAGCCCGTTCGCTTCCTCTTCAGGAGACACGCGCAACCCCGTCATGGAATCGACCAATTTGAGGATGACAAATGTGCCGACCATGGAGAAAATCGCCGTCACTACCACGACAAGCAGCTGGATGCCCAAGAGGCCTGGATTGCCGTAAAGCAGCCCATCGGCGCCGGCCGGATTGATAAGCGTGCTGGCACAGAGTCCGGTAGCGAGGATCCCGATCACCCCCCCGACGCCATGAATTCCCACGACGTCAAGCGAGTCATCATAGCCGAATCGCCCCTTCCAGACAATCGCTCCATAGCAAGCCATACCGGCGACGGCGCCGATCGCCAGCGCGAACAGTGGACTGATATAGCCTGCTGCAGGGGTGACGGTCGCGAGCCCAGCGACGGCTCCGCTTGCGACCCCGAGTACGGTAGGTTTGCCACGATGTGCCCACTCGACCACGCACCAAGCCATGGCACCGATTGCCGCTGCCGTATGGGTCGCGAGGATGGCTGACACGGCAATGCCATTCGCGCCCAGCGCGCTGCCCCCGTTGAACCCAAACCACCCGAACCACAAAAAGCCTGTCCCGAGCAACGTCATCGGAAGATTGTGGGGGGCCATATAGTCCGTCCCATACCCTCGCCGCTTGCCCAACATAATCGCGCAGATCAGGGCCGATGCGCCGGAGCTGATGTGGATGACCGCGCCGCCGGCAAAATCCAGTGCGCCCAGTTTGGCCAACCATCCCCCACCCCAGATCCAATGCACCAGCGGCACATAGACCACGAGCGACCAGATCCCCGCAAACAGCACCACTGACGTAAACCGCTTCCGTTCGGCGAAGGCGCCCGTGATCAAAGCCGGAGCGATCGCCGCGAACATGAGCTGAAACAACACGAAGGCCTGGTGAGGAATGGTCGGTCCATAGATTGGGATGCGGTTCGGCACCCACTCCGCTGAGCCCAACCCAGTCCAAGCCGCCAATCACACCGCCTTTATCCGGTCCGAAAGCCAGGCTGTATCCGAACAGGACCCACAGCACGCTGACCACGCTCAAGATCATGAAACTCTGCATAATGGTCGCGAGCACGTTTTTGGTGCGCACCAATCCCCCGTAAAACAGCGCGAGTCCTGGCATCAGCATCGCCAGCACGAACGCTGACGACACCAGCACCCAGGCCGTATCGCCGCTATCGGCTTTCAACGGCGCACTCTGCGCCCCGGCGTCAGAAATTCCAATCAGCAACGCCATGAGCAGTCCCAACCCTGAACAGAGTAGGATGCCGGAACGCTTCAAAATGGTCACGATCGAGCCTCCTTCGCATCGGGAAACTCGGGACCAGAAAGGACACCCCTTCTCGTCCCGAGCCTCACGAGACCGGCCGAAATTCAAAAAGCCTTTGTAAATTTCAATTTGTAGAAATCCTCATTATCGGTCAGGTCTTTCCCTACCGTAAACCGGAAGGCCATGTTGCCCGGAAGTTTCATTTCGACATAGGGCCCGATCCAGCGATAGTAGTCCTGCGCCGCTCCTGGCGCGCTGCTGTCACGGGTCGTCAGCAGATGTTCGTAATGCGCCCCCATCGACCACAGGCTGTTCACGCGTACTCCGGCACTCACCCAATAGTGCAAAAAGTCCCAGGTGCCTCTGCCACCAGCCTGAGCGGGTCCCAGGCAATTGGTACCGCCGGGATTGCCACAATTGATTGCTCCTCCGCCGCCGCTTCCGCCTTCGTTCCGAATCGCCTTGTAGTACCCCAGATAGAACTCCCCTTCGAACCGATTGTCGAGGTAATTCATGGTTACATTCGGCACAGCGCCTTCAAACGCGGTGGTGCGTTCGTTCACACTTCCTCCGCCGTTCGGAAAGAATCCTCCCCGTGACGACAAGAGCTGACCATGTACGAACCCGATCATAGGTGTGATGGACAGCCGCTTGTCCAGGAAGGTGAAATTCAAGCCCACATCCGTTTCCAGCCACGGCGCATTGTCATGTACGCCGACTCCGCTGATCATGGTCCAATAGGTGAAGTTGAATGCCAGCGCGACGTTGTCGGTTAGTCCGTACGTTCCATACATCGATGGGTTGAAGCCGAAGAAGCTGTCCGCCTGCATCGCCATCGTCACCGACACCGGGTGCTTGGTCGTGTCCATCAAGCTGTCTACGGACTTGGGTGCGATGACCTCGACATCCTGGGCCTGACCATTCGAGCCGACCAACAACGTTGCTGCCATGATGAATCCACACATCCACCCTCGCACATACCGTTTTCCGAGTACCTGCATGGCACCTCCCAAAGAATAAACAACATTATGTCGCCGGCCTCTTTCTGAGGCCGCGAGTCTTATTCTCTGGCGCCATTGCCAGCCCCGCTGACCGACGTCATTGTCGGTCATAACACCGCGCGCTGCTATCGATACCCGTTTGTGATCGGCATGCGCCGATCTTTGCCGAATGCCCGAAAGGTGATCTTGATCCCCAATGGCGCTTGGCGCCGCTTATACTCGCTTCGGTCGACGAGGGTCATGACCCGAGCCACCGTCGCTCGGTCAAACCCCATACCCACGATGTCTTCCAACGTCCGGTCTTCTTCCACATAGGCCTTCAGAATGGGATCCAACAGGGAGTACGGCGGCAAACTGTCTTCATCCTTTTGATCGGGCCGCAGTTCTGCCGTGGGAGCGCGTTCCAGAATACGCTTTGGGATCACCGGAGACGGCCCGATCGCATTCCTCAGATGTGCGAGTTCATAGACCATGGTTTTCGGTACATCCTTGATGACGGCAAACCCGCCCGCCATATCGCCGTAGAGCGTTGCATACCCCACGCTCATCTCACTCTTGTTGCCGGTCGTCAGCACGAGATGGCCGAACTTATTCGAATAGGCCATTAACAGATTGCCCCTGATACGGGCTTGGAGATTTTCTTCGGTCGTATCGGGACGTGAGCCCTTGAAGGTGCGGGCGAGCGTGCGTAGATAACTCTTGAATGTCGACGTGATGGGTAGCGTGTCCACCTCAATATGAAGCTGACGGCCTAGATCGACGACATCCTCGCGGCTGACCTTGGAGGTGTAGGGCGAGGGCATGAAGACCCCGAGCACGTTCTCCGCGCCGAGGGCATCCACCGCAATGACTGCCGTGATGGCCGAGTCTACTCCACCGCTCAAACCAATGACGACGCGCTTAAAGCCGTTCTTTCGGACGTAATCCTGCACCCCGATGACGAGCGCTCGATAGGCCTCATCCGACGGCTCCAGTTGCGGGCTCAGCGCCGGAACAGGCAACGACCGTAATTTTCTGGCGGGTAACCGAACGGCAATTCGGTCGACGAGGACTGCCACCCGAGGAGGGATCGACTTCTTATGCCCCCTCGCCAGCCGTGCCCGACCCACCGCTGCAACATCGAGATCGGCTATGATCAGATCTTCTTCAAACGCCTTCCCACGCACGATGACCTCGCCAGTCTGATCGACAATCACGCTGCTGCCGTCGAAGACCAGCTCATCCTGCCCCCCGACCATATTCGTGTACGTCACGATGACCCGGCTATCCCGCGCCCTCGTCGCTAACACTTGCTCGCGCACCCGGCATTTGCCTATATGAAATGGAGAGGCGTTGATGTTGACGATGACCTCGGCCCCCGCTGCGGCCTGCATCCTGGTGGGCCCCTCCGGAAACCAGATGTCTTCGCAAATGTTGACTGCGATCGTGGTGCCGTTCAGTACCAGAAGCGGAAGGCGGCGGCCAGGGTAAAAATAGCGGCTCTCATCGAACACCCCGTAATTCGGCAAATGTCGCTTACAGTAACTGGCCAGCAGGCGACGATCGGACAGCAGGGCCGCTGCGTTGTACAGATCATGGCCACCGACGGAAGATAAAGAGGACGGATCTGGAGACGGCCCCGTCTTCGTTCCCCGACCGACGTACCCGACCACGACCACCAATCCGCGCGCCTCGGCCGCCACCATCTTCAATGCACGATACGTCTCATCGAGAAAGCGAGTATTGAACAGCAAGTCTTCCGGTGGATACCCGGTGATCGCCAGTTCCGGAAAAGCCACCATATCCACGCGCGCCCGACGAGCCTCTCGTATCCAACCCGTAATGCGGCGAACATTGCCCGACAGGTCACCGACCGTCGGGTTCATTTGTGCCATGGCAATCCGTATCGATCGCATCAGTGCGTTTCCGTACCAGCAGGCCAAAATCCGTCATACCACGAAGCCGCCGGGCGCACGGCCACCCAGTCGTACAGTGGGCTGTGCGTCGAGGCGCCCGAGCGGCGACTCAGAACGATGTTGCCGGCCGATTTCAGCATGCTAAAAAAAACGTCCTCAAACCCACGGATGTGGATCGGAGGACGTCGTTGTCCTGTTTGCATTGGATAATCGGAACGAAGCGCCCGTCGAAGACTCCGTTGTCTCCGAAAAATTGTGCCTGGTGTATACCACCGGCCAGAATGCACTGTCAACCACTTGATCTACACTTTTCTCTGGGAAACCATGCAGTTCGGCTGCCGCCCTGTGATACAATCCGGCTCCAATGCAGCTTGGGTTCATACTACGTCCCGCCGTTTGTTCAGGGCATCCTGTCACCTTCGGATGGGTCCTTGCCGTCATCCTCGCCGGCCTACTGCTCTCTGCCTGCAGCGGAACCGGTGCCCTCATTCGAGTCGGGGATGGGCCCTTGGGATCTGTCGTCCTTGAGCGTTTGGGAACCAGAGGCACCACGGCGCGGTTCAGCAGCCCGCCGAATATCTTTCAAGCCTCGCATCCGGCAGAGATCCCGCCCGCGCAGACTGCGCAGCTCCTAGCAGGCCTGCTTATCTCTGACATCGAGCGGACCAAACCTATGGAGGGACAGGAAGTCCACCCGCTCTTCTCTCACGAAGAAGTGGCGTTCTTGGCCCCCCTCATCAGCAAGGCCCTCACGGAGGCGGAGCCGAATCAACGGGTGAAATTCTTAGTGAAGGATGATGGCGTTGTTACCGATGGAACCCTGTACCTGTACCGCAATGTATTTCGAGTCACAGTCGCGCACTACCGGACGCAGCCCGGGCAAGTCGATACACGACTCTTGTCACACCGCCTCGCGTTCCGTCCTGAAGAGGCGAAGATAGAAGCCGATGTCCCGCAATCCTGGATGATCATCGAGCCGGATCAGCCTCGTATTGCCATTGCCGTCAAGGCTCTCGCCCAACTTCCTCCAGCCGCTGCTCCGCAGTTGGTCGAGCCCGTTGGCGTCGGTGAGGCCCGGGGCGCCAAGCCATCCACTGCACCCGACCTGGCTCGCCTCCAGCAGGAGCTGCAAGCCACGAAGGATTTGGTCGTCAAACAAGCGGAAGAGTTACAGCGTGTCAAGGAGGAGCTTGAATCGACGCGGCGTCAACTGGCCGAAAAAGAATCCGGAATGGCCAAGCCCAGACGAAAAGCAAATCCACCAAAATCTCAGCCACAGCCCTAGCTCGACATTTAATACCGACGCAACTCGGGCCTCGATAGACCGAGCAGCCCGCTGCGGATAACATGCCACAAGGCGTCCTGAGCCGCGGCAAGACCCTCCGCCGATCGAGCCGCCAGCTTCACGGCAAGCCCGGGGACCGGCGGTTCGGTCACCCCACCCAACACATCGCCCGGCCAACCGTCGAGGATTTCTTCCACCGTTCTGCGTAGCGCCGTCCACGTGGCCGAGTCGGTCGCATCACTCACCACGAAGAATGACGCAACATAATCGTACGCTGAGACCAGACTGTCCTGGCCCTGGTGCGGCCTCGCCTCATACCGTTCGAGTACCCGCGCTCCGGATGACGTCATAATCTGTACTTGATTGTGTAAGGATGCAAAGGCCCAGCGTTCTCCGCGTGCGATTCGACCGCTGGCGACACTATCCCAAATCAACGCGGTGGCACCCTTCGCGAGTCGTACATCCATGATCTGGACAAACCGCGACCCCGCGAAAGGAATCGTCATCTCCGGGAACCATTCGAGTACGCCACCTGATGCGACAGCCAGGCATACCGACTGCCTGGCCTCGTTACCTAAGGAACGATAGACGCGATTCGCCGATGGCGTTGAGAGCACGACATGCGCGTCGCGTTCGACCGCCGCGTGAATGAAGAGATGATCACCGGCCACGAATCCGCCGGATGGATTGACGAGGGAGGTAAAGGCACAACCGGACGCATCCAAATACATCGGCGGGAAGAGATGCCAGGGACTGGAACAGCGCGACTGAGCCAGAATGGTCCGCTGGCCCTGCCGCGCATAATGCAGCTCGAGCCGGCCGACACGCCCGATATCCGACAGGATCGGCTGGTTGGAGAGCAGAGTCGGCATGGAAGCCTGACTACTTAGTGATGATGCACGCGCAATGGCAGGGCCTGTTCGAGCCATGCGATCACCCGATCCAGGCCCTGGCCCGTACGAAGATTGCTAAAGAGGAACGGCAGCTCGCCACGCATCTTCCGGCTATCCCGATCCATCACCGCTAGATCGGCGCCGACATGCGGTGCTAAATCCATCTTATTGATGACCAGTAAGTCCGAGCGTGTAATTCCAGGCCCACCCTTGCGAGGAATCTTGTCCCCGGCCGCCACATCGATGACATAAATGACGCGATCGACCAATTCAGGGCTGAAGGTCGCCGCCAAATTGTCACCGCCGCTTTCGACGAACATCAGCTCGACATCGGGATGGCGCTTCAGTAAATCATCTAAGGCGGTTTGATTGTGGGACGCATCCTCCCTAATAGCGGTATGGGGACAGCCTCCGGTCTCCACACCAAGAATGCGGTCCTGCGGCAGAGCCCCGCGTTTCGTCAGAAACTCCGCGTCTTCTTTCGTGAAAATATCATTGGTTACCACCGCCAAGCTGTAGCGGTCACGCAACGTGAGACAGAGCGCTTCGACCAGCGCCGTCTTGCCTGATCCGACCGGCCCCCCGATGCCAATGATAGGAATGCCTTTCGCCCGCGCCTCGGTTGGATGCCCGCTCCCACAGAAATATTCTTCTTCACGGTGCATCGGTTCCTCACCCGCACATAGCAGCTGGCATGCGGCAGATCGAACGATCTGACTCGAATACCCTCTACTTCTCGCCCTGTGCTGCCACCAGCTCTTACGACCGGAACAGCCGCGACTCCAAGCGGCCGTGGCGCATGGCATAGATATCCTGAATTGGTGTCCAAGCGGTCATTGGCTGTACTTCACTGGCACGGCTGACGCAATCATCGAGCATCGGTATCCAACGCTCGAGCAGATGTTGCCCTTCGCGCTGTCCGATCGGTAAGAGCTTCAACCCGGCTGACACGAACCCCACAGCTGTTTGATAACAGAACGCGGCGATGGCCTCCATTTTGTCCCAACCGGCATTCGCCAGTGTCAAACCCAGAGAGACAGGGAGATGACCCGGCGTCCGCTCCGCTTCTATCGCCGCATAAAAATCTGTCAATACGATATGGGTGGCCGGCGGCTCGACCGCAATCTTCACCACCTGCCGTCCCATCTGCTGACTCGCGACGCGCGACTCCTGCCCGATTTTCATCGCATGCAGTTCATGATCGATCCATAACGCCGCCTGAATGTCATTGCGAGTAAGCGCTCCATGGGCTACTGCCACTGCCACGGCTTCGCGGTGCGCCACTCCCCGCCGAAACGTATCCTCGACGTACAGAGAAAGTTCGTCCCCGGAATGTACCGCGCCCCCCTGTACCGCCGCTTCCAATCCCGAAGAATAGGCGTATCCGCCGGAAGGAAAAAAGCTATCGATGAAGCGGAGACCCGTCAGAAGAGAAATGGTTTTCATATTCGGAGCTCACTAACCACTGGCTATGATCAATAGGCCGCTCAAAACCTTGTCCAGCAAGGCCGCAGCCGACGAACGCACCGGAGGCGTACCCTTGGGGTACGTTGAGGAAGCGCTCGAGGTGAGAACGCCGTTGGACGACGTGTTTCAGCGGCCGTCAGAACAAGAAGTAACGTTGCGCCATAGGCAACAGCGCCACCGGCTCACATGTCAACAACTCGCCATTCGCGCGCACTTCATACGTTTCGGAATCGACCTCAACCCGTGGCAACGCATCATTCAATTTCAGATCGCGCTTGCCGATGCTCCGGCAGCCTCTGACCGCCGCGACGCGTTTCTGCAACCCCAACTGCTTCGGAACTTCGCGCTCCAAGGATTTCTGCGAAAGAAATGTCAGACTCGTGGAGAAGGGCGCGCGGCCAAAGCTGCCAAACATGGGCCGCATCAGAACCGGTTGTGGCGTCGGGATTGAGGCGTTGGGATCGCCCATGGCCGCCGACATTGGGAACCCACCCTTCAGAACGATCTCAGGCTTGACTCCGAAGAACGCCGGTTTCCATAACACGAGATCCGCCAGCTTACCGACTTCAACCGACCCCACTTCATGGGCCACCCCATGCGCGATGGCGGGATTGATCGTGTACTTTGCGACGTAACGCCGGGCACGCCAGTTATCGTGTCGTCCATCTGGCTTGTCGGCGCCACGCTCCGACAAATGCCCCCGCTGTACTTTCATTTTATGCGCTGTTTGCCAGGTACGGATGATGACCTCGCCAACTCGGCCCATCGCCTGAGAATCGGAGGACATGATGCTGATTGCACCCATGTCGTGCAGAATATCCTCGGCGGCGATCGTTTCGCGGCGGATGCGCGATTCGGCAAAGGCGATATCTTCCGGCACGCGCGGATGCAAGTGGTGGCACACCATCAGCATATCGAGATGCTCATCCATCGTATTGATCGTGAACGGCATGGTGGGATTGGTCGAGGAGGGCAAGACATTCGGCTCGCCGCAGAGCTTGATGATATCCGGAGCATGACCTCCGCCTGCCCCTTCCGTGTGGAACGAGTGGATCGTCCGACCCTTAAACGCCTTAATCGTATCCTCGACGAACCCGGCTTCGTTGATCGTGTCGGTATGAATCGCCACCTGCACGTCATAACGCTCCGCGACGCTCAGGCAGGTATCGATGGCGGCAGGTGTCGTTCCCCAATCTTCGTGCAGCTTCAGTCCAATCGCGCCTGCCTCAACCTGCTCGTTCAATCCCTCCGGCAACGACGAGTTGCCCTTGCCAAAAAAACCTAAATTAATCGGAAACCCATCCGCCGCCTCAAGCATGCGGTGAATGTTCCAGGGTCCCGGCGTGCAGGTCGTCGCATTGGTCCCGGTGGCCGGACCGGTGCCTCCCCCGATAAGCGTCGTCAGCCCGTTCGCCAGGGCTTCGGTGATGATCTGAGGGCAGATGAAATGGATGTGGGTGTCGATACCGCCGGCCGTGATGATCTTGCCTTCTGCCGACAACACCTCCGTGCAGGGGCCGATCTCCATACCCGTGGTGACACCGTCCATCAGATCAGAATTTCCGGATTTGCCGATGCCCACGATGCGCCCGTCACGAATCCCAATGTCGGCCTTCACCACGCCCCACCAATCAATGATCACGGCATTGGTGATGACGAGGTCCAAAGCGCCCTTGGCTCTGGTGGCGACCGGAGACTGTCCCATTCCGTCGCGGATGACTTTGCCGCCACCGAACTTAGCCTCTTCACCAGGCACAGTGAGATCGCGGGTGATCTCGACCAGCAGGTCCGTATCGGCCAGGCGGATCCGGTCCCCTGTGGTGGGCCCGTAGAGGTCGTTATATTGGCGTCTGGGAATCTTCATGCTAATCGGCAGCTGAAAAACGTTTCCAACTTCGTTCTCGGTTTGCCAGCGTCCTCAACGTACCCAAGGCTACGCCTTCTCCGACTCTGCCTGCGGCCTTGTTAAATGACCCTTTTGAGCAGCCGCTTGCCCTCGTGAAACAATCACTGCCTGCTTACGATTGCTTCGCGATGAAATGGTCTTGTCGAGCCCTAGCCAAAGCTTGCTCACGCACGTTCGGATCATCTAGCTTGCCGTTCACCAAACCATTGATGCCATAGGCCACGCGATGACCGCCCAGCGCGACCAAAGTGATCCGCTTCGACGCACCGGGCTCAAAGCGCACCGCCGTCCCCGCCGGCACTTGAAGGCGAAACCCGTAGCTCTTCTCGCGATCAAACTTCAGCGCTCGATTGACTTCGAAAAAATGGCAATGTGAGCCGACCTGAATCGGCCGATCGCCGGTGTTAGACACGGTTAGTTCTATCGTCTGTCGGCCATGCAGCGTGACGATGTCGCCTTCGCCGAGAATGATTTCTCCGGGAATATTATGTGCCGATTGTAGTTTCTTGCCCGAACCGGCAGAGGGGACCATCTTCGAGAGCGACTTTTTCGAACCAATCGTGGAGGTCTTCTTCATTCAATTACCTATCGTATCGGCTCATGCACGGTCACCAGTTTTGTGCCATCCGGGAACGTGCCCTCGACCTGAAGGTCAGGGATCATCTCCGGTACGCCTGACATGACATCTTGTCGTGTGAGTAACGTGGCGCCATAACTCATCAGTTCCGACACCGACTTACCGTCGCGAATTCCCTCCAGAATCTCCGCCGTAATAAAGGCGACCGCTTCAGGGTGATTGAGCTTCAGCCCCCGCCCCTTGCGTTCTTTAGCCAGCTTGGCCGCCACGTAAATCAGGAGCTTTTCCTGCTCACGCGGTGTCAGATGCATTTCCGGACCTCGTCACACGTCATTCGTTACTCATTCTTTAATACCGCCGCCGACTTAGCCAAGATATCCTTCGGGTCATAGAGATCAATTGCACCGGCTGGCCTCGGCCCTTTAAACATCGTCACCGTCATTGACGTGCGGCGTGAGAGTGCCAGGACATCGGCTCGCTGCGCAAGGTGAAAATAATCGTAGCCTTCCCGCAACGTCAATTCGGCGCAGCGGCGACGCAAATAGGCATCCAACTGGTCCTGTGATGTAAACGAGCTGACGCGATACTCGACACGGTAGACATTGTCCTTCAGGTGCTCGACCTGATCCTTATCAGCCTCCCCGAGCGACGTGTAATGTCCTGTTGCACAAGCCGCCAAAGTGAGGACGAAAGCCATCACAGGTATCTTGGGAATTGCCTTCAGGACCCTCCTCCTCAGGTGGGGGAAAAAAGAAACAGCACGACATGCGGGACACATAGTAGCGAGCGAGGTCAAACAGATCAACAGTCTCGTTTCGACTCTCCCTATCACGAGGGCATTCAAAGGCTATGGCCTGTATCATATCGGGATGGCTTTCGGTGGCGCGCATCATACAAACACTGCATCATGATGCGCGTCTGCAAGTTGCGCGACGAAGCTAACGGACATAGGTCCGGCGAGGCAATGAGAGTGCGATCTCTCGAAAACTTCGCGCCCTACACCGTCAGGTGCTGCTTGACCATCTCGGCACTCAGCTCGTCCTTCTTCCCCGACGCCATCACCGCTCCTTTGGCCATCACGACATAACTATCGGCAAGCCTGGCGGCAAAATGCAGGCCCTGCTCGACTAGGACAATCGCGAAGCGGCGCGCCGTTTTGAAGCCAATGATCACGTCCTCGATCTGGTCCACGATAGACGGTTGAATGCCTTCGGTCGGTTCATCGAGCAGCAAGACTTTTGGATTTGATAAGAGTCGCGCGCCCGATGGCCAATTGCTGCTGTTCGCCACCGCTCAACACCCCACCCGGCCGCTCTCGAATCTGTGTGAGCTTGGGAAATAGCGAATAGACTTCGTCGAAGGCGGCCTTTTCTGAATTTCCATTCCCGGTGCTCCCGCGTGCCCAATATCCCAGTTGGAGATTTTCACGCACCGTCAACTGCGGAATAATCTCTCGCCCCTGTGGAACATAAGCAAGTCCCGCCTTGGCCCGCCGGTCGGTCGATACCTTCGTAATATCCACGCCATCGAAAATGACTTGGCCGCTACGGACCGGCAAAAGACCCATGATTGCCTTGAGCGTCGTCGACTTGCCGACGCCGTTACGACCCATCACGCAGGCCACCTGGCCAGCTTCGATGTGAAACGAGACGTTCCGAAGAATATGGCTTTCGCCGTAATAGACGTTGACCTTCTCTAGCCGCAACATAGATGGTTTCGATTACTCCCCCAGCATGTTCAAAGGAGCTTTCCGCAACGCCGCAGGCGAGAGAAGATCGGAAGCGTACCCTCTGGGTACAGTGAGGACCCTGTCGAGCCGGGAATCATGCTGGGGGCGCTTTTTACCATCCTGTTAAGCATGTGCCACCTTTTGGCGTCCTAGATAAATCTCTCTCACTCTTTCATCAGCCTGCACCTTTTCGACCGGTCCTTCACAAATGACGGTCCCTTCGTGCAGCACCGTCACGATACGCGCAATCTGCCGCACAAACTCCATGTCGTGCTCAATGACGATGATGGCGTGTTTTTCCGCCATCGACTGAAGCAGCCGCCCCGTTTGTGCGGTCTCCTCGTCTGTCATGCCCGCCACCGGTTCATCCACCAGCAATAACTCCGGATCCTGCAGCATCACCATGCCGATTTCGAGCCATTGCTTCTGACCGTGGGACAGCGATCCCGCTCGCAGACGCGCCTGTTGCGTCAATCCAATGGTGTCCAAGGCCTCGTCGATCTGCTGCCGTTCCGCCGCCGTGGACTGGCCCCTCAACGTGAACAAGACGCCCTTGCTGGGACGGCTCAACGACAGGTCCAGATTTTCCCAGACGGTAAGATTGCCATAGATGGATGGAGCCTGAAATTTTCGCCCGATGCCGAGCTGCGTAATCTCGTACTCGCGCATGCCGATGAGATCGGTATCCTTGCCGAAGATGACGCGCCCCGCTGCCGGCTTGGTCTTACCTGAGATGACGTCCAACAATGTCGTCTTTCCTGCTCCGTTCGGCCCGATCACCACTCGGAGCTCCCGATGGTTCACGATGAAATTCAAATTGTTCAAGGCTTTGAAGCCATCATAATCGACGGTGACGCCTTCCAAGTAAATGATGGAGCCGTGCTCCGTCATGCCTGCTCCTCTTCGACGGCTGGAGCCTTTCGTACACGGTCGGCTCGCACCGCGATCTTCTCGCTCATCTTCTTGGCGATCCCCATGACCCCGTCGGGAAACAGCAGCACGACAACGACAAAGAGCCCGCCTAGAAAGAATGGCCACAGTTCCGGAAAATGGTTCGTGAGGATGCTGCGGCCAAGGTTGACGCCCACCGCTCCGACGATGGCTCCCACGAGAGTCGCGCGGCCACCCACCGCCACCCAGATCACCATTTCAAGCGAGGGAAGCACCCCCATTTGCGCAGGGGTAATGATGCCGACTTGAGGGACATAGAGAATGCCTGCGAGGCCGGCCAGCGCCGCCGACACCACGAACACGAACAGTTTGTAGTTAGCCGGCGAATAGCCGGAAAAGAGGACTCGCTGCTCACTGTCACGAATGGCAATCAGGACCCGACCTGCCCGCGAGGCAATGATCCAGCGGCAGAACAAATAAGCTCCCCCGAGACACAACACCGTGACGACATAGAGGGCCAGTTGGGTTCCAGGCTCGGACAACCGAAATCCGAGGA
Organism: uncultured Nitrospiraceae bacterium; assembly: GCA_963839785.1. Classification (GTDB taxonomy): domain Bacteria; phylum Nitrospirota; class Nitrospiria; order Nitrospirales; family Nitrospiraceae; genus Nitrospira_A. The sequence goes on from CAWIWD010000012.1 coordinate 61,612, forward strand.
TGGTCTTGAAGTCAGTCAGGCCGTTTGTCCCGCCCAGATTCGTTTCGTTTCGATTGAAGACGAGCCAAGCCATGAGCGCCAGAGCCTGTGTGATGATGGCGAAATAGACGCCGCGGATTCGGCTGCGGAAGGCGAGAAACCCGAACAGGAGCGCGAAGCCTGCCGGCACCAATACACCCGCCACAACGGCAGTGGTGAAGCTATAAAACGGCTTCCAGAAAAATGGCAATTCGGTGACCTGATTCCAGACCATGAAATCCGGCAAGGCGCTGCCGTAGACACTCTCATTCCCGATGGTGAGCATGAGGTGCATTCCCATGCAGTAGGCGCCCAAACCAAAGAAGACGCCCTGTCCCAAACTGAGAATGCCCGCATACCCCCAGATCAAATCGAGGCCGAGCGCTAGAATGCCAAAGGCGAGGAACTTTCCGAATCGGTTCAACGCAAAATCGGAAAGGTGCAGCCAGGAGTCCTCCTCTGGCAACACATTGAGGACCGGAAGCACAAATAGAAGCACGAAACCGACGACCCAAAAGAGAGTGCCTTCGTTTCGCTCAACCTTCGCCTGTGGTGCCAACGGGTCTGCCATTCCTCCTGCTCTATCCTTACCCCTCGGCGTGACGCCCTTTGACCGCAAACAGCCCCGAGGGTCGTCGCTGCAGGAAGAGAATCACCAGCACAAGAATCAACACCTTTCCATAGACCGCTCCGAGACTGGGCTCCATCAGTTTATTCAATCCGCCGATGCCGAGCGAGGCAATAATGGTTCCGGCAAGTTTTCCGACTCCGCCGGTCACCACCACCATAAAGGAGTCTACAATGTAGTTCTGCCCCAGTCCCGGCTCGACATTGCCCACTAAGGTCAAGGCCCAACCCGCAATACCAGCCAAACCCGAACCGAACGCAAACGTGTAGGCATCTACCTTCCTGGTGGGAATGCCTAGACAGGCGCTCATGTTCCGGTTTTGGGTGACCGCCCGCACTCGCAATCCTACGGTCGACCGGAACAGCAACACATAAATACCCCGCGACACAGAGAATGGAGAGGCCGATGATGAACAGGCGATTGAAGGGCAGGAACACCCCGACCATGACCTGCGTCCCGCCGTTGAGCCACGCTGGAGCGGAGACAGCCGTCAAATCACCGAAATAGATGCGCGCTCCCTGAATCAAAATCAGGCTGACGCCCCAGGTTGCCAACATCGTTTCGAGCGGTCGGCCGTAGAGGAATCGAATGACCGTCGCTTCCAGCAGCAATCCGAATAGGGCCGCGGCCAGAAAGGAAGCCGGGAGGGCCGCGAGGTAATAGGCATCAAACCAGGCTGAAGGAAAATAGAGTTTAAAACATTCCTGCATCACAAAGGTGGCATAGGCGCCGATCATCATCAATTCGCCGTGCGCCATGTTGATGACGCCCATCAACCCGAAGACGATCGCGAGCCCTACGGACATGATGAGGAGGATGGAACTTAAGCTGATACCGCGAAACACCGTTTCGATTGCCGTCGACCATACATTCCATGTTTCGATTTGATCGATAGCGGCAGCGGCCGCACGCGCGACGGTCTTCTGGTGCTCGGTTCCATCTCCCTCAGCGGCCGCTTGGACCAGTTCCTTCAATGCCGGCACGGCATTCTGGCTGCGCATCTCTCCCAATTTCACCGCAGCCTGAGCCTTCGCCGCCGGGTCCTCGGACGCGAGCCGCAACATCAGGGCCGACTCATCCATTGCATACCGAACCCAACGATGGGATTCGGCCGCCGCCGCAGCTTCCAACCAAGGAAGGGCCACCGTCCTTCCGCCGGCCCCCAAGTCAGCCGCTGCCGACCGCCGCGTATCGACATCAGGACTGCTCAGATTGGCACGATGTCTCCAGGCATCCGCCACAGGCTTGATTGCCATGCGCAGACTTCGATCCGCGTTGGTCCGCAATTCAGCCAAGCGTGGCAGCCAGGTCGCGTCCCCCTGTTCGATCAATGCACGAATCGCTTGCTCTCGCGTCCCCTCCTCGTCACTGGACAGGTCTTTTAACGCTTGCTCAAGCTGATTCGGCGGGGACGCCGCTGAGCGCCTCCGCCGCCAACCCATCACTCACGCCCAACGCCACACAGCACCAGAGCAACACCATCCCAACGACGAGATTCATTCGCAGCGTACCTTCATTCATTGCCTGCGCCTGAGGGACCGTGTCCGTCAGGCTTTTTTATAGGTTCCTTGATGCTTGACCCAATCGCACCCTTTTTCGGGGTTGGTGTATTCGCTCCAGGGTTCTGGTTTGACCAAACCCTTCGACCGCCACACAACTTTGAATTGGCCATCCTTGAGGATTTCGCCGATCAATACCGGCTTGTTTGTATGGTGGTTGGCCTCATCCATCATGATCTCGCCGCCCGGCGCAAGGAATTTCTGTCCATACACCGCCGTACGAACCGCGTCGACATTCGTGCTGCCCGCTTTCTCGACCGCTTGCTTCCAGACATGCACCCCAAAATAGGCCGCCTCGATGGGATCGTCGGTCACCCGCTTGTCTCCGTCCGGCAAGTTATTTTTTTTGCAATAGGCCTTAAAGTTTGCCACAAACTGCTTATTCTGAGGCGCGTCGACGCTCTGGTAATAGTTCCAGGCCGCCAAATGGCCGACCAAGGCTGTCTTGTCCATCCCACGTAGTTCGTCCTCGGCGACGCTAAAGGCCATGATCGGGGCATCCTCGGCGCGCAACCCTTGATTGGCGAACTCTTTGTAGAATGGCACATTGCTGTCGCCGTTGATCGTACTGATGACACAGGCGCCACCACCGGCCGAGAACTTTTTAATTTTGCCGACGATGGTTTGATAGTCTTGATGGTGGAAGGGAGTATATTCCTCCATGATATTGGCTGCGGGCACTTTCTTGGCCAGCAACATCGCGCGTAGAATCTTGTTCGTGGTCCGTGGATAGACGTAGTCCGTCCCCAAGAGATAGAACTTTTTAAACCCGCCTCCTTCTTTGCTCATCAGATATTCAACGGCCGGCACGGCCTGCTGATTCACCGCAGCCCCAGTGTAGAACACATTGCGGGAGCACTCTTCCCCCTCGTACTGTACGGGATAAAAAAGCAAGCCGTTGTTCTTTTCAAACACCGGCAAGACGGATTTCCTGCTGACGGACGTCCAGCACCCGAACACCACGGCGACCTTATCTTGCACCAACAATTGTTTGGCCTTTTCCGCAAACAGGTCCCAGTTAGAGGCTGGGTCGACGATGACCAGTTTCAACTGGCGCCCCAGCAATCCGCCCTTGGCATTGATCTCTTCAACTGCCATCGAGACGACATCCTTCAAGGACACTTCGCTGATCGCCATCGTGCCGCTGAGCGAGTGCAACACGCCGATCTTGATCGGTTCCTTATCCGCCCCATAGGAGAGGGCCCAGTTCCCGAGATTTCCCAACAATGCCGCGACGCCGATGCCGACTGCGGTTCGAGAACTCGTGACTAAGAATTCACGCCGCGAAGAGGGCGCCTCAGGCGTCGCATCGGATTTCCCACCATCCACACCTTCTGGTTTCTGAGAGATCATCGTCAGACTCCTTTCGCCGTCATCGCTGGGCTAGAAGTTATACCAAGTCGAGAGCATGAAGTTATCGCCCGCAAAGTGTTCGCCGGTCGACCATTCGCTCATGAGGTGATTCCATTCTAAGGACGCATACAAGTCGCCCCAAATATGGCGGACGGCCGTTAGATAGGTCCGATGATTGAGCACATACTGGGTATCCGGTCCAGCGCTCGTGCCGCGCAGATCAGAATTCAGCGGGTTGTCAAACCCATACCCCGCAATGAAGGTGAGGCGTCGATCGTAGGCATAGTCTAACTCTCCCCAGCCGACGATGGTACGAATTGCTTTCCCCGTCCCAAGATTTCGTTCTTGTCCATATCGGAAAAACTCGACCCCCAGCGCTTGGCCATAGGCCACCTCACCGGTAAATCTCAGTCGGTTGGTCAAGGGCACCGCGAGTTCCGCCCCTACGAGATACGAATTGATATCATTGCCGGCAGGAATGCCGCCGGCGGTGGGGGCGGATCGGTAGTGACGAAAGGCCGCATTCAGGGCGACCATGAAGCCAGTCTGGTCGCCGGTTCCCGTATAGGCGAACCGAGTTCCAACATAGGGCATTTGTACCGGATCGTTAAAAGCGTTTTCAGAACAGGCGAATCCGCTGCTCCCGCAACTGCCGGGCGTGGCCGCCGCTGCGCCGGCCCCCTGAAATGTCCGCCGCTGTGTTTGGGGTTGAATGGCTGATAGCCCCCTCTCGAATCGCATGACCGTCAAGAGGCCGTTGACGTTGTCGGTAAATTGATGCTTTACGGTGATCTGCGGAAGGCGCTGCCACAGATTGCCGTTATAGCCCATGATGGAGAAGTCGATCAGGTTCGGATGGGACGACATGATCGGCGTCCAATCCATGCCGGCCGTAATGGTCGTTCGGCTGTTATTCGGCGAGTATTTGACATTGGCCAAGCGCAGGCGGGGGGAGATATTCCCTGCATTGTCGGTCTGGCTGTAGAAGTCTGCTTCCACGACACCGGTGAGCTTATGTGTCCCATCAGTCCGGTCGGCCCGCAGGCCGAACACACTGTAGCGAGGGTTAAGGGTTGAGGACGCATTGCTGCTTTTTCCGGCAGCCGTCGCATAGCCATTGAACTGCCCGGGATCGAGCGGGTTCGTATTTCGATTGCTGTAGATCGCATCCAGTTCGATGCGGCCATAGGGCACGATGCTGCCCTTGCCTTCAGCCACAAAGCTGGGACTGACACAGCCGCCGCAAATCACCGCAGGCGGAGTCTCCACTTCACGGCTCAGGCGGCCGGCTCCCGCCGCCTCTCCAGCACTCTGGTCCTCCGCCCTCACAGGAGCCGCGACGATCATCACGATGATCGCCCCCAGTAGGAGTCCTCCTGACATTCGTGCACTCATCCTATAGCCCTCCTGGTTACACACGATTGGAATGCACCAGACCGGAGGAGCCAACGCGCAAAAAAAAACGCCCTTCCGGTCCAACCATCGGACCAAAAGGACGTCGTTGTCCTCTGCGTTATTGATGTCTGCGACGAAGTGAGGACGTCGTTGTCCAAACCTCCAACGCATACAGGTGGGGTGTATACGCTTTTGACGACGCTGCTGTCAAGCAGAAGACCTGACGAGTTCTTCACATTCCGATGGTTTTCTCTGTGGTACACTGGGCTCCGTCGCAGCCTCACTTCGAACAGGAACCGTCTCGCATGCACTACCATCGATCCGCCGCATTCGCCTTGGCCTGCTGTCTCCTGGCGACAGCCTGTGCCTCCGGTTCACAAATCGACTTGCTCGTCCAGGAATCCGCGCAAGGCACGGTATTTCTCGATCGTCTTCCGGATCGTCGGTTCCAAGCAAGCCATCCCATTCGACTCGACCAAGCCCTGATCGCGCGGAGCCTGCAAGGCATGATCATTCGCGAACAAACCGGATTGTTACGGAGCTTGACCTCCAGCGAGAAGCCAACCGTCCCCGTGTTCTCAAAAGCTGAGATTGCGTTTCTGGCTCCCGCGATTGCGGAAGGATTGAAACAGGCGGCGTCTGATCAACAGGTCGGATTTCGACTGATCCAGACGAGTGACGGTCGATATCGAGAACGGGCTGGAGCAGCGGTCGGCTCCTCGGAGCCTCCATTTGGGCATTCATCCCAAGAAATCACGAGCGGACGGGTGTTGGCGTACGGACGTTCACTTTACATCTATTTGACCGAGTACCGTCAACGACGGGATGATCCGGACACCGTGAACATGCCCAATCGCCGCGTGCCCGATGCCCACAGCTTACTCAATCGCCAGGTTTTGTTCATGCCTGAGGAAGCCCTACGTTCCGATCAATTTGCACCAACATTTGCGGAAGACTCGGCGAATGTCTTGATCATCGATTATGACCTCCTCGCAAGACTGCCTGCCGCCTCGCCGACACTTTCCGTCACGAGTCCGCTCTCCGTGGAAACATCGCCGGCGCCGGCTCTCGCCATGCGGCTCATCCAACGGAAGCGGACACCGACCTTCGAGCCATTCGGGAAAATTTGAGAAAGAAAGATTCAGAGGTCGAGGAGCTGCGAAAGGAACTTCAGGATATCAAACGGCAACTGGGGGAGCAGCAAACCAACCGAAGCAGCGCGCCTGCGAAGCGCCTCTTCCCGCTCGGCCCGCAGAACGCCCACAATAACAGACTACCCTTTATTTCTGTCGGCCCGCTCTTCAATTTCGCCCGCCAGCAGAATGGCTTCCGCAATTTCTCGCATGGACTTGCGCAGATCCATGCTTTGCCGCTGAATCAGCTTGAATGCCTCCTCCTCGGACAACCGTCTTCGCCCGCATGAGGTATCCTTTGGCCCGGTCGAGCAACTTGCGAACTTGCAACGCCTCCTGCATCTCAAACGACTTCTCCAGCAACGTCGTATGCTCGATAGAAATGGCAGCCTGATTGGCGATGGCCTGCATCAGTTTCACATCCTCGGCCGTAAAGGTATGCGGCTTGGAGGTGTAGGTGTTGATGACCCCGATAGCCTTCTCCCGCACCAGCATCGGCACGCACAGGAGCGAACACAGCCCTTCTTTCGCCGCCATATCCGGGTACATATAGGCGCTTTCTTTTGTGACGTCGGGCACGATGATCGGACGACGATCTTGAACGGCCCGCCCGCTGATACTTTGACCGATCTTCACATTGGGCTTGCGGCGATATTGCTCGCTTAAACTTTGCGTGGCGGCGATTCGGAGTTCGCCTGTCGCCTGATCCAACAAGATGATGGAACAAATCTTCGACCCCATCATTTGCGCCGTCATCGTGACGATGAGTTGCAACACATCCTCGATCAATCGGTTCGACGATACGGTTTCCGACACCTGTGAGAGTGTGTCGAGTTGCAGCGCCTTGCGTGTCATCTGATCATAGAGTCGGGCGTTCTCGATGGCCCCGCCCACCTGCGTGGCGATCGTCGAGAGTAATGCCAACTCGTCAGGACGATACCGTCGCGACCGTTTGTGCTGCACATTGATGACTCCGACGACCTCCTGCTTGGTCGTGATCGGCACCGAGACAAAGGCCTGGTAGCGATCCTCCGGAAGGTTATGAAAGAACTTGAACCGAGAATCATCGCTGGCGTTATTCGGAATCACCACACGAGTCCGTTTTCTGGCCACCCAGCCGGTGATCCCCTCGCCCAGCCCAATGGTAATGCGTCCGATCAATTTGGGATGGGGATTTTTCGAGGCCCGTAGCATGAGTTCGTCCCTGCCGTCGGAAATCAGATAGAGCAGGCAGGCATCAGCCTTGGTCACTTCTACGACCATATCGACGATATGCCGAAGCACCGACTCAAGGTCGAGGGTATTGCTGATCGACTCGCTGATACGATGCAGGACATCCACCTCGCGTGTTTTTTCGCGCAAGGCCTGTTCCAGCTGAGTGACCGTCCGCTTGGCTGCCATACCCTCCTACCGTGACCCTTGTGTGGAGGCGAGGACTTTCTTGCTCCGGGCCTCGCGCGCCCTGAGTGCATCAAACCATTCGCGGACGGTGGCCTTCTCCAAGGGAATGATGCGTACCGATCCGATTCGTTCGGGGACCACGCAGTAGATAGTCCCCGCAGACACTTTCTTGTCCTGTTGCATGGCGCGCCAGAGTGCGCTGAACGCGACGCGTGGCAGGGAGAACGGCAAGCCAGCCGCCCTGACCAATGCTCTGATCCGGGCGACGACCGCTTCATCACACAGTCCGAGATGCCTCGCCATATCGGCTTCATATATCATCCCGATCGCCACGGCTTCACCGTGAATCAACCCACGGTACTCCCCTAATGATTCCAGCGCGTGCCCGATGGTGTGACCAAAGTTTAAAATTCGGCGGCGATCCGCTTCGCGCTCATCCTCGGAGACGACCTGGGCCTTGATTTCACACGACCGTTTTACGATCTGCGCGACAGGGGCATCATCCAGCTTCAGAATAGACTCAATGTGTCGTTCCAAATACTCAAAGAACGTCTCGTCTGCGATCACCCCGTATTTGATCACCTCTCCAAGCCCCGCCTTCCATTCACGAGCCGGAAGAGTCGTCAGCGTTGCCGGATCGATCAGAACGGCTCGCGGTTGATTGAATGCGCCGATGAGATTCTTGCCCTTTGGATGATCAACGCCCGTCTTCCCGCCTACGCTGGAATCGACCTGCGCCACCAAGCTGGTAGGAACCTGCACGAAGGGGATGCCACGCTGGTAAATTGCCGCCGCAAATCCCGTCAGATCACCGATGACACCACCGCCCAGCGCAAGCAACGTCGATGCGCGTTCGAACCTGGCGTCCACCAAGGCATTCATGATCGTACTAATCGAACGGAGCGTTTTCGTCCGCTCACCAGGAACCAGAACAACTCGGGACGACTGTATATCCGGCCCTTTGCAAGACACGAGTCACCCGTTTGAGATACCGAGCGGCAAGATTTCTGTCGGTGACCACTCCAACCTTGCCGGAACATCCGAGTCGCGTCAGTTCTTCTCCGATGGAATCCAACAGGTTGGAGCGAATGTGGATGGCGTAACTCCTGGATCCAAGTTCTACCTGAATGGTTTGTTGAGACATGTCAGTAGAAGGGGCTGTCATACGAGACGCAAGAGAAGGTCGGCTATAATCCGTCTTCACGCAAGAGAACAGGAAGAATATTCTCGGCGTACATGCTGCCACCTCACACCTTTGGAGCTGGCCTGTACGGGGCCCTGGGTCACCCGAGCTGTCGCGCCCGCTATCGACAGCCGCTCTGATCGCTCAGAGGAAGGTTGTGCTTGAGGGCGTCAGCGCACAAAAGTTCGCCACGTCTAGACAGGCGGCTTTAAATCTAAGTGTGGTTGACTCTTAGGGAGTGAAAGCCCGGAAGGAGCGCCTTCTAAGACGACGAGGAGACACGTTCCGCAGGATTCGCCCCCATTGAGACAGCATACCATCGTCAATGGAGGCGATTATTAGCTCGTCGAGCTAGGACCTGTCAAGTTGTGGACCGAACGATCGTCGGCGTCAGGAAGATCAATAGCTCCTGTTTAGACACGTTCTCGGTCTTGTTTTTAAACAGCCATCCCAAGACGGGAATACGCGACAGATAGGGTATACCGGCCACGTTGTTCGATTGGGTATCGACGAAGACACCGCCGATGACCATCGTCTCCCCGTCGCGAACCAAGACCTGCGTCGTGGCCTCGCGACGGTCAATGCTCGGACCGGCAGGGTTACTTCGTGCACCGACCGCATTTCTGGTCGCTCGGACTTTCATAAGGATCTGTTTGCCGATTTCCTTTGGATCGCGAGAGGTGATCTGCGGCGTCACGTTCAGTTCCAGGTTTGCATCCACGAAGGTCGTCTGCGTACCCTGTAGCGAAGTCGTCTGAAACGGGATGGACTCTCCCTGTGCGATCTTTGCATCTCGTTTATCCAGCGTGGTGATTTTCGGCGCCGCGATGACTTTGGTCAATCCGAGCAATTCACCGGCCGATAACCGAACATCTAACATACGCTCCATCGGTTTTCCCGATTGAAAATCCGGCACCTGGTACGGAAGGCAATCCAGGGTTGGCCGGCAAGTTGATCAGAAAGTCCGATACCTGAGCGCCAAAGCTCCTGTAGTGCCGGTCTTGAATGCGGACGTTCCGCTTGAGCTTCCCAATTGATTGACATTTGAAATTCCCCACTGCACGCCAAGCGAGCGCGTGTAGGTCGTATCGGCTTGAACGATCCGTGCCTCGATCTGGACCTGGGGCACCTCCAGGTCCACTCCATCGAGCAACTGCCTGCAGCACTTCCAGCTTGGACTCGGTATCGCTAATAATGAGAGCATTGCTTGCCGCGCTGACCGTCATGGTGCCGCGCGGGCTCAGATTTTGGCGAAGCGACGTTTGCACTTCCAGCGCGTTGAGATTGCGGATATAGAATACCCGCGTGACAATCGGCTCAGCCTTCGCCTTGGAGTCCTTGGCGCGCGCCTCCTCGTCTTGCTGCTTGGCGATGTTTTGCAGTGTATCCACCCACACGATATTCCCTTGCCGAATCATGCCCAGCGCATTCATTTTGAGGAGCATTTCGAGCGCTTGGTCCCACGGTACATTGGCCAACTTCATAGTGACTTTGTTTTTGACACCTTCGCCCACCACGATATTGAATCCGCTGACCTCTGCGATCAACCGGAGCACGTTGCTGATGTCGGCCTGTTGGAAATCGAGTGAAATGCGCCGCCCGATAAACCGCGAGGGGCCGTTCACCACTTCATTGTTCGCATCCGTCTTCTTTTCCTCTTTCTGAAACGACTCGGCGTTTAGTTGAACCGGTTGGATATGCAACAACGCCTTGGGTGACTTGTGAGCAACCAACGTGAAACGGGCCGCAGGGCGCCGCTCGTCCGGCGCTGTTACGCCCGCGATCGGTGTCTCGGTTGATGATGCCTCGTTGTCCAGAGCCTTCATCTCACTCATCGGGACCACGACCTTCGGCGCCAGCGCCAGCGTCAGAATCAGGCGGCCATCGATCGAATCGATGGTATGGGCAACGGACTGCGTCAAATCAAGCACCAATCGAATCTTATCCGGGTGGTACCCAAAGCGAACTCGCGACAACAGCGGATGCTTGACGCTCAATTGAGACTGGTGCCCCTCCGACTGAATACGTGGCATGTCGAGGACGATGCGCCGATCACCTATCACTTTTACCGTATGGGAAATCACACCGTTAGCCGTCAACACCAACGCCAACCGGTCTCCCTCCAGGTTGGCTTCGACCTTCGTCAACATGGTCGCCGCACCACCAGCTACCGCTGTGCGCTCTGTGCCGAGTGCAGTCGCTGTTGATGGAGTCGTCGCTCCCTGGTCGACCGTCTGGGTGAATCCGGGCAATCCAATCGTCTCACCTGGGGCGGCGGCTTGCCCATATCCGGCAAACCCCAACAAGCCGGCTATCACCGTCATACTCAGCAGCTGATGAACACCTACCTGTGTTTGTTTCATTCTGTGCCCTCTTTTGGGTGCAGGAGCTTGACATATTCCCGCTCCTGTTTATTCCCATACACGTCCGTGAACCGCTCTTGAACGATGATGCCTCGTTCGGTGATTGAACTAACTACACCATTATTGGGACCGATCCTAGTTCCACGGCGAATACTGTACCCTTTGCCGTCGGGAGTTTGGACCATGGCGGTATAACCATAGTTTCCCCAGAGCACGCCGATTAAATTTAATTCCGTAAGACCGACACGTTGAAGGGGTGGACGGCTGGAATCCGACTCAACTTGCTGACCAAGCTGAAACATAGGCAAGAAGGGATCTCGACGACCGGATGGGTCATATGACGCTCCGGAAAACTCGAGGGACAACGAGTCCCCCGCTGGTGAAATCGAATTACCGATGGGAGGTGCCGGGGATTCGACAACCGGCATGGACTTCTGTGCCTCAGGCAATGGCAGCACTTTCAGCGAATCTGCCGGACGCATGGAGGCAACTTGCCGAAGATGGGAAAGGCTTCGTGATTCGCCGGGCAAAGCCGCTGCGCCGACCACCAGCACCACCACTCCAATGCTTGCCGACTTCATCCACTTTTTGCTCCATACTCGTATCTTCACGATGCTTCCCCTCGCGTTGGACGTAAGCCGAACTCTGTGCTTCACTTCGGCTTCGCCGCTGGCACCGGCGTGACAGATTTCTTTTCCTGCGGGGCGGCATAGGCCACCAAATCAAACACTGTTTGCGTGACGACTCGTCCTTGATCTACCCGGGGCGCCCCAATGCGCACATCTTGAACTGTGACGATGCGGGATAACTTGCTGATCCGATCGAAAAAGATGGCTGCCGTATGGTATCCACCCGCCACTTCTACATTGATGGGCATTCGGATAAATAATTTTGAGGGATCCTCGGCCTGGGCACCCGGCTTCCATAGGCGGACATCCAATCCCAACCGAAGCCCCAGATCGGATACTTGCTTGAGCAACATCACGGCTTCCTCTTCCGGCGGGAGGCGTTCCTTCTTGGCCGCCAACTCGATCTCCAATTGTTTACTGGCCGCCACGAGCTCGTCGAGATGCTTCACCTTCAGTGTCAGATTCTGAATCTCCGTATCTAATTGGGCCACTTGCCCTTGAATCGCCACCAATTCCCCGCTCTTCGGGTCGACCACATAAAAATAAAACCCGACTAGAATCGCGGCCACCAGCAATCCGAGGAGTGCGATTTTTTGGCCCGTGGGCACACTACGTAGGCCGTCAAGACTGATGGCATTCAGGCTCATGTTAGCCTTTCATCGACAGGTCAAGTTTAAATTGGTAGGTATTCATCTTGTTGTCTTGTCCGGCTCGGCTTTCCATCAGTTTGATAGCGCCGAACTGCTCGGTACGCCGAAGGTTATTGATGAACTCAACGACATCGTCGTTGGTGACGGCTCGCCCCTCAAGTTCCACGTTGTTGCCCTTCAGAGACATTCGCACAAGCCAGACTTTGAGCGGATTCAGGCTTTGACTGACATGGTCGAGCACTTTCACCGGTCCGGTTCGGCTCTTTTCCAATTCATCGATGATGCGATTCTTGGCTTCGAGCTGTTTTTTCTTCGCTTCAAAGTCTTCAACCGACTTTACTTGCTCTTTCAGCTTCACGACTTGTGCGTCCTTGCCCTGCTTCTCGTTTTGCTTCGCCTCGATTTCGTCATCGAGCGAGGAGGCGTAATACCAGCATCCCGTGAGAGTGATGAGGAGTACGCCCACGCCCAACAACGCCTCCGCACGAACATCCCACTGCGGCTTAGCTTTTCTGGCCTTGGGTCCAGTTGCAAGTAAGTTGATTCTAATCATCGATCCCCCACCGTCCGAAGTGCGAGGCCTACCCCCACCGCCGCGAGCGGCCCCATCTCTGCCAGAACCTCGGGGTCGACACCACAGGAGGACGTGTCGAGCTCGTTAAAGGGATTCGCAATCTCCACGTCCACATGCATTCGATCGCGAAGCTGTTGAGCGAGGCCTCTGACCTTAGCTCCCCCACCACACAGCAGCACCTTCGTGATCTCGCTTTCCGATGATGTCGTCTTGAAGTAATCGATGGTGCGCGCAATCTCCGATGCGACTTCCGCGTTGACGCTCTCCATCACGGCCGCAAGCGTATGATCGTCATCTCGGTCGCTTTTCTTTAATTGTTCCGCCTCCTCGAAGGACACGCCCATCTCCCGTTGAACTGCTTCGGAGTACCGATTTCCTCCCAAGGGTATGTCACGCGTAAACAGGGACACGCCCCCTCGAACGATATTCACATTCATCACGCTAGCGCCGATGTTCACCAAAGTGGTGGTGTCGTCTTGCGAGGCAGGAGAGGTCACACCGTACATATTTTCAACGGCAAAGGCGTCGACATCCATGACGATGGGAATCAATCCAGCCGCCTTCACCAGCTCGGTTAATTCGTTCACCTTGTCCTTTTTTGCCGCGACCAACACGATAGACATTTCTTCCTGCTCGTCGGCACTTTCGTTCGGGGGCAATACGTGAAAGTCGAGGTTCACTTCATTGATGTCGAATGGAATATATTGCTCTGCCGAGAGCTTCACCTGCCCGTCGAGTTCCTCATCAGGCATGGGCGGGAGACTGATCTTTTTGACAATGACCGCATGACCGGAAATGGAAATAGCTGCCTGTTTCAATTTGACGTTGTGTTCAGTTAACAACTCCTTGATGGCCGAGACGACACGTCCCTCGTCCATGACGGTGCCATCTACAATCACTTCAGGCTCCAATTCCTTTACGCCAAACTTCTGTAAGATATACCGCCCTCGGTGTTCCTTGATCTGAACCAGCTTGATGCTGCTTGACCCGATATCAAGGCCCAACAGTTGGCGTTGCGGGGAAAACATTGAGAGCACGTCGAGACTGGTCAGATTCTTCAATGAAGCGAGCATGTCGTTCCCTCTCTACGCAACCTCTTTTCGACCTTCCATTGCCTGCCTGATTTGCTCGACATTTTCTGTGGTGTACCACCGCCAGTTCCGCCAATCCCGAGGCGGCCCGGAGATCAAGCCCTCTCGCTCCCAACGAAACAGTGTGGCGCGCGAGATATCGAACATCTCGCAGACCTCGTTGGTCTTGTACAATTTCGTCTTGGAAACATCATTGACTCTTTTCACGCACCGCCTCAAACGCCGCTATTGATCGCACAATTCGAGTCCACGAAATTAAGTATAGTTGATATAGTCCACCTGTCAAGAAAGTGGACTAGGGTGCGATGATGTGGTTCAGACAGTACGAGGGGATACGATTACTAAGTTTTTTGGAGGTCCCGGTGGGTTATAGAGACGTCGTAGCTGAGCGTTGCGAATCGCTCCTGGAGGCGCAAGGCGATCGTCACAGACCGATGACGCCCTCCGGTACAACCGATCCCAATACTGAGATAGCTCCGTTGATCGCGCTCGTACAACGGAATGAGAAACGCGAACAGCTTTTCCAAATGATCGAGAAATTGGTCCGCGGTAGGGTCCCCGAATACATATTGTTGAACCCGGAGATCTTCACCGGTCAGTGCTTTCAACTCGGGTATAAAAAATGGATTTCTGATAAATCTGACATCGAAGAGAAGGTCGATGTCATAGGGTACGCCAAACTTATATCCAAAGGTGACTAGAGAAATGGTCATGCGACGGACGGCAGTATCTTGGCGGAATTGTCGAATCAGCAGATCGCGCAATTCGTGCACGGTGATGCTGGAGGTATCGATCACCTGATCCGCGTGTTTCCGTAATTCACTGAGTCGTTCGCGTTCAAACCGTACCCCCTCCACGACCGGCAAATCAGGCAGCACAGGGTGCGGACGGCGGCTTTCTGAAAACCGGCGAACTAACACCTCCTCTCGGGCTTCCAAGAAAATGAGCTGTAGCGCATGTCCCTGCGCCTTCAACTCGCCTAAGACCTTCGCTAAGTCGCCAAAAAAAACCCGTTCACGAATATCGATGCCAAGAGCGACATTCTTTATTTCACCGCCCTGCTGATGACACAATTCGACGAAGGTGGGTAGTAACGCGGGAGGAAGATTGTCGACGCAGAAATAACCTGCGTCCTCAAAAGCCTTTAAGGCATGGCTCTTTCCGGACCCGGAAAGACCGCTGATGACCACAAGATTAAGCGCGGCCATGGGAGGCACGAGCACGGCCACGGCTGGGCGCAGGATCGATGAGAGACACTTTCCCGCTAGGCAACCGTTGGAGAACCTGGATGTCCCCCGACACAGCATTCATAAACATGAGGACACTCTGCTGCCGAGCATGAAGTGCCGCGACGGCGTCCTCGACGGTCATCGCCTCCAGCGTTGGATGGATCACCTCCACCTCGCTATGGTCCGTACTTACACCCTTGCGCACTAAGGCACGCACGCGCGGCTGATCACCGAATTTGTGGTTCGTCTTCCGCTCTTTCAGTTTTCGCAATTGCGCCCCGAGTTTATCCACGACCTCATCGATTGAGGCATACATTTCTTCGGTAGATGTTTTGGCCTGTAGACGCCGGCCTTGGACCACTCCCACCACTTCAGCCACATGATGAAATTTCTCCAGACTCAGAAGAATCTGCAATGTCCCCAGCTTCAGTCCATAACGATCGAGTCGCTCCATGCGTGTTTCAACATACTGCCGCAAGGCCGGGGTAACCGCTACGTGCCGTCCCGTGATCATCAATCGCATGCCATCCTCGTTTCTCGGGCTCCGTACGCCACTGGCGATGGAGCTCGTTGCGATGATTGTTGTGCCTTACGGAGAAACTTTCCCGGCAAGGCTGGTGTCCATGCTTAAAAAAATCGCTTCCGTTGCGTCGCAGATGGAATATTATCCTCTGCTCGATATTTGGCCACTGTACGGCGCGCAATCAACACCTGCTGGGTACGAAGTTTTGCAGCAATCTCCTCGTCCTTCAACGGCTTGCGCGCATCTTCCGCAGCTACCATCTTCCGGATCATTTCGCGCACGGTCAGCGACGACAGCATATCCAGTGGCTGATCAGCTCGCTGGAGTCCCGCATTGAAGAAAAATTTTAACTCCAGCATGCCCTGCGGGCAATACATGTATTTGTTGGCAGTCACCCGGCTGATGGTTGATTCATGCATGCCGATATCTTCAGCAACCTGCTTGAGCACCAAGGGTTTCAAATATTGGATGCCGCGTTCGAAAAAACCTTCTTGAAACTTCACAATGCTCGAGACGACTTTTACAATCGTCTTGTTGCGCTGCTCAATACTTCGGATCACCCATTGTGCCGCACGTAACTTATCATCCAGATACGCCTTCGTCTCTGCCGTTCCTGACTGCCCGGAAGACATCAGCTGCTTGTAGTATGGGCTGATGCGCATACGAGGCAGCCCGTCATCGTTGAGCAGAACTTCCCACTCGCCTTCGTTCTTGACAACGAACACGTCTGGAACGATCGCATAATTCTGCGTGTTCGAGAAGGGCCGTCCCGGCTTCGGCTCTAGCCCTTCGATAATGCGGGTTGCCTGAAACACATCCTCCATTGGAATATTTAAGGCCTTGGCAATTCGGCTGTACTGCTTCTTTTCCAGGTCCTTCAGGTGGTGCAGCACGATGTCTTCCAGCACTGACCCCTTCAGCACCCCCGGACGGGAGCCCAAGGACCCGATCTGGCTACGACCTAGAAATTTGAGTTGAAGCAGCAAGCATTCGGGCAAGTCTCTCGCCGCCACCCCATTGGGATCGAAGCCTTGGACATCCTGCAAGACCGACTCCGCCTCTGAGACGGAATATACCGTTCCCGCCACCAGTTCCTCCAAGGTCATGCGAAGGTATCCGTCATCATCAAGATTGCCGATGATAAGTCGCCCGACCGCTTTCTCCCGATCGGAAAGTCCCGACAAGGACAGCTGCCAGACCAGATGATCTTCCAGCGAGGTGAATTTAGCGACGGTTTGTTCGTAGGAGGGAAACTCCTCTTTGGACGAGGAATTGTATTCCGTTTCACCGCGACGTAGGTCCGTATCAAAATAGTCTTCCCAGCTGGAGGCAGAAAACTCTTCAGCATTTTCTCCGCTCTCGGCCGGCTTGTCGTCGCCAACACTGGGCGTGTCACTAGAAGCAGAGATGGGTGTCTCAGACTGTTCCCGATCGGTTGCCGCGGCCTCCTCGTTCTCTTCGGTCTCCGTTATCAACTCATCCAACAACGGATTCTCCATCAGGTGCTGCTGCAGACTCTGCTGAAGCTCCAACCGGGACAGTTGCAACAACTTGATCGCTTGTTGCAACTGCGGCGTCATAATCAGTTTTTGACTGAGCCTCAGATCCAGTCGTAGCTTCATCGCACGCTCACTCTCCGCTCGCTAAAGACGAAACCCCTCGCCAAGGTATACAGCTCTTGCCATTTCACTTTTTTCAATGACCCCCGGCGGCCCCGCTTCCAAGATCGTTCCCTCGTTGATGATATAGGCTCGATCGGTGATCGAGAGCGTCTCTCGAACATTATGGTCGGTAATCAACACGCCGATGTGCCGCTGCTTCAAACGAATGATGATCTGCTGAATATCGGCGACGGCAATGGGATCGATGCCGGCGAACGGTTCATCCAGCAACATAAACAAAGGACTGGTGGCTAAGGCACGGGTAATCTCCAAGCGCCGACGTTCTCCCCCCGACAAGGCGTATGCCTTACTGGTCCGAATATGCACCAGGTCCAGTTCCTTCAGCAATGTTTCGACACGCTCACTCCGCTCTGTTCTCGAATAGCCCAGCATCTCCAGAATCGCAAGAATATTGTGTTCCACCGACAAACGACGAAACACCGATGATTCTTGAGGCAAATAGCCGATGCCGCGACGCGCTCGCTTATACATCGGTAAATCCGTGATGTCCTGGCCGCTCAAGGTGATCCGCCCTTCATCTGGCTGGCAGAGTCCGACCATCATATCGAAGATTGTTGTTTTGCCGGCCCCGTTCGGCCCCAGTAACCCCACCACTTCACCAGCCCGGACATCAAGCGAAACGCCCTTCACCACTTTGCGGCTCCGAAAACTTTTTACCAGACCGGTTGCAGCCAGCCGGTCCGCCACCTTCGGCGCGGCAGGCGTTCGAAGAAGGCGCGTCGGGACGTCGGAAGGCGTCTCAATCACCGTTTCCCTCCGCCTTCACCTTCGATAATCACTTGAGAGTCGCCTTCCACCACGCTTCGATCCTCATCGAGGAACATAATAATGCGCTTTCCAGAGACACGCGTCCCCTTCTGCCAAGCAACCGGATCTCCAGTGAGAAGAATTTTCTTTTCGGCTTCATAGTATACGGCCTTCCGGCACGTGGCTCGGCCGTCTTCCTTTTCAATTCTCACTCGCCCAGTGGCTTCAAGCATACGAATACTACGATCGGAAACCGTAGGCGTCGGCTCGCTGCCTCGAGAAGTCCGCTTGTTAACGCCCAGATTGTTTTGAGGTTTGGGCGTGCCGGAGGGGGTCCGGGGCTCCGCACCATTGCCGCTCCCATGAAATGTGACCACCATGTGGTCAGAATGCACCACCAACGGGCCACGCGTTAAGACGACTGAACCGTCAAAAATAGCGGTATTGTCCTGATTGTTCACGGTCATGGTTCGGGACGTGATCGTCGTTGAAACCTGACCCGCGCTCGCCTGGTTGGATACCGGCGGATCCGCAGCACGCCCAAGTGCACCTGTCAGCCAGACCTCACCGCTAAGAAGCAGGCACCACATCCACGCGAACATCGTCCAGAACCTGAAATTCCTCAATGTCCATTTTCCCAAGCAAACCGGTCCCTGTGACTTGCAACCCATGCCCATTGATCGTGACCTGCTCGCCGGTTTGAATTTCATGTCGAGCGTCTGTCCACATGAGGTGATTGGTCTGAATCGTATATCCACTTTGTGTTTCCACTACGATGGGTGTCGTGCGGTTAGAAAGCTGAAAATTCTTCGTCTGCGTATCAAGCGTACCCTCGTCACCCGATAATGTCAGTTCCTGACCTTGCGCGCCATAGAGCGTGACTTGGACCTTGTTGAGAACCGCTCGGCTATCCTTCTCAAACAGACGAGCCTGTTCTGCCTGCACTTTCCATTGAACAATATCCCCTTTGGTCTGCGTGTAGGTGAAGTCTTGAATACGCGCGTCGGCAGAGTCGGCACCCGCTGCGGGGACCGATCGCGACGAAGAACCAGGATTGGACCGTGTAACGAGCAGATATCCGAGAAAACACGCAAGAACCACACTCAGAGCCAGAAGGCCTCGACGAACATAACGTTCCCACATGCCCAAAGCTCCTAATTTATAGAGCTTCCTCGTTTACAGTCGGTGGCACGATAGTAGCATTCCACCTAGGCCATGTAAACCAACTGGTGAACAATGATAACGAGGTGCGAAGAAATTTGAGGGAGAACGAGGTGCGGTGGCGATTCAGTGCCACGACGACCGTAAGGTTGTCGTGGCACTATCCGTTTAGGATTCGGCAGGTAGAGAGCTTTTTCCAGTAACATCCTTGGAGGGTGCAACTGCGCTATCGGTTGATGCGGTGACCGGTGGCACGTCTGGTCTGGCGACCAACTCCATTGCCACCATCTCAGCCGCATCACCCATCCGGCGGCGAGTTCTGATAATGCGCGTGTATCCTCCCGGACGATCACGAAACCGTGTGGCGACATCGCTGAATAACTTCGAGACCACGGCCTTACTCCGTAAGAAACTAAGCGCACGGCGACGAGCCGGCAGACTGCCGTCCTTCCCCAGGGAAATCATCCTATCGGTAAAGCCACGAATTTCTTTCGCCTTGGCCTCCGTCGTTTCAATCCGTTCATGCTCCAGCAGCGAAGTCACGAGACTCCGGAACAGCGCCCAGCGATGTTTTGTTTGACGTCCGAGCTGTCGGCCCTTCTTTTTGTGGCGCACAGTAGTCCTGTTCCTTTCTTACTCTGATCGCACGCCCGTGTCGCCTGACGGCAAGGCGTCGACCTTCATTCCAAGGCTCAGTCCCATTTCGGTCAGGATTTCCTTGATTTCGTTAAGCGATTTCTTGCCGAAATTCTTGGTCTTCAACATTTCGGCTTCAGTTTTCTGCACCAAATCAGCAATGGTCTTGATATTGGCGTTCTTCAGGCAGTTGGCTGCGCGAACCGATAACTCCAATTCATTCACACTTCGATACAAATTCTTGTTGACCTCGTCCGAAAGATCTTCAGTGCCGACAGCCGGCTTCGCGTCCGAACGTTCCTCAGGATTGATGAAGATGTCCAGATGTTCACGGAGAATCCCTGCGGCATTGGACAACGCGTCGCGAGGGGAAATCGTTCCGTCCGTCCAGATTTCTAGAGTCAGCTTGTCATAGTCGGTCATGCGTCCGACGCGGGCGTTTTCAACCTGAAAATTTACGCGCTTGATCGGTGAAAAAATAGAGTCCACGGCAATCACACCGATGGGCAATCCCTCTTCCTTATTTCGTTCCGCGGGAACAAACCCGCGTCCATGCTTGATGGTCATCTCTATATCAAGCGCGGCATCTTTATCCAGCGTCGCAATGTGTAAATCTGGAGTCAGAATGGTGACATCGCCATCATGCGTGATATCGGATCCCTTCGCTTCCCCAGGTCCCTTTTTCTTCAACCGAATTGTTTTTGGCTTGTCGCCCTGCAAAGCTAGTCGAAGACTTTTCACATTCAAAATGATGGATGTCACATCTTCTGTCACGCCAGGGATCGTTGAGAATTCGTGTAACACGCCTTCAATCTTGACGGTTGTTACCGCAGCCCCAGTCAAGGAAGACAACAACACACGGCGTAGCGAGTTCCCGACCGTCGTGCCGAACCCTCGCTCGAATGCCTCTGTCGTAAATCTGCCGAATGTCGGGGAAAGACTATCTTTGTCGACTTCCACCCGCATGGGGATCTGAAAGTCTTTCATCGCTTTAATCATGACTCCCCCTTCATTATCTCGTGTAAGCTCATCTATCGTTCAGCCACGGCCGGGTCCTGCGCTTCCCCACCATGATCGCTTAGCGCGAGTACAATTCCACGACCATTTGTTCGTTCACCGGGAGGACAATATGCTCCTTCGTTGGCAAAGACCGAATCATTCCCTTGAATGCACCCCTATCCAATTCAAGCCATTCCGGAATACCACGCCCGTCCACCGACGCTAGGGCCCCCTGAATCGGAAGCATCTCACGACTTTTCTGTCGAACTTCTATGGCGTCCCCGGCCTTTACGAGTGCGCCGGGAGCCTTCACCTTGCGTCCATTGATCAACATGTGACCGTGATTGACCAATTGCCGGGCCTCCTTGCGCGAAGCACCGAAGCCGAGCCGGTACACCACATTGTCCAATCGACATTCCAACAAGCGGAGGAGCGTATCGCCCGTCACTCCAGTTTGGCGTTCCGCACGCTCAAAAATGCCTCTGAATTGGCATTCTTGCAACCCATAAATTCTCTTCAGTTTCTGCTTCTCACGTAACTGTAGACTATAATCTGAGGTTCGCTGGCGAGCCTGACCGTGCTGTCCGGGAGGATAACTCCGGCGCTCAATAGCGCACTTCTCGGTCATACAACGAGACCCCTTCAAAAAGAGCTTCTCGCCCTCCCTCCGACACAACCGGCAGACAGGTCCACTATATTTTGCCACGCTCCTACCCCTCCTCTACCTCAACGACTCAAATACGACTCGATCAGCGAGTACTTTGTTGCTCTGATCTCACCACTGTTGCTAGACGCGCCGGCGCTTCGGCGGTCGACACCCGTTATGTGGAATGG
This sequence comes from uncultured Nitrospiraceae bacterium, assembly GCA_963839785.1. Lineage (GTDB taxonomy): Bacteria > Nitrospirota > Nitrospiria > Nitrospirales > Nitrospiraceae > Nitrospira_A. The sequence goes on from CAWIWD010000012.1 coordinate 83,400, forward strand.
GCGTCACGTCACGGATGAGGTTGATGCGCAAGCCGGCACTTTGCAGCGAGCGAATAGCTGATTCACGCCCGGCGCCTGGACCATTCACATACACATCCACCTGGCGCATGCCGTTTTCCATCGCCTTTCTCGCAGCTGCCTCTCCTGCGCGCTGTGCTGCAAACGGCGTGCTCTTCCGTGACCCCTTAAAGCCCTGGTTGCCTGAGCTCGCCCATACGACAGTATTGCCGCTCATATCAGTGATGGTCACGATCGTATTGTTGAACGACGCCTGAACGTGAGCCACACCACTCTGGACAATCTTGCGTTCTTTCTTTTTGCCCTTCTTCACACTCATACAATCTCCCTCAGCGCATGGCGCCTGCTCGGTCTAGCCTCTTATGCTCTTGAACCAGCGGGCTTCTGCGGTTTGCTCCCTACACCCGAACGTCTCCCTTTGCGGGTACGCGCGTTTGTTTTGGTTCGCTGTCCGCGAACTGGCAAACCCTTGCGATGCCGGAGTCCACGAAATGTTCCGGTATCCACAAGTCGCTTGATGTTCATCGACACTTCTTTTCGTAAATCACCCTCTACCCGATAGTCTCGCTCAATGACTTCACGCATCTTGACGATCTTATCTTCGCTCACGTCCTTGACCCGGATGGAGCCATCGACTCCGGCCTTCTTCAGAATGGCCAGTGCCGCAGCACGACCGATCCCAAATACATAGGTCAACCCGATATCAATCCGCTTATCCTTTGGCAAATCCACACCAGCGATACGTGCCATATTTCCCCCTAATTCTGTCCCTTCATCGCAATAAGAGCGCGAGTGAGGAGAGTCGACAGTGCCCCGATATCAATGAGGCCCATGAATCGGTCAACCCTGCCGCTGCTTGTGACGGGGATTTGCGCACAACACCCGTACGACCCCTCGCCTGCGGACAACTTTACATTTTGCACAAATCGGCTTTACTGACGACTTGACCTTCATAGCAATTCCATTCTCCACTACTTGAAGCGATAGGTGATGCGACCCCTTGTCAGATCGTAAGGCGACAATTGGACAGTCACCTTATCGCCGGGGAGGATGCGAATGAAATGCATCCGCATTTTCCCCGAGATGTGCGCTAAAATTCTGTGCCCATGTTCCAATTCCACGCGAAACATTGCATTTGGGAGTGTTTCAGCCACCGTGCCGGTCACTTCTATGACATCTTCTTTTGGCACGTATTGGTACGCCTCCCCCTCTTAATGTGATAACTGCGAGAGAATTTTCGCCGGACCATGCGGTTGAATGGCGATCGTGTGCTCAAAATGAGCCGACCAGGACCCATCTTGCGTCACGGCCGTCCAGCGATCTTCCAGGATCCGTATGGCGCTGGCTCCCATGTTCACCATGGGCTCAATGGCCAACACCATCCCAACCTGCAATCGTGGGCCCTGCCCAGGCCGTCCGTAGTTGGGAACCTGCGGCTCCTCGTGCAGCTGTCGTCCTATACCATGTCCGACAAATTCGGTCACTACAGTGAAGCCAGACTTTTCTACATGTGTTTGTACGGCATGCGACACGTCGGATAATCTATTGCCGACCACGGCCTCGGCGATGCCCCTGTACATCGACTCTTCCGTGACTTGTATCAAACGCCTTGCCTCACTACTTGCGGTTCCTACAGGTACGGTGACAGCAGAATCTCCGTAGAATCCAGACACTACCGCACCAAGATCTAACCCGATGATATCGCCGTCCTTGAGACGACGTTTCGATGGGATGCCGTGCACAACCTGCTCGTTCACTGAGGCACAAAGCGTTTTAGGATAATTCCGATAGCCCTTGAACGCAGGGATCGCACCCCGTCCGCGAATTGCCTCTTCCGCCATGCGATCCAAATCGTCGGTGGTGATGCCTGGGGACACCTTCTCCTTCAGCAGCTCCAGCACTTCCGCCACCACCTGAGATGCTTGGGCCATGAGTGCGACTTCGTCAGGCGTTTTAAACACAATCATGCCGCCCGAAGCCCGCGGAGAACGGTCACAAGCCTATCGTAAACAGCACCCATATCGCCAGCCCCATCTAGTTCGCTCAAGATGTGTTTCGCCTGATAATGGGCTATCAATGGAGCCGTCTGGTCATCATAAACCTTCAAACGCGCTTCAATCGTTTCCGGCTTATCATCATTCCGTTGAACCAGCGCTTCACCACACCGATCACAGCGACCACTGATCTTAGGTTGCGCGAAGGTTATGTGAAAAACACTTTGGCATTTTGGGCAACTCCGTCGCCCACTGAGGCGTTCGACAATATCTTGACGAGACACCCGAAAATTAATGACGCGGTCAAGTGTAAGTCCGCTTTCATGTAAGGATTTCATGCAACTCTTCTGCTTGAGGAACAGTTCTCGGAAACCCATCAAGAATAAAACCATTTCGGCAAAGAGCATCCGCTAGCTTTGCGCGTACCATGTTGATGACAACCGAATCAGGTACAAGCTTGCCCGCGTCCATGCATTTCTTCGCTTCCACACCTAATGACGTTTGGTTCCTGACGGCCTCTCGGAGAAGGTCGCCAGTCGAAATTTTCGGCCAACCAAACTGCGCGGTAATCCGATCAGCTTGAGTACCTTTTCCAACGCCGGGAGCTCCGAGAAATACGAGTCGCATCAAAACGCCTTAGGTCGTCCGGCCACGCAGCCGCCCCTTTTGGAGGAAGCCGTCATAGTTGCGATTCAGGAGATGGGACTCAATTTGTTGAGCCGTATCCAATCCCACACCGATGACAATCAGGAGGGATGTTCCGCCAAAGTAAAACGGCATATTCAACTTATAAATTAGAAATTCCGGAATCACGCAGACGATGGCCAGATAAATAGCGCCCGCAAAAGTAATTTTTGTTAAAACCGAATAAATATAGTCTGATGTGCGTTGGCCAGGACGTATGCCTGGAACAAATCCACCATACTTCTTTAAATTATCCGCCATATCGACGGGATTCATAACGACGGCGGTATAAAAGAAACAGAAAAACACAATCAGCCCCACATACATTAGCGTGTAGAGTAGGGAGCCAGGGGCCAATTGGCGAACCCATCTCCTTAACCCAGGGCGTTTCAAAAAACCCGGCAATGGTGGCCGGAAATGCAATGATCGATGATGCGAAAATCGGCGGAATCACGCCCGCTGTATTAATTTTGAGTGGAATATGCGTACTCTGCCCACCGTACACCCGACGTCCAATGACACGCTTCGCATATTGAACAGGAACCTTGCGTCGGCCACTTTCCAGAAACACGATGGCCGCAACCACACCGAACATGACCAAGGTGAGTACTACTAACAGCGGGAAACTCAGCTGTCCCACCTTGTACAAATCGAACGTCTGAGCTACAGCTGCTGGCAAGCGTGCGACAATACCGGCAAAAATGATCAGAGAGATTCCGTTACCAATTCCCCGTTCGGTAATCTGTTCTCCCAACCACATGAGAAATCCGGTGCCCGCACAGAGCGTAATCACGGTCATTAACCGGAATCCCCACCCTGGGCTTAACACAAAGGCGCCCTGATTCATCTGTTCGAGACCAACTGCGATCCCAAATCCCTGAATCAATGCGATGACGATCGTACCGAATCGAGTGTATTGAATGATCTTCTTTCGTCCGCGCTCGCCTTCTTTCGCTAACTTTGAAAGGTGGGGGATCACCACCGTCAGCAATTGTAGAATAATGGACGCGCTAATGTAGGGCATAATGCCCAGCGCAAAGATTGTCAACCGCGAGAGCGAGCCACCTGAAAAGATATCCAAAAATCCCAGCAGCGCTCCACCCTGCTTCTGGAGAAATTCAGATAAGGCCTCTCCGTTGATCCCGGGAGTTGGAATGTGCGCGCCGACCCGGTAGACAACAAGCATCCCCAGCGTAAAAAGCACGCGGGTCCGCAACTCCGGTATCTTAAAGATGTTCTGAAAACTAGTCAGGAGACGCTCAAACACTGGGAATGACCTCGGCCCTCCCCCCAGCTGCCTGAATCTTTGCCTCAGCAGACTTACTGAACTTGTGAGCCTGGACCACTAGGGGTTTTGTGATATCTCCCTGGGCAAGGATCTTAATCAGTTGTCCTTTTCGTCGCACAAGGCCTTCATTCATCAAGAGTTGGGGCGTAATAGCTTCTGTCGTTTCCAGATCGGCCAGGCTTTTCAGATTGACGATGGTATATTCGGTCCGAAATTGGTTCACAAACCCATATTTAGGAATTCGTCTAACCAGCGGCATCTGTCCGCCTTCAAACCCCGGGCGCTTGCCACCGCCCGAGCGCGCCTTAAGTCCTTTGTGACCCTTGGTGGCAGTTTTGCCATGCCCAGATCCCGGGCCGCGACCAATTCGTTTGCGCTTATGCTTAGCCCCTTTTGAAGGAGTAAGATCATGTAAGCTTCATTGCGGACTCACTTCCAGTAGATAACCCACCTTGGCAATCATGCCCTTGACCTGATCGCTGGCTGGTCGTAACACGGTCGCGTGCATTTTCCGAAGCCCTAATCCTCTGAGAACCAACCTATGCTTATAGGGAGTCCCAATGGGGCTTCTTTTCAGAGTGATTTTAAAACCTGACGCCACAGTCGATGTTTTTTTCCCCGTAGCCATTAGATATGCACCTGCGCTCCGACTCCAGGACTTCGACGTAGCCGCATGACTTCCTGCGGATCACGCAGTTGCTGGAGTCCGTTAAGAGTTGCCCGCACCGTGTTGAACGGATTACCACGGCCCAATGTCTTGGCAATGATGTTATGGGCGCCGGCCAATTCCACAACCGCACGAACCGCGCCGCCCGCGATAATCCCCGTTCCGTCGGCTGCCGGTTTTAATAGGACGTGCTCCGCGCCAAACAGTCCGTGCACTTCGTGAGGGATGGTTCCACCTTTTATAGGTACCTTCACCAGATGTTTCTTGGCCTGCTCAACCGCTTTGGAAATGGCTACGGGAACCTCTGCAGCCTTCCCTTTTCCTATTCCCACATACCCTTGCCCATCTCCGACAACAACGAGGGCGCAAAAATTGAAACGCTTTCCGCCCTTCACAACCTTGGCGACGCGGTTGATGAACACGACCTTGTCTTTAAGACTCAATTCTTCGGGGTTGACTCGCACAACGTCATTCTCCTTTAAGTCGTCTCGTTTGCCATACTACAAGTAGAGGGTGGGGAGCACACACAACGGTGCTCCTTCAACTAAAATTGCAGTCCCCCTTCACGTGACGCCTCGGCCAATGCTTTGACGCGACCATGATATTGGCGGCCACCGCGATCAAATACCACCATCGTTACCTTGGCTTCCCTTGCGCGCTCTGCGATGAGTTTACCGACAGCCTTCGCGCCTTCAATGCTACCGGTGGATTTTACTGATTTCTTCAAGGTTTCATCTAAGGTGGACGCGGCGGCAACCGTGTGCCCGCGGAGATCATCTATAATCTGGGCGTAGATATGCGAACGGCTTCGAAACACATTCAATCGGGGACGATCATTGGTCCCAATTACGGACTTCCGCACACGACGTTTGCGACGGTCTAGCTTGCGATTTTTTTCTTGAGTATTCATGAGCAGCCTCTACTTCCCGGTCTTGCCGGCCTTCTTCCGCAAGACTTCACCGGCGTAGCGAATTCCTTTTTGCTTATACACATCAGGGGGCTTGATTGAGCGGATATTTGCAGCGACTTGACCAACGAGTCGCTTATCCACGCCTCGAATGGAAATCAGCGTTTGCTTGTCAACTTTCACATCAATTCCCGGAGGAACGGTATAGATTACAGGATTGATGTAGCCGACGTTAAAACTCATTTCTCTACCCTGGAGCTGTGCCTTATAGCCTACCCCAGTAATTTCCATGGCCTTTTCGTAGCCCTTGGTCACTCCTTGAATCATGTTACTGAGCTCAGCGCGCACTAACCCGTGCATAGCCCGTAACTCTCTGGCATCGCTTGCCCTGGCCACAACAAGTTGACCATCACTGACACCCACGCTCATGCCTTCGGTTAAATTCCAATCAAGCTTACCCATAGGCCCCTTGATGGAAACAACACGTCCAGCAACCTTGACATCGACTCCGGTCGGAACTGATATTGGTTTTCTGCCTATCCGCGACATACGAACCCCGTTACGTTACTGCAATACTAAATATTACTGCGTGTCTCAAGCGATGTTTACCAGACAGAACAGAGAACTTCACCGCCCAAACCGGACCGTCTGGATTCACTGTCGGTCATGAGACCTTTCGAGGTGGAAATGACGGCCACGCCGATGCCGTTACGCACCTTCGGTACATCATCTCGTCCAACATAGACTCGACGCCCTGGCTTGCTGATGCGGCGCATTCCCGTGATCATAGGCCGTGTCTCTTCAACATAGCGCAGTTGGACAGAGAAAAATGGGTGGCCATCTACTTGCATTTCGCCATAGCCTTGAATGAATCCCTCTTTACCAAGAATATTGAGGATCTGGCGCTTGACCTTTGAAACCGGAACCTTCACCACATCCTGGCGGCGACTTGCAGCGTTACCCAGTCTCACCAACAAATCAGCAATTGGATCAGTAATCATGCAATCCTCTTCTGCGCTTGCACGAGCAAGCATGGGACCGAACATCTACCAACTTGACTTTCGAACTCCTGGAATTTCTCCCTTCAGACTGAGGGATCGAAAACAGATGCGGCACATACGAAAGCGGCGCAGAAACCCACGTACTCGACCGCAAAGGCCACATCGGTGATATTCCCGAGAGCTGAATTTTGGTTTTGCGGCGGCCTTGTTTTTGAGTGCTAATCTTGACACACGATCCCCCTTGCTAATACATGCCAAAAAACAACACCGAGCTCATTTTGGGCCGATCCTTAAGCTCGGAATGGCATACCCAAATGCTTGAGCAACGCTTTACCTTCATCATTTGTTCGTGCGGTGGTGACAATGGTGATATCCATTCCGTGAATGGAGGCCACACTGTCATATTCAATTTCGGGGAAGATCAGTTGCTCTTTTAACCCAAGGGTATAGTTACCGCGACCATCGAAGGCCTTGGGTGACACACCACGAAAATCACGAATTCGAGGGAGTGCGAGAGAAATCAAACGATCAAGAAATTCCCACATGCGTCGACTGCGCAACGTAACCTTCGCCCCAATCGGCATCCCCTGGCGCAACTTGAATCCTGCGATCGCTTTTTTCGCCCGGGTAGTGATGGGCTTTTGCCCGGTGATGATACCCAATTCGGCAGACGCACTCTCGAGTAATTTCACATTCTGAATGGCTTCGCCCATGCCCACATTCAATACTATCCGCTCCAGCCGTGGCACTTGCATGAGATTGCCGTACCCGAATTCTTTCATGAGAGCTGGAACAACCTGATCTCGGTAGGTATCCCTGAGTCGAGGCGCGAACTGATGCTCGCTCCCTGAATCCTGAGACAACTCAGGTGCAACAACTTCCTTCTTTGCTGACGACCGAGGACTAGCCCCTTTGCCGCCCTTACCCTTCTCAACTTTTGCCATGAACGTCTTTTCCTGTTCCGACTATTCAACGATTTCTTTTGATTTTTTACTCAGTCTGGCGCGGCCACCGTCGTCCTTGCGCTTGATTCCCAACCGAGTTGGCTTCTTCGTTATTGGACATAAAAACATGACATTTGAGATGGCCGAGGGGCGCCTCTCGCTCAAGAATGCCACCCTGCCGAAGCTTTTGATTTGGCTTCGTGTGACGCTTGAGCATATTGAGCTTTTCCACGACGAGCTTGGCATTCACCGTGTCAACCGACAAGACCTTACCGGACTTGCCACGCTCCCGACCGGTAACCACCACAACGGTATCGCCCTTGCGAATTTTCGTTTTGATTCGTGCCATCCCTACTAAACCTTTCTTTCTCCACCTACAACACTTCCGGCGCAAGCGAGATGATTTTCATGAATTTTTTCCAGCGCAGTTCCCGTGCGACAGGTCCAAAAATACGAGTTCCGACGGGCTCCCCCTGGGCATTGATCAACACACAAGCGTTGCGATCAAATTTAATATAGGAACCATCGTCCCTTCGAACTTCCTTCGTCGTTCGCACAATAACGGCTCGGCTCACATCGCCCTTTTTGACACCGGCTTGAGGAATTGCTTCCTTAACTGCAACGACCACAATGTCGCCAAGGGATCCATATCGTCTCCGTGTTCCCCCAAGCACATGGAAACACATAACCTGCTTCGCGCCGGAATTATCGGCTACATCCATGTATGTGTAATTCTGAATCATGACCCTGCCCTACTCACCCTGCCAGAGGGAAATAGTCCCTTGGCATTTCAAGTGTAATCCGGAGTTACTTTTCAGGCTGCCCCTTTACCATGACGCGTACCACACGCCAGTGCTTGTCTTTGCTGATGGGACGGGTCTCGGCCAGCTGCACCCGATCTCCAACCTTACACACATTCCCCTCATCGTGGGCCTTGAGCGTCGTGAGCCGTCGAAGAACCTTTTTATAAACCGGGTGAATCACCGATCGCTCAACGGCAACTACCACAGTCTTATTCATTTTATTACTGACGACGCTACCGTACCACTCACGCCGATGTTGTTGGCCTTCCTTCATACGCCTCTTCTCTCTTACTTGCCGCCGGAGTGGCCGGCTTGTGTCTGGAGCAATTCCAATTGACGTTTCACCGTTTTGAGTCTGGCAATGTCACGCTTAGTATTCCGGACTTGCATCGGATTTTCGAGGCGGCCCGTACCAAGCTGAAAGCGAAAATTGAAGAGCTCTTGACGGAGCTGTTTTTCCTTGTCGGATAATTCATCAATCGTGAGCCCGCTCATGTCTTTCACATCCATCACATCACCACTTAACAGGCTACAGGTTACTGAAACTCACCGCGCGCAACAAACTTGGTTGCGATGGGAAGCTTATAAGCAGCTAACTTTAATGCTTGCTTCGCCACATCGGGAGCCACCCCTCCCATTTCGTACATGATTCTCCCCGGCTTCACGACGGCTACCCAATACTCGGGATTTCCCTTGCCCTTGCCCATGCGGGTTTCTGCGGGTTTCTTTGTAATGGGCTTGTCAGGGAAAATTCTCGTCCACACCTGCCCACCACGCTTGACGAATCGAGTGATGGCGATACGGGCGGCTTCGATTTGACGGCTGGTGACCCACCCAGGCTCCAGTGCCTTCAAGCCGAACTCACCGAGCGTAATAGCTCCCCCGCGGTAGGCCTTCCCCCGCATCCGACCCTTCTGCATTTTTCTAAATTTGACTTTCTTTGGCGCTAACACAAAGCCACCTTTTCCTTATCGAGTTCTTTAACCGAGTCGGCTCAATGAAGAGTCTGGTTTTAGCTGGAGGGCGGGCAGAAGCTCACCCTTATAGATCCAGGCCTTCACCCCTATCTGACCCATGGTGGTGTGAGCTTCGGCAAAACCGTAATCTATTTCTGCGCGCAACGTATGTAGCGGCACGCGGCCTTCACGGTACCACTCGGTCCTCGCAATTTCAGCTCCACCCAATCGGCCTGCAACCATAATTTTAATGCCTTGGGCACCCAAACGGAGCGCAGATTGCACGCTGCGCTTCATCGCCCGACGGAACGCCACGCGCTTCTCCAATTGAGTGGCGACATTCTCACTGACCAACTGCGCATCCAGCTCAGGTTTCTTAATTTCCTTCACAGTGATATAGGCCTGGCCGGAGTACTCTTTCTCAAGTGCAGCTTTGAGCTTGTCAACTTCAGCTCCCTTGCGACCGATAATAATGCCAGGACGCGCGGTGTGGATAATCACCCTAGTTTGATCGCCTGATCGCTCGATCTCTACCTTGGATACGCCAGCATGGTATAGCTTGGCCTTGACCATCTTTCGTATTTTAATATCCTGATGGAGAAGTCTGGCGTAGTCTTTGTCCGCATACCAGCGGGAGCTCCAGGTATAGTTATACCCGATGCGATAACCAATTGGATGTGTCTTCTGACCCATTGAAAATCAACCTCAGCTAAGTGTAAAACGCTAGTTTTCCGGTCACGCCCCAGCGACGGCAACCGCAATCGTAATATGACTCGTGCGCTTCTGAATAGAATTTGCCCGCCCCATGGATCTGGCACGAAACCGCTTATAGATCGGCCCACAGTTCACGACTGCTTGACTAATCCACATTTCGTCAGTATCGCCTAACTCCTTCTGCTCAGCATTGGCCACGGCTGACTTAAGAAGCTTTTCGATCACCCGTGCTGCGTGCTTCGGAGTATGCCGTAGCATGGCAAGCGCCATAGGCACTTGTTGCCCTCGAATCATGTCGATCACGACGCGCGCCTTTCGAGGCGTAACCCGTACAAACCGTAAATTTGCTTTTGCTTCTGCCATAGCTGACCCCATCCGAACCTGCCGGCCTCTCAAGAAGCCCGCAATTACTTAAGCGCCACTGCTTTTTCAGTCTTTGCCTGCCCGTGCCCCTTGAAGAAGCGCGTCGGAGCAAATTCCCCCAGCTTATGGCCAACCATATTTTCCGTGACGAACACGGGGATGAACTTCTTACCATTATGGACCGCAAACGTATGCCCGATCATATCCGGAACCACAGTTGATCGCCGCGACCATGTCTTAATAAGTTTCCGGTCCTTCGTCTGATTCATCAGCTCTACTTTTTTGAGCAGATGATCATCGACAAATGGACCTTTTGTAACTGAACGAGGCATAAGTCCGCTCCTACTTCTTTCTGCGCGCGATTATGAATTTGTCCGTCGCCTTGTTCTTGCGCGTCTTGTAACCCTTGGCCGGAGTGCCCCACGGAGACACGGGATGGGGATTACCCTGACCCGACTTCCCCTCTCCACCGCCGTGTGGGTGATCGACCGGGTTCATGACGACGCCACGAACATGCGGACGCCTGCCCTTCCATCGCGTGCGGCCAGCTTTGCCAACTACCACATTCTCGTGGTCGACATTTCCTACCTGCCCAACAGTGGCCATACAGGTCGACAAGACCTTGCGCATCTCCCCTGATTTGAGACGAATCTGTACATACACCCCATCACGACCCATCACCTGGGCTGATCCTCCGGCACTGCGTACGAGCTGACCACCTTTCCCTGGCTTTAATTCAATATTATGAATCGTGGTACCTAGAGGGATATTGAGCAGGGGAAGCGAATTCCCTGGACGAACCTCAGCACCCGCACCAGCTTCAACGCTACCGCCCACCGCAAGGCCAACCGGGGCCAAAATATATCGCTTTTCACCATCTGCATAATGCAGCAAGGCAATTCTCGCTGAACGATTGGGATCGTATTCAATCGCTGCTACCTTGGCCGGAACACCAACCTTGTCACGGCGGAAATCAATCTGACGATACAATCGCTTATGCCCACCGCCACGAAAACGAATGGTTTGTCGACCGTCATTATTTCTTCCGCCAGTACGGAGATGGAATCCCGTCAGTGCCTTTTCAGGCTTCTTCTTCGTGAGCTGCTCGCCTTGTATGGCGGTCATTCCGCGTCGGCCCGGGGATGTTGGTTTATAAACTTTTAGTGCCATAACTGATTCTCACTCTGTCGAGATGACCGCACGCTATACGCCTTCGTACAGCTCCAGCTTCTCGCCTTCCTTCAAGGTGACGAATGCCTTTTTCCAATCTGATCTTTTTCCAACAAACCGACCCAATCGTTTGACCTTGCCTCGAATGTTAACCACATTTACGCGCGAAACCTTTACCTTGAGAAGCGATTCGACTGCTTGCTTAATCTGGATTTTATTCGCGTCTGGATGCACTAAAAACCCGACTGTATTCGTTTGCTCACGCAGTGCGGTAATTTTTTCCGTCAATAATGGCTGGATGAGCACCTGATGGAGGTCGCCTTTCATGACCACACCTCACGAACACGATCCAACTCACGCTGAGGAATAACGATAGAGTTGCAGCGCACAATGTCATACACATTCAGCTCTTCAGGCCTGAGCACAGTGACGTGAGCAAGATTTCTTCCCGCCTGCACCACATTTGAACCTGCATCGCCGATGACAAGTAGTGTACTGCCCGCAATCCCAAGCTGGGTTAATGCTTTGGCAAGCAGCTTCGTCTTAGCCTGCTCAATCGCTAAATCGGATACCACAACCACACTTCCCTCAAGCAATTTTGCGGACAGCGCGCTTTGCAATGCTGCTCGGTATTTTTTCCTCGGCATTCCGAACGCGTAACTCCTCGGCTTGGGACCGAACACAGTCCCTCCATGCCTCCATACCGGAGAGCGGATCGATCCAGCACGCGCGCGACCCGTATGCTTTTGCTTCCAAGGCTTCTTGCCGGAGCCACTCACTTCGCCTCGACGCAATGTCGACGCGGTGCCCTGACGATCGCAGGCTCGCTGCATCACAACGACCTCGTGAACGAGAGTGACATGGGGCTTGCAGCCGAATACTTCGTTCGGCAAATCTACCGTACCAATTTTTTTCTTTTTCGAATCAATAACGTCAACGGTCGGCATAGCTCAACTCTTCTTCGACTTCCGCACAATCAGCAGCCCATTCACACCACCGGGCACTGCTCCGCGGACAAACAACAGGTTTTCATCTGGACGAGCGTCAATCACCTTCAAACGCTGCACAGTGACGCGCTCATCCCCCATATGCCCAGGGAGGGCCTTATTCTTCCAGACTCTAGATGGATAGGAACTGGCTCCAATTGATCCAGGTGCGCGGTGAAACATGGAACCGTGAGATTCCGGCCCACCGGAGTAATTATGACGCTTCATGACACCCTGAAAACCTTTCCCCTTGGATACCCCAACCACATCCACCCAATCACCCTTCTTGAACATATCGACTTTTACAGTTGCGCCGACGGTGACATCTCCAACCTTCGGAAACTCGCGGAGCCAACGACTGGCTGGAGCCTGATGCTTTTTAAGGTGACCGAGCTCGCCGCCGGATAACTTACGCTCCTTCACCTCCCCAAATGACAGCTGCACCGCCTCATAACCGTCTCGCTCCTTGGTCTTAATCGTCACGACTCGACAAGGACCGGCCTCAATCACCGTGACCGGCTCTAGCACGCTTTCGTCGTATACCTGGGTCATTCCCAATTTTTTACCCAATAATCCGTTTGTCATCATCTTCCTGTCAGCTCAATTACAGTTGGCTTAACCAACCATCAGAGCTTGATTTCCACATCCACACCAGCCGCCAGATTTAGCTTCATCAGGGAATCCATCGTCTCGGGCGTGGGCTCCATGATATCCAACAGCCGCTTGTGCGTGCGGATCTCAAATTGTTCGCGGGACTTCTTGTCGACATGAGTCGACCGCAGAACTGTAAACTTCTCGATTCTTGTCGGTAAGGGAATCGGACCAACAACTCGCGCTCCACTTCTCCTGACCGTCTCAACAATTTCCACCACAGACTGATCAAGCACGCGATAGTCAAACCCGCGCAACCTGATACGTATTCTTTGATCGACTTTCACGCTCTACTCCTCACATGCCGGCCTAAGGCTGCGACATCGCTACGCTAGAATTTCAGTGACGACGCCTGAGCCGACGGTTTTCCCACCCTCGCGCACCGCAAAGCGCAGCCCCTGATCCATGGCGATCGGGCTGATCAACTCGCCGGTCACCGTCACATTGTCTCCGGGCATGACCATCTCCACCCCCGGCGTCAGCGTCACGATGCCCGTCACGTCCGTCGTCCGGAAGTAGAACTGCGGCCGGTACCCGTTGAAAAACGGCGTATGCCGCCCGCCCTCTTCCTTCGTCAACACATAAATCTCGGCCTTGAACTTCGTATGCGGCGTGATGCTCTTGGGCTTCGCCAGCACCATCCCCCGCTCCACATCTTCCTTCTTCGTCCCGCGCAGCAAGACGCCGATGTTATCGCCCGCCTGCCCTTCGTCGAGCACCTTGCGGAACATTTCCACGCCGGTCACGATGGTCGTCTGCGTCGCCTTTAACCCGACGATTTCGATTTCATCGCCCACCTTCACGATCCCCTTCTCACAGCGCCCCGTCACGACCGTCCCGCGCCCGCTGATCGTAAAGACGTCTTCGATCGGCATCAGAAACGGCTTATCGATGGCGCGCGTCGGCGTCGGAATATAGGTGTCGACGGCCTCCAATAACTTCAGAATCGACGGCACGCCCAACGGCCCTTGATCCCCTTCGATCGCCTTCAACGCCGACCCCTGCACGATGGGAATCTTGTCGCCCGGAAACTCGTACTTGGTCAGCAACTCCCGCACTTCCAGCTCGACCAACTCCAGCAATTCCTTGTCGTCGACCTTGTCCGCCTTGTTCAGAAACACCACGATGTAGGGGACGCCGACTTGGCGCGCCAACAAAATGTGCTCGCGCGTCTGCGGCATCGGCCCATCGGCCGCACTCACCACCAAAATCGCCCCGTCCATTTGCGCGGCCCCGGTGATCATGTTCTTCACATAATCCGCGTGACCCGGGCAATCGACGTGCGCATAGTGCCGGTTGGCCGTCTCATACTCCACATGGCTGATCGCGATGGTCATGATCTTGCTGGCATCCCGCCGCCCCTGACTCTCCGAGGCCTTCGCCACTTCGTCATAGCTGATGAACTTCGCCATGCCCTTGTCCGAGCAGATCTTGGTCAGGGCACTCGTCAACGTCGTCTTGCCGTGGTCCACGTGCCCGATCGTCCCGATGTTCACGTGGGGCTTTCGTCGCTCAAATTTCGCCTTCGCCATCCCCAATCCTCCCTAATTCACAGAATCGACAAACTTACTCGCCACGATGCTTGGCAGTGATCGCTTCCGCAATTTGCTTGGGCACTTGGTCGTAGCGGTCAAATTCCATGCTATACGTAGCACGCCCTTGCGTTCGTGACCGCAAATCCGTCGCATACCCAAACATTTCCATTAAAGGGACGGTTGCCTCAATGGCCTGCGCTCCAGCACGCACCTTCATACCCTGCACCTTCCCACGACGACCATTCAGATTCCCGATGACATCACCCATAAATTCCTGTGGCACCAGGACCTCAACCTTCATAATCGGCTCAAGCAGAACAGGATCGGCCCTTTTGCACGCATCGGCAAAACCCATGGAACCGGCAATTTTAAAAGCCATTTCATTGGAGTCAACGTCATGGTAGGAACCATCAATCACCGTCACCTTGACATCGCGCAAGGGGAAACCCGCCACAACCCCGGTCTCCATCCGCTCCTTCACACCCTTTTCAATGGCAGGAATATATTCCTTTGGAATTGACCCACCAACCGTCTTATTGATGAACTCCAGCCCCTTACCAGACTCTGACGGTTCAACCGTCAACACAACGTGGCCATACTGCCCACGCCCACCCGTCTGCTTGATGTACTTCGATTCAGCCTCAGCCTTGCGGCGAATGGTTTCACGAAACGCCACTTCCGGCTTGCCGACATTGGCCTCAACCTTAAATTCGCGCAGCATGCGATCGACGATGATTTCGAGATGCAACTCTCCCATCCCGGCAATAATCGTCTGAGCAGTTTCCTCATCAGTCCGAACCCTAAACGAAGGATCTTCCTGCGCCAACTTCTGTAGCGCGAATCCCATCTTTTCCTGGTCTGGCTTGGTCTTTGGCTCAATAGCCATGGCAATGACCGGCTCTGGGAATTTCATGATCTCGAGAAGGACCGGCTGTTTTTCGTCAGCCAATGTGTCTCCGGTCGTTGCCCCCTTGAGCCCCACAGCGGCGGCAATATCTCCCGCGTAGACAATATCGATTTCCTCGCGCTTATTGGCATGCATCTTCAAAAGCCGCCCGACGCGATCCTTCGTTCCCTTAGTCACGTTGAGAACCGGAGTACCGGTCTTTAAGGTGCCTGAATACACTCGGAAAAACGTCAGCTGTCCAGCAAAAGGGTCCGTCATGATCTTAAATGCAAGCGCGGAAAATGGTTCAGAGTCGGAGGGCGCACGCTGCACTTCTTTCCCGCCATTAGGCTCCACCCCGATCACTGGCGGGATATCAACCGGCGAAGGAAGAAAATCAACAACGCCATCCAGCAACTGCTGTACACCCTTATTCTTAAATGCAGACCCACAAAGCACGGGAACGATCTTCATAGAGATAGTGCCGGCACGAACGACACGCCGGACCTCGTCCTCACTCAACGACTGACCGTTGATATACTTCTCCATGACCTGGTCATCGAATTCGGCAACTGCATCAAGCATTTTCTGCCGATACTCATTTGCATGGTCGACCATATCGGCAGGAATTTCACCGATTTTATATTTAGCTCCAAGCGTTTCGTCGTCGTAAAAGTATCCCTTCATCGTAATGAGATCAACTGAGCCACGAAACTCGGATTCACGCCCGATCGGAATCTGAATGGGCACAGGATTGGCGCCCAAACGATCGATAATCGACTGTACACTGGCGTAAAAATCTGCCCCGATACGATCCATCTTATTCATAAAGGCGATGCGAGGGACCTCATACTTGTCAGCTTGGCGCCACACGGTCTCAGATTGAGGCTCGACACCCTGCACCGAGTCGAATGCCGCAACAGCACCATCAAGAACCCGCAACGAGCGCTCAACCTCAATAGTGAAATCCACGTGACCAGGCGTATCGATAATATTGATACGGTGCTCGCGCCAGAAGCAGGTCGTTGCGGCGGCGGTGATGGTAATGCCACGCTCACGCTCCTGCTCCATCCAATCCATCGTCGCAGCGCCCTCATGCACCTCGCCCATCTTGTGCGTCATTCCCGTGTAATAGAGAATTCGCTCAGTGGTCGTCGTCTTCCCAGCATCAATATGCGCCATGATGCCGATATTTCGAGTACGCTCTAACGGTGTCTGCCTGGCCACCACTTCCCCCAGAAAAAACGAACGTGCCGCTATCCGAGCCGTAAACCTTGCCCTGCGAGGCCGGAATTTACCCGACACTTTCGCAGCCCGGCTCAACAGCAGCACGACACGAAACCAACTAATTACCAGCGGTAATGAGCAAAAGCCTTGTTGGCCTCAGCCATTCTATGCACATCCTCGCGCTTTTTCACCGAAGCGCCCGTATTATTGGACGCATCGAGCAATTCAGCGGCAAGTCGATCCTGCATGCTTTTTCCGCCCCGCGAACGAGAGTATTCAGTAATCCATCGCAATGCCAAAGAAACTCGACGTGACGGCCGTATCTCAACAGGCACCTGATAGGAAGCACCACCCACTCGACGCGACTTCACCTCCACAACCGGCTTCACATTATCGACGGCCGACTTGAAGACCTTCATTGGATCACCGCCACTAGTCTTCTCCTGAATCAAATCGAATGCCCCGTAACATACACGTTCTGCCGTGCTCTTCTTTCCGCCGCCCATTAGGACGTTCAGAAATTTTCCGACAAGCTTATCGCGATACTTCGAATCGGGCTGCGCCTCTCGATGACCGAAAAATTGTCCGCGTGGCATCGTTATCCTATAAGGTAAATCGGTTTCCATTGCGCACAGACGCAATGACACAATCAATTGCTACTTGGGGCGCTTCGCGCCGTACTTGGAACGAGACTGTTTACGATCAGCTACCCCCACCGCATCCAGAGAACCTCGAACAATGTGATATCGCACACCAGGCAAGTCCTTCACGCGACCACCACGAACCAATACAATGGAGTGCTCCTGCAGATTATGGCCGACACCAGGGATGTACGTGGTGACCTCCATCCCGTTCGTCAACCGAACACGAGCCACCTTCCGAAGAGCTGAGTTTGGTTTTTTGGGAGTCGTCGTATAGACGCGAAGACATACTCCGCGCTTCTGCGGACAACTTTTGAGTGCCGGGCTTTTCGTCTTAGGCTTTACGAGCGTGCGGCCTTTTCGCACGAGCTGATTAATCGTTGGCATGCACTATACTCTTTCGTGGTCAAGTAAACATTTACTTAAAATGCTCATGAGCAAAGCCGTCGGATTATAGAGATCCGCACTACTTATGTCAAGAAAGTTCTCTTCCTTTACTCATTATTTTCAGTTGCACTGGCCGGTGAGACGATCGGTTCTTGTCCTACGGCAACTGGTTGAGCCTGACCTCCCGGTAGATCTCCGGCACTCCTCGCACTTGCCACGAAGGTCTCACGATACTCCTCAAAACCGCTTCCGGCTGGAATGAGACGGCCCACGATCACATTCTCCTTCAAGCCAAGGAGGCTATCCTCGCGACCGTTGATCGCGGCCTCGGTCAGCACACGCGTGGTTTCCTGGAAGGATGCCGCCGAAATAAAGCTATCCGTGGTCAGCGCGGCCTTGGTAATACCGAGGAGGACCGGCTTCCCAAGCGCCGGCTTGCCGTCCTTGTCCAGGACCCGTTGATTCTCCACATCGAACAAGCCTTTGCTGACTTGGCTGCCCGGCAAGAATGAGGTATCTCCCGGATCTTCGATCCTGACCTTCCGAAGCATTTGCCTGACAATGATTTCAATGTGCTTGTCATTGATGGACACGCCTTGCAACCGGTAGACATCCTGCACTTCGTCCACGAGATACTTTTGCAGTTCTTTCGGCCCCAACACATCCAAAATGTCGTGAGGATTGGCTGAACCATCCATGAGTGGCTCACCGGCCCGTACCCAGTCTCCCTCATGCACATTGACGTGCTTACCCTTGGGAATGAAATATTCCTTCACATCGCCCATCTTGTTGTCGACAAGCACTTTCCGCATACCTTTGACAAAGCCGCCATAAGAGACTTCGCCATCGATCTCGCTAATCACCGCTTGCTCCTTCGGCTTGCGGGCCTCGAACAACTCTGCGACTCGCGGAAGGCCGCCCGTAATGTCCTTGGTCTTGGTTGTTTCTCGAGGAATTTTGGCCAGCACGTCGCCGGGGTGCACCTGCGCCCCCTTCTCGACGAAGATATGCGCACCCACTGGCAAGAGATACCGCGCCACAGGCGTCCCAGATCCAGACACCTTTGCCGTCTTGCCGCTGTCGTCCTTGATCGACACGCGAGGACGAAGCGTCGCGCCACTCTGCTCGATGATGACCTTCCGTGACAGGCCGGTCACTTCGTCAAACTCTTCCTTCATAGTCACGCCTTCGAGAATGTCGCCGTAGGCAACTTTCCCGCCGGTCTCCGTCAGGATCGTCAACGAATAGGGGTCCCATTCAACCAACTTTTGCCCCACCTCAACCCGGTCTCCATCCTTGACCTTGATCTTGGCGCCATACACAACCGGGTACTTTTCCCGCTCTCGGCCGGTATCGTCCACGATCGCAATTTTCGCATTGCGATTCATAACGACCCATTCGCTCTCTTTATTCCGTACCGCAATGCCACCATTGTGAACGTCGGCATTCTTCTTGGCATCCAAACTCATGAACTTCAGCTGGCCAGCGTGCTTGGCTTCCAACACCGTTTGCTCAACCACTTTGCTCGCCGTACCTCCGATATGGAAGGTCCGCATGGTCAACTGCGTGCCAGGCTCGCCGATCGATTGCGCCGCAATGACTCCAACCGGCTCTCCCTTTTCGACAAGTCGACCTCGCGACAAATCGCGGCCGTAGCAAAGGCGGCAGACGCCGCGTGGAGATTGGCAGGTCAATACCGAACGGATTTTCACCCGATCAACACCGGCCTCCACGACCGCCTTCGCCTGTTCTTCGTCGATTTCTTCGTTGAATGAGACGATGATTTCTCCGGTCACTGGGTCGCGAATATCTTCGCCGGCAAGACGCCCAAGGAGACGTTCCTCCAACGGCTGAATGATCTCTCCACCCTCGAGGAGGGCGCTGACCAAGATGCCGTCGGTCGTGCCGCAATCTTCCTCGGTCACGATAACATCCTGCGCAATATCGACCAACCTGACGGGTGAGATATCCAGAATTGGCGGTTTTCAGTGCCGTGTCGGCCAAACCTTTTCGCGCACCGTGCGTTGAAATGAAGTACTGCAAAACCGTCAAGCCTTCACGGAAATTGGCCGTGATCGGGGTCTCGATAATTTCTCCGGAGGGTTTCGCCATCAATCCGCGCATACCGCCCAGCTGACGGATTTGCTGGGAACTGCCTCTTGCACCGGAATCCGCCATCATGAAAATGGGATTGAACGATTCGACTTTGGCCGGGTCACCGCCAGCGCCCAATTCCTTCATCATCTCATTGGCCACTTGTTCGGTGACGTGCGCCCAAATGTCGATGACTTTGTTGTACCGCTCACCGTTGGTGATCAGACCTTCGGAATACTGTTTTTCGATTTCATTGACTTCATGCTGAGCCTTCCCGATAAGGTCTTCCTTACGGGTCGGAATATGCATGTTATCGATGCAGATGGACATCCCAGCCCTGGTCGCATAATGAAACCCGAGGTCCTTGATCTTGTCCAGGAACGTCACGGTTTCACGATGTCCCGCCTGCCGATAGACCGCATCGATCAGCTTCGACATTTCCTTCTTGGTCATCAATTTGTTGGCATCCGCGAACGGCATCATCGCAGGAAGAATTTCTGCGAGAATCACACGCCCGGCAGTAGTTTGAATCATCGCTCCATTGGATCGCACCTTAATTCGCGCATGCTCATCCAACGCACCCGCATCATAGGCAATCCGTGCTTCCTCCTGCGATCCAAACAGTTTACCTTCGCCTTTCGCACCGACGCGTTCCTTTGTAAGCCAATAACATCCAAGAACCATATCTTGGGATGGTACGGCGATCGGCTTTCCATTGGCAGGCGAAAGGATGTTATTGATCGACATCATCAGCACGCGCGCTTCGACCTGCGCCTCGACGGATAAGGGCACGTGGACGGCCATTTGATCGCCGTCAAAGTCGGCATTGAACGCAGCGCAGACAAGCGGATGAAGCCGAATCGCCTTGCCTTCGACTAACACAGGGTCAAAGGCCTGAATGCCAAGCCGGTGCAAGGTCGGTGCGCGATTAAGCAAGACAGGATGCTCGCGGATGACTTCATCCAGCACATCCCACACCTCAGGCCGCTCTTTTTCGACTAATCGTTTGGCGCTCTTAATCGTCGTGGCCGCCCCCCGTTCTTCCAGCTTGTGGAAGATGAACGGCTTGAACAATTCCAAGGCCATTTTCTTGGGCAATCCACACTGATGTAGACGCAATTCCGGCCCAACGACGATAACGGTTCGACCTGAATAGTCGACGCGCTTACCCAGGAGATTCTGGCGAAAACGTCCCTGTTTTCCCTTGAGCATATCGCTCAAGCGACTTCAGTGGACGCTTGTTCGGTCCGCGAATAGCGCGACCCCGCCGACCGTTATCAAACAGAGCATCCACGGCTTCCTGCAGCATACGCATTTCGTTGCGGATGATGACGCCCGGAGCCTTCAGTTCGATCAGGCGCTTCAAGCGATTATTCCGGTTGATCACGCGGCGATAGAGGTCATTGAGATCCGAGGTCGCAAAACGACCTCCGTCCAAGGGCACCAATGGACGAAGTTCAGGCGGCAACACCGGGATAACATCCATAATCATCCACTCTGGCTTGTTACCCGAACGCCGAAACGCTTCGAGAACCTTCAGACGTTTCGCATATTTCTTTTTCAGCGCAGCAGAGGCCGACGCTTTGGCCTTCACATGCAATTCGTCCCACTGCGTATTGATATCGACTTTGCGTAACAACTCACGGATGGCCTCAGCGCCGATCCCGACCTTGAACGCGCCGTTGCCATACTCCGATTGCAACTCCCGCAGCTTTTCCTCCGTCACCAACTCCTGCTCGCTCATGCTCGTGGATCCGGGATCGACCATGACGTAGCTCTCGAAGTAAAGAATCTTTTCGAGCTGCTTCAGGCTCATGTCCAGCAGTGTCCCGATCCGACTGGGGACACCCTTGAGAAACCAGATATGCGCAACCGGGGCCGCCAGCTCGATGTGCCCCATCCGCTCGCGGCGCACCTTCGACTGAATCACTTCGACACCGCACTTGTCGCACACAATGCCGCGATGCTTCATCCGCTTATATTTACCGCAATTACACTCCCAGTCCTTGATCGGACCGAAAATCTTGGCGCAGAACAATCCGTCTTTTTCAGGCTTGAAGGATCGGTAATTGATCGTTTCCGGTTTCTTGACTTCGCCATATGACCACGATCGGATTTTTTCGGGCGACGCAATGCGAATCCGCATCGAGTCGAACGACACCGAGTCACGCGGCTTTTCGAATAATGTGTATACACCTTCCAAGGTTGATCCCTCCTTAACGGTCGCCTGAGCGCAATTCTCAGTGGTGAGCTAATTCGCTATGAACTCAGCACTAAAATCAGTCCTTCGATTTAACCAGCTCGACATCGAGCCCCAGACTTTGCAGCTCTTTGACTAACACGTTGAACGATTCCGGTAGCCCTGGTTCCAGGAAGGGCTCCCCCTTCACGATCGCTTCATACATGCGCGACCGTCCCGGCACATCGTCAGATTTCACAGTCAAGAATTCTTGCAGGATAGAAGCGGCTCCATACGCCTGAAGCGCCCACACTTCCATCTCCCCCAAACGTTGACCGCCGAACTGTGCTTTCCCTCCGAGGGGCTGCTGAGTCACGAGAGAGTAGGGGCCAATTGAACGGGCGTGAATCTTATCGTCCACGAGGTGATGGAGCTTCAGCACATACATGTATCCGACCGTCACATGGCTCGCGAATGATTCGCCCGTGCGCCCATCCATCAACTCTGTTTGACCGCTGGGGGAAAGTTTGGCCTTCTTGAGAAGGTCTTTGATTTCCTTTTCAGAGGCGCCGTCGAAGACCGGGCTCGCCACCTTAATTCCCAGCGCCCGAGCTGCCCACCCCAGGTGCGTCTCCAGGATCTGACCCACGTTCATACGGGACGGCACACCCAACGGATTCAAGACGATCTCAACAGGCGTCCCGTCCGGCATATAGGGCATGTCTTCTTCCGGCAACACGCGCGACACCACGCCTTTGTTACCGTGACGTCCGGCCATTTTGTCGCCGACCTGAATCTTACGCTTCATCGCGATGTAGACCTTCACGAGCTTAATCACACCCGGCGGAAGTTCATCCCCTCGTCTCAGACGACCGACTTTTTCATCATATAGGGTCTGGAGAATTTCGATCTGCTCTTTGGCACGACGCTCGACATCCTCCAGTTCTTTTTGCTCGTCAGGATCGCTGAGAATGATATGGCGCACCATGTCATCCGGCAAGCGCTTCAAGATGTCAGCGGTCAACTTGCCCTTCTTCTTCAGAATCACGTCGCCGGTCTCAGGATCCATCAGATCCCGTCCGACGACTTTCCCCAGTAGCAGCTTGCGAACTTTTTTTGTTTTTTCGTCCTCAATGATTCGCAGCTCTTCCTGGTGGTCTCGCTGCAACTTCATGTGATCTTCGCTCTCGATGCTCTTAGAGCGCTCGTCCTTATCCAGCCCTTTGCGGGAGAAGATCTTTACATCGACGACAATGCCTTCCACGCCAGGAGGAACCGTCAGCGAGGTGTCCTTGACGTCCCCTGCCTTCTCACCGAAGATCGCGCGCAACAACTTCTCTTCCGGTGTGAGCTGGGTTTCACCTTTCGGGGTGACCTTTCCGACGAGAATATCACCGGGCTTCACCTCCGCGCCGATCCGAATAATCCCGCTCTCGTCCAAATCACGAAGCGCTTCCTCGCCGACGTTCGGAATATCGCGCGTAATATCTTCCTTGCCCAATTTCGTATCGCGGGCCTCTACCTCAAACTCTTCGATGTGAATGGAGGTGAACGCGTCTTCACGCACTAGCTTTTCGCTCAGCAGGATCGCATCTTCGAAGTTGTATCCGCCCCACGGCATGAACGCGACGAGAACGTTCTTGCCGAGCGCCAACTCTCCATGATCAATGGCTGGACCATCCGCCAACACCTGGCCTCTCTTCACAGGTTCCCCGACCCGGACCACGGGCGTCTGGGTGATGCAGGTATTTTGGTTCGATCGCTGAAACTTGATCATTTCATAGACATCAAGGCCCGAATCGTTTCGCTTGCGTCCCTCCTTGGAATCGGCACGGACGACGATCCTGGTGGCATCGACACTCTCCACCACTCCTTCTCGCCTGGCCTGCACGACATACCCGGAATCGCGCGCCACCACGGCTTCCATCCCGGTTCCGACCAACGGGGACTCCGCCTTCAGCAAAGGCACCGCTTGCCGCTGCATGTTCGAGCCCATCAATGCGCGGTTGGCGTCATCGTGCTCGAGAAACGGCACCAATGCCGTCGCCACGCTGACCACCTGCTTCGGGGAGACGTCCATGTATTCGATTTTGTCGGGCGTGGCCGTAATAAAATCTCCGCCTGAGCGGGCTGACACGGTTTCTGATACGAGCTTGCCCGATGTATCCACCTTCGAGTTGGCTTGCGCAATGATGTACTTGTCACCCTCGATGGCCGAGAGATACTCCAACTCATCGCTCACTCGCCCCTTGACTACCTTCCGATACGGCGCTTCGATGAATCCAAATTCATTGATGCGCGCATAGGTGGCCAAAGACGTGATTAAGCCGATATTGGGACCTTCAGGCGTCTCGATAGGACAAATGCGACTGTAATGCGAAGGATGCACGTCGCGCACTTCAAAGCCGGCACGCTCACGCGTTAATCCGCCTGGGCCAAGGGCCGACAGGCGGCGCTTATGGGTGATTTCAGCCAGAGGATTCGTTTGATCCATAAACTGAGAGAGCTGGCTGCTGCTGAAAAACTCTTTGACCGCCGCAACAACGGGCTTGGCATTGATCAGGTCATGTGGCAGCACCGTCTCCATGTCCAGGAGATTCATGCGCTCCTTAATGCTCCGCTCCATTCGCACGAGTCCTAATCGGAACTGGTTTTCCAAGAGCTCGCCCACAGACCGCACACGGCGATTACCCAAGTGGTCGATGTCGTCGATTTCACCGCGACCAATCTTGAGATTGACGAGATATCGCACCACTTCCACGATATCTTGCGCCGTCAAGGTACGCTGCTCGAGCGCGAAATCGAGCCCTAACTTCTTGTTGAGCTTGAGCCGTCCCACCGGAGATAGGTCATATCGCTTGGGACTTAAAAATAAGTTGTCGAATAAAGCTCGCGCGGTCTCAACCGACGGCGTCTCGCCCGGCCGCAGGCGACGGTAGATCTCGACCATCGCTTCCTCTTTTGAAGCAGTGCGCTCCATATCAAGGGTGTCGAGGATGACTAGCGTGGCATTCGTCGTATCGAGATAAATGACCTTGAATTCCTCTATGTCGCTTTCCAGAACCTTTTCAAGAATCTCTTCTGTGAGCCGCTGGTTCTTCTCCGCCAGCGACTGCTTCTTGCCGGCATCAAGAAGTTCCGTCAGCACCGCGCGCCCGACCAGCTCAGCTGGCGTCACGGGAATCTCCTTGATTCCAGCAGCCTTGAGCTTGGCAATCATCACTTTCGTGAGTTTCGCTCCTTCACGAACGAGAGGATCTTTTCCGCCCTTCTCCGTCACTTCCGTCGTACACTTCAGGCCATGATGGATTTCAGCATCGAGCTTCCTGTAGAGCTTTCCCTTGGAAACACGAATCTCTTCCACGGGGTAATACATCCGCAGCAAATCGTCGGTGCTATACCCAAAGGCCTTCAACAGGATAGTTGCCGGCATCTTCCGACGGCGATCGATCCGAACATACAAGATGTCCCGCGCATCGAACTCGAAATCGAGCCACGATCCGCGATACGGAATGATCCGAGCGGAAAATAGCACCTTCCCGCTGGCATGGGTCCGCCCCTTGTCGTGAGTGAAGGACGCGCCTGGCGAGCGGTGCAGCTGACTGACCACCACTCGTTCAGTCCCGTTGATCAGAAACGTCCCTCGCTCCGTCATAAGCGGAAGTTCACCGACATAGACTTCTTGCTCTCGAACGTCCAAGACTTTCTTCTTGGGTCCCTTGTCTTCCTTGTCGAAGACAATCAGCCGCACTCGCAATTTCAGCGGGACGGCATAGGTCATTCCCTGCTCAAGGCATTCGCGCTCGTCGTATTTTGGCGTCCCCAGGGTGTAATTGGAGAACTCCAGCGCTGCGGTGTTGTTGTAGTCCGTGATGGGAAAGACACTGGCCAATGCCGCTTGCAACCCTTGATCCTTGCGACGATCCGGCTCGACCTCCATCTGGAGGAACTCCTCATAGGACCGCTTCTGGATTTCAATGAGATCGGGAATGTCGATGCTCGTACGAATCCGAGAAAAATCCTTGCGTTCGACAAACTCCGAAAGAGTCGATTCCGACATTCGTTAGCCCTCCAAGCTCATAAGGAGATGAACGCCTCGCGCCATCCCACCGGACAACTCGCACCGCAGATCACCGAGCGATTACTTGATTTCGACTTTGGCTCCGCTCTCTTCAAGTTTCTTCTTCATAGTATCGGATTCTTCTTTGGTCACGCCGGCCTTGACGGGCTTCGGCGCGCCTTCAACCAAGTCCTTCGCTTCCTTGAGTCCGAGGCTGGTGAGCTCGCGCACGACCTTGATGACCTGGATCTTCTTGTCTGCCGGCGCACTGACCAAAATCACGTCGAACGACGTCTTTTCCTCTGCCGGTGCCGCCGCCGCTCCACCGCCGGCCGGTGCCATCATGGCCATCGGCGCCGCCGCGGTCACTCCAAAACGTGTCTCCAATCCCTTCACGAGATCGGCCAATTCCAATACGCTCATGCTCTCGATTGCCTTGATCAATTCATCCTGTGACAACTTGGTTCCTTCTGCTGCTGACATGTCGCCCTCCCCTTTCTTTTTATCCTGAATGGCTGCAATGACTCGCACGAACTTGCTCAATACTCCGCTCAACGCGTACACCACGCCGCGAATCGGACCCTGCATGGCCGACAGCAGCATCGCAATCAGCACTTCCTTTTTCGGCAGCTGCGCAATGGCGCGAGATCCGCCGCCTGCACCAACTTGCCTTCCAGTACCCCGACAGTAACCTTGATCTTTTCCGAGCGTTTTTCAGCCTGAATAAAGTCCCGCAAGATTTTCGCCGGGAGAACCGGATCGTCATAGCCGATAACCAACCCAGTTGGTCCCTTAAAATGCGGCTTCGCATCGGCGAGAATTGTCCCGGCCGACGCACGGACGGCTAGGGTATTCTTGATCACGCAATACTCAGCCTTGGCGCCGCGTAACTGCCTGCGCAACTCGGTCATCTGATTGACGGGCATGCCGGCGCACTCCGTCAGAATTGCCAAGCGGGCGCGACCGAATTTTTCCGTCAATTCCGCGATCGCTGTTGCCTTCTCTTCTTTCTTCATGCCTTTCCCCTTACTGAGAACCTCACTGTTCTCAACTCCACAACTTCGACAAGGCCACGGGATCCAGCTTCACGCCCGGCCCCATGGTGCTCGACATCGTCACACTCTTGAGATAGCGGCCTTTACAGGAGGACGGCTTCGCTTTGACGACAGACTCCAACACCGCATGGGCATTGTCGTACAGCTTTTGGGCATCAAATGAGACCTTCCCAACCGGCACTTGAACGATCCCGGCTTTTTCGACCTTGAACTCGACGCGACCTTTACGAATCTCGCTCACAGCCTTGCCTACTTCGAAGGTCACCGTGCCGGTTTTCGGATTCGGCATCAGACCGCGGGGACCCAATACCTTTCCGAGCTTGCCGACGGAGGCCATGAGATCCGGGGTGGAAATCGCACAATCAAAATCCATCCATCCACCCTTGATCTTTTCCATCAAGTCATCCGAGCCGACAAAATCGGCGCCTGCCTGCCGAGCCTCTTGCTCCTTCTCGCCCTTCGCAAAGACAAGCACGCGGACTTTCTTGCCGGTTCCGTGCGGCAAGGCGGTCGTTCCGCGTACCATTTGATCCGATCGCTTCGGATCAATCCCCAAGCGAATCGCCAGATCCACGGATTCATCATACTTGGCAAACGCCGCCTGCTTTGACGGCCTCGACCGCCTCTTTCAACGCATAGAACCTGGGCTCGATCTTTTCTTGAGCCGCGGTCATCTTCTTTCCCATACTGCTACTCCTTCACGTCCGCCGGAGGTTCACTCTGCAAAGACTTACTGGACGGTGATGCCCATACTGCGCGCTGTCCCTTGGATGATCTTGATGGCGCCTTCCAGATCAGCCGCATTCAGGTCGGACAATTTCTTTTGGGCGATCTCCCGGACTTGGGCCTGACTGATCTTCCCGACTTTATCCTTGTGCGGCACCCCGGAGCCCTTGATGATCCCGGCGGCTTTCTTCAGCAAGTCCGAAGCCGGAGGGGTCTTCATGATGAAGGTAAAGCTACGATCTTTATAGACCGTGATGATCACCGGGATAATGCTATCCCCGTCCTTCTGCGTTTTCGCATTGAACTGCTTGCAGAACTCCATGATATTCACGCCGTGCTGTCCCAACGAGGGGCCAACAGGCGGCGCAGGGTTGGCCTTGCCAGCCGGAATCTGCAACTTAATCTGTGCGGATACTTCCTTAGCCATGAGTTACTCCCTGAGAACTGCGGATCGGGCGCATAGGCTGAGAGCGGCTCCCAGTCCAGCAACTCCCAATCCAGTGACCTCAAATACGCTCGACCTGCAAGAATCCTAGCTCCACCGGCGTGGACCGGCCAAAAATACTCACGAAGACTTTCACCCGGCTATGGTCGGAATCCACGTCATCCACGGCGCCGTTAAAACCCAGGAACGGACCATCCACAATTCGGACATTGTCACCCTTGATAAACCGAACCTGCTCGCGAGGGCCTGCCGCACCGGCGTCCACTTGCTTCAACAACGAATCGACTTCCTCAGGCGAAAGCGGAGTCGGTTGGGCACCGCCGCCGACAAACCCCGTCACCTTTGGAGTTTCCTTGATCATCTGCAAGGTTTCGTCGGCCAAGGGCGATTCCAACTCAATCAGGACATAACCCGGGAAAAACTTGCGTCTGGAAGTCCGTCGCTTGCCATCCTTGATTTCAATCACATCTTCCGTCGGCACCAAGACCTGCCCAAGTCGTTCAGTGAGCCCCATTTGATTTGCGCGCTCAAGGAGACTGGTTTTTACTCGGCCTTCAAAGCCCGCATAGGTATGGATGACGTACCAGTTCTTATTGTTCATCATCTCCTCTCAGCTGAACATCCAGCATCATATCGTCCGGGCAATACCGGACCTGTCCAGCTGCACGACGCATCTAGATAACCTTGCGCATCAGCCATCCCAACACGGAATCCATCATAGAGAGATACAGGGACATAAGGATGCAGAACACGATCACGACTGTGGTGGCACCGATCGTTTCTGTCTTGGTCGGAAACGACACCTTTTTCAATTCGCCGTGAACGCCTTCGATGAATTCCCGAATAGAAGCGGTCAATCGCTGAAACACGGTTACAATCCTCTCGTGGAACTTTCCCGAACAGTTCTATCTACCCTACCCACCCGCCCGAAATTGCGTCATGCGCAAAAGCAATCCTAACAGCATAGAACGAGTGCTTCACAGAAACAATGCCACAGCACCGCCATGCACCAGGTCATACGCGTTCGAGCTTGGCAGGGGCACTAGGATTTGAACCTAGACTCTCGGTTTTGGAGACCGATGTGCTGCCGTTGACACCATGCCCCTCCATTCGGAACATGCGCGCTGCCGAGCCAAGGTCACAATCCCCACCCAGCACCAAAATTCCTACTTCACTTCCTTATGGGCAATGTGCTTCCGGCAAAACTTACAGAACTTATTGCGCTCCAAACGATCCGGATCGTTTTTCTTGTTCTTGCGGGTCGTATAATTCCGCTGCTTGCAGACCGTACAGGCCAAATCAATAATGTCTCGCATGTCGTAATCCCGCGAAGCGTGCGACGTGAAGGCGGGGAACAGTCACTCCCTCACTCAAAACGTCTAATGCCTCACGCCTCCCTCTCCTACGCTAGAATTTCAGTGACGACGCCTGAGCCGACGGTTTTCCCACCCTCGCGCACCGCAAAGCGCAGCCCCTGATCCATGGCGATCGGGCTGATCAACTCGCCGGTCACCGTCACATTGTCTCCGGGCATGACCATCTCCACCCCCGGCGTCAGCGTCACGATGCCCGTCACGTCCGTCGTCCGGAAGTAGAACTGCGGCCGGTACCCGTTGAAAAACGGCGTATGCCGCCCGCCCTCTTCCTTCGTCAACACATAAATCTCGGCCTTGAACTTCGTATGCGGCGTGATGCTCTTGGGCTTCGCCAGCACCATCCCCCGCTCCACATCTTCCTTCTTCGTCCCGCGCAGCAAGACGCCGATGTTATCGCCCGCCTGCCCTTCGTCGAGGACCTTGCGGAACATTTCCACGCCGGTCACGATGGTCGTCTGCGTCGCCTTTAACCCGACGATTTCGATTTCATCGCCCACCTTCACGATCCCCTTCTCACAGCGCCCCGTCACGACCGTCCCGCGCCCGCTGATCGTAAAGACATCTTCGATCGGCATCAGAAACGGCTTATCAATGGCGCGCGTCGGCGTCGGAATATAGGTGTCGACGGCCTCCAATAACTTCAGAATCGACGGCACGCCCAACGGCCCTTGATCCCCTTCGATCGCCTTCAACGCCGACCCCTGCACGATGGGAATCTTGTCGCCCGGAAACTCGTACTTGGTCAGCAACTCCCGCACTTCCAGCTCGACCAACTCCAGCAATTCCTTGTCGTCGACCTTGTCCGCCTTGTTCAGAAACACCACAATGTAGGGGACGCCGACTTGGCGCGCCAACAAAATGTGCTCTCGCGTCTGCGGCATCGGCCCATCGGCCGCACTCACCACCAAAATCGCGCCGTCCATTTGCGCAGCCCCCGTGATCATGTTCTTCACATAATCGGCGTGGCCCGGGCAATCGACGTGCGCATAGTGCCGGTTGGCCGTCTCATACTCCACATGGCTGATCGCGATGGTCATGATCTTGCTGGCATCCCGCCGCCCCTGACTCTCCTGGCCTTCGCCACTTCGTCATAGCTGATGAACTTCGCCATGCCCTTGTCCGAGCAGATCTTGGTCAGGGCACTCGTCAACGTCGTCTTGCCGTGGTCCACGTGCCCGATCGTCCCGATGTTCACGTGGGGCTTTCGTCGCTCAAATTTCGCCTTCGCCATGATTTACTCCTTTTCTCACGACACTGTTTTCCCGAAACCCACAATCGAATGCTTCTCCCTCACGAGGAGCACGACCCCGCTCCGAGCAAAGTAGAGGTGGAGCCCACGACGCGAATCGAACGCGTGACCTCGTCCTTACCAAGGACGTGCTCTGCCAACTGAGCTACGTGGGCCATCAATTCAAATCTGTATTCACTCGCCATATCCCTATAGATGTAATCCTGATCAAAGGCGCTCAATTGGAGCGGGCGATGGGATTTGAACCCACGACAGCCAGCTTGGAAGGCTGGAACTCTACCACTGAGCTACGCCCGCCCACGGTGAACCTACCAACACTTCATGACTTGCGGCCACATCACATCCTTCACGATCATTTATCCTGACTAGGCAGATGCGATCCGATTCAAATATGGTGGGCAGGCAAGGATTCGAACCTTGGAAGCCATAAGGCAGCAGATTTACAGTCTGCCCCCTTTGTCCACTTGGGTACCTGCCCATCTCTCACAGCCCAATTCAAATCAAGACTTTCTCTTCCAGGCAAGTCTCTAACCGAAGCGGTATCCATTCTGTGAATCGGAGAATGAAGTAAGCCCCACCACGCACAGCTTCCCAGCAAAACGACAGGGCTGGGGCGCTGATGAAGTGAGGATCGACTTGGCCTTGAAAGCAGCCGATTTTATTTGCCACACGTTCCATTGTCAAGGGGGTATGTTCTATGCAGGAAGAATTCTAAGGGGAGATCGGAGCGGGGCAAGTCGTTTGTGCACTGGCATTCGCACTGCTATGACTCAGCATCAGATTCGCCTGACGTATTAATTCCGCAGAACTGCCCAGCACATCCCGCATCAGAACAGTCAACTCAGGCGCCGATAGCCGAAATTCAGGCGCCAAAAATCGCTTTCTCGCCATGAGCTTTTCATTTGGATCCTCAGGTTCGTAATACCCCTTTAAGACCGCATCCCGCTCCGCCAATTCCAACCGTTTGAGCCACGCAGGTATGTAGTGGGATTTACTTCCCGACTGAACTTCTTTGGTCCCCTTCTTACCCAACTCCATCTGCGTCCACACCGCCCACCCCACAAATACGGCCCATGTCTCATTCAGAGCTTCCCAGGATTCTGCGCCACTAAGAAACCGCTCTTCTTTCAATTCTCTCTTTTGAAGCACCGGCGTGATGAGCACCTGCTGATACCGGCACCGTTGTTGTTCGCGAGCAAACGCCATGAACAACGCATGCGCCTCGGGCGGCGCACTCTCTTGTTCAAGAAAATCCATGTAGGCATGAAACAGCTCGTGGTAGAGCGTCTCCAGCTCCTTATGCGTCAATCGCGCGAGTGGCCGTAGAGTCCCGCCTGCGGCATTCAGGGAAAGAGACCGATTCAACACCATTCGATGGTCCTTCGGATGGTACTCTGCAGCAAATGCATGCAGATCCTCAAACTCAAACGTGACGAACTGCGGAGGAATTTGCTGAAGGAATCGCGTCGGAAGTGCGAGGGATTTCGCTTCAGACACCAGCTTCAACCACATTCGCGAGGCATCCGAAACAGCTGTCGATGTGTCAGCCTGCACCAAAGCCGACATCGACAATCCGAGCAACATTCCCGCCGCGATTAGGACAATCACTCCGCGCAGGCGACCGACAAATGTATGCGCGATGTGCATCCTCTTTTTACCAAGATGGAATCGGATCGTAGAAGGCGGGCCTGAATTATGCGGTGGGAGCGATCGTCCTACATAAAACGGTCACGCTCACCTCCCCATTCGTACGAACTGCCCTCCTCAACCAGTGCCAAGGTCTCAAACAGGCGTGGAGACACATGATCCAGAAATCGAGACGGCTTGGACAGCAACATGCCCGAGCTCTTGTCATAGACATTGATCGGGTAGATCAAAAAGAGGTACCGCTTCGCCCGTGTGACCGCAACATATAACAACCGCCGTTCCTCCTCCAACTCCTCATCGGTATTGAACGAAAAGACCGATGGAAACTTCCCATCCACAACCCACAGAAGAAAGACGCACTGCCATTCCAGCCCTTTGGCAGAATGAATCGTCGAGAGCACCAACTGCTCATCGTCTCGGCCTGACGGCTCTACCCCCACCGCACTTCCGTCGGGAGGCGCCAGCGCAAGATCGGCGAGGAACTCGGTCAGGCCTGGATAACTCTCGGCGATGGTATGCAAATGGTCCAGATCCCTGATCCGTTTCGGATAGTCGTCATGGTGGTCCTTAAGGATCGGCAGATAGTATTCATACACTCGACTCACCTGTTCAATCGGACTCAGATCGTCGCTCTGTGAAAGATTTTCCAGTACCAGCGCCAGCTCCTTTAATCCCTTGGCAGAACGGCCGCTGCTGTCTCGCAATACCTGATATGGATCATTCGTCCGCACCATGGCGCTCACCAAGTCTTGGGCCTTCTTAGGACCGACACCTTCAACCAGCATGAGCACACGATGCCAGCTGACGGCGTCCTGTGGATTCACCACTACGCGCAAATGCGCGAGAAGATCTTTGACATGCGCCGCCTCGAGGAACTTGATTCCGCCCCGCTTCACAAATGGTAAACCGCAGCGAGACAGCTCGATTTCCAGATCAAAGGAGTGAAAGCTGGATCGAAAGAGCACCGCAATTTCATTCAGCGGCACGCCCTCTTCCCGCAGCTCGAGTATTTTTTGCGCTACAAAACGCGACTGTGCATTTTCACCGGCTGCTTCTACCAGCGCGGGCAATGGCCCATCCAGCTTGCGAGTGAACAAATGCTTCGTATACTTTTCCGGCGCTTCTTGAATGATTTCATTGGCCACACTGAGAATCGGCTGCGTGCTGCGATAATTCTCTTCAAGTTTATAAATGTGTGCGCCCGGGAACCAAGTCGGGAATTCCATAATGTTCCGGAAGGTCGCGCCCCGGAACGCATAAATGGATTGTGAGTCATCTCCAACCACCATGACATTGTTGTGAGTGGCCGCCAGTTTTCGAATCAGTTCCGCTTGCAGCCGGTTGGTATCCTGATATTCGTCCACGAGGATATACCGGAATCGTTGAGAAATGGCCCGCTGAGTCGGCTCATCTTTGCTCAGCAAATTCCGCAATAAGACGAGTAAGTCATCATAGTCGAGCAGTTGCCGTTGACGCTTCGCCGCCTGATAGGCTCGCTGCAGTTTCCCAAGATCCTCGAGGTGGTCGGCAAAATGCGAAAACTCTTCGAGAACAATATCCTCCAATACGCGTAACGTGTTTTCGCATTTGCTGTAGATTTCAGCGATAGTGCCCTTGCGAGGGAACCGCTTATCTTTTTCATTGAGTCCCATTTGGGCGCGTAGCATGGCGATAAGATCTTCGGCATCGCCACGATCCATGATGGTAAACGCAGGCTCGATCCCGAGCACGCGCCCATGGCGCCGGAGCAACATATTGGCAATCGAGTGAAACGTCCCCCCGCAGACCCGCTGACTATGAGAACCAATCAAGGCCCCCACACGCTCCAACATTTCCTCGGAGGACTTCCGCGTAAATGTCAGCAAGAGAATGTGCGACGGATCCACGCCCGAATCGATCAAATAGGCGACGCGATGGACCAGTGTGCGGGTCTTACCGCTGCCGGCCCCGGCGATCACGAGCGCAGGGCCGTCACCCGCCGTCACCGCCGCAAACTGCTGCGGGTTGAGCGCTCTGGCATAATCAAGCGAGAGCTTGGGGGTGATGCCCTGATCCGCGGTCCGTTTCAGAATGTAGGGTTTAATGTCTCGGTCCATGATAGCATCCGTCTTTGCAGTGACGCGCATGACGGGAGAGGCGCGCTGTATAACATACCACTGCATCCCTTGCAACGACGGAGGCTGTTCGCGGCTCCTCCTAACGGCGTCAGGAAAGATCAGCACTTGGACCTTGAAATCGAGTTGTATATAATGCCGGCACGTAGGGGATTTTTATGACAACCAGACACACTTCGTTCGCTCAACAGCTGCAAATTGTCGCGGAGCTCATGCTCGCGGTGGCAGGCGAATCCGTATCCGTACTCAAACGTGCTGTGCCGGAACAAGCGTTAAAACTGAAACGCCAGGATGAGTGGACCATCTATCTGGAATTTTTACGCGTCATGTTCAACCTGGCGGATCGCGTGTCGATGCTGCACATTCCGCTCAAGGAACAGCCTCAGTTCATGGATGAGCTGACAGACGCAGTGATCGATCTACTCAAGAAAGCGCTGGAACCGGCCTTCGGAGTCGGCAGCGACCAGACAGAGATCGTGCTCACCATCGGGGCGGCGGTCGCAGAAAGCCGTCAGACCTATGAGCGCTATCGTTTCCTGGTCACTGAAGACAGTCCGGCCAAGAATGACATGTACCGGGATTTCAGCGATCGCATTGCCCGTTTGGTCGGAGCTACCGGCAATCCAGCCGTAACTGCCGCCGCTACGCTCTGTATCAGCGCCGTCATTCCGGCACTTACCGGTATTTTTGAAGGGCAGGCGCCGCCGGCCTCGGCTGACTCATCGGCGAGCCTGCAGTGGATCCTCCGCTAACCAGGCCCCACGGGGTAGCCACCGGCACCGACATTAAACTCGTCAGTGTCATGTCGAGTGTCAAGGGCGAGGAGGTCGAGACGCGATGGGGACTCCATCCTCGGTTTCGTCAGGACCTCACGCAAGATGAAGCGAAACAACTCACGACGACCATGAATCGTGTCGCCAAAATCCTCGGAGAACGCTACGCCGCCGTCGCTTTTTCTGATCAGTGGGTATCCTGGCATAAAGCCGGACATGCCTGACACAAAATTCGGAAGCACGACCTCCCGGTCTGCTTCTTCAGCCATCGACAATTTTCCACGGAGGCGTCGTGCAAGCACCCGATCAAGGACAGGCCGCTCATGATACAGTTCCACACAATTTACACCGACTGGATGAAGTAGCCCGCAATCTGTGGTGGAGCTGGACCCCAACGGCACGGCAGCTGTTTGAATCCATCGACCCCACGCTGTGGTTTCTCACGCACCACAATCCCGTTCAGCTACTTTCCAGTGTCAAACCAGAACGCCTCGCCACCTTGGCCGGCGATCCGAATTTTGTGCGTCAGTATTCGGCCGTTTTGCGTACTTTCGACGAATATCTGAGCGACAAAAAAACGTGGGCAGCAACGGAATTTCCTACGCTTCAAAATTCTCCCATCGCTTACTTCTCGGCAGAATTCGGATTGCATATCTCGATTCCGATCTACAGCGGAGGCCTTGGCATTCTGGCCGGAGACCATTGCAAAGAAGCCAGCGATCTAGGGATCCCGCTTATCGGCATTGGGTTCATGTACCCTCAAGGATATTTTAAGCAACGTATCAATCCTGAGGGCTGGCAGGAAGCCACTTACGCACCCTTCAATCGCCATGATTCACCCATCCAGCATGCCATCACACCGGCTGGCATGTCCTGCTCCTTTAAGGTTGAGATCGGTCATCGCCAAGTCACTGTCCTCGTGTGGCAGGTTCGCGCTGGTCGCATGTCACTGTTCCTCATTGATACCGACGTGTCAGAAAATACACCTGAGGATCGCGCTCTCTCCGCGCGGTTATACGGTGGGGACCAAGAGACGAGACTCTGTCAGGAGTTTCTCTTAGGCATCGGCGGCGTACGTGTGCTCCGCGCCCTCGGTATCAATCCATCTGTATGGCACTGCAATGAAGGCCATGCTGCCTTCCTGACGATGGAACGAATCCGCGAATTTGTCACCGCCGGTCATAGCCATGCCGAAGCAAGTGACCTGGTTCGACAGAGCACCGTCTTCACGACGCACACCCCTGTCCCCGCCGGACACGATATCTTTCCATTCCACCTCATGGACCGTTATTTCGCGAACTATTGGGGTCAACTCGGGCTTGTCCAGGGAAGAATTTTTGCGTCTCGGCGAGACCCCAGAAAGCACGGGTCACGGCTTCAACATGACGGCCCTTGCCATGCGTCTTTCAGCTCATGTCAATGGTGTCAGCCGCGAGCATGGTCGGGTATCTCGCCATATGTGGCAACATTTATGGCCCGGCTTGGCGGAGGATCTCGTTCCTATCAGGCACGTGACGAACGGCATCCATGCGCCGACGTGGATCTCCCCGGAGGCAAATTCCCTTTACGCCAAATATCTCAGCCCTGAATGGGCGGAACGGATCGACGATCCCACGATCTGGCAGCGCGTCGCGGACCTGCCGGACCATGAGTTGTGGGCTGTTCGCCAAACCAGCAGACGAAAACTCATGCGCTTTATTCGCGAGCGCGCGCGCGATGGATGGATTCGTGGCCAGCTTCAGCCCATGCAAGCCATCGCCAGAGGAACACTGCTCGACCCGGAAGCGCTCACCATTGGTTTTGCCAGACGGTTTGCGACCTACAAGCGCGCAACCCTGTTGTTTCGAGACCTCGAACGGCTCAAACAACTGCTCCATAATCGGTGGCGGCCGGTCCAAATTGTGTTTGCCGGGAAAGCGCACCCGGCCGACGAACCAGGCCGTTACTTTATCCACGAGGTCCTGAATTACTGCAATGATCACAAGATCGGAGGACATGTCGCGTTCCTCGAAGACTACGATATGCATATGGCCAAGTATCTTGTCCAAGGGGTCGACATTTGGCTCAATACACCCAGGGCTCCTCTCGAAGCCAGTGGAACCAGCGGTCAAAAAGCTGCGCTGAATGGTGTCATAAATCTCAGCGTCTTAGACGGATGGTGGCAAGAAGGATATAACGGCGCCAATGGATGGGGCATTCAGCCCCTCGCGGAGGAATCAGACACGCAGGCACAAGACGCTCATGATGCGGAACAATTGTTCCGCCTATTAGAACAGGAGGTCGTGCCGTTGTTTTACCAACGCGACCTTGATGGCATTCCCCGCGGCTGGCTTCACATCGTCAAAGAAAGCATCAAGACTATCGCTCCCCGGTTCTGCACTAAGCGGATGGTCAAAGAATACATGAGGCAGCTGTATGCACCGGCCACCACGCGTACCCCGAACAAATGGTAATGCGATCCACCCGAGGTACGTAGCTTGGGGAAACCCTCGTTTGGCTGAATGGACTCTCTCCATCGGGCTGCTTCTACTTTCGTTGATTCTTCCCATTTCGGCAACTGGAGCCTCGAGCTCGCCGAAATCTTCTCACGCCTCATTCGAGCGACAGGCGTTGAAGCGATATCAGGCGGGGGAATATGACGGCGTGTTACAGCTCATCCAGAGCCTTCCAGCCGGTGAGGAACCGAGCCGGGAGTTGGTTCGTTATGCCATCATGAGCCTTCTGAAGCTGGGAAAACCGGAGGAAGCTTGGAAACTGTACTCTCGATCCGCCGCGACCAAGCGTACAGACGACGTCCGACTCTTACGAGATCTCGCGCGAAGTATTATTGTCGCCCGCGTCCGCGATCCTCAGGAGCACATCCGCATTGCCGCCTATACCGCTCTGGCGGACATGGGCGAGAGCGACACGTTGCCAATTCTTGAGGACGGCCTGCTGGATTCTTCAGCCTTGGTACGTGCCCGGGCCAGTGAGGCAATTGGACGAAGCGGCATGGCAAGGCAGTCCTCGGCACTGAAGCGGGCACTGCGCGATGAAGCACCCGGCGTGCGTATTGCCGCAATCAATGCTCTCGGTGATGCGAAAGTATCCAGTATTGTGGATCAGCTCACTGAAATTGCGCGACTCGATGAAGGGCCCGAATCCATTTTTGCCTTGGCTGGACTATACAAACTCGGGCGCACCGATGTGCTGACGGATATCTTGAGCGCCGTCACGCTCCCGAATCCTGAAGTCCGAATGGCAGCAGTAGGGATATTAGGACGTCTGCGCCGCCCTGCAAGCATCTCAGTCCTCAGTCAAGCTGTATATGATCCTCATCCGGCTGTTCGCGCTTTCGCAGCCGGGGCGTTGGGAGAATTCGGCAGCGTTGATGGGGTTGCTCCCTTAACACATTCCGTGCGTGATGATAATCCACGCGTCCGAGCGGTCGCAGCATCGAGTCTTGGGCGGCTGGGAGGTGCCGATACGCGCTCGGTCATTCAACCTTTGTTACGAGACCCAGACGAACATGTGCGTATCAGCGCAGTAGAAGGTCTGTTGCGCTTGGGTGACGTCGGCGCGATTCTACATGCAGCGGATCTTGCCCGACACCCTGACCCGTCAATTCGAGGAGGGACGGCGCAAGCATTGGCTGCCGCCACGACCCCCAATGCACTGACGATTCTTGAGACCTTGCTCAAAGATCAACAACCACTTCCTCGTCTTATGGCCGCCCGCGCACTGGGCAGATCGCGGCTGCCGTCAGTTATCGCTTCCCTCAAAGTGGGGATCCAGGATTCGGACGCCGCCGTGCGTATCGCTTCTGCCGGAAGCCTATTTCAGGTGCTGTCGCGAAAGGACACACAAGGGAGCGCCCGCTAGGGCTGACAACAACGATGCTCAGGTTCATTGGCCTAGTGGTCCTCCTCGCCCTGGCATTTGGGTTCGGCTATCTCTGGGGCAAATCACCCACGAATAATCTTGAGCAAACAATGAAGGATTTTTCCCGAGATATGGTGGACACCACCCTCGGGATCGAGCGGGACTTCCACCGACGTCAAAATCTTGTAGATGCAAAAGGTCGAGTGATACAGGCAAAAGTCGAACTGTTCAATAAGAATACGACCGAAGCTTCAACGGAATTAGGCGAGGCGGTGATCTCACTGGAGACGATTACGAGAGGAGCAAAACAAACCTATCCTGAGACTCGGATCAGAGAGCTGATGGGTAAAATAAAGGAACTTCGGCTTGAGCTTTCTCTCCGCAAGAAGGTATCTCCCACTAAACTAGATGAGATTCAAAGGGAACTGGATGGACTCCTACGAAAATGATGCTCGGCTTACACAGTTGCCGGTTGCTTTTTCCATTTCGCGAGAATTCGCTCCACTCTCATTTTGACCACCATATCGCTGTCTTTTAAGAGGGGCTTGATCGCCTCGCGACCCCTTTCATGGCCGATAGCCTCAAGTGCGGCAGCAGCCGTTAAGCGAATAAACCAGTCCTTATTTTGCAACATTTCAATCAGCGGATCGATCGCTTCCGGTGACTTGATCCGACCTAGCGCAATCACGGCTTGTTTCCGGACCAATTCCTCCTTGTCCTTCAACGCCTTGATCAAACCTGGCAACGATGGTTCGCCAAGATTGACTAATGCATCCGTCGCATCTTCCATAAATTCATCATTACGAAGCTGAAGCATCAACGGTTCCAGCACCCGTTCGTCACGAATCTTTCCTAATGCGAGAATGGCAGATTTGCGCACATCCCAATCACGAAGTAGCTTGAGTAATACGTCAACCGCTGGAGAACCGATCTGTCCGAGGCCTTCGACGACGACCTCTCGAACCTGCCAGTCACCATCACGCAGCGCAGCGGCGAGTGGTTCCACACAACGCTCGTCACCCATTTCTCCCAGCGTAATCGCGGCCTCTCGCCTTATCACCCAGTCAGGATCTTTGAGAAGATCGATTTGGATATCGATCTCATCCTTCACTTGTTCTTCTTCAAGGGGTA
This sequence comes from uncultured Nitrospiraceae bacterium, assembly GCA_963839785.1. Taxonomy (GTDB): domain Bacteria; phylum Nitrospirota; class Nitrospiria; order Nitrospirales; family Nitrospiraceae; genus Nitrospira_A. Next base: position 123,932 of record CAWIWD010000012.1, read on the forward strand.
CTTCCTGAATAGGATCAGTGATGTCCTGCCCCTCAGTTGTAGAATCTAACGAGGTGGCAAGTTGGTCCGAGAGCTGATCTGTCAGGGTCTCGTCCGTGACCTGGCCAGCAGGGGAAGCAGCCTGGGCCTGTTCTGTTTTTTCACCAGCTTGTTCCATAACAATCTTCCTTGTTACGCACAAAAATGAAGATAACGATTAGCCTCTCGTCAGAAGCCTGCTAAGATTTAGTTTCAGATTGTTTTCCAGCTGCATGTTTCTTTCTTAGCGAAAGAGCACGGCGTTTTCGCTGAACGCGCTTGAGTCGTTTGCGCAACGACCGCGCAGCAGGATCTCCCGAAAGCTTTTTTTCCTCTTTCACTCGCACCGCGATTTTCTTTTTGAGCCGGGTTTCATCTGATTCATCGGTCGGTTTCTTTGCCATGCAGCCCTTTACCTCCAACAATTAAAATCGACAGAAATAGAAGTGACGATGCACAACCTGCGTCACGTGCAACAGGCAGTCTAATGAAGTGTATAAGGGAGTGTCAACTAATGGAATGCAGTAGGCGCAGAGTCTAGGAGACGATTAGCACAGGCACTGTATTGTGCGCCGTATGGTTGGCGGCAAGGATGCTACCAATACGACGTTCACGTCGCACGTATAAAGCTTCACCTGGATTCATTCTAATAGGAAGAGAGGGTAACTCAAATCCTTCTTGTTGCCGACCGCGCTGTCTCACCAGGCGGGTATCATTCGTTAACAGTACTCCTGCGACAGTAGGAGTTTTCCCAGCCGAGACAGGCGCGACCGGACGATGATTTCCGATCACCTCAATTTGTACAGCCGTTGTACCGGCCTCTACCATGCCGAGTTCACGAGCCGCTGCATGAGATAGATCCAACATTCGGCCGATCACATAAGGGCCTCGATCGTTGATTCGAACTTGAACGAATTTCCCATTTTCCAGGTTGATTACACGGACTATACTACCAAGCGGCAATTTGCGATGGGCAGCCGTATAAGCTGTCATATCAAAGACTTCCCCATTCGCGGCGAGTTTCCCATGAAATTCCTTTCCGTACCATGAGGCGACTCCGCGATCTTTTATGCCGAGATCCAGAGGGAGTTCACCTTTGGGCAAGAAAGAACAGGCACTCAGTAAAAGGCACCCAGCTAATGGAACCACGGCATATCCAGCTTTGCTACGAAAAGTGTTTGGGAATTGCTTATCCATGGATATACCTCATGTGAAAGTCCGAATCTCACAAGGTGCTCGCCACCCTCGCGCACCATGGCTTCAGACTACTGAGGATTCTTGTTCGCAACAATACCGTTAGGGTAGGGAGACTCCCCTTACCAATGATTGAAAGTCCAGTTACTCCACCAATCTCGCATCATTCACACCTTGCTCGGATGAACCCGGCAGGCTCGGGCTAGCTAGCGAAACCGTAGGGCCCGGCCCTCCACCTTAGTATTGCTGACAAACCGTTCAAAATTCTTTTCCAACACTTCAGAGAGAATCTGCTCGCCATCCTCCGGCTCAAACCACAACACGTTGTCATGACTGCCTGAGTGCGCGTCTGTTCTTCTGAGCGAGCTGCTATCCTGACGGTTGCTTGCCTGAATAATAAGCTTACTTTTCGCCTCAATATCCGTGAGGAAAAAGCCCTTCTTGGCATGAACGACTAAATCAAGAATTTTGCCGGTCAAGACAATGTCCGGGCCATTTTCAGATTCCGCTGGCTCGCTTTTCGCGTATTGAGCTTGCCACCCCTTACCCTTCAAATAGTCGGCAAATGCCTGAGCTGTAGCTTCTCCTGCGGTGCCATTCGACACATTGAAATGGCTTTCGCCGCCCCACATCGAACTCCGCCCACCGACATTGGTGCGATCCCCCCGTTGATCATCGAACGGGATCACCGTCACTCGAGGGCCAGACATCAACTTCACTGCCTGGCTGGCAGTATTGCTCTCTGTCAGGGGCTTCGGATTCAAGTTCATCGGAATGACATCGCCCTTTCCCGAACAGCCCAGCAGTAAGCAACAATACGACGGCCACTGGCGCAGACTTCCCCCGCACCCCATGCTGTCGAATCATAGAATTTCTCTTCCTCCTTATGAACGACACATAGCCACCATGCCATGCATTTTCTTACTTACGGTGGAGCACTATCGAACGAATGGCGAGTCCCTCACGCGTTTTGACGTACTTTAATGTCACGTCATCTCCCACATGAATTTGATCGAGGCGCAATCTTTCTTTTCCCACGCAGAACAGTGGCACCTTGCTGAACCATCGCCCCAACCACGATTTCTTCCTTGCGTCCATGAAGCCCCTTTACCACAACGACAGGAGGCGTATCCCCGGGACTGATGGATTGGACCGTCCCTCTGATTTCATGCACGGTGCTATTTGCGGCATAAACTGAATTCAAGAGGCTACCAAGGCCTGCGAATGCCACACAGAGCAATGCCCCAATCACCAACACACCTAACAAGCTCGGTCGCGGCTGCTTCATCCCTCACGTCGTCCGTCGTGCGGTGCAACATCACAGAAATTCGCGGAACTTTAGCAGTTACTACTCAGGCTGTAAAGCCAGATGACGCCTTTTTACTTCGTTATCAAAAGGGAGCTGCACGCTTCTCTTGACTGCATCGAAGGCTGTCGTTAAGATTAGCCCCGATTTGCCACACCACGCTTTGTATCAGCAATCAACAGACAGCAGACCCATCCAGCCGCTTATGCCGACTGCATGATCGAAGTTCGCGACATTACAAAACGGTACGGAAACCTCACCGCAATTGACCGGGTGACTTTTCGCGTCGAAAAAGGTGAGGTGCTGGCATTCTTGGGCCCGAACGGCGCGGGAAAAACCACGACCATGCGCATTCTCACCTGCTTCATGCCGGCAACAGAAGGGTCGGCGCGCGTCGCCGGCTTCGACTGTGCGGATCAAGCCGAAGAGGTCAAGAAACGAATCGGCTACTTGCCTGAAACACCGCCGGTGTACCAGGAGCTGACGGTCTGCGAATATCTCTCCTTCGTGGGCAAACTCCGTGGACTCAGCGGTGTCGGCCTGACCGCGGCAATGGATCGCGTAATGGAGCGACTGTCGTTGGGTTCGGTCCGACGCCGGCTCATTGCCAATCTGTCGCGTGGGTACCGGCAGCGCGTCGGTCTGGCGCAAGCGCTGATCCACGATCCACCGGTGTTGATTTTGGACGAGCCTACCGTCGGCCTCGATCCGAAACAAATCATTGAAATCAGAGAACTGATCAAGAGTCTGGCCGGCTCACACTCGGTCATCTTGAGCACACACATTCTTCCAGAGGCGACCGCGGTCTGCCAACGGGTGGTCATCATCAATGGTGGTCGAATTGTCGCCGAAGATACGCCGAACCAGCTCTCGGCCAGATTACGACGTTCGGAAAAGATCAGCATCACCCTAAAATCCCCGCCGGTCAACGCGCTCGAACGATTCCATGAGGTCACCGGAGTGGAACATGTGCTCCCAACCCCCGATCCGCACACCATCCTCGTCGAATGTGCGCTGGGCAAGGACATCCGAGAAGAGGTGGCGCGTTTCGCCGTCAAAAACGAATGGGGACTCCTTGAAATGAAACCGGTCTCCATGACTTTGGAAGACGTGTTCCTGCAACTCACTCAACATGAAGACGACATGCCGAGACCGGACTTCCAGCACCGAGATCAATCAACACTGATGACACCCGTTCAAGCAATTATCGCAAAGGAACTACGGACGTACTTCGTCTCGCCGATTGTCTACGTGGTCGGTGGGGTATTCCTGTTGACCTTTGGCTTTCTGGCCTACCTGTACATTGTCTTTACCGGAGCCCAAGCCATTCAGTTGATGCAAATGCAGGGCGGTACGGCACAGATTAATCTGAACGACTTGGTCTTTCGCAACCTTTTCACCAGTATGCGATTCGTTCTGCTGCTGATTCTGCCTATCCTCACGATGCGACTGCTGGCCGAAGAACGCAAACTCCGCACCTTCGAGTTTTTGATGACGGCTCCAGTGCGAATCACCGACATCATTGTCGGGAAATTCGTGAGCGTGGCTCTCGTATTTATCGGGATGCTACTCATGACCACCCTCGTCCCGCTGACTCTCGCGCTCTTTAGCGATTTCGACTGGTATCCCGTCCTGACTGGTTATCTCGGTTTGACGCTGCTCGGAGGGTTGTTTCTTGCGGTGGGCCTCTTTGCGTCGTCCATTACCGAAAACCAAATCGTGGCGGCCTTTACGAGCTTCGGCCTACTCCTAATGTGCTGGCTCCTCGCCGGACTTGGATCGCTCTTGGGTGATACGTCAGTGGGCCATGTCGTCTCGTATCTCTCGTTCATGGAACACTTCGACCATCTGGTCCGTGGTTTGATCGATACCAAAGATCTCATTTATTACGTCAGCGGCACCGTCCTCATGCTATTCCTGGCTCACCGCATTGTGGATTCCTCACGATGGAAATAACGCGCCGCACCGTTCCCATAGGCGCCCTCGGTATCGGCTCGGCCGTGGCCGGCTTGATCGCCTATTCCTTGATGCCTGACGCGATCTGGCTCGTCACCCTCCTCGAGGGGCTGGCCTTGATCTGCCTCATCTGGTTTTTCGCGAACCATTTCGACCGCCTGAAGACCTTCACCGCCCAACGCTCCACCCGCATGGGGGCCAACAGCGCGCTCATGGTGGCGCTTTTTATCGCCATTGTAGCCATTGTGAATTTTCTCGGAGCCCGGCATTCGATCCGGTGGGATTTCTCCGAGAATCAGAACTACACGCTCGCGCCGGAAACTTATCGCGTCCTTCGTGGCCTGACCAGAGATGTCAGCATCACGGTCTTTACCCGAGAAAAAGATCCGGGCTATCAGGCCTATAAAGAGCGGTTCGATAGTTACAGGCAGGCGAGTCCCAAATTGACCATTCAATTTATCGATCCCGAACGTCAACCGAAGGTGGCTCAGAATTACGGCATCACCAGAACCGACATCGCCATTTTCGAAAGTGGTCCCCAGTCGGTTCGGATCACCTCTCCCGCTGAGGTTGAAATTACAGGCGCCCTGGTTCGTGTGTCCAAAGACACTAAGAAACGGCTTGTATTTCTGGAAGGTCATGGTGAGCGGAGCTTGGATGATCGAGACCGTGGCGGATTGGCGTTGACCAAAGAAGTATTGGAAAAACAGGGCTACGACATTGGCACCCTCTCTTTGCTGCAGGAAGCGTCAGTGCCGGACAATACCGCGGTGTTGATCATTGCTGGACCTCGTCGAGCAGTAACCAAAGAAGAGAAGGACCGCATTCGCGCGTATGTCGCCAAAGGTGGACATCTCCTCGTGCTGGTCGATCCTGATACACAGGCCGGCATGGATGATTTATTGAATACCTGGGGAATGGAGTTGGGACGCGGCGTGTTGGTCGACCTGCAAGATCGACTCGCGCAAGGCGATTTGACCGCCCTTCTGGTCCGCACCTTTACTGACCATGAAATTACCCATGAACTGACCGCCGCGGTCTTATTCCCCCTTACCCGCCATCTCATCTTCCATGAGGACAAGGGGAAAGACTGGGATTACGTCCCTCTGGCCCGAACATCGCCACGTAGTTGGGCCGAGACAGACATGAAGGGGCGGGTCGTGAGCTACGACGCAAAAGAGGACATTCAGGGTCCCCTGGCACTGGCAGCAGCCTTGACTCCAAAGCAGGCTCCCGAAGAAGGCAAACCCCGCCCTGCGTTGGTAGTCGTCGGCAACTCTTCCTTTGCCAGTAACGGGTTTATCAACTTCGTCGGCAACAGCGATTTCTTTCAACGGACGGTCGGATGGCTCACGGAGGAGGGCGATCTCATTTCCCTCACGCCGAAAGATTCTGCAATGCGACCTTTTACTCCCAACCCGCTCCAGGAACGTATTCTGCTGTATCTCCAAGTCATCTTCCTCCCCGCCATGACCATCCTCAGCGGCATTCTGGTTTGGCGCAGAAGGCGGCGCTTATAACCACATGAGGCGCTACTGGCCGACCTTACTGATGGCGTGCGTCTTTGCGGCTCTTGGACTGTATCTCTATCTCATAGAAATTCCCGAACAACGCCACGAAGAAACGACCGCTAACCAGGCCAAGCGGATCTTGCCCTTCAATGAGGCGGACATTACGACGTTGACGGTCCGGAGTCAGTCCGGAGAAGTGGCTCTCACTCAAGGTCCCGGCCAGTCGTGGACGATTTCCCAACCAATTCATACCGACGCTGATCAGAGGCAGGTGCAGGCCCTCCTCCGCGCCCTTGTTACGGGAAACGTTTCGAGACTTGTCGAGACGCAGCCGGTTTCGCTCACCCCATTTGGTCTGGATCGCGCCTCCACGGTCGTCACAGTGGGGACCGGAAGTCGGCAGGAGACGCTATCCATCGGCGATCCAGGACCCCTATCGTCCAGTTTGTATGTGTTACGGGCCTCGGACCAGGCAGTGCTCTTGACGGACCTGGCGCCCAAAGACTTTCTCAACAAAACACTTACTATCCTTCCGCCGCAAGGAGGTGCTGCCATTCGCCCAACAAGATGTGGAGCGACTTCGCCTCACCTACCCCACGACGGAAATCGTGCTCTACGCTCTGGACGAAAAGCCCAAAAAGAAATGGAAGATTCGGTATCCCATCGAAGCCGAGGGCGACCGAACCCAAGTGCAAGCGCTGCTTTTCCGCCTGGAAGACCTTAAAGCGCTCGCCATCGTTGACCCGGGACCCGAACGGGATACACTTGCGCCACTCCTTACCAAGCCAAAAGTCAAAATTACTCTGCATGCCGCAGGCGCCGATCATGTCCTGAGGCTCTTTCAGCCGGACCCAGCCAGCGGCGAGGCCTATGCCCAGACGACACCCGACGGCCCGATTTATAAAATTAGTCCTTCGGCCATCAAGGATCTCACCAAAGACCTTTTCTCTCTGCAGGATAAACGGTTGCTCGGCGCGGACATTGGCGATATCGCCATGTTGTCAATCAAGACACGCGATGAGCAATACGTCCTCATTCATCAACATAACGAGTGGGTGCTCGAGGACCAGCCGACAGAGAAGGTCCGTCAGGACGTCGCGGATCTAGTGGTCAGCCGTATCGTCAACATTCCGGCAGAGGAGCGTGTTCTAAAACAGGCGGGCCCACTTGCGCCCTATGGGCTGGTGGCCCCCGTGGCCGAATTCGTGGCCACCGGGAAAGACGGACGCATCGTCGGACGTTTGGCTTTGGGCAATCAAGTTGGGGGCCTCGTCTACGCCATCGGCCAGCGTATACCCGGTGTATTCCAGGTTCGTCCAGACCTGCTCACCCAGATCCCCTCGCGGCTAGCGCTCCTCGGACAAGGAACACAGCCCCTCCCTTAGTCAGGCACGCAGAGGTATTTCCAGAACGTGGGACTTTATGCTACTGTCCCCCCATCGTATTCTTGCTCAAGGAGGATCGTTCAATGATGTACTCGCAGTTACCCAGTGCTCTTGCCTTGGCTTTATCGCTCCTTTTACTTAGTGCCTGCGCTACAGAAGAGGCGATCACCAGTAGCGGATCGACACAGCCGTCAGCTCCAGCCGTTCCGGTGAAGAACCCCAAGAAAGCCACGACTGCGCCCCCGGCCTCGGCCCCGACTTATGACACCGTGGAAGCGTGCCTTGGGCGAATTCCCGCTGACAGCACCCCGGGAACGCGTATGTTAGCCGAAGGAAGCTGCCGACGCGAAGGACAAGTCGGTTCATCCCTCACCAATGATACAAAGACGCGCAACCGCGTCGCCTCCGGCAGTGTTGAAGACAACCTGCAAGACTGCATGGCGCGAATACCGCAAGACTCCTCCGCCGGACAACGAATGCTAGCCGCAGAGAGCTGTAAGCGCGATCAGTCGAATCAACGCTAATCCGTCGCTCACCGCAATCACTTCGCCTCCGGAGATGTCAGCCATCCTTTCTCGGAGGCGAAGCACTTTTGAGTTCCAATTCTCATCTGAATCCAGGGTGAGCCAAACGACCATCTCGACAAGACATTTTTTACCGTTTCACTGCCAGTCTCGTGCATCAATTCGAATAGGGTCTGCTGATTTACGTCGGCGGCGAGCAGCGAAGAATCTGCCCACACCAGCAATACGTCACTCTGGAGCACGGATACGACGACTGAACCAGACACTACCGCCTGCCAACACAAACATCACCACGGCAATTCCCATAACACTCACGATCGACCCGAACGATTCCGCGACCCATCCGAAAAAGCTCATACCCAGCATTGATGTGGCCGTGGCAATAGCCGTATAGACGGCCATCACGCGCCCCACCATGCCGGGAGGAGCCACTTCCTGAATGATGCCCCAGGCGATTGGAGTCCATGTACCGAAGCCGATTCCGATACAGGCCACCAAGAAAGCAGCCACGTGCATATCTCGAGTCCAAGTGAGCCCGACGACTGAGAAGGCTGCGAGAGCGCACGACGCCGCGATGGCAGATAACCGCTGCCGAAGTGTCCATGCGCTGATCCGAATCAAGCCCAGTGAGGTAAGAAAGAGGCCCACCCCGAGCCAAGACCATAGATAGCCCACTTCGACTGGTCCGAGCCCAAGCATATGGCGTCCGAACACGGGGAACAGCGTCGTGAACGCACCCGTTCCGAACGTATAGACCGATGCCAAGACGATGAGGATCAGGAGAGTGCGATGGGTGAGAAATGCGTATCGTACACCTTCGATCAAATAACGACCAAACTGACTAGCCGCTGCACCGTCGGTGTCATGCGGCTCAATCGATCGCAACCGAATCGGTAAAAGACAGGCAGCTGAGGCGAGATACGTCACGGCATTCAAACAGAGCACATCCTGCGAGCCTGAAAAGGCGATACCGACTCCACTCAAAGCCGGCCCGACAATAATGCCGAGGCTCGTCGTAGTTTGTAAAAGCGCATTCGCCGCCGTGAACTGCGGGCGTTGGACCATAAACGGCACGGCAGATGAAAGCGTGGGGACGAAAAGCGCTGTCGCGATGCCATAGAGGAAGGTAATCAAGTAGAGGGATTCAACCGTAAAGTTCTCAACCGAGATCCAACAGGGTATCACCCCTATTAAAAACCCTCTCGCCACATCGCTGCCGATCAAAATCGCTTTCTTGGGAAACCGATCAACAATGACACCGATAAACGGCCCGAAGAGAATCGGGGGAAGGGTTTGCAGAAGTCCTACGATGGTGGTTTTGAGGGGCGATCCGGTAATGGCGTAGACGAACCACAACAACGCAAGCTTGCTGACCCCATCAGCGATCTGGGACAGAACCTGGCTCCACCACAGCAGACTGAAGTCGCGAGTGAGCAGCCATCGAGGGGTTACACTCTGAGCGTGAACCATACTGTCAACATGGATAGTTGCGGCATGATCGGACCCTGTGAGAACAGCTGGCGGCTGATCGTGCTCCACACATCATCCTTCCACTTGTGCGCTCCGCGCATGTCATCCGTTGGTAACGACCTTACGGTTATGCCTCCGAATCCTGTTCTCATCCACATAAAAATCGCTACGTATTCCGAACCGGGATTGTATAACATCTGCGCACGGAGGGCACTGCGACCGCTGCAGTAAGTAACAGTACCATGCCCAATCCTACCAGGCTTGCTGCGGGACCGATTGCATCGGCCATCCAACCAAATCCCGTCATACCTGCCATTGCGGATGCCATGGATCCCACGCTGAATGTCGTTAACACGCGCCCGATGAGATGTTGGGGCGTCACCTCTTGCAGGAGTGCCCACACGATCGGATTAAGCACGGCGGTGCTGCCGCCCACGATAATGATTACCCCTGCTGCGACTACGGCGGTTTTGAGGAGAGTCAAACTGCAAACGGCAAGACCGCCGATTGTCATCCCAATAACGACAATGCGTAAGCGGCTTTGCACGTCGCTCTGCTTCCTCCAGGCCAACCACGTTGAAGCCGCCAACATCCCCACCCCGAGCGCCGACCATAACCAGCCCAATTGCACGGGGCCTACCAGGAGAAACTCCTTGGCATAGACAGGCAGAATGAACACGAATGCGCTCACACCGAGATTGTAGAGCGATGAAATAATCACCAAGGTAAACACCATGGATTGTTGCCCGAATACGAAACGAAATCCAACTTTGAGTTCCTCCCACATCGACGAAGCGTTCTCCGTCGACCTCACCTGGGGAACCGTGAATTGGATGGGTATCAGACAAAGGGCTGAAATCAGAAATGTAGCGGAGTTAACGAACAACACATTTTCCGCATTGATGAGGGCGATCATGACTCCACTGATCGCCGGTCCCAGCAACATTCCGATATTATTCGTCCCTTGAATCAGCGCATTGGCAGACATGAGTTCCGAGGGCCGAACCAGCAAGGGAACGGACGAGACCAGCGCCGGGTCCAAATATGGTCGACACCACAGACGTAAGAAAAATGAGGCCATATAAACCTTCAATAGACAGGACACCGATGGCATACAGGGTCGGAATAAGGAGCGTCAATAGCGCCCGTAGAATGTCCACCCATACCATCACAGCCTTTTTCGGCCATCGATCGAGGTACACTCCAATGAACGGACCGAATAGAAGTGGAGGAATGGTTTGTAAGAGCCCCACCACGGTCATCTTCATGGCCGAACCGGTGAGTTCATACACAAACCACAGAAGAGCAACTCTATTTAAGCCTTCGCCGATCTGCGATGTGGCCTGCCCCCACCAGAGAAGCCCGAAATTTCTTGTCGTGATAAGGCGCCAGCCTCGGTTAAGGGTCAAGCCTGACCCATCGCTGGGCATGATCGAAATCCTCCCTAGATGTCACCGCCCACCAAAGCGTCGGTCTACCAGCAATCCTTACCCGCGCTTTTCACATAGCTGCCGTATGCTAACCGGTCAGCATCCAGATCCCAGCTAGGAAAGGCCCTGGACGGTATGAGGGCAAACGCCTTGCGTAATCAGGACAACCTGTCCAGTGACTCTCCTGATCGACATTCGTCCAGACGCCGTAGGTGTTCCTCAGTGGGCAGTGTGAGCCTTTCATGCCAATGGCAGTCTGCGCGGTACGAATGAAGTTATGGCGCACTCCCCGAGCGGGCCTGCACACAACCATTCGGCAGTATCAGCCTTCGAGGAAGCGCCAAATAGGAGGCATTGGGTCCGTCTTCTGGTAGGTGCTTGAGACCGTATTCAGACTGGTGTAAGGTGTCTCGATTCTAGCCTGCCCCCGTAGCTCAGTTGGATAGAGCAGCGGTTTCCTAAACCGAAGGTCGCCTGTTCAATTCAGGCCGGGGGCACCAATCTTTCAACAAGTTAGAGAAACAGAAGTTGCCGCTTCTCCTCGCTGTGCTAAATTTGTGCTAATTCTCCCCTTTCGATCCAACACCTCTACTCCATCCCGCAAACTTTCAGGATAATGATGGGCATACCGCTGAGTCATCGTCGGTGACTTATGCCCCAGCAGTCGTTGAACCTTATAAAGATCTACTCCAGCCTGAACCAGCCGCGTTGCAAAAGTGTGGCGAAGATCATGGAAGTGAAGGTCCGTGATCTGTGCGGCTTTGAGAGAGCTGATAAACCTTCGACGAAGGTTGCTGCCGTCTAATGGAGTGGCAGACTGACTAACGAAGACGAAATCCTGCGCTAGAATCTTCGTCGTTCCACTCCTTTGCGCACGTTTCTGCGCGAGCAAATCCAACACCGTTTCGTTCACCGGAATTGTCCGCCGTTCTCCATTTTTTGACTGAAATACCGTCACGGTTCGACGTGTGAAATCTACTCCAGCCCACGTGAGTGCCAGAATTTCGCCTCTCCGCATACCAGTATGTATGGCAAAGATCACGACTTCTTTGACCCACGGCAGAGCAACTGCGAACAGCCTCGCCTCCTCATCCTCAGTCAACCAACGGTCTCGCGCGTTCTGCTCTTTCTCCATAGAAACTCGGCAGACGGGATTGTCCTGTGTCCATTCCCATTCGCGACAGGCCAGATTGAAGGCTTTTTTTAGTAACGCGAGTTCCCGATTTATCGTGGCAGGTTTCACCCCATCGGCATACCGCTTGTTCTTGTATGCCACAATGGTCTTTGGCGTGACTTGCACTAGACTGGGGATTTCTTCAATTGCTTCCGAGACAAAGCTCTCTTTTTGACTCTGCTGCCCGAGTTTACCTCAACATGTTTCGCATCGATTGTTAGGCCAGCTCTAAAAAGCGGAGAAATCTGGCGCTCAGCCAGGCGTCAATCAAGGATTGCAAAGTCGATAGGCTTGAAGCGCCCGTTGTTGGAACCTTCAGCGGAGCAGGCTGTAAGGCCACAGACCATGTCCATCTCGGCCCGCAGGTCGATGTGGTCCCCCGACTTTGACATGGGCACGCCGACCGTCACCTTTCCCTGCGGATCGACCTTGACGTTCATGAAGATGTTGAATGTCGTCGAGATCTGATGTCCGGAGATACCGTACTCTTTCAACGAATTAACAGGTTCTCGAAACAGCTCGGATGGTAACCCGTATGGTTGTAAAGAATCTGAAACATCTCTTGACTGCAGGGCGTCAGGAGGAAGTCATGCAGCCCGACGGTGTCTTGGACGATGGTGAACATCGGTTTACTATTGTTGGCGTAGAGGATGTCGCTCGTCGTCAGGTAGATCCGGCCCGCATAGTCCAGCGAACGACCTGACGACAGCCGGCAATGGTGATCGTGCTCGTCGAAGGCGAACAGGTCAGATACCTGTTCGCCTAGGGGATCGACAACGCGCAACACCTGTCCACGCTTGATAGTGAATGAGCAGCCACTCTGTGGCGCAATACGGGTCAACTGCTGGGTGGTCATGGTCTCATCCTTTTTGTGTGCGTGGAACGGGCATGTCCAATTGTCTGAAACAGCCCGGCCGGAATATTGACTCGCCTCGGAGCGTTCGCCGAAGTTTTTCAGCATGGGGTTGATCGAGCCCTGGAATGCCATCTCGCGTGCCCGGATTATCTGCTGTCATGGTCTCAAACTTTCCGCGAGCGCGCAAGCGCTCAAACTGTTCATGCAAGTTGAACACCATGGTGGGATACCTGAAGGTGCGTGCGAGACGCGATGCTTTGGGGTGCATGCCGATGACGAACATCGCTCGACCGCCGATACTAAACGAAAAGTTATTGTTCTGTGGGTCGGAGTCGACGCTCTTGTCCCAGGCAAAGAAATCGGAATCAATGGCGTGCATGGCCTGAAGCTGACTCCAAAGCAGATCCTCGAAGTGCTGTTCTGATTCGATTGCGGGTCCGCGGAACATCGCGATGAAGGTATTGAGCTGGTCGTCGATGATCGGGAATTCGTGGCAGAACTCATAAGATCATGGCAGACGGCACGTACGGCACTGTCGCACGCAAGTTCAGGGAATAACCCGAAACGATAGCCCTTTTGGGCGAACACCGAGATTGCGCCAGTGCACGGGTAATCGCCAGCGATCTGTTGTCTGAGTTGATCGTGCGCGTCGATAAGTTCGGCGTCGACAGGTACGCCGGGTACCAGCGGCCTGACGACCGTTGTATCTTGGACAGCCGCGTAGCTCGAGAACTGGCTTGCCACAGGATCGACCGACAGGGGGTTCCACACGTACTTATCGCAACGAGCGGTGTCGCCGCCGTCGACAAGTGTCGAATTTATGAGGTTTGATTGCATTGGTAGAGTCCTCAAATGGATGAGTTGGTGCTCGAAGGGTATCTTCAGGCTCGGTGGGAGTTGGGTCCGTGGCACGGTTGCCGCAACAACCGAACAGGATGCTCTCCCGGTCGACCACAGGCGTGGGTCGTTGGGATTTTCCATCTGCAGACTCAGGGAAGTAAATGGTCCGCATTGTTGCTGCCGATAGCATGCGGAGGCATCGGAGCACAGCTACATGATCTAATCATTTGATAACCACCTTGTGTGACATTAGCCCGACTTTGCTTTTGGTGAACTGGGCATAGCCCCGGTAGATAGCAGCTAGCACGAGGGGAACTGGGATCAATCAGAGTTTCGGGACTAGGAGATGGAAACCATGCGCCAATTCAGCATCCCCTCCGGGCGACGGATTGATTCGCAGTACACTCACGGGTGACCCGGCGTCGCCCCGTAAAACGCTCGGTCACGAAGAGCACCGTGAGGAGCAACATCGGTAAACCACCACGTGCGCTATCACAATCTGTCTCACCGGAGGGATTCAGCAAAAACCGTGTGCTAAATTTGTGCTAAAAAGTTTCAAAACCCACTTTGTGCCCCCTCGAATCCATCGAATCAATGGAATGCACGCAAGCATCTGTTTTCGAAGTTAAAACGGGGAAACCAGTTAATACATCGAGCGTTTTAAAAATTGTCCTGTCCTGTTTCCTAAACCGAAGGTCGCCTGTTCAATTCAGGCCGGGGGCACCAAATTTTCAGGGAGTTGCAGGAAAGCGAACTGGTGCCGACGCGGATTGTGCTAAATTGTGCGCTAACAGTTCTTCCTCAATCTAATATCTCCACTCCATCCCGCAGACTTTCAGGATAGTGATGGGCAGAGCGCTGGCTCATACTCGGCGATTTGTCCTTGTAACTGTACCACCTTTGTATAAATCCACCCCGCCCTGAACTAACCGCGTCCCGAAGGTGTGCCGCAGATCGAAGCGAAAATCTTCAATCTGTGCTCGCTTGGGCGCGGTTGTATCCTCGCCGAAGGTTGCTTCCGTCCACTGACGTAGCGGCTTCACTAGCAAACGCCACATCTTGTTCCACGAGGTGCCATTCAGTGCCGCAGCAAACAGCCGTGTCTCCTCTTTCTGCCAGCCAACGGTCTCGGGCATTCTGCTCCTTTTTCCCCAGTCCGAGACTCGGCACACAGGGTTGTCCATAGCCCATCCCACTCGCGACACGCGAGATTAAATGCCTTCTTCAGCGGCGCGAGTTCCCGGGTTATAGTGGCTGGCTTCCCATCGGCATAGCGCATATTCTTATAGGCCCCAATGCCTTTTGGCGTGACCTGGACGAGCGTGGCGTTCCCGAAGAAGGTTCGTAGATTTCTCACAAAATCTACATATCGCCGATAATGGTAAGCATGATGCAGATACACCGGGGAGTCTCGCGACACCCCCAGTCCCCCTAACATGGGCTGCCCGCGTTCCCGCCGGCAGACGTGATGAAACCGAGTGGGTGGTTGTTTGAGCAAGTTCCGGTGTCGGTCTTTCCACCGGGAGATGCCCCTGACAATTTCGTGCTGTAGCCATTCTTCCCCTCCAGGGGTGGCACAAATGACCGCCAGCATTGGCGTCAGGGTGTCGCTCACCCATCGTTTCACATCTTGCAGGGTCTGCACCTGCGTCTCCTGGGCTAATCGCCCCTTTTGAAATCCCTCCGTCAGAAGGGCGTACCACTCCAGCACTGGAGCCCGGTACCGTTCTTCATCCTCGGCATCCTTCGGGATCTGCCGGAAATCCACATAGGACCGGAGTAAGCCGATCACCAACTCCTTCCAGTCGGCTTCGTCTAAGGTGGCCAATGCGCGGGCACATTGTTCGGCCCGATCCTTCTTGAGTTCTAATTCCCACCGAGTCCCATACTCCTGCCAGTTCTCTTGTTCCTTGCTCTGGAGTTCGAGCCGCTTGTCATAAATGCGCAACAGGGTCTGACTCTGCGGACTGCCGAAATACATCGTCTCGCCGGTCGTCGCTCCGTCCCATGCGTGAGGTTGGAGACAATGTGTCGGACCTGTGCTGCACGCGTCACACATTGGCCGGCAGCGACGGCCTCTCGAACCGTCGAGACGGAGACGGTCGCGGCTCGATCATCGAGCGCACAGTCGATCCGGGTCACATGCCTCAGAGCTTCCATTGCCTTCATGCCGATCGTACGGCCGATGATCTTCAAAGCTTGGTAAGCCCCAGACGACCACCATTCCCATGAGCATGCAGGCCCGGATGTATTCGGAGACGGTCATGCCCGCTTTCTTGGCGCACTTCACTAACAGCACTTTCTCTTCATCATTGACCCGAAACTGCATCATTTGTGCTTTCATAATCCCTTCGGTGTATGTCAGTCCGAATGACGATAATGTACGTCGTCGTGGCGGACATGCAATCCCAGTCGTGTAGGCGCTGTTCCTATGGAGTCCACCGACGGTCCGAACTCGATGCGTGGTCACGGTCTGCCATCGATCGTGACCCGGTTGCGAACAAATCTCAACCGGGTCACGTGACTGGAACTTTTGACATAACTCCGTCATAATCCGTCATGCATGCACTGGCCCAATATGACTGTATCTGCCGGCGCGGAAGAAGATACTGGCAATGTCCTTCAAGGACCTGACCCGAGCGTTCACCCCATTCAGGAACCTTCTGGCCGCCCGGCCGATCTTGCCGCCACGTTCCAGATCAACCTCCGATGTAACTCTGCCTGCGGATATTGCGATCTGCCGCTCAATGTCGGCCGGTACGAGTTGACGCGGGAAGAAATCAAGCAAACCTTCTCCCGTCTCTATCGCGATGGTGTACGGTTTGTGTTGGTGCAGGGAGGCGAGCCGTTGTTACGGCGCGATTTGCGCTGAGACTCTCGAAGACCTCTCAGCGATCGGCTTGCATCTCACGCTGATTACGAACGGGACGAAAATCACCCCGCAGCTTGTTGAACGATGGGGTCGGCTCCCGCTGGCCATCTCGGTCAGCTTGGATACGCTGGATTCGAACGGCGTATCAGCGCATTCGCGGTGCCGATCAGCTGCCGCAGGTCTTAGAGGGAATCGCCCTCTTGAAAGACTTTCCTCAGCCAAAATTTCTTACCTGTATCTTGAGTGATGTCAATCGAGCCGAGGTGCCGGCGGTCGTCCGATTCGCACGAGAGCAGGGATTTCTGCCGGTGGTGGGCGCCTATCATTGGAAATGTCCGAACCGCACGGTAGGCCGGATGAGCTGCTCACGAGCATATGATCGTTAGCGCTGGCTGTCTTCAGCGGGCTACTCGACGAAGAACTGATTCCCTCCGGCTACCTTCGGAAATTTGTCGAAGACAATGTGGGTTGGTTGCGCGGACACAAGCTGGAACCTTGCGATGCTGGGCGGTACAGCATTGCCATCGATGCATCGGGAAACGTGTCACCCTGCCTGGCGTTCCCTTTAGTGGGAAATCTTCTCGTATCGCCGCTGAGCGAAATCTTAAAGCGGTTGGACCGGGGGGCCATCAAAACCTGTTCCGATCACTCGTCGTGCAACAGGCTCGACGGCCGCGTCGTCGGAACAATGCTTCGTCATCCGATCGTCGCGCTGCGCACAGTCCCGTCGTTCGCCTCACGAGCAACCATGTCATGAATCATTGGATCGGCGCGGTCCTCCTTCTTGTCGTTCTCTCCGGTTGTTCAAGAGTGCCGAGAACATTTCAGCCGTCCGATTCCATAGCTCCAGATGGGTGTCTCACCAGGCCTGGGACGGGATCGTTCAGGATCATGTCTTCGATGGACACGTAGACTATCCCGCCATACAGGCCGACAGCAGGCTCAATGGTTACCTGAGCAAGCTCGAATCGCATCGATCCGACAAGATTGTCAAGGAGCCAAGATCAACTGGCATTCTGGATTAATGCCTACAACGCCTTCGCCGTCCAGGGCATCCTGGACTTCTATTCACCGAGGACACTCTGGGGGCGCTATCACTATTTCATCGGCCGAGAGTATCGGGTCGGCGGCGCGACAATCAATCTATACGATCTCGAACGTGAGGTGCTGATCGAACAAGTTCATGAGCCGCTGATACATTTTGCCATCGTCTGCGCATCCACATCCTGTCCGAAGCTGCAACCCTGGGCCTATGAGCCGGATCAATTAGATCGCCAGCTTGTTCAGGTTGCGAAAGCGTTCATCAACGATCCCACGCGCAATCGGTTCGATCGAACGCAGAAAGTCGCCTCGGTGTCGATGATCTTCCGCTGGTTTGAACAGGACTTCACCGGCGCCGCAGGGTCGGTGCTGGCCTATCTCGCTCGATACGTCGACGATCCTGAATTGGCGAACGAACTGACTCAGCCGGGCTACCGCATCGAGTATCTCGATTACAATTGGAGTCTCAACGGCATTGCGCCAAAGGAGATGGCTCATGCTGGTGCACCATGACGAGAGAGTGCCGATCGCGCGTTTGCTGACCTTTCTTGAGCATGGCGAGCGTGTGGCGCACGCCTGCGCAAAGAAACAAGCCGCATTGGCGCATGATCCAGAGGCGCAGCGCTTTCTCCTCAGGCAGGCCCGCCAGGAGGCGGCGCACGCGATCGTCTTTCAAGGGACCATTGCCTGGCTGGCGCCGAGGCATCTCGGCGATGCGCCGTGTTTGCCTGCGCTGGAGGAGTATCGGGCGATGCTCGACGAGGCATTGGCCCGGACACGATCTGCTCGAAACATTTCTGGCTGAGCAAGTGATCCTCGAGGGACTGGGCGAAGCGATTCTGACGCGTATCGAAGAAGGGTTGGTGAAGCGCGCGGCGCCGTTCGGTCGACTGCGCCAGACTGTTGCTCCAGCAAGAAGAGGCCCATCACGGATTCGGCCGGCGCATGCTCGAAAGGGCGATCGCCGAAGGACGGATCGACGTGGAAACCTTACGACGACGGGCGCAGGATTATCTCGCGCTGACAGACCGCATGGTACTGACATTGAGCGATCTGTTCGAGTCGATCGCCGAAGATCCCACGATCTGGGCCAAGGACGTGCGGAAGTTTCTGCCGGAGTGGCTGGTCGAAACGAGCGCGCAGGGTTCATGATAGATCACACGTGGCAGAAGCGGGACTAATGGTCTCAGTCGTCATCCCGGCTTACAACGAAGAGAAGGCGCTTCCGCACACGTTGCGCGAACTGCTCAGCCAGCGCGGCGACCTCGAAGTCATCGTCGTCGACGGCGACAGCATGGATCGCACGCGCGCCATCATTGAATCATTCGGATTCATCGACCGTGCACGCGACGTCCGTCGTTCGTCAGACGTTGCACGGTTCACAATTCGCGCGCCCAAAGGCCGCGCCTTGCAGATGAACGCCGGGGCGAGAGAGGCCACAGGCGACTGGCTCCTCTTTCTCCATGCCGACACCGTCTTGCCGGGCGACGCGATTCAGCGACTGAATGAGATGGAAGCCGACCACGTCGATCCAAGCCGGAGGGTTTATGCACCGGTTCTCCGGCGATGACTGGAGGCTCAAGCTCATCTCATTTCTCGACAATTTCCGCTGCACCCGTAGCCGGATTATCTATGGCGACCAAGCGCTCTTTGTCCGTCGCGCACTGTTCGAACGAGTCGGCGGTTTTCCTAATCGCCCGATCCTCGAAGATGTCGCCTTGTGCGAGCGGCTCCTCAGCGTAACCACGCTACTCTTGCTCTCTCCTCCCGTCGTGACAGACGCCAGAAAGTTTCTCAAGATGGGGGTCTGGCGAAGCTTTTTCCGAGTACTCCTCATCATCCTCCACGTCGAGTTCCACCTGCCGGTGTTGCCCCGCGCGTTCTTCGAGGACATCCGGTAGAAGGCCGCTTTCCTGTTTACCTTTGTTTTGTTTCGTTCGACAGCACCATGTCGGGCGTGACTGGTTCTCTGTCTGCTGTGTGTTGAAGGAAGACTGGGCCACTTGCGAGCGGTCGGGTTGTCTTATGGCTTCCGACGTCTTCATCGCGGGATCGCAGAGCGGAATCCCTAAGCGGTCCCCGTTCTTCGTGCGATCAAGAATGATGAGACCCCGAGCCAGATCGACTTGCTCCCACTGTAAGCACACCACGTTTTCGCGGCGTAGGCCGGTATACCGTGCCAGCATCACGATCGGTTGCAACCACGTCGGACAGGCTTGGTAAGTCGTCGCCAGCGTCTCGTCATCGCAGTACCGGACGCGTGCATTGTTCACCTTGGCCAGCGACAGCCGGCACATTCAGTTTGTCTCGGCACCATTCCCATTCCCGAATGGCGATAATGAACGCCTTCTTCATCAAGGCCAATTCCTTTACGATGGCCGCCGGAGGCATCTTAATACTTCGAGTGCTCACGGATTCCCCCGGATACTCATGGCGTGTTCCACGGGTGAGACTGCGACCTCAAGATCGTCCCCTGGGTGAAACGCCCCGACCATTTCGGTACTCGCGGTGACGAGCAGGTGATACTCATGTCCTGCGGCATCTTTCAAGACATAGTACTTTCCTTCTATTTTGATGAGTCGGCCGCGAATGGTGCGCGTCGCGGCCGCCAGATCGATTTCGACGTGCCGCTGAGAGAGAGGTTTGATAAACATCGCATGCTCAATCGGTGAGGCGGATACTTCGATACGATCTCCTGTCTTAAGCGAGCCTTGCACCACAGTATCCGGGCCGACGAGAAGGTGTATCTCCTTTCCCTGGTCATCCTTGAGCACATAATAGCGTCCTTCGATCCGGACCAACTCTCCTTTCACAGTCTTATATGCCGCTCCGATCGCAGTGAGCCCTTCCGCCGGTTGCGCGGTTGCCCAGGGAGACGGCAGCGTCAATGATGCGATCGCTAGGCGCCTAGCGCCCCGGGGAGAAGATGGCATCACGCGTTTCCGCATAGAGATCTCCTGAGGGGTCGGAAGCCGTTCGAGCCTGCCGTTCCCTGCGACGGGACTCCTCGATGAAAGGGTTTACTTGGCAATGGTAATCGCGGGGGTGGGGACATCCCGCAACTCAGTCACGGTCATTTGATACAGATGATTCAAGAGACGGAACGCCTCCTGATTCCATGGAAACATGAGTCCTTACACCCGGGGAGCCCTCGAATCGAATACCAGTGGCCTTCATGGCGAATGGCGAAGGCCGCATCATCAGGCCGGTTGTCTGTTTCTTCGATCAGGAGGGTCCATGGCGGGTTTTTTGCGATTTGTCCGGTTCGGGCATCCTTCTCGACATGGAATTCCTGGGCCATGTCGATGCCGTTGGCGATAAACCGCATCATGGCGTGAAAGCTTCTCAGGTAAAATACCCATGCATCGGAAAATCCCCACCCGGGTCTCCCGGACGGATATCAATCAGAACGGCGTTTTGCGGCAACTCATTGGCTTCCTCATTGAGCCGTCGGCGGACCTCGTTGGGTAGTTTGCTGATGTCATAATTGGTGATCGCAATGCGGCCAACGACCTGTTTAGTCAACACGACGGTACCGTCGTTGGCGCTGGAGTTCCAGTAGTATCCCTTGTCCTGGGCCAAGATGACTTTGTCGAGTGCAGCCAGCCCTTCGCCAGTCGGCAAGTTTGGTGAGATGAAGACGGGAAGCGCGTCTTCAAGGACAATCGGCCCGACATAGAGAGAACGGGCAAGATTTAGGGAAGAGAGATGCAGGATCCTTCGGCGGAAGGCGACATACTGCTCACGCTCGATGGGATCGTTTCTCAGATATTCGGACTCCCCATAACCGCTCACCGCGAGTTCTTTCGCCATAAGACGGAAAAGCAGGCCAAAGTCGGCCCCCTGTTGAAAGAGTGCGGAGAGCCGGGAAGAGTTCATCGGCGCCAGAATCCGGCGGGTGAAATCTTCACCCTCGATCGGTACAATGGTAATGGTCGGTCATTCGGCCACGCTGAAGCCGAGTCCCGGCGTAACGGGCGAAGGAGGTGCGCTCCACTTGCGTAGGGAAGATGCCGATGTTGGCGGTAAAGTCGAAGGTGGCGGCGACACTGGAGACGGCCGTGAAGTGCAGGGGTTGAAAATGATGCGCCCGTGCAATGTTCAGCAGCAACATGTCCGATTGGATTCTGTTCGCCGCCCGGTCGTATTCGATGACCGCTTCATGTAGGGCAATGGGCGAGAGACACCCAGCCAGAGCTGGCAGTACAATCGCGCTGAACCAAGCGAGGATGCGGCAAATGCGGATTATTTCTTTGTCCACAAACCCTCATAGAGACGCCGGAAACCAATCGGATCATGGTGCGTCCTTTCTTGCAGGTTCGGCGAGTTCGTTCAGCAGTTTTGGGCCGTCACGATTTTATCGTGGGTGTCGGGATTGTCCGGGATCAAGCGAAGAAACTCCGCCAAGGCATGCCCGGCTTTCCTCGGCTTTCCAGCAACCAGGGATTTCATGCCAGATTTGTAATGCGTCAGTGCCGCTTCCGTATGCAGTTTCGTGGCCTGTTGTAGGTGTGCCAGCGCCTGAGAGGAATCGCCTTTCAGTTGATAAACGGCACCCAATGATGCATACGCGTCTGCATAGTCCGGTCGTAGGCGGATGGCTTCCTGATAGGCCGCAATGGCCTTGTCAGGGTCCTGTTTGACCTGCCATGCCGTTCCCAGCTGGTAGTGCACCTCGGCGAGCTCCGGCTTGAGTCGCACGACGGTGCGATAAAGTCCCAGCGCCCCCTCGATTTTACCACTGGCCTGCAAGGCCATTCCCAGATTCAGCGCATACAAGACGGCGCCGGTTCCAGCCTGCAAACGAAATGCCTCCTGGTAGGAGAGGATCGCAGACTGAAGGTCGCCCTTCGCTTGCAGGGCGACTCCAAGATTATTGTGTGCTGAGGCATTGTCGGCTCGGCTTTTGATCGCCAGTCGATACTCTGAGATCGCTCCGTCAATGTCACCTATGGACTTGAAGTATCCCAAGATTGTTGTGTGCCACCGGATTGTCTGGCCGTAGACGAATCGCCTCGCGGTATTCTTCCAGCGCAGCGTCGGTATCGCCATTGAGCTCCAAGACCAACCCGAGATTGGTGTGGGCCAGTGAATAGAACGGGTCCAGCCGGATAGCTTGCCGATACTGTTGGATGGCCCCAGGGATGTCCCCCGATTTCATCAGGCAGAGACCCAACCCGTGATAGGCATCGGAGAACTCTGAGCTCAATTGGATGGCAGTCCGGAATTCCTCGGTGGCCGCCTGGATGTCCTGTCTCGACAGTAGGACGAGTCCCAAGTTGTGGTGGGTGACGGCTTCGTTGCTTGCCTTCAGAGTGCCGGAGAGGCGCGGTTCAATGGAGGCTGCGAACCCTGCTTCCGACAGAGGGATGGGGATTTCATGGTTTCCCAAGGCGGTGGGGCAGAGACTCACCATGAACAGGCTAGAGATCACGAGAGGAGGGACATATTGTGAGATCCGGAACGGGACCTGAAACGAGTGGTCGGATAAGCAGGCTGTTGTCATAGTTCTGATAAAAATGATGTGGAATCTTTGCCCTGGGTCTGTGCCTGTTGAAGCTGCGCTTCCAAGGAATGAATACGGCTTCCTTGCATGCTAATAGTCTCTTGCAACTGCCGCATGTGACGAGACCGCCTGAGACGGGGGCCAATGGACGCGACCAGGGCCAGAATTGCGCCGGTGGCGAGTCCGCCGAGGAGGACCAGCACCAGGGAAGTCTGATACTCGAAGAAGAGGAAATGGATGCTCACCGCCTCCGTATTTTGTAAGGAAAAGGCCACTGCGACCAGGGCCAGAATCAGTGAGATGAGAAGCGTGCTCATAGGTTGGTATGCCTGCAGGTCCCGGGGCGACGAATCATATCACATGTGATTGAGAAAAACCTCGGTTGCAGTTGGACCCTCCTCGCAACTGACGTCGATCTAACGGCGGGCAACCACTCCCCGAGACTGGTGTCCCAGCGTGAGCCCTCCGCAGCAGTCATCGATCGAACGCCCAAATAAGAGAGCAGAGGATGAGCTGTTGTTCCTTGGCTAATCCGATGACGCCGGGCGCAATCTCGCCCCGGCGGAAAAATCCTGCGCCCGCTCCTGTAGACTCGTCGTACCGGTACTCCAGACGCGCGACCAGGCTTTGAGGTAAGGCGAGAATGCGGTATTCGAGCGTCGTCGTCACCGCGCGCAGCAACTGCTCCGAGCCCGAGATCCTGCCATTACGATCCCAATAGACTTCCGGACGAACTGCCACGCTCCAGGGACCTGACACCTTCCAATGGACATAGAGAGCCGCAGCCGTCCAAAACGTCCGAGGATGACCGGCTTGTTCCGCCGCCTCTTCGGTTCCGATGTCATAGGCGAAGGCGAGAGTCAGTCGGTCCTGTTTCCATTCAATGATGCTGTCGGAAAACAATCGCCAAAACCTCTGAGAGGTGTTGAATTGATCCGGTCCATAGTACAAGTTCTCGGTGAAGGTGACGCCGTTGTCAGCCTTGTAAGACACTTGAGTTCCGTAACTGAATTGGTTGTTTGGATGGGACAGATAGCTATAGCCGTTGACGATATAAAAGTTCGTCCCGAGACGCTGCGTCATCGCATATTCAGCAGCCATGCCAAACATATAATATGGAGCGTTGTCGGCCATATAGGTGCGGGTATAGTTCAGGTTCTGCTTGGCGAAAATAGATTGGTATCCGATGTAGCTGTTGAAAAGGCCCGCGGTCAGTACCAGCCCTTGCCGACGGGTGCCAGGTACGAGACATTCGCGCGCGAGAAATGTCGTAACGCATCGGCTCCGTCCACCGGTCGATCGCGGTCAAGGATGGGATCGGGGACCAATGCGTTGGTGTCATAGCCCCCTTGAATGCCGAATTCCATGCCCCAGCGTGACGCGACCGTGGGATTCTTTTGCACATAGGCCATCAGCATGTTCGGCGCGAATTCATTCACCCGCGGAGTGGTGCCCTTACTGCGCCATAAGTGGTTTTCGGGAAAATTGAAATCGACGGCATAACTGACATCCGCGTATCCGCCATAATGCCATTCGCTGTCCCAATCTATTTCAGCTGCGGAGATGTCGGTAGGCGCGACGCAGAAAGAACATATCGCCACGATGCCAAAAAGATAATGCTGTGTCTGATGTAAGACCTGCCTGTACGCACGCCCGTCAAGGAACTTTCGTTTTTCGTTTTCTTTTGGTCACTCAAGGCTCACAAGCAATCGTCGTCTAAAAAAATCAATGGTTTGGTCACATGATACCTGCTTGAAGGTCGTGAGCAAACATGCGTTTTCAAGTTTTAGAGGAGTTCGGCTCGGAAGAACGTGCTGTGAGAGGGTGACGGTCTGTTGAGGAAGCAGGATGGCAGTATTAGTTCGCATCAGTTGCGGGGGAAGGATGGCTGAGAGAACAGTTAGAACAGAATGTTCAAGTTCCAGGTGGCCTGCCGTCACGGATCCGGACCAGGGAAGGAATTCCAATGGTGAAAGCGGAGGGGCCGTTCCACCCCACGACATGTAAATACTTTCCCATGGTTCCTCCGTTACGACATAACGACTTAACCGATAAAGGGTACTGAGTCAGGTCGCTTTGTCGTTAATGTGGTTATCCGTATGGCTTTAGACCATTCACCGGTCGGCTTGCCCCGCTCTCGAATCGGTTTCTCTTTTAGTAATTTCGTCTCGTACGGCCCAAATGACCCCTTTGCCAGAGGACAGGCCACTCATGGCCCGTTGGCTAGTCCAATCCGTATCGACGAGCGCAAAGACCCGGCGAATGTATCCCCAGCTCGTGCCCTTCCGCCCCTTTGAGTTTCGCCCACCAATGCCGCGAATACGTTCCGGTGGTGCGCATCGGCTTCGGCTCGAAAGTGCGGTCCCGAGGCACAACATTGCCGTAAGCCGCGATGGCTTGCACCAAGAGGGCGGCAGGATCGGCTTCGCTGTGTGGCTCAATCGACTGCGCCAGGTCTCCCAGTGCCCCGCGAGGGGCTAAACGATCGCGCTGCGGACGCAGAGGCTGGGTAGCTTCGGTCACGTGTGGTGTAATGTGCACTACGGGCATGCTCCACGGGATCACCTGCCGCAAAAGCGCCTGCAAATCCGGCTCAGCCTGAGCTCGGCCCACTCAGTGAGGTCTTTGCAGCCATCCGCGAAGGTCAACCAGTGCACAGTCGCTACATGCCACTGAAGGGCCTACCGCAGCGTGCAGATGGGATGGGCTGAGATGCGCATAGCGTTTCACCAAAGGCTATACTCGAGGGCCGGAGAGGGCCGCAAAGGTGCTTCATTGGTATGGCCGGCCATGGCAACGCATTAGGACCCTCCCAAGCTTGAGCGCCGTCGAGACTCGCGCGTCCAACTCCCCCCAGGGCAATGGTCGCACCAAAGTTTGATCCTGCTTGCCAGGCGAAAATGGTTCGATACAATGCCGAGAGGAGGCACACTTGGATGAATGAAGGCAGTCAATCCCCTGATTTGTTCGATGCATCTGAAACCAATGATCGGTTGCACCAACTGCTCATGGTGATATGCTTTATTTTCGCCCTGGGCGTCGTATTCATGTATGAGCTGCACTAGGGCGCAGTCCTGGGTGCACCCGCCTTTCCCTTCAGACTGTTGACCGTCACTGCTCCATTGGCATCACAATATTCTGCTTGATTCAAGCACTGGGCAGAGTCACATCGAACTTCACGAGCCGTCAGACCTTAACCTGGGGTATCCGCCGCTGGCTTACCATGACGTGGATGATATGGGCGGAGAGGCTCGTAGAGCGACGGTGACCATGACATCATGAGCGCCATGAGTTCATCGATTGGTCATAAGCCTGGCCATCTCACGGACCGCTCAATGGAAAACTGATCACCAGTCCACCTATGACGTCACCGAGTTTGAAATTCTTTTTGGGGCTGTTGGGATGTGCATTGTGGCATTGGACACAAGCTGTTGTAACCGCCAAGTCTGCATAGACAGTTCCGAATAACAGGTGTCCCTCGCCCCCAATTGTGCTTGAATATGGTCGATTGGGATGCTGTTCGATTTCCTTGAGAGCCATCCGTTCGAATTCATTGGCTGGCGCGTTGGTCTTATTAATCGGCCACTGACTTATCAGGTGAAAGCGGACATTGGGCCCGGTCAACTCAGCAATCTCGCTTGTCTCCTGGAGGAGTTGCACGGCTAAGGGCAATGAGTGAGTGGCCTGCCAGTTTTCCGATGTATCGACAATCCGCTCTTGCCCGAGCCGGTTGACAATGTGGATGGTATAAAAGTGACGGTGGGCCATGATGACTGCGCGTAACTAGTCGACAACGGTTCTGGGCGGAATCCCTTCTAGAGTGCCGGGATTCTTGTCAATCGCGAAGATGCTTGGAACTGCCAGGGCCGTAGTGGTCACCAGGATGGCGAGCAAAATGAAGGATTTGACCCTCATGACACTTTCTCTTTCCTTTCAACAGAAAGTAGACCTACAGGCGATGGAATATAATCGAACCCGTATTTAGCCAAAAGCATTTGTATGCGAGGCGTCATGAGGAAATCAGAAAACCGTTCTGCAGCAGACCGCATCGCATCTCGACAGGTCCACACCACGGCTTGCCCGAACTGGATAGGTACATATATTCCCATAGGGTTTTCATCGCTCATGCGCACTTGACCATTGGAGATCGAATCTACGCGATAGATCAGCCCCACATCGGCCTTCCCCATGGCGATCAGATCCATAATGTCCTCACTATGCGGCGCATAGATAATATGGGATGAGCTTTTTAAGTAGGACGGAGTTTTGTGAGCGACCTGGCGGTGACTTCTCCCAACGAGGACGCCTGGGGATCACCAAGCTCAATGCGTATGGCTCGGTCCGACAGCGCATCCTGGAAGGAAATCGATATGGCGTTTGATAACGATGAGATCACCAGCACAAGAGACGTCTGGGCATAGATTCGAGGGCGGCCATTCAGACGTCAGCCCTCTCTTATACAGTTACTCAATCTCTTCAACCCCCGCCGACAGAAACACGTCGATCCGCGTGCCCTTTTCGATTTGCTGGCGAAGCATTCTTGACGGTGTGTATACGACATTGACCGCCACATCATATTCTCGCTCGAACATGGGCAGAATGTCACTCAGCGCTGGTCTTAAGCTGGGTGGCGCACCAATTGTCAGAGTCTCAGCCTGCACTGGTTTCCAGATCCCGACGATGACCACCAGTCCACCTATAATGGCGATCAGCCTTCTCAGCTTCAACCCTCGAATGTCCACAGATATCTCCGCGGCTTGTCAAAAGAGCTGACGGCTTTAAGCTGCCGTTGGAAAAACCCTGTCGATTTGAAGATGGACATGCCTTCATGTCCTCACTCGACTAAGCTACTTCACACTCTGATTGTCTCCGTGCACGGCATCGCCTTGGTACAGCAGGTGACAGAGACGCTCTTGGAAAAATCACTCTCCACACAATTATCCGATAGCCGCCGTCTGGTCCGCAAGTTTCCCAGTCAGCAGGGTCAACATATCATGCGTTGACCATTGGCGAACCTTCACAGATTATATTCGGAGAGCGATACCGCAAGGAGCAAAGAACGCTAGGGGTCATGGGATGATGCAGCAAGACCAGTACTCATGATAACTACGAACGACCGGCCTAGAGAGATCACGCGATGCCATGTATTCATAAGGGAGCAACGGAGCAAATTCGCCTATGGCGTGCTATCAAAATCGAAACGTTGATGCCAGAAAGCCGTCACACGCCCAGAAAAGCGGACATTGATTTTCAGATTAGCCTTGTCCGAGCTCGACCAACTCGAACATCTCCATAAGTCCTACGGACTCGCCAGCATACCTCAGCATATCTTGTTCCTCGTTGACTCAATCTAAGGAGCTCCTATCTATGCCATAGATCTATAGCGGCTGAAGTCCGCGCCTTTGTACTCGCCTCTGAAACGCTTTCGTCCCATGTTCTGTTAGTGCCCCCAATGAGTGAGGAGCGCAAGACCGACCAGTATGTATGCGGCCTCCTTAATTGTGCGATGCAAGGAAGTACAAATCGTCTCCTCAGAGCCGACTACCAAGAGTGCCCACTTGTGAAACAATCCTGAAATGTGAGTGTGGCGATATAGCATGCAGAAGCTTGTGAAGTCTCACGCTTAACTGAAACAGATATCTTCTGATTCTGTTTTCCGTGTAACTTCGATGCATCCAGTTGAAGAAAATAGTATTGTCACAATCGTTGAGGTGGCAGCATTTCCATCCATGGTTCATAGATAAAATGAAGTCCGTGCTCTCACGCAAAGCACCTCTTCCATGAAGAATAGCTACGACGGGGTTCGAGGAGTCATCTTTTCGATGCCGGACATGTTGTTGGAGCCCGAACTCGCTTTGCTTCTAAGGAACATATGGCAGGACTGGATCTCTACCAGTAATGGCGCCGGAAGTATCGTGAAACACGCGGATAGGGGGCGACCTCATAGAGCCGAGTCTCGGATTCTGTGGGAAGGGGCAGGACGGTCGTGATGGCTGAGGACGTTAATGTAGGGTAATCCACTCCAATTTTCTTCTCGAAGAGCGCCCGCGACTCCTCGTCCATCTGCATGGACATCAACACCATTCGCCCGTAGCGCGGCGAATCCACTCCGAAGCGCCATGTTCCGCCATATATCACTGGGCCTTCGTCCAGTGTAAGAGATATGTCCGGTTGGGCGATCGAAAGAAAAGGTCCCTCGTTAATTTCGACCCGCGTCATGTCATAACGACCGGGAGGTAAAAATACAGCAACCAACGTATCGTTGCCTCCAACGGTGATGCGGTACCGCGTCCCCGCATTCCGTTCGGCAAGCTCCACTTCTCGGACGGTCGGCTCGAACCTTCGAGCCCTTTCACCCGTTATAACAGTCACCACCCGTGCGACAAGGAGAACTTTGTGGTTCTCGTCTTCAGGAGAGAGGACTGTCTGGGCATCGGTGATACAGCCGGTCAGGGAAGCCCCACACAATGCCCAGGCCATCGTTAGAGTCCGACACTTTTTGAGGATTCCCTGCGTCACTCAAGAAGTGTAACAAGAAATTCAGTGCCAAGGTTGAAGCGGGGATAACATCGCCTACAGAGACGGATGGCTTTTGCTGCATCGTTGCATGAGAAACCAGGCGTTTGAAACGAAGCGAGTTCAGTGATCAACCTTTCCGTTTCGATAGGCTTTACTGAATATATTCCCCTGCGGCTATCTGGCACCCTACCCGCTGGTGAGAAGAAATCGCATACTCGTTGCAACCCGAAGGCACTCACGTAGAATGATCGAGGGAGGCCCAGTACTTATGCAAGATCGCCCGCTATACGACAATGAATTCAACCACAGCGCCATCATCAACCGCCGATACCGCCTATTTGCCATAATCAGTTTCATCCTGGCGGCAAGCCTGCTCACGATCTATCTCCTGCAGTAGGGCAAACCGTCGCACTTACGCCATCGGCCTGGCCATATTTCGCTCGCTCCGGCATCGAGCAGCCCGTATCAAACTTCACGAGCCGCCCCAGTACGATCTCGAGTGTCACAATACTGCTCCCGACTGATTTTGTCCTTCAAGGATTCGCGAAACTGGCATGACAGGTTCCCGGATCCAAGTTTTCCCTCTCGTGCCTTGACTTTTTCAACCTCAAAATTATCTGCCCTGTGTGAGCGACTGACATCGTTACTCCGCACATTCACAGGAGGTGCACCATGGCAGTGGTGAGATGGGACCCCATACGCGAATTAGAAGCAATGGCCGATCGACTCAACCGGGTCATGTCCCGGCCGGAGGGCGGAACCCTGAGCGGCAACGGAAAAGAAGTGATGACCGTGGCCGATTGGGTCCCGACCGTGGACATCAGTGAAACGGAAGCGGAATATGCGATTCACACCGAACTCCCCGGCGTGCGAAAAGACGCCGTGAAGGTGACAATGGAGAACGGTGTCCTCACCATTCAGGGCGAGCGAAGGCAAAACCAGGCGGATAGTGCGCAAAAGCATCATCGAATTGAACGCTCCTACGGTCGTTTTATCAGGAGTTTTACGCTTCCCGATTCCGTCGACGAGGCCAACGTGCGGGCAGAATATGCAAACGGCATGCTGCATCTTCGTCTCCCGAAATCCGAGAAGGCCAAACCAAAGCAGATCGATGTGAAGATCGCGTAACGTACGATGCTTCCTTCCAGGGGCCCGCTTCTACGCGGGCCCCTGCTGATGGACGGACTGTCAGGCAGTTCGGATTGGCGAGGTGACCTATTATGCTCCTCTCGAGGCAGAACGTTACAATCGATCCAAAGAGACGTCTCCTCGCCTATACCAAGTCTCTCATGACGATCGCGCTTCGAATCACGCACGCCCTAGCAATGGTCCGCCTTGCGATGACCGACTGCATCGATTTTATCCATCCTGTCGCTCATGAGACACGCCCATGGTCGTTTCTACAGCGTAACTGGAGGGCAAGCCACAATCGAGTCTCTGTTCGTCGTCGCCCCTTCCGCACTTTTTCAGATAGGACAGGTATAGTCGCCGGCCACTCTCAAATGCTGCTGGAAACTTCCCCCCATGAATTTGTTCCCCGAGGCGCTTTCCCCGTTTTGGGGAATTCAGGCAGAATGCCTCTTGGGCCAGAGTTGCATCATGCGGCGATGATATAGAGGCCTTATCTGTTGCAGGGTAACTGTTAACTAAGGACTATCCCCAGTGCTTCTACACACACGTTCCGGTATTATAGTGATGCCTATGGATCGCTTTTTGAATCCACGCGCTGTTCGCAACGCATGACTTTGTAAAGGCAAGAAACCAAGAGCACTATGGATAAACCAGAACCAGAGAAGATCGGTCAGCCGGAAGGTTCGGGAGCTGAACCTAGCGGCGCCTCCATTCAGAAATCAGAGAGGAGCTCCATGCGGGCCAGTGCAGGTGGTCTCTCACCTGAACTTTCGGAGGACAAACGGTTTCGGGTTAAACTTACGGTTTTCTGGATTGGAGTCATCGCGGCGATTATTGCAGCCTTTGCTGTAGGTTATCCTGGGTGGGAAAACTATATCGCTCAAGAGGCGGCCAAGCGACAGTTGCGGGCCTATATTGATGTGAGGCCTAAAGGGATGACGACAATCGAGGAAGGTATGGTGGCTCGTGTTCGGGACAGTTTTCAGAACATCGGGCGAACCCCAGCTTTGGACAATGGGGCATTTTCACGCATTACAGTTGCGGAATACCCCCTGACCAAAAAACTCAGCAATGACGAATGTCGCCCCGTCAGCACGAATCCAACGGCCAACAAATGGTTTATCGGAAAAGCCGCTGGCCCTGAAATAGTGCGGGAGGCTCCCTTCACAGCAAGCGAGATCGAGGCCATTAAAGGCGGGAAGGCCGCGGTGTATATGCACGGCAGTGTGTGTTATCGCGATATTTTCAACGAACCACATCGCACCGATTTTTGCCTATATTGGAAGTGGGTTGCGGGACGAATGAGCCCTGGCCTCTACTGTGACCAAGGAAACAGCAGTGACTGAAAGGCTGCGCCCCCGCACTCCCACCGACTCTGTACGGTTTGGAAACTAGAAATGCGCAAAGATTGCCCAATTCCATTCATCGGAAACATTCATCTCCCGAGACAATATTTGCGCTGACATCGTCACCTTCCTTTTCCTATCGCCTCATAAACCAAATGGCTGGTATTTCAGCTCGATATGTTCAGGACATGATTCCTTGAGTCCTGAGCATCGCTCTCCCTCCTCCTCTACCTTCAACCCTTAGGCCTTATGGCTCAGCGCAAAGTGTTCTCATTGCACAAGTTTATCCTATTCGCTTGTGCCATATTTTACGGTGATCCAGGAGACCCCACCCTGTTTCCAAGGTGAATCAATATCTTAGATGATGCTGCAAGAAAGGCCCTAAGATTGCATTCAGGCGCTCCCAATAACAAAAGGAGTCCATGCCATGATTGAGGTCCCTTTCATTCTTATCGGCTATGCGCTTGTCCCGTTTGTGGCTATTTTGGTCATGGTCATGGCGGACCGACCCCATCAGACGACTGAACAGGGCGCTTTCCCCCAGGTCGAAATCCTCTGAGTCGACGGTGGTCCTGCTAGACAAGGTAGGACCACCGTTTATTCGTGCATGCCTCATTTCGTTTTCCCCTGACGGCTCTCCTGAAGTTGATATGCGCTCTGATAACCGCACAAATCCATCGCGACACCTCACGATCAAACCGGCGTGACCGACATCAGCGCCCACCAATTGTCTAGCCCAAGGACCCTGTCGTTGCTTCCTGCAACGTCTCGACGAATACCTAAGACCTGTGTAGAATCATTCATGTATACTGCTGACCAACAATAGGCGCTTCTTACTGCAGGACGATGCCTGTGATGAAACAGTTTAACGTAGACCACTCCAGGACAGCCCGCAGTACGAAGCGTATGAAGACGTGGAATCCGCTGCTGGTTCTGTGCACCATCCTACTCGTAACCGCTGGTTGCAGAGGATATGCGTTTGTGGAAACGCCCACGACCGACGGGTTTCATTCAAAACTCCCAGCGCCTTATACCCGAGCAGTGGTCTGGGGAGGGCGCGCTGACACGATTCAGAGCGCCAGCACCTGGTTATTGAAGAAGGGCATTCTCGTGGTAGATCAAACCAAGGTGCTTCAGGCCGCGGCCGATCAAAAGGTGAGCCTCACCGGGTACCAATACCTGGAAACAGACGTACTGCGAATGGCTAAACTAGTGGGCGCGCGGCTGGTAGTTTTTAGCAATGCCGAAGTGGGGTCTTGGGAAGCGCTCAATTGGAGCTCCGGCCTTCCCCGTAGCCAGCGAGTATACTCGGCCACGGTGGCTCTCAGGGCGGTCGACGTGAATACCGGTGAAATTGAATGGAGCGGCAAGGCTCAGTCAACGGAACGATTCGGGAATATCGAAGATGGTATCAGCCTCCTCACCTGCCATGCACTTGCGACAGCCTGGGGTATGCGTAACCCCGGCGGCATCGCACCGGAGAATATCTGTCCTCCCGGGTCCGGCCTCATGACGAGCGAGGTGAGTCTTGCCAAACCTCAAGCCTCTTCCCCTGCCTCCAATAGCCAAAACTCAAACACCTCGACGAACTACTAACTCATTCACCCCTTCAACATCCTCGAGCACCAATCCCTTCCCTGTCACTTACCTCGGGACGGCCGTACGTCCACCGGCGGGTACTACGCAAGGAAACGCTTCTTTTGTCGATTTTTTCGGCCTATGCGCTATACTGCAACATTACCGCAAGCAATATCGTTCATCATGCAGGCGTATGGTCCCTCGCATTGTGACCGCATTACTTAGCCTCAGCCTTCTCATGGCCTCAATGGGAAGGGCCGCTGAGAATCGCCCGTTCTGGACTGAGCAAGCCCTCTTTCACTTTGGCGATGACGTGTTTTTCACTGGGCGCGCTTCCTGCGCACCGACCGTGGAAGAAGGACGGCAACGAGCTTATGTGGCTGCCGTCCAGGAGGTCAAGAACTTCACCCGCAGCCAAGAAATCGGCGGGTTTCCACTGGATACCCAAATGGTGTTTGAAGATCCCCATCCTCCCGACTGCGCGCCAGGACTGGTTACGGTGTGGCGACTATTACGTGCGCCACGCATCCCCCTCGATGCTCTCACCAAACACGCACCCTCCGGCAGACAGCCGGATATGTCCCCGATTCGCGCACACATTATAGCCATCCGCAATCTTACGCCGCGCGTTGG
Organism: uncultured Nitrospiraceae bacterium; assembly: GCA_963839785.1. GTDB lineage: Bacteria > Nitrospirota > Nitrospiria > Nitrospirales > Nitrospiraceae > Nitrospira_A. The sequence goes on from CAWIWD010000012.1 coordinate 158,222, forward strand.
CATGCTCCGGGACGAGGTGTGGAATCGATATGGACTGCCTCGCTCGATTTGGGCACATCCGGACAAGGGCGAACTGGTTTGGGAATATTCCCAGTTCGGCTTGACCATCGTGTTCAACCAAGATGATGTGCTGACCCATTGGCGCTTAAGCGGCCCGCACCCACGCTCCAGTGATGCACCGTCCCTGGCTTCCCGGCACGACAAGGTGATGGGACAAGACCTTCCCGCCATCGATCTCACTTCCCGGCTTCAGCAGCTGGAGGAACAGCAGGATGTCGATCGGCGACGCCAGGCCCAGCGATATTGCGCTTTGCGCTTTGCGGATGTCCCGGATTCCCTACGATCTAAACAGAGCAGTTGCGAACAGCGGGAATATGAACGCCTTAAGGATCAGCGCCATCCATTTTGATACCGCATGACATCGAGAACTCACTAGGGAAGCGTTAATGACCACCGACATGATACCGCGTGCGACTCTCTTAATTGTCGATGATGACCCGTCAACTCTTCTACTGAGCGCAAAGCCGCTGCAAGAGGCCGGATATATTGTCCTCCAAGCAGCAGGAAGCTCCGAAGCTCTCCGGCTCTGTGCGGAACGTACCAAGCTTGTGGATCTCGTCCTTGCCGACATCTTCCTCCCACCGCCAGGATTCCAGCTGTCCGTCGATAAAAATCCCTATCCCCGTGTAAACGGTCTGGAGATGGCCGAGCGGCTATTGGAAGGACACCCCGAAACCCGCGTGATTCTCATGTCCAGCAGTCCGAGCTCTGATTTGCTCAGCCGTGGGCTCATTCGAGACGGCTTGCCGTTTTTAAGGAAACCCTTTTCCGGTGACGCGCTGCTGGCGCTCGTGGAACAAGTCCTGGCCGGTCCTCTCGCACCGGCAAATCCCAAAAAGCCGGCACCATCAGGAACCGGTGATGTCGAGTGGTTTGATTAGCGCCAGGAGGCCCTGTTCAAGCCCCAGATGAAGAACGCGGCGTCCAGCATGTACCGGATCCTTCAATAGATCCCAACAGAGGTCCACGAGCTATGGCAAAAGCAAAGGCAAGTGATCCACAGCGCAAGCAAAAACCGTCCGTTGCAGACGAACTCAATCAGGGCATTGCAAAATTGCGCGAACTGAGCTCCCAGATCGACGATTTAAGTCGTGACGGATTTCCCTATCGCGAAGCGGGTCGCGCCAGAACTGAACTATCCCTTCGTGAAACCATCCGGCGCCTTTTCGGTGAAAAATCGCCCGAATACCAAGCGCATAAGCAGCACAAGCTACGAGTCGGAAGTCGTGCCGAGTCTGCGCAAAGTGCGGCACTCATCAAGCACCTGATTGCCGAATTGGAGAACCAGAAAGAGGCTAACCTGGGTCTGAGGTCAGTCACACCGGCACCTACCCCGCCTGCGATATCTGAAAGACCAGTCTTGACGGCCGTGCCTCCAACTTCCTCTCCCGAGTTCGTGCCGTCCACCCCCGCCGTCACTTCACCCAGCGCTCCTCTGGCGGATTCAGGTGCGATGGCAAGCAACCTCAGCTCGCCAACCCAAGCTATTGCTCCAGTCATCATGACCTCGCCGCCTTCTATGAATCCCGTGCGGACGGATATGGCTCCGGTGGAGTTTTCTCAGCCGGTACACCATGCATCCCTCCTACGCCAGCGCCCTCCATCATCACCGCATTCTCAGACCACCGAATCTGTGCGTACGCCTGGCGCACTCGATGAGAAGAAGTCCGTCCTAGCCACCTCGCCGGAGCTGCCCGAGACTCCGACTCCACCGGCCCAGAATAGCGTTGCTGCGTCGTCAACTCTCGTGGAACAGCTAGCAACTACGACAGCAGTAATTCAAACAGGGGCTTCGGACAGGCCAGTAATTCTAGAGCACACCGTTCCTCCTGCCCTTCCGGCATCTTCGAATTCGCCGGAAGCGTCGCAATTGCAAACGGAGCCGCTTGTAGCGGTGCGAAGTGTTCCACTAGCACCAATCCCCGGGGTCTCAACGCCAATGCCAATCCTCTCACTACTGGCTGCATCAACCGGACACCTTGAACCAGCCTTGATCGAAAAGTTTTCTAAGAATAAGAAACGTGCTTCTGCATCCCAGAGCACCATCGAGGCCTTGACCACTGAGCCACTCATAGCCTCCGGCCCCATGACAACCGAGGCTTTGAGAAGCGCTGCGGAACTGTCAGTCACTCCACATCCGGTCAAAGTGCCTTCCGAAACGCTCACGCAGAACAATGAAAAAGAAACCGGCACCCTTGAGATGCTTCGAAGAATCTGCGCGCGATTCCACTTAGTGGCCCGACAACTGCGGCTGCGAAAAGAATACCGTCCGACGATCGAAATCACCGATGAATATGATTTGCAGGACCTGTTTTATGCGCTCCTGCGTCTTCAATTTGAGGAGGTGGGGACGGAAGAATGGGTTCCGGATTATGCCAATGGCGCGCGGCGCACGAGCTACCTACTCGATTGGGACAGAATTGTGGTGGTCGTAAAACAGACTCGGTCAGGAATCGGCGCGAAGGACCTTTCTGATCAGGTGAAGTCGGATGCGACTCATTATGCTACACGACCGAACGGAATCACCATGGTCTGCTTCATCTATGATCCAGAGGGCCGGGTCGGAAATCCTCGCGGACTGGAAGCTGACCTCACTTCGGTCAGTGATACATACATGGTGGAGGTGATCATAGCCCCCAAATAGTTTACGCAATACGATCGCAGCGCACAGAAATAGACGCGGTTCATTGACTTCATCCGAGGCAATCCGCTAGGTTTTCGCATCGCGGGCAGGCGGTGCCGCCACGACCGCTCACACCACGGGAGATCCCTTGCATGCCGGACAAAGCCTATGTGTTGATCAACGTTCACCCCGGCCAAACGGCCAATGTGGTGAAGGCATTGGGGATGATCAAGGAAATCAAACAAATCGACCCTTGCTGGGGAAAGCCAGACATTTTCACCATTGTCGAAGTACCCCACCAGGATGCCCTTACCCAATTGGTGCTCGCCAGAATTCATGCGATTCCCGGTGTCGACCAGACGGACACCCATAATGTCTACCGCCTGCAGGATGGAAAACCGAAATGAAATCCAGGATTGCGATTCTCTGGGTGTTGGCACTGGTTGCAACAGTCCACGGATGTGCAGGTGGGCCTCCTCTTCCAGAGCCGGATGTCATGGAAGTGTTGCTCCCGATCCCTGCCGATCAAGTCAAGACCGCTGTCGCAGATGTTCTCACCCGAGGCGGCTACACGGTCGACCAGGACGAGAGCGGCAACTTGACGACCGGTATGAGACAGGAGATCAGAAGCCCGTGGAACGGACTTCTGCAGTGGAGATTCGGAGTAGGCAAGAGCCGGGTGGAAGCTCGTATCGTCCAGCAGGACGACAGCACCACGCGCTTACGGCTTCAGGTTTTTCATCGTGGGAAGGATGGGCTCTTCGATTCGTGGGAAGAAGCCGAGACGCCCCTGCCCCAGAGCGCGGCAAATGAAATTCGCCTCGTCAAGAACGCGTTGCGAGTGCTCTAAGACTTTGCATCTATTTCTCCTCGGCCTCATCGCCAAAATCCAGCCCAAACCGCTCTGCCATCCGATACAGCGTGCGCCGATCAATCCCGAGAATTTTCGCCGCTCGCACTTTGTTGCCTCCTGTCTCCTTCAAGACACGGGCCAAGTGGCGTTTTTCAACCTCGTCCAAGGTCAGAAGAGCGTCCAAGTTTCCACCGCTCTGCCCTGCATCGGGTGCGCCCGCTGAATCGGGCTCCGCTCGAATCGACTCCGGTAGATCTTCCGGCAGCAACAGCGGGCCGTGGCTGAGGGAAACCGCCCGTTCCACGGCATTCTCCAACTCGCGCACATTCCCCGGCCACTCGTAGCGCTTTAAGAGGGCCATTGTTTCCGGCAAGAAACCTCTCACGCGTAACGATTGCTTGGCATACTTCTGCAAAAAATGATGGGCGAGCATCGTAATGTCCTCCCGTCGCTGGGCCAGCGACGGGAGGGCAATGCGCACCACGTTGAGACGATAGTACAGGTCGTCACGAAACTTTCCCGCTTTCACCAACGTGGCCAAATCGCGGTTCGTCGCGGCAATAATTCGCGCATCAACCTTGACCGACGAGGTGCTTCCGACACGACGCACTTCCTGTTCTTGCATGACCCGCAACAATTTCACCTGAAGTGCCTGGCCAAGATCGCCGATCTCATCGAGAAACAGCGTTCCGCCGTGAGCCGCTTCGAAGAGACCAGCCTTGGCGCCCACGGCTCCCGTAAACGCGCCCTTCTCATACCCAAACATTTCCGATTCCAGCAAATGATCAGGCAACGCTCCGCAGTTGACGGGAATAAACGGTTTATCTCGACGGAGGCTGTTCAAATGCACGGCTCGGGCAATCAACTCCTTCCCCGTTCCGCTTTCGCCTTCAAGAAGCACCGTACTTCGCCCCTCGGAAACGCGGGCCACTAGCTTGTAGACCTCTAACATCGCCGGGCTGCTCCCCACCAACTGCGACCAGGGTTCGCGCGAACGCGCGTCGTCACGAAAACGGGCATTTTCTCGAACGAGTCGACAGTGTTCCAAGCTGCGTTGCACCACCAAGCGGATGTCTTCCTTCTTGAACGGCTTGGCGAGGTAATCGTAAGCCCCTTGCTTGATCGCCTCTATCGCACCCTCCAAGGATCCGAAAGCCGTCAGCAATACGATCGACGTATCGGGGCTGAACCGTTTGAATTCCTTCAGCACCAGGAAGCCGTCTCCTTGCTCCATGCGAATGTCGGTTAAAACCACGTCCACGCAAGATTGCTTGCCCCGTTCCACGGCGGCATGGCCGCTGGAAAATGCCTCCACCTCATACCCTTCCTTTAGAAGCGCCTCAGCCAACAACGCGCGTGCGGCATCGTCGTCATCGACCACGAAAAGTTTCGCCTGGCTCATCGGATTGTGTCTCCTCGGAAATATTGAAACATTTTGGATCCCCGGAAATTCAAGGGATAAAACTCAGTATCCCTGCGTCGTTGCAAACTTCCACGAAGATGAACGTGAGGGCAGTGGCGCTCCCGATGTCGTCGCGGGCAGCCTTTGTCATTGGTCTGCTAGACCGAGGCAGTGTCCGAGCGCAGGCCAGGCAACACCACGGTCACCGTCGTCCCGACTCCCACTTCGCTTTCCAGGAGCAGCTGTCCCCCATGGGCGACGACCGCTTCTCGACTGAGGAACAACCCCAAGCCGGTTCCTTTTCCGAGTGCCTTGGTCGTAAAGAACGGCTGAAACGCTCGCGCCATATCCTCCTGCGGCATGCCACAACCGGAATCGCACACCCCCAGCGTGACCATGGTATCGAGATCGAACTGGCCCATGGCGGACGCTCGCTCCCTCTCCCCTGTCGAGGCCGTGCGAGTCGCGACAGTCACCGTCACATGCCCTCCCACCGTGGTGGCAGCCAGGGCGTTGGTCAAGAGATTGACCAGCACTTGATGGATCTTTTCGGCATCCGCCCACACCAGCACAGGAGGCGCTTCTGAGGCCTGCAGTGTGACTCCTTTGGCATGATAGGCCGGTTCGATCAATGCTACAACCGGCTCAATCAACCGCTCAGCGGGATACCACGTCGGCTCCGGCTTGCGTTGCCTGGTGGACGTCAGGAGATCTTGAATGATGCGCACGACGCGATTCAACTGCTCATCAATGATACCGATTCGTTTCTGCATCTCGGCGGTCACTCCAGTCTCTTCCGCCAACGCTTGCACATGCCATGCAATGGAATGTAACGGCGTGCCTACCTCATGCGCCACCGAAGCCACCAGTTGCCCCAGCGCCGCCATCCGTTCCGACCGCGCGAGAGTATCTTTGATCTCGACCAGCTGCGTATTGGCACGGAGCAAATGTTCCGTTTGCGTCGCCAGAGCTTCGCGAGCGGCCTCTTCACGAGCTTTGCGTTCCTCCCACGTCACGCCGATATAGGCCACTCCCACCAAGACACACACCACCATGGTGCGATTGAATACCACGGCGGTGAATCGCTCCCGTTTTTTCCCCGGTTGGAGAAGCCCGATAAATGTGACCAGCACGCACAGCCCCAGCGTAACAATCATGAGGCGGCGACTGCGAAGGGTCGCCACCAGCAGAATGGGCAGCACAAATCCGAATGCCCCCACCACGTTGAGAGGGAACATCCATTCCATCAAGACGATGAGGAGGAATAAGAACGTGGCGATGGCGAGGACGACTTGTTCCCGGCTCTTCATTGAGATTCCAGACCGCGCAGAATCCACGGCCTATGAGGCAGCAGGGGAACGGAGAGCACGCACGGCCGCGGCGAGCAATTGCACACGTGCATCCTGTTGAAGCTTCTCCAGCGACAGCGATAACTTTCGAGACCAATTCGGATACGCATCGAGAGTGCCGGGTAGGTTCATTTGGGTCACTTCGCCGATCACATCGTCAAGGTTCGCCATGACGATCCAGGCCCGGGAGGTCGCCAGATACATGTGGATCGCCCGGCAGAGATCCGGCGTCATCACGGGCACCTGCTCCAGCTGGTCAGTCACTCCCGCCGGCAGCAAGCCCGCCCGCTGCAAAGCCGCGAGCATATGCCCCTTATCCCGTCTCCGCTCTTCCTCTGCCTGCTGCCGAGTCTCTTCACTCGGATACATGCCGAGACTCGCTCGCAGTCGGATGTCCTCCCCCACCCAATAGCCGGACAGCGTGGGAAGGTCGTGCGTGGTGACGACCGCTAAAGATTGCTCTGGGTAGGCCGAAGGAGGATTAAAGGACCTCGTCATTCCAGTTCCGCTCAAAGTAGAACACGCGGTAAGACAAAATTTTGTATTGCGTGAGCTTCTCCCGTACGTAGTCCGGCACTGTACCCAAATCCTCTCCGATGATCAGGGTCTGAGCCCGCATACTTTCCAGCGCAAGTAGACGCAACAAGTCTTCTGCTGGGTATTGCACATAGGCTCCCGCCGAGGCGGCTAATCCGCGGGGCACCCAAAACAAACGAAACAGCATCATCACATGATCGATACGAACCGCTCCGCCTTGACGGAGCGTTTTTCGAAGCAGCTCTACGAAAGAGCGATAGCCCGTAGCCTTGAGCCGGAGCGGGTGAAACGGCGCGAACCCCCAATTCTGACCTTGCGGAGCGAAGGCGTCCGGAGGGGCACCGCAGTCCGCGCCCAACGCCAGAACATCTTGCAGCATCCACGCCTCACCACCGTTGCGATCGCTGCCGAGCGCCAGATCGGGATACAGACCGACGGTCATATTGACCTGGGCGGCGCGCGCTTTGGCGCCGCTGAGTTGATCGGCCGCCACCCACTGCATATATTGAAAGAATCGGACTCGCTTGCGATGGCGTTTCGCGAATTCTCTTAGGGCCGGCGAACCAGGAGACCGATATTGTTCGGGCCACTCAGGCCAAAGTTTCGGCGCTAATTCGATCAGACGCCGCTCTTCCTCCAGCACCTGAAACAACGCGAACAGCTCCAGCGAAGTACCTTCATCGCGAATGAATCGTTCCAACAACCACCCACGTGCGCTGTTCGCCTGCAACGAAGGCTCAGTGCCGGTGTAGTTGTCTTTGAGAAACTGCCGGTAGGCAAAATCCAGCATGGTGCGTTTGGTTTTCACGACCGCCTCAGAATCCACGCCGTCGGCTTCGCGAACCCGCTCCAGTTCCTTTTGAAACTCCGGACTGCTTCGTAGACGTTGCGCATCCGGCGAACTATGGTATTCAGGCAAACATTCGAGATCGATATAGAGTTCATTCAAGAAGAGTCGGCTCGTCGGCGAATAGGGGCTAAGATGGTGCGGCCGTGAGTTTTTGAGCGCATGTAGCGGGTTCAATCCAATGATGCCGGCTCCCAAATCCTTCCCCGCCCATTCAACCAACCGAGACAAATCTGAAAAGTCGCCGACACCCCAATTTGCCTGAGATCGCAGCGAGTACAGTTGCACTGCGAGACCCCACACTCGCCCGCCTTGGACCATACCCTCCGGCACATAGCAGTGCGACGGAGCGACCACGACGCGCAGCGCTCCCTTGATGACACTTTTCCCAGCTCGCGCCACTACCGATAGGTCGTAATAGCCGAGCGACAAATCTGGACACAGCGGCAATTGAAAACGCGCAGCACGGCTGCCCGCTACGACCCACTCCTCTTGTGGGACCAAGGGTGGATCGGCTTCGGCACGGTGGATGATCGTCCCTTTTTCATCGGTCAGTTGCCACGACACCTCCAGCCGATGCTCGTCTCCCGGCGCCAACAATAGACGCAGTGCCCACCAAACATCGTCGTACCCCTGCTGAAGGATGAGAATAGGGTCGCAGGGCTGTCGCCAGACCGCCTCGTCCCAGTCGGTCAGTTCTTGCGCCAACGCATCGCGGGAGTCGACACGAAATCCCATTGCCGACAAAATGGCTCGGGTGGTTTCGTCGCTCGTGACGTGAAGAATGCCCGCGATGTCGTGAAACTCAGAGGAAATTCCGGCTCGCGAGGCGAGGAGGCGAAGCAGGTCTTGCTCGGTGCCATCGTACATAGTGTGAGGTCAGAGTGTGAGTGAAGACCTCGATCAAGTCAAGGCATCCTAGGGTTTCTCACCAGGGCCGAACTCTTTCCGCCCTGACCTGCAGGGTGCTGCCGAGCACGCTCCCATATAGGAGCGAGGTCCCACCAGGATTGAGACACGGGCCTGTGACACGCCCACTGAACCCATGCTTTCTCTGTCACATCGTTCTGTTACACCCTCACGTATGCGGGACGCAGTGGCTCCTGGTCACAAGGCTCTAGCACGGCTTCCCGCCGTATGTGGTCGTCAGCAATCGCGCGGAGACAGTGCGTCGCTGCCAAACTAAGCGATCATCGAGCCCTTCAAGGCTCCCTCGGCCCTGCGTCGCTTTGCTCGAGGCCTCCACGCGTGGTAGCATAATCAGACCCCGCTCCGGTTCGACATCCGAAATGGGGCCGGTGAGGCTGCACAAAACAGGAGGTGGCATGTATGACCACGCTGCGAACCATGTCCACAAGGACTATCATCTTGGCTTGTGTGGCTCAATCTCTAGCCTGCGTCTCGCCACGCCTGGCCTTTACTGAAAGCCCCGCGATCGACATTGTCGGTGATTATCGATACGCCTATCACGAACCGGAAACCATCGCGGAGGCGAAACAGGTTGCTTGTTCACAAGCCCTTCGTCAGGCCATCAGCACCACGGCGGCGGTGCGAGAACGCACGGCGTCGATCGTTGATTCCAAATTGTTCCATGATCTCATTCACACGTTGGCGGCACGGCACGCCAGCGGCCAGGAGATCTTGCAACAAAGCGAAAAGGGCCGGACGGTGTACTGCAAGGTAAAGGCAGTCTTTCATCCAGATGATGTGGAACGCGTCCTCATGGCTCAGGCAGCAGATGGACATGAACTCGCCGTAGATCAAAATAGAGCGTTAAAGATTCTTAGCACTCGCGAAGATCCCGACGGCACGGTCGTCATCGCCTACCAGGCTCTGAAACGGCTCGATTGGCTTAGCACGGCCTATCAGGGGACACTGCGTGAAATGGCGGACGTGATGGTGGATTTCTACGATGAGCAGGGCATTCTGCTGCGGAGCACGCGCCACCCGGCCAGAAAAACGACCACCGGTGAAGACGTGATGAATCCGGGAGAAGTCGGCACGCTGAAGGTGGCCAGACCGCTCAATGCGAAAACCTATCGCGTCTGGCTCGTGAAATAACCAGCTGAAGAGCGATCCCATTCCCGCTTTTCAGCCTTATGAGTACTTGCTTACGCTCCATTCTTACGCATTATCGTTCGGCACCGGGAGAGGGCAGGTTAATACCGAACCGCTCCAATCCCATAATGACCGTCAAGGCCGCCGGCGAATGCTGGACGATTTCTTTTTGCACCTCGATGCGGCGTAAATCCACAAATTCCGGGGCTGTCAATCCCAATGATTCTCGATAGGCACGGTCTGCGATCCCACGCTGCTTCTCGGCCTTTTCGCGCGCTTCCTCCGCTTTTTGAAACTCAACCATGGTGATCTTCCGTTGCTCCTGCACGATGGTTTGGGTGGTTTGCTCTACCACACCCTTGGGCGGGAGGATGCTGCCGACGACGACACGGTTGAGCCGGATCGGCATGTTTTGCTTATCGATCAGCTTGCTCTGAACCTCGCGCGCGATGGCATCCTGCAATTTCGTCCTGGTCGTTGGGTCGGTCGTCAGCTGAAAAAGCGGATATCGCTGAACCTCTTCCCGAACAAAGGTGCGGAAGGCTTCCTTCACATTATTCTGATACCAGTTGGCGCCGAAGCGGCTGATGACCTCGGGCGATCGTCCCTCCAGGATATGGGCGATCATGAAGGCATCAAAGGATACGGGGGCATTCTCCGCCGAGATGATGTCGAAATGTTCAGAGTATTGCAGCGGGCGAATGTCGATCTCCACGACCTTCGTGGTCGGCGCCACCCACACCCGACCAGTCTTCGTGGGCACAGGATCCACTCCGCCATGACCAAAGAAAAACGGTTGTTCGACTAAAACCCCTTCGTGGCCTGCCTCGATCGCCACACAGCCCGACATGAACAGCAGGGCGCCCACTGTTCCCATGATTCCCATCATGGACCAGGTTTCCTGTCGCATACATTCCTCCTGTAGTTAGACCGGGTCAGAGTCACGCCCCGCAGCCTCGCGCGAGTTCGATAGGCGCGTGTCCGATGCGAATACATTACGAACCGCATGATCATGTTGTCAAACCAGCATGCTGGAGTATGAACAATGGCCATGAAGGAGCAGAATCCCGGAGGGAGGCGTTGTCGCTAGTAGATCCCGGCCTCGCGCTGGAGCCATCGCACATATCGAATGATATGCTCGACGTCTCCAGCCGTCACACCTTCGACCTTCGGCATGTTGCCGAACTCCCAATGGTGAGCGCGGACGCCGTTCTCCGCAGCCCGTTGGAACGCGACATCCGAGTGATGATTCGGTTCATAAATTTTATGCGCCAGTGGAGGGCCTTGCTTCGTCCCAACAGCTCGAGTGCCATGACAGCCCGCGCAGTGGGCGATGAACTTCGCTTCACCCATCTGGACTTCTGCCGGCACCGCGCTTGCCCCGGCAGGCTTAGCCGCCTCGGGATCGGTGGCACCCGATTCACAGGATGACAGCACCGCCATCAACAGACCCAGTCCGGCTCCGCGCCACCACACGTTCATTTTCACATCACTGTGCATGATTCGCCTCATCGTGGGGGTTCCGGGGGCGTCGTTGACGAGCGATTCGCCTGTGACTGCTTCAACTGATCACGCAGCATTCTCGTAGTGCGATTCAATGTCAATCGCCGGTAGACTCGTGCGCCTATGGGTGCCGCGATCACCAACGCAATGATCAGGTACATGAAAAACTCTTCAGGAGTCATAGATGCATTTCTCCAGACAATGGCCTAGTGGCGCCAATAACGGCATCGGGATGACAAAAGATTCCGCCACCGTACCGTCGCGTGTGCGCATCGCTACGGTTAAGGTATCGCATAGGAGATAGGGTCCACAACTCCGGCTTGACGAAAGCCCTCCCGTCGAATGCGGCAACTGTCACATCGTCCGCATGCCATTCCGTATTCTCCAGGGTCGTAACAGCTATGAGTGAGCTCGAACGGAACGTGAAGTTCCTGACCACATCGTACAATCTCCGCTTTGGATTGCTTGAGGAGAGGTGCCCGCACCTCGATCGCCCGACCTTCGGCGCCCATTTTCGTCCCCACACGCGCAACGTTTTCAAAGGCGCGGATAAACTCAGGCCGACAGTCCGGATAGCCGGAATAGTCTAATACATTCGCTCCGAAGTAGATCATCTGCGCATCGAGAGTTTCGGCATAGGCCAAGGCCAGCGACAGAAAAATGGTATTGCGGGCTGGAACATAGGTAATGGGAATCGCCCCCGACCGCTCTTCATGGGTGCGATCCTTAGGAACCTCGACATCAGCGGTGAGGGCCGACCCTCCAAACGGCTCTCAGATCAGCCTCGACGACAATATGGCTCGCCGCATGTAACGCTCGGGCGACTGCCCGTGCCCGATTCACTTCAACCGCATGGCGCTGTCCGTACGAAATCGTCACACAATAAATGCGAAATCCGTCCCGCTGGGCTATGGCGGCAGTCACGGTGGAATCTAACCCACCACTCAGCAACACGACTGCCTTCGGGGCGACCAGAGTCATAAGAAGTGGAGAGGAACGGGCGGATCACGATACCGGCGAGAAGGTCATGAACGCTGCACCCGCGCAGCACGCACACTAAAACGGAAGGTATGGCGACCAGTCCGAGGAACTAGTCGCGATCCTCTTCCTTTTCGATCTTTTCGAGAAGTTCCTGTCGAGACTGGCATTGGACGCACAACTTGGCGAACGGCACCGCTTCCAAGCGCTTTTCGCTGACCTCAATGCCGCATTCTGCGCAAATCCCGTAGGTCCCCTCGTTCAACCGCATCAAGGCTTCGTCGATCGCCTGGCGCTTCCGGTTCCGCATCTCCATCAATGAGATACCCAGTTCGCGATCCAAGTCCATGAGCGCTTGATCGCCCACGTCACGGGCGGATTCCAACCGGCGCTGTTGATCTTCAGTCAGGGATTGACCGAGATTGCCCTCGATTTCGCGCATGATTTCCTGGCGCTTGCCAAGCAGCATTCGTTGCAAAACTTCACGCCGATGTTGGCGCTCTTCTCGTTCTTTTGGCGTTTCCTTCAGGGTAAGGGCCGCGACAACACGCGCGGCTACACTGTCTTCGTCTTTTTGAGTCATAGAGGTTACCGGAGCCGGTCGCTCTTTTTTAACAGGCTTCTCAGGAGCGAGGGCTTTTACTTTCGTCGTTGGTGTTTTTTTCTTCGCATGGACTTTCGTCGCCATAGATTCTCATACCCTTTCGTGATGAGTGCAAGGCGAAAAAGTTTGGCTGGTATATCACGCTACAGATCGGTTTGAGCAAGTGCCTGACTCCCCTAGGTCTTGGGGACTTATGGATAAATGATCATCGAATGCACCTCGTGACCTATGAGCCGGTCGCGTCCGTTCAGGCTTTTGAGCTCAACGAGAAAATCCAGCCCTGCGATGTTACCGCCGAGTTGTCGGATCAGGTGCACAGTGGCCGCCGCCGTTCCACCAGTGGCCAGCAGGTCGTCCACGATAAGCACGCGTTCCCCGATCGCCACGGCATCGCGATGGATCGCCAGCGCGTTAGATCCATATTCAAGATTATATTTCACTTCAAAGATATCGGCCGGCAGTTTCCCTGGCTTTCGCACGGGAACGAAGCCGGCGCCGAGGCGAGCGGCCAATGTCCCGCCCATGATGAAGCCCCGCGACTCGATCCCGATCACTTTCGCAATGCCTTGTCCCTGGTAACGTGCCGCAAGCTCGTCGGCGATCGTCCGGAAAGCCTGGGGGTCCTTGAGAAGGGTGGTGATGTCGTAGAAAAGAATGCCGGGCTTAGGAAAGTTGGGAACTTCTCGGATGAGAGCTTTGTAGTTCATGGGGGCGATTCGGAATCGGGACGTTCTCATAGGAGATCCGCCCGCTTCATAGTTTTCCGTTCGATGATTCCGCGAAGCCTGCACCAGTGCGGCCGTTTCGATCTGGCGGACTCGCTCGCGAGTCAGTCCCATCTCACGGCCGATCTCTTCTAACGTCCGCGACTCGGCTCCGTCAAGTCCAAATCGCGCCAGAATCACCGTGCGCTCTTTTTCAGGCAACTCCTTCACCCACGCCATGAGCTCCGCCCGCCGCATGACCCCTTCGGTCGTCTCCGCCGGCGTGAGGCAGAGCGGGTCTTCGATCACATCCCGCAGAAATGTGTCTTGACGGTCGCTGATCGGGCTGTCGAGCGAGCAGGTCGTGCGGACCAATTGTTTGAGATCATCGACTTCTGCCTCGCTGGTTTTCAGTTTGGCGGCCACTTCCTCGGTCCGGGGCTCCCGTCCCAGCTCATGCACCAATTGCTCGACCTTGCCTAGGTACCGGTTCAATCGCTCCACGACATGGACCGGCAACCGAACCAGTTTGCCCTGATTGATGATGGCGCGTTCGATAAATTGACGAATCCACCAGGAGGCATAGGTACTGAAGCGGAACCCGCGCTTATAGTTGAACTTCTCCACCGCTTTGATCAGGCCAAGATTGCCTTCTTCGACGATATCGGCAAAGGGAAAGCCCCGGTTCATGTAGCGCTTTCCAATGCTGATCACCAGTCGGAGATTGGCCTCGATCATTTCCTGGCGAGCGGCTTCGTCGCCGGCCATGACGCGTTTGCCCAACGATTGTTCCTGTTTAAAATTCAGGAGGGTCGACTTGCGCACTTCACGCAGGTAACTCTTGATCGTGTCAAGGCCTTCAGCCCGCCCGGATTCCGCAGGACGACTCTCCGCTCGCTGACGGTTCCGCCTCAGATCCTTCCTGCGGATTCGGCGTCGGCATCGTCTTCATCACGCGCGGCGCGCGGGCGGCGAACCGAGGGGGAGGGATTCATCTCTGCACCATGACGAACTGTTATGCGTCGAGCCATAAATTCGTGACCTGCTACCAAATCGTGAAATCGTGATGGCGGCCCGTGGCGTGACTCCACTCCACTTGGACTTGCGATACGCGTGCTCCGACCGGCCCTTTTTTGAGATCCGCTAACAATTCTTCAAGCGCCTGCTTTGGTCCCTTCGACTTCCAGAGCCACCTGTCCGCTATCGAGATTCTCGACTCCACCGGTCAATCCACGCGAGACTGCCGCACGGCAGGCGAAGGCACGATAGCCAACTCCCTGCACATGCCCACTCACCAGCATTTTTGCACGCACTGAAGCGTCGGTCTTGGTCATCTCTCGCGGCCTCTCCGTGATTGCACAACCGGCACCGGCATGCGAGGCGCCCAGAACAGGATACTCTCACAGCTCCCATACATCGTCACGCGATTTACAAGTTTATGCGGCATCATCGCACTCTGTTTGTAGAACATATATCGGACGATCAAAGGCGGAGCATAAGCGCGCGAGCATTCTCACTCACTATCGCAACGCATCTCGACGTCGCTCTCACAACCTGATGCGTCGGATAATTCGAACGTAGAAACCACGCGTAGCGAAGACACGAGACGCGGGGATAAGATGCATGATGACGGAGCATCCGACCTGCGCATCAACCCGTGCAAGCCACGCGTGTATTGGAGAGATGTTAATGAAGTGGGTATCCCCGCACGCATTGAGGTAGTATGCGGTTTGGTCGGGGCGAGAGGATTTGAACCTCCGACCCCTGCGTCCCGAACGCAGTGCGCTACCGGGCTGCGCTACGCCCCGACCGGGCAGAACCGAGCATGCGTTGTGGATTGTCTTACAACAGGGGGGTAAAACGCAAGCCATGTGCTTCCGCCACAGCTTGGCAGGTGACTGTGCCGTCCATCACATTCACACCTTTAGCCAAACCGGGATCCGAATGAATCGCTTGCTCGACACCGTCCGAAGCGAGTCGGACAAGGTAAGGCAGGGTGGTGTTGGTCAAGGCCAGCGTAGAGGTGTGAGGAACGATGCCGGGCATGTTCGTCACGCAATAGTGAAGCACACCGTCCACGACATACACAGGATCCGAATGAGTCGTAGGCCTCGTCGTTTCGCTGCACCCGCCCTGGTCGACTGCGACATCCACGAAAACAGAACCGGGCTTCATCTTTGACACGGCGTCGCGCGAGATAACCTTGGGTGCGCGCGCTCCAGGCACCAGCACTGCGCCGATCACAAGATCGGCATCGGAGAAGGGCGCGTTCGATCGCCGATTGCGTGGCGGCACAGGTGGTGATGCGCCCGCCGTACAAATCATCGAGCGCTCGCAAGCGGTCAAGATCCAAGTTGATGACAGTGACCCGTCGCTCCCATGCCGACGGCAATCCTGACTGCCGACGTACCCACCACTCCCGCCCCAAGCACCACCACATGACCAGGAGGCACACCGGGAACGCCGGCCAGCAACAGCCCCCGCCCTCCGTGCACCTGCTCTAGATAGTGGGCGCCCACTTGAACTGCCAATCGCCCGGCAATCTCGCTCATCGGCCGTAAGATGGGAAGGCTGTGGTCTCTGGCCTCGACAGTTTCATAGGCAATGGCCGTAATCCGTGAAGCGACAAGCGCCTTGGTCAAATCCGGCAAGGATGCCAGATGCAAGTATGTAAAGAGGACTTGGCCAGGGCGGAACAGCGCGCACTCAGACAATTGCGGCTCCTTGACCTTCACGATCAGGTCCGCCTGTCGAAACACCTCCTCTTTACCTCGGACCACCTGCGCGCCGGCCTGACGATAGGCTTCGTCTGTGAACCCGCTGCCTTGTCCGGCTGAGGGTTCCACTAATACCTGATGCCCTGATGCGCATAACATGCGCACGCCGTCCGGCGTCACGCTTACCCGATGCTCATGATCCTTGATTTCTTTAGGGACGCCGATGAGCACATCTGCCTCCTTAGCTTCCACTCAGTTTCTTCGGCTGAATTTATTATACATGGAACACACCGATCGCCGATGCGTCACGAGGACATGTTCACCTTGCTACGGTAAAGATCAGTGCGGTAAGATCCGCGCTCTATCGATTCACTTCCGTTACAGAGGAGCACCTCGCGCATGGATGCCGGATCTTGTAATGCCTGCCACGTCACAGGCACCCCCTTGATGAAGCAGTCGCTGGGCAAGGATTTTTTCGGACGCACGTACGATCGCCTCTCGCCTGCTTCGGATCAAAGTCCCAAGTGGTATTGCGATCCCTGCTCGATGATGAAACACCTGCAACGCGATTTTCGAGACATCCATGCCGAGTTCGACAAACTTGATGAAAGGACAGGCTTCGGCCCTGTCGGAGCCGGAAGCGAAACAGCGCGCGCAGCTGCGCCTCCAGGAGATTGCCGCCATCGCGGGCACAGCGGCCGCCGGCTCGCCGCTTCTCAACGTCGCGGACGTCAAGCAGTTGATCGAGCAATTTCACACTCGAGCATGACCATTCACCTCCAACCGCAATGACGGGACGAATCGCATGACAGGGTACCAGCGACATATTTTCGTCTGTACGAACAAGCGGGAGCCCGACGATCCGCGCGGCAGCTGCTCGAAGCTCGGTTCTGAAGCCCTGCACGCCTGTTTCAAGCAAGAGGCGAAACGACTCAATCTCAAAGGGATCGTTCGCGCGAACAAAGCGGGCTGCCTCGATTATTGCGCCCAAGGGCCGAGCGTGGTGGTCTATCCCGAAGGCGTGTGGTACCGCGTCACCTCCGAGGCGGACGTGAAGGAAATCATGGAGCGTCACATCGTAAAGGGAGAACTCGTCGAACGACTCCTCATGCCCGATCAGTCCTCCCCGCTCCTTTCTCCATTGAAAGTGTGAATCCAGCACCACCCGTTCCATCTCGCGAGGTCTTTATGCCAGCCGACGAAAAATGGAAGGCCAATATGGAAAAGGTGGCCTACATCAAAGCGTTTCCAGGCTTGCTTCACCATTGGGAGCAGCTTGTCGGAAAAACCATTGAAGCCGTCACGCCACTCAAGAGCAAGGCCGGAGCTGCGGCCGTGGTCTTCACAGACGGTTCATTGATCGTCGCCCCGCCATTGACGGCCGAACCCTACGAATTGGGCGAAGCCCTGCAAGCAAGCCGCCGTTACCTCGAACCCACGACACCGCGAGGCCTACGTCGGGTATGATCAGCTGGTGAAGAAAGATAAAGAGGCCCAACGCTCGGCGCGGCTGGAAAATATTCTCGGGGCGATCCGCAATAACATGGAACAGATCCCGGAATTGAAGGACCGGCTGAGAGACCTGGTCGAGGAGTGGAAGTGAGCAGTCTGCCCGAAAGAAACATGTTTGAGATCTTCTCGCAAGGTCTCTTCGAAGGAGTCAAGCCCATGCTGGTCATTCGCGATCATCTCGTCCGTCATCCCGATCGTTGCACCCATCAAGCTATTTGCGTCCCCATTTGCCCGACCAGCGCGTGGCTCTCGACGCCGCCCTATAAGTTCGACCCTTCCCGTTGCCTTGAAAGCTGCCGGTTATGTTTGGACGCCTGCCCATCGCAGGCAATTTATGCGGTCTTCAAGAAGGGCGAGAAACTGCTGGGGCCACAGAAGAAGTAGAGGGGGCCACCTGGCAGGT
This sequence comes from uncultured Nitrospiraceae bacterium, assembly GCA_963839785.1. Taxonomy (GTDB): domain Bacteria; phylum Nitrospirota; class Nitrospiria; order Nitrospirales; family Nitrospiraceae; genus Nitrospira_A. Next base: position 176,372 of record CAWIWD010000012.1, read on the forward strand.
TCCCTGTGCTTCCGCAACGCGCGGCGTTTCAAGAAGGATCCCTCGCAGAACTCACGCAGTGTGGGAACGCCAAGCGACCCCTGAGAGAGACGGACGAAAGAAATGTACCTCACTCAGCTTCCGCATACAGGCCGCAGAAGATGTCGACAGGGTAGAGTGCACCATACCGAACGGAACAGACTCGCCACGACCTGCTGTCTCCCGCAGTGAATAAATGGGCTATTTAGTCGCTAGCGCGACGGTGGTCATTCCAGAATCGAAACTGAGATCGAGTTGCAAATCAGCCTCGAATTTCTCCAGTCTGCCCAACATGCGAAGGCACCGGCCGCATACAGATCTGCTCCTCTGGGTACGCACAACCAGACGTGACAGGCCCACCGAGCATCTCGCAGCCCCCTCCCTGGCGGGCGTATCGATCGTGCCATGAGCACGCCGACGTGACCGTGTCTCTATGTCGCCCGCCAAGAGTCTCCGGAATGAAGCTTGCTTTTGTATCCGTGCGAGAATCGAAACGGACGCTATCGCAATGGGTATCAGCGAGGACGCAATGAACTGTGCGGGTTACCCAAGATTACAAATAACTCTCTCTCCGCTCTAAACTTTCAAGACAACGACTCCTCACAAAAATAAATCGCTGCGGACAATGGGAAAAGTGCAGTCTAGACGATTTGCTTCCGAAGACGGCCCCAATAGGCCGTGCCGACATAGCCGCAGCCGCCGGTGAGGGTGGTGAGCGCGAGCACGCGATAGACCACGGAGCGCGGCGCTTTAACATTGACGGCTGGGTCCAGCAGGTCGGAAGCCCTCGCCACGCGCTTCAACGTTTCTCCGGCCAGCAAAATCGGCCACATGCAGGCCAATCGCTGACGGATTTCTGAACGTGGCAGCGCCATCGTGTACATCCACCCCTGGTCTAGATGTTCCATGGCGAGTTTGATCAGTCGATTCAGGACCGGCCTAAACTTCGGCAGGTTGCTTCTATTCAGCAGGTCCTAGGGTGTGAGCCCTGCCTCGAGGAGGAGCGGTTCCGGTACATAACAGCGGCCACGGTGGAGATCCCGAGCAATATCCTTCACAATATTGGTGAGTTGTAGGCCCTTGCCGAAACGCACTCCAATAGCCGACATGCGCGTGACATTCCACCGCGCCATGGCAGGTCGGTGGGCACAGACCATCCGGGTCCAGAATTCACCGACACATCCGGCAACGTAATAGGTGTACTGATCCAGCTCATCCAACGTGTGAAGGGCCGTGAATCCTGCGCTGACTCGCCGCGGAAACGGGTCAGGTCCATCGTCATCCCGTCCGGCAATACGCTCATCAGCCATCGAATCCGCTCTTGGTCGCCTGGATCGAACCCATCATACATGACCAAACACTCTTCGAGGCGCTGCAGCAGCACACGTTCGGCAGAATTCGTTTGATGGGGACCGAGCGCCGACTGGATCGCTTGCACATCCGTTCGCCGCGCATTGGGAGCAGTGAATTGCGCCCGAAATTCGCTGAGATATCGAAGCCGTTGTTCGCGATCGATCAGATCCGTATCGGCGATAGTGTCGGCAGCACGCGCGAAGAGATAGGCCAGTCCCATCTGGTCACGCACATCCCGCGGCAGCACGTTGAGGGTCAGGTAAAAAGACCGGGAAACCTGCTTGAGGATGCCGTGAAGGAGTTCGTGTCTTGCGGAGTCGATAGACGTGGAGCAACCTTCTTATCTGACTTCCAATGTGCCTTCCATGCCTTTTTATTGGTGGCTTGGGAAGAACAGCAATTTCTTGTCGCAATAGAAGGTATAGGTGCCGGGTTTTGTGGGCGTGAATTGTACGGTGACGGTTCGGCCAGACCCCACATCTCGCTCGATCGACAACCCTGCGTCGCCACCTTTTAAAAGGAAGTTATGCGGAGTGATGGTCGTGATGCTGGTCAAGATCAGCTCGACGGGCTTTCCTGCCTGGACGATCAGATGACTAGGCGTGTAGGAGTAGCTGTCCAAAATGATGGTGGCTCGTTGAATGCCATCCAGCTGATCGACCGGTACCTGTAGTGGGGGGACTTGGGGCGCCTGATCAGCCGCCTATTGCGAGCCCAGGCCACAGCAGCAGCGCAGCAAGCATGCTCCTGCGAAGAGAAAAAATGGCTGCATTCATTCGTCTTTTTTAACAGAAGGGGCAAAGCGGGTCAACCGACCACCAGACCAGCAGAGCTTGCTTATGGCGCTGGCATGAATATTTATCGGATGCCTCGGTAGACGTTGTGGTCCTGCCTTGACTGATGGCAACATGGTATTATCTGCCTTCCTGTAACTCGAATTGCCCTGTGTGACTGCCTTCCGACAGCACACGAGGCCTGGCATTCGGTATAATGACATCCACTGTCCGTTTCTTTCCGTAGTATGAAGGAGTGCGGAGAACGGGCGTTTAAGGAGGATATACATGAAGTCGTTGAAGGGTATCGGGCTACTTCTGATTGCGAACGTGCTGATCTACTTGACGCTATCGATTACCGTCAGGGTATTGGTGAACGTGGTTTTGCCGTCGTTCGGCATCGATGTCCGCGGGGCCTTCAGCCAAGAGCTGCTGGTCTGGTCCCTCGTGATCGGCTTCGGCGGCGCCTTTATCAGCTTACTCTTCTCCAAACAGATGGCGCGGGCCATGCTGGATTGCACCCA